>NZ_QOVF01000016.1 GCF_008365385.1 Halopseudomonas laoshanensis | reverse complement strand
TGTAGTGGTCAACTGATTCCGGACAGTGGATAAAGTTTTTCCTCTGCCCTGGCAGGTGCTAAACCATCATTGAATTGATGTGGTCTCAGCCAGTTGTAGCGTGTCATCAGGTAATAGCTGATGTCTCGCTGTGCTTCTTTGAACGTGGTGTATCCGGTGCCTGGTATCCATTCTGACTTCAAGCTGCGGAACAGCCGCTCCATGGGCGCGTTATCCCAGCAGTTGCCCCGTCGGCTCATGCTTTGCCTCATACGGTAGCGCCATAACCGTTGCCTGAATTTGCGGCTGACATACTGGCTTCCCTGGTCCGAGTGAAACATCACGTCCTGAGGCCGGCCTCGCTGTTCATAAGCCATATCCAGCGCTCTTATGACCAGCTCTGCATTCGGGTGACTCGATAGCGCCCAACCCACAACACAACGGCTAAACAGATCCAAGACGACGGCAAGGTAACACCAGCGTCCTTGAGCCCAAATATAGGTGATGTCGCCACACCAGGCCTGGTTAGGCGCTTGCACGGCAAACTCTCTGTTCAGATGGTTCGGGATATCTACTCGCTCAACGGTAGCGGACTTGTACGCATGACGCCCTGGCTGCTTGGATACCAACCCAAGATCGCGCATGAGGCTTCGGACCTTGAACCGGCCGATTTGAAACCCTTCTTCGCGCATCGATCCCATGATCGATCTGCTACCCGCAGAGCTCCGGCTCTCGTTAAACAGCTGATTTACCTTACTGCGCAGCCTCAATTTCTCGGGATCAATTTGCTTCCGGCGACGCCGGGAATCGTAGTAGCTGGATCGGGAGATGCCGAACGCTTCACAGACCAGTTCAACAGGCTCATGCTCACTTAACCGGTCTATCAACGCGAACGATCGAGCTCGTCCGCCATCAAGAGAGCAGTAGCCTTTTTTAATATCGCTTTCTCCCGTTCAAGCCGATTGATCCGGGCTTCGAGCTCCTGAATCTTCTGTTGCTCTGGGGTTAAAGCTTTACCCTTGGGCGTACCGCCGTCACGCTCGGTTCGTAACTGGTCGACCCAGCGTCGTAGTGCTGTTTCTCCAACTCCCAGGGACTTGCTTGCCTCTATGACCGAGTATCCCTGGTCTAGAACCAGCAACGCGGCATCGTGCTTGAACTCAGTTGAAAACGTACGACGTTGTCTTGTCATGGAACACCTCAGCTATGGCGGTAAATTTACCACCCATTTCGGTGTCCGGGATTAGTAGACCACTACA
>NZ_QOVF01000015.1 GCF_008365385.1 Halopseudomonas laoshanensis | reverse complement strand
GTGCGAGGTGTTGATGGTGATACCGCGAGCCTTTTCTTCCGGCGCGTTGTCGATTTGATCGAAGCCACGGGCGGATCCGCCGTAAGCTTCAGCACAAACACGGGTCAGCGCTGCAGTCAGAGTGGTTTTGCCATGGTCAACGTGACCGATGGTGCCCACGTTAAGGTGCGGTTTTTTACGTTCGAACTTCTCTTTAGCCATCGAGAGATCCCCTCTTCGTGAGTGCAATGCGCGAGTCACGCGACCATTAAACAAAAGGCAGATATCTGCATATCTGCCTCTATACTGGAGCTCATGAGCGGAATTGAACCGCTGACCTCACCCTTACCAAGGGTGTGCTCTACCAGCTGAGCTACATGAGCTTATACACTTTTTGCTCAGCCAGAATTGGAGCGGGTAGCGGGAATCGAACCCGCACCATCAGCTTGGAAGGCTGAGGTTCTACCGTTGAACTATACCCGCCGAGCTCTGGCTATTGCTAAATCTGGTGGAGGGGGAAGGATTCGAACCTTCGAAGGCTAAGCCGTCAGATTTACAGTCTGATCCCTTTGACCGCTCGGGAACCCCTCCGTAAGAGGGCGCCATTTTCTTCACTTGGCGCCGCACTGTCAACACATTTATTAGTAAAAACCGCTACTTGTGTGCTGATAACACTCATTCTGACGGAGATTCAAGGAAACGCCACCATTCAGAGCGGCGCATATCATAGGCGATGGCCGCTTAGTCCGCAATCGATTTACAAGGAAGGAACTGATGCTGCAACGCCGGAAAGCTTTTCCGCAGCCCGGCCAACAAGGATTGATCAACCAGACGGCGAGCCGCGCTGTCGACTTGCACCAGATACTCACTGCTCACACTTTCCTGCCTTTCAACCCTGACTGAGTGACCCATGGCCTCAAGCTGCGCCTGGCGTGCCAGCGCATAGTCCTCGCGCCGGAACACCCCCAAGGAGATGTTATTGGCCAGAGCTCCCTGGGTAATAATGAAGCTGTCGATACCTTCGCTCTGCAAAGTACTGAGACGCTGCAAGGCTTCAACCTGGCCACCCTGCACAGGCATCACTAACCAATAATCCTGGCTACCTGGGACTTCGCGACTGATAACTTCGGATTCTATGGACAAAGCCAGCAACCTCTGGCGCAACTGCTCAGCTTCAGGTCTGACATTGAACACGCCAAGATTGACGCAGAGAACTGTCGACGGTTGGCGCTCTTCTATAGAGGGAGTCGCTTCAACCTCAGGCTCAGACTCCTCTATCGTCGCCTCGGCGACAGGCAGTTGCTCCAGAGCTTGGTCGGCAGCCTGATATAAAGACTCATCGGCATTGCCGTCCTGCAGCTGCCACAGTCCGTAGAGAATGTTGAGCAACAGCAGAAACAGGAATAAAAAGCGCATCACTCCACCTCCACTGGGCAGGCGAGAGCAAGGCCGTCAAACACCAGGTCATTGATTACCTGACACTCCCCTGGGAGCGCCTCAGCCATGCGCTCAGCATCTCCGCCGGTTAGAATCACCAGCATATCGTCACCGAGCAGCTGGTGAGCTATCCGATACTGCTCTCGAACAAAACCCGCAAGCATCAGATCGCATCCGAACTCCACCGCCTCTGCAGTATTACTCCCTGGAGACGGCAGCAGCAGATCACCCAACAGGTTCTCGTCATAGCGGATCAATCGGGTGTGGCGTTTGAGTCCGGTGCGCAGCAACTTACTACCCGGCGCGATGTAGCCTCCCAGGTGCTGACCGTCCTTCTGAACGAAGTCGACAGTGATTGCAGTACCAAGATCAATCACTACACAGGCGCGCTGGCACCTTGCATAGGCGGCCGCAACCGCCAGCCAGCGATCCATTCCCAGCTTGGTATGATCGGTATAGCCGTTGGTGACGCCGGCCAGATGCATACTGGTCCGGGCCAACACAGGGTGCAGCTTAAGCCAACTGGTCAACTGATCCATCACCACCTGGGTTTCATCCGCAGAGCGTACGCTTACCAGCCGGCAAGCGCTTATTTCTCGCTCCTGACCGCCCAGCAATAGCTGCAGCTCAACCAGGTCGGGCGCCATGTCACGATCGCGCACGCGACCTTCCCTGTCCAACAGCCGCCATTTGATCAGCGTATTTCCACAATCGAGCTCAAGGAGCATTATTGACCCTCAGACTGACTTCACCACCACTGACCAGCATCTCACCCTCAGCAGTCTGCAATCTGAGGGCGCCACGCTCACTGATGCCCCGATGAACGCCGTTCAGGACGTTCGCCCCGGATACCACACTGACTGACTGACCAAGCCAGGCGTCGCGTTTTTCCCATTCAGGAATGAATACCTGAAAACCTGAGCGTCTGAATTCGCGCATTGCTAGAAGCAACTTTTGCGCAAAAGTGGCAACCAGCTTGTTCCTGTCTAGCTCGCCCTGACCTGGCGCCTGCAACAAGGACGTCCACGCCTGATCAATCTGCGCCCCGGCTTCAGCTCGCATCAACACGTTGATTCCTACACCGATGACAGCAACACAATCAGAGGTCAGATCACCGGCGATTTCGATCAGGATACCTGCCAACTTCCTATTCTCGAGCAGCAGATCGTTCGGCCACTTCAAACGGACCTGAGGGTAACCACAGCTTTCCAGCGTGTCAGCCAACACTATACCGACAATCAGGCTTAGGCCCTCCAGGCCTTGGGCACCATTACTGAAAGGCTCTACCAGGGTCATGTAAATATTCTGGCCATAAGGGCTGACCCAGGTACGGCCGCGACGGCCCCGTCCGGCGCTTTGCTGCTCAGCGATGCATACCAGCGGTTGATGGCCGCCAGCGCTAGCCATCAGGCGCTGCGCCTCGGCATTGGTCGAATCAATAGACGGGTACAGGTGCCACTGCCAGTAGGTCGCAATATCAGTCGGCAGATGCTGCTGTATTGCATCCAGATCAAACAACACTGCGCCTTTGGGAATACGGTAGCCCTTGCCACGTACGCGCTGAATAGGGAAACCCTCTTTCTCCAGCCGGGACAGCGACTTCCATACTGCAGCACGACTCACGCCCAGCGACTCTCCCAGCTTTTCACCAGAATGGAATTGCCCATCAGACATCATTGAAAGCAGGGTACTAAGCATGTGTAAGCGGAACCATAATTATCAAAGCCGCATGATAACGCTGTGGCGAAGCAGAATGAATGGGGAATGTGGTTTTAAAGCTGAAGCTGCAAGAGGTGCGGGGCGAGGACAAGCAGCCACAGGCTGATCCGAAGCCCGCTCTGGCTTCTCTCGCCCGCCATTGACTAGCCACCCCATCGTGACTAACCGCCTGGCCATACTACCCACCTACCCCGTCATTCCCGCGCAGGAGGAAACTATTGTGACCTTAACCGCCATCGCAAAAACTGTAGAGATGTGCGAGGTCTGAACCTGCGCTTGGATTCCCGCCTGCGCGGGAATGACGGGGTGGGCCAGGTATGACCAAGTAAAGGTCGGCCAATGAGGATGATTTGCGGGTATCGGTGTTGTTCGCGGGCTGCTGTGTGACTTTTCCTGCGCGCAAAGAAAAGCCCCGCGCTGTTTCCAGGCGGGGCTATTCAGTATAAGCGCTTGACGATGACCTACTCTCACATGAGGAAACCTCACACTACCATCGGCGATGCATCGTTTCACTTCTGAGTTCGGGATGGGATCAGGTGGTTCCAATGCTCTATGGTCGTCAAGCAATTCGTTGCTGTGCAGGTGTTAGTCTACACGGCGTAAAGGGGTGGTTCGGTGATAGAAATGGGTGTTGCTGGTAACTGTCATCTCAATCCAAGTTCGGATTGTCGTTCATCGGTGTCATGACCACACCAAATTGCTTGGGTGTTATATGGTCAAGCCACACGGGCAATTAGTACTGGTT
>NZ_QOVF01000014.1 GCF_008365385.1 Halopseudomonas laoshanensis | reverse complement strand
ACCGAAACGCTCTTTAACAATGTGAATCAAGTAATTCGTGTGGGTGCTTGCCTTATGGGATTGATGATCCGAAAGATTATCAGCCTAAGCAAGTTACTCTGTGAATTCACTGAGTTTTTTGTAATAAAGCTGAGCCAAGTTTAGGGTTTTCACAAAACCCAATCAGTCTTAAAACTGAAGAGTTTGATCATGGCTCAGATTGAACGCTGGCGGCAGGCCTAACACATGCAAGTCGAGCGGTAGAGGGAAGCTTGCTTCCCTTGAGAGCGGCGGACGGGTGAGTAATGCCTGGGAATCTGCCTGATAGTGGGGGATAACGTTCGGAAACGGACGCTAATACCGCATACGTCCTACGGGAGAAAGCAGGGGATCTTCGGACCTTGCGCTATCAGATGAGCCCAGGTCGGATTAGCTTGTTGGTGAGGTAACGGCTCACCAAGGCGACGATCCGTAACTGGTCTGAGAGGATGATCAGTCACACTGGAACTGAGACACGGTCCAGACTCCTACGGGAGGCAGCAGTGGGGAATATTGGACAATGGGCGCAAGCCTGATCCAGCCATGCCGCGTGTGTGAAGAAGGTCTTCGGATTGTAAAGCACTTTAAGTTGGGAGGAAGGGTTGTAGCTTAATACGCTGCAATCTTGACGTTACCGACAGAATAAGCACCGGCTAACTCTGTGCCAGCAGCCGCGGTAATACAGAGGGTGCAAGCGTTAATCGGAATTACTGGGCGTAAAGCGCGCGTAGGTGGCTAAGTAAGATGGGTGTGAAATCCCCGGGCTCAACCTGGGAACTGCATCCATAACTGCTTGGCTAGAGTACGGTAGAGGGTAGTGGAATTTCCTGTGTAGCGGTGAAATGCGTAGATATAGGAAGGAACACCAGTGGCGAAGGCGACTACCTGGACTGATACTGACACTGAGGTGCGAAAGCGTGGGGAGCAAACAGGATTAGATACCCTGGTAGTCCACGCCGTAAACGATGTCAACTAGCCGTTGGGAACCTTGAGTTCTTAGTGGCGCAGCTAACGCACTAAGTTGACCGCCTGGGGAGTACGGTCGCAAGATTAAAACTCAAATGAATTGACGGGGGCCCGCACAAGCGGTGGAGCATGTGGTTTAATTCGAAGCAACGCGAAGAACCTTACCTGGCCTTGACATGCTGAGAACTTTCCAGAGATGGATTGGTGCCTTCGGGAACTCAGACACAGGTGCTGCATGGCTGTCGTCAGCTCGTGTCGTGAGATGTTGGGTTAAGTCCCGTAACGAGCGCAACCCTTGTCCTTAGTTACCAGCACGTTATGGTGGGCACTCTAAGGAGACTGCCGGTGACAAACCGGAGGAAGGTGGGGATGACGTCAAGTCATCATGGCCCTTACGGCCAGGGCTACACACGTGCTACAATGGGGGGTACAAAGGGTTGCCAAGCCGCGAGGTGGAGCTAATCCCATAAAACCTCTCGTAGTCCGGATCGGAGTCTGCAACTCGACTCCGTGAAGTCGGAATCGCTAGTAATCGTGGATCAGAACGCCACGGTGAATACGTTCCCGGGCCTTGTACACACCGCCCGTCACACCATGGGAGTGGGTTGCACCAGAAGTAGCTAGTCTAACCTTCGGGAGGACGGTTACCACGGTGTGATTCATGACTGGGGTGAAGTCGTAACAAGGTAGCCGTAGGGGAACCTGCGGCTGGATCACCTCCTTAATCGATAGATCACAGACCATTCGGTCAAGCACTCACACGAATTACTTGATTCATTAAGAAAGCGATAGGGTCTTTAGCTCTCAAGCTACAGTTCACCCGTAGCAGCTAAGTCTAGGCTTATCTGTTTCGAGCGTCCCCGGGCAATTGGGTCTGTAGCTCAGTTGGTTAGAGCGCACCCCTGATAAGGGTGAGGTCGGCAGTTCGAATCTGCCCAGAC
This sequence comes from Halopseudomonas laoshanensis, assembly GCF_008365385.1. GTDB lineage: Bacteria > Pseudomonadota > Gammaproteobacteria > Pseudomonadales > Pseudomonadaceae > Halopseudomonas > Halopseudomonas laoshanensis. The sequence continues at coordinate 3,364 of NZ_QOVF01000014.1, read as the reverse complement.
CCACCAATTGTCGAGGTGTGGAAGGTCTTGAAAAAGGGGCCATAGCTCAGCTGGGAGAGCGCCTGCCTTGCACGCAGGAGGTCAGCGGTTCGATCCCGCTTGGCTCCACCAAGACGCAGTAGGTCAGACACGACCGAGATACCGATCGCTAGACGCCAGAGTTCATACATGAACAATCACCGGGAAGGCACCGTGTGGATTGTTGATGTCTGGTCTTTGTGCCAGTCGCTCTTTAACAATGTGGGAAAGTGATAGAAATGATAGACATAACAGGCGTTTCACTGCGACCTGTTATGGCTAAGGTAACTTGTAATCTCAACGCAAGTTCCGGATTGTCGTGAATCATGTCATACATATCGCTTTGAATAATCGGCGCTAGCTTCGGCTAACGACAGATTGTTTGGGGTTATATGGTCAAGTGAATAAGCGCATACGGTGGATGCCTTGGCAGTCAGAGGCGATGAAAGACGTTGTAGCCTGCGATAAGCTCCGGGGAGTCGGCAAACAGACTTTGATCCGGAGATCTCTGAATGGGGAAACCCACTTAGCATAAGCTAGGTATCACACACTGAATACATAGGTGTGTGAGGCGAACCGGGGGAACTGAAACATCTAAGTACCCCGAGGAAAAGAAATCAACCGAGATTCCCCAAGTAGCGGCGAGCGAACGGGGAGCAGCCCTTAAGCAATTTAGAGTTTAGTGGAAGGCCCTGGAAATGGCCGCCATAGTGGGTGATAGCCCCGTACACGAAAGGCTCTTAGTTGTGAAATCGAGTAGGACGGCGCACGTGAAACGTTGTCTGAACATGGGGGGACCATCCTCCAAGGCTAAATACTCCTGACTGACCGATAGTGAACCAGTACCGTGAGGGAAAGGCGAAAAGAACCCCTGTGAGGGGAGTGAAATAGATCCTGAAACCGTATGCGTACAAGCAGTGGGAGCCCACTTGTTGGGTGACTGCGTACCTTTTGTATAATGGGTCAGCGACTTATATTCTGTGGCGAGCTTAACCGTCTAGGGGAGGCGTAGGGAAACCGAGTCTTAATAGGGCGTTTAGTCGCAGGGTATAGACCCGAAACCGGGCGATCTATCCATGGGCAGGTTGAAGGTGCCGTAACAGGCACTGGAGGACCGAACCGACTACCGTTGAAAAGTTAGCGGATGACTTGTGGATAGGAGTGAAAGGCTAATCAAGCTCGGAGATAGCTGGTTCTCCTCGAAAGCTATTTAGGTAGCGCCTCGTGTATCACCACTGGGGGTAGAGCACTGTTTGGGCTAGGGGGTCATCCCGACTTACCAACCCCATGCAAACTCCGAATACCAGTGAGTGTCAGCACGGGAGACACACGGCGGGTGCTAACGTCCGTCGTGAAAAGGGAAACAACCCAGACCGTCAGCTAAGGTCCCAAAGTTATGGTTAAGTGGGAAACGATGTGGGAAGGCTTAGACAGCTAGGAGGTTGGCTTAGAAGCAGCCATCCTTTAAAGAAAGCGTAATAGCTCACTAGTCGAGTCGGCCTGCGCGGAAGATGTAACGGGGCTCAAACCATACACCGAAGCTACGGGTTCATCTTAGGATGAGCGGTAGAGGAGCGTTCTGTAAGCCTGTGAAGGTCAATTGAGAAGTTGGCTGGAGGTATCAGAAGTGCGAATGCTGACATGAGTAACGACAATGGGAGTGAAAAACTCCCACGCCGGAAGACCAAGGGTTCCTGCGCAACGTTAATCGACGCAGGGTGAGTCGACCCCTAAGGCGAGGCCGAAAGGCGTAGTCGATGGGAAACGGGTTAATATTCCCGTACTTGTAGTTACTGCGATGGGGGGACGGAGAAGGCTAGGCCAGCACGGCGTTGGTTGTCCGTGTTTAAGGTGGTAGGCTGATTTCTTAGGTAAATCCGGGAGATCAAGGCCGAGAACTGATGACGATCTTTCTTTTAGAAAGAGAAGTGGTTGATGCCATGCTTCCAGGAAAAGCCTCTAAGCTTCAGGTAACTAGAAATCGTACCCCAAACCGACACAGGTGGTCAGGTAGAGAATACCAAGGCGCTTGAGAGAACTCGGGTGAAGGAACTAGGCAAAATGGCACCGTAACTTCGGGAGAAGGTGCGCCGGTGAGGGTGAAGTATTTACTACGTAAGCCCATGCCGGTCGAAGATACCAGGCCGCTGCAACTGTTTATTAAAAACACAGCACTCTGCAAACACGAAAGTGGACGTATAGGGTGTGACGCCTGCCCGGTGCCGGAAGGTTAATTGATGGGGTTAGCTTCGGCGAAGCTCTTGATCGAAGCCCCGGTAAACGGCGGCCGTAACTATAACGGTCCTAAGGTAGCGAAATTCCTTGTCGGGTAAGTTCCGACCTGCACGAATGGCGTAATGATGGCGGCGCTGTCTCCACCCGAGACTCAGTGAAATTGAAATCGCTGTGAAGATGCAGTGTATCCGCGGCTAGACGGAAAGACCCCGTGAACCTTTACTATAGCTTTGCACTGGACTTTGAATTTGTTTGTGTAGGATAGGTGGGAGGCTTTGAAGCGTGGACGCTAGTTCATGTGGAGCCAACCTTGAAATACCACCCTGACAACTTTGAGGTTCTAACTCTGGTCCGTTATCCGGATCGAGGACAGTGTATGGTGGGTAGTTTGACTGGGGCGGTCTCCTCCCAAAGAGTAACGGAGGAGTACGAAGGTGCACTCAGCACGGTCGGAAATCGTGCGTAGAGTATAAAGGCAAAAGTGCGCTTGACTGCGAGACCCACACGTCGAGCAGGTACGAAAGTAGGTCTTAGTGATCCGGTGGTTCTGTATGGAAGGGCCATCGCTCAACGGATAAAAGGTACTCCGGGGATAACAGGCTGATACCGCCCAAGAGTTCATATCGACGGCGGTGTTTGGCACCTCGATGTCGGCTCATCACATCCTGGGGCTGAAGCCGGTCCCAAGGGTATGGCTGTTCGCCATTTAAAGTGGTACGCGAGCTGGGTTTAGAACGTCGTGAGACAGTTCGGTCCCTATCTGCCGTGGACGTTTGAGATTTGAGAGGGGCTGCTCCTAGTACGAGAGGACCGGAGTGGACGAACCCCTGGTGTTCCGGTTGTCACGCCAGTGGCATTGCCGGGTAGCTACGTTCGGAAAAGATAACCGCTGAAAGCATCTAAGCGGGAAACTTGCCTCAAGATGAGATCTCACCGGGAGCTTGACTCCCCTAAAGGGCCGTCGAAGACTACGACGTTGATAGGCTGGGTGTGTAAGCGTTGCAAGGCGTTGAGCTAACCAGTACTAATTGCCCGTGTGGCTTGACCATATAACACCCAAGCAATTTGGTGTGGTCATGACACCGATGAACGACAATCCGAACTTGGATTG
>NZ_QOVF01000013.1 GCF_008365385.1 Halopseudomonas laoshanensis | reverse complement strand
TGGCGTTGAGATGTTCCGCAAGCTGCTGGACGAAGGTCGTGCCGGTGAGAACGTAGGTGTACTGCTGCGCGGTACCAAGCGTGAAGACGTAGAGCGTGGCCAGGTACTGGCCAAGCCGGGCACTATCAAGCCGCACACTCAGTTCGAAGCTGAAGTGTACGTGCTGGGTAAGGATGAAGGCGGCCGTCACACTCCGTTCTTCAAAGGCTATCGCCCACAGTTCTACTTCCGTACTACTGACGTGACTGGTTCGTGCGAACTGCCAGAAGGCGTTGAGATGGTCATGCCTGGCGATAACGTCAAGCTGGTCGTCACTCTGATCGCTCCGATCGCCATGGAAGATGGTCTGCGCTTCGCGATTCGCGAAGGCGGCCGTACCGTTGGTGCCGGCGTGGTTGCCAAGATTATTGCTTAATTAGCAATTGATCTTGAACTGTCGAGCCGGTACTATTGCCGGCTCGACTGCGATTACAGGCCAGTAGCTCAATTGGCAGAGCGGCGGTCTCCAAAACCGCAGGTTGGGGGTTCGATTCCCTCCTGGCCTGCCAGATTTTTTCTGGCTACCAAAACAGGATTTGATGATTCATGAGCACCAAGGCAGAACTTCACGATGACCGCTTAGATATCCCCAAGTGGATTGTAGTGGCCGTTATAGTTATAGCCGGCGTTTATGGTAATCATTATTTTGCCGCCGAACCTGTTTTGTATCGGGCGCTAGCACTGGTTGTGCTAGGTTTGGCTGCGGGCTTTGTTGCTCTGCAGACCACCAAAGGCAAGGCTTTTTGGGCGCTCTTGAAAGAAGCGCGTATCGAAATACGCAAAGTGGTTTGGCCAACCCGTTCGGAAACGACTCAGACAACCCTTATCGTAGTAGCGGTTGTGTTGGTGATGGCTCTGGTTCTATGGGGGCTGGATACCTTGCTGGGTTGGATCATTTCTCAGTTCATTAGTTAAGGGTGATCCGTGTCTAAGCGTTGGTACGTAGTGCATGCCTTTTCTGGCTATGAAAAGCATGTCATGCGCTCTCTTCAGGAGCGCATCAAGCTCGCCGGAATGGAAGAGTTGTTCGGCGAGATTCTCGTGCCCACCGAAGAAGTGGTGGAGATGCGCAATGGTCAGAAGCGCAAGAGCGAGCGTAAGTTCTTTCCCGGCTATGTTCTAGTCCAGATGGAAATGAATGAGGCAAGCTGGCACCTGGTCAAAGACACCACCCGCGTGCTCGGATTTATTGGTGGCACCGCCGACAAGCCTGCGCCGATTACCGATAAAGAAGCCGACATCATTCTCCGTCGTGTAGCTGACGGTACTGATAAGCCCAAGCCCAAGACGTTGTTTGAGCCGGGTGAAGTGGTGCGCGTAACTGATGGTCCGTTTGCCGATTTCAACGGTGTTGTAGAAGAAGTGAATTATGAGAAGAGCCGAGTTCAGGTAGCTGTTCTCATCTTTGGTCGTCCCACCCCAGTAGAGCTGGAGTTCGGCCAGGTAGAAAAGGGCTAATTGCCCACGTCCTCCTGAGCCCTGCAGTGCTTTTGCGCTGCGGGGTTTTGTTGTCAGTGGTGTTGTAATGAACCGGGGAGCCGCAAGGCGCTACTACCCAATGGAGAAATAGCATGGCTAAGAAGATTCAAGCTTATATCAAGCTGCAGGTAAAGGCCGGTCAGGCCAACCCCAGTCCGCCGGTAGGTCCGGCTCTGGGTCAGCACGGCGTAAACATCATGGAGTTCTGCAAGGCGTTCAACGCCAAGACCCAAGGCTCTGAGCCTGGTCTGCCGACTCCTGTAATTATCACCGTTTACAGCGACCGCAGCTTTACCTTTGAAACCAAAAGCACACCTGCTGCCGTACTGCTGCTCAAAGCAGCGGGCCTGAAAGGCGGCTCCGCTCGCCCTAACACGCAGAAAGTCGGCACCGTAACCCGTGCTCAGCTGGAAGAGATCGCCACGACTAAACAGGCTGATCTGACTGCTGCTGACATGGACGCTGCTGTACGGACCATCGCTGGTTCCGCACGTAGCATGGGCCTTAATGTGGAGGGTGTGTAATGGCTAAGCTGAGCAAGCGTCAAAAGGCTATCAACGAGAAAGTGCAGGCGAACAAGGCGTACGCCTTTGAAGACGCCGCCACTCTGTTGGCCGAAGTATCCAGCGTCAAGTTCGTCGAGTCTGTCGACGTGTCCGTGAACCTGGGCGTTGATCCGCGTAAATCCGACCAGGTTGTTCGTGGCGCCACCTTGCTGCCGCACGGCACTGGCAAGACCGTTCGCGTTGCCGTATTTACCCAGGGTGCCAATGCCGAAGCCGCTTTGGCCGCCGGCGCTGACAAAGTAGGTATGGATGATCTGGCTGCCGAAATGAAAGCCGGTGACCTGAACTACGACGTGGTTATCGCTTCTCCGGATGCGATGCGTGTTGTTGGTCAGTTGGGTCAGCTGCTGGGCCCACGTGGTCTGATGCCTAACCCGAAGGTCGGCACCGTGTCTGCAGACGTTGGTACTGCGGTCAAGAACGCCAAGGCCGGTCAGGTTCGCTACCGTACTGACAAGAACGGCATCATTCACTGCTCCGTCGGCAAAGTCGGCTTTGATGCAGTGAAACTGAAGGAAAACGTTGAAGCCCTGATCGCTGACCTGAAGAAGGCCAAGCCTTCCACGTCCAAGGGTGTTTATCTGCAGCGCGTGACCCTGAGCACCACCATGGGTCCGGGCGTGCAGATCGACCACGCTTCCCTGAATATCTGATTTTCCGGCGCACCGTTTTTCGGTGCGCCACTTATTGGGGTCCCTGCGTAGCGGGGGCTGTCCAAGACCGTAGGTGGCGCAAGCCTTAAACATGAAGCCTACGCAGATGGTGCTCCCGATTCAGTGCAGGCTGGATCAGACACCAAAACATGTCGCCCTCGGGCGATCAATGGTAAATCCAGGAGTAAAACCCGTGGCAATTAAGCTCGAAGACAAGAAAGCCATCGTCGCTGAAGTCAACGAAGCTGCCAAAGGTGCGCTCTCCGCTGTTGTGGCTGATGCCCGCGGCGTGAGCGTTGCTGCTATGACTGGTCTGCGTAAAGATGCGCGTGAAGCTGGTGTGTACGTACGAGTTGTACGTAACACGCTGATGCGTCGCGCTGTTGAAGGTACGGATTATGCGTGCTTGAACGACGTCTTTGTAGGTCCGACTCTTATTGCATTCTCTAACGAACATCCCGGTGCAGCTGCCCGTTTGTTCAAAGAGTTCGCCAAGAGTCAGAGCGCATTCGAGATCAAGGCCGCAGCCTTTGAAGGCAACTTCCTTGAAGCTTCTCAGATCGACATTTTGGCTACGCTGCCAACATACGACGAGGCTATCAGCCAGCTGATGAGCGTGATTCAAGGCGCTACCAGCAAATTCGTACGTACCTTGGCCGCCGTCCGCGATCAGAAGGAAGCCGAAGCCGCTTAAGTGCTGGCCGACTGCTTACTTTAATCGCACACCATTTTTTGACGGCCTGGGTGCCGTCACCAATACAGGAATATTGAGTCATGGCTCTGTCCAACGAAGATATCATCAACGCCGTATCAGAAATGTCCGTAATGCAGGTTGTCGAACTGATCCAGGCTATGGAAGAAAAGTTCGGCGTTTCCGCTGCTGCTGCTGCCGGTCCGGCTGCTGCTGTTGCCGCTGTTGCTGAAGAGCAGACCGAGTTCAACGTTGTTCTGACCGAAACCGGTGAGAAGAAAGTCAACGTGATCAAGGCTGTTCGTGAGCTGACCGGTCTGGGCCTGAAAGAAGCCAAGGCACTGGTTGATGGCGCTCCTGGCACCATCAAAGAAGGCGTGTCTAAAGACGAAGCCGAAGCTGCCAAGAAAGCATTGGAAGAAGCCGGCGCCAAGGTTGAGCTCAAGTAATCTTGTGCGACCTTGCGTCGACAGTCTGATTTAATCGGTCAGATTGATGGCTGGTGGCCAAAGTGCCACCGGCCTTTTTCCGTTCTAGTTCGCTTCTGTGAAGCAACTGACGGGAAGGCACCCCGAGGGGTGAGCAAGACTTAGGGCTTGCAAGCATTTTCTGGCTTTCCCCGCAGGGGAGGGCCAATCAAGCAGGTGACCAAGCTGGGGAACGCTGATGGCTTACTCATATACTGAGAAAAAACGTATCCGCAAGGACTTTGGCAAACTGCCGCATGTGATGGATGTGCCCTATCTGCTGGCGATTCAGCTGGATTCCTACCGGGAATTCCTGCAATCGGACATGCCGAAGGAGCAGGTTCGTGATATCGGTCTGCACGCGGCCTTCAAATCTGTGTTCCCCATTATCAGTTATTCAGGTAATGCGGCTCTCGAATACGTGGGTTACCGTCTCGGTGATCCGGCATTCGACGTCAAGGAATGCGTATCGCGCGGTGTGACTTATGCGGTTCCTTTGCGGGTAAAAGTGCGCCTGATCATCTTTGATCGCGAGTCGTCCAACAAGGCGATCAAGGATATCAAGGAGCAGGAAGTCTACATGGGTGAAATCCCCCTGATGACTGAAAACGGTACCTTCGTAATCAATGGTACCGAGCGTGTAATTGTTTCCCAGCTGCATCGCAGCCCGGGCGTGTTCTTTGACCATGACCGTGGCAAGACCCACAGTTCCGGCAAGCTGTTGTACTCGGCCCGCGTGATTCCTTACCGCGGCTCCTGGTTGGACTTCGAGTTTGATCCGAAGGACTGCGTATTCGTCCGTATTGACCGTCGTCGCAAGCTGCCCGCGACCGTGCTGCTGCGCGCGTTGGGTTATCAGACTGACGAAATGCTCGATATCTTCTATGACACCAACGTGTTCGAAGTGACCGGTGAAAACCTGATGCTCGAGTTGGTGCCTCATCGTCTGCGCGGTGAAATCGCTACCTTTGACATCAAGGATGACAAGGGCAAGGTGATTGTCGAGAAGGGTCGCCGTATTACTGCTCGGCATATCACCCAGCTCGAAAAAGCCAAGATCACCAGCCTGGAAGTGCCGTACGAATACGTGCTCGGCCGTACTATCGCCAAGCCGATCGTGCACCCGGCGACTGGCGAGATCATCGTTGAAAGCAACGTTGAAATCACCGCCGATCTGATCGCCAAGCTGGAGAAAGCCCAGGTTGCCCGCGTCGAGACGTTGTACACCAACGACATCGACTGTGGTCCGTTTATCTCCGATACCCTGCGTATTGACGGTACTGCGTCGCAGCTGGATGCACTGGTAGAAATCTACCGCATGATGCGTCCCGGCGAGCCGCCAACCAAAGATGCAGCAGAGACCCTGTTCGGCAACCTGTTCTTCAGCAGCGATCGCTACGATCTATCTGCGGTGGGCCGGATGAAGTTCAACCGCCGTATTGGCCGTGACGAGATCGAAGGCGCTGGTGTCCTGAGCAAGGAAGACATCATTGAAGTGCTCAAGACCCTGGTCAACATTCGTAACGGCAAGGGCGTTGTCGATGACATCGACCACCTGGGTAACCGTCGCGTGCGTTCGGTTGGCGAGATGGCCGAGAACCAGTTCCGTGTTGGTCTGGTGCGCGTTGAGCGTGCGGTCAAGGAACGTCTGTCCATGGCCGAAAGCGAAGGCCTGATGCCGCAGGATCTGATCAATGCCAAGCCGGTAGCGGCAGCAGTGAAAGAGTTCTTCGGTTCCAGCCAGCTGTCGCAGTTCATGGACCAGAACAACCCGCTATCCGAGATTACCCACAAGCGCCGTGTATCGGCTCTTGGGCCAGGTGGTCTGACCCGCGAACGTGCCGGCTTTGAAGTCCGTGACGTACACCCCACGCATTACGGTCGCGTATGTCCGATCGAAACGCCTGAAGGTCCGAACATCGGTCTGATCAACTCGTTGGCAACTTATGCTCGTACCAACAAGTACGGCTTCCTGGAAAGCCCGTACCGCCGTGTACGTGACGCCCAGGTGACCGACGAGATCATCTTCCTGTCCGCGATCGAAGAATCCGATCACGTTATCGCCCAGGCTAGCGCCAAGGTCGAAGACGGCAAGCTGACCGATGATCTGGTTGCCGTACGTCACCAGAACGAATTTACCGTCAAGGCGCCGCATGAAGTGACGCTGATGGACGTGTCGCCGCGCCAGGTAGTATCGGTTGCTGCGTCGCTGATTCCGTTCCTTGAGCACGACGATGCCAACCGCGCCTTGATGGGCTCGAACATGCAGCGTCAGGCCGTTCCCACCCTGCGTGCTGAAAAGCCGCTGGTAGGTACTGGCATGGAGCGTAACGTAGCGCGTGACTCCGGTGTCTGCGTAACCGCACGTCGCGGTGGTGTGATCGACTCGGTCGACGCCAGCCGTATCGTGGTGCGTGTGGCGGATGACGAGATCGAAGCTGGCGAAGCCGGTGTCGACATCTATGTCATGACCAAATACACCCGTTCCAACCAGAACACCTGCATCAACCAGCGTCCGCTGGTGAAGAAAGGTGATGTGATCGTCCGCAATGACATCCTTGCCGACGGCTCGTCCGTTGATATGGGTGAGCTGGCCCTGGGTCAGAACATGCGCGTCGCGTTCATGCCCTGGAACGGTTACAACTTCGAAGACTCGATTCTGGTCTCCGAGCGCGTGGTTCAGGAAGATCGCTTTACCACCATCCACATTCAGGAACTGACCTGCGTGTCGCGTGATACCAAGCTGGGGCCGGAGGAAATTACTTCCGACATCCCCAACGTCGGTGAATCGGCACTGGGCAAGTTGGATGAGGCTGGTGTGGTCTACGTCGGCGCCGAAGTGGGCCCAGGCGACATTCTGGTCGGCAAGGTCACGCCCAAGGGCGAAACCCAGCTGACGCCAGAAGAGAAGCTGTTGCGTGCGATCTTCGGTGAGAAGGCCTCGGATGTAAAAGATACCTCCCTGCGTGTGCCGACTGGCACCAAGGGTACGGTCATCGACGTACAGGTGTTCATCCGTGACGGCGTAGAGCGCGATTCACGCGCACTGGCTATCGAGAAAGAGCAGCTGGACGAGATCCGCAAGGATCTGCAGGAAGAGTTCCGTATTGTTGAAGTGGCAACCTTTGAGCGTCTGCGTTCAGCGTTGCTGGGTCAGAGCGTTGAAGGCGGTGCGGGCCTGAAGAAGGGTGCCAAGCTGACCGACGAGATGCTCGACGAAATCGAGCATGGCCAGTGGTTCAAGCTGCGCATGAGCGAAGACAGTCTCAACGAACAGCTGGAAATGGCCCAGGCCTATCTGTCTGACCGTCGCAAGCTGCTCGACGACAAGTTCGAAGACAAGAAGCGCAAGCTGCAGCAGGGCGATGACCTGGCGCCGGGCGTACTCAAGATCGTCAAGGTTTACCTGGCTATCAAGCGTCGCATTCAGCCGGGTGACAAGATGGCTGGTCGTCACGGTAACAAGGGTGTTATCTCGGTCATTATGCCGGTGGAAGACATGCCGCATGATGAGTTCGGTACCCCGGTGGATATCGTGCTCAACCCGCTGGGCGTACCTTCGCGTATGAACGTTGGTCAGATTCTCGAAACTCACCTGGGCCTTGCGGCCAAAGGGTTGGGCGAGAAGATCAACCGCATGGTCGAAGACCAGCGCAAGGTGTCCGAGCTGCGCGAGTTCCTTGACGAGATCTACAACAAGGTCGGTGGCCGCCAGGAAAATCTGGACGAGCTGAGCGATCAGGAGATCATCGAACTGTCGAAGAACCTGCGCGGTGGCGTGCCCATGGCGACAGCGGTATTCGATGGTGCCAAGGAACACGAGATCAAGCACATGCTGCGCCTGGCAGACCTGCCGGATACCGGTCAGATGAAGCTGATCGACGGTCGGACTGGTAACACCTTTGATCGTCCTGTGACGGTTGGTTATATGTACATGCTCAAGTTGAACCACTTGGTGGACGACAAGATGCACGCACGTTCTACCGGCTCTTACAGTCTGGTAACACAGCAGCCGTTGGGTGGTAAGGCTCAGTTTGGTGGTCAGCGATTCGGTGAGATGGAAGTGTGGGCCCTGGAAGCATACGGCGCCGCTTACACCTTGCAGGAAATGTTGACCGTGAAGTCGGACGACGTGAACGGCCGTACCAAGATGTACAAGAACATCGTGGACGGCGATCACCGCATGGAGGCCGGCATGCCCGAGTCCTTTAACGTGTTGATCAAGGAAATCCGCTCGCTCGGTATCGATATCGAACTGGAATCCGAATAACCACCAACTGCCCTGTCTGAAGGGCGGAGAAGTCCGCCCTTCAGACACTGCGAGGAGTTTAGGCCTTGAAAGACTTATTGAACCTGCTCAAGTCCCAGGGACAGATTGAAGAGTTCGATTCCCTTCGAATCGGCTTGGCATCACCGGAGATGATCCGGTCCTGGTCCTACGGCGAAGTAAAAAAGCCGGAAACCATTAACTACCGTACGTTCAAGCCTGAGCGTGACGGCCTTTTCTGCGCCAAGATCTTTGGCCCGGTCAAGGACTACGAGTGCCTGTGCGGTAAGTACAAGCGCCTCAAGCACCGTGGTGTCATCTGTGAAAAGTGCGGCGTGGAAGTGGCTTTGGCCAAGGTCCGTCGCGAGCGCATGGGTCACATTGAACTGGCCTCGCCTGTCGCGCACATCTGGTTCCTCAAGTCGCTCCCTTCCCGGATCGGTTTGCTGCTGGACATGACTCTGCGTGACATCGAGCGCGTGCTGTATTTCGAATCCTACCTGGTTATCGAGCCAGGTATGACCACGCTTGAAAAAGGTCAGCTGCTGAACGACGAGCAGTACTTTGAAGCGCTGGAAGAATTTGGCGATGACTTCGATGCCCGCATGGGCGCCGAGGCGATCTTCGAATTGCTGTCTGCGATGGATCTGGTCCATGAGATTGCTGTGCTGCGTGAAGAGATTCCGCAGACCACCTCGGAAACCAAGATCAAGAAGCTGTCCAAGCGTCTGAAGTTGATGGAAGCCTTCCACGGTTCCGGGAACAAGCCCGAGTGGATGGTGCTGACCGTGTTGCCAGTACTGCCACCGGATCTGCGTCCGCTGGTTCCGCTGGACGGTGGCCGCTTCGCGACCTCGGATCTGAACGATCTGTATCGCCGGGTGATCAACCGTAACAACCGTTTGAAGCGTCTGCTGGATCTGTCTGCGCCGGATATCATCGTGCGCAACGAAAAGCGCATGCTGCAGGAATCGGTAGATGCGCTGCTGGATAACGGCCGTCGCGGTCGTGCCATCACTGGTACCAACAAGCGTCCGCTGAAGTCCCTGGCTGACATGATCAAGGGTAAGCAGGGTCGCTTCCGTCAGAACCTGCTGGGTAAGCGCGTTGACTACTCCGGTCGTTCAGTGATCGTGGTAGGCCCGACTCTGCGTCTGCACCAGTGTGGTCTGCCGAAGAAAATGGCGCTTGAGCTGTTCAAGCCATTCATTTTCGGCAAGCTGGAGCATCGTGGTCTGGCGACTACCATCAAAGCTGCGAAGAAGATGGTCGAGCGCGAACTGCCAGAAGTATGGGATATCCTCGCTGACGTGATCCGCGAGCACCCCGTACTGCTGAACCGTGCGCCGACACTTCACCGTCTGGGTATCCAGGCGTTCGAACCGGTTCTGATTGAAGGTAAGGCGATTCAGCTGCACCCGTTGGTCTGTGCTGCCTACAACGCCGACTTTGACGGTGACCAGATGGCTGTACACGTTCCGCTGACCCTTGAGGCTCAGTTGGAAGCGCGTGCGCTGATGATGTCGACCAACAACATCCTGTCTCCGGCCTCCGGCGAGCCGATCATCGTGCCGTCGCAGGACGTGGTATTGGGTCTGTATTACATGACTCGCACACGCATCAACGCCAAAGGCGAAGGCATGCGTTTCAGCGGCGTCAATGAAGTCGAGATGGCTTACCGCAGTGGTCAGGTCGAGCTCCATGCGCTGGTCAAGGTGCGTATCACCGAGACCGTCAAGCACAAGGACGACAGCTGGACTACCGAGACCCGTATCGTTGATACCACGGTCGGCCGTGCGCTGCTGTTCCAGATTCTGCCCAAGGGCTTGCCCTATGAGCTGGTGGATCAGCCGCTGAAGAAGAAGGCGATTTCCAAGTTGATCAACCAGTGCTACCGCGTGGTAGGCCTGAAGGAAACCGTTATCTTCGCTGACCAGTTGATGTATACCGGTTTCGCCTACTCGACCATTTCCGGTGCTTCCATTGGTGTGAATGACTTCGTCATCCCCGATGAGAAGGCGCACATCATTGATGCGGCCACCGAAGAAGTGAAAGAGATTGAAGATCAGTACGCCTCGGGTCTGGTGACCCAGGGCGAGAAGTACAACAAGGTGATCGACTTGTGGTCCAAGGCCAACGACGAGATCTCCAAGGCGATGATGGACAACCTGAAATCCACCCGCGTGCTGGATCGTGACGGCAAGGAAGTGGAGCAGGAGTCCTTCAACTCGATGTACATGATGGCTGACTCCGGTGCCCGGGGTTCCGCAGCGCAGATTCGTCAGCTGGCGGGTATGCGGGGTCTGATGGCCAAGCCGGACGGCTCGATCATCGAAACGCCGATTACCGCCAACTTCCGTGAGGGCTTGAACGTACTTCAGTACTTCATCTCTACTCACGGTGCCCGTAAGGGTCTGGCGGATACAGCATTGAAGACCGCCAACTCCGGTTACTTGACCCGTCGTCTGGTTGACGTGGCCCAGGATCTGGTGATCACCGAGACCGATTGCGGCACTGATCGCGGTCTGGTCATGGCGCCGCACATTGAAGGCGGTGACATCGTGGAGCCGTTGGGTGAGCGCGTACTGGGCCGTACCATTGCCCGCGACGTGATCAAGCCCGGCAGCGACGAAGTCATCGTTCCTGGTGGCACGCTGATCGACGAGAAGTGGGTTGAATTCCTCGAGCTGAACAGCGTCGACGAAGTGATCGTGCGCTCGCCGATCAGCTGTGAAACCCGCTATGGCGTTTGCCGTACCTGTTACGGTCGCGACCTGGCTCGTGGTCACCTGATCAACATCGGTGAGGCAGTGGGTGTTATCGCTGCCCAGTCGATTGGTGAGCCGGGTACCCAGCTGACCATGCGTACGTTCCACATCGGTGGTGCGGCCAGCCGGACTTCCGCGGCTGACAGCGTCCAGGTTAAAGCGGCCGGTGTCATCCGTCTGCACAACCTCAAGCACGTTGAGCGCGCCGATGGTTGCTTGGTGGCGGTATCGCGTTCCGGTGAATTGGCTCTGGCCGATGAGTTCGGTCGTGAGCGTGAGCGTTACAAGCTGCCCTACGGCGCGGTTATTTCGATCAAGGAAGGCGAGAAAGTTACCGCCGGCCAGGTCGTTGCCAAGTGGGATCCGCACACTCACCCCATCGTCACCGAGATCTCCGGTACCGTGGCTTTCTTTGGTATGGAAGAGAACATCACCATCAAGCGTACCGCTGATGAGTTGACTGGTCTGACCAACCTGGAAGTCATGGATGCCAAGGATCGCCCGGCCGCCGGCAAGGACATCCGTCCGGCCGTGAAGCTGGTGGACGAGAAGGGTAAGGAATTGCTGTTGCCGGGTACTGATGTGCCTGCACAGTACTTCTTGCCGGCCAACGCGCTGGTCAACCTGTCTGATGGTGCCAAGGTGAACGTGGGTGACGTTGTTGCCCGTATTCCCCAGGAAACGTCCAAGACCCGTGACATCACCGGTGGTCTGCCGCGTGTTGCCGACTTGTTCGAAGCGCGTCGTCCGAAGGAGCCTTCGATTCTGGCGGAAATCAGCGGCACGATCTCCTTCGGCAAGGAAACCAAGGGCAAGCGTCGTCTGGTCATTACTCCGACTGACGGCAGCGAGCAGTACGAAGAGCTGATTCCGAAATGGCGTCACCTGAACGTGTTCGAAGGTGAGCAGGTTACCAAGGGTGAAGTTATTTCCGATGGTCCGAGCAACCCGCACGATATCCTGCGTTTGCTGGGTGTCAGCGCGCTGGCCAAGTACATCGTCAACGAAATTCAGGACGTGTACCGCCTGCAGGGTGTGAAGATTAACGATAAGCACATCGAGGTGACCATTCGCCAGATGCTGCGTAAGGTCGAGATCACTGATACCGGTGATTCCAGCTTCATCAAGGGCGATCAGGTCGAACTGACCCACGCTCTGGAAGAGAACGAGTCGTTGGCCAAGCAGGACAAGTTCCTGGCCAAGTACGAGCACGTTCTGCTGGGTATCACCAAGGCATCGCTGTCGACCGAATCGTTCATCTCCGCGGCTTCCTTCCAGGAAACCACACGGGTACTGACCGAGGCTGCCGTTACTGGTAAGAGCGATCACCTGCGCGGCTTGAAAGAGAACGTGGTTGTGGGTCGTCTGATCCCGGCCGGTACTGGTCTGGCTTACCATGCAGAGCGCAAGCGTCAGCGCATGGCAGACAAACCAGTCAAGGTAAGTGCGGTAGAAATCGAACAGGCACTGTCCGATGCATTGAATTCGGGTAATGACTGATTAGGCTGTCGGCGCCCTCGGGCGCCGCTGACCTTGACGAGCGGGGCCGGTCTCTATAGAATTCCGTACCCCTAAAATTGGCGGGGCGCCTTGTCCTGCCATTTTTTATTTAATATGTCTGATAGACATCAGTGGAGTTTTGCTAGATGGCGACAATTAACCAGCTGGTTCGCAAGCCGCGTAAGCGCGTTGCTGAAAAAAGCGACGTGCCAGCGCTGCAGAACTGCCCGCAGCGTCGTGGTGTGTGTACACGTGTATACACAACTACGCCGAAGAAGCCGAACTCGGCTCTGCGTAAAGTCTGCCGTGTCCGTTTGACCAACGGCTACGAAGTTTCATCCTATATCGGTGGTGAAGGTCACAACCTGCAAGAGCACAGCGTCGTACTGATTCGCGGCGGCCGTGTGAAGGATTTGCCAGGTGTGCGTTACCACACTGTTCGCGGTTCTCTGGATACCTCAGGTGTCAAAGACCGTCGTCAGGGTCGTTCCAAGTACGGCGCCAAGCGTCCGAAGTAAAGTTGAATTCATTTTTCCTGAGTCGATAAGAGTAAGGTCAGGCGTAACCAGATGGTTATGGTCCTGGGCTAACCTGAAGACCGTTTGAGGGCTTATCATGCCAAGACGTCGCGTAGCAGCAAAACGTGAGATCCTGCCAGAACCAAAGTACGGCAGCCAGATTCTCGCCAAATTTATGAACCACGTAATGGAAAGCGGCAAGAAAGCTGTCGCTGAAAGCATCGTTTACGGTGCTCTGGACAAGGTCAAGGAACGTACCAAGACCGAAGATCCCGTTGAGCTGTTCGAAAGAGCGCTTGATGCCATTGCTCCGCTGGTTGAAGTTAAATCCCGTCGTGTCGGCGGTGCCACCTATCAGGTGCCGGTTGAAGTGCGTCCCTCCCGTCGTAACGCTTTGGCGATGCGTTGGTTGGTTGATGCTGCCCGTAAGCGTGGCGAGAAGTCCATGGCTTTGCGTCTGGCTGGTGAGCTGGTCGATGCGTCTGAAGGTAAAGGCGCCGCGGTTAAGAAGCGTGAAGATGTGCATCGTATGGCTGAAGCCAACAAAGCCTTCTCTCACTATCGCTTCTAATCTAAGCGACTCAGGAGAATATTGTGGCCCGTGTAACGCCTATTAATCTGTACCGGAACATTGGTATTTGCGCGCATGTAGATGCGGGCAAAACCACGACTACGGAACGGATTCTGTTTTACACCGGCGTCAACCACAAGATGGGTGAGGTGCACGATGGTGCAGCCACCATGGACTGGATGGCGCAGGAGCAGGAGCGGGGGATTACCATTACCTCCGCTGCTACGACGGCCTTCTGGGAAGGTTCTGAGAAGCAGTATCCGCGCCATCGGGTCAATATTATCGATACCCCCGGTCACGTCGACTTCACTATCGAGGTAGAGCGCTCGCTGCGCGTCCTCGATGGTGCGGTCGTGGTGTTCTGTGGTACCTCGGGTGTTGAGCCGCAGTCTGAAACCGTATGGCGTCAGGCGAACAAGTACGGTGTGCCGCGGCTGGTCTATGTCAACAAGATGGACCGCCAAGGTGCTAATTTCCTGCGTGTAGTCGAGCAGATCAAGCAGCGCCTGGGGCATACCCCGGTGCCGATCCAGCTGGCTATTGGCTCGGAAGAGAATTTCGTCGGCCAGGTTGATCTCCTGCGCATGAAAGCCATCTACTGGAACGAGGATGACAGTGGTATGGCTTTCCGCGAGGAAGAGATTCCGGCGGACATGCTCGAGATGGCGAAGAAGTACCGTGAGCAGATGATAGAAGCTGCAGCGGAAGCCAATGAAGAGCTGATGAACAAGTATCTGGAAGGCGGCGAGCTGACCAACGATGAAATCAAGGCTGGTTTGCGTCAGCGCACTTTGGCCTCCGAAATCGTTCCGGCTGTCTGTGGTAGTTCGTTCAAGAACAAGGGCGTGCCTTTGGTTCTGGACGCTGTCATTGATTATCTTCCGGCGCCTGATCAGGTTGTTGCGATCAAGGGTGTGCATCCCGATGACGAAGAGAGGGTCGACGAGCGTCATGCAGATGATGCCGAGCCTTTCTCTGCGTTGGCGTTCAAGATCGCCACAGACCCCTTCGTGGGCACGCTGACGTTCGTCCGGGTTTATTCCGGCGTGCTGTCTTCCGGTGACTCGGTGCTGAACTCGGTCAAAGGCAAGAAAGAGCGTGTTGGCCGTATGGTGCAGATGCATGCAAACACCCGCGAAGAGATCAAGGAAGTGCTGGCTGGTGACATTGCTGCGTTGATCGGCATGAAAGACGTCACCACCGGGGACACGCTGTGCTCTCATGAGAAGCCAATTATTCTAGAGCGCATGGAGTTTCCCGAGCCGGTTATTTCCGTTGCGGTGGAGCCGAGAACCAAAGCTGACCAGGAAAAGATGGGCATCGCACTGGGTAAGCTTGCCCAGGAAGACCCGTCTTTCCGTGTGCGTACTGATGAAGAATCCGGGCAAACCATTATCTCCGGTATGGGCGAATTGCACCTGGATATTCTGGTCGACCGCATGAAGCGTGAGTTCGGTGTGGAGGCCAATATCGGCAAGCCGCAGGTGGCTTACCGTGAGGCGATCCGCAACAAGTGTGAAATCGAAGGCAAGTTCGTTCGTCAGTCTGGAGGTCGCGGTCAGTACGGTCACGTATGGATCCGCTTCGAGCCTTCCGATGAGGCAACTGACGGTCTGGTCTTCGTCAATGAAACAGTTGGTGGCTCTGTGCCGCGGGAATATATTCCCGCGGTGCAAAAAGGCATCGACGAGCAGATGAAAAACGGCGTTCTCGCTGGTTATCCCCTGCTTAACTTGAAGGCAACCCTGTTCGACGGTTCCTTCCACGACGTTGACTCGAATGAAATGGCATTCAAGATTGCCGCTTCTATGGCTACCAAGCAATTGGCCAATAAAGGCGGTGCTGTTTTGCTCGAGCCGATGATGAAAGTAGAAGTAGTTACCCCGGAAGATTACATGGGTGACGTAATGGGCGACCTGAACCGTCGTCGCGGTCTGGTACAAGGTATGGAAGATTCCGTTTCCGGTAAGGTGATCCGCGCTGAGGTTCCGCTTGGTGAGATGTTCGGTTACGCCACGGATGTACGCTCAATGTCCCAGGGGCGTGCGAGCTACTCTATGGAGTTTTCGAAGTACTCCGAAGCGCCAATGAACATCGCCGAAGCAATCATCAAGAAGCAAGGCTAACTTGAACCAAAGCTAAACAAAGAGGTTATCTATCGTGGCTAAAGAAAAATTTGAACGTAAAAAACCGCACCTTAACGTGGGCACCATCGGTCACGTTGACCATGGCAAAACCACTCTGACTGCAGCGCTGACCCGCGTTTGTGCTGAAGCTTACGGCGGATCCGCCCGTGGCTTCGATCAAATCGACAACGCGCCGGAAGAAAAGGCTCGCGGTATCACCATCAACACCTCGCAC
>NZ_QOVF01000012.1 GCF_008365385.1 Halopseudomonas laoshanensis | reverse complement strand
TAAGGCGGCAGGGGTAAGCCGACCGTCTCCGGCATGGATGCCGGTGATGAGCCTACAGGGATGTATTCACGGCGGGTCGGCGTGCCCTGCCGCCTTACGCACGCCAGGCGCAGAGATCGCGCATCCCAGTGCTCCGCTAGACTGCCGCTGCTCGTGTATTGGCTCAAAAAGAACTGATAGCAGGCAGGAATCGAAGACAAAGCCAGCTAGCCCCCAACTCCCCCCGCCGTTACAATCCCACCTCAGTTGTTGCCTTCAGAAACAGGACCACCATGACGCATTCTTTCGTTCACTTGCGTGTACACAGCGAGTTTTCTCTGGTTGACGGTATCGTCAAGATCAAGCCACTGATCAAGATGGTAGCCGAGGCAGGGATGCCGGCAGTGGCGGTGACGGATCAGAACAATATGTGCAGCCTGGTGAAGTTTTACAAGGCGGCCATGGGCGGCGGGATCAAGCCGATTTCCGGTGTCGACGTCTGGCTGGTCGGCGCGAATGATGACAACCAGCTTACTCGCCTCAGCCTGCTGGCCATGAACCGTAACGGCTACCGCAATCTGACCGAACTGATCTCCCGCGGTTATACCGAAGGTCAGCGTAACGGCGTGGTGACTATCCGCCGCGAATGGGTGGCCGAATCCAGTGAAGATGTAATTGCGCTGTCCGGCGCCAAGGAAGGAGAGATCGGTCAGTCACTGCTGTCCAACAATCCGCAAGAAGCCGATGCTCTGCTGCAGTACTGGATGCAGGTCTTTCCCGGCCGTTTCTATCTGGAGTTGCAACGTACCAGCCGCCCAAACGACGAAGAGTACTTGCACGCCGCCGTTGACCTGGCGGTCAAGCTGGATTGCCCGGTGGTGGCGACCAATGATGTGCGCTTTCTCAAGCGTGAAGATTTTGAAGCACACGAAACGCGCGTGTGTATTGGTGAAGGCCGGGCGCTGGATGATCCGCGTCGGGTGCGCCAGTACAGCGAAGAACAGTATCTGAAAACGCCGGCCGAAATGGCCGAGCTGTTTTCCGACATCCCGGAAGCATTGGCCAACAGCGTGGAAATTGCTCGTCGCTGCAATATCGACGTGCAGCTGGGCAAGAACTTCCTTCCGGCCTTTCCGACGCCGGGCGGCATGAGTGAAGCGGACTTCTTCCGCAAGGTCTCGTTTGAAGGGCTGGAAGAACGTCTCAAAGTGGTACTGCCGCCCGATTCAGATAATTACGAAGCACGCCGTCAGGTGTATATCGACCGGCTTAACTTCGAGCTGGATATCATTATCCAGATGGAGTTTCCCGGTTACTTTCTGATCGTGATGGACTTTATCAAGTGGGCCAAGAATAACGGTGTACCGGTGGGCCCGGGCCGGGGCTCCGGGGCAGGCTCGCTGGTCGCCTATTCGCTGCTGATTACCGATCTGGACCCGCTGCAATACGATCTGCTGTTCGAACGCTTTCTGAACCCGGAGCGGGTATCCATGCCCGACTTTGACGTCGACTTCTGCATGGAAGGGCGAGACCGGGTCATCGAATATGTAGCCGACACCTACGGCCGCAACGCGGTATCGCAGATCATCACCTTCGGTACCATGGCGGCCAAGGCCGTGGTGCGGGACGTGGCGCGGGTGCAAGGCAAGTCCTATGGTTTGGCTGACAAACTATCGAAGATGATCCCCTTCGAAGTCGGCATGACGCTGGCCAAAGCCTTCGAGCAGGAAGAGATCCTGCGTGACTTTCTTGCCAATGACGAAGAAGCCCAGGAAATCTGGGACATGGCGCTCAAGCTTGAAGGCGTTACGCGTAACGTCGGCAAGCACGCCGGTGGCGTGGTGATCGCGCCGACCAAGCTGACCGATTTTGCTCCGCTGTATTGCGACGAGGCCGGCGGCGGTCTGGTGACACAGTTCGACAAGGATGACGTAGAGGCCGCGGGCCTGGTCAAGTTCGACTTTCTCGGTCTACGGACCCTGACCATTATTGACTGGGCCATGGACACCATCAACCGGGTGCGGGCCAAGACCGGTGGTGCGCCCCTGGATATCAACTTTATCCCGCTGGATGATCTGCCCACCTACCAGATGTTGCAGAAGGCCGAGACCACCGCGGTATTCCAGCTCGAATCACGCGGCATGAAAGAGCTGATCAAAAAGCTCAAGCCTGACTGCCTGGAAGATCTGATCGCCCTTGTAGCCCTGTTCCGTCCTGGGCCATTGCAATCGGGCATGGTTGACGATTTCATCAATCGTAAGCACGGCCGCGAGATCCTTTCCTATCCGCATCCGAACTATCAGCTCGACAGCCTGAAGCCGGTACTGGCGCCGACCTACGGTATTATTCTGTATCAGGAACAGGTGATGCAGATTGCCCAGGTCATGGCCGGTTATACGCTCGGCGGTGCCGACATGCTGCGCCGGGCCATGGGTAAGAAAAAGCCGGAGGAAATGGCCAAGCAGCGGCAAATTTTCCTTGAAGGTTGCGAGACGAACAATATCAACGCCGATCTGGCGGGCAACATATTTGATCTGGTAGAAAAGTTCGCCGGTTACGGTTTCAACAAATCACACTCGGCAGCCTACGGCCTGGTCTCTTATCAGACCGCCTGGCTCAAGGCGCATTATCCCGCGCCCTTTATGGCGGCGGTGTTGTCGGCCGATATGCACAATACCGACAAGGTGGTAACGCTGATCGAAGAGTGCCGCAGCATGAAGCTGCGCCTCAACCCGCCGGATGTGAACGTCTCGGAATACAAATTCACCGTGGATGATGCGGGCGCTGTGGTATACGGGCTGGGCGCGATCAAGGGCGTGGGTGAAGGGCCGGTGGAGACCATTGTTGAGAAGCGTCTGCAAGGCGGTCCGTTTCTCGATCTGTTTGACTTCTGTGCCCGTGTCGATCTCAAGCGGATCAACAAGCGAGTGATGGAAGCGCTGATCCGTTCCGGCGCGCTGGATAACCTCGGGCCGTTTTTCGATACCGAACAGCAAGCCTATCTGAAGAACGTCGACCGCAACCGGGCGTCATTGATGGCGGCGATGGAAGAAGCGATTGCGGCGGCCGAGCAGACTGCCAAGAGCGCGGACAGCGGCCATGCCGATCTATTCGGCGAGCTACTCGGCCCTTCCACCGTGCGCGACGTGTACGAGCAATATCGCAAGGTCCGTGAGTGGACCTTCAAGGAACGCCTGCGTGGCGAGAAAGAAACGCTCGGGCTGTACCTGACCGGTCACCCGATTGACGAGTATGAAAAAGAGATTCGCCGCTTTGCCCGCCAGCGCATTATTGATCTGAAGCCGTCACGCGACAGCCAGACGATTGCCGGACTGGTTTTTGACCTGCGGGTGATGAAGACCAAGCGTGGCGACAAGATGGGCTTTGTCACGCTGGATGACCGTTCGGCACGGATTGAGGTCTCGCTTTATGCCGAGGCCTATCAGTCATCACAGGCGTTGTTGCAGAAAGACGCCATGTTGGTGGTGGAAGGGGAGGTTAGTCAGGATGATTTTTCCGGCGGCCTGCGCATGCGCGTCAAGCGGGTAATGAGCCTGGAAGACGCCCGCACAACCTTGCTCGACAGCGTGCGTATCAGCCTGAACACCGAGCGCCACGGCGCGCAAAGTCTCGACCAGTTGGCCGGGTTGTTGCGCAAATTCCCCGGCGGATGCGCGGTAACGGTGGATCTGCAGCGGCCGGACGCAGCGGTGCAATTGCGCCTGGGCGAAGGTTGGAGGGTCGAGCCGGCCGATGATCTGGTGCAGGGGATACGTGACCACCTGGGCAAAGACAGCGTCTCTTTGCACTACAGATGATGCGCAAGGGCTTGGTGCGCTCGACTGTTAGGCGCCAATCCCTTAAGGTAATGAAAAATCGGACGCCCTGCTGCGGGGCCTACGCGGATAATGGATGCTTATGAGCAAGAGCCAGAAATACCTGGAGTTTGAACAGCCGATCGCTGATCTGCAGGCCAAGATCGAAGAGCTGCGATTGGTCGGCAGTGATAATTCGCTGAATATCACCGACGAAATCGCCCGTCTTCAGGACAAGAGCAAGTCGCTGACCGAAAGCATCTTCGGCAATCTGAGCAGCTGGCAGATTGCGCAGATGGCCCGGCATCCACAGCGGCCTTACACGCTGGACTATATCAGTCAGATTTTTACTGATTTTGAAGAACTGCACGGTGATCGGCATTTCGCCGATGATGCCGCCATTGTGGGTGGTATTGCACGTCTGGATGGCCGCCCGGTAATGATTATTGGGCATCAGAAAGGCCGTGACGTGAAGGAGAAGGTTCGCCGCAACTTCGGTATGCCCAAGCCTGAAGGCTACCGCAAGGCTTGCCGTCTGATGCAGATGGCCGAACGCTTCAATATGCCGCTGCTGACCTTTATCGATACGCCCGGTGCTTATCCGGGTATCGACGCGGAAGAGCGCGGTCAGAGTGAGGCTATCGCCTGGAATCTGCAGATCATGGCGCGCCTGAAAACCCCGATCATTGCCACCGTTATTGGTGAGGGTGGTTCCGGTGGGGCTCTGGCGATTGGTGTGTGCGACCGCCTGATGATGCTGCAGTATTCCACTTATTCGGTTATTTCCCCGGAAGGCTGCGCCTCGATTCTGTGGAAGAAATCCGAGAAGGCCGCCGACGCCGCCGAAGCTATGGGCATTACCGCCGAGCGGCTGAAGGAGCTCAAGCTGGTTGATAACCTGATCGCCGAGCCACTCGGTGGCGCGCACCGCAAGCCGGAAGAAATGGCCGCACGGGTCAAGGCCCAGCTGCTGGTTGAACTGGAGGAGTTGGAAAAACTCCCCGCTGACGAGCTGCTCGAGCGTCGTTACGATCGCCTGATGGCTTTCGGTCTGAAGTAGATGTTCTCTGCGCAGGAACTGCTCAGGCAGTTGCTGCCCTGCACGGACGCCCCGACCTGGTGGTTGGGGTTGTCCGGTGGCATGGACTCGATGGTTCTGCTCGACGCATTGACCGAGCTGCGCGACCATCATTCGCTCCCTCCCATTAAAGCGCTGCATATACATCACGGCCTGCATGCCGATGCCGACCTGTGGGCGGAACACTGCCTGCAGCAGTGCCGCGTGCGCGGAGTGGAGCTGATTGTCGAGCGAGTGCAGCTGACGCCAGGCGCGAGTATCGAGGCCCAGGCCCGTGCTGCGCGCTATCAGGCTTTCGCTGCGCATATGGGCAGCGATGATTGTCTGCTGCTGGCGCATCATCAGGACGATCAACTGGAAACGCTGCTGTTTAGAATACTCCGCGGCACGGGGTTGCGTGGGTTGGCGGGTATGCCGCAGAGGCGGGCGTTGGCGCAGGGTCATTTGTACCGACCGCTGCTGGGCTGGAGCCGCTCGGAACTGCTGGCCCGGGCCGAGTCCAGACAATTGAGCTGGATAGAAGACCCGGCCAATCAGGATCAGCGGTTTGCCCGTACTCACTTGCGTCACGATCTTTTGCCACGCCTGCGTGACAGCTGGCCCGCGGCGCCGGATAGTCTGCTGCAACTGGCGGAGCATGCCGCGGATGCCAACCTGATTCTGGATGAGCGCGCGCAGGAGGATCTGCAGCTGGCTCAGCCGGGCGTTACTGATCCCTGGTTGTGTGCCTGGCAAAGCCTGGATGCCGGGTACGTGCAGACCCTGTCGCTGCCGAGGCAGGCCAATCTGCTGCGCTATTGGTGCCAACTGAATCAGTTCACGTCGCCGCCCAGGCGGCAGCTCCAGACGTTCCTCAGTCAGTTAGCTGCTGACGGCGACGGGCAGCCGGAAATGCGCGTGGCCGACTATCGGCTATGCCGCTCGTCGGGTCGCATTTGGCTATTGCCTGACGCCACGGCATGCACACCTGTGCCCCAGCCTCTGCCGCTTTGGGGCGATACGCCATTGAGCGCTAGCAACGGTACTTTGCTGATCACGCCGGCAGAGCAGGGTATTGCCTGGCGTGCGGGTCTCTGGCAGGTCAGATATCGCCAGGGTGGTGAATTGATCAAGCCGCCAGGCCGCCCGACTCAGTCCTTGAAGGATTTGCTACAACAGTCAGGCATTCCGCTTTGGCTGCGCGCTCGGGTTCCGTTGCTATACTGCGACGAGCAACTGGTTTCCGTAGCGGGGCGCTGGAATGCTCAGGATGCGGCTGCGAGCGGCAATGAATCGGCTTTTCAGGTCACTTGGTTGCCGCTAACGGATTGAGCAATCGGGGGGCGTCTGGTATCCTGACTTCCCATCTTGACGAGACTTTGGGAATCAACCAGTGCTTCCCCCAGGCTCCCTTCGATTCCCCGCGGCTCTGGTCGCTTAACAGTTCATTCAACGGGTTTTTCATGACGCGCTACATCTTCGTCACGGGTGGTGTTGTATCTTCATTGGGCAAGGGTATTGCTTCGGCATCGCTTGCAGCCATTCTCGAAGCACGGGGCCTGAAGGTCACCATGCTCAAGCTGGATCCGTATATCAACGTCGATCCCGGCACCATGAGCCCCTTCCAGCACGGTGAAGTCTTCGTCACCCACGATGGCGCCGAGACCGATCTGGATCTGGGTCACTACGAGCGTTTCGTCAGTGCGACCATGAGCCGTGCCAACAACTTCACCACTGGCCGTGTGTATGAGGAAGTGCTGCGCAAGGAACGTCGCGGTGATTACCTGGGTGCGACCATTCAGGTGATTCCGCACATTACCGACGAGATCAAGAGCCGCATCATCAAGGGCGCCGGCGATGCCGACGTAGCTCTGGTGGAAATTGGCGGTACCGTCGGTGACATCGAATCCCAGCCGTTCCTCGAAGCCATTCGACAGCTACGAGTTGAAGTTGGTGCCAAGCGCGCTATGCTGATGCACCTGACGCTGGTGCCCTATATCGCCACTGCTGGCGAAACCAAGACCAAGCCCACTCAGCATTCGGTCAAGGAACTGCGCTCTATCGGTTTGCAGCCCGATGTGCTGATCTGCCGCTCCGATCATCCGATTGATCTGTCCTCGCGGCGCAAGATCGCGCTGTTTACCAACGTGGAAGAGCGTGCGGTAATTGGCCTGGAAGACGTCGATACCATCTACCGTATTCCCGCCGTATTGCACGCGCAGGGCCTGGATGACTTTGTTATCGAGCGCTTTGGTCTCGAGTGCGGTAGCGCCGACCTGTCCGAGTGGGACCGTGTGGTGGCTGGCAAGCTGTACCCGAACAAGGAAGTGACCGTTGCCATGGTCGGCAAGTACATGGAGCTGCTGGATGCCTACAAGTCGCTGATCGAAGCACTCAGCCACGCTGGTATCCAGAGCCAGACCAAAGTCACCATGCGTTATATCGATTCCGAAGAGATCGAACTCAAAGGCGTGGGCTTACTCGAGGGCGTCGACGCGATATTGGTGCCGGGCGGCTTCGGCCTGCGCGGCGTGGAAGGCAAGATTGCCGCAGTGCGTCACGCGCGCGAGAACAAGATTCCCTACCTGGGCATTTGCCTGGGTATGCAGGTAGCCGTGATCGAGTACGCCCGCAGCGTGCTTGGCTGGGCTGACGCCAACTCGACCGAGTTCGACAAGATCAGCGAGCATCCGGTGGTCGGCCTGATTACCGAATGGCAGAACGCCAGTGGTGACAAGCAGCAGCGCACTGAAGATTCCGATCTGGGCGGCACCATGCGCCTGGGCGGCCAGGAATGCGCGCTGACGCCGGGCTCCAAGGCGCACGAATGCTATGGCAAGGACGTCATCGTCGAACGTCACCGCCATCGTTACGAGGTCAACAACAATCTGCTGGCCGAACTGGAGGCCGGTGGACTGAAAGTGACCGGCCGCTCTGTGGATGGGGCGCTGGTTGAAGTGATCGAAGTTGGCGACCACCCCTGGTTTGTGGCCTGCCAGTTTCACCCGGAATTCACCTCGACTCCCCGTTACGGTCATCCGCTATTCAGTGGCTTTATTCAGGCGGCACTGGCCCAGCACAAGCTCAAGGGCTGAGGAATACAGATGCAACACAAGACGGTTCAGGTAACTGCGCCCGCCGGGCAGGTGATCGATATCGCCAACGACAAGCCCTTTGTGCTGTTCGGCGGCATGAACGTGCTGGAATCCCGCGACATGGCCATGCGTGTTTGCGAGACCTATGTCGAGGTCACCAGCAAGCTGGGCATTCCTTACGTATTCAAGGCCAGCTTTGACAAGGCCAACCGTTCTTCAATCAACTCCTTCCGGGGCCCGGGCCTGGAAGAGGGTTTGAAGATCTTCGAAGAGATCAAGCGCACCTTCAACGTGCCGTTGATCACCGATGTGCACGAGCCGCATCAGGCTGCCCCGGTTGCCGAAGTCTGCGACATCATCCAATTGCCGGCGTTTCTGTCGCGGCAGACCGATCTGGTGGTGGCCATGGCCAAGACCCAGGCGGTGATCAATATCAAGAAAGCACAGTTTCTCGCGCCGCAGGAAATGCAGCATATCCTCACCAAGTGTGAAGAGGCCGGCAACAACCGGTTGATTCTCTGTGAGCGCGGCTCCAGCTTTGGCTACAACAACCTGGTGGTCGATATGCTCGGCTTCGGCATCATGAAGCAGTTCGAGTACCCGGTATTTTTCGATGTAACCCACGCACTGCAAATGCCCGGTGGGCGCAGTGATTCGGCCGGCGGCCGTCGCGCTCAGGTCACCGATCTGGCCAAAGCCGGTATGAGCCAAGGTTTGGCCGGCTTGTTTCTGGAAGCCCACCCGGATCCGGACAACGCCAAGTGCGATGGCCCCTGCGCGTTGCGTCTGGACAAACTCGAGCCTTTCCTGACCCAGTTGAAGGCGCTCGACGAGTTGGTCAAAAGCTTTCCTGTGTTGGAAACCGCCTGATTACCCTTTTCTTTTTGTTAGATGGAGCAAGCAGCAACCATGGCTAAGATTATTGATATCAAGGGTCGCGAAGTTCTCGATTCCCGTGGCAATCCGACCGTTGAAGCCGACGTGATTCTGGAAGGCGGCCTGCAAGGCAGCGCCTGTGCACCTTCCGGCGCGTCCACCGGCTCGCGCGAAGCGCTGGAACTGCGTGACGGCGACAAGAGCCGCTATATGGGCAAAGGCGTACTCAAGGCTGTCGCCAATATCAATGGTCCCATCCGTGAGCTGCTGGTGGGTCGCGATGCGATTGATCAGGCTGGCCTGGATCGCGCCATGATCGACCTGGACGGTACCGAGAACAAGGCAACTTTGGGCGCCAACGCGATTCTGGCGGTATCCCTGGCTGCTGCCAAAGCGGCTGCCCAGGCCAAGGGCGTGCCTTTGTACGCACATATTGCTGATCTGAACGGCACACCTGGCGTGTATTCCATGCCGGTGCCGATGATGAACATCATCAATGGCGGCGAACACGCGGACAACAACGTCGATATTCAGGAATTCATGGTGCAGCCGGTCGGCGCGAAGAATTTTGCCGATGCCCTGCGTATGGGTGCAGAGATCTTTCACCACCTCAAGGCCGTGCTGAAGGCCCGCGGTTTGAGCACATCGGTAGGTGACGAGGGCGGCTTTGCGCCGAACCTGGCATCCAACGAAGATGCGCTGGCCGCGATTGCCGAAGCGGTAGCCAACGCCGGGTATACCCTGGGCGATGACGTGACCCTGGCCCTGGACTGTGCCGCCAGCGAATTCTACAAGGATGGCAAATACGATCTGGCCGGTGAAGGCCAGGTGTTCGATGCCGCCGGTTTTGCCGATTACCTGGCTGGTCTGACCCAGCGTTATCCGATCATCTCCATCGAAGATGGCATGGACGAGTCTGACTGGGCTGGTTGGAAGACCTTGACCGACAAGATTGGCGCCAAGGTGCAATTGGTTGGTGACGATCTGTTCGTGACCAATACCAAGATTCTCAAGCGCGGTATCGACGAGTCCATTGGTAACTCGATTCTGATCAAGTTCAACCAGATCGGCTCGCTGACCGAAACTCTGGAAGCCATTCAGATGGCCAAGGCCGCCGGCTTTACCGCCGTGATCTCCCATCGCAGTGGCGAAACCGAAGACAGCACCATTGCTGATCTGGCGGTGGGTACTGCCGCCGGGCAGATCAAGACCGGTTCCCTGTGCCGTTCTGACCGGGTGTCCAAGTACAACCAGCTGCTGCGTATTGAAGAGCAGCTGGATGGCAAGGCGCCGTATAAAGGTCGCGCTGAATTCCGTGGCTGATCACCGGTGAAATGGCTCTGGTTGGTCGCGCTGCTGTTGCTGGGCGGGCTGCAATATCGTCTGTGGGTAGGCGATGGCAGTCTGGCCCATGTCACCCAGCTCAAGCAGCAGATTGACGAGCAGGCTCGTGAGAACGAGCAGCTGCTGGAACGCAATCGCGTGCTCACGGCTGAAGTGATTGAGCTCAAGCAGGGTCTGGAAACCGTTGAAGAGCGTGCCCGGCATGAGCTGGGCATGGTCAAGGAAGGCGAAACCCTGTTTCAGCTGAGCGACGAATGAGCCTGCCTTTCTGGGTAGTGATTCCTGCGGCGGGCGTTGGCTCGCGCATGCAGGCGGACCGACCCAAGCAATACCTCCCCCTGGGCGATCGCGCCCTGATTGAACACACCCTTGATTGCTTTCTCGGCCAGCCCGGTCTGAATGGGCTGGTGGTCTGTCTTGCCGCCGATGATGCCTGGTGGCCGGCCCTCGCCTGTGCCTCAGATCAGCGCATCCAGCGGGCTGGCGGCGGGCGGGAGAGGGCTGATTCGGTACTCTCAGGGTTGCACAAACTCACTGAGCTGGGCGCGCTGGATAGTGATTGGGTGCTGGTACATGACGCCGCGCGCCCGCATCTTGCCGCTACCGATCTGCATAAACTGCTGGATAGTCTGCAGGATGACCCGGTCGGGGGTCTGCTGGCCGTACCGGTACGCGATACGCTCAAGCAGGCGGATGCCGATGGTCGGGTGACCGCTACGCCGGACCGTTCCCTGTTCTGGCAAGCCTACACACCGCAGATGTTCCGCCTCGGGGCCTTGCGTCAGGCGCTGGCCGATGCGCTGGCCTGTGGCGCGCTGATTACCGATGAAGCTTCAGCCATGGAGCGTGCCGGCTTTGCTCCCCGCCTGATCGAAGGGCGCGCGGACAATATCAAGGTTACTCGGCCCGAAGATATGGAATGGCTCACCCGGCTGCGCTGACGCTTTTCTCGTCTTAAACACACTCTACCCCTTCCAATATTTACGTTTTCCTACTTGATTCAGGTGTCGTCAGTGGCTGCAAGCAATTCCGGTTGACCCTGTGTGCATGAGTAAATATGCTGTACGTATATACAGCATTTTACCTATGCAGGTTCTCCCAATGTTTTCTCTGCACTTTACTCACATTGCTCGTGGTGTTGTCTTCAGGTGCACCCGTCTGGACCGGAGTCGGTGATGGGCTCGGTGGTGTCACTGTCAACTATGCTCGATGAGCGGCGTATCTGGCGCGGCCAGCCCGCTGCGGTGCCTGCTGCTGGACAATCGACGGGATTTGCCGAACTGGACATGGCCTTGCCATCGGGTGGCTGGCCCGAGGCAGCGCTGAGTGAAATACTCATCCAAGCCGAAGGCACCGGCGAGCTGCAGTTGCTCTGGCCAACCCTCAAGCGCTTGTCGGCAGCCGGTGAAAGGGTGGTGCTGATCGGTCCGCCGCATATTCCTTTTGCCCCGGCCTGGCAGGCGGCGGGTATCAGTTTGTCCTGTTTGTCAGTCATTCAAGCCAGCGGCAGCGATGCTCTTTGGGCTGCGGAGCAATGCTTGCGCTCCGGAGCTTGCGGCGCAGTTTTGTGCTGGCCGCAACGAGCCAATGACCGAGTTCTGCGGCGTTTGCAGGTCGCAGCGGAGACCGGGCAAACCTTGGGTTTTGCTTATCGGCCGATCAATGAGGCGCTCAACCCGTCGCCAGCGGCTTTGCGCCTGAGCATTGAGAGCCAGCCGAACCAGTTGCGGGTATTGAAGTGTCGCGGCGGGCTGGCTCCCGCCAATCCCATCCCCTTTAACCTACGGCATTGAGGCTGCCATGCTCTGGGCCTGCATACTCTTGCCACAACTGGCACTGGACGCGGTGCTGCGGGGTGTGGCCGATCCCCAGGCGCCGCTGGCGCTGATCAGTGGCACGCCACAACGCCGGGTGCTGCAAACGGTCAATGCCGCTGCCCGGGAACTGGGGCTGCGGCCGGGTCAGTCACTGGCCGCCGCGCAAATGCTGTCGCGGGATTTTGCCATGCGCGAATACGATCCGGCGCACATCGAGCGGTGGCATGCTTTTCTTGCCGCCTGGGCTTACCGATTCAGCTCGCATGTCAGCCTGCACTACCCGCGGGCGCTGGTGATGGAAGTCGAATCGAGTTTTGCCTTGTTCGGACCCTGGGAGCGCTTCGAAGCACGGCTGCGCGAAGAATTGACCGCATTGGGTTTTCGCCATCGGATTGTATTGGCGCCGAACCCGGCGGCGGCACGTATTCTGAGTAACGCGCATGACGGCTTGGCGGTGCAGCAAGTCGAGACTCTGCGGCAGATGATTGAGCAGATGCCGGTGACCCGTGCCGGCTTCGACGCAGAGACCACGCGGGCCTTTACCCGTATGGGGTTGCATCGCCTGCATCAGGTACTGGCACTGCCGCGTGCCGGTTTGGCTAAACGCTTTCCGGAAGAGGTACTCAAACATCTGGATACGCTGCTCGGCCTCCGGGCCCAGGCATTGGAATGCTATGCGCCAGCGGATTTCTTCGATGTGCGTTTCGAGCTGAATTTTGATGTTGGCTCCCACCAGGCGCTGTTGTTTCCACTACGGCGGCTGACCGCGGATCTGGCGGCGTTTCTGGCCGGCCGCGACAGTGGCGTGCAGCGCTTCGTGCTGCATCTGGAGCATCGCGAGGGTGAGGATAGCCTGGTGTCCGTAGGCCTGCTCAGCGCGGAGCGCGATGCGGCGATGTTGTTTGAGCTGGCACGTGGTCGGCTGGAGCAACTGCAGGTACGTGCGCCGGTGCAAGCGTTACGCTTGCTGGCCAGGGATCTGCCGGCTTTTGTACCGCAGAAGCGTGAACTCTTTGAGGAGCGCCCGCAGCAAACCCTGCCTTGGGAGCAACTACGTGAACGCTTGCGCGCGCGCTTGGGCGATGACGCTGTTTCAGCCCTCTCAGTGCGCCCCGATCACCGCCCCGAACAGGCTTGGCGAACCTCGGAAGTACGTGCGCCTTGTTTATTGAGTGATCACACCATCGCCAGGCCCGGTTGGTTGCTGCAAGAGCCGCAGGCGCAGCTGAGCGGTTTGCGGATTCTCGCGGGTCCAGAGCGTATCGAAAGCGGTTGGTGGGATGGGGGTGATATGCGTCGCGACTACTATCTGGTGGAAACCGATAATGGCCAACGCGCCTGGGCCTATCGGCCTGTGGGGCAGGGCGGGCCATTGTGGTTACATGGCTGGTTCGCATGAGCGCGGATTCAGAACGAGCCATCTTGATGGGCTACGCCGAGCTGCACTGTCTGTCGAACTTCAGCTTTCAGCGCGGCGCCTCCAGTGCCCAGGAGCTCTTCGAGCGCGCCCAGCTGCATGGTTATAGCGCGCTGGCGGTGACAGATGAATGCTCCCTGGCTGGTATCGTACGCGCCTGGCAGGCTTCAAAGGATACCGGCTTGCCCTTGATTGTCGGCAGTGAGATGCAGGTTGAAAGTGGGCCCAAGCTGGTGCTGCTGGCAGAAAATCTGCCGGGCTACCAGCGTCTGTGCTGGTTGATTACCCAGGCCCGGCGCCGCGCTCCCAAAGGCGAATATCGTTTGCTACCAGATGACTTTCAGTCAGCGCTGGATGGTCTGCTGGCGCTATGGCTGCCCGGCGAACAGCCTTGCCTGAAGCAGGGTCAATGGTTGCGCGCGCTGTTTCCCCAGGCCCTGTGGCTCGCGGTAGAGCTGCACTGCGGTCAGGATGACGATCAGCGCCTGGCGCAACTGCGTGAAGCCGGGCAAATGCTCAACCTGCCACTGGTTGCCGCCGGCGATGTACACATGCATGCCCGCGGCCGGCGTGCCCTGCAGGACACCATGACCGCAGTGCGCCATCACTGCACCCTGTCCGAGGCAGGATTACGGTTGTTTCCGAATGGTGAACGGCACTTGCGTTCACCTGATGCACTGGCAGAAATCTATCCAGCGGATTTACTCGCTGAAACCCAATTGATTGCCGCACGCTGCACATTCGACCTTGGGCAACTGCGCTATCAATATCCGCATGAGCTGGTGCCACAAGGCGAAACACCGGCCAGTTGGCTGCGTGAATTAACCGAGCGGGGGATTCGCTGGCGCTGGCCTGCCGGGGTCACCGATAAGGTGTGCTCGCAGATCGACAAGGAACTGGAGCTGATCACTTTCAAGGAATATGAGAGTTATTTTCTTACGGTGCATGACATTGTCCGCTTTGCCCGTGAGCGGCATATTCTCTGCCAGGGTAGAGGGTCGGCGGCCAACTCGGCCGTGTGCTTTGCATTGGGTATTACCGAAATCGACCCGGCGAAATCCAATCTGCTGTTTGAACGCTTTCTGTCTCGCGAGCGTAATGAGCCGCCGGATATCGATGTGGATTTCGAGCATGACCGCCGGGAAGAGGTGATCCAGTACGTATTCCAGCGTTACGGTCGGCATCGTGCGGCCTTGACCGCAGTGGCCAGCAGTTATCGGGGGGCTGGTGCCATCCGTGATGTGGCCAAGGCGCTGGGCATGCCGGCGGATCAGATCAATGCATTGGCCGACTGTTGCGGCCGCTGGAGCAGCAAGGTGCCCTCGGATGAGCGCCTGCGTGAATCCGGCTTTGATCCGGCACATCCGTTATTGCATCGGGTGTTGAAGTTGACCGAGGAGCTGATCGGATTTCCCCGGCACCTGTCGCAACATCCGGGCGGCTTTGTGATTTCCGAGCAGCCATTGCACACGCTGGTGCCGGTGGAAAATGCGGCGATGGATGAGCGCACCATTATCCAGTGGGACAAGGACGATCTGGATCTGGTCGGCCTGCTCAAGGTGGATATTCTAGCACTGGGCATGCTCAGCGCGCTGCGCCGCACTTTCGATCTGCTGCGCCTGCACCGCGGGCGCGATCTGACGCTGGCGACCATTCCTGCGGAAGACCAGCCTACCTATGAGATGATCAGCCGTGCCGATACCGTCGGCGTATTCCAGATCGAGTCGCGGGCGCAAATGGCCATGCTGCCCAGGCTCAGGCCCCGGACTTTTTATGACCTGGTAATCGAAGTGGCGATTGTCCGTCCCGGTCCGATTCAGGGCGATATGGTGCATCCCTATCTGCGGCGGCGTAATAAAGAGGAGCCGGTTACTTATCCTTCAGAGGCGCTGCGGGCTGTTTTCGAAAGAACCCTGGGCGTGCCGCTGTTCCAGGAGCAGGTGATGGAACTGGCGATTGTCGCCGCGGGCTATACCGCCGATGAAGCGGACAAACTACGTCGTAGCATGGCGGCCTGGAAGCGCCATGGTGGTCTGGAACCACACCAGAAGCGCCTGACCGAGGGCATGCTAGAGCGCGGTTATAGCGCCGAGTTTGCCGCGCGGATCTTCGAGCAGATCAAAGGCTTTGGTAGTTACGGTTTTCCAGAGTCGCATGCCGCCAGCTTCGCGTTGCTGACCTACGCCAGTTGCTGGCTGAAATGTCATGAGCCGGCGGCCTTTACCTGCGCGCTGATCAATAGCTGGCCGATGGGCTTTTACAGCCCTGACCAGTTACTGCAGGACGCACGCCGCCATCAGTTGGAAACCCTGCCGGTGGATGTGCGCTACAGCCAGTGGGACTGCACCCTGGAGGGCGGCGGTGCGACTGAAGAGCAGCAGCCGGCGATTCGGCTGGGGTTGTGTATGGTACGCGGCTTTCGCGAGGACGATGCGCAGCGCATTACCGAGTGCCGTGAACAGGCGCCATTTGCTGATGTGGCGGAGCTTAGCGAGCGAGCGCAGCTGTCTTCACGTGCGCGTGAACTGCTCGCTGATGCTGGCGCGTTGCGTGGTTTGGCCGGGCATCGCCATAGCGCACGTTGGGCGATTGCCGGGGTCGAGCCGCAGATGCCATTGTTTGCCGGCCTGGCCTGTGCGGAAGAAGCCGCCGTGATGTTACCCGAGCCGACTCAAGGGCAAGATCTGCAAGCCGATTATGCCAGTGTGGGCACGACGCTGGGCCCGCATCCGCTGAGCCTGTTGCGTGAACAGCTCACGGCGAGGCGCTGTCGCAGCTCCCGGGAGCTGCCCCTGATCGAAAGCGGTCGCGCGGTTTCGGTAGCGGGGCTGGTAACCGGACGGCAGAAACCCGGGACCGCCAGCGGGGTGATCTTTGTCACGCTCGAGGACGAGTATGGCATGGTCAACGTGGTGGTCTGGCACGAACTGGCCGAGCGCCAGCGGCGTGAGCTGCTTGGCTCACAGATGATGCAAGTGGATGGTTATATCGAGTCGGAGAAGGGTGTGATTCATTTGATCGCCCGGCGACTGCACAATCTTAACCCGCTGTTGGCGGGGCTGGATGTGCGCAGCCGGGATTTTCAATAGCGGTCAAATCTTCAAAGCGAGTAATGCCGCAGCTCACGGGCGATCAGCAGGCGCTGAATCTCGCTGGTGCCTTCGTAGATCTGAGTAATACGTGCATCCCGGTACAAACGCTCGACCGGATAATCCTCCAGGTAGCCATAACCCCCATGGATCTGGATCGCCTTGCTGCAGACCGCCTCGGCCATTTCACTGGCGAACAGTTTGGCCTGGGAGGCTTCCGATAGACATGGGAGTCCTGCAGTCCGCAGGCGCGCGGCATGCAGAATCAGCAGCCGGCTGGCGTTGAGTTGCATATGCATGTCGGCGAGCATATTGGCAATGCTCTGGTGCTCGGTCAGCGCCTGGCCGAACTGTGTGCGGTCGCGCGCATAAACCAGCGCCGCCTCGAACGCAGCCCGGGCAATGCCTAGCGCTTGTGCGGCAATTCCGATACGCCCACCTTCCAGGCCTGACAGGGCGATGGACAATCCCTTGCCTCGCTGCCCGAGCAGGGCACTTTCCGGGAGGCGGCAGTTATCCAGGCTGATCGCGCAGGTGTCCGAACCGCGAATGCCCAATTTGTGTTCCATCCGCTCGACGCGGAAGCCGGGGTTATCGGTCGGTACCAGAAATGCCGACAGGCCCTTCTTGCCGAGCTCCGGGTCGGTCACCGCAAACACCACCGCCAGGCTGGCGCGTTTGCCGTTGCTGACAAACTGCTTGGCGCCATTGAGCACCCATTCGCCGTTTTCCAGCACCGCGCGGGTGCGCAGGTTGTGCGCCTCGGAGCCGGCCTGGGGCTCGGTCAGGCAGAAGCAGCCAATCGCCTCACCGCTTGCCAGCTTGGCCAACCAGGTCTGTTTTTGCTCGTCCGTGCCGTAATTCAATACCGGGCCGCAGCCGACCGAGTTGTGGACACTCATCAGTGCGCCGGTAGCGCCGCAACCGGCCGAGACTTCTTCTACCGCCAGCGCATAGGCCACATAGTCCACATAACTACCGCCCCATTCCTCGGGCACCACCATCCCCAGCAGACCCAGTTCGCCCATCTGCTGGATCACACTGCTGTCGATCCAGCCGCTCTTGTCCCAACCGGCAGCGCGGGGTGCCAGCTCGGCCTGGGCAAACTGCCGGGCCATGTCGCGAATCAATCGCTGGTCTTCACTCAATTCCAGATCATTCATGACAGGCCCTCGAAAAAGGCGTTTATTCGAGCAGGTTGCAACTGGCCGATGCCGGGTGGATTCCAGCGTGGCTGTTTGTCCTTGTCGACCAACAGGGCGCGGACTCCTTCGACAATATCACCGTCGTTGAACCACTGGCGGTCCAGATGCAGTTCCATCGCAAAGCAATCTTCGAGAGACTTTTCCCGGCCGCGGCGCAGCAGTTCCATGGTCACCGCCATGGCCAACGGTGAGCGGCTGTCCATCATGCGTACGGTATTCTGAGCCCATTCGGTGTATTCAGGGCGGATCTCTTCCAGCAGCGACTGACGTATAGCGGTCAGAGTGGGCTGGGCAAAATGCAGATCGATGGCCGGTTGCAGCTCAGTCAGTTCGGCGGGCGGCAGATCAGTAGCGCCCAGCGCTTCCAATATGCTTTCCAGGCTATCGTGCTGCCAGTTAATGCTATCCAGTGCCCGGTCCAGTTCATCTAAACGTTCCGCAGAAGCGCACAGGTCGGCCAACTGCAGATGCAGTGCATCGGCGGTTTTTACCTGGGTGCCGGTGAGGCCAAGATAGAGTCCCATTTCGCCGGGCAGACGCGACAGAAAATAGCTGCCGCCCACGTCCGGGAAATAGCCGATACCGGTTTCCGGCATCCCCAGTTTTGAGCGCTCGGTGACGATGCGCAGGCTGGCGCCTTGAGCCAACCCCATGCCGCCACCCAATACAAAGCCATGCATTACCGCAACGAGCGGTTTTCGGTAGTGGTGAATGCTCAGATCTAGCGCGTACTCCTCGGCAAAGAAGGTTTCAATCGCTTGAGCATCCCCGGCCAGATGTTGGTCGTATAAGGTGCGAATGTCTCCGCCGGCACAGAATGCTTTCTCGCCGTTGCCGCGCAAGATCACCGCCTTGATGTCGTTATCAGTTGCCCAGTCGTTCAAGTAACCCTGGAGTAGTCGCACCATCTCCAACGTCAAAGCATTCAGCCCGGCGGGGCGGTTCAGGGTCAGGTGGCCAATCCGGTTGCGGACCTCGGCCAGCACAGGTGCCTGCACATCAGTCATTCGGTATCTCCGGTGTAGAGTTTGATGATTGCGGAAAAATCCAACGCGCCATGTCCCTGGCTGCTGAAAGATTGGTACAACTGCTGGGCAAGAGCCCCCAGCAGAACCGGTTGTTGCGCATGTTTGGCCGCTTCGGTGGCCAGGCCCAGATCCTTGAGCATCAGGTCTGTGCCAAAGCCGCCACTGTAACCACGCGCGGCCGGCACATTCTCCATGACACCCGGGTAAGGGTTATAGGTGTCAGAGCTCCAGCAGCGGCCGCTGGACGTATTGATGACGCCCGCCAGCACCTCGGGCTGCATACCCAATGCCACACCCAGATTCATGGCTTCGACGGTGCCGATCATGGAGATTGCCAGCAGCATGTTGTTGGCCACCTTGGCTACCTGACCATTACCGGCAGGGCCGCAATGTACGATGTTCTTGCCCATGGCCTGCAGCACCGGCAGCGCGTGGTCGAAATCCGCCTTGCTGCCGCCGACCATAAAGGTCAGTGTGCCCGCGGCTGCACCGCCAGTGCCTCCGGAGACCGGCGCATCGAGCATGGGATTGTTCTGCTGTTCAGCCGCTGCCGCCACTTCCCGAGCACTGAGAGGGTCAATGGTCGAGCTGTCTATCAGCCTGACACCCGGATGGACGTTGGCTAGCAAGCCTTCCTCGCCCAGATACACAGCTTTGACTTGTCTGGCTGCCGGCAACATGGTGATGATCAGTTCGCAATCCGTAGCGGCGATCGCCTGAACCGATGAAGCCCTGGCGGCACCGGCTACGACCAGCGCCTCCACCGCCACTTCAGAGAGATCGAATACACTCAGTTGATGCCCGGCAGCGAGCAGGTTGTGGGCCATGGGGCTACCCATGTTGCCGAGTCCGATAAAGCCGATATGCATGGCTGGCGCTCCTGCTGTGAATGGATACGGATGAATCAGTGTGGAGAATGCCGTGGGAGGAGGATAGCCCATGGTAATCGGCATGTAAGGCCGATAAAGCAGGTAAACCCGCCGGAAGCTGGACCCTGTGTTCAAGCACCGGCTTCAAGCGCAGCGATGCTAGCAGGCGGGCTAGTGCGTACTGGAGCGTACTTCGGAATGAAACAGGCGGCGAAGCTCGCCGCTCTTGTCCAACTGAGCGAGCGCGGCCTGGATCCGCGGCGCGAGCTGCCGATTGGATGCCTGCCGGGAAATATAAAGATGGGCTGCATGGCCGCGGGTATGCACCGCGTAGCGAAAGACATCGGGTTGCAGCTCTCGAGCCTTGAGGCTGTGATGGAAAACGATATCACTGCTGATCAATGCGTCCAGACGGTCGAGTTGCAGCATTTCTATGGCTTGATCGAGGTTATAAACAGGGATCTTGGTCAGGCTGTCGTTCTGTTCAAACGCTTCGCCGTAATAGGTGCCGCTGATATAGCCCACGCGTTTACCCTGCAATGCTGCCAGGGTCAGTTTGCCGGAGTAGTCCTTGTCGGTCACCAGCAGAATGTCCGAACTCAACACTACGCCCAAACTATCGGCGAACTCATCCAGGTAGGGGTTCTCGAACAGCACGGTGTAGTCAGCTTCACCGTGCTTGAATTTCGACAGCAGACGCTGATGAGGAAGAACCCGGTTATCCAGTTGTAAGTCAGCTTCCTGGGCAAGACGTTCGGCAAGAACGCTAAGCAGTCCGGCCGGGGCACCGTTATCCTCCAGATAACCCCATGGCCATACGTCAGCGGTCATGAACAACAGCTTTTCCGCTTCAGGCGTTTGGTCGTCGCCGAAGGCGGTGGGAGTGCAAAGCGCGAGGAGCAGCGCGCAAATAAAACGAAAG
Source organism: Halopseudomonas laoshanensis (assembly GCF_008365385.1). Taxonomy (GTDB): domain Bacteria; phylum Pseudomonadota; class Gammaproteobacteria; order Pseudomonadales; family Pseudomonadaceae; genus Halopseudomonas; species Halopseudomonas laoshanensis. The sequence goes on along the minus strand of NZ_QOVF01000012.1, from coordinate 18,575 downwards.
GCCATGATCACCATCATTCCCGGGTCACTGTTTTTTTTAGTATACGTCACGGATTGCTGGTAAGGCGGGGGAATTCGGCGCCGAAAACGCCCAAATCGCGGGCAAAAAAAACCGCTGAAGGACAAGTCCGTTCAACGGTTTTTAAACTGGTTGCGGGGGCAGGATTTGAACCTACGACCTTCGGGTTATGAGCCCGACGAGCTACCAGACTGCTCCACCCCGCGTCTGTGGGCGCCATTCTACTCATTGAGCGTTGGCTGTCAAGCAATTGAACGGAAAAGATTTTTTATTTCCGGTATTCACTCCCAAGCAGTAATTGAGACGCAAATTTGCCGAGAAACAGCAGGGGGTAATTCAAGATTATTAATTGACGTCAAAATGACATCATTGCAAATTGGCTATCCGTGAAGCATGGAATATACTTTGTCTCAGGCCATGCCATAAAAATAACAATACAGCAGTTGCCCTGAAGGGGGATTTTCTTGCCAACCACTGCCGATCGCTATCACATCTCCACCTGGGGCGGAGAGTTTACCGACCCCACCACCGAGCGGGCCTACCGCGAACACGTTGAGCAGAGTACTGCGAAGAGTTTGATTGTCGCGCTACGCGTATGGGCGGCGCTGGTAGTGCTTTTTGGTTTTCTGGATTTTCTCGCGCTGGGCTTTTCCGAAGGGTTTATCCATCTGATCAGTACTCGCGTGTTGTCTGCCAGCCTTTTGCTGTTGCTTGCCTGGCGGTTGCGCACCAAACCACAGTTGTCGACCGAAGGTTATGCCGTCACCGCATTGGAAGTGGTCGGCTTTTTTCTGTTCTTTCTTATTTACATTATTCGACCGGATATCGTTTCCTGGAATATCGGGGTGACCCTGATCATTTTGATCAGCCTGTACATCTTTGTGCCCAATAGGGTGGTGCTGTCCAATATTGGCGCAGCATTTGGTATTGCCGGTACGATTTATTGCATTGCTCTGCGCGATGTTGCGCCCACGCTATTGGTGGGGCTAACCTTTGTGTTGCTGTTCCCGGCGATTATTGGCTATGCCGCCGGCTTGCGCCTGCAGACAGGCCAGCGCCAGCAATATGCGCTGTTCAACGAAACGGTACGGGTCAACCAGTCGCTGCAGGAAGAGATCAAGCGCCGGGAGCATCTCGAGCTGGAATTGAAGCTGCAAGCCACTACCGATCCTCTTACTGGGCTATTCAACCGCCGGCAGTATGAATCCCTGTTCCAGCGTGAACTGGACAGGGTGCGCAGGCATGCCAGTGCCTTGTCACTGTGTGTGGTAGATCTGGATCATTTCAAGAAAATCAATGATGAGCATGGTCATGATGTCGGCGACCAGGTGCTCAAGCATGTGTCGCGATTGTTTGTCGACACCTTGCGCAATACCGACATCGTCGGCCGCTTCGGCGGCGAAGAGTTCATCCTGCTGCTGCCGGATACTGATCTGCGTTGCGCGGTGCAAGTGTTGAATCGCTTGCGCGAACGCTTGCATTCCAGCCTGGTGCCGGTTGAGGGGCTGAGTATTCAGCTCACCGCCACGTTTGCCGTGACCGAAGTAAGCAAACAGGATGAGGGTATAGAAGATGTCATCCGCCGCGCGGACCGAGCGCTTTACGACGGCAAAAAAGCTGGGCGCAACTGCGTTGTCGCCAGTTGAATCTCGCTCACCGCAGCACGGCGCTTAATCAGAGTGTTCCTGGCTGATCGGGTACAATGGAACAGTTGAAGCCACCCGGTAGAGCCGCTCTTGCGCAAGATTATCCACGTAGACTGTGATTGCTTCTACGCAGCCATCGAGATGCGCGATGACCCGCGCCTGCGTGGTCGGCCGCTGGCCGTGGGCGGTGATCCGGGAAAGCGCGGCGTGGTGGCTACCTGTAACTATGAAGCCAGGGCCTATGGCGTGCGTTCGGCAATGGCCTCCGCCTATGCCCGCAAATTGTGCCCGGACCTGCTGATCGTGCCGCCGCGCATGGCGGTGTATCGCGAAGCGTCTCAGGCGATCCAGGCAATCTTCAGTGATTACACCAGTCTTATTCAGCCGCTGTCGCTGGACGAAGCCTTTCTGGATGTGAGCAATAGCGAGGCCTGTCGCGGCAGCGCAACCCTTATGGCGCAGGAAATCCGCCGCAAGGCGTTTGCCAGCCAGGGCATTACCGTGTCTGCTGGCGTGGCGCCGAACAAGTTTCTGGCCAAGATCGCCAGTGACTGGAACAAGCCCGACGGTCTGAAGGTGATTCTACCGGACGAGGTAGAAGCCTTCGTCAAAACGCTGCCCATCGAGCGCTTGCACGGCGTCGGTAAGGTGACTGCGGCGCGGATGAAAGGGCTGGGCATTGATGTCTGCGGCGAGCTGCTGCCCTGGCGCAAACAGGATCTGGCCAAGGAGTTCGGCAGTTTCGGTGAGCGGTTGTGGCAATTGGCGCGGGGCATAGATGATCGCCCGGTGGTGGTGGAGAGCAAGCGTCAATCGGTCAGCGTGGAAAATACCTATGACCATGACCTGTCCGACCTGGACGCCTGCCTGAACGCATTGCCGCCGTTACTGGAAAAGCTCGCCCAGCGCCTGGGACGACTGGAGGGCGAGTACCGGGTGAGCAAGCCCTTTGTAAAGCTGAAGTTTCACGACTTCACCCAGACAACGCTGGAGCAGGCGGGATCACCGGTCAGCCCGGACGGTTACCGCGACCTCTGCACCCAGGCCTTTGCCCGCGGCAATCGGCCGGTGCGCTTGATTGGTGTCGGCGTTCGGCTGGACAGCAGCCATAGCCTGCTCGGCGAGCAACTCAACCTGTTCTGAGCTTCAGCCTCAGTGCAGCTGCCGAGCGCAGGTCGGGCACAGGTGGTTATCCCCGTGCGGAGTCCAGCCCAGTTCACTGATGCGCGCGACGGCTTTGGCGGTGCGCTTGGGCAGGTCGTCCTTGTCCATGGCGAGAAACTCGAAGGCTTGCTCTTTCTGGCACTGATCACACTTGATCGACCAGCCAAGTACGGATTGACCGCGCAGATCCGGACCTTTTGCAGTAGCGGTCCACTGGCCTGGAGGGTTGATCAGGTAGCGGATTTTATCCACCTGCAGTCTTAGCGGCAGATCACGACTACCCTTGACGGTACAGATCAGGGTATCCCCGGATTGCACGCCACCGCCCTGACCGGTCACTTGATACAGCCCGCCAGCCAGCGTGCGGCATTCGATCAACGTGTGAGCGGAATTCAGCAGGTTGCGTCGGAAGTCGTGTTCAGCCATGTCCAGTACCAGTTAAAAAGGGCTGGGCATGATAACACCGGAGCCGGGTGGCATATCACTCGAATCACTGATGGTCGGAGTGACCCGTCATGCAGGCTATGATGTGGGTCTGAAGTGTCTCATCACACACCACAAGAGGATAAGCTATGAGCGTCAAGCAACTGTTCGATCTGACTGGCAAGGTCGCCCTGATCACTGGCGGCACCAAGGGTCTGGGCCTGCAAATGGCAGAAGCGCTGGGCGAGCAAGGCGCCAAGATCTTTATCAGCGCGCGTAATGCTGCCGAAGTGGAACAGGTGGTCAAAGACCTCGAAGCGCAGGGCATTCAGGCCGGTGGAGTAGCCTGCGACCTGGGCAAGCTGGATACCAATCCGATCACTACCCTGGTGGACGCTGCCGAAGCCAAATTCGGTACCGTCGACATCCTCATCAACAACGCCGGTACTACCTGGGGTCAGCCCGCCGAAGAGCACAGCTATGAAGGCTGGCAGAAGGTCATGAGCCTGAACGTTGATGTGTGCTTCCTGATGGCGCAAGAAGTCGCGCGCCGATTCATGATCCCCCGTCAGTCCGGCAAGATCATCAACATCGCCTCGATTGCGGGCTTCAAAGGCAACCGCGCCAACTCCGGCATTCACACCGTGGCCTACAACACCAGCAAGGCAGCGGCGATCAACCTGACGCGCGCCCTGGCCGGTGAGTGGGGCCCGCACAACATCAACGTCAATGCGATCTGCCCGGGTTACTTCCCGACCAAAATGGCCAAGGGCCTGGAAAAGGTGACCGAGCTGATCAAGGCCGGCACTCCACTCGGGCGCATTGGTGGTGAAGAAGATATCAAGGGTATTGCGGTGTTCCTGGCAACCGAAGCTTCACGGCATGTCACCGGTCAGGCTATCGCGGTAGATGGCGGCAACTCGGTGGTATAACTTAGTAGCTGAACATGAAAAAGGCGCCCCAGGGCGCCTTTTTTGTTTGTGCATGAGGACCGTTGAATTATTTACCTAACCCGCGGCTGATATTCTTGGCTGCGCTGAATATTTCTTCGCGGTGGTCGCGCTCCAGGGTTTCCATTTGCTGCTCATGTAGCTGGCGCTCTGCTTTGCCCAGATCTTTCCAGCCCTGATGGGTGGGAATGTGGACAGTAGCATCGTAGATCCTCTCAAACACGGTCACATCCAGGTCGGCACGGCGGGGGCCATAATAGTTGTCGAGCAGTACCTTGATGCGGATCGAGCCTTCAATCAACGGCAGCTGACCTTCCAGCAGACTGTTGGCCAGAATGATGATGTCGCCTTCCAGACGTTGATTGCGATCTGCGGCCACTGCGCGTTGCTCAGCCTCGCGCGCCAGGACTTTTTTCCAGAGCATATAGGCGTAGGCTGCCAGCGCCACAATGATGATCACGCCTGCGGCAGCAAGCCAGGTAAAAGTAGTCATTATATAAAAGCCACTAGTTGAAAGGTGCTTGTTGAAAAGGCTGTGTCGAGATCAGGCAGCTCAAAATCTCAAGTTGACCGGATCCAACATGCCTTTCTCGTGCAGCGTCACGGTCGGCGACAGAAACAGCCCCGTACGAATATGACCCTCAATCCGGTAGCTGACCGGCTGTTGATCTTCCATCATCTTGACCACATCGCGAATATGACGCCAGAGATTGGACCTGACATTCAATTCAAAATATTCCGAGCCATAGGCCGGCACGGTGAAATGCGCATCGCTCACGCCGGTCGCCAGCCGCGCTTCATTCAGATAGATCTCGTAGTGCATGCCGCGAATGGGCAGGCTGCGATCATTGGGGTTGTCCACCCTCAGGCCTAACTGGAACGTCTGTTCCCACAGATTGGCTTTGAGCATTTCGACATTCGCCAGACTGATGTCGGGCTTTTCATAGGATCGACCCAGGCCAAACATCGCGCAACCGCTAAGCCATAATGCGCAGCTGATAAGCAGCGCCAAGGTCGGTAATGATCTGTGCACTCTGTCCCTCCTGGTCGAGTCGGGCTGATCTCGTTATTAAGTTGTCGTACAGCCCGCGGCTGTCCATACTAATCAAATGCGGCAGGCACTGCTTAACTTATCACTGCAAATCACTACAAAGGAGAGACAAGATGCCTCTTTTTGAAATTGCGTTTCATGGACAGGTTCGCCCCGGCGTTACTCCGGAGCAGGCCAGAGCGCGGATCGGACAGTTGTTTCAAGTCGGTGACGAGCAGTTGAATGTTCTGTTTTCCGGCCGGCGAGTAGTGATCAAGCAGGGATTGGATGAAGCTTCGGCGGATAAATACCGCCAGGCAATCGAACGCGCTGGAGCGGTGTGCAGTGTCGATCAGATGGGGCAGGAAGAAACTCCTGCGCCGGACACGTCCTCCGCAGCGAGCACCAGCCCATCCGGGCAGCCGCACTCTACGGGCGGTGCGTCGGTAAGGCCGCGAGATGCCTATATGGCTGCCTTCAGTGAAGTGGAAGCGCCGGACTTCGGCATCGCCCCGGTCGGTGCAGATATGCAGGATGAGTACGAAGAGTTTGTGGATCTGCCCATTGACTTGTCAGCGCTGAGCCTGGCGCCGGCCGGCAGCGACCTGGAGCAGTTGCGACCCGAGGTCGCCCCGGTCAAGCCCAACATCGACCATCTCAGGCTTCAGGATTAAGCCGCGCTGCAGCTTAAACGCTGCAGCACTGCTTGAACTTCCTGCCTGAGCCACAGGGGCAGGGATCGTTTCTGCCAGCCTTGATCGGATGGTTTGGATCGATAAAAAACCAACGCTCCTGACGTTTGCCAAAATCCGAACATTCTCGGTGACTGTGACGTTGCCCATCGGGATCCGACCAGTGCGCAATAAAGGTCACCTGTGCGCGTTGCGCATGTTGATGAACCGGCGGTGCGTCTTCCACATCCAGCCCGAGCCAGGTACTGGCGCTGCTCCACTGCAGCATCGCCTGGCGGTCAAGCATTGATTGCTGAGCAGGAAGGGTACTGCCAACCAGATAGTCAATCAGCCCAAGCGTGTAAGCGCTGTAACGCGAGCGCATCAAGCGTTCGGCGTTGGGCGCTGCGGTGCCCTGGTGCAACGGCTGACAGCACTGCTGATATTGCTCGCCGGTGCCGCACGGGCAGTCAACCGGGGCAGAGGATGAGGCTTGGTCTTGCATACTTACCACCAGTATTTATCAAACATTTCCGGGTTGGCCCAGTACTTGGAATTAAGCCAATCCGGCACGCTCTTGTATTCAGCCAGATCATAGGTGAACAGCGTCAGGCTGCGTTGATCTTTTTCAAAGCGCGCGTGACGCTGCATGGCCAGCCCGAAAAAATCGTTCTCCTGCCAACCTTCCGCCTGGTGCAAATCCACCAGCACCGCCATACGGCTGACGCTGAGATTTCGCAGGCCGGCCAGCAACTCAACGCCGGTGCGCATGGCCAAGGTTTCCAATTGGTCGGCAACGATCGCCAGATCATAACGGCGGTTAGCCAACTCCGCCGGTAGAGGCACCTGGTCGGTAGTCGTCACTTCACAGCCGGTATGCTCTGCACAAAAAGCACTCACGGCCGGGACGGGCTCGCGGCTGATGCATAGCAGCCTGGCCGGCTGATACTGATCAAGTATCGCCAGCAGGGCAGAAGTGGGGCTGTCGGACATGGGCTTTCCTGTCGAGCAAAAAATCAGGGCATCCAGCTTCAGGCCTTAACCCGCGCGCCGCAAGCAAAAACTGCAAGCAAACTAGTTTGCCGCTGAACGGTCGTTGTCGCCTTGCTGATCATCGTAGAAAGATCATCAGTGTTATCATGCCCGCCTTGTCCGGAGCCCGCATGCTGAATGATGAACTGAAAGGCCAGATCCAGACGGCCTACCGCACCTTTCTCGAAAACAAGTCCCTGAAGCCGCGCTATGGCCAACGGATGATGATTGCCGAGGTCGCCAAGCTGTTCGGCGGTATCAAGCTGGACGACGAAAACCGTCGTGACGGCGATCCGGCTGTGGCCGTAGTGGAAGCGGGTACCGGCACCGGCAAGACGGTCGCCTATTGCCTGGCGGCAATCCCGATTGCCAAGCACCTGGGCAAACCGCTGGTGATCTCCACCGCCACGGTCGCGCTGCAGGAACAGATCGTCCTCAAGGATCTGCCCGATATTCAGCGTAACGCCGGGCTGAATTTCCAATTTTCCCTGGCCAAGGGCCGCGGGCGATATGTCTGCCTGTCCAAGCTCGACCAGTTGCTCAGTGAAAACCAGTCTCTGGCCAGCCGGCAACAGGGTTTCGCCGACGAAGGCTTTAATCTGGAAGTGGACGAAGCCGGCCTCAAACTCTACACGCGCATGGTTGAGTCACTGGCCAGCAAGAAGTGGGACGGCGAACGCGACTCCTGGCCCGAGGCGTTGGCAGATCAGGACTGGTCGCGACTGACCACCGACCATATTCAGTGCACCAACAGGCGCTGCGGGCATTTCAACCAGTGCGTGTTCTACAAAGCCCGCGAAGGCGTGCAGAAAGTCGATGTGATCGTCACCAACCACGATCTGGTGCTCGCCGACCTGGCGCTGGGCGGCGGCGCCATCCTGCCCGACCCGCGCGATTGCCTGTATATCTTCGATGAAGGCCATCATCTGCCGGACAAAGCCATTGCCCACTTCGCCCACCATACGCGCATGTCCGCTACCGCCGAATGGCTGGAGCAACTGGACAAGAACCTCAGCAAATTGCTGGCGCAACATCCGCTGCCCGGCGATTTCGGCCGCTTTCTCGAACAGGTGCCGCAACTGGCACGTGATCTGAAACCGCATCAGCAATTCATGGCTCAGGCACTGACCGAGGTCTCCGACTTCGCCAGCGCCGAAGATGTCACCGGTCAGGTCCGGCCGCAACACCGTTTCAAGGACGGCGTGATCCCCGAGCACCTGCGGGATATGGGCGTTGAACTCAAGGCCGGATTCGGGCGTATCACCGATCTGTTGCAACGCCTGGTCGACCAGTTAAAGGATGCAATGGACGGCGAAGCGGTGGGCGTTACTTCACACCAAGCCGAAGAATGGTATCCCCTGTTCGGTGCGCTGCTGGCGCGTTCGCAGGCCAACTGGACGCTCTGGACCCAGTTCTGCCTCGAAGACGCCGACGACAAGCCGCCCACCGCGCGCTGGCTGACCCTGACCGAGCAGAATGATATAGAAGTGCACGTCAGCCCGATCATGGCCGCAGATACCCTGCGGCAATTCCTCTGGTACACCGCGTTCGGCTGCCTGGTTACCTCTGCGACCTTGACTGCTCTTGGCCGTTTCGACCGCTTCAGCATGCGCGCTGGTCTACCGAAAAATGCGGTTTGCACCCTGGCACCCAGCCCGTTCCAATACGCCGAAAAGGGCGTACTGCGCATTCCCAATCATGGCGCCGACCCGCGCGACGGCCCTGGCCACAGCGCCTCCATCATCGAGCATTTGCCGAGCATTCTAGACGAGGCGATGGGCAGCCTGGTGCTGTTCTCCTCGCGCCGGCAGATGCTTGAGGTCTACGCCGGGCTGCCGCGCGACTTTCGCGAACGCGTGCTGGTGCAAGGCGATCTGTCCAAGCAGGAGCTGATTCGTCAACACCGCGCGCAGGTAGACAAGAACAATCAGAGCGTTATCTTTGGCCTGGCCAGCTTTGCCGAAGGCGTCGATTTGCCCGGGCGCTACTGCGAACACGTGGTCATCGCCAAGATACCCTTTGCCGTACCCGATGATCCGGTGGAAGCGGCGCTCAGTGAATGGATCGAGCGCAATGGCGGCAACCCCTTTATGGAAATCGCGGTGCCGGATGCCAGCCTGCGACTGATTCAGGCGTGCGGACGATTGCTGCGTAACGAGCAGGACAGCGGTGTGGTGACGTTGTTGGATCGCCGACTGGTCACCCAGCGTTATGGCAAGGCCATTCTGAATGCGCTGCCACCGTTTCGCAGGGAGATCGATTAGCCGCTTGGCGGTTAATCATGTGGCAAGCGACAAGCGGCAACTTTAAACCGCTGACGTGAGATCCGAAATGGTCACAAAGTTCAGGGGGCGGCGCTTCCGAAAGGCAACCGGGAACGGTCCAAATCCTGGATGATTTGGATCGAGCCCCCAGGGATGGGTTCACGGCGGTTCCCGGTTGCCTTTCGGGAGTGCCGCCCAACTCGGTCTATCCAGGCTGGTTTTATCACTCTGCAACATGGCTAAATATCTACAACCTTATTACCTGCTGAAATCGACCCGCCGCTCGGGTTAAATAACGCCATAACAACCTCCAACAGGAAAGCATTCCATGAGCAACGTTCAAGGCTACTTCGATCCGCGTTTCGAGACCGTGCGCGAGTTATTTGCCGAGCAGCAGACAGACGAGCAGGCGCGGGGCGGCGCCTTGTGCGTGACGGTCGGCGGCGAAACGGTACTGGATCTGTGGCAGGGCGTGGTCGACAAGGACAACCAGCAGGTCTGGGAGCAGGACACCCTGGTCAACGTCTTCTCCTGCACCAAGCCGCTGGGCGCGGTCGCGCTGTTGCAGCAGGTCGAAGCTGGCCGCATCGAACTCGATAGCCCCCTGGCGGAGGCCTGGCCCGAATTTGCCCAGGCGGGAAAAGAACAGATCACCCTGCGTCAGGTGCTCAGTCATCGCTCCGGCTTGTCTGCCATCAGCGATACCCTGCCACCGGAAGCGCTGTTCGATTGGGATACCATGGCGACTGCGCTGGCGGCCCAGGAACCCTGGTGGACACCCGGCGCAGCCCATGGCTATGCCCCGGTTACCTACGCCTGGCTGCTCGGCGAACCACTCAAACGCCTTAGCGGAGAGCGCCCCGGCGCCTATATTCAGCAGCATATCTGTCAGCCGCTGGGCATGGACTTCTTTGTCGGTGTGCCGGACGACGATCTGCAGCGTATCGCCCACGTATCTCGCCTGCGTAATCAGTACGGCGATGACTATGCGCGCAAGCTCTTCGCCTCCATGGGTCAACCTGAAGGTATGGGCTTCAAAGCCTTCGGCAACCCCTCCAGCATGATGGTCAGCACCAACACGCGCGAATGGCAACAGGCTGAAATTCTCTCCGCCAACGGCACTGGCAATGCCCGCTCGCTGGCGCGCTTCTGGCAGGTCATGGCGCATGGCGGCAGCCTGGACGGCGCGCACCTGCTCGACGACAAACTAGTGAATGTGATGCAGCAGCAACACAGTCAAGGCATGGACAAGACCCTGCTGGCGCCGACCCGCTTCGGTCTTGGCATAATGCTCGATCAGGACTGGGAAGGCGGTGGCTTCGGCATGGGCCCTCAAGCCTACGGGCATCCAGGTGCTGGTGGCTCCTTAGGCTTCTGCGATCCCGAGGCCGGTGTTGGTTTTGGCTACGTGACCAACACCATGGGCCCCTACGTGTTGATGGATCCGCGGGCTCTGGCATTGAGCCGCGAAGTCTATCGCTGCTTGAAACAGCAGGATTGATACAGCGCTTGTCCGAGGTCAAAGAGTGGCGCGTGTAAGGTGCTAGCATAAGGGCATTGTGATCTGGAGACGTGAAAATGAAAGCCGAGTTAGCCGATCTGCGTCGTGACTACACCCGCGACGGCCTGCTGGAAAGTCAGGCGCCTGCTGAACCTCTAAGTCTGTTCGCCACCTGGTTCGAGCAGGCGGTGGAAATCGAATCTACCGAAGCCAACGCCATGATGCTCGCCACCGTCGACGACGCCGGCCAGCCGCACCTGCGCACCCTGTTGCTCAAGGGCATGGATGATCGTGGTTTCGTGTTTTTTACCAATTATCAGAGCGCCAAAGGGCAGCAGTTGCAGGGCCATCCCCAAGCCGCGATGACCTTCTGGTGGCATGATCTGGAGCGCCAGGTACGCATTGAAGGCACGGTCGAGCGCATCAGTGATGACGAATCCGACGCCTACTACCAAAGCCGCCCGCTGGGTAGCCGCCTGGGCGCCTGGGCTTCCCCGCAGAGTCAGGTGATCGCCGGCCGCGATGTGCTGGAGCAAAATCTGGAGCAACTGCAGCAACGCTATGCCGATCAGGCACCTGAGCGCCCACCGCATTGGGGCGGTTTTCGTCTCAAGCCGCAGCTGATCGAATTCTGGCAGGGGCGGCCAAGTCGCCTGCATGACCGCCTCAGTTATCGGCTTCTCGAAAGTGGCTGGCAGCGCGAGCGCCTGGCGCCCTGATGCTTGCGAGCTAGCGGCTTTTCCCTCACTCTTGTGGCAAATAACAGGGTGAGGGAAGGCAATGGCCAGGGGCGCGTTTCAGCAAAAAGTGGTGGTTATTACCGGCGGTTGCGCGGGCATCGGGCGCGCGCTGGCGCTGAGGTTTGCCCATTCCGGCGCACGTATCGCCATACTCGACGTGCAGGACGAACCCCTGCTGGCCTTTCAGCAACAGCTGATGGACAAGCTCAACGCCGAAGTCCTGGCCATCCGCTGTGATGTCGCCGACCCGCAGGCTTGCGAACAGGCGATCTGTCAGGTACTGGAGCATTTCGGCGGTATCGACCTGCTGATCAATAATGCCGGCATTACCCACCGTAGTACCTTTGCCGAGACCGATCTGGCGGTGTTTCAACGCATCATGGCGGTCAATTACTTCGGCGCGTTGCACTGCACCCAACAGGCACTGCCGAGCATCGTCCAACGCCAGGGGCAGATTATCGTCCTCAGCTCCCTGTCCGGTTTTGCTCCGCTGCTCTATCGCAGTGCCTACAACGCCAGCAAACACGCGCTGCATGGCCTGTTTGAAACGCTGCGTATGGAAGTCCGGCCGCAGGGAGTCAACGTCATGCTGGTCACCCCCGGCTTTACCGCCACGGATATCCGCAAGAATGCATTGGTCGGCGACGGTTCGATCAGTCAGCAGATGATCAACACGCCGTTCAAGGTATCGTCACCCAGCGATGTAGCCGATGATATCTACCGCGGTGCGGTCAAGCGTAAACGGTTGATGGTGTTGTCCAATGTCGATTGGCGCGCCCGTTTGCTGGCGCGCTGGTTTCCCGGGCTGTTCGAGCGCTGGATGTTGCCGAGGCTGTCTGGCGTCAAACCTCAGCGTTGAGATCAGTTTGCTGTGTCTGGCGCAGCGCCTGGCTGCCTGCCCAGATAGTTGATAACGCCCTGGCCGGCGCGCCGGCCACTGGCGAAACAGGCCGTGAGCAGATAGCCACCGGTTGGCGCTTCCCAGTCCAGCATCTCCCCAGCGCAGAAAATACCGGGCAAGTTCTTGAGCATCAAATGCTGATCAAGCGCCTCGCGCGCTACGCCGCCAGCACTACTGATGGCTTCATCCAATGGGCGCATCCCGGTCAACTCGATAGGGAGGGCTTTGATGCCGGCGGCCAGGCGCGGCGCGTCAGTGAAAACTTCCTTGGCCAGGCACTCGTGCAACAGTGCGACTTTCAATGCATCCAGCCCGGCGCGCTTGCGCAGTACCGAGGCCAGTGTCTGGCCGCCGCGCGGCTTGCGCAGGATCTGGCTCAACTGCTCCGTACTGCGGTCCGGTGCCAGATCCAGCGTCAGCCGGGCCTGGCCATTGATTAGCAATTGGTCGCGCAGCGGCGCAGACAGGGCATAGATCAGGCTCCCCTCCAGGCCATCATGAGTAACTATGCATTCCCCGCGTTTTTCTTCGGTGCTGCCGTCAGGCAAAACCAGGCTGGCTATCACCTGCTTGAGCGGTTGGCCGGCAAAGCGCTGGCTCAGATGCGCGCTCCACTGCCGGGTAAAACCACCGTTGGCTGGCAGCAAGTCCCGTACCTTAATATCTCGCTCCTGCAACAGGTTGACCCAGGCCCCGTCTGAACCCAGTCGCGCCCAGCTGCCTCCGCCTAGCGCCAGAATCACAGCGCTGTGCGTTTTTCGCTGCTTGCCTTGGGGGGTGTCGTACGCGCACTCGTTCTGGTTATTCCAGCCCAGCCAGCGGTGGCGGTTGTGGAGATTCACGCCTTGCTCGCGCAGCCGCCTGAGCCAGGCGCGCAGCAACGGCGCGGCTTTCATATCGGTAGGAAAGACGCGGCCGGACGAGCCAATAAAGGTGTCGATGCCCAGGCCATGAATCCATTCGCGCAGTCGGGTTGCATCGAGGTCGGCCAGCCATTCGCCGACCCAGGGGCTGGCTTCGCGGTACCGGCTGACGAAGTCGGCTGAGCTCTCGGAGTGGGTGATATTCATGCCACCCACACCCGCAAGCAGAAACTTGCGTCCCACCGAGGGCATGGCGTCGTAGACATCCACCGCCAAGCCCGCTGTGGCCAGTGTTTCAGCGGCCATCAGGCCGGCGGGGCCGGCACCGATAACGGCGACACTGGGTGGGGAAGGCAAGGGCATGGAGAAATCCGCTGTACAGAGATTGGCCGGCAGTTTAACCCAAACCCCGCTCACGCCAAATCTGCTGCGCGCTGTGATGCAAAATGCCATGGCGGCGGGCGAGGGCGGCGCGATCCCGGTCATAGCCACCCCCGATCACCGCGCACACCGGAATGTCGCGGGCCAGGCAATGATCGATAACCTGACGATCCCGGCGCGCTATGCCGTCGTCGGTGAGGTTCAGATAACCCAGCGCATCCTGCTGATGCACGTCCACGCCAGCGTCATAGAGCACCAGATCAGGCTGATAGAGAGGCAGCAGGTAATTGAGCACATCATCGACAACGCGGATATAGCCTTCATCATCCAGGTGCCGGGGTAGGGGAATATCCCAGTCGCTCTGGGCCTTGCGCGCCGGGAAGTTGTTTTCGCAGTGCAGCGAAACGGTGATGGCGTCTGCATCGTACTCGAGAATCCGCGCGGTGCCGTCGCCCTGATGCACGTCGCAATCGAAGATCAATACCCGTTGCACCTTGCCACTAGCCAGCAGATAGCGGCTGATGATCGCCAGGTCATTGAAGATGCAGAAGCCGGAAGCGAAGTCGTAATGGGCATGATGGGTGCCGCCCGCCAGATGACAGGCCAGACCATGCTCCAGAGCCAGCTCAGCAGTCAGGATTGACCCGCCCACCGCTCGCGTGGTTCGGCGCACCAGTGGCTCGCTCCAGGGCAGGCCCATGCGCCGCAACTCCTGGGTCGCCAGGCTTGCATCATGAAAGCGTAAGACATAATCCGGATCATGGGCGAGGGCGAGCAGCTCGTCCGGGCAAATCGGCGGCAAGTGCAGGTTGCCGTCATGCAGCGTGCCGGTCGCGCGCAGATGGTCGTGCAGGCGCACGAACTTGTCCATCGGAAAGCGGTGAGCGGCCGGGAAGTCAAAGCTGTAATCCGGATGGTAGACCAGCGGCAGATCCATCCATACTCCTCGCGTGTAGATAATCAGCCGCCAGTATGATTCAGCAGTACAGCGGGCAACAACCGCACAGGCGTTACCAAAAGCGACGCTTTAGCGGTTAGAATGTCCTGCTGGGTGACATTCTGTCGCAGCGCTTTTATATCGTTTCCGGCCTTGCAGGCCGGCTGTCGTCGAGGAACCAAGCACTATGTCGCACATGCTGGATGATCTGGTAAGCCTGTTGGCGCTGGAGAAAATTGAAGAGAATCTGTTCCGGGGCATGAGCCAGGATCTGGGATTCAAACAACTCTTTGGCGGCCAAGTGCTCGGCCAGTCGCTCTCCGCTGCCAGCCAGACGGTCGATGCGCTGCGCCACGTCCATTCGGTGCACGGTTATTTTCTGCGCCCCGGCGATGCGACCTTGCCGATTATCTATCAGGTGGATCCGCTGCGTGACGGCGGCAGTTTTACCACCCGGCGCGTACAGGCGATCCAGAAGGGCAAGCCAATCTTCACCATGATCTGCTCTTTCCAGGGCGATGAGGAAGGTTATACCCATCAGGCTGAGATGCCGGATGTGCCTGGCCCCGACGAGCTGCGCAATGAAACCGAGATCACCCGCGACCAGCAACACCTGATCAACGCCAAGGTGCGCGAGAAGGTGCTGGTCGACAAGCCGATCGAAATTCGCCCGGTGGAAGTGTTCAATCCGTTTGAACCCCAGAAAGCCAAGCCGGTTCGGCATATGTGGTTCCGCGCCGATGGCCGCCTGCCGGACGACCCGCAGCTGCACCGCTACCTGCTGGCCTATGCCTCGGATTTCCATTTGCTGGGTACCGCGATGTTGCCCCATGCGGTGTCGTCCTGGTCGCGCAAGATGCAGGTGGCGAGCCTGGATCACTCCATCTGGTATCACCAGCCGCTGCGCATGGACGACTGGCTGCTGTATGCGATGGACAGCCCGTCTGCAAGCGGCTCGCGCGGTCTGTCGCGCGGGCAGATCTTCAATCGTGACGGCCTGCTGGTAGCTTCCATTACCCAGGAATCACTGATGCGCCAGCTTCAGGATTGAGTCATGCATGACCTGCAGGCATGGGTATTTGATCTGGATGGCACGCTGACGCTGGCGCAGCACGATTTTGCAGCGATCCGCCGCGAGCTGGGGATTCCTGCTGAAGAGGATATTCTCGAGTTCATCGCCGCCCGGCCATTGGCCGAACGCGAACAGCTGTCAGCCGAGCTGGATGCGATCGAGATGCGCCTGGCGAATGATGTACGCGCGGCCCCGGGGGCAGCCGAACTGATCAGGCAACTACATGAGTCGGGACGGCACATCGGGATTCTTACCCGCAACCTGCAGCAGGTTGCCAGATCTTCCCTTGAGGTTATCGGGGTTCTGGATTGTTTTGCCCCACAGCATATTCTCGGCCGGGCGGAAGCACTGCCCAAGCCTGATCCGGATGGCATTCAACAACTGCTCGATAGTTGGTCAGTGACCAGAGCCCAAGCGGTGATGGTAGGTGATTTCCGCTTCGATCTTGAAGCCGGTCGGGCGGCGGGTTGCCGCACATGCCTGGTGCATGCCGAGAACCAGTGGCCCGAGCTGGCTGATTGGCACGTCGTCGATTGTCGTGAACTCATGGCGCAACTGACGCCACCCTAGCCCGCTAGGGCTCTAGCCGCTCTTGCTCAACCCAGTGCTCGGCGATACAGTGCTCTGCTGCCAAGCGGTGGCGTGACCTCATTTGCATAAACAACGCTTGTTGGCTGAAGTTTTTGGCTGACCGCAATGAACCAACGCACCCTCATTTAACCGTTTCACTAGGAGCCTCCATGGCCTGGTTAAGATCGCGTCGTCTGCACTATTTCGTTGGTGGTGTGGCGATCCTTTTTGTTTTGCTGGTTGCCTTGCGGGCCGCATTCTATTTTGGCTTTTCCTCAGTTACACCGGGAGCAGAGCAGTCCAGAGGTGTGATTCTGGAAACCTTGGGTATTGGCTTACGCTTCGACCTGCGCTTGGCCATCCTGCTGATGTTGCCCGCGATGCTGCTGGCCTGGCTGCCAGTGTGGAACAGTGTCCGTTCAAGCCTGCTGCGCTGGGTGGCGCGTATCTATCTGGTGCTGGCACTGGCCATTCTACTGTTGATGTACATTTTGGATTTCGGCCACTACGCCTATTTGGGCGTGCGCCTCAATGCCTCCGCGCTCAAGTTTATTGCTGATGCGGGCATCTCTCAGCAAATGGTCTGGGAAAGCTACCCGGTTATCTGGATTACGCTGGGCTGGCTGGCCACGCTATTGGTGTCGGTTTGGGCGTTTGTCCGCCTGGAAAAGGTCACCCTCGACAAGCCGAAAACCGTTATCCCGCTCTGGTCACGGATTTTGGGCAGCGTGGTGATGGTGATTTTGGTGTTCCTGGCGCTTCTTGGACGTTACACCAATATCAATTTGCAGAACCCGGTTCCGTTGCGCTGGAGTGATGCGTTTTTCGCAGGCGATAGCGAACTAGGCGCGCTGGGTCTGAATCCGGTGTTGTTCTTCTATGACACGCTGAGCGTGCCTCAGGAACGTTACGATCTGGATCAGGTGCGCGAGCACTACCCGACCGTTAGCCGTTATCTCGGTGTTGAAAACCCAGATATTGAACAGCTCACGCTCAACCGTGAGGTGGGCGTTCAGTCGCATCGCCTGGACGTGACGCAGCCGCCCAATGTGGTCTTCGTCATGCTCGAATCGTTGGGCACTACTGCCGTGGGCGCTTACGGCAACCCGCTGAACCCAACCCCGAATATCGACCGCATGGCCCAGGAAAGCTGGTTCTTCCGGCATTTCTACGTGCCTGTAACCGGCACCGCCAAAACCGTTTGGGCGAGCATTACCGGGATTCCTGACGTGTCGCGCTCCGAAACCGCTACGCGTAATCCGCTGATCACCAATCAACATACTTTGATCAACGCGCTTGAGGGTTATAACAAGATCTACACCATCGGCGGCAACTCCGGCTGGGCAAACATGAATGCGCTGATACGTCAGAGTATTGATGGCGTGAAGTTGTACGAGGAGGGTGGTTGGAAAGCCAAAAATGTTGATGTCTGGGGTATTTCGGATCTGGACCTGTTCAAGGAAACCGATCAGATCCTGCGTAGCCTGCCCAAGGATGAACCTTTCTTCGCTTATATCCAGACGGCGGGCAATCACCGACCGTTCACCATCCCGGCAGAGAATGACGGCTTCGAGGCTATTGAGCGCTCTCTAGAGGAAGTACAGGCTGCGGGATCACGCAGTGTGGCTCAGTACAATGCCGCGCGGCTGCTGGACTTCAACCTGGGCCGCATGATTGAAATGGCCAAAGAGGGTGGTTATTTCGATAACACTATCTTCGTGATGTTTGGTGATCACAACACGCGGATCGCCAATATCGATTTCATGAAGCCGGCGTTTGATCAATTGGGTCTGGAAAGCAATAACGTG
The DNA here is from genome assembly GCF_008365385.1 of Halopseudomonas laoshanensis. GTDB lineage: Bacteria > Pseudomonadota > Gammaproteobacteria > Pseudomonadales > Pseudomonadaceae > Halopseudomonas > Halopseudomonas laoshanensis. The sequence goes on along the minus strand of NZ_QOVF01000012.1, from coordinate 604 downwards.
CCGCTGTTGATCTACGCTCCCAAGTTGCTGCCGCCTCGTGAGTTTGATGAGGCAGTGGGGCTGGCGGATCTGTTGCCGACCATTACGAGTCTGTTGGGCAAGGAATATGACAATCGGACCATGGGCCGCGATGTGCTGCAACCCTCTCCCGAGGGCGAGCGCGTAGTACCAGTGGTGCTTCGCGAGGGCACCTTCCCGCTGATCGGTGCGGTCAGTAAGGACTTCCTGCTGCAGATGAACTACGACGGTACCGAGCCCAGCCTGCATGATCTGAACTCCATGACACCGCTGGACAACGTTGCGGAGGAGCATCCCGAGGAGTATCAGCGGTTGCTGCCTCTTACCCGGGGGCTGTATGAGACCTCACGTTTTATGATGTATGAGAATGTGAGGGACTGATCGGGTACTTGTGATCCAGATAACCCGGCTTCGGCCGGGTTCTTTGTTTTGTTTTTTTGTTTTTTTGTTTTTTGTTTTTTTGGTTTTTTGGTTTTTGGCGGTGGTGTGTGTGGGCGCAGCCTTGCGACGCCCCCTCCATGACACGCTACCAGCCATCCCTGGGGCTCGTCATCGCACATCCCTGTGCTCTGACGGTCATGGAGGG
>NZ_QOVF01000011.1 GCF_008365385.1 Halopseudomonas laoshanensis | reverse complement strand
GTGACCGGGAGGCGCATTCTACAGGAGCCAAAACCCCTGTCAACCGCTTCCGTGAAACTTCGCTGACTTAACTCAGCGCCTGGAAAAGCGATCCTGCCGTCCTTCCCAGTGAGCGGCGTATTCTACGCTACTCGTCTGCCCTGTCAATCCCTAAATTATCGCTAACTTATTGATTGTAAAGCGCTTTATGCAAAGCACCCCGTTTGGGCAGACGCGCATTATAGGGGCTGGGGAAAAACCGTCAAGCGCTTTTTAGCGTAATGCGCGCAAACTTCTTCTTGCCCGCCTGACAGACGTACTCAGTACCCAGCTGGAAAACGAAGTCACGATCAACAGCCTCGCCATCCACCCGCACCGAGCCGGCGGAAAGCAGATCGCGCGCTGCGGCCGCATTCTTTGCCATTCCCGCCCGATTCAACACAGCAGAAACCGGCATGGGCTCCGTAGCTTCCAGCTGAATCTCGGGGATATCGTCCGGCAGCTCACCTTCCTTCAGACGATTACCCGCGGAGCGGTGGGCATTGGCCGCCGCCTCCGCACCGTGAAACCGCTCGACCAGCTCTTCTGCCAGCTTGATCTTGATATCGCGCGGATTCGCACCGGCATCCACCTCGGCGCGCAAACCGCTGATCTCTTCCATGCTACGAAAGCTGAGCAGTTCGAAGTAGCGCCACATCAAACTGTCCGGCATGGACACGATCTTGTTGTACATCTCCCCCGGGGCGTCATTAATGCCGACATAGTTACCCAGCGACTTGGACATCTTCTTGACGCCATCCAGCCCTTCGAGCAAAGGCATGGTCAGAATGACCTGCGGCTCCTGGCCATACTGACGCTGAAGCTCACGACCCATCAGCAGGTTGAATTTCTGATCGGTGCCGCCCAGTTCTAAATCGGCCTGCATAGCCACAGAGTCATAACCCTGTACTAGCGGATAAAGGAACTCGTGGATGGCGATGGATTGGCCACCTTTATAACGCTTGTCGAAGTCATCCCGCTCGAGCATGCGCGCGACGGTGTATTTGCCGGCCAATTGAATCATGTCGGCCGAGGTCATCTTGTCCATCCAGGTGGAGTTGAACATGACCTCAGTCAGTGCCGGGTCCAAAATCTTGAACACCTGCTCTTTATAAGTCTCGGCGTTATCAAGAACCTGCTCCCTGGTCAGCGGCAAGCGCGTAACGTTTTTGCCGGAGGGGTCGCCGATCATGCCGGTGAAGTCGCCGATAAGAAAAAGTACCTGGTGGCCAAGCTCTTGAAACTGACGCAGCTTGTTGATCAGGACGGTATGGCCAAGATGCAAATCTGGCGCAGTTGGATCAAAACCTGCCTTGATACGTAGCGGCAAACCGCGCTCAAGCTTGATACGCAGCTCATTTTCAACCAGAATTTCGTCCGCGCCGCGCTTGATCAGCGCCAACTGCTCGTCAACCGGCTTCATAAATCAGTAGATCCTGTATTTTGATGGGCAAAAAAGGGAACCAAACATACAACATTGCTGACCAATTACAACTTTGGCAGACGGCCTTGCGTCAGAATAGCAACACACCGCGCGCTGGAAAACTGACGGGCGGTGGCACTGAAGGGTTGCAACGAGGGACTTTCAGTTATAATTTAGCAAGTTATTACACTTTATTCAGACTCGACCACAAGAGCGCTTATGCCTTCTCACAAGACAAAACCGCCGCTGTACCCCAAAAGCCATATTGTAGCGGCTAGCGGTATAGCAGCAGCGCTGAGCATCTTTCTGCTCGTTATCCCGACCTCGGATGTAGAAGCTCGCAAAACGTATGTGCAGCTTGATCTTGATACCATTACCAATCACCTGGAGTCACCGGGCTCGTCTAGAGATTTGGACGCCCTGATCAGCGAAACAGTCACTTTTTCGCTGGCCGACGAATTGAACAGGCAACCCGTACCTCTGGCTGCCAAGCAGACTTTCCGTGGCAGCGACCGTCAAGCTCTGCCGGTTGACCTACCCATGGCCATGGTAGCTAAAGCGCAACCTGCCTCGGAGTGGATGAGCGTTCCTGTTGAGAGCGGTGACACGCTTTCAGTTGTGTTCGAGCGCGTAGGTCTCTCTGCCAGCACGCTGCATTCAGTGATCAATAGCAGCCCGGATGCCAAGCGCTTCACTCGCCTCAAGGCAGGCCAAGTTCTGGATTTCAAACTTGGCGCGAATGGCGAACTGGATGCGCTCAAGTCCAAGCTGAACGATCTGGAGACGCTGCGTCTGGACCGTGAAGGCGATAATTATGTGGTCAATAACGAACTGATCACCCCTGATGTGCGAACGCAATACGCGCAAGGCGAGATTACCAGCTCGCTGTTTCTCGCTGCGCAAAAAGCCGGCATGTCGCACAACCTGACCATGGAGATGGCGAACATCTTCGGCTATGACGTCGACTTTGCACGTGATATTCGCCAAGGCGATCGCTTCGAAGTGGTTTATGAAGAGCTCCACGTGGGTGATAAACGCGTGGGCACCAACAATATTCTCGCTGCCCGTTTCAGCAATCGCGGCAAGACGTTCACCGCAGTGCGCTTCACCGACAAGAGCGGCTACAGCAGCTATTACCGTGCTGATGGCACCAGCTTGCGCAAGGCATTTATCCGCACGCCGGTCGAATTTGCGCGCATCAGCTCCAAATTCAACCCCAACCGTCGCCACCCGATTCTGAACAAGATTCGCGCGCACAACGGTGTCGATTATGCGGCCTCAACCGGGACGCCGATCAAAGCCACCGGTGACGGCCGCATCGTCCATTTTGGACGTAAAGGCGGATACGGCAACACCATCGTCGTGCAACACGGGCAGAAATACAAAACGCTATATGCGCACATGAACCGCTTTGCCAAGAATCTGCGCCATGGCTCCAATGTGTCGCAAGGCCAGATAATTGGTTATGTCGGCATGACCGGCCTAGCGACGGGCCCGCACCTGCATTATGAGTTCCTGGTCAATGGCCGTCACGTCAATCCGCTTGGGGTTGACCTGCCTGTGGCTGACCCGGTACCTCAGAATGAGCGCACCGCGTTTATGGCGATCAGCAATAAAATGATGGCCAGCCTGGACCAGAACAGAGACACCCAACTGGCTCTGCTGGAGCAATAAGTGTCCCACCTGCATGTCGGTATCATGTCGGGCACTAGCCTGGATGGTATCGACATTGCTGTTACCGAGATCACTCCTCCCCAACAGGTGCGCTTACTGGCCGCCTGTTGCGTACCCTTCCCCGACTCCTTGCGCAGTGACCTCCTGGCCCTGTGCAGTCCTGACACAAATGAAATTTATCGCGCCGGTATCGCTGGCCAGGCCTGGGCTCGTCTGGCTGCCGGCGGGGTAACATCACTGCTGGAAAAGCTGCAGCTAAGCCCCAATCAAATTGCAACTATCGGCAGTCATGGCCAGACCATTCGTCACCATCCGGACCTGGGCTTCAGCCTGCAGATCGGCGCGCCCGCCCTGCTCGCCGAACTGACAAATATCTGCGTAATAAGCGATTTCCGCAGTCGCGACATTGCCGCAGGCGGTGAGGGCGCGCCGCTGGTACCGGCTTTTCACGATTGGCTATTACGCGATTTGACAACTACCCGGACGCTGGTCAACGTGGGCGGCTTTGCCAACCTGACTATCATGCGACCCGGCCAGCCTGCGACAGGCTTCGATAGCGGCCCTGGCAATGTGCTGCTGGATTACTGGATCAACCAGCATCTGGGCAAAGCTTACGACCACGCTGGAGACTGGGCACGCAGCGGAAAAGTGCTGCCAGAATTGCTGAACTCAATGCTGAATGACGGATACTTTCAACGCACGGGACCCAAAAGCACTGGTCGTGAATATTTTAATCCGCACTGGCTTCACCAACAGCTTGGAAACTTCCCGACAGCGGCACCAGAAGATGTACAAGCGACCCTGGTAGAGCTGAGCGCGCGCTCCATCGGCCTGGCCGCGAGTCAATACGCCAGCGACAGCCAGGCGCTATACCTGTGTGGTGGCGGAGCGCGAAACACCCTGCTGATCGAGCGGCTCGCGTACCACTTGCCGAGCATGCAAGTGCTGACTACCGCAGAGCTTGGCGTAGACCCGGACTGGATGGAAGCAATGGCTTTTGCCTGGCTGGCCTGGCGCTGCAGTGAGCGCCTAGCAGGCAACTTGCCGGCAGTGACCGGCGCAACAGGCGAGCGTATTCTCGGAGCGATTTATCCGGCTTGAAGCCAGAAAGCGGCAGGCGTCGTGAATGGTTTCAGACGGAGAACGAAGAACCACAACCACAAGTAGTTGCTGCGTTGGGGTTGTTAATGACAAAACGCGAACCTTCCAAGCCTTCCAGATAGTCGACCTCAGAACCTGCCAGGTACTGAAAGCTCATCGGGTCCACAACCAGCTTCACCCCCTCGCGCTCAACCACGGTATCGTCTTCAGCCAGCTCGTCATCGAAAGTAAAACCATACTGGAATCCCGAACAGCCACCCCCGGTTACGAACACCCGCAGGCTCAGACGCTCATTACCCTCTTCATCGATCAGCGCGCGGACCTTGGATACGGCGTTGTCGGTAAACAGCAAGGGAGTGGGGGTAAACATTTCAGCAGTAGACATACATCCTCCAGCGACGGGTGCAAAAGCACACTAACGGCCTATTATCCGTTTTCCCGACTCTTTTGGTCAACTATTCTTCGGATACGAAATCAGCATCTACCGGTAGCGCGGCCTGGGCCGGCAGCTCTGCATCCATGTAATGCAGGTTACCGCTGATTTGTGCCCCCATGACCATTTCCATGAAACGGTAATGCAGATCGCCGCTGATGCGCGCCTTGGCATCAAGCTCAAGGTGCTCAGAAGCATGTACGTCCCCGGTTACCTGGCCATTGATCAGCACGCTCGGCGCTCTGATAACACCCTCGATACAGCCATGTTCACTAATGCGTACCAACCCCTGATCCGCGTGCACATTGCCGATCACACGTCCGTCTACCTGCAGGGCGCCGGTGAAGCGAAAATCCCCTTTGAACTCAGCGTCTTGTGCGATGATCGTGGTTTTACCGCCAAACTGGCCGATATCTACTTTTTTGTGCTTGTCTGTTCCAAACATCAGGGCCTTGCTCCTGTTACTGTCCAATCGAATGCTTGTTCTACCAGAGTTTTACCATCGCGAACGGCCTTGAGAATCACGCGTTCTGGCTGAAAATCATCTGGAAGTACCAATTCAGCGCCACTGCCGTTGCTGGGCACTACCTGGAAGTAACGGAAATTCAGGCTCATCACATCTTCAGCCAGATCCCCTGTCACATCATCCAGAGTCAAGGTTACTGCCTCGCCGCCTTGGCGGCCATGAATGGTCACATCCAGCCGCGCCTGGACCGTATCGCTTTCTTCGCCGACGCGGCTGACCATGACTTTATAGCGGAAAGTGTTCGGAGTTTCTGTGGCATGCAGCTCAAAAGCCTGAATACGCAAGCCGGGAAGCATCGCATTGGGCGCCAGCGCCCCCTGATACTGCGCCAAATCCTGCTGCACTCGGAACAACTGCTGCTCCAGCTCCTGGACCACATCACGCGCTTCTTCCAGACCTTCGCGCGCCACCAGCAAATCAACTTCCATCTGTTGCCGGCTTTGCCGCGCGCTATCCAGCTCGGAGGCCAGCTCCAATTGCCGCACCAGCAACTGATCCCTCTCCTCGAGTACCGCCTGTTGCGAGCGCAACGCAAACTCCCAGCCGAACCAGGCACTCAACGGCGAAGCCAGCAACAACGTGACAATCAACCCTACCTTCAGCACCTGAACCAGCCTGGATGTGCGCGGGATGAAGACCACGCGATGATCGCGTAAGACCCGGCGGCGCTTCAGTTTGAACATCAGGGCATAAGCGCCGGATGGGACAACCCAAGAGTCTCGTCAAGCCCGAGCGCGATGTTCATGTTCTGCACCGCCTGCCCTGAAGCGCCTTTTACAAGATTGTCGATCACTGACAGGACGACCACCAGGTCGCCGCCCTGTGGCCGGTGTACTGCGATCCTGCAAACGTTGGCACCCCGCACACTGCGCGTTTCTGGATGACTACCGGCAGGCATTACATCGACAAAGGGCTCATTGGCATAACGCTGCTCGAACAAGGCCTGCAGATCTACCGAGTGATCGACCACGGTCGAGTACAGCGTGGCATGGATCCCACGGATCATTGGCGTCAGGTGCGGTACGAAGGTCAGCCCTACCGGACCACCGACGGCCTGACGCAGCCCCTGACTGATCTCGGGCAGGTGGCGATGGCCGGCCACGGCATACGCCTTCATGCTCTCGGTGGACTCGCAGAACAACGAGCCCAGATTGGTGCCGCGGCCCGCCCCGCTAACGCCGGACTTGCAGTCGGCAATAATGCGTGCCGGATCCGCCAACCCGGCCTCCAATAGCGGAATGAGCCCTAACTGGGCGGCGGTGGGATAGCAGCCTGGCACGGCGATCAAGCGCGCGGTACGGATAGCCTCCCGATTGACTTCCGGCAAGCCATACACAGCCGTTTCCAGTAATTCGGGCGCGCCGTGCGGTTGCCCATACCAGCGAGACCACTCCTCGGAATCCTTCAGCCGGAAGTCGGCTGACAGGTCAATGATACGAGTGCTGGTCGACAACAGTTCGCCGGCCATGGCATGGGCCACGCCATGCGGAGTAGCAAAGAACACCACATCACAGGCGCCCAGAGCAGTAACGTCCGGCACGCTGAACTTGAGGTTGTCATAGTGACCTCGCAGGTTAGGGTACATGTCCGCAACCCGCTGGCCTTCTTCCGATCGGGAGGTTATGACCTCGACATGGGCCTGGGGATGTTGCGCCAGCAGCCTGAGCAACTCGACGCCTGTGTATCCGGTCCCGCCTACAATGCCGATTTTGATCATTTTATTTCCTGAATCGTTTTGTACATGACTGTTCGTCCCTATGATAAAAGGGCTGACGTAAAATACCAGCACTCACTGCCCCGGTGTGGGTGCAGACACCCGTCGTAGAGGAGCTTGCCGTGTACCTGTGGATCAAAGCCTTCCATATCATTGCCATGGTGACCTGGTTTGCCGCCCTGTTCTACCTACCGCGACTGTTCGTCTATCACGCCCAGAGTGACGACAGTATCAGCCGTGAACGTTTCAAGATCATGGAGCGCAAGCTATACCGCGGCATTATGACGCCATCAATGGTGATCACCCTGGCGTTGGGCTTCGGGATGCTCTGGCTGCAACCTGCGTGGCTATCGCAAGGCTGGATGCATGCCAAGCTGATGTTGGTGGCCGCACTGGTGGCCTATCATTTTGTCTGCGGCGCTCTGCTAAAACGCTTTGCCAATGACGCCAACACGCGCTCGCACGTGTTCTACCGCTGGTTTAATGAAGCGCCGGTATTCGTGCTGCTGGGAGCGGTCATCCTGGTGGTAGTCAAACCTTTCTAAGGTTAATCCGCCATCACCGCGCGGGTTTTCGCCCAATCCCGTAGCGCCTGTAAACGCTCGGCCATGATCACTGACAGCGGCGATGTCTGCGCCAGCGCCTCCAGCACATGGGCATCGCCGACCTCCTGCTGACGCGCCGCAGCCGCATACACGGCCGAGACAACGGCTTGTTCGATTTCCGCGCCGGAGAAACCGTCGCTGGCCTGCGCCAGTTGTGTCAGATTGAACAGCGGCACCTGTAATTCGCGACGGACCAGATGGATACGGAAGATGTCTTCGCGCACGGCCGGGCTCGGCAGATCGACAAAGAACATCTCATCGAGCCGGCCCTTGCGGATCAGCTCTGGGGGCAACTGGCTGACGTCGTTCGAGGTGGCAACCAGAAACACCCGACTTTTGCGCTCTGCCATCCAGGTCAGTAACGAGCCGAGCAGACGTCGCGAAACACCTTGATCAGACCCGTCCGGCGCCAGCCCTTTTTCAATTTCATCTATCCAGAGCACACAGGGCTCCATGCAATCAGCCATGTGCAGCGCTTCGCGCAGATTCTTTTCTGTCTCACCAATGTACTTGTTGTATAGCGCCGCGAAGTCCAGCCGCAGCAGCGGCAGCCCCCATACCCCTGCAACCGCTTTGGCAGCGAGGCTCTTACCCGCCCCTTGCACGCCCACCAACAGGACGCCCTTTGGCGCGTCCTTGACATCGCCGGCCTGGAGAAAGGCCGCCTGCCGATTCGCCAGCCAGCCTTTAAAGTGTTGCAGGCCGCCAACGTCAGCAAAATGCGCGGTGTCCTGCTCAAAACTCAGCACGCCCTGCATATCCAGCAAACCGAACTTGGCTTTATTCAACGCAGGCAGATCTTCCTGCGTAATAGCGCCGTCATCGGCAATCAGATTGCGCGCCAGACGACGTGCTTCAGCATGCGTGGTCCCGCGCAGATTACGCACCACCTGCTCCAGGGTGCGGTTATCGGTGCGCACCCTCTGCCCTTGGTTCTCTTGCGTCCAGTTGGCGGCCTCCTCACGCACGATGGCCGCCAGTTGCTCGTCGGACGGCATGCTCAGATTGAGCCGCGCCGCCAGCCGGCTCAATTCGGGAGGCAATGCTATCGCGTGGCTGACCAGCACTACGGTGGGGGACGCCCCGGGCTCCATGGCCAAGGTCTTCAGCAGACGGATCAGCCGGGGCGATTCAAGATAAGGGTGCAAGTCACAGAACACATACAGGGCCTGCTCATTGGCGCGGCGAATCTGCTTTAGCGCCGTCTCCGGGTCGGTGGTGTCCTCGCTCGCTTCTACATCGGCGCCAAACCCGAGTCGGCGCAAGCCGTCGAGTAGATTCCAGGTATACCAGGTCTGCGCTCGCTTGATGGCCAGCGCGGCCATGGTTTCCAGCACCCGCCGCTCCTCCCAGGATTCGATCACAATCAGTTTGATCTTGCTGTCGAGCAGCAGATTCAGATCGTGGATATCATTTTTCACAGGCCCTTCCTTTTGCAATCCCAGTTTATGCATTCCCAGGTGATGCACTCTAAGGTGATGGTGCCATTCTAGCGGTAGATGGTTACACTGGAAGCACTTTGAGCACCTGTTGAGGAGTAGCCTGTGGACTGTCTGTTCTGCAAGATCGTTGAGGGTAAGATCCCGGCAAAGAAAATCTATGAAGACGAGCAGGTTATCGCCTTCCACGACATCAATCCCCATGCTCCGGTGCACTTTCTGGTTATCCCGAAAACGCATATCGCCACCCTGGCGGACATGGCTGAAGACGATCGCGCTCTGGTCGGCCATATGATCTACACCGGGCAACGACTCGCCAAGGAGCTAGGCTGCGAAGAAGGATTCCGCACCGTATTCAATTGCAACGCTCAGGGCGGGCAAACGGTTTACCATATTCATCTGCATGTGCTCGGGCAGCGCCAGATGAGCTGGCCACCGGGTTGATCCAACGCAATAGTCGGCCAGCCACAGCCTTTATACTGCCGCTTTTGCCAAGCAGCACAGGAGTGATGCCATGAACTCACCGCGTCAATACAGCTTTCTCGACCGCCTGCTGACCCAGGCTGATCAGTCTCTGCGCACGCTGGTGCCTGGCGCGGCGCAGGCCAGCCGCCCCTCCCCCGCGCAGCATTTGGCCAACGTGCCAATGGATGCGGTGGAGCGCCAGCATATCGCTGGACTCATGCGCATCAACCATACCGGCGAAGTTTGCGCGCAGGCGCTTTACCAGGGCCAGGCACTGACCGCCAAGTTGCCGGATGTGCGCGCCAAAATGGAACATGCTGCAGCTGAGGAAATTGACCACTTGGCCTGGTGCGAGCAGCGCCTGGAAGAACTCAACAGCCAGCCCAGCGTACTCAACCCACTGTTTTACGGCTTGTCATTCGGGATGGGCGCTGTGGCGGGCATGATCAGTGACCGCGTGAGTCTGGGCTTTGTTGCGGCGACTGAGCAACTGGTTGAGCGACACCTGGATGACCACCTTGCTCAACTGCCGGAAGAAGACATCAAATCCCGCGCGATTCTGGAGCAGATGCGCCTGGATGAAATAGAACATGGCAGCCAGGCACTGGAAGCCGGCGGGATGATTTTCCCCGAGCCAGTAAAAGCAGCCATGACGTTACTGTCGGGCTTTATGACCAAGGCTACTTACAAGATCTGATGCCTTGGAGGGGCTGCCATAGGCGGCCCCGGCATAGATCAGCGATTATTCGACTTCAACGATCTCGTAATCATGGGTCATTTCCACGCCGGCACGCGCCAGCATGATGGATGCCGAGCAGTACTTTTCGGCTGACAATTCCACCGCCCGTTTAACCTGCGTTTCCTTCAGGTTCTTACCACTGACAACAAAGCGCAGGTGGATCCGGGTAAACACCTTGGGTTCTGTTTCCGCGCGCTCGGCTTCCAGTTGGACGTGCACGTCGCGAATATCCTGGCGGGCCTTTTTCAGGATGCTGACTACGTCATAGCTGGCACAACCGCCCAGGCCGATGAGCACCGTTTCCATTGGCCGCACGCCCATATTGCGCCCGCCCGCTTCCGGCGGACCATCCATGACCAGCGTATGACCACTCCCCGATTCGCCAACAAACATGGCGCCGTCTACCCACTTGATCTGTGCTTTCATCTGGCTCTCCGGCTGACATTCTGAATGCGCGCAGAATATCACAAGCTTTGTAGCACGGCGCCACACTGGTCAGCGGCAGAAAAACTGGACATAATCGCCTTTGGTCTCAGTGACGAGGCTCACAGGGGTGCTCCGGCATCTATGGTTTGCTCGACAGGATAACTACATGGTTTCAATTGCCCTGACACCCAAAATAAAAAATCTCGACTCCTATCTAGCCCACTGCCACCTTCGCAGCTTCAACGCTCGCAGTACCATCATCCACGCCGGAGATCATTCCGACAGCCTGTTCTATATCGTCAAAGGCTCGGTCACCATCCTTATTGAGGATGAACAAGGTCGGGAAATGATCATCGCCTATCTGAATCAAGGCGATTTCTTTGGCGAGATGGGCCTGTTCGATGAGGTCAAGCCGCAGCAGGACCGCAGCGCCTGGGTGCGAGCCAAGACCGAGTGCGAGGTGGCTGAAGTCAGCTATAACAAATTTCGCGAGCTGAGCCAGATCGAGCCTGATCTGCTGTACGCCGTGGGCCGACAAATGGCCGAACGGCTGCGCAACACCACGCGCAAGGTGGGTGACCTGGCGTTTCTGGATGTCACCGGGCGCGTCGCCCGCACGCTACTGGATCTGTGCAAGCAGCCGGACGCCATGACCCATCCCGACGGCATGCAGATCAAGGTCACCCGTCAGGAAATCGGCCGGATTGTCGGCTGCTCGCGGGAAATGGTCGGCCGCGTACTCAAGAGTCTCGAAGAGCAAGGCCTGATCAACGTCAAGGGCAAGACCATGGTGGTCTTCGGCACCCGCTAAGCGCTCTGCGGTCAACCCCTGCAGAGCATCAAGCGCTGAGGTACAATCGCCGGATCATTTCAATCACGGCGAGGCGATTATGGGCTTGAACAATCAATGGATGCAGCGTGACCTGTCAGTGCTCTGGCACCCCTGCACTCAGATGAAAGATCACGAGCATATGCCAGTCATCCCGATCCAGCGCGGCGAAGGTGTCTGGCTGCATGACTTTGAAGGCAATCGCTACCTGGACGCCGTCAGCTCCTGGTGGGTCAATATCTTTGGCCATGCCAATCCGTACATCAATCAGCGCGTCAAGGATCAGCTCGACAATCTCGAGCATGTGATTCTGGCCGGGTTCAGTCATCAACCGGTGATTGAGCTATCCGAGCGGCTGGTCAACATCACCCCCGCGCCGCTGACCCGCTGCTTCTACGCCGACAACGGCTCGTCGTGTATCGAAGTGGCACTGAAAATGAGCTTTCATTACTGGCTCAATACCGGAAAGCCGGAGAAGAAGCGTTTTATCACCTTGTCCAACAGCTACCACGGCGAAACTCTGGCCACGCTCTCCGTCGGGGATGTAGCGCTGTACAAGGAAACCTACGAGCCGCTGCTGATGAGCGTGATTACAGTGCCGTCGCCGGACTGTTATGAGCGTGAAGCGGGCGCCACCTGGGAAGAGCACAGCCGCATGATGTTCGAGCATATGGAGCGCGCGCTCGAGCAGAACCATGAGGAAGTGGCCGCAGTTATTGTCGAGCCGCTGATCCAGTGCGCGGGCGGCATGCGCATGTACCACCCGGTTTATCTCAAGCTGCTGCGCGAAGCTTGTGATCGCTACGACGTGCATTTGATCCATGACGAGATTGCCGTCGGTTTTGGCCGCACCGGTAGCCTGTTCGCCTGCGAGCAGGCCGACATCAGCCCTGACTTCCTGTGCCTGTCCAAGGCTCTCACCGGTGGGTATTTGCCCATGGCGGTGTGCATGACCACGGACAAGATGTACGAGGCTTTTTACGACGATTACGTAACCATGCGCGCCTTCCTGCACTCGCACAGCTACACCGGCAATCCACTGGCATGCGCTGCCGCACTGGCCACCCTGGACCTGTTCGAGCAGACCGACGTGATCGCTGCAAACCGCGTTCTGGCTGAGCATATGAAAAAGGCTACAGCGCATTTTGTTGATCACCCGCACGTGGCAGAAGTGCGCCAGACCGGGATGGTACTGGCCATCGAAATGATTCAGGACAAAGCCAATCGCACACCCTACCCCTGGCAAGAGCGCCGCGGCATCCGGGTTTACGAACACGCACTGAAAAATGAAGCGCTGCTGCGCCCGTTAGGCAGCGTGGTGTATTTCATGCCGCCTTATGTAATCACCCCGGATCAGATCGACCACCTGGCCAGTGTCGCCTGGGAAGGTATTCAACTGGCAACGCGGGACTGAGCGCATGCGCGTATCACGTTTCTATCTGGACGCCGCCCTCGCCGAGGGCGACCGCTTGCTCGAAGACAACCTGGCCCACTATGTCGGCCGCGTGCTACGGCTGACACCGGGCGCGCCGGTACAGATCTTCAACGGCAGCGGCCAGGAATGGCCAGGGGAAGTGCTCGCGGTCAGTAAACGCGAGGTTAAGGTGCGCTTGAGCGCGGCGATTGACGGCATGCCCGAGTCTGCGCTGCGCGTGCACCTCGGCCAGGCCATGTCCCGTGGCGAGCGCATGGACTGGGCAATTCAGAAAGCAGTAGAACTGGGAGTAAGTGAAATTACCCCTCTGTTCACTGAGCGCTGCGAGGTCAAGCTGCAAGGCGAGCGGGCGGATAAACGCCAAGCCCATTGGCAGCAGATTGCTGTCAGTGCCTGTGAACAATGTGGCCGCAGCGTCGTGCCACTGATCCACCCGCCAGTAGCCTTGAGCTCGTGGTTAGGTGCTCTGACATCCGATCTTAAACTGGTGCTGCATCATCGCACCGAACAGAACCTTCAAAGTCTTGCCCGGCCTGAACAACTGGCCTTGCTGATTGGCCCTGAAGGCGGCTTGAGTGCAGACGAAATTACCCTGGCGGAAAACAGCGGTTTTCAGGCAGCCCGTTTCGGTCCCCGGGTATTACGGACTGAAACCGCGCCGGTAGTGGCGTTGAGCATGGCTCAATACCTTTGGGGCGATTTACAGTAGAGCTACACGCATTGCGGCAATTTACCTGCTGATGACAACCACACTTTGGCCGATACTGACCCTCCTGTTATAAACCGTGTTTGGCTGTTGGATACCGAGGCAACCTGATCATCATGGGCACAGAACAGTCTAATCTGATCCAGCGACTTAACAGCGAGTGCTTCTGCGTTAGTCTTGACCAACAAGCGTTGCGTCAGGCGCTGGCAGCGGAGACTGGTCGCGCTGACGTTTTTCAGTTGCTGCAAGAGCGCTGTCCGACTGTGTTTGCTGCTCGACCAGTCTTTGTTTCGCCAGTGCATATGAAGCGCATGCGGGATCTCATCTACGCGGTTGAGTCAGTGGTCGCCTTACCCACTTACCGGGAAGAAGTGCTTGCTTACGCCCCAGCAATTGCCAGACATTCATCAGGCCCACGCGGCGTATTCATGGGCTATGATTTTCACGTCGCACAGGAAGGCTTCGGGTTAATCGAGATCAATACCAACGCCGGCGGGGCAATGCTTAACGCGCTGATGGCCCGCGCACAACGCGCCTGCTGCCCGGAAGTGGCTGGAGTAGTTCCGCCTCCAGCGCTCGCGGAGCGTTTCGTAGCCAATATTATTGCGATGTTTCAACATGAGTGGGCTTTAGCTGGGCGCAAGCAGCCACTGCGCAGTATCGCAATCGTCGATACTGAGCCAACCAGCCAATATCTCTACCCCGAGTTCATCCTGTTCCAAACGCTTTTTGAAAGTCAGGGTATGCGCGCGGTAATCGTCGATCCGGCGGAGCTGGAGCTGCGCTCCGGCCGGCTCTGGCATGGTGATCTGACAATCGACCTGGTGTATAACCGCCTGACTGATTTCCTGCTGGAGGCGCCAGCGAATGAACACCTCAGAGAAGCGCACCTGACCGACGCTACGGTGCTGACACCGCACCCTCAAGCCCACGCGCTTTATGCCGACAAACGTAATCTGATCCTTTTGAGCAGCGATGAACATCTGCAACGGCTAGGCGTAGCAGCAGAGACCCGTGCGACTCTGCTGGCAAGTATTCCGCGTACGCAGCAGGTGCAGCGCGAAAAAGCAGAAGAGTTATGGGCGCAACGCAAGCGGCTGTTCTTCAAGCCTGCAGCGGGTTACGGCAGCCGAGCGGCTTACCGCGGCGACAAGCTCACCCGTCGAGTTTGGGAGGATATCCTTGCGGGTAACTATGTAGCTCAGGCTTTAATCGCTCCTGGCGAGCGGGTCCTGGATAACAACGCATCGCCGCAAGTGCTCAAGTTCGATCTGCGCAACTACGTATACGACACGCAGATACAGTGGGTGGCGGCCCGGCTTTACCAAGGGCAAACCACCAATTTTCGTACAGTCGGGGGTGGCTTTGCGCCGGTTTATCCCGGCCCATGAAATGATCTTTCATGGGCGCGGTACAAACCAAAAGGTACAGGCTCACTCGCTTTTTTCAAGCTCGGTCACAACATAGCTATCGCCTTGCTTGTCCGCCCGAAATCGGACCTTGTCCCCGGCGGTCAACCCTTCCAGATCCGCCGCATTCTCGACCCTGAACACCATGGTCATTGGCGGCATTTTCAGGTTATTGATCGGTCCGTGGCGTAACGTCACCCGTTGCCCGGCCTGATCGACTTTTCTCAGTTCGCCTTCAGACATTGCCTGGTGATTGTTGGCCACGACAGGCACAGCAGTCAGCCCGAACAACATCAACAATAACATTGTCACTTTTTTCATCGCATTCTCCTTCCACCCATGGACTATCTTGTGTTTACGTTAAGGCCGCCAACCATGCCAGCTTGAAAGTGCCCTGGCAGCAGGCAGGCAAAATCGAAGCGCCCTGCCCGGTTGAAGGTCCAGATCAGCGTTTGCGTTTGCCCGGCGCCTACGTGCGCCATATAGGGCTCGTCATGCTCCATCCCAGGAAACTTTTCCATGAGTGCAGCATGCTCTTTCAGCTCCGCAGCCGTGCCCAGTACCAATTCATGCAGCATCTTCCCTTCATTTTTAATAACCAGTTTCAGCGTCTCCCCCTCGGCCACTTCGAAATGATCCGGGGTAAAGCGCATCTTGTCGTCCATCCGAATGACCAGTTCGCGATCAACCTGCTCTTCACTCGCGCCGATACCCCACGCCTTCTGCTCCGGAGGCATCATGCTGCGCTCGCTATCTTCGGCCTCGCCATGCGCCTGTACACCAAAAGACAGCGTGCTCAGCGCCGCCACGGCCGCGACCAATGTTAATTTGTTCATCTTTTATATCTTCCCTTGCGGATTAATGTCCGGAATGCCCGGTGGGTTTACGAACTTGCACTTCAACTGCGGGCTTGCCGGTGGATACTTCGGATTTGAACCGCGACGGCTCTGTTAGAGGCCCGGTCCACTCGAATGCCTGGGTACCTTCCGGCTGCTGGTACCAGCCAGGATCACTGTAATCACCTGCAGGCTGGTCGCTACGCACCTTGAGCATGGTGAACATGCCGCCCATCTCCACTGAGCCAAAGGGTCCGTCGCCGGTCATCATCGGTATGGTGTTCTCCGGAAGCGGCATCTGCATCTCCGCCATATCTGCCATACCTCGCTCGCCCATTACCATGTAATCCGGGATCAGATTATTGATCTGCGTAACCACCTTACGGTGATCGACACCCACCATCGTCGGCACGTCGTGGCCCATGGCGTTCATGGTGTGGTGGCTCTTGTGGCAGTGAAAAGCCCAGTCACCGAGATCGCTGGCGATGAACTCGATCTGCCGCATCTGACCGACAGCCACATCGGTGGTCACTTCCGGCCAGCGTGCACCGCGCGGCACCGGTCCGCCATCGGTTCCGGTGACCTCGAACTCGTGGCCGTGCAGATGGATGGGGTGATTGGTCATGGTCAGATTGCCTACGCGAATCCTCACCTTGTCATCCTTACGGGCCACAAGAGGGTCAATCCCGGGAAAGACCCTGCTGTTGAACGTCCAAATATTGAAGTCAAGCATCTCCATGATCTTGGGTGTGTAGCTCCCCGGCTCGACGTCATAGGCGTTGAGCAGAAAACAGTAATCGCGGTCTACCTCGTCAATATTGGGATGAGCATCGCGCGGGTGGGTTACCCAGAAGCCCATCATGCCCATGGCCATCTGCACCATCTCATCCGCATGCGGGTGATACATGAAGGTGCCGGGGCGCTTGGCCTCGAACTCATACACATAGGTCTTGCCAGCTGGAATAGCACGCTGATTCAGGCCAGCTACCCCATCCATACCATTAGGTAGCCGCTGCCCATGCCAGTGAATACTGGTATGTTCCGGCAGCTTGTTGGTAACAAAGATACGGACGCGATCACCCTCCACCACCTCAATAGTGGGGCCGGGCGATTGGCCGTTATAGCCCCAGAGATGGGCATTGAAGCCTGGGGCCATCTCCCTCACTACCGGTTCAGCAACCAGATGAAACTCCTTTACACCGTTATTCATGCGCCAGGGCAGCGTCCAGCCATTGAGCGTCACCACCGGCTTGTAAGGCCTGCCAGTATTCGGCTCCAGCGGAGCCATGGTCTCCGGGCTGCTCTGAATTACCGGCTCGGGCAACCCCGCCAAAGACACCCGGCTGACCGAAGAAGCAGCAACGGCTGCCGTTATGGCACCCGCGCCCATAAAAAAATCACGTCGTGAAACCATGTTAGTGCCCTCCGGCGGGGGAAGCGGGTGTGGTGGAAGCGCTATTCGCCTCGCTCGGCGTTACTGGCCCAAAACGGACCAGATCCAGTTCAGACTGAGCCACCCAGAAATCACTCTGAGCCTGCAGATAACGATTGACTGTGGAGATCTGCTCCCGCGCATCAGCAAGTAGCTCGAATACACCGATAAACATGCCGTTGTAGAGCAACATGTTTTCCTCACTGATACGTTTGCGCAGGGGGACGATTTCATCACGATAATGTGCTGCCACATCCCAGGCTGTGCGATAAGCCTGATAGCTCTCCCGTACCTGCGAGCGCGCATTGATTGCGACTTCGGCGGTTCGCTGCAGCTGCTGCATGTATCGCGCCTCGTCGCCGGCCATGCGAGCACCGCTCCAATCGAACAACGGCAGCTCAACGGTAATCTCATAGCCGCGTTGCACGGGCTCTTCGTTGGAGCTGTTGTTGCTGATGCCCAGTTCCAGCACATTGATAAAGCGCGTGGCCTTACCCAGCTTCAAGTTGGTCGCCAGGCGTTTGGCACCCTGTTGTGCGGCCTTCACATCCAGACGGCTGGCCATGGCCTGCTGCTCGATATCTGGCTGATCCAATGGCTGGCTAGGCACATCGGGCAGCCGCTCTGGCAGGGTAAAATCCGTCTCCTCACCCCATAAGCCAAGCAAGCGGACCAGCCGCTCATGGCTGGCGACCTGCTCTTGTCTGGCCTGCAGGTGGGCCAGTGCTGCTTCCGCGTAAAAGCTCTGCTCACGGGCTTGCTGCAAGGCGCTGTAATTACCCACGGCGGCCATACGATGAGCCATCTCCGCGCCAGCATCGGCCGCCTGCAGAACCTGCTCGCTATAAGACAGACTCTGCTGCGCTGCGACCGCGCGATACCAGGCTATACGCGTGTCCGTTGCCAACCGCATCACCGACAAGCTGACCTCCCGTTGTACCTGCGCGTTCTGGCCCTCAGCTATGCGACGGGTTAAGGGCAAGGCGATCAAGCTGCCCAGATTAAGGTGCAGCCCACGCTCCCACTCCACTTCGCTGCCCCGTGTCATGCGCCCGATGGAAAATCCTGGGTTCGGCAAACGGCTCGCCTGCACCCGCTGCGCATCAGCGATACCCAGATCAAACAGGCGAGCTTGCAGCCCGGGATTGTTCATCAGCGCAATTTCCACTGCACTTTCCAGGGCTAACGGCTCAGCCAGAAGCTCAGCGATACGCTCGCGGACCACCGGCGGCTGATCCTGCTCGGTGGCCCAATGCAACGCACCCTGCCCGATCAGCTCAGCACTCTGTTGCTGTACCTGTTCAAGGCTACTCTGCGGCGCCAGCCCCGCGCAGCCCGCCAGGGTCAACAGCAGCACGCCGATGAAACCCAAACGCGCGGGAGCCGTATTGGTCTTGTTCATAACCAGCTCCTTAATGATGTTGATGCGGATTGGCGTCGCCGCCGGCATCGGCAGCGTTATCAATGTCGGAATCAGCGCCATCATCTTGCGACTGGCTGGCCTCCCATACCTCTGCCGCATAGGCTTGCCAACCGCCTATACGGCCGACGGTAGCGTTGGCCTCACGCCAGTCGCCGGGAGTCTGGTGCTCAAAGCCTCGATAGCTGTGCAATGGAGATTGGTAAGTCACTGGCGGGACGACGTCGGCGCCAGATGGATCAGGCTGGGTTGCCTGGGCATAACTGTGCCACGCCAAAACGGCTAATAAGCCGCCCATACAATACGTTGGGGAAAACATGACCACCTCTGCGATCAGATCGGTGTTACCGATCAGAAATGTTCAGCTCAACAGGAGCCGTTATCGTTTCAGAGGAGGACGGTGCGGGGAGGTCGTTTGAGTGGCTCGGGGGATTGCCCGACAAACAATAGATAGGCCGGTACGCCAGAGAGTACCGGAGCAAACACAGCCAAAGGCTCGCTGTTGCAACTGGTCAGAGCACTGATGCCATGACAACTGACCGCGCAAAGCACACACCCGCTATGCACCACCTGGCCGGTGTCATCATGGGTCTGCTCGGCCATCGCGTGATGGGCGTGCTCAGCTGGCATCTCGTTCTGCTGCGTGGCAGGAGGTGTAGCTGCACAGGACGTAGAAAACGCACCCGCAACTGCCTGGGCCGGGATGATCAAGATCATCAGCCAAAGCAGACAGGTACGTAGTACGCCAGTTTTCATTGAACATCCTGATTAGGTCGTACTCGGGAGGTTAACTCTGCCGGCCACGATAATCCAGCTTCATAAGTCACTGGTTGCCTTTTCCTGCAGCATTGTACTTAGCGGTTGCTACGCCAAACGTCAGTGCGATCCGGTTGACTATGGGCTCGTCTCTTCTTTAGCAGGTATGATCCGAGCAATTAACAAACCAGCGGATAACACTTTGGAATTCTGGCAAATACTTCTTGTTATAGGCGGCGGCTTTGCGGCCGGCCTGATGAACGCGCTGGCCGGTGGCGGCACGTTTTTCTCGTTCCCGGCATTACTCGCGGCCGGCATAGCGCCGGTCAGTGCCAACGCTACCAACGCCGTTGCACTCTGGCCGGCCAGTGTGTCGGCGGCGTGGGCCCTGCGCCGCGAACTGAAGCGTTTGCCGATGCGCGCCTATCTGTTGCCTCTGGTCATTGCCGCTTCAGTTGGCGGCCTGGCAGGCGGCTTAATACTGTTACTGACCAGTGACCAGGCCTTTTACCAACTGATTCCCTGGTTACTGCTGCTGGCCACCCTGCTGTTTACCTTCAGTAGATCACTGGCCAGACTGGTGGCGAAGGTTGGCCCGACGCAGTCCAGTTCGCCCCGGCTCGGCCCGGTCGGCTTCGTCTGCCAGGCGCTGGTATCTCTGTATGGCGGATTTTTCGGCGCAGGCATGGGGATCATGATGATCGCCAGCCTGGCGATTTCCGGGCGCACGCAGGTGGTGGAGATCAATGCGATCAAAAGCCTGTTGTCATCGGTCATATACAGTGTTGCTGCGCTGACCTTCATGCTCGCCGGGGCTGTTCACTGGATGGCGCTGTTGATCATGCTACCGGGTACCATCGCGGGCGGTTACTGCGGCGGGCTGTTCGCCCGCCGCTTGCCGGACAGCTGGCTACGGGGGTTGGTGATCCTGATTGGCTGGAGTCTGAGCCTGTTTTATTTTTATGACGTCTACAGTTGATTGACCGCTCCATTAGCCTTGGGTAATGTTCAGCCGGTTGCCGATTCGCCAGATAAATGAGGTATGTACATGGCCAAGAAAAAAGTCGCCGTGGATTTTGAACAATCGCTGGGCGACCTGCAAAAACTGGTCGAGCGGCTGGAAAGTGGCGAACTCAGCCTGGAAGATTCTTTAACTGCGTTCGAGCAGGGCGTGGCGCTGACCCGCGATTGCCAACAGGCATTGAGCCAGGCAGAACAGAAAGTGCAATTATTGGTCGAGCAACACGGCACTCTGACGACCGAAACTTTTGACGGTCCCGCTGAATGAGCGATTTCGGTGCCTATCTTAGCGCCTGCCAACACCGCATCGACACCTACCTGACGCAACAGCTACAGACCGGAGAACCGCGACTGGAGCGTTTGTTTTCAGCGATTCGTTACAGTGTGACGCACGGCGGCAAACGTATTCGCCCCATGCTCGCCTATGCCTGCTGCGAAGCGCTCGGCGGCCGGCCAGAGCGGGCCGATACCGCCGCCGCAGCGGTTGAGGCAATTCATGCGTATTCGTTGATCCATGACGATCTGCCGGCGATGGATGACGACGATCTGCGCCGCGGGCATCCCACCTGCCATATCGCCTATGACGAGGCCACGGCCATTCTTGCCGGCGATGCGCTGCAAGCCCTGGCGTTTCAGTGGCTGGCTCAGGCCACTGACCTGCAAGCGAACACCCGGCTGCGCATGATCGAGGTATTGGCTACGGCTGCAGGTCCGATCGGCATGGTCGGTGGTCAGGCGATTGATCTGGGCGCCGTGGGTGAAAAGCTTGACCTGCCGACCCTGGAGAAAATGCACCGGCACAAGACCGGCGCGTTGATTCGCGCCAGCGTACAACTCGGTGCTCTGGCCAGCGAGCAGGTCAGCGAAGAGCAGCTCAAGGCGCTGGGCGTTTATGCCGACTGTATCGGCCTGGCCTTCCAGGTTCAGGACGACATTATCGACATCGAAAGCGACACCAGCATACTCGGCAAACAACAGGGTGCTGACCTGGCTCGCGACAAGCCTACCTACCCAGCGTTATTAGGTCTGGATGGCGCGCGGGCACTGGCTGACACGCTGCGCCTGCAAGCCATTGAGGCGCTGCAGCCCTTTGCTGGCGATGCTCTGCGCCTGCGCCAGCTAGCCGATTTTATTGTACAAAGACAGTTCTAACCCGGCTGCGCTAGTTGGGCTAAGAGGCCGCATCGGTTAAACTGCCGTTTTAATCTTGCCCTGCATGCGGCACCCAGAGCCTGTTTGATGCCAAGCACCTTTCACGAAATACCCCGCGAACGGCCCCACACCCCGTTGCTGGACAGCCTGAACGACACTGCTCGCCTGCGCGAGCTGGACGAAGAGCGTCTGCCGGAACTGGCCGACGAGCTACGTGCCTACCTGCTGTGGACCGTCAGCCAGACTGGTGGCCATTTCGGTGCAGGCCTGGGCGTGATCGAGTTGACTGTTGCGCTGCACTATATCTACCAAACGCCCGAAGATCGGATCGTCTGGGATGTCGGCCATCAAGCCTACCCGCACAAGATTCTCACCGGGCGTCGCGAGCAGATGAGCACCTTGCGTCAGAAAGACGGCCTGGCAGCCTTTCCGCGCCGCCATGAAAGCCCCTACGATACCTTTGGCGTGGGCCACTCCAGCACTTCGATCAGCGCTGGACTGGGCATGGCCGTCGCTTCGCGGCTACAAGGCCTGGACCGTCGGACAGTCGCGGTCATCGGCGATGGCGCACTGACAGCGGGCATGGCCTTCGAGGCGCTCAACCATGCCTCGGACGTCGAAGCCGATATGCTAGTGGTGTTGAATGACAATGATATGTCGATCTCACGCAATGTCGGCGGCATGTCCAACTACCTGGCGAAGATTCTCTCCAGCCGTACCTACTCGCATATGCGTGAAGGCAGCAAAAAAGTGCTGTCGAAGATTCCGTCGGCCTGGGAGCTGGCTCGCCGCACGGAGGAACACGCCAAAGGCATGCTGGTGCCCGGCACGCTGTTTGAAGAGCTGGGCTGGAACTATATTGGGCCCATCGATGGCCACGACCTGCCAACCCTGGTCGCGACCATAGGTAATATGCGCGAACTCAAGGGCCCGCAGTTTTTGCATGTGGTCACACAAAAAGGCAAGGGTTTCTCCCCGGCTGAAGCCGACCCGATCGGCTATCACGCGATTACCAAACTGGAACCCAAACCCGCCAGTAACGGCGTCAGCAAGCCGAAATATTCCAATGTGTTTGGCCAATGGCTGTGTGACATGGCTGCGGAAGATCAGCGCCTCGTGGGTATTACGCCGGCGATGAAGGAAGGCTCTGACCTGATTGCGTTCAGCGAACAGTACCCGAAGCGCTATTTCGATGTAGCGATTGCCGAGCAGCATGCAGTTACCCTGGCCGCCGGCATGGCCTGCGAAGGCGCAAAACCGGTGGTGGCAATTTATTCGACCTTTCTGCAGCGTGCCTATGATCAAGTGATCCATGATGTCGCAGTGCAGAATCTGGACGTGCTATTTGCCATCGACCGCGCCGGCCTGGTTGGCGAAGACGGCCCGACGCACGCTGGCAGCTTTGATCTGTCCTTTCTGCGCTGCCTGCCGAATATGTTGATCATGGCGCCAGCCGACGAAAACGAAACCCGGCAGATGCTCAGCACCGGCTTTCTGCATAACGGCCCTGCGGCCGTGCGCTATCCGCGTGGTACCGGCCCTGGTACGCCGATTGACAGCAGTTTAGAGCCATTGCCGATCGGTAAAGGCCAACTGACCCGCAAGGGTCAGGGGGTCGCCATCCTCTGTTTCGGCACCCTGCACGCCCAGGCACTCAAAGCTGCCGAGGTGCTGGATGCCAGCGTGGCAAACATGCGATTTGTCAAACCGCTGGACACTGCGCTTATCCAGCAACTGGCCGACAGCCATGAGCTGCTGGTCACCCTGGAAGAAAACGCCATCATGGGTGGTGCCGGCAGCGCTGTGAACGAGTGGCTGCTGAGCCAGGGCAAGCCGGTCAGCATTCTGAATCTCGGCCTGCCAGATACCTATGTGGAACACGCCAAACCGGCGGAAATGCTCGCGGAATGTGGCCTGGATGCCGCAGGAATCGAAGCTGCGATCCGTCGGCGCCAGAATCTGAACAGCTGAACCAGTCAGCCGCCCGACCTGCTGGCGCAGGCAATAATCCCGCTCAATGCGCCAGCAGACTTGACCATCAAGCGCTTAGCCCCTAGAGTCCATCCCGCTTCCAGTCGCACTGGGTGCCCTGCCGGCCATCGAACCGCAGGGTGAAACGGGAAGTCGGTGCAACCCCGACGCTGCCCCCGCAACGGTAAAGGATCACAGCCCCCCTGATACGGGTCTGTCGGTAATGTGCAACACGCCACTGTACGCCTGCGTATGGGAAGGCCACATTATTTGCATCCTGAGCCCGGAGACCGGCCCTGTGCGTAAAGAACCCTCTGCGTGCCGGCATCCAAAGATTCCGCCCGCCATGGTTCGTAGCTGAGGTGTCGCGGAGGGCGTCACCCGGCCAGTGCATGGCTGCCCTCCGCTATACCGGCAGATTTCGCTGGCTCCTCGCCCTCCTCAAAAGCGTTTCTTTTGAGGATTCATGATGAACAAATATCTATTGCTGGCTCCCGCCTTACTGGCTGCGAGCATTGCACAAGCCAACAGTTTGGACCTGCCGGATACGGTAGTCACCGCATCGCGCATGGAGCAACCGCGCAGTGAAGCTCACGCTGCCAGCAGCGTTTTTACCCGGGCAGACATAGAGCGTTTGCAGCCCAGCGACGTTCCGGCCCTGCTGCAAAGGGTCCCCGGGCTACACATAGCTCGTAATGGTGGACCAGGCTCATTGACCGGTGTTTTTCTGCGCGGTACTACCAGTGCGCAAACCCTGGTACTGGTTGACGGCCAACGCATTTCCGGTAGTTCAAGCGGCATCACTAGCCTGGAGCTGCTCAACATCGAACATATTGAGCGCATTGAAGTGGTGCGCGGTGGGCGTTCAGCGCTGTATGGATCCGATGCAATAGGCGGCGTGATTCAGATATTCACTCGCCGTGGCGACGCAGACGCTGGCTGGCAACCCCGTCTGTCGGTGGGTGTAGGCAGTCACGGCCGCATTGAGCGCGGTGTAGGGCTGTCTGGCGGCAACGCCGTTACACGGCTGGATCTGGGCCTGTCGCTTGACGAAACGGACGGCTTTGCACGGACGACACTGGAGGGCAGTAACGATAGCGCTTATCGCAACAAGGCCGCCAACATCAACTTCTCGCACCGCTTCAATCAGCGCCTGCAGGCCGGCATTAGCGCTTTGCGCCAAAGTGGCGATACCGAGTATGACTATTCGCTGTCGCCGGCCGGCTTTGCTCAGGACGATTTTGAGCTGTCCAGCCTGAGCACCTTTGTTGAGGGGCAGATCAATCCGCTGTGGAACAGCCGCCTGGAGCTGGGGCACACAGAAGACCGGCGGACCACCGAAGACCCCTTTGGCGGCTCAACCTTCAACACCTACCGCGACCAGGCCAACTGGATCAATACGCTGGAGCTGAACAACGCGCAGACGCTGATCCTGGGTGCAGACTGGTATCAGGATCGCTTGAACAGCTCCAACGAGTTCGATCGCAATAGCCGTATCAACCGGGCCGCTTTTGCGCTTCATCGTTTCAGCGGCGATCAGTTTTCAACCGAAATCGGCATGCGGCATGATCGCAACCAGCAGTTCGGTAGCGAAAATACCTGGAATACCGCCGGCACCTGGCACCTCAACCCACAGAATGACCTGATCCTGTCCTACAGCCAGGCGTTCCGCGCACCAACTTTCAATGATCTTTATTACCCCGACAGCTGTTTTATGGGCGCCTGCACCGTGTATGCAAACCCCGACCTGAAACCAGAAACAGCGCAAAGTTATGAGCTGCAATGGCGCTCACAACTGACTGCCAGCACACGGCTGGAAACGGCGCTTTATAGAACGTTGATTCGCGATGCGATCGTCACCAACAACGCCTTGGACGGCAATCAGGCGGGCAGCAACGACCCGTTCCGCCCCGAAAACATCGACAAGGCGCGAATCAATGGATTTGAAGCGACGCTGCAGCAGGACATGTTCGGATGGTTGGCGAGCGCCAGTTACAGCCTGATTGATGCGCGCAATGCCAGCGGCGGCGGAAATGACGGTAACCGCCTGGCACGTCGGCCGAAGAATAGCCTGACGCTTGATCTGGATCGCAGCTTCAATGCGTTCAGTGTCGGTGCAGGCTGGACGCTCAACAGCCACAGCTACGATGACTTGAACAACGAGAACCGCATTCCCGGCTATGGTGTTCTTGGCGTGCGCGGCAGTTGGCAGGCGAATGACGAACTGCGCTTCAACGTCGCAGTTGATAACCTGCTGGACCGTGACTACTACCAGGCTCGCGGAAGTGCGTTTGATGCTGACACATTCGCACCCGTCAGTTTCCGCTACCGCGAAGGCGGGCGCACGGCGATGCTGTCTGCGGTCTGGACGCCCCGCCTCTAGCCAGACCCGGGCAGGCAGGTACACCACACCTGCTTGCTCGCGGACTAATGCGTTTCCGGCACCCCAACCAATGCACATAATGCCTGGACGCCAGAGACAATTTGCGGCGTTGGTCGAACCAGGCTATCGCCGTTCATTACCTTCAATTGCTCTTCGCGTACCGCGCGCATCTGCGGAAACTGGCGCCAGCGCCGCACCCACGGATGCTCGGCTGCAGGCTGATCATCCAATACCAGAATAAGGTCCGGGTCCGCGGCTAGCACACTCTCGAACCCGACCTGGGGTGCGTAAATCGGCAGATCCGCAAACACGTTGCGCGCGCCGCAGTGGCGCAAGGCATCACCAATCAACTGGTTATCACTGACCGTATACAATGGCTCATCCCAGAGCTGCACGAATACCCGGGGGGCATTGTTCGTCACAGGCCGGTGCAGACCCTGCAGTTTCTGCTCATACCCGTTAAGCAACGTTTCCGCCGCCTCTGAGCGCTCAAGCAGAACGCCCAGTCGACGGGTCATCTGGGTGATATCAGCCAATCGTTGGGGATCAAAACGCTCAACGCGAATACCCCAGGTTTCCAGGGTGTCGAGTAATTCAGGGGGGTTGCCTGAGGTCCAAGCCAGAACCAGATCGGGATTCTGCGCTAGGATTAGCTCGCGGGACAGGCTTTGATGGCTACCGATGCGGGGTACGCTTTCCAGCTCAAGGGGCAGTTGCCCGTCGTCAAGCACACCGACCAGCTGATCTACCGCGTCGAGCTGCACGACCATATCGGTTAGAAACGGCGCTAGGCTGACTACCCGGGGAGCTGCTGCCAGCGGTAGGCAAAACAGCAGCAGCCCGGCCAGCCAGCCGGCGCGCATCACTTCACCCAGGCACTGGGCGGACGGTACAGCAACATTACGCCCATGCTGGCCAGCACCAGCAACACCAGCGGGACGATTTCATTGGTGCAGACAAACTGCAGCATGCCCATCCACGCGGGAAACTTGGCGTTCATCAAACCCAACAGCTGTTGCTTGTGCAGGGTTTCCCAAGCCGATTCCGCCTGTGGCTGGTCGCCCAACGCTTCAGCAGCGATCAATGCGGATTTGTAATGGCGGAAGCGCCAGATGGATAGAAACAGCGTCGCCAGCCCAACCACGAACAGTGGAATAGCCCCCTCAGGCCAGGCGCCCGGCTGCTCGCCAATAAACCATACCAGTGCAATCGGCAATACCAGGGTTACACCCGCCTGCATCCGCCAGTTGCGCTGCAGGGCCTTCCAATGAGGACGCGCATCAAACATTATTCCGCCTCCGCCTGGTGCATCTCGCCGAGCATATGCCCGAGCTTACCGGCCTTGGTCGCCAGATACTTGCTGTTGTGCGGGTTGAGTCCAAACTCCAGCGGCAGCCGTTCTGTCACCTTCAGGCCATAACCTTCCAATGCTTTGACCTTGCGTGGATTATTGGTCAGCAACTTGAGGCTGGTGATGCCCAAATGCTCGAGTATCGGCTGGCAGATGGCGTAGTCACGCTGATCGGCGCCAAAACCCAGCTGCTCATTCGCCTCGACGGTATCCGCACCACCATCCTGCAAATGATAAGCACGAATCTTGTTCATCAGGCCGATGCCCCGGCCTTCCTGGCGCAGATACAGGAGCGCGCCGCGCCCCTCCTCGGCGATGGCCTGCAAAGCCGCTTCCAGCTGGAAGCCGCAATCACAACGCAGACTGAACAGCGCGTCGCCGGTCAGGCACTCGGAATGCAGCCGGCCGAGCACAGGCTTGCCATCGGCTACATCGCCCATGGTCAATACAACATGTTCCTTGCCGGTATCCTGTTCGAGGAAACCGTGCATGGTGAACGTACCCCATCGGGTAGGCAATTTGGATGACGCAACAAAGGTGACTGACACACCGGTCTCCTGTACAGCCGCTGCAATAAGGGGCAGCTATATTATCAGGAGAATGTCCGCGCCGCGACGTAAAGCACCGGATGGAATGTATCAGTATTTCCTGAAACGAGCCGCCCCAGGCGCCTCAGCGGCTTTCCAATATCAGGGTGCCGTTCTGGTCCACCATACGTATGCGGTTCAGATAGCTGTTGCCGAGCAATACTTCGGTGGGAAAGCCGCCTTCCAGAATCAGACCGTCGACATTGGTCAGTTCGACATCGCCCACTTTGACCCGGGCAAGAGTTACCCGGTAGCCCGCAACCTGACCACTAGCGGTAGTGGCCCGCACTTCGGAGCCGGTGACCCGATAGTCGATGCCCAGCCGCTGTGCCTCGAAAGAGCTCATGGCGACGCTGGTCGCTCCGGTGTCGACCATAAACTGAACGGTCTGGCCGTTGATCGAGCCGGTGACCCGGTAGTGCCCGCCCCTGCCGCGCGGGATGCTTACCTGAGTAGTGGCCCGCTCAGCAAATCCGTCGGTGTAATCGCGCTGCATACCGAACTGGCGAGTCTGGCCGTTGATGCGCAGCGTGGCGGTGGTGCTGTCTGCGGCTACCAGCTCAATACCTTGGGGGCCGGGCTGACCAATCCGCAACATGTGCCGCTGACCGTCGATATTGACCACCGCGGCGCCAGCAAACAGGCCGACCACTCTCACTGATGGATCGGCGACAGCTGCGGGGCTGAGCAACAGCAGCACACTCAGGCGCAACAGGGTGGGGTAAAGCAGGGGCATGGTGTCCGTTCCTCGCCAGTGTCAGATCAACAGTTCGGCTGCTAACAATACCAGCAGCGCCATGAGGCCGGCGAGAAGATCGTCCAGCATGATGCCGAAGCCGCCGCCAACCCGCCGATCAACCCAGCCAATTGGCCAGGGTTTCCAGATATCAAACAACCGGAACAGCGCAAAACCGGCCAACAGCCATAGCCATCCCGGTGGCGCCAGCAACATCGTCAGCCACAGGCCGACGAATTCGTCCCAGACGATGCCGCCGTGATCATGCACGCCCATATCCTTGGCGGTGCGATCACATAACCAGATGCCCAGCAAGGTTGCGAACACCAGCACCAGCACATACCCGGCCAGCGGCAACTGTTGCCAGATCAGAACAAAGGGCACAGCGGCAAGCGTGCCCCAGGTACCCGGGGCCTTGGGAATCGCCCCACTGCCGAAGCCGAAGGCGAGAAAATGGATCGGGTTGCGCCACACGGAAGCGGGAGCGTGCGGCTGCGGGTCAGTCATCGGTTGTATCCTTGAAATGTTGGTAGCCCGCGAGGCTATCCATGTTCACCAGTTGCTGCCCATCATCCAGCCACACCCCCTGCCCTGCAACCACTTCGCCCACTACCCTGACCTGAAAACCCTGGGAGGCCCACACGTCCAGACAGGAAATGCTGGCGACCGGCAGGGTAAACAGCAGCACATAATCGTCGCCACCACCCAGCATCCACTCCCGGCGTTGCGCCTCGGGCCAGGCCTGCAGCGCTGGGGAGCAAGGCAGGTCGGCATAACGTACATGCAACGCCACACCACTGGCCCGCGCGAGATGACCCGCGTCCGCTAGCAGCCCGTCCGATACGTCTATGCCCGCGCTGGCAATGCCTGCCAGCTCGAGCCCTAAATCACACTGCGCACGCGGACGCCAAAAACGCTTGGCGAGATAATCCCGCCCGGCATCGCTGAGCTGTTCGGAAAGCGTTTCACCAAGCGCAACCGCCAGACCTGCGCCACCATCGCCCAATGGCCCACCCACGCACACCAAGTCTCCCGGTTGTGCGCCTTTGCGGCGGACTACCTTGCGCGCGGCAACCTGGCCGATAACCGTCACGCCAATGTTCAACGGGCCGCGCGTGGTATCACCACCGACCAGACAGATGCGGTGATCCTCGGCCGCCTGGGCCAACCCCTGGGCAAAACCCGCCAGCCAGTCTTCGTCAACCTGCGGCAACGTCAGCGCCAGGGTAAAACCAAGCGGCCTCGCGCCCATCGCTGCCAAGTCGCTCACCGCGACGGCAAGCGCGCGATAACCCAGATCAGCGGGCAGATAATGTTCGGGGAAATGGGTGCCGAGCACCAGACTGTCAGTGGAAACCACACACTGCTTGTCTGGGTCGGGCTGCAGCAGAGCGGCGTCATCACCAATACCCAGGGTAATGGCCTCAACATCGCCCGCCGCTTCCAGGGCAGGACCCTGGAAGTAGCGGTGAATCAGTTCAAACTCACCCAGCGGCATGGCAACAGCCTCCTGCCGGCGACATTAGCGTCCCCGGCGGGACGCGTTGACTTCGGCACTGCGCAGGCGCGGTGCGAGCTTGTCGAGAATACCGTTGACGTACTTATGGCCATCGGTCGCACCGAAGGTCTTGGCCAACTCGATGCCCTCGTTGATGACCACTTTGTAAGGCACATCAATGCGGAACATCAATTCGTATACGCCAATACGCAAAGTCGCCAGCTCGATAGGATCGAGCTCCTTGACCGGGCGATCCAATACAGTGGCCAGGCTCTCGTCCAACTCGGTCAGATTCTTGCCCACGCCGGTCAACAGCTCATGAAAATAAGCGCCATCGACCTTGGCAAAATCGTTATCGGTACGATACTGGGCTTCAATATCGGACAGCGGCAGATCCGCCACATGCCAGCCGTACAGCGCTTGCAGTGCCAGACTGCGCGCCTTGCGCCGGGCAGACGCCTTGGGCTTGCCGGCAATCGGTGGCTGGGAGTCAGACTCGCTCACTTCGCCTCCAACTGCTTGAACAGGCTGACCATTTCAAACGCGGACATGGCCGCTTCTGCGCCCTTGTTGCCAGCCTTGGTGCCGGAGCGCTCAATGGCTTGCTCGATGCTGTCGACAGTCAATACACCGAAGGCCACCGGAATACCGTATTCCAGGGACAGGCTGCCGATGCCCTTGACGCACTCGCCAGCGACATATTCAAAATGCGGCGTGCCCCCGCGAATGACCGCGCCCAGCGTAACGATCGCGTCAAACTGCTTCATCTCGGCGACTTTCTTCACCACCAAGGGGATCTCGAAAGCACCCGGCGCGCGGATGATGGTGATATCGGCATCCTTCACCCCATGACGCTTCAGCGCATCAATGGCGCCGGACAGCAGGCTCTCGACCACAAAGCTGTTGAAGCGTCCAACAACCAGTGCGTAGCGGCCTTGGGTCGCCATGAAATCGCCTTCGATGGTACGTATAGCTGACATGTTGTCTCTCTCTTAAAGAACCGGCTGCGCACCAGGCGCAGTCGTGGATCGGGTGCGTTTATTCGCAGGGCAGATATTCTACTACTTCCAGATCAAAGCCGGATATGGCATTGAACTTCATTGGCTTGGACAGCAGACGCATCTTGCGCACGCCGAGGTCGCGCAAAATCTGTGAACCGGCGCCTACCGTATTGTAGGTCGTCGGCTGGCGCTCGGGCGTATCGGTGCCGGCCAACTGGTTGACGTGATGCAACAGCTCGTCGGCGCCCATCTGGTTGCCCAGCAGCAGTACCACGCCATGTCCTTCCTCAGCCAGTTTGGCCATGGCGGCACGCAAGCTCCAACGCTCCGGCTGCTTGACCATGAACAGGTCGCGCAGGGGATCCATATTGTGCACGCGCACCAAGGTTGGCTCTTCCGGCTCCAGCTTGCCCAGCGTCAACGCCAGGTGAACTGCGCCTTCCAGGCTGTCGCGGTAGGTGACCAAATTGAAGGTGCCCAGCTCGGTTTCCAGCGGCTGTTCGGACACACGCTTGACCGTGCGCTCGTTGAGCAGGCGGTAGTGAATAAGGTCTGCAATAGTGCCGATCTTCAGGTTGTGCTGTTCGGCGAACGCCTCCAGCTCCGGGCGCCGAGACATGCTGCCGTCGTCGTTCATGATCTCGCAGATCACCCCGGATTCGCCGAAGCCGCCCATGCGCGCCAGATCACAGGCCGCCTCGGTATGCCCGGCCCGCGCCAGCACGCCGCCAGGCTGTGCCATCAGCGGGAAGATATGCCCGGGGCTGACGATATCATCAGCCACCGCGCCGGGTGCTGCCGCTGCCTGCACTGTACGTGCCCGGTCGCCAGCGGAAATACCGGTGCTGACGCCAACAGCCGCCTCGATCGACACGGTAAATTTGGTACCGAAGCCGGAATTGTTGCGCTGCACCATCAACGGCAGCTTCAGGCGCTCGCAATGCTCGAGGCTCATGGGCATGCAGATCAGGCCGCGACCATAGCGCGCCATGAAATTGATATGTTCAGCCTGGCAGGCTTGCGCAGCCATGATCAGGTCGCCTTCATTCTCGCGATCTTCGTCATCCATCAGGATGACCATCTTGCCAGCCCGAATGTCTTCGAGCAGTTCTTCGATTGTATTGAGTTTCATACGGCCCTCCCGGGCACGTTGATCAAGGCTTCAGAAAGCCGTTTTCGGCCAGAAAGGACATACTTAGCGTGCTGCTGCCAGCGCCGGATTCGGCCGCTTTGTCACCCAGCAGCAGGCGTTCGAGATAGCGTGCAATCAGGTCAACTTCGAGATTGACCGGAGCGCCGACCTGATACCCGCCCATGACAGTCTCCTGCATGGTATGCGGCACTATGTTCAGATCGAACACCGCGCCGTCCACGCTGTTGACCGTCAGGCTGGTGCCATCGACAGTAATAGAGCCTTTCTCGGCGATGTAGCGCGCCAGATTGGCTGGCGCTTCAATACGGAAATGCCAGGAGCGCGCATCTTCGTTCATGGAAAGCACTTTGCCGACGCCATCAACATGACCGCTGACCAGATGGCCACCGAGTCGGGTTGACGGCGTCAGGGCTTTTTCCAGATTGACTTTGCTGCCTTCCTTGAGCCGCGACAGAGCGGTACGGCGAATGGTCTCCTGGCTGACGTCTGCCCAGAAACCGTCTCCGGGCAGCTCCACTGCAGTCAGGCATACGCCGTTCACCGCAATGCTGTCGCCAAGCTTGACGTCATCCAGACTCAGCTTGCCAGTCTTGACGTACAGACGCACATCACCACCGCGTGGCTGCATGCTCTGAATATGACCGACCGCTTCGATAATGCCTGTAAACATCTGAACGTCTCGCTTGCTTGCTGGATAAGGAGCCATAAGCCCATAGGCTAAACCGTCATCAACTGACCATCAGGCCCATCGCATAAACCGCCATAAAGCCAAAGGCAAAGGCAATAAACAACAGCCCAAAGCTGCGCATATAGGTCATGAATGTCAGACCGGGCAGTTTGCTCATGGCCACAATGCCGGCTGCGGAGCCAATTATAAGCAATGAACCCCCTACTCCGACAGCATAAGTCAGACCCATCCACTCGGCCGTGCCCATTTGCAGGTCGGATTTCAACAGCGCTGCCGTCAATGGCACGTTATCGATCAGCGCCGATAGCAGGCCCATCAGGAAGTTGGCAAGCATCACCGGCAGCACGTCATAAAGCGCGGTAAGCCCCTGCAACACGCCGATAAACTGCAGCATGCCAACCAGCAGCAACACGCCCAGGAAGAACAGCAGGGTTTCGAATTCGATGGCGCGTACATACTCGAGAATCGGATCGTTCTCGATATCTTCATTGAAAAACCGTGCAATCAAAAACATCAGCGCCAGGCCGGTAAGGAATGTCAGTACCGGAGGAATGCTATACAGCAGACTGCCGAGGATGGTGCCAAGAATCGTCAGCAGAAACAGCAGACCTATTACCTTGTCGACACCGCGCGTCGGTTGCAGCGCACTTTTCTCGATGATTACCTCGCCACTCAAGCCCACCGAGAGCAGCGCCGCCAACAGCAACACCGCGAGAAACGCCGGCAGCGCTAGCAACAGCAGATGAGTGATTTCCACCTTGTCGGCAAGGAAGATCATCAGTGTCGTCACATCGCCGGTAATCATCGCAACGCCACCGGAGTTCACCGCAAAGACCACCAGGGTGGCGAAGCGCAGCGTCTTGCGTATCTCCAGCTTCAGGCTCAGCACCAGCGCCACCGATACCAGGGTAGCAGTGATGTTGTCGGCGATGGAGGAAAAGACGAAACAGAACAGGCCGGTCATAAACAGCAATTTCCGCTCGGTAATCCGCCCCGGCAAGATACTGTAAATGATATTTTCGATCAGGCCTTTCTTGTTCAGGTAGGCGACGAAGGTCATGGTCGCCAGCAGAAACAGCCAGAGCCCTGCTATATCGGTAATGTTATGACTCAGCGCGGCCTGGACACGGGCGCGAAAAACCTCGTCCGGCGCCGCGACAAACAACACCATCCAGGCCAGGGCGCCAAAAAACAGTACTACCTTGGCCTTGTTAACATGAATCAGCTCTTCAAGTACTACACCCAGAAACGCGGCTATCGCCATTAGAATCAGCAACCACTGAACTGCCATTTGCATGATAGAACACTCTCAGGAAGGAAAAACCGGTCGCGCCGTGATTCGCCAATCACGGCCGACAACCCGCATGTCGGTTACATCGAGCTGCATGGCCTCGGCCATGGTGTCGAAGGGCAATTCCAACAAGGGTCGCGCCCGGCTGCCCAGCAGCCTTGGCGCCATATACACCACTAACTCATCTACCAGCCCGGCATTGACGAACGCGCCTGCCAAGCGTGCGCCGGACTCCACCAGCACTTCATTGCAGCCTCGTTTCGCCAATTCCAACAGCAGCGCCTTGAGATCCACATACTCCTGCGCCTTATCCGGCAGGGTAAGGAGTTCGGCGCCAGCAAAGACATAGCCCTGAACCCGACCGCGCAACAACTTGCAAGCCACCAGCAATGGGCCCGCCTCACGGAACAAGCGATTTTCCAACGGCACGCGCAAGCGCCCATCGACCAACACCCGCAGTGGCTGCCGGGCCGCTGCGGCAGCCGCCTCTACCTCAGGCAAGCCCAACTCGGCGGCACGGACTGTCAGGGCAGAATCATCCAGCAGCACCGCGTCGGCGCCGCTGATCACCGCGCCGCTGCGCGCGCGCAAGCGCTGCACATCGGCGCGTGCGTCAGGTCCGGTTATCCACTGGCTTTCACCATTGGCCATGGCCGTGCGGCCATCCAGGCTCATCGCCAGCTTGACGCGTACATACGGCATACCGGTCTGCATGCGCTTGATAAAACCGGGATTCAGTGCCCGCGCTTCGGCTTCCTGCAGCCCACACTCAACCTGGATACCTGCGTCCCGTAGACGCGCCAGCCCTTTGCCAGCGACGAGCGGATTGGGGTCCTGCATCGCCGCTACCACTCGAGCAACGCCCGCATTAATCAAGGCATCGGCACAGGGTGGTGTTTTGCCGGTATGACTGCATGGCTCCAAGGTCACATAGGCAGTGGCGCCCCGGGCGCGGTCGCCAGCCTGCGCCAGTGCATTGACCTCCGCATGGCCTTCACCCGCGCGGGCATGCCAACCTTCACCGACAATCTCGCCATCACGCACCAGCACACAGCCCACCCGCGGATTAGGTTCGGTGGTGTACAGGCCTTTGTAGGCAAGCTGCAGTGCGCGGGCCATCATGCGGCTGTCGAGAGCGTCCTGGTCAGGCATCCGGCTCGTCCTTGTCACGTCGTGAGAGGCGTTCGATTTCTTCGCGGAACTGGTTCAGATCCTGAAAGCGGCGGTAGACCGAGGCAAAACGAATATAAGCCACCTCATCAAGCTGCTTGAGTTCGTTCATGACCATCTCGCCGACCACCATCGCCTTGACTTCACGCTCACCGGTGGCGCGCAGACGGTGCTTGATATGGCCAATGGCAGCCTCGATCTGCTCCACACTGACCGGACGCTTCTCCAGTGCACGCAGCATGCCCGCGCGCAGCTTCTCCTCATCAAAAGGCTGACGACGGCCGTCACCCTTGATCAGGCGCGGCAGCACCAGCTCGGCGGTTTCGAAGGTAGTAAAGCGTTCCTGACAGGCCAGGCATTCGCGCCGCCGGCGTACCTGGTCGCCTTCGGCCACCAGACGCGAATCGATCACTTTGGTGTCATTGGCACTACAGAAGGGACAGTGCATAGCAGACTTCCTGTTGGGCATGCGCGGCACATCTTACTCCGATGTGCGCCGGGGTTAAATGACCGCCGCACCCCGGGATTGTGGCCTTTATGTATCCGCACTGCCCATGCGTCAGGAAAGTCAGTTGCCCTGTGGTGTGGAATACGCATCCTTGAGCCTGCGCTTGGCAACTTTGCCGTTGTCATCGCGCGGCAGGCTGGCAACCAGATGGACTTGCCGCGGGGTCTTGTAGCTGGCCATGCGCTGGCGAATGAAGTTCTTTATCACCTCTTCGTTCAGCGCAGGATCGGCAGTAGCGACCACCGCCACCAATGATTCGCCGTACTCGGCATCTGGCACACCGAATACTGCGCAGTCCGCCACACCCGGCAGGGTGATCAACTGATGCTCTATTTCTGCCGGGTATATGTTTACCCCACCGGAAATGACCATGTCTGACTTGCGATCACAGATAAACAGGTAGCCTTCCTCGTCCAGATAACCAATATCGCCCACGGTCGCCAGATCGCCCAGCCCGGCTTTGGCGCGCGCCTCGTCGTTGTTCAGGTAGGTGAAGTCTGGCACGGCCGGCTGACGCACATAAATCACACCCGGCTCACCCAGCGGACAGTCACTGCCCTGCTCATCGACAATACGGATACGCGTCTGGCCAATCGGCAAGCCGACGCTACCCGGTTTGCGGCGCGCCGAGACCGGGTCCTGAATAGTGATCATGCCGGTTTCACTGGAGGCGTAGGTTTCATAGATGACCGGCCCCCACCAGTCGAGCATCGCCAGCTTGACGTCCGGCGCACAGGGCGCACCGGTCGAGGCGACAAAACGTACTGAGGACAGATCGTACTTTGCTTTGATCTCCGCCGGCAGGCGCAACAGCCTTACGTACATGATCGGCACTAAAAACACCGTATCGATGCGATATTGTTCGATCAGCGCCAGTGTCTGCTCGGCATCAAAGCGCGGCATCACGACCATCAGCTCAGCCTGCAAAATCGACTGCTGGGCAAAGGAGCTGGGGGCGCTGTGATAGAGCGGTGCGGACACTAACGTACGTACGCCCGGCTCGATACCCCAGGCGGCACGCGACAGTTCACGCATGGCGGCGGCCATGGCTTCACGCTCCTCAACTGGAGGCGCCAGGCGCTTTACGCCCTTGGGCCGCCCGGTGGTGCCTGAGGTGTAGGCCATATGTGCCCGCGGCGTGCGCGGCTCACCAGCAAAGGGCGCTTGTTCGGCCAGCCAGGTTTCATAGCGCAGGTGACCGGCACGCAAGCTGCCATCGCCGCCATTGACCAATACCACCACCCCTTCAGGAATAATCCCCGCCAGATCGTCCAGCAGGTCGGCTTCAACCAGAAATACCTTGGCCGCCGAATCCTCTAGCAAGAATGCCACCTCATCAGCCTTGAAGTGCCAATTGACCGGACAATAAAAGCAACCTGCTGTCTGGCAGCTCTGGATCGCATCAATAAAGACCGGTCCATTGCGTAGCATCACAGCTATCACGTCGCCGTCTTCAACGCCCAAGCGCGCCAGGCCACCGGCCAACTGCAGGGCACGCTGCGCGACCTCATCACCACTGCGCTCCAGTTCGCCGCAGATCAGCTGCGCGGTCATGGCTGCTTACCGTACGGGCTGGCGATCTGCTGCATCCGCGCACGTGCGCTGGCGTATTCCTGCTCCAACTGGCTGACGGCCTCAGCCGTGGTGGTGACGCCAGCAATGCTGCCCACGCCCTGCCCAGCGCCCCAGATATCGCGCCAGGCCTTGCTCTTGTTACTGCCGCCCGAGCCGAATTTCATGCTGCTCTTCTCGCCTTCGGGCAGGTTGTTCGGATCCATTCCAGCATTCTGAATGCTCGGCTTGAGATAGTTGCCGTGCACCCCGGTAAAGAGGTTGCTGTAGACGATGTCGTCCGCGGAGGTATCCACCAGCATCTGCTTGTAGGCGGCGTCGGCGTTGGCTTCATGGGTGGCAATAAAACGGGTGCCCATGTAGGCCAGGTCTGCACCCATAGCCTGGGCAGCGAGAATCTGCTCGCCCTTGGAGATGGCACCGGAGAGGATGATCGGACCATCGTAGAAAGCGCGAATTTCAGACACCAACGCAAAAGGACTGAGTTGCCCGGCATGCCCGCCCGCGCCAGCACAGACCAGAATCAGACCGTCAACACCCGCCTCGATGGCTTTTTTTGCGTGCTTGACGTTAATTACATCGTGGAATACCAGGCCACCGTAACTGTGGATCGGTCCTACCACCTCATCCGGCGCGCGCAAGCTGGTGATAATGATGGGCACCTTGTACTTCACGCACATTTCCACATCGTGCTGCAGGCGGTCGTTGCTGCTGTGCACTATCTGGTTGACGGCAAAGGGCGCAACCACTGCATCCGGGTTGGCCGCCTGGTACTCGGCCAATTCGCTGGTAATGCGCTTGAGCCACACTTCCAGCTCCTCGGCCGGCCGTGCGTTCAGCGCCGGGAAGGAGCCGACCACGCCGGCCTTGCACTGGGCGATCACCAGGTCAGGGTTGGAGATGATAAACAGCGGCGAGCAGATAACCGGTAGTTTGAGCGAGTTCTGCAGAACGGCGGGAAGACTCATTGTTGTTCTCCTTGGACTAAGTCATGTAATGACAGCAGCAAAATTTAACGTGCCTGGACTATAGAAGCTGGCTGGTTGATCTACAATATCCGCCAACGAGCCCAAACTGTTTACAAATAGGCAACAATAGGTGGATATCAAAACCCTGCAGTTCATCTGCGCCGTGGTCGAAGCCGGCAGCATGAGCAGCGCCGCGCGCCGCCTTGGCACATCACGCTCACATGTCAGCCGCAGGCTCAAGGCGCTGGAGCAAAGCATTCAGGTGCAGCTGTTCCGGCGCACCACGCGCCGTGTGGAACCCACACAAATAGGCTGGGCGTTGTACGAGCATGCCGCGCGTATCAGTCAGGAACTGAATGCCCTGCAGGCCACGGTAGACGACCTGGGCAAGAACCTGCGCGGGCATATCAGGCTCAGCGTGCCGGTCGCACTGGGGCAACAAGTGGTCGGCCCCTTATTGCTGGAATTTGCCAACCTCTATCCTGAGGTTAGCCTGCAGCTCACCTTCAGCAACCGGATTTTTGATCTGGTGGCGGCCGAGATTGACGTCGCTATCCGCGTTACCTCGACTCCGCCCGACGCTCTGGTTGCCCGCGACCTGGGCCCGGTCGATTGGGCGCTGTGTGCCAGTCCTGCTTATCTTCGGGCGCACGGCACACCGCAGGAACCGGAGGACCTGCTGCAACTCGACATGGTCAGCGTCAACGTGCCGGACCAGCGCCTGCCGCTGGAGCTATTCGACGGCCGCGAGACCCGCACGTTGACCCTGCGCCCGCGACTGCAGACCGAAGACATGCTGTTCCTCAAACGGGCGGCTCTGGCCGATATTGGCTGCGCCCTGCTGCCGCTTTATAGCGTGCAGCAGGAGCTGGACAGCGGCGAATTGCTGCGCCTACTGCCCGATCAGCGCGTGCGCGTCAGCGCCTGGGGGGATCAGTTGTACCTGTTGACCGCGCCCAACCTCTACCCGACCTTGGCCACGCGCACCCTGATCGAGTTCCTGCACAGCCGTCTGCGCGCCACTCTGCCGACTTGACTGGGCTGCGAGCATGCAAGCACCGACGCTACAATAGCCCCCCCTGTCACTATGGATTACCCCATGACGCTAGCTGCCCTGAACGCCGAACTGCATCAGGTTCTGCCTGATGCACAACTGGTTACCACCCGCCTGCCGGGTTTGCCAGAACTGCAGCTGTGGCTGCTTGATCCTGCCAATTTGAATCGCGCCTTCAGTAGCGAGGAAACCCGACAACTGCTGGAGCAGCCGCCCTACTGGAGCTTCTGTTGGGGCAGCGGCCTGGCGCTGGCACGCTGGATCCTGGTTAACCCACAGCAGGTCCGTGGCATGCGGGTACTGGATTTTGGCAGCGGCTCGGGCATCGTGGCCATTGCTTGCGCCATGGCCGGTGCGCGGCAGAGTATTGCTTGCGACCTGGACCCGCAGGCACAGAGCGCCAGCGCCCTGAATGCGCAACTGAACGGTGTACCCTTGACCCTGGCGGCGGACTACTTTGCGGTGACCGGCGAGATCGATCTGATTATCGCTGCGGACGTCCTTTACGACAGTGACAACCGCGTGTTTCTTGAGCATTTCCGCCAGCGCGCACCCCGCGCCATTCTGGCCGATTCAAGGGTGCGCGATCTGCAACACCCCGGCTATACGCGACTGGATACACTGCACGGCCAGACCTGGCCGGACCTGGGCGAACCCGAGACGTTCCGGCAGGTAGCCCTGTATGGCACCGTCGCCTGACAGCACTGAGGGATGCCCTACACTTTCGTCAGTTGTTCGGCCCTGGCACCAACGCAGCCTTGATTTCAGCCGCACGCAACCCCACTATCGCCTGATTCTTCCTTCGATGGACAATCCATGAGCCAGTCATCCTATATTTTCGACGTGACCGAAGAGACCTTCGATCGTTACGTGCTGGAAAATTCCTTTCACAAGCCGGTGTTGGTCGACTTCTGGGCAGACTGGTGCGCGCCATGCAAAGCCTTGATGCCGGTGCTGGCGGGTATTACCGAGAGTTACGCTGGTGAGCTGTTAATGGCTAAGGTCGACTGTGACGCCGAGGCCGGATTGAGCGAACGCTTTGGCATTCGCAGCCTGCCGACTGTCGTGCTGTTCAAGGATGGCCAACCGGTTGAGGGGTTTGCCGGCATGCAACCAGAAAGCGCCATCCGAGCGTTGCTTGAGCCCCATGTCAGCCTGCCACCGATGCCCGACGCCGACGCCGGGGATACCGAAGCTGATATCAGCGCGCAGGTCGACGCCCTGCTGCGGAATGGCAGTTCCGCGCAGGCTATCGCCTTGCTGCAGCAAGCCATGACTATTGAGCCCAGCGACAAGCTGCGGCTGCTGCTGGGCCACGCCTACAGCTGCAATGACCAACTGGCGGAGGCAGAGCAGGTGCTGGCTGAGGTGACTGACCGCGAGGCTCACAAGCTCCCGCTGAAAAGTCTGCATGCCGAGATCGGCTTTCGACGCCAGGCACACGACTTCCCCGCTGAGGCGCTCTTGCTTGAGCGGCTGAAACATAGCCCGCAAGACAGTGAAGCCACTTTCCAGCTGGCGATTCTCAAGCTCGCCCATCAAGATCACGAGCTCGCTCTGGCCCACTTGTTAAGCCTGTTTCAGCATGACCGGAGTTATGCCGACGGCGCTGCGCAGCGCACCCTGCTGGAGGTTTTTGACATTCTGGGTAGCGAGCATCCACTGACCACCCAATACCGCCGCAAGCTTTACCAGGCCCTGTACTGACAGGGCCCTGCGCTTTGGCCCAGCGCGTCAATAGTGACAGTGGCTTTGCTTAAAGCAATGTAATAAGATAACGTTCCTTTTAACAACGCGTTATCTCCTTTGCTGCGAGGCCTACCATGCGCCCTACCCCATTTATCATTGGCAGCCTACTGGCCGTCATTTCCGTTGCCAGCGCGGCACATGACCATGACCATGACGACCACGAGCACGAGCACGAACACGGCCATGAGCACGAAAGTTTATCCGCGCACGAGCATGGCGTAGGGTCCTTGAACCTGGTGGTCGATGGTGGTGAAGTGGCCATCGAGCTGGTCTCCCCAGCGAATAACCTGCTGGGCTTCGAACACCTGCCCGCCAGCAACGCAGACAAAGCCAAGGTCAAAGCGCTGCAAGCACAACTGAATGATGCTGACAGCCTGTTTGTCTTCCCTGCCGCCGCTGACTGCAGCGTTGAAGAAGTCGAATTGAGCAGCCCGCTGTTCGAGACAGAGGACGGCCATGAGCATGAGCATGAGCATTCCGACGAATCGGCTGAATCCCACGCAGATATTCAAGCGCACTTTCATTTCAACTGTACTCAGGAAGCCGCACTCGACCAGATTCAGGTCGCACTGTTCAGCGCCTTCCCCGGCACCGAACGGTTATTGCTGCAGGCAATCGGCCCCAAGGGCCAGCAGGGTGGCGAGCTAACCGCGACACAGAACCTGATCCGTTTCTGACATTTGCACGCCCCCGCGCGCCTGCCGACCCCGGGTAGGCGCGCCAGCCTATCGCTGATAGGCTTGAATCCCTCTTTTGCGAGCTCTTTTGAAGCCATGAATTCCGTCATCATTGACCTGGATGCTGCGACCTACGCCTGGCCCGGGCAACCTCCTCTGCTGGATATCAAGCACTTGCAGCTGCTGGCCGGCGAGCGAGTGTTTCTCAAGGGACCGTCAGGCAGCGGCAAAACCACATTGCTCGGTCTGCTCGGTGGTGTCTATCTACCAGACCAGGGTCAGATCACCTTGCTGGGCAAAAATATGGCCAGCATGTCCGCCGCTGAGCGCGACCGCTTTCGCGCCGATCACACCGGCTATATTTTTCAAATGTTCAACCTGTTGCCCTACCTGTCGGTGGTAGAGAACGTCACTCTGCCTTGCCATTTTTCCCGTGTGCGCCGCGAGCGTGCGCTGAAGCGTCACGATGGGCTGGCCTCGGCGGCACTGCATCTGCTGCACAGCCTTGGACTGTCTGATAACGCTCTGCTGGATCGCTCGGTCAACGAGCTGTCCATTGGTCAACAGCAGCGGGTTGCCGCAGCGCGCGCACTGATCGGCAGCCCCGAACTGGTGATTGCCGACGAGCCGACCTCTGCACTCGACGCCGATAGCCGCGAAGCTTTTTTGCGACTGTTGTTCGCCGAATGCAGCGCCGCTGGCAGCAGCCTGCTGTTTGTCAGTCATGATGCGTCGCTGGAGCCGCTGTTTGACCGCGCGCTGTCGCTGCGCGACATCAATCTGGCCGCGCAGCCGCAGGAGGTGTGTTGATGTATCTGTTGCGCCTGGCGATCAAGAGTTTGGGCAACCGCCGCTTTTCTGCTCTGCTGACGGTGATCGCCATCGGTTTGAGCGTCACCTTGTTATTAGCCGTGGAAAAAGTGCGCACTGAAGCGCGCAGCAGTTTCGCCAGCACCATTTCCGGTACCGACCTGATTGTCGGCGCCCGCTCCGGATCAGTGCAGTTACTGTTGTACTCGGTGTTTCGCATCGGTAATGCCACTAACAACGTACGCTGGGACAGCTTCGAGCATTTCGCCTCGCATCCGCGGGTGGATTGGGCCATTCCCCTTTCCTTGGGCGACTCTCACCGCGGCTTCAAAGTGATGGGCACCAACCAGAGCTATTTTGATCACTACCGGCATGGCCGCGATCAGGCGCTGACCTTTACTGCCGGCGCGCCTTTCGATGACTTGTACGACGCGGTGATCGGAGCTGATATTGCTCGCGAGCTAGGTTACGAACTGGGCACCGAACTGG
The DNA here is from genome assembly GCF_008365385.1 of Halopseudomonas laoshanensis. Taxonomy (GTDB): domain Bacteria; phylum Pseudomonadota; class Gammaproteobacteria; order Pseudomonadales; family Pseudomonadaceae; genus Halopseudomonas; species Halopseudomonas laoshanensis. The sequence continues at coordinate 28,469 of NZ_QOVF01000011.1, read as the reverse complement.
TGCTGGCCCATGGCACCGGCGCGGTGAGCTTCGTCGACCACGGGGATAAGCCTTTTCAGGTCAGCGGCTTGCTGGCACGTACTGGTACGCCAGTAGACCGCACGATTCATATCAGCCTGGAAGGTATGCAAGCGCTGCATGTGGACTGGCAACAAGGCATGCCGGCACGTGGAGCAGCGGCGGTCAGCGCCGAGGATGCACGCGAACTGGACCTGACGCCCACTGCGATTACTGCCATCTTGCTAGGCCTGAATAGCCGCATCAGCACCTTCGCCGTGCAGCGCGAGGTCAATCAATACGGCGGCGAACCCTTGCAAGCCGTGCTACCGGGGGTGGCGTTACAAGAGTTATGGAGCTTGCTCGGCATGGCCGAAAAAGCCCTGTTCATCGTCTCGGTCTTCGTGGTCCTGACCGGGCTGGTGGGCATGCTCACGGCGATTCTCAGCAGCCTGAACGAACGCCGACGGGAGATGGCCATCCTGCGTTCGGTCGGAGCGCGACCGCGCCACGTATTTGCGCTGCTCCTGCTGGAAGCCGCCAGCCTGGCCATCGCCGGTATTCTGCTGGGGCTGGGCCTGCTTTATCTGGGCCTGTGGATCGGCCAGCCATTGATCCTCTCGCAATACGGCCTGTTCATCGCGATCACGCCGCCAGGGCTGTATGAATGGACGCTATTGGGCGCTATTCTACTGGCCAGCATTCTGATGGGCAGCGTGCCCGCGTGGCGTGCCTATCGCCAATCATTGGCTGACGGCCTGTCGATTCGAACCTGATGAGGTATTTCATGCGTACTTGTGTCGCCCTGATCGGCGCTGCCCTGCTTGCGTGCTACACGATGCCGGCTCTGGCTGTCGAAGAGCTGGCCTGGGGCGATCTGGTGCCCCCGGAAGCTCGGGACGCCATGGGCTCACCGCAGCCCACGCATGACTTATCGGCCTTGGCCGATACCCTGAGTGATGAGGAGTTTGGTGATCCGGCCGTGCAGGTAGAGCCGGCCGCGCCGGTAGTAGCGGAACTGAATGGCCGCGAGGTCAAGCTCCCTGGCTACATAGTTCCGCTCGGCATCAATGATGACGGCGTGGTGAACGAGTTTCTGCTGGTGCCGTACTTTGGGGCCTGCATTCATGTGCCGCCACCGCCGTCCAACCAGATCGTTTATGTACAAAGCGAGACAGGCATCAAGCTGGAGGCGCTGTATCAACCCTTCTGGATCACCGGATCGATGCAGGTCGAAGCGGTGGAAAGCGATCTGGCCAACGCCGGTTACAAGATTGCCGACGCCAGCATTGAGCCTTACACCTACTAAGCGCGACTCGGAGTGCGCGGCAACCGAGGGGTTTTAACCTTCTTCCTGCGCCTGACGGGCGTAACTGGCCCACTGATTAAGCGTACGGCGTTGCTCGGCACTGGCGGCGGGACGGGCCAGCTCAAGGCTGCTCAACAATTCCTCCCAATCACCCTGGTTGAGCTGAATGGCTGCTACGCGTAGCCAATGGTCAGCCCGGCCGGAGCTGCGCGCCAACGCCGTCCAGGCGGATTTGGCTCGATCGTGATCGCGGGCTTGCTGCCATAATTGCGCCAGACGCTCCTGCCGTGCGCCATTGGCCGCTAATAGCTGCCGTTTGAGCAGCGCTTCCAGTAGCCTGGCGGCCTGCCAGGGGGCGCCGGCATTGACCTGCAGCGCAACCAGATTATCAAGGTCCTGGGCCTTGAAACGAACGCCAGCTTCATAGGCCAATCGCAGCGTACCCGCTGCGGCGCGCTGGCGCTTATCAAGGCTCTGCATACCGGCCAACTGCCGCCAGTATTCAGCGTTGCCCGGCTCGCGCTTAAGCAGCACTTTCAACCAACGCTCCGCCGCCTCATACCGCTGCAACCGGTAATTCATCCCCACTAGCAATTGATACCAGACGGCCTCGACGCCCGGCTCTTCGCGTACCACCTCCTCGGCTAAGGGCAATGCCTTGCTGTACTGCTCCAGCTGGTTATACAGCTGCACCAACAACCGCCGATTCTCGCGTGGCAAAGAACCTGCTGCCAATTCAGTTTCCAACAGAGCAGCGGCTTCTCGCGCCTGCCCTTCAGCAGCCAGCAATTGAGCCAGATTGCGCCTATCCTGGCTGGCTGCTTCGGCATCCAGTTGTTCACGGCTTAACGCTTTGCGCAGCCAGCCAATAGCTTCGGCGTTGCGATCACGCGCAATCGCCAGGTAACCCAGGCGCTGTTCGACCAACGCCTGCTCGATGCTGCCGTCACTGGCCTGCTCAAGGGCCGCAAGCAAGCTGTTACCCGCGGCGCTGTAATCACCGCTTTGTTGCGCCTGCTGGGCTTTATTCAGCGCCGCAAAAGCAGCCGGATCGATCGACTGCGCCTGTACTGCTGCGCCCCAGAGCATGAGTAGCATGACGAGAGCACGCATCAGCGACCTCCATCCAGACGGAAATACAGTGTTTTGGTGGCCTCACGCGCCACCGCCTGGCCATTCTCGCGGCGCGGCGCAAAGCGCCAGCGACTGGCTGCCCGCCGGGCTTCACGATCAAACACCCCGGGTGGTTTGGCGTCAGACACGCGCAAGTTTTCCACCCGGCCCTCGGCGGTGATGGTAAAGGCCAACGTTACCTCCCCCTCGATGCCCGAAGCCAATGCGCGCTGCGGATAGTTGGGCGGCACATCGGTCAGCGGGGTAACCTCTTCCGATACCGAGGGTGAAGAGTCCGGCGGTGGCGCGGCGGGCTGCGGCGCGGCCTCGACCTGCGCCGCTGTCAGCCCTGTCAGGGACGGCGCGCTGCTGACCTGAATCTGGGTCGGTACATTCGGCACGCTGATATTCAGATCCATGGCGGCGCTGACCTGGGGCTGCGGCGGCGTAGGCTGCACTGGCGGCTGATCGGGCGGTTGCGGCCGGTCCGGTGCTTCGCGTTGCTGACGTTCGCGACTGTCGCTCTGAGTGTCGCTAACCGAACGCACGAAACTGACACGCGCCAGTTCTTCCACCGGGTCGGCGTCATCCCTCGGCGGCATGACCAGTATCAACATCAGCGCAAACAGCGCCAGGGCGACCAACAACGCCGCGACAAAGCTCAGGGCCAGACGCATTAGCGACCCTCGGCTCCGGCAGTCGCAGCCAGCGCCACATCCTGCACACCGGCCAGACGGATCTGATCCATCACCTGAATCACCAGACCGCTACGTGATTCACGGTCGGCCTGCACCACCACCGAGCTATCCGGCTGGTCAACGCGCATACGTTCGACGGCCGCGCGCAAAGCGCGCACATCAACCTGCTGGCGGTCAATCCAGATCTCGCCATTGGCGCTCACGGCCACCAGAATATTACCTTTGGGCTGCTCGCTGGCGCTGGCTGCCGAGGGACTGTCCACCGTAATCCCCGACTCCTTGATAAAGGAGCTGGTGACGATAAAGAAAATCAGCATGATAAAAACGATATCCAGCATCGGGGTCATATCGATCCCGGCTTCCTCGTCATTACCCGTATGGTGCCTGCGCATTCGCATGGACTACTTCCTATTCAAAACGCAGTCGGTCATTGAGCCGCTGCAAGGCCCGGCGTGACTGCTGATCCAGTCGTGCCAGGCAGAACAAACCACTGATGGCGATGACCATGCCGGCCATGGTCGGCACGGTGGCGCGGGACACACCCGCCGCCATGGCCCGTGGGTTACCGTTGCCACTCAGGGCCATCACGTCAAATACTTCGATCATGCCGCTGACCGTACCCAGCAAGCCAAGCAACGGACAGAGTGCGATCAATACGCGCACCATCGGCAAAAACCGGCCGAGGTGCTGATGAGCACGGGACAACCAGGCCGCGCGGATATGCCGCGCCGCCGGGCTGGTGCGATCTGCACGCGCCAGCCAGCGTTGCTGCAGTTGCACCGCCTCCGTGGGGAAGACCCGGGCCAGAAACCATAGCCGCTCAACCATCAGCGTCCAGAGCAGCACCGTGACCAGCAGAATGCTCCACAGCACCCAGCCACCGCTGTCCAGGAAGTCCCTGAGCAGCCAGAACCCCTCAGCCATCTCGCGGCTCCTCGCCACCCAGATGCAGCGCGATCAAACCGGCACTCTGCTGTTCCAGCAACTGGATCAAGGCCTTACTGCGTGCGGCAACCAGGCTATGCATAAACAGCAGCGGAATCGCCACTACCAGGCCCAGCACCGTCGTCACCAGTGCCTGAGAGATACCCTCCGCCATCAATTTCGGATCGCCTGTACCGAACAGGGTAATCGCCTGAAAGGTCGCGATCATACCGGTCACTGTACCCAGCAGACCCAATAGCGGTGCGACTGCCGCAAGCAGCTTGATCAACCCCTGCCAGCGCTCCAGCGAAGGTGTTTCCTTGAGAATGGCCTCGTCCAGTTTGAGCTCCAGCGTGTCCAGCTGATCAAGCTTGGGACGACTGCCGATCACGCCCAATACGCGGCCCAACGGGTTGTTTCGATTGAGGTTGTCCAGATCGGCGACCTGACGATCCACCCGCTGACTGGTACGTTGCAGCCAACCAAGACGCCAAAGCGCCAGCACCACACCCAGCACACCCAACGCGATGATCACATAGCCCACTACGCCACCCTGATGAACACGTTCGATCAGGCTCGGGGTTTGCTGCAATTGCTGGATCACGTTGCCCCGGGTTGGATCAACCTGCAGATCAGCCAGCTCGTTACGAGACTGTGTGAACTCATCGATCAAACCGCTACCTTCGGGCTGCCGGGGCGCTACCAGCAAGCGCTCGGTATCGGCCTGATACAGCAGATAGTCGTCGCCCTGCAGCGCGACAAAGGGGCCCACGCTGACTACGGGCAGCACTCGTTGCTCACCATCGCGGCCGACCACTGGCGCCTCGAAGCGGCTGATCTTGCCACTGGCGGTCATATCCTGTTGCAACAGGTACCAGAAGTTTTCCAGTGCCTCTACCGTCGGAATACCGCGGCTAGCCGAGAGGCTTTCCAGTGTTTGCATGCGCTCTGGAAACTGCATGTTCAGCAACGAATCTTGCCATTGGCTCTGCGTGTCGCCCGCCGTCTGACGGACCACACCAAACAGTTCGCCCAGATTGCCGCTGCGCTGCTCAAGTTCAGCTTCCACTTCAGCCAAAGCCGTTTCCAGCCGATCAAACTCGGCCTTGAGCCGATCTGCTTCTGCCTTGACCGGTGCCAGCGCCTGCTCGGCCTCGCGCATGCGCCGCTGCTGCTGGTCGCGCTCGGCAATAAAGCGTGATTCACGCTCTTGCATGGCGCTCTGCTCGCTGCTGCGCACGTCGCGGATGTTGCGCAAAAGATCATCCAGGTTTGCCGGCTGAGCCAGGCTCATCGGCGCCAGCAAGGCCAGAGACAAGCCAATTAATAGATGCTTCATGGCTGGCTCTCCTGCGAGCTTGACTGCTCTGAGACGGGGGGCAAGGGAAGACGCAGCATCATCGGTGTCTGCTGTTGACGCGCCATGCGCATGCCCTGCTCCATGGTGCGACGATACTCGTTAGGCAGAGGCGCCCAGGCCTGGTTTTCAGCATCCCAATAGCCCTGCTCGCGCCCATCCAGGCTCTGATAAAAGAACATCACGCGACCCAGACGCAGATAGTCGACCACCCGCACACTGTCGCCCTGTTCCAGGCTGCCGCGCCAGGCTTCAAGTGTGCGGCCGTAATCGCTTTCAATCTGATAGGCCTCGATCAGCCGACGGTATTTCTCCGCCACACTGACATCCGAGCGCAGCATCAGATCCCGCAGCTGGTCGATGCGTTCGCCGCGCTCTTCGGGCAGAAAGGGAAGGTCCAGCGCAACGAACTGCTCCAACGAATCGAGCATGCGCTGCATTAGCGGCAGCAGTTCGCGCTGGGTGTCTTCGATACTGCTGAGCTGGCCTTCTAGGCTTTCCAGCTCGGCCTGCTGCGCGGCGACCATGTCGCCCAGGCGGGTGTTGTACTCACCTAACTGTTCGCGCTGCTGCACTGCCTCTCGGTAGCGCAGCAACGCCTCGCGTGTTGCATCGTCCAATTGCTCGATACGCTGCTGAGAACCCTGAGCATCACGCATCAAAGCCTCGCTCTCGTCCAGCGCCCGATCAGTAACGTCCTGCGCCACTACTGCCGCTGGCAGCATGACCGCCAGCAGTAACCAAACCGCTCTCATCCATACTCTCCAGAGTATCCGTGCCTGAGAATCAGGCGACTTAAAAGAGAAGCATTATCATTTACTCATAAGCAGAGTTCAAGTGCTAATACGCCTGCGGCAGACGGTCGCAGCCCTCCCGAGGCAATTCTTGCTTCAGATCAATAAGCGGGGTCAACGCGATCACTACCATGGCGCCATTATCACAAGCCCAGGAGTTACCTCATGTCTCGTCGCACTACTCAACTGGCCGCCGGCCTACTGCTTATCCCCGCCCTGTTGACCACCTCGGCGGTCTACGCGCATCAAGCCGGCGATACCATCGTTCGCGTTGGCGTGGCGGTTGTCGACCCACAGGAGAACAGCGATGACGTGATCATCGGGGGCGCGAACACGGAATTGGAAGTAGGTGTCGACAGTGACGTGCAACTGGGTATTACCGGCACTTACATGCTCACGGACAAGTACGGCATTGGCATTCTCGCCGCCACGCCGTTCAACCACGACATCAACCTGAACGGCGTGGGCAAGCTGGCCGACATCAAGCATCTACCCCCTACCCTAACGCTGCAGTACTTCCCGATGGCAGCAGGCGCGGCCCTGCAGCCCTACTTGGGCGCGGGCCTGAACTACACGACGTTCTTTAGCGAAGATTTCACCTCAGCCAATAAGGCGGCCGGCTTCAGTGATCTGTCGCTAAGCGATTCATGGGGCTTGGCGCTTGAGGCCGGGGTGGATTATCAGTTAACCGACAAGGTGTTGCTGAACGCCTCGGTATGGCATGTGGATATCGATACCGAAGCCACTTTCAAGGTCGGCGGAGCACCTGCCAAGGTGGATGTGGAGATTGATCCATGGGTGTACATGCTTGCCCTGGGTTACAAGTTCTAAGCACACAGAGGATGATGTGAACGGCCGCCAAGCGGCCGTTATTCTGCTTGGCTATCGTGCGACACACTGGCCAACAGTTCCGGCAGCTGCGCGCGCCAGGCGCGAGGCTTGATGCCAAAAGCCATCAATAGCCGACGGCTGCTCAGCACCGCATTCTGCGGCTCCCATGCGCTATCCAACTGTTGATCGAATGGCACGGAACGGATCGTCGGCACGCTATCAAGCTGCTTGGTCGCCAGTAGCTCCTGCGCCAGACTTTTCACGAAGCTGATCCAGCTGGACGCCTCACTGCTGCCATAGTGATAGGTGCCATATAACGGCGCATCACAATCCAGCTGCTTGAGGATCGCCAGCACCACACGGGCGGCATCGTTTACCGGGGTTGGGTTACCTCGCCACTCCTCCGCCAGCAGCATCGGCTCACCGTTACGCAACTGCTGCAAAAGCCCGACCAGCTGCCCGTCGGGTGAGCCATCAAGCACCCAGCCCAGCCGTAGCATGACGTGCCGCGCGCAATGGTCCTTGAGCTGTTTCTCCATGTCCACATGCAACTGTCCCAGCGCATCGCCAGGCGCCAGCGCGTCCTTCTCGGTATAGGCCGTAGTCTTCAAACCATCGAACACCCGCGCACTGGAAAGCAGAAACAACAAGCTGTCTGCCTGTTTGCTCAGCGCTATCAGCTCCTTGCCAAACTTGCGCTGCAGTGCCAGATTGTCGCCGTCATTGGACCCCAGCTGGAAGTGCTGATGGTAGAAGGCCAGATTGACCACCGCATCTGGCTGATACTCGGTAAACCAGTCCTTGAGCTGCTCTGCCTTCCAACCTTGCGCTGGACGCTCAACCGCATCAATGGCTATCTCTTCGGCTGCCGCCAGACGCAGTACCGCCTGACCCATCAGGGAGTCTGCGCCCAACAACAGAATGCGCATTCGCATATCTTGACCTTAATCGTTTAAACCACTATTCCTGACTGCATTTTGCAACCTTCAGGCCCTCAGGTCACGCGGCAGTTTAAACCTCTTTCAGGTATAGGTGATTAACGATTGCAGCTCAGCGCTGTCCAGGTGCGGCACACTGTTGAAACTGCTCAGGCGCATATTGTGCTGATTGAACACACAATGAATCAGTGCGGTATTACGCGTCTGCAGATTCAGCTCGACCATGGTCTCGCTCGGCGCCTGCAGCAACTGCCGCACCAGCATGGCGATTGCGCCACCCGAGCTGACAGCAAGCACCCGCTGGCCCTTGTACTGGGTCATGATGTGCTGACGCACATCGAGCAAACGCTGCTCGAATGTTTGCCAGGTCTCCGGGAGCTGGCCTTGCAGGCCGCCCTGCGACCAGAGCACGATGGCTTTCTTCAACCGTTTGAAAAAATCCGCAACAGCCGGCTTTTCAGGCAAGGCCTGATCGGGAAACTGCGCGAGATACGCCTGCAGAATCGAATGGAAGTCGAACTCGTTCAGCTCGGTGAACACTTCAAAACCCGATGCTGGCAGCCCAAGCCCCTGGCAAATGCCCTCTGCCGTTTCCCGATGACGAACCATATCGCCGGTCAGAATACGGTCAAACTGCATGTCCCGCCGAAGAAAATACTCGCCCAGCAATCGCGCCTGCTGATGCCCCAGCTCGGAGAGTTGATCGTAGTTGCTGGAGCCGAAAGAGGCCTGGCCGTGGCGGACAAAATAGATTTCAGACATGAGCTGTTCCATATAAAAGACAAAATAAAACCCGGCATACCGGAGGATGACGCATCCTCGAATATGCCGGGTTTGTTGAACAGTTCTATGTCAGAACGGAATGTCGTCATCAAAGCTGTCGTAATCCGGCGTAGCCTGCTGTGGTGCCTGTTGTGCTGGCTGCTGCTGTTGCGGAGCTGGCTGCTGAGCTGGGCGTTGTTGTTGCGGACGCGGGGCCATCCCCTGCTCGCCACCCTGGGGCTTGCCATCGAGCAGCTGCATCTGGCCACCGATGTCCACGACGATTTCCGTGGTGTAGCGCTTGACGCCGTCCTTTTCCCATTCGCGGGTTTGCAGACGACCTTCGATATACATCTTCGAGCCCTTGCGCACGTATTCGCCTACAACCTCGGCGATACGACCAAAGAACACCACGCGGTGCCACTCGGTACGCTCCTGCTGCTGACCGGTCTGCTTGTCCTTCCAGCTGTCGCTGGTAGCGAGGGTAATGTTGGCAACAGCATTGCCATTGGGCAGGTAGCGTACTTCCGGGTCGCCGCCGACATTACCGATCAAAATTACCTTGTTGACGCCTCTGGCCATGATGCTTTTCTCCTGATGTACTGACCGGTTCAGGCCGGGTTAACGACCCGGTCCAGCGCCTCACGATCGAGTACCTGTGTATCGACTTTTAAATAGGCTGCGGCCTCTTCGGCCACAACCATCGCTTCTGCTACTCCCGGAACCGCAAGAATCCGCCGAGGTAATGTTTCATCCCCAGCTAACGCCAAGGACAACGGCAGACGGTAGCTTGTTACATATGGAGGTTCGCTCATGGTAACACCAATCGCCCACCAGGAAACCGCGAGTAGTGCACAGCACAGGAAAACCCCGCCGAGGCCCCAGGCACCGAATACCGCGCCACCAATCAGCCCCCCCAGCGCCGCGCCGGCGAATTGGCTGGTGGAGTACACACCCATTGCAGTGCCTTTGCCACCGGCCGGCGCGATCTTGCTAAGCAGAGAAGGCAGAGTGGCTTCGAGCAAATTGAAGCCAACAAAAAACAGCACTATGGCCGCCACCAGCCACGGGAGTGAACCCATGCCCAACCACATCATCGGCTGTACCAGAGCCAACAGGATAATCGCGCCCAACACCACCCGCTTGATTTGCCGCTGGCGCTCGGCATAGATGATAAAAGGCACCATGGCGAAGAAAGACAGCAGCAGCGCCGACAAGTAAACCCACCAGTGTTCCTCGCGGGGCAGGCCGGCCTGCTCCTGCAATGCCAGAGGGATGGCGACGAAGCTGGCCATCAGAATTGCATGCAATACGGCAATACCGTAGTTCAGCCGCAACAGATCCTTGTTGCGCAGGCTTGGCATAAAGGCACTGCGGACCATACCCGCTTCACGATGCCGTAATGCCTGCTGCGGCGTGGGTACGATCCAGACAACCAACATGATGCCTACCAGCGCCAACGCCGAGGTGCTGTAGAAAACACCCTGCAGTCCGGCGCGCGCCGCAATCACCGGTCCGGCGACCATCGCTACCGCGAAGGACACGCCGATACTCATGCCGATCATCGCCATGGCCTTGGTGCGGTGCTGCTCGCGCGTTAGATCCGCGACCAGTGCCATCACCGCAGCAGCGATCGCGCCGGCACCCTGGATAATTCGACCAACGATCACGCCCTGCATGGTCTCGGCTTGCGCCGCCACCAACCCGCCCAGCGCGAACAACAGCAAGCCACCGATGATCACCGGCTTGCGGCCAATGCGATCCGACAACATACCGAAGGGAATTTGCAGGCAGGCCTGGGTCAGACCATAGGCGCCAATCGCAATACCGATCAGCAACGGCGTGGCGCCGCGCAGCGAGCCGCCATAGGTGGCCAGCACCGGCAGCACCATGAACAGCCCAAGCATGCGAAATGCAAACACCGCAGCCAGCGAGCTCGCGGCACGCTGTTCGGAGGACGTCATGCGATCGGCCTGGTGCATGGCTTTCCCTGCTTGATGACTGGATGAATGTCACAGCGCCACAGTAGCGCCACGAAAGGCGACGGATTCTAACATGTTGCTCGCCACAAGCAGAAACGGACATCTCCCGTTGCAAAGCGGGCTTTCCCTGTCATCGGTTTGTTGCCCGGTGTTTTGCCGGGCCGGTGCCAGACAACGTATACTGCTCTGCTTTGCTGGCCGTAGGGTAAATGTACTGTGGATACCATTTCGATCCGTGGGGCGCGCACCCACAACCTGAAGAACATTGACCTCGATCTGCCGCGCGACAAACTGATCGTGATTACCGGCTTGTCGGGTTCGGGCAAGTCGAGCCTAGCCTTTGACACCCTCTATGCCGAGGGCCAACGTCGCTATGTCGAGTCGCTCTCGGCCTACGCGCGGCAATTTCTATCGATGATGGAAAAGCCCGATGTCGATCATATCGAAGGCCTGTCGCCGGCGATTTCCATCGAGCAGAAATCCACTTCGCACAACCCCCGCTCCACCGTGGGTACCATTACCGAAATCTACGACTACCTGCGCCTGCTGTTTGCCCGCGTTGGTGAGCCGCGTTGCCCCGACCACGACCTGCCGCTCGCTGCGCAAACCGTCAGCCAGATGGTTGATCAGGTCCTGGCGATGCCCGAGGGCAGCAAGCTGATGCTGCTTGCTCCGGTCATGCGCGAACGCAAGGGCGAGCACTTGGCGCTCCTGGATGAATTACGGGCTCAAGGCTTCGTGCGCGCGCGCATCAATGGCCGCATCCATGATCTGGATGAAGCCCCGGCACTGGAGAAGAACCGCAAACACACCATTGAAGTGGTAGTGGATCGCTTCAAGGTGCGCGAGGATCTGCAACTGCGTCTGGCCGAGTCTTTCGAGACCTGTCTGAACCTAGCCGACGGCATCGCCATCGTCGCCCCCATGGATGGCGAGGAAGGCGAAGAGCTGACCTTCAGCGCGCGCTTCGCCTGCCCCCAGTGCGGCCATTCGATCAGCGAACTGGAACCGCGGCTGTTTTCCTTCAACAACCCCGCTGGAGCCTGTCCTACCTGTGATGGCCTGGGCGTTAAACAGTTCTTTGACAGCAAGCGGCTGGTTAATGGCGAGCTGACCCTGGCAGAAGGGGCGATCCGCGGCTGGGATCGGCGCAACGTCTACTATTTTCAGATGCTCAGCTCACTGGCTGATCATTACGGCATATCGCTGGAGGTTCCTTTCGGCGAGCTGGATGACAAGCATTGCAAGCTGGTGCTGTACGGTACGGGTACCGAAAAAGTGTCGTTCCGCTATCTGAATGATCGCGGCGATATCGTCATGCGCAATCACCCCTTTGAAGGCATAGTGCCGAATCTGGAGCGGCGCTACCGCGAGACCGAGTCGCAGAGTGTGCGTGAAGAACTGGGCAAATACCTGAGCACCCAGCCCTGCCCTTCCTGCAGCGGCACCCGTCTGCGCCGCGAAGCGCGCCATGTCTTTATCGATGGCCGCAACCTGCCAGGCGTCACCACGCTGCCGGTTGGCGAGGCAGCGGCCTATTTCACCGGGCTCTCACTGGATGGCAGCCGCGGTGAAATCGCCGAAAAGATCCTCAAGGAAATCCGAGCGCGCCTGATGTTCCTGGTCAATGTGGGCCTGGATTACCTGTCGCTGGACCGCAGCGCAGACACGCTATCCGGCGGTGAAGCCCAGCGCATACGTCTGGCGAGCCAGATTGGCGCCGGCCTGGTGGGGGTAATGTACATTCTTGACGAGCCCTCGATCGGCCTGCACCAGCGTGATAACGAACGGCTGCTGTCAACGCTTATCCATCTGCGTGACTTGGGCAATACAGTCATCGTGGTTGAACACGACGAAGATGCGATTCGCCTGGCGGATTACGTAGTAGATATTGGCCCTGGTGCCGGCGTACACGGCGGCGAGATCGTGGCCCAGGGTACCGCCGATGAGGTCATGAACAACCCAGCCTCACTAACCGGCAAATACCTTTCAGGCAAGGTCAAGATACCAGTCCCCGCCAAGCGCAATCCGCCACAGAAAGACAAATGGCTTCGCCTCACGGGCGCCTGTGGCAATAACCTGCACAAGGTTAATCTGGAAATCCCGGTGGGCCTGATGACCTGTGTGACGGGCGTATCCGGCTCGGGCAAATCAACGCTGATCAACAATACTCTTTACCCGATCACGGCGACCGAGCTCAATGGCGCCACCACGCTGGAAGCATCCCCCTACGACAGCTTCGATGGCATGAAGCATATCGACAAGGTCGTGGATATCGACCAGAGCCCGATCGGTCGCACCCCGCGCTCCAACCCGGCCACTTATACCGGCTTGTTCACGCCGATCCGTGAGCTGTTTGCCGGCACCCAGGAAGCGCGCTCACGCGGCTACAAGGCCGGGCGCTTCTCCTTCAACGTCAAGGGCGGCCGCTGCGAAGCCTGCCAGGGTGATGGCCTGATCAAGGTAGAGATGCACTTTCTACCCGACATCTACGTGCCCTGTGATGTATGCAAAAGCAAGCGCTACAACCGTGAGACACTGGAGATCAAGTACAAGGGCAAGAACATTCACGAGGTGCTGGACTTCACCATTGAAGAAGCACGCGAGTTCTTCGAAGCGGTTCCGGCGTTAGCGCGCAAGTTACAGACGCTGATCGATGTTGGCTTGTCCTATATCCGCCTCGGCCAGTCCGCCACTACGCTGTCAGGTGGTGAAGCCCAGCGCGTCAAGCTAGCCCGCGAGCTGTCCAAGCGCGACACGGGCAAAACCCTGTATATCCTCGACGAGCCTACTACAGGCCTGCACTTTGCTGATATTCAGCAGTTGCTTGATGTACTGCATCGCCTGCGTGACCACGGCAATACCCTGGTGGTGATCGAGCACAACCTGGATGTGATCAAGACCGCAGATTGGGTGGTAGATCTAGGTCCTGAGGGCGGCTCTAAAGGCGGCTACATTATTGCTACCGGCACGCCGGAGCATGTCAGCACGGTGGAAGCTTCACACACCGGACGCTTTCTTGGGCCTTTGCTTGAGCGGGATCGGGATCGGGACTGATAGCTCAACGCTAAGGCGCAGCTCTGGGGGTCATCTTCGGACCCTCTAGAGCTGCTATTTTTTGCTGACCAGCGTTGCTCGTTGCGAGCCTCTCTCCACCAGCTGTGCCAGCCTTAGCGCGCCCTTCACCCTGCTCAGACACGCTGCAAGTACGTCCCTGTAGCTCATCGATGGCATCCCTGCCATCGACGGTCTGATCAGGGTGAAGGGCGCGCTAATGCATATACACCAAGCAAGCAGCTCCCCTAGACTTTTCTATCAGAGCGCACAGTTCTTCACTTGGGCTGAGACCGAGGGCCCTGCGCATGACCGTCGGCGCACAGGGATGTGCGCCGACGAGCCCCATGGATGGCTTGTAGCGTGTCATACGCAGGGCCCTCGGTTTCAGCCCACACCACGGCGCTAACACAACCACTCTATCGATACCGAAGACCACTCAAGCACTGAGCAGGAGCAGGAGCAGGAGCAGGAGCAGGAGCATCAGTATCGACAAAAATCAGCGCTACCAAATATATAAATCACAGACACAAAAAAACCGGACACAAGGTCCGGTTTTTTCTAACGCTTTGCTATCACTCTTCGCTGGCAGCAGCCAGTTCAGGGCGATCAACCAGCTCGACGTAGGCCATGGGCGCAGAATCACCAGCGCGGAAACCGCACTTGAGAATACGCACATACCCGCCGGGACGGTCTGCATAACGCTTGCCCAGGTCATTGAACAGCTTGCCAACAGCTTCTTTGCTGCGGGTGCGGTCAAATGCCAGACGGCGATTGGCGACGGTATCTTCCTTCGCCAGGGTGATCAAAGGCTCGGCTACACGGCGCAATTCCTTGGCCTTGGGCAGAGTGGTTTTGATCAATTCGTTCGCGAACAGCGACACCGCCATGTTCTGGAACATGGCCTTACGGTGTGAGCTGGTCCGACTCAGGTGACGACCACTTTTACGATGACGCATCTCTCAATTCCTCGGTGTCGAGACGATTAGGCCGAAACCTTATCGTCCTTCTTCAAGCTTGCAGGCGGCCAGTTGTCCAGACGCATACCCAGTGACAGACCACGTGAGGCCAGAACGTCCTTGATCTCGGTCAGGGACTTCTTACCCAGGTTCGGGGTCTTCAGCAGTTCCACTTCGGTACGCTGGATCAGATCGCCAATATAGTAAATATTTTCGGCTTTCAGACAGTTGGCTGAACGTACAGTCAGCTCAAGGTCATCAACCGGACGCAGCAGGATCGGATCAATCTCGTCTTCCTGCTGTTCAACAACGGGTTCGTGCTCACCTTTCAGGTCAACGAAGGCGGCCAGCTGCTGTTGCAGGATGGTCGCGGCACGGCGGATGGCTTCTTCAGCGTCCAGCGTTCCGTTGGTTTCCAGGTCAATAACCAGCTTGTCGAGGTTGGTGCGCTGCTCGACACGGGCGCTTTCCACAACATATGCCACACGGCGAACCGGGGTATAAGTTGCATCCAGCTGCAACCGGCCGATAGAGCGGCTTTCATCATCGTCGGACTGACGTGAGTCAGCCGGCTCGTAACCACGGCCACGGGCCACGGTTATTTTCAGATTCAGCACACCATTGTCAGACAAGGTAGCAATCAGGTGATCAGGGTTGATGATTTCGACATCGTGATCCAGCTGAATATCAGCTGCAGTCACCTGGCCCGGTCCTTTTTTGGACAGAGTCAGAGTCACATGATCACGGCCGTGCATCTTGATCGCCAAACCTTTGAGGTTCAGCAGGATCTCAATGACATCTTCTTGTACGCCTTCGATGGCGCTGTATTCATGCAAAACGCCGTCGATTTCCGCCTCTACCACGGCACAACCGGGCATGGAGGAGAGCAAAATGCGACGCAACGCATTGCCCAGGGTATGGCCAAAACCACGCTCCAGCGGCTCAAGAGTGATCTTGGCACGCGTGGGAGAGGTTTCCTGTACGTCAATATGACGTGGTGTTAGAAACTCGGTAACCGAACTTTGCATGGGGGCACCTTTTGCTGTCTGTCACTTACTTGGAGTAAAGCTCGACGATCAGGTTTTCGTTGATGTCGGCGTACAGATCACTCCGTGAGGGCAGGCTTTTAAAGACACCTTCCTTCTTGGCTGCATCCACTTCCAACCACTCGGATTGACCGCGCTGCGCTGCCAGCTCCAAGGAACCACCGATACGCAGTTGGTTCTTGGCCTTTTCGCGAACAGCCACTACGTCGCCCGGGGATACCAGGAAAGAAGCGATGTTGACGGTCTTGCCATTAACGCTGATAGCCTTGTGAGAGACCAGCTGACGTGACTCGGCACGAGTAGAGCCGAAGCCCATACGGTATACAACGTTGTCCAGACGACGCTCGAGCAGTTGCAGCAGGTTCTCGCCGGTAGCACCCTTCAAACGGGCAGCTTCCTTGTAGTAGTTGCTGAACTGACGCTCAAGAATGCCGTAGATACGACGTACTTTTTGTTTCTCGCGCAGTTGGGTGCCGTACTCAGAGAGACGACCACGACGCTGACCATGCACACCAGGAGGGCTCTCCAGGTTGCACTTGGATTCAAGAGCGCGAGCGCCGCTCTTGAGGAACAGATCAGTGCCTTCGCGACGAGACAGTTTACATTTGGGACCAATATATCTAGCCATTTCCGTCTCCTGGTTACACGCGGCGCTTTTTAGGCGGGCGACAGCCGTTATGTGGGATGGGGGTGACATCGGTGATGCCGCTGATCTTGTAGCCACAAGAGTTCAGAGCACGAACAGCCGATTCACGACCCGGGCCTGGGCCCTTCACATTAACGTCGAGGTTTTTCAAGCCGTATTCCAAAGCAGCCTGACCAGCACGCTCCGCTGCAACCTGGGCAGCAAAGGGGGTGCTTTTACGCGAACCACGGAAACCGGAACCACCAGAAGTCGCCCAGCTCAGAGCGTTGCCCTGACGGTCGGTAATGGTAATGATGGTGTTGTTAAAAGAAGCGTGGATGTGGGCAATCCCATCAACCACCGTCTTTTTGACTTTTTTACGTACACGAGCAGCAGGCTTAGCCATATCTGTATATTCCTTCGCGATTACTTACGGATCGGCTTGCGCGGACCCTTACGGGTACGAGCGTTAGTCTTGGTGCGCTGACCACGGACCGGAAGGCCCTTACGGTGACGCAGACCACGATAGCAACCAAGATCCATAAGACGCTTGACGTTCATGTTGACCGCACGACGCAGGTCACCTTCAGTGTTCGACTTGCCCACTTCGGTGCGTAGCAGATCAACCTGCTCCTCGCTGAGATCCTTGATTTTTGCGTCTGGCGCAATGCCAGTCGCTGCACAAATTTGCTGTGCCTTGGTTTGACCGATACCAAAGATATAGGTCAAAGAGATAACAGTATGTTTGTTATCCGGGATGTTGACGCCTGCAATACGGGCCATCCAAATTTACTCCGTCTGACAGCTACCTGACTCAACCGAAAAGTTCACAGGTTGTGTGAAAAAGGGTGCAGTAGGGTAGCGCTAACAAATATAAAAATCAACCACCCGACCAATTATCTGGCCGAGTGGCGGTTATCCTGAGACGTAGTCGACAATCAACTAGAGGGAATATTAACCCTGGCGCTGCTTGTGACGGGGCTCAGCACTGCAGATGACACGAACGCTACCATTGCGACGTACCAACTTGCAGTTACGGCAAAGCTTCTTGACTGATGCTGCAACTTTCATAACAGACTCCTAGAACCTAAAAACTCAGCGCAGCATACCGCTGCCGCCATAGCCTTTCAGGTTGGATTTCTTCAAAAGAGACTCGTACTGCTGAGAAACGAGGTGCGATTGTACTTGGGACATGAAGTCCATCACAACCACTACTACGATCAGCAGTGAAGTCCCACCCAGGTAGAAGGGCACATTGGCCGACACCACCAGGAACTGCGGCAACAAACAGACCGCGGTCATGTACAGGGCACCGAACATGGTCAGGCGTGTCAACACACCATCAATGTACCGGGCAGACTGTTCGCCTGGGCGGATGCCAGGAATAAACGCACCTGACTTCTTGAGATTTTCAGCCACATCTTTCGGATTGAACATCAGCGCTGTATAGAAAAAGCAGAAGAAAATGATCCCTGCACTAAACAGAATAATGTTCAACGGCTGGCCTGGAGCAAGAGACTGAGAGATGCTTTGCAGCCACCCCAGACCTTCACCCTGACCGAACCAGGTACCCAGCGAAGCCGGGAACAGCAGAATGCTACTGGCGAAAATCGCCGGAATAACACCTGCCATGTTGACCTTCAGCGGCAAATGGCTGGTTTGCGCGGCAAACACCTTGCGGCCCTGCTGACGCTTGGCATAGTTGACGGTAATCCGTCGCTGCCCGCGCTCAACAAAGACTACAAAGGCAATCATCGCAATCGCCAGCAACGCAATGGCAATCAGGGCGAAGATATTGATATCACCCTGACGAGCCGCTTCAAACGACTGCCCGACCGCGCTAGGCAGCCCCGCCACGATGCCGGCAAAGATAAGCATGGATATACCGTTGCCAATACCGCGCTCGGTAATCTGCTCGCCCAGCCACATCATGAACATGGCGCCGGCCACAAAAGTGGTCACCGCCAGGAAGTAAAAGCCAAAGCCAGTATCGAAGGCAACACCCTGACTAGCTAGACCCACCGACATGCCGACGGCCTGGATTAACGCCAGAACCAGAGTCAGGTAGCGGGTGTACTGGGCAATCTTGCGACGCCCGGATTCACCTTCCTTTTTCAACTGCTCAAGGGTGGGATTCACCGCCGTCATCAGCTGCATGATAATAGATGCAGAAATGTACGGCATGATGCCCAGAGCGAAGATACTCATCCGCTCCAGGGCGCCACCCGAAAACATGTTGAACAAGCTAAGTATGGTCCCCTCATTCTGTCTGAACAGATCAGCCAGACGATCAGGGTTGATACCGGGAACAGGGATATGCGCCCCGATGCGGTAAACAATGATCGCCAGGAACAGGAAACGCAGACGCGTCCACAGTTCCGTTAAGCCGCCTTGCTTGATTCCTGAGAGAGCGCCTTGCTTAGCCATTTATTCCTCGAACTTGCCGCCAGCTGCTTCGATTGCTGCACGTGCGCCTTTAGTGGCCATCAGCCCTTTGACATTGACCGCTTTGGTCATGTCGCCGGACAGGACGATCTTGGCACGTACAAACTTGTTGCCAATGATATTGGCATCTTTCAGAGCCTGCAGGTCGATAACATCAGCATCCAGCTTGTTCAGCTCGCTGGTGCGGATCTCGGCAGTCACCATCGCAATCTTCGAAGTAAAACCAAACTTCGGCAGACGACGATGCAAAGGCTGCTGACCACCCTCGAAACCGGGGGCAACGGTGCCGCCGGAACGTGAGCTCAGACCTTTGTGACCACGGCCGGCAGTCTTGCCCAGGCCGCTACCAATACCACGGCCAACGCGCAGCTTGTTACGGCGTGCACCTGGCGCGGAACGCAGATCATTCAGTTTCATGTCTTAACCCTCTACCCGAACCATGTAGGAGACCTTATTGATCATCCCACGAACGGCCGGAGTATCTTCGACCTCGACAGTGTGATTGATGCGACGCAGACCCAGACCCTTGACGCAGAGTCTGTGGTTCGGCAGACGCCCAACAACACTTTTGAACAGGGTCACTTTGATTGTTGCATTAGCCATGACAGCTTACCCCACGATGTCTTCGACGGTCTTGCCACGCTTGGCCGCTACTGACTCAGGCGACTGCATGGATTTCAGGCCCTTGTAAGTGGCCTGGACGACGTTGACCGGATTGGTGGAACCGTAACACTTGGCCAGTACGTTATGCACACCAGCAGCTTCCAGGACGGCGCGCATGGCGCCACCAGCGATAACGCCGGTACCTTCGGAAGCAGGCTGCATGTATACCTTGGAGGCACCATGTGCAGCTTTAACCGGATATTGCAAAGTTGAACCGTTAAGGTCCACCTGGATCATGTTACGACGTGCAGCTTCCATGGCTTTCTGGATAGCGGCAGGCACTTCACGCGCCTTACCACGACCGAAACCCACGCGACCCTTGCCATCGCCGACTACTGTGAGTGCGGTGAAAGCGAAGATACGGCCGCCTTTTACTACTTTGGCAACGCGGTTAACTTGAACGAGTTTCTCAATGTAACCTTCGTCGCGCTTTTGCTCGAAATTAGCCATAGCTCTACCCTTAGAATTCCAGCCCGCCTTCACGAGCGGCGTCGGCAAGCGCTTTCACGCGGCCATGATACTTGAAGCCGGAACGGTCAAAGGAGACCTGACTTACACCGGCGGCCTTGGCGCGCTCAGCTACCAGCAAACCGACTTTCTTGGCGGCTTCGATATTGCCAGTGTTGCCACTGCGCAAATCGGAGTCCAGCGTGGAAGCGCTGGCCAAAACAGTGGCGCCATCAGCTGCGATCACTTGTGCGTACATGTGCTGCGAAGAACGGTACACGCACAGACGTACGGCTTCCAGCTCGCGCTGCTTCAAACGCGAACGGCGAGCGCGACGGAGACGAATAACTTTTTTATCGCTCATTTGCTATGCCCTACTTCTTCTTGGCTTCTTTACGACGCACGATCTCGTCGGTGTAGCGAACACCCTTGCCCTTATAGGGTTCGGGACGACGGAAATCACGAATTTCCGCGGCTACCTGACCGACCAGCTGCTTGTCGATACCTTTAATGATGATGTCAGTCTGGCTGGGGGTTTCCGCGGAAACACCTTCAGGCAACTGATACTCGATCGGGTGGGAAAAACCCAGCGCCAGGGACAGAACCTGCCCTTTGGCCTGCGCTTTGTAACCAACACCGACCAGCTGCAGCTTGCGCTCAAAGCCGTCTGTGACACCGGTAACCATGTTCTGTACCAACGCACGCGTGGTACCGGCCATGGCCATATTGACGCTGCCCGGACGGGCGGCAAACCGCAGCTCACCGTCTTCCTGAACAACTTCGACTGTCGAGTGCAGGTTCAGATCCAGAGTGCCTTTGGCGCCCTTGACGGAAATGTCCTGACCGTTCAGTTTGACTTCTACGCCCTGTGGCAATTTGACAGGGTCTTTAGCGACGCGAGACATCGTAACCCCCTATCAGAATACGGTACAGAGCACTTCACCACCGATACCGGCAGCGCGAGCGGAACGATCAGTCATAACACCTTTGTTGGTGGAGACAATCGATACACCCAATCCACCCTTGACCTTAGGAATCTGGTCAACGGACTTGTACTGACGCAGACCGGGACGGCTTACGCGCTTGATATCTTCAATTACCGGCCTGCCCTCGAAGTACTTCAGCTCGATTGACAGTACAGGCTTTGCATCGCCCTGCACGTCATAACCAGCTACGTAACCTTCTTCTTTCAATACTTTGGCGACAGCCACCTTCAGCTTTGCCGAAGGCATGCTGACACTGGACTTTTCAGCCATCTGGGCATTACGGATGCGGGTTAGCATATCAGCTAACGGGTCCTGCATACTCATGGGCTTTGTGCTCCTGAAACTGAGTAATTAAGGTCTGGTTTACCAGCTGGCTTTAACCAGACCGGGGACGTCACCGCGCATAGCTGCTTCACGCAACTTGATACGGCTCAGGCCAAACTTGCGATATACACCGTGCGGACGACCAGTGATGCGGCAGCGGTTACGCTGACGAACCGGGCTGGCATCGCGCGGCAGTTTTTGCAAAGCTACCTGGGCATTCCAACGGTCTTCGACAGACGCGTTGATGTTGCCGATGATAGCCTTGATTTCAGCACGCTTTGCAGCGTACTTGGCAACCATACGAGTGCGCTTGGCCTCGCGGTTTTTCATGCTGACTTTAGCCATTACCTAGACTCCTAGTTACGGAACGGGAACTTGAACGCACGCAGGAGCGCGCGGCCTTCGTCATCCGTCCGGGCAGTGGTGGTCAAAGTAATGTCCAGACCACGCAGAACGTCGATCTTGTCATAATCGATTTCCGGGAAGATGATCTGTTCCTTGACGCCCATGCTGTAGTTACCACGGCCATCGAACGATTTCGCGTTCAGGCCACGGAAGTCACGCACACGCGGCAGAGAGATCGACAGCAGGCGATCCAGGAATTCGTACATCTGCTCGCGGCGCAAGGTAACCTTGACACCAATCGGCCAGCCGTCACGAATCTTGAAACCAGCGATCGACTTGCGAGCGTAGGTCACGATGCCTTTACGGCCCGTGATCTTCTCCAGGTCAGCCATTGCGGTTTCGATGATTTTCTTATCACCAACAGCTTCACCAAGACCCATGTTAAGGGTGATTTTGGTGAGTTTCGGCACTTCCATCACGTTCTTCAGGCCCAGTTCTTCCTGGATCTGTGGAACGAGAGTAGTCCGGTACAGTTCTTTCAATCTTGCCATGGTAAGCACCTAGATTCTCAAGCGTCGACGGCTTTTTGCGTCGACTTGAAAATACGAACCTTCTTACCGTCTTCGACCTTGAAACCGATACGATCGGCTTTGCTAGTCGCGGCGTTGAAGATTGCCACGTTGGAGACGTGGATTGGCGCCTCCTTTTCAACAATACCGCCTTGCGAACCAGCCATTGGATTAGGCTTGGTGTGCCGCTTGATAATGTTGACGCCGGAAATCAGCAGGCGTTGATCAGCCAGGACCTTGAGGACCTTGCCGCGCTTGCCTTTATCCTTGCCGGCGATGACGATTACTTCGTCTTCACGTTTAATCTTTTGCATGACCGGGCTCCTTACAGCACTTCGGGCGCGAGGGAAACGATCTTCATGAACTGCTCATTACGCAGTTCACGCGTCACTGGCCCAAAGATGCGGGTACCGATCGGCTCATTTTTGTTATTGAGCAGAACGGCAGCGTTGCCATCAAAACGGATCAGCGAACCGTCCGTACGGCGTACACCGTGACGGGTACGCACGATGACCGCGTTGAGCACCTGGCCTTTCTTTACTTTGCCGCGGGGAATCGCTTCCTTCACGGTCACTTTGATGATATCGCCAATGCCGGCGTAGCGGCGGTGAGAACCGCCCAGAACCTTGATACACATAACGCGACGTGCACCACTGTTGTCTGCTACTTCCAGCATGGATTGAGTCTGAATCATAACTTTCTCCGACCCTTAAAAAATCCGCAAACGCGCGGGGCTTTAAACTTGTTCCGCGCGCTCGTCGATCTGCACCAGGGTCCAGCTCTTGGTTTTGGCCAAGGGACGGGTTTCCTTAATGGTGACAGTATCGCCAATGCGGCATTCGTTGTTTTCATCGTGCGCATGCAGCTTGGTAGAGCGGCGCATGTACTTACCGTACAGCGGGTGCTTTACCTGGCGCTCGATGACGACAGTAATGGTTTTATCCATCTTGTCACTGACCACACGGCCGGTGACGGTACTTACTGTTTGTGTCTCGGCCATGATCAGTTACCACCTTTCTGGTTGAGCACGGTCTTGACTCGGGCGATATCACGCTTGGCCTGCTTCAGCAGGTGGCTCTGACCGAGTTGACCGGTTGCCTTCTGCATGCGCAGATTGAACTGATCACGCAGCAGGGTGAGCAGCTGCTCATTGAGCTGCTCAGCAGATTTTTCACGAAGTTCAGTTGCTTTCATCACATCACCGTCCGCTTAACAAAGGTGGTAGCGAGAGGCAGCTTGGCAGCAGCGAGAGCAAAAGCCTCACGCGCCAACTCTTCGGAAACACCTTCAATCTCATACAGGACTTTGCCAGGCTTAATCTGGGCAACCCAGTACTCGACATTACCCTTACCTTTACCCATCCGAACTTCCAACGGCTTCTTGGAGATCGGCTTGTCCGGGAATACACGAATCCAGATCTTACCGCCACGCTTAACGTGACGGGTCAAGGCACGACGTGCTGCCTCGATCTGGCGCGCGGTCAAACGACCACGGCCAACGGCTTTCAATGCATATTCGCCAAAGCTCACCTTACTACCGCGAAGTGCCAGGCCACGGTTGTGGCCAGTCATTTGCTTGCGGAACTTCGTACGCTTGGGTTGTAACATGTGCGTACCCCTTACTTAGCAGCTTTTTTCTTGGGAGCGGCAGTTTTGGTTTCTTCAGGCTGACCACCAATGATCTCGCCTTTGAAAATCCAAACCTTGACGCCAATCACACCGTATGTGGTGTGGGCTTCAGCCGTCGCGTAGTCGATGTCGGCGCGCAGGGTGTGCAAAGGCACACGTCCTTCGCGGTACCATTCGGTCCGGGCAATTTCAGCACCGCCGAGGCGGCCGCTTACCTGGATCTTGATACCCTTGGCGCCGATACGCATGGCGTTCTGTACTGCGCGCTTCATAGCACGACGGAACATAACGCGACGCTCGAGCTGCTGAGCAACGCTTTGTGCAACCAGGGCACCGTCGAGCTCCGGCTTGCGGATCTCTTCGATGTTGATGTGCACGGGCACGCCCATTTGCTTGGTCAGTTCCTGACGCAGCTTCTCGACATCCTCGCCTTTCTTACCAATCACGATGCCTGGACGGGCAGTGTGAATGGTGATCTTGGCGGTTTGTGCCGGGCGCTGAATATCAACGCGGCTGACCGAAGCGCTTTTCAATTTGGTCTGAACGTACTCGCGTACTTTCAGATCCGTATTCAGATAGTCCGCGTAAGTGCGGCCTTCTGCGTACCACACCGAAGTGTGCTGTTTAACAATACCGAGGCGGATGCCTATCGGATGTACTTTCTGACCCATGTGATCGACTCCCTACTTGTCAGCAACCTTGACCGTGATATGACAAGACCGCTTTACGATGCGATCAGCACGGCCTTTGGCACGTGGCATGATGCGCTTCAAAGAGCGACCCTCGTTGACAAACACGGTGGACACCTTAAGGTCATCCACGTCTGCGCCATCATTGTGCTCGGCGTTGGCAATAGCCGACTCGAGTACCTTCTTGATGACTTCAGCGGCCTTCTTGTTGCTGAATTTCAGCAGGTTCAGGGCCTCATCCACTTTCTTTCCGCGGATCTGGTCGGCGACCAAGCGCGCTTTCTGGGCAGAGAGGCGGGCGCCTTTATGTGTAGCGGCAACTTCCATCTTCTAACCCCTTAGCGCTTGGCTTTCTTGTCTGCCACGTGACCACGATAGGTACGCGTTGCAGAAAATTCGCCTAACTTGTGGCCGACCATATCTT
The DNA here is from genome assembly GCF_008365385.1 of Halopseudomonas laoshanensis. GTDB lineage: Bacteria > Pseudomonadota > Gammaproteobacteria > Pseudomonadales > Pseudomonadaceae > Halopseudomonas > Halopseudomonas laoshanensis. The sequence continues at coordinate 3,560 of NZ_QOVF01000011.1, read as the reverse complement.
CCGAAACAATAACCGGAACATGCTGACGACCGTTATGAACAGCAATGGTCAAACCAACCATTTGCGGCAGGACCATAGAACGGCGCGACCAAGTCTTGATTGGCTTGCGATCGTTCTTCTCAACTGCCACTTCGATCTTCTTTAACAGGTGAAGATCGATAAAAGGACCTTTCTTTAGAGAACGCGGCACTGTCGTATCCCCTTACTTGCTGCGGCGGCGGACAATCATCTTGTCCGTGCGCTTGTTGGACCGAGTCTTGGCACCCTTGGTCGGGAAGCCCCATGGCGATACTGGGTGGCGACCACCGGAAGTACGGCCTTCACCACCACCGTGCGGGTGATCTACCGGGTTCATGGCAACACCACGAACGGTCGGACGAACACCGCGCCAGCGCTTGGCGCCAGCCTTACCCAATGAACGCAGGCTGTGCTCACCGTTGGACACTTCGCCCAGGGTGGCACGGCACTCGCCCAGCACTTTGCGCATTTCGCCGGAACGCAGGCGAACTGTCACATAGGCACCTTCACGAGCAACCAGCTGTACGGAAGCACCAGCACTACGAGCAACCTGAGCGCCTTTACCCGGCTTCAGTTCGATCGCGTGGATGGTGCTACCCACCGGAATATTACGCAGCGGCAAGGAGTTACCGGGCTTAATCGGCGACTCTGCACCTGAGACCAGTTGATCCCCAGCGCTCACACCCTTGGGTGCGATGATGTAACGACGCTCGCCATCTGCATACATCAGCAGCGCGATGTGAGCGGTACGGTTCGGATCGTATTCAATACGCTCAACGGTGGCTGGAATGCCATCCTTGTTGCGACGGAAATCGACCAAACGGTAATGCTGCTTATGCCCGCCCCCACGATGACGCGTGGTGATGCGACCATTATTGTTACGACCACCCGTTTTGCCTTGCTTCTCGACCAGAGGTGCATATGGAGCACCCTTGTGCAGGTCGGAGTTAACGACCTTGACTACGAAGCGGCGGCCAGGGGAAGTAGGTTTACATTTAACAATTGCCATGATTTACCCCTTACTTATCAGCGCTGGCAAAATCGATGTCTTGACCAGGCTGCAGGCTGACGTACGCCTTCTTCCAGTCACTACGCTTGCCCAGGCCGCGAACGGTTCGCTTGGTCTTGCCCTTGACGTTCAAGGTCGCAACAGTCTTGACCTTGACGCTGAACAGTTGCTCGACAGCCTTTTTGATTTCCAGCTTGGTCGCGGTGGTTTCCACCTTGAACACGAACTGGTTCTTGCTGTCAGCCAGCACGGTAGCCTTCTCGGATACATGCGGGCCAAGCAGTACTTTGAAAATGCGCTCTTGGTTCATCCCAGCATCTCCTCGAACTTCTTAACAGCAGGTACGGTGATCAGTACCTTGTCGTAAGCGATCAGACTGACCGGATCTGAACCCTGCACATCACGTACATCGACATGCGGCAGGTTGCGCGCAGCGAGGTACAGATTGGAGTCAAGGCTGTCAGTAACGATCAACACGTTGTCCAGATTCAAATCCTTGAGCATGCCAACCAGGGCCTTGGTCTTGGGAGCTTCCATAGAGAACTCTTCAACCACTACCAAACGGTCCAGGCGGATCAGCTCGGACAGGATCGAGCGCAGTGCGCCACGGTACATCTTCCTGTTCAGCTTCTGCTCATGGTTTTGTGGACGAGCTGCAAAAGTGGTACCGCCCCCGCGCCAGATTGGGCTGCGGATGGTGCCAGCACGGGCACGACCGGTACCCTTCTGACGCCAGGGCTTCTTGCCGCCACCGGATACGTCAGCACGGGTCTTCTGCTGCTTGGTACCCTGACGTCCACCTGCCATATAAGCAACAACGGCTTGGTGTACCAGGGTTTCATTAAACTCGGTGGCAAAAGTCAGATCAGATACTTCGATCGCGTTTGCACCAGCTACATTCAGATTCATGGTAACTCCCCCTTAACCCTTGGCCTTGACAGCCGGGCGGACAATGACGTCGCTACCTGGTGCGCCTGGGACAGAGCCCCGGATCAACAGCAGGTTACGTTCGGCGTCAACGCGGACGATTTCAAGGGTCTGCACGGTCACTTGCTCAGCACCCATGTGACCAGCCATTTTCTTGCCCTTGAATACCCGACCTGGGGTCTGGCACTGGCCGATAGAGCCAGGAACGCGGTGCGATACAGAGTTACCGTGGGTCGCATCCTGACCGCGGAAGTTCCAACGCTTGATAGTACCGGCAAAGCCCTTACCTTTGGACTGACCAGTAACATCAACCATCTGACCCGCTTCAAAAATGCTCACGGTGATTTCGGAGCCAGCAGCAAACTCGCCTTCTTCAAAGCGGAATTCACAGACGCGACGGCCAGCCGCGGTATTGGCTTTGGCGAAATGCCCGGCCATCGGCTTGCTGACGCGACTAACGCGACGCTCACCAACGGTGATCTGAACGGCTTGGTAGCCATCAGTATCCAGGGATTTAACCTGTGTGACGCGGTTCGGCTCAACTTCAACAACCGTAACCGGTATGGAAACACCATCTTCAGTGAAAACGCGGGTCATACCGCATTTCCGGCCGACTAATCCAATAGTCATTCTTTAAACCTCATGAGTGCACGGGGCTATTACCCGCTATGGCCGCCCATTGCAGGGCGTTACACGACTTATAGCCCCCGTCGTATAGGACTATCAGCCGAGGCTGATCTGAACCTCAACGCCAGCTGCCAGGTCCAGCTTCATCAGCGCATCGACAGTCTTGTCGGTAGGCTGAACGATATCCAAAACCCTTTTATGGGTGCGGATCTCGTACTGATCACGGGCATCTTTATTGACGTGCGGGGAAACCAGCACTGTAAAACGCTCTTTGCGAGTCGGCAAAGGAATTGGACCACGGACCTGAGCCCCAGTACGTTTCGCGGTATCCACGATTTCCTGGGTTGATTGATCTATCAGGCGGTGATCAAAAGCCTTCAACCGAATACGAATCTGTTGGTTCTGCATTTGACCAGAAACTCCAAGCTTCAATTCTTCAGAGCTCACCCGAACATCGGGTAGGCCCATCCAAGGGAGGCGCAATTCTACTGATGCGACCACCCACTGTCAACCTAAATACAAAAGCCCCCTTAAAAAGGGGGCTTTTGCTTATGGCCCAGATTATCAGGCGATAATCTTGGCAACCACGCCGGCACCAACGGTACGGCCGCCTTCGCGAATCGCGAAGCGCAGACCATCTTCCATGGCGATCGGAGCGATCAGAGTGACGACCAGCTTGACGTTATCGCCAGGCATGACCATCTCAACGCCTTCTGGCAGTTCGCACGAACCAGTCACGTCAGTAGTACGGAAGTAGAACTGCGGGCGATAGCCTTTGAAGAACGGAGTGTGACGGCCGCCTTCATCCTTGCCCAGCACGTACACTTCAGCTTCGAACTGAGTGTGCGGCTTGATAGTGCCCGGCTTGGCCAGTACCTGACCACGCTCTACGTCTTCACGCTTGGTACCGCGCAGCAGTACACCTACGTTCTCACCGGCACGACCTTCGTCCAGCAGCTTGCGGAACATCTCAACGCCA
>NZ_QOVF01000010.1 GCF_008365385.1 Halopseudomonas laoshanensis | reverse complement strand
TACAACTGGCTGAGACCACATCAATTCAATGATGGTTTAGCACCTGCCAGGGCAGAGGAAAAACTTTATCCACTGTCCGGAATCAGTTGACCACTACACGTTCACCGGAGTCCGCCCACGCCGTCGCCCACGTCTTGATCCCGGTTCTTGCGCAGGTCCGTGTACTGGAGTTTTCAGGTCTGGGTCATATGGGGCCGATCACCCATCCAGAGACGGTGAACGCCGAGATTCTGGATTTTCTGGCGGAGGTGGCGCGGGCTGATGTCCTGAGTGTGGGGTAAAAAGCGATCATTTCAACCTGACAGCGTTCATCAGTTTCTCAGCCAATACCTCGTCTATCTGCAACCGGAAGAGCGACCTCAAGATCTCAGGCAACTCTTCAACAGTGATCAGGCGCTCCTGCACTGGCTGCTCGGGCAAAAAGGTCTTCAGCCGCAAACCTGTCAGCGCATAGCGAACAGTGGCCCCGTTGTATTGCGCCACCAGTTGCTGGGTAAAGGGCGAGGCGGGGTGGGTCGAGACGTAGTAATTGTGGTGGGCATAGTCATCGCGATAGTAAGGCTCGTCGCTGAACTGATAGATATTGAACCAGCCATCCTCCCGCCAGTAGCGAAGCACCCAATGGCGCGCCACACGGTCCAGGCGATAGCGCCAGGCGGCCTGGGTAACCTGGTTCCAGGCCTTCAGTTCGATGGGTTCACGCGGACCCACGTTACCCACGCCAACATCTACCAGCCAGTCGCTGCCATTCAACTGAACATTTAATAGCGTGTGACCAACGGCCGTCATCTCCTGCTCGCTGGTGCCCATCAATATGCGTGCGCTGCGTCCTTGCACGGCAAAACCCAGACGCTCCAGCACGGCGGCGAACAGGGTGTTGTGTTCGTGGCAATAACCGCCACGGCCCTGACCCAGCAACTTTTTCTGTACCCGGAGCAAATCGATATCGATGCTTTCACCGGCGATGATGTCGAGGTTCTCAAAGCTGATGGCGTCCAGGTGCGTCAGTGTCAGTGCGCGCAGGGTGGCGATAGTGGGTGCCAGTGAACCCTGGTAATCGATGCGCTGCAAATAGGCTTCCAGGTTCAGCTTGGCCGAGTCCCAGGAGGCGGAAGGGTGATTGTTGAGGATCTGAGAAAATGACGTCATGGTTTTGCTCCACCAAAGTCGGCCTTGTGGCTAGAATGGTCTGGAGTCTAAAAGTTGAAGTTAACTTGAGGTCAAGCGTTGGTGATGAAAAAAACTGCAGATTCAGCTCAGCCCGTTCTATTGAGCATCGGCAAGGTGGCGCAGCGTAGTGGCGTGGCAACTTCCGCGCTGCGTTTCTACGAGTCCAAAGGTTTGATCAAGAGTATGCGTAATGCCGGTGGCCAGCGGCTGTATCGGCGTGACGAGCTCAGGCGGGTTGCCATTATCAAGGCTGCGCAGCGCTTGGGAATTCCGCTGACGGATATCGCCCAGGCGCTGTCGGCACTGCCGGATAATCGCACCCCTACCGCTGCGGACTGGCGCAAGCTGTCGAGCCGCTGGCAGCAGCAACTGAACGAGCGCATCGAGCAGTTATTGAAATTGCGCGATGCTCTGGACGGCTGTATCGGTTGTGGTTGCCTGTCGATGACAGCCTGCCCGCTGCGTAACCCGGGTGATGAGGCAGCAACGGCAGGCCCGGGGGCCAGATTATTCGATAACTGAAGCTTCGATAGCTGAAGCGCTGACCCTGGAGGAGGGTCTACCGATGCGCGGCCATCAACAAGTGCTCAAAATCCTTCAGCGCTGCCGCCGCCGTGGCCAGCGGGCTGGTGACGCCAATCGCAGTGATTTCACCCATGACATCCGTATTGACCCGGATGGCTTTCATTCTGGCGGTTACCTGGGAAAAGGGGTGATCCAATGGGTAGGTCTTGAGTTCAACGCTGGCTTTAGTATTTCCGCCGTCATTTTGAATGCGTCCTATCAGTTTCGGCACTACACCTTCTGCTTTCCAGCGCTGAATATCGGCGGGGGAGATCTGGTCAATACCGTCGCGGGGGATGTCTTGCAGTTTAAGGCGTGCGCCAAACCCGGCATTGGCCAGGATATTGACCTTGCAAGCGGTGTCCCAGCCTTCGACGTCGAAACGCGGGTCGGGCTCGGCAATGCCCAGGCGTTTTGCTTCTGCTACTGCGTCATCGAAGCTCATGCCGTCCATCATCTTGCTCAGAACAAAATTCGTGGTCGCGGTGAGGATGCCCTCTACCTCCAACACCTGGCAGCCTGCGAGGTTGTATTGCAGCAGATCAATGGTGGGCAGGGCTGCGGAGGTGGCGCCGCTGATCTTCAATTGGACACCGTTGGCTTTGGCCAAATCCGCCAGGCCGGCATAATCGAATACCAGTGCGCCCTTGGAAATGCTGATGGCATGCATGCCCTGGGAGAGAGCTTGGCGAATATAGGTATAGCCGGAGCCGCCCGTTTCGAAGTTGGTTGGCCCAGCTTCTATCAGGACGTTGGCGTGTGAACCTTCGATAAAACCAGCGCCAGTGACACCGGGCTGCAATGGCAGAGCAGAATCTGTGCCCCAAGGGAGGCCGTCATGATCTATCAGGCCCGCGCGCGATCCGCATACGGCAACGATCCGTATGTCGGCGGCGTAAAGCTCGCGATAGTGTTGCTCACGCTCACGAATAATCTGGGCAACGGCTTTGCCAATGGCGCCGAAGCCGGTGATAGCGATATTCCATCTTTTCATGGTGGCCGTCTCATCTAGGATGTTGGCGGACAGCGTCACCTTTAACTACCCAGCGTTTTAACCAGTCATGCTTCACTGGAGGGACGAGTCCTGATTCTTGCACGTTGCAAAAATCAGGACCTATCCTGCCTTACTTACTGATTGCGCGTCACTCGCCAAATGGTATTAGCCAGGTCATCCGCCACGATCAGTGCGCCGCTCGGGTCAACAGTCACGCCGACCGGGCGGCCTCGGGTTTTGCCATCTTCATCAATAAAGCCGGTGACGAAGTCAATCGGATCGCCCACAGGGCGGCCGTTGGCAAAGGGTACGAAGACTACTTTGTAGCCGACCGGATCGGGGCGGTTCCAGCTACCATGTTCGCCGACGAAGACGCCATCGGAGAACTCGGTGCCCATGCTGTCGTCAGAGAAATCGACACCCAGCGCGGCCACGTGGGAACCCAGGGCATAGTCCGGTGTAATGGCGGAGGCGACCTTGTCCGGATCCTGCGGACGAACGCGGGGATCTTCATGCTGACCCCAGTAGCTATAGGGCCAGCCGTAAAAGCCACCTTCCTGCACCGACGTCAGGTAATCAGGCACCAGGTTCGGGCCCAGTTCATCACGTTCATTAACCACCGCCCACAACTCACCTGTTTCCGGCTGAATGGTCAGCGCGGTAGGGTTGCGCAGGCCGGTGGCGTACAGCTTATGGGCGCCGGTTTCGGCATTGATCTGCCAGACTACGGCGCGATCTTCTTCCAATTCCAGTCCACGCTCGCCGACATTGCTGTTGGAGCCAATACCCACGTACAAATATTGCCCGTCTTCACTGGCGGTCATGGCTTTGGTCCAGTGGTGGTTAATCACTGACGGCAGTTCGGTGACGGTTTCCGGCGGGCCACTGGCCTGGGTCTGGCCTTCTTCGTAATCAAAACGCACCAGCGCATCCTGGTTGGCGACGTAAAGCGCGTCGTCGATCAGGGCCAAGCCGTAGGGCGCGTTAAGATCTTCAGCGAAGACAGTCTGCGTTTCGTAGGTTCCATCGCCGTTCTCGTCGCGCAGCAGGGTCAGGCGATTACCGCTTTTCACCGAGGTATTGCCTTGGGCCTTGATATAGCCGGCAATAACGTCTTTGGGTTTGAGCTTGGGCGCATTGCCGCCTCGGCCTTCGGCCACCAAGATGTCGCCGTTGGGCAGCACGATGGTTTGCCGCGGGATCAGCAAGTCAGTGGCAATCGCGGTGACGCTGTAATTGTCCGGCACAGTAGGCACCTGATCACCCCACGGAGCGGGTTCGGCGATGGTCATGTTCGGCAGCAGGCCGCGTTCCGGGTCCGGAATAGTCGGCTCGGCGCCATACAGCACCATATCATCGTCATTGCTGCCACAGGCGCTGAGCAGGATTGACAGGGTCAGTACGGAGTACAGGCCAGGGCGGTTCATACGGCACCTCCTACGCGGTGGCTGGAGAAGCGAACCGCCGTTGCCGCACAGACCAGCAGGGTTACGATGACGGACAAAATCAAGCCCATGGGCATGGTCGCCCAGGCATCTTTGGCGTGCACCAGCGCATTGATAAAGCCCATGATCCAGGCGGCCAGCAGCAGCACTATGTAAATCACGCCGCGATCACCACGCCCTTCCGCATGGAACAGGCCGATGATGCCGCAGAGCAGGGCCAGACCGGCAAATACCAGACCGCCAGCGATGAGCCAGGAGGAGAAGTTGCTCCACTGAATTTCATAACTCTGGTAGTAGGCGATGTCACTGAGCAAGGCGCCAAGAAACAGCGGTATGGTCGAGGCGAGCAGCACGGCATGCAATGGATGAAGCGTCATATAAGACGTTTGATAGGGTCGGTCGACGGTGACGGTCATGGCGATTTCCTTGTTGTTAATTGGGCGGGACGTTAGGCGCCTTCCATGGCGTTAGAAGCACACGGGCGCATTAAGTTCGGTAAAACTGTTTGGCCATCAAGGGTGAGCGATTTAGGGGTGCGCGATTGGTCCGCGCGCCTATACATGCGATGGCGACTGAGTAAAACTCCGTTACCTGCGGTCCATACTGCATCGCTTGATCAACTTGAGGAGTTTTCTGTGAGCCGATTCGTCCTGTACCGCCTGGCCGCCTGTGTTATCCCGCTCGTGATGCTGGGCTGTGCCCAACAGCCTGAGGCGCCCAAGCCAAGCGCCGACCCGTTCCGCATCAGTTACACGGTTGGACCCTGCTACGGTACCTGCCCGGTGTATCAGGTGGCGGTGCAGGCTGACGGCTATACGTATTTCAACGGTGAGCGCCACACCCAGGTGGAAGGGCCACGGCAGCGTAAGAACCAGACGGGTGCATTTCAGGCAGTGGAAGCCCGCCTGGCGGAATGGCAGCCAGCGATGGGCGTGACTCAATCGACCCAGGACTGCGAACCGCGGGCAACTGATCTGCCTCAGTATGCGGTGATCTGGACCAACCAGGCCGGGGAGAAGGCGGTGCTGGAACACGACACGGGCTGCCACTCCGACAATGCCCGGGAATTGACCGCGGCGCTGAAAAGTCTGGATGGTCTGCTCGGCGTCGATGCCTGGGTTCGTGAAGCGCCCTGATATGACCGCAAACTTGAGTGTTAACACAAGGGAGTTTGAATGCGCCGGATCGGCCTGATCTCGGATACCCATGACCTGCTGCGACCGGAAGCCAAGGCCGTGCTGGCAGGCTGCGAGCATATTATTCATGCTGGCGACATTACCGTTGCACAGGTGATTGACGAGCTGGCGAGCCTCGCGCCGGTGACCGCGGTGCGGGGTAATAATGATCGCGATGCCTGGGCGCTGGATCTGGCCGAGGTCGAGATGCTGCATTTCGATCAGGTCTCGCTGTATGTCATTCATGATCTGGCGCAGCTGGATCAGCTTCCGCCATCATCGCCTGTGCGAGTGGTCATTTCCGGCCATTCGCACAAGCCCTCCATTCGGGAAACCGATGGCGTGCTCCATGTGAACCCCGGCAGCGCCGGGCGGCGCCGTTTCACGCTGCCGGTCACTGTCGGCGAGCTGTTGATCGACGGTGATCAGGTCAGCGCACGGATCATCGAGCTTGCGGTCGCGCCTCCCAAGCGCAAAAAGAGCTGAGCTGCTGCAGCAATTGTTTTGGCAATCGAGGAGGGCGTGATGCTGGAAGGGGTATTTTTCGATAGCTGGGCGACGCTACTGCGCACCTTGGTAGTGGCGGTGCTGGCCTATGTAGTGTTGATTGCGTTTTTGCGCATTTCCGGCAAGCGCACGCTGTCGAAGATGAACGCGTTTGACCTGATCGTGACCGTAGCCTTGGGCTCGACCCTGGCGACGGTGCTGCTGAGCAAGGACGTGGCACTGGCCGAAGGCGCGCTGGCCTTTGCCATGTTGATCGGCCTGCAGTTCGTGGTGACCTGGTCCAGCGTGCGGGCACGCTGGGTGCGGCGCTGGGTCACCGGCGAGCCGCGTCTGTTGTATTACCGCGGCGAGATGCTGGATCAGGCGCTGCGTCATGCTCGGGTGACGGTCGACGAAATTGAGGCCGCGGTACGTGCTTCTGGCATGGCGACGCTGGGGCAGGTTGAGTCGGTGGTGCTTGAGACCGATGGCTCCTTCAGCGTGATCAAAGCCCGAGAAGGGCAGCCGCCTAGCGTGCCGGTCGGTGTGGCGTTGCCGGGTAAAACAAAAGATTAAACGGCCGCGGCCACGCTCATCTGTTTCCAGCAATAGCGGACCAAAGCTAAAGCGTTTCTGCCCCGCTGGACTTCATTTGTTCACTGTGCGCAAGCATATCGGCAACCCGGCTTGCCAGTGCGTCCAGCGAGAAGGGTTTGGTCAGTAACTGCATATGCGGGCCCAGAAAATCTGCCCGGTCCCTGGCGCCGGCGGCGTACCCGGTCAGGAACAGCACGGGTAGCTGGGGCGCTGCATGCTGGATAACTTCTGCCAGTTGTCGGCCATTCATGCCCGGCAAGCCAACATCTGTCACTAACAGGTCTACGTGATCAAGCGCGTGGAAGTGCTTGAGGGCTTCTTCGGCGTCGCGTGCAGTGGTTACCTCGTAGCCCAGCTCACGCAGCACTTCCTGGTTGATCAGACGCACCGAGTCGTCGTCCTCTACCAGCAGAATGGACTGGCCCTTGCCGGGTACGGTTGCCCCCGACGCGGGTGGCGAGTCGGGTATCGCTCTGGGGTGTTCAGGCAGCACAATCGACACGGTGGTGCCTACCTCCGGTGTGCTCTCTATATCCAGGCGCCCGTTACTTTGTTTGGCGAATCCATACACCATGGATAGTCCCAGGCCGGTACCTTGACCTATGGGCTTGGTGGTAAAGAACGGCTCCATGACCTTGTCCAGTACGCCTGGCGGGATGCCGCACCCGGTATCGCGGATTTCGATAACCACCGTGCCGGGTTCGTCAGCGCTCTCCGACGGATCAAGCCGCGTGCTGACGGTCAGCGTGCCTCCCTCTGGGGTCGCATCCCGCGCGTTGATCACTAGGTTGAGGATGGCGTTCTCCAGCTGATTGGCGTCGGCACAGATCCACGGATCTTCGTCGCTCAGGTCGAATATGAGGTTCAGATGTTCCGGCACTGATCCATAAAGCAGATCCTGCAACGCCAACACCAGCTGATTGACCGAGACGGCTTGTGCGTTCAACGACTGCCGGCGGGAAAAGGCCAGCAATCGTTGAGTTAACGAGGCCGCGCGTTGGGCGGAGGTATTCGCTGCTTCCATAAAACGATCAATACCGTCGGTATTACCCTTTGCCAGGCGCATTTTAATCAGATCCAGCGAGCCGATAACCCCGGTCAGCATATTGTTGAAGTCATGGGCGATGCCCCCGGTCAACTGGCCAACGGCTTCCATCTTGAACGAATGGCGTAAACGTTCTTCGGCGCGCAGGCGCTCATCGCTCTCTTTCTTCAACTGTCCGATTACGGCTTTTAGTTCCTGTGTGCGGGCTTGCACCTGAATCTCCAGCTCTTCGTTGAAGCGTCGTAGCGACAGCTCCGCGTGCTTTTCTTCATTGATGTCCACAATCACCGCAGCCGCGCCAATAATTTCACGGGATTGATCAAACAGAGGCACGGCGCTGACTCGCCGCCAGGACTCGCCCTCGTCTTCCGAACGATGGCGGAATTCGACACCGGTAGCACTTTCACCTCTCAGGGCTCGAGCACCCGGGTACATATCCGGCGCCAGCCGGTTGCCCTGGGGGTCCAACCCCTCCCAGCTAGGCATTTCCGTGGAATCCTTCGATGGAATCACCCCGCGGGGCAAGTACTGCCGGTAGAGCGGGTTGCTGATCAGTGATTGGCCCTGCTTATCCATAAAACTGATACCCACGGGCACATTTTCCAACAGAATATGCAGCCGGCCGCGCTCTTCAGCCAACTCGGCCAGGCGGTCGCGCATGTCAAACTGGCGTTCGCGGGCCCGCCACGCAGCAGCCACGGCGCTCAGCAGCGAGGCTGAACTCAACGGCCGCTCCAGGGCGATGACATGGCCCGCAGAGCTGGGCAGGCGGCGTCTCGCCAAGTCGGTATCGCGGCCCGAGCGGCCCTGGCTGGAGGCCAGCAGAATGATGGGGATCTCCGACCAGGCGGGCTGCTGATCCAGTGCATTACCGAAGCAGGCGACATCACCGACAAGCGCTTCTTCGGTGAGAATGATCAAACCGGTCTGTTCACCAATCGCAGAGGACAGGGACACAAGATTCGGCAACGCGCGCGTGGCGTATTGCTCTTGCAGCACTTTCTGCAAACTCAGCGCGTCGCCTTTAAAGGGTGCGGCAATCAGCAGTGTGCGGTTGTTGATGTATTGCTTACTCGTCACGCGCGCGCTCTTCCATCAGGGCCGGTTCATCACCTTGGAATTCCGGAGTTCCAGTCAGAACGCCGCGGAAATTCACCAGCGGCTTACCCACGCGCACACCTTTGGAGTCAATGCGGATCTCGCGGATAGCGTCTTCATGGGCACCAGTTCGATGCTTCAAAATAGAGATCGCCTTGCGTAGCCGCCCTTGCGCTTCAAAAAAGCGGATGAGTATCACCGAGTCCGCTATATAAGACACATTCAACCGGCTTGCCATGGAGCCGACTAACCCGCTTTGCGGGGTGATCAAGAAGGTCACCACGCCCAGCTGACTCAGGTAGGAGATCAGCTCGTGCATCTGCAGAATCAGCTGCTGCTCCTGCGGCATTGCGGCCATATAGCCATTCAAACTGTCGACCACCAGCATACGGCAGGCGCGCTGTTCCACCTGGGTGCGCACACGCCAGGCAAACTCGCCGGGTGAGATCTCCGCTGGGTCAATCTGCTCTATGAGTAATTGCCCGTTGGCGACGTAGCGGCTTAGATCAAGGCCCATACTGTCCGCCCGGCTGATCAAAGTGGCGACGCGCTCGTCGAATTCATAGATGGTGCAGTTTTCACCGCGCCGACAAGCTGCGGCCAGATAGACCAGCGCCAAGGTGGTTTTGCCCGAACCAGGCGGACCCGTGACCAGGGTGCTGGTGCCCCGCATGGGCCCACCCACCAGCAGGTTATCCAGTTCAGGAATTCCGCTATCCACGGTTTCGGCGGTAAATTGCACATGATGCCGAGCAGCGACCAGACGCGGATAGACTTCAACCCCGCCTTTGCGGATAGTGAAATCATGATAGCCCGCGACAAAATCGAGGCCACGTAACTTCTGCACCTGCAGGCGTCTGCGCGCAGCGCCAAAATCCAGCGTCAGGCGCTCCAGAGTGACCACGCCGTGACACAGGCTATGCAGATGGTTGTCGCGCTCACCGTGGGAAGTGGTCAGGTCATCCACCATCATTACGGTAATCGCCCGCCCGGCAAAAAACTGCTTCAGTGCCAGCACCTGACGCCTGTAGCGCAGAGAGTCCTGGGCGAGCAGGCGCATTTCGGACAGGCTGTCGAACACCAGGCGGGTGGGCTTCAGTTCTTCAACACGCTGCTGGATCAGCTTGATGGTGTCGCCCAGTTCAGCTTCCCAGGGATGCAGAATGGACTGTTCGTAGGCCTCACCAAAAACGCCTTCGGTGGAGGACAATTCAAACAGGTTGATGCCGTCCAGAGTCCAGCCGTGCGAATGAGCCACGCTCTCAAGCTCTTCGCTGGTTTCCGATAGGGTGATGTACAGGACCGACTCGCCGGAGGCTACGCCATCGAGCAGAAACTGCAGGCCCAAGGTGGTCTTGCCAGACCCTGGGGTGCCTTCGAGCAAGTAGAGCCGGTTGCTGGGCAACCCGCCTTTGAGGATTGAATCAAAACCATCATTGCCGGTTGAAACGATTGGGCGCGTATTTGGCATTTTTATCCTTTGCAGGGAAAATTACTGTCCGCCATAGCCCCTTTTTCCCTTACTTAACATGGTGCCAAGAGCGGTCGTTATGTTTTTGGATGCTAAATCGGGGAAGGAGTTCAGCGCGACTCATGCGCGTCGATGTTGCTCTGCGCTGGCAGTATGAATTGTAAAAACGGCTCTTCCGCTACGGCGGGGCTGAATAAATAACCCTGATAGGCATGGCAATCCTGCTGCTGCAAGAAGGCCAACTGTTCAGCGGTTTCCACTCCTTCGGCGATCAATTCCAGCTTCAGGCTTCTGGCCATGGCGATAATGGCACGCACAATTTCTGCATCATTACCCTCCTGCGCGCAGTCGTGAATGAAGGATTGATCGATCTTCAGCAGGTCTACCGGTAAGCGCTTGAGGTAACTGAGCGAGGAGTAGCCGGTGCCGAAATCGTCAATCGCAAAGCGAATACCCATGGCGCGCAATTCGTGCATCTTGCTGACGGTATCCTTGATGTTCTGAATGACCATGCTTTCGGTGATTTCCAGTTTCAGGCAGTTGGCGGGAATGCCGGATTCGCGTACGGCGGCGTCTACCTGCGCAACGAAGTCGCTCTGACGGAACTGCCGTGGGCTGATATTGACGCTCAGGCTGAACGAGTCAGGGGCGAGTTTGCACTCGCCCAGCAGCCTGGCGATAAAGTGGCAGGCTTGTAGCAATACCCAGTGACCGGCCTGCAGAATCATGCCGCTTTCTTCCAGTACGTGCATGAAGGTGCCTGGCCCGATCAGCCCTTTGTCTGGATGCTGCCAGCGTAACAGTGCTTCTGCGCCAATAACGCGTTGGCCACGGGCATCGATCTGCGGCTGATAATGCAGACAGAATTGCTGCTCCACCAATGCCTGGCGTAATTCCGTTTCCAGTTGGAGGCGCTGGCTGACCACTATCTGCATCTGCGGTTCGAAGAAGGCGATGCTGTTGCGGCCGTTGGCCTTGACGCCATACAGCGCAGTATCGGCATGCTTGAGCAGGTCTTCCGGAGTGTCGCCGTGCTGTGACGCCAGGGCTATGCCAATGCTGCAGCTCAGTTGCAGGTTATGCCCCTTGATCGTCATGGGCGCCGCCACGGCATGCAGTAATTGCTCGGCACTTAACCTGGCCTGTTCAGCCACTTGCGGGTGATCGCCTTTCAGGCCGGTGAGCAGCACGACAAATTCATCGCCGCCCAGGCGTGCCACCGTGTCGGCTCTGCGTACTCGACCCAGCAGGCGTTGACTGACCTCCTGCAATACGGCATCGCCACAGCTGTGGCCGAGTGAATCATTGATGCGTTTAAAGTGATCCAGATCGAAGAACAGCAAAGCGCAGCTCAGACCGTGGCGTTCGCCCAGTGCCAGGTGCTGATGTATGCGGTCATGCAGCAGCAGGCGGTTGGGCAGATCGGTCAACGCGTCGTGGAAGGCCTGGTGCTTGATGCGCGCCTCAACCTGCTTTTGCTCGGTGACGTCCTTCAGGCTGGTGAGCGTGCGCCGCTCATCGCCAATCAGAATGAAGTTGCTGGACGCTTCGCAGTGCAGCACGTGGCCGTCCTGGGTAACAAAATCAATCGGCTCGTTGCGCAGGCGATTATCCCGCAGCAACTTCGCAATAGTGGCAGGGCGTTTTTCCGGATGCCGCCAGAGACCGATTTCCAAAGCCGTCTTGCCGACGATATCCGCGGCTTGATAGCCGAATAGCTCGGTAAAGCTACGGTTGATTTCGGCAATCTGGGCGCTCTGCTTTTCGAACAGCATGTAAGGTTCGGGGGAGTCCTGAAACAGCGCGGCAAACTTGGCTTCACTGCGCTTGAGTGCATGCTCGGAGGTGATGCGGTCACTGATATCGTGGGCCATGAGGAGGCGACAGGCCTGGCCACTGACATCGATCA
Organism: Halopseudomonas laoshanensis; assembly: GCF_008365385.1. GTDB lineage: Bacteria > Pseudomonadota > Gammaproteobacteria > Pseudomonadales > Pseudomonadaceae > Halopseudomonas > Halopseudomonas laoshanensis. The sequence goes on along the minus strand of NZ_QOVF01000010.1, from coordinate 60,843 downwards.
GCTCTGCGTACAGCAGGCAAGGCTTCAATTCACCGTCACGGCATCTGAACCGGGTTTCGAATTGGTCGATGCGGCCTTCGCGATTAACGGTTTCGAGCAATTGCTCGCGCTGCTGCTGGCTGCTCCAGGCGGGTATGTCGGCGGATGAATGACTGATGATGTCTTCGGCACGCCAACCGAACAACTGCTCAAACGCCGGATTGATCGCCAGCACTTCGTTATCGCTCACCCGGGTCAGGATGCAGGCAATAGGCAGGCGGTGGAACAGAGTAATAAAGCCTTCGTCGCTTGCAATGCGACTGCTCATGGGCGCCGCCAGAGCATGGGCGTTTGGGTATCTGCTGGATGGGTAAGCAGGGTCATGGTGATTAACGCTCTTTGTTTCTTCTCAAAGTAGCTGTTTGGCCTGGCGGATACAAGAACCCGAAATGGGTAGTCGAGGTGGAGAGTCAGGCTCCGATGCTGACTCTTACGGCGCGGTAAGCCGCTATCTCCTCGCGCACGTCCTCGCGGCCTCCGGACTGAACGTTTTGATAATGCTTCAGCGTTTTCGCCAGATACGCCCGCGCGATGCTTGCCTGCTCCGGGGTGTTCGCCCGCCATATATCGACCCCGACGGGACTGATGTCGCATGTTCTGGCAGTTGCTGGCGACTCGGCGGCTACCCGTAGAACCTCGTAGAAACGCTGGTTGTCTTTCACCAACACCTCTTCGCTAAGGCGCAAGCCGAGCCCGATCAATTGTTGGCGCAGGTGGTACTCCTGGTGAACAGGGCACAGCAGGAAATCAAGGCTTGCATGCGGGTGTTGCTCGCGAATGGCCTTGATAAAGCGGGTCATCAGATCGCCACCCACGCCAGCAATGATGATCAAATGTCTGCCGGGAAACTGTGCCAACGGCAAGGCGGCAGTGTCCAGGCAGTGCGTGTGCCATTGGCTGGCCGGACTTGGGCGCGAAGCGTGTGGGTAAAAGTGCTCCAGCCTGGTCTGCAGCTGGCTGATGAGTGCCGGGAGGATGTCGACAAAGTGAATATGTGCCGCTGCCTCGCGCGTCAGCAGGCTGGCGCCCAGCAGGCCGTGATCGCAGCAGCAATCCCAGATATGCGCATAACCCGGGGCCACCATGGATTCAATTTGCTTGAGGCGTTTGCTGAGTTTCAAGGTCCGGGCTGTCGGGGCTGGCTGCTATTGATGCCGGACATTATGTCTGAATAGAACTGTTATGCCAGTGTGCGGTCTTAGTTATTAGCTGCGTACCCTTCGGCCGTAGCTGCTTAACTTTTCTAGCGGTTTACTTTTGCGGTCAATATCAAATTGGAGTTGATTATGAGTCTTACAATCAAATCGTTGTTGCTCACTATGGCTGTTCTGTTCGTTGCTGGGTGTAACACTATGGAAGGCGCCGGTCGTGATATGCAGGATGCTGGCGAAGCGGTTGAGCGCGAAGCGGCAAACTAAGCGTCTGTCTAATCCAGACTGCCCGGCTGGGACCTTCCGCCCGGGTGGTCCGGTTTTAGCACTACTGCAGTTGTCGTCCCCGCATTTATTGTCTGGTTAGAGTCACGCCACAATTCCTTTTTATAACAGTCTCCTTTCCCCAGAATGACTTTAGTGCCGCTCAGCACGCCTATTGAGCGCTATTTCCCATTGTCATAAAACTACTTCGCACCTGAACTGTGCACTCCTTGCAGTGTCAATCTTTGTAAGAGAGTTGTCATTTACAAGGAGTAGCTCCGTGACCTTTTCCATTGTTGCCCGTTGTCCGCATACCGGTCAGATCGGTGTCGCTGCCAGCACTGCTGTGCAGGCGGTGGGCAAGCTTGCATGCCATGCTGTTCCCCGCGTAGGAGCAGTGGCCTCGCAGGCGTTGGTCAATCCGTATCTGGCTTACGATGCGCTACGCCTGCTGGAGCAGGATGTGGATGCAGGCACTGCATTGAAACGCGTGCTCGAGTTGGAAAGTCAGCCGGAGAACCGCCAGGTCGGTATTGTTGATCGCAAAGGCCGGGTAGCAGCCTGGACTGGCTCGGAGAATATTCCCTGGGCCGGTCATATCGAAGGCAAACAATGCATGATTCAGGGAAACCGTCTGGTCGGCCCCTGGGTAATAGAACGCATGCTCCAGGTGATGCACGATCTGGAATATCTGTCTCTGGCAGAGCGCATGGTGCGCGCCATCCAGGCGGGCGCGGTGATTGGCGGTGATCGGCATGGCGAGCGCTCGGTCAGTATTATGGTATTTGGCGCTGAGGAATATCCGCTGTGCGATATTCGCATAGATGATCACGACCAGCCGATGCTTGAGCTGGAGCGGTTGTTCACGCTGTATAAGCAGAAGGTGCTGCCGGCAGTATTGAAGATGCCGCGCCGCGTCGGAGTGCCCGCTTGCGCGTAAAGGTGCGGTTATTTCGCGTCAAAGTCTTGTCATAAAACTGCAACGCATTGTATTTTGTCATCTGCTTGACTTATTCGGCGAGCCGGTGCGCATTGGGGCGCGGTGTTGATAGGGACTTATCATATGACGACACTCGTGACCGCCATGCGCCTGCGCTCAACCTTCCCGTGGATCATCCTGGTTTTTTTGGTATCAGCGCTGCTGATAGGCATGATGCTGGTCCTGCACGTCTGGCAGGAAATTCCGATAGGCGACATGGTGCGTGATCCAACTGCCGTGGCCGGCGTCTCGATCTACATTGGCTTTCTATCGCAGTTCGGTATTTTTTTCTGGGCAGGTGCAGCCACGGTCTGCCTGTTCAGCGCGATAGTGCTCCGTCCTGGACCTGGCCGCTACGACACGCGATTCTTCCTGCTTATGTCCGGTCTGCTATCGCTGGTACTCGGTTTTGACGATGTCTTCCTCCTGCACGAAGCATTTTTTCCTCATATTGGTATTCCCGAGTTATTTATCTTCAGCTGTTATGGCCTCTTTGTACTTTATTACCTCCTGCGCTTTTACCGGACCATCCTCAATACCGACTTTTTACTGCTGGGAATGGCCCTGGGTTTCTTCGCGCTGTCAGTGTTACTCGACCTTCTGGACCCTCAGTTTCTAGACCCAGACCTGTGGGAGGACGGAGCCAAGGTCGTGGGCATTGTCAGCTGGCTGATCTACTACCTGCGTACTGGTTTCGTCGCCATACGTCAGGGCGAGCTGGTGCCGACGCGCGCGCTTTTTACTGAAACCGAGCGGGTTAACGTACAATAACGCCTGATTTCAAATGCAGGCGTGGCGCAATGGCGATTCAGTGGTACCCCGGACATATGCACAAGGCCCAGAAGGCGATCAGGGAAGTATTGCCCCAGGTCGACCTGCTGATCGAAGTGCTCGACGCGCGCATTCCCTATTCCAGTGAGAACCCAGCGATCGCAGAGATACGCGGTGACAAGCCGTGCATCAAGGTGCTGAGCAAGACCGATCTGGCCGACCCCGCAGTGACGGCCGCCTGGCAGGAGTATCTGGAACAGGAGCGCGGGGTTAAAACCTTCGCGACCACCACCGAGCAGCCGGGGCGCATCAAGTTGCTGGTGGATCTGTGCCGCAAGATGCTGCCGGAAAAGGAAGCTGGGGCGAAGAACATCAATGCGATGATTGTCGGCATTCCCAACGTCGGCAAATCAACCATCATCAACACCCTGGCCGGCCGTGTGGTTGCCAAAACTGGCAACGAGCCGGCGGTGACCAAGGACCAGCAGCGCATCAATCTGGGCAGCGGCGTGGTGTTGCTCGATACCCCCGGGATTCTCTGGCCCAAGATTGAAAACCCCAACAGCAGTTACCGTCTGGCTGCGACCGGGGCGATCAAGAACACCGCGATGGAGTACGATGATGTCAGTTTTTTCGTCGCGGAGTATCTGATCAAGGCCTACCCCGAGCTGATTCAGGCGCATTTCCAGCTGGAGTATCTGCCCAGCACCGAACTCGAGTTTCTTGAAATGGCCGGCGCGCGGCGCGGTGCGCTGCGCGCCGGGGGCAAGGTCAACCTGCACAAGATCTGTGAGGTGCTGATCAACGAGCTACGTTCGGGCAAGCTCGGCTTGATCAGCCTGGAAACCCCGGCTCTGGTGGCGCAGGAAAAGATTGCGATCGCCGAGGCCAAGGCGAGGAAAGAAGCCGAGAATGCCGAACGCAAGAAACGCTTCAAGGACGGTTCGCGTAACTCCGACCGCGTCGACCGCAAGGAACAGAAAAACCAGCCGCCCGCGCCGAGCAAAGGCACCGGCAGCCGCAATCACCCGCGCAAGAAAAAGTAACCTGCTGGCGATTGGCGGCGGCTTGCAGGCTTTTTCAGTTCACCTGCTCAAGAATGATCTGCCTCTGCTCGTTGCTGACCGGCATCACGGATAAGCGACTACCGCGTTTGACCAGGGCCAGATCCTCCAGACCCGACAGCGCTTTCAGCTCATCCAGTGGGATCAGCCGCGGCAGTTTTCTGACAAAACTGAGATCAACCGACTGCCAGCGCGGCTTTTCTACGCTGCTCTTCTCATCGTAATACGCTGATTTCGGGTTGAACTGGGCCGGATCCGGATAGGCTGCCTTGACCACTTTCACTATCCCGGCGATGCCAATATGTTTGCAGCTGGAGTGATAGATAAACACCTCATCGCCTACGGCCATCTCTTTTATGAAATTGCGCGCCTGGTAGTTGCGCACGCCGTCCCAGGTGATCGGCTTATCCGGAGCCTTGGCGAAATCGTCAATGCCGCATTCGTCCGGCTCGGTTTTCATCAGCCAATAAGCCATGGGTAGTTTCTCCGGGAAGTAAAAGGGGCGTAACCTGCGAGCATGACATTCTCTTCCGAAAGTCCCGCGCTGCAAAGCCCTGGTCCTGCGAGCCCTGACCTGGCGCGCTTCCGTACCCCGGCGGTGCGGCATCTGGCATGGATGTGCCATACCGCCCAGTTGCTCGACGGGCCTCAGGTAATCGATCTGCGCGCGTATTGGCCGGATGATCTGCTGGCGCGCCTGAGCCATTGGGATGCTCACCCTGAAGACGGGCCTGCCGCCTTGAGCCAGCAAGCGAATCGGCGTCTGGGAATGTACTTCGAAAGTCTCTACGCCTGCTTGCTGACAGACATTCTCGGCTGGGACTTGCTGGTCCGAAACCTGCCGATCCGACATGCGGGCATTACCCTGGGGGAGCTGGATTTTGTGGTGCGCAACGGCCACACCGGCGTGGTCGAGCATCATGAAATTGCGGTGAAATTCTATCTGGGCTATCTGCAGCCCGGTTCTGCGGCAGGTAAACAGGATGTAAGCTGGTATGGTCCCAACGCGCGCGATCGTTTGGACTTGAAAACACGGCGGCTGCTGGACCAGCAAAGCCAGCGCACGGCGTTGCCGGAAACCACTGCAGCGCTACAGCACGCGGGTATTGAGCAACCGCAGGCGACCCGCATTTTCATGCCGGGATACTTGTTCTATCCGCTGGATGTGCAGTTGCAGGCGGCTGAATGGGTGCCACTTGATCACCCGCGGGGCGTTTGGGCCTATCTGGATGCCGCGGTGCGGATGGATGTGAGCCACTGGGTGCCGTTGCGCAAGCCGCACTGGCTTGGACCTTGGGTGCAGTCAACCGCGCCCGACGAGCTTGAGCGCGACACTGCTCTGGCTGAGATACGTGAGCTGGCAACACCGCGCCTCTTTGCGCGGCTGCAGCAGCATCCCTGTACCGGTGACTGGTGCGAGGCGCAGCGGATCTTCGTTATGCCGGCCCGTTGGCCTGGGATTTAACCTTCATCTCAGCGGCCGGGCTCGCAGAGAACTACAATATTCCGTCCGGCATCCTTGGCGCGATACAGCGCGGCGTCTGCCTGCTCCTTCAGCTCTTCCAGGCTGGTAGTGGGCCCCGGTGTGCGGGCGCATACGCCGACGCTGACGGTCACCACGCTGCGAATTTCGGACAGCTTGTGTTCAATCTTGGCTGCTTCTACCGCAGCGCGGCAGGCCTCGGCGACCTGCGCTGCGTTATCCGTATCAGGTAGAACGATCGCAAACTCTTCACCGCCGTAGCGTGCCAGCAAGTCGGTAGGGCGGCGTACCACGCCCTGCAGGATGCGCGCTACCTCCCGCAGGCATTCGTCCCCGGCCGGGTGCCCGTAGTGGTCATTGAACGGCTTGAAGTAGTCGATATCCAGCATGATCAGCGCCAGCGGTGTAGAAAGCCGTTTGGCTCGGCCCCACTCGTGTTCGAGGAACTGGTCAAAGTGCCGGCGGTTGGCCAGGTTGGTCAGGCCGTCGGTGAGGGACATTTTCTCCAGCTTGTCTTTCGCTTCATTGAGCAGACGGTTGCGATGCAGGTTGATCAACGCATATATCACCAGCAGCGCAATAAAGAGCCCGCCTGAAACCATCACCAGAGCGGGCAGGTAGCCACGTCGGCGATCAATATAGGTTTGCGAGGGCATGGCTTCTATGCGCCAGGCGCGTCCGGCGACATCGCTCAACGGCGTTTGGAAACCCAGCTCACTTACCCAGCGCGGGTCTTCGGGGTCAGCGTTGCTGTAGAGCACATTGGGCTCTGGATCGGATATATCCACAACCTGAAACAGCAGGCTGGAAGTCTCTCCCAAACCAATTGCCTGATTAGCCAGCTCGCCCACCCGAAAAACACCATTCAAATAACCGTAGTGAGTGGATTGGCGGCGCTCGAAGGTGTCGGGATGCCCGCGGTACAGGGGCGCAAATACCAGAAAGCCCTGCTGGGTGTCCGGCTCCTGTACCAGCTTGATGCCGGCGGTTGCGACCAGTCTGCCGGTGTCGCGTGCGGTTTCAAGTGCCGCCAGCCGAAGGCTCTCGCTGGCCAGGTCAAAACCCATCGCCGCCAGGTTCTTGTCCAGTGGCTCAATAAACTGGACCGGTACATACCAGGGCCGGTCAGAAACGGGAACGAGCTGTTCGTCTTCGTTGCGCTCGGTCACTCGCAGGCCGGGTACCAGGCGTTGCTGCACGCGTTCAAACCCTCTAAGGCTATCCCGCTCAATCACCGGCGCCCAGGCGAATGCCATGATCGCTGGCGAGCGATCAAGAATCCCCTCGCTGAGGGTTCTGAAGCGGTCCGAATGCATGCCGGGCATGATATCCATTGCTGCTTTCAGGGCGTGCAGCACTTCAAGGTTGAGCAGCACTTCGCGCTCGAATACGGCCGCGGCTTGTTGAATATCGCCCTGGAACTGCGAGGCAATGGATTTGGTTTCTTCGTTGTAAAGGCTGCGGCTGAGCGCCGCGCAGATGCCCAGACCAATCAGGGCAAGCAGGATTATGGCCAGGAGTGGGTGTCGTTTCACGCTGGCCTCCTGATGTGTGGGTGCGAATACTCTCTGCAACGCTTCAATTCGAGCAGGTCCTCGGCACAACCTTGAGGTGGTGGGGTGCGCTAGTTTAGCTGTAATCGATGAAAGTCGTTTCCATCATTTATCCATGCCGCCATGAAAAAGGGGCCAGTGACTGCTGGCCCCTTGATACGACGCACTCAGGCGCTATTCAGTTCCTTTGATCTCAGGCGCTGACCTCAATTGCCCTTGACGCCTTGGGCAATGCGATCACCAATGTTCTGGTCGATATTGCGCCAGTACTGCAGTGAGCGCTCAAGCACCGGCTCGGTGACCCCATCCTTGAGGTGGCCAACGACGTTGGATACCAGCCTGTCGCGCGCGGCATCGTCCAGTACTTCACGGACCATGGTGCCGGCCTGACCGAAGTCGTCATCGTCGCGGCGCAGGGTATAGGCGCTGCGGACCATGTCGCCACTGGTAGCCCAGGTGTCCACGGGTGGGTTAAGCGATGGATCGGCTTTGGGGCCGCCCTTGGAATTGGGTGCGTAGACCGGATCGGTCACGTTATCCATCCGCATTGCGCCATCTTTGCTGTAGCTGTTAACAGGCGCATGGGGGCGGTTGACCGGGATCTGCTTGTAGTTCACCCCGAGACGCGCACGGTGGGCATCGGCATAGGCGAAGATACGGCCCAGCAGCATCTTGTCCGGACTGGCGCCGATACCGGGTACCAGGCTATTGGGCTCGAAAGCGGCCTGTTCGATCTCGGTGTGGTAATCGGTTGGATTGCGCGTCAGCGTCAACTTGCCGACCGTAATCAACGGATAGTCACCGTGCGGCCAGACCTTGGTCAGATCGAAGGGATTGAAACGATAAGTTTCGGCATCCTTGAACGGCATGATCTGCATCTGCAGTGTCCAACTCGGATGGTCACCGTTTTTCAGCGCTTCGTACAGGTCACGGGTGTGGTAATCCGCGTCCTGGCCAGCGAGTTTGTCGGCTTCCTCCTGAGTCAGGAAGTCGATGCCCTGATCCGTCTTGAAGTGGTATTTGACCCAGAACTTCTCACCCTGTGCGTTAACCCACATGAAGGTGTGGCTGCTATAGCCATTCATGTGCCGCCAGGTTTTCGGAATCCCGCGATCGCCCATCAACCAGGTGACCTGATGCGCGGATTCAGGCGACAAGGACCAGAAATCCCACTGCATATCATGGTCACGCAGGTTGGTATCGGCACGGCGCTTCTGCGAGCGAATGAAGTGCTGAAACTTCATTGGATCACGCACGAAGAACACCGGGGTATTGTTGCCGACCAGGTCATAGTTGCCCTGACTGGTGTAGAACTTGATCGAGAAGCCGCGCGGGTCACGCCAGGTGTCCGGGCTGCCACGCTCACCTGCAACGGTAGAGAAGCGCATGAGTACGTCGGTTTTGGCGCCGGGCTGAAACACGGCCGCCTTGGTGTAGGCGCTGACGTCGTGAGTGACTTCAAAATGACCAAAGCCACCGCCACCTTTGGCATGCGGTTGACGCTCTGGAATACGCTCACGGTTGAACTGCGCCATTTGCTCGATCAGATAATGATCGTGCAACAGAATCGGGCCGTCTGGGCCAATTGTCAGGGAATGTTCGTCACTCGAAACCGGTATGCCAGCATCGTTAGTGGTAGGTTTTTGCTCATTATCCGCCATCATCAGTCTCCATTATCGTTATGTGAATCCGTGAAGCTGGCTCGTGCTCGGCCTGAGGTGCATCACGTGATCGCCGGTATCTGGCATGCGCAGAAGTCATGGCCTCTGCGCACCTCTGTATTGGAGTCATCTTGAGGCTATAGTTCAGTCGGATATCCCAGTTGGGTGGTCATGCGTCGGCCGTATCCGCTGCGGCGCACGTGGGGCTAGCTGGCTATTGGCCTGCAAGGGCCCGTTATATCGGGGGTAGGGCGCTTGGGGGTAACCGACCCTGGTTGAAATACCGTTGGTCGGACAACCGCGCTTTGCATGAACTTCGTGCGTGACTCAGTCTCCAAATCTTACAAAGTATTTTTGTACTGCAGGATCAAGTTGTATAGCTTTCGAGTTACATGGCAAGGGTCTTACGCCGGATCGGTATAGCCTGGATGCTGACAATGTCCAATTCGATGAAGGACTGCGTTATGCAAGAACAGCTCTCTTCAACACCGCGTCCGGCCAAACCCGCAACGCGTAGTGTCCCCGTATCAGTTCCTATCCCTGCGGTTATTGAGGTAGTTGAACTACCAGACCGCCAACAGCGTCAACTGGATGCGTTGCGCGTTCACATCAACAACCTTCTAGCTGATCAATGGCTGATTGCCAGTCGTAACCCTTTGACGCTACAACGTGGCGAGCAGGTCTGTTACGTACTTCACGGCATGTTGGTCTCGGACGGCCTGGTTTGATCTAGCGGCATCTCGGCTCATTCTGGAGCCGAGGTAGCGATTTCCCGTAGCGCGTTTACCAGCGTGCCCGGTTCTTGCGCACCAGCAATCATGTATTGCTGGTTGATGATAAACGCGGGGACGGCAGAAACGCCGGCCTGCTGATAAGTCGCCTCGTCATCCCGTACTGCCTGCGTAAACTCATCGGACTCCAGTATTTGCAAGGCCTCTGCCGCACTTAGTCCAATCGACTCGGCGCAGCCCGCGAGGATAGTAGCATCCGCGATGTCGGCGGCTTTGCCGAAATAGGCATCGAACAGCGCCATCTTCATTTCAGTCTGCTTACCCTGTTCACCGGCCCATTTGACCAGCCGGTGAGCATCAAAGGTGTTGCGGGTGTAACGCTCCTGCATCCGGGTGAAATCCAGGCCAAGCTCCTTGGCAATGCTCATCATGTTGCTCTGCGCGGCCTCCATTTCGGCTGCACTGCGGCCATATTTGCGGCTCAGTGCCTCCAGAATCGGCATCGGCTCGGCGTCCGGGTCGGGGTTCAGTTCGAATGCATGCCATTGCACCTTGAAGTCCAGCTCACCGGCCAGTTCGCGCATGGCCAGCTCCAGCCGCGCGTAGCCGATGGCGCACCAGGGGCAGGCGATGTCGGAGACGATGTCTATTTGCAGGGTTTTCATGGTGAACTCTCGCTGTTGGTCTTAAGTCTATTGTTCAGCTTACACAGAAATGGGTGCGGTTTGTTTCAGATCCTTCATGTACTTACAGACATTTTGCGTACCGATAGTTCAGCCGCCACGGTCGGGCAATGAGCCTGGCTATTGCGGTGATTGGCAGTGGTATGGCCGGACTGGCTGCGGCTTATGGCTGTCAGCGCAACGGCCACCAGGTTACGGTATTTGAAGCGCTGGACGGCCATGGGATGGATGCGCATGCGCTGACCGTGGAAGGCGGTTTGGTCGATGTGCCGCTGCGGGTCATGAGTCGCGAGTCCTGGCCCAGCGTGCTGGCGCTGGCCGGCGCGGTCGGGGTGGGTACTTATGAGGTAAGCACCTACAGCTCCTGCAGTTGGCGTGATCAAAGCACCTGGTTTCGCAGCGGGCAGCTTCCCGGGTTTGATTGGCCCTTTGTTGGCTCCTGGCGTTACTTGAACGGACGTGCGCTGCGCGTCGCCTTGGGTCTACGCAGGTTAGCCAAGTTGACCCGCACGCTGGAAGCCCAGCAGTCTTCGCAGACGCTCGGCGAGGTGCTCGCTGAACATCCGCTGGATCCGGTGTTTTGGCGCGGTCTGATCTTGCCGATCCTGACTACCATCTGTACCTGTGATGAAGAGCATTTGCTCGCCTGGCCAGCGCTACAGCTACTCCACCAATTACACGCGATTGTGCATGGCTCCACGCTGTTGCGTCTGCAAGGGGGTACTTCTGCGCTGGCGCAACGGTTGGCGCAGAATTTGACCTTCTACTCAGGCAGTTCGGTGGCGCAGGTACTGAGCGAAGATCAGCGTTTTCGCGTATGCAATGAGCGCGGCGAAGGCGGGCTGTTTGATCGTGTGATTGTCGCCACGCAGGCCAATCAACTGGATTTTCTCCAGGATCAGACATTCGCCGAGGAGCGGCGCATTCTCGGCGATATTCGCTTTGCCGCCGGCGAGCTGTGGGTGCATCAGGATTTGCGCTTCCTGCCGGCCAGATCGGCTGACTGGACCGCCTTGAATTTCCAGATGGACCGGCAAATGCACAAGGCGATGTTCAGCGTACTGGTCAATCAGGTCGAACCCAGCCTGGCAGGCCGCGCGCCGGTATTGCAGACCTGGAATCCGCTGTTCGAGCCTGACCCACACAAGGTATTGGCGCGGATACCCTTCGAGCGAGCGGTAGTGCATAAGGGTACAGCCAAGGTTCATGAGCATTTGCGTCAGTGGCATGCGGCGCCCGGGCGCAAGGTGTTTTATTGCGGCTCCTGGGCCCATGAGGGCGTGCCGCTTTTGGAGTCGGCAGTACGCTCGGCTGAGTCCGTCGTTGATGCTATCGGTGGAGGTCACTCATCTGCTATCTGATTCTGTTGTTCCGTTAATGCGTGGGGTGTCATGACGCTTGTCCATAGTTTTGCTCCGTTGGCGCGGCCTGATGCTGCCTGTCTGGCGCTGGGCTCAATGCCCGGCAAGGCTTCGCTGAACGCGCAGCAATACTATGCGCACCCGCGCAATTATTTCTGGCCGTTCATGGAGCTGATTCTCGGCATTCAGCCGGGCCTGGCCTATGCCGAGCGCTGTGAACAGCTGCTGCACAAACGGGTGGCGGTGTGGGATGTGTTGAAGGCCTGTACCCGCTCCAGCAGTCTGGATGCCGATATTATCGAAGCGTCGATTATCCCCAACGATATAAGCGGTTTCCTGCAGCAGCATCCGCACGTCAGGCAGTTGTTCTTCAATGGTGCCAAAGCCGAATCCAGTTTCCGGCGCCACGTATTGCCTGATTTGCCAGACGCGCTGCGTAGCCGAATCCATCTGGTGCGTTTACCCTCTACCAGTCCGGCCAACGCGTCGGTGCCCATGGCCGTCAAACTGAGTGCCTGGCAGCAATTGCTCGAAGGCGCGGACATTCGCTGATCTGTGCTCGGGTCGACAGATAAAAGCCGGCGCCGATGTCTTTCCAGGCAGGGTGGCGGGCAGTTGTGCCATCCAGCACCGGGAGGCTGGTGGCAGCGCAGAACTCTGTGCATGCTGTGGCTTCGCTGATGCCCGTCCAAATGTCATCCATAACCCAGGAGCCGCGCATGTCCGTCAGACCCAGTGTCGCCGAGTTGAATGCCTTTTTTCAGCGTGAGTTCCCCCAGGCTCGAGTCCATGTTGATGAGCTTAGCCCCGGTGCAGCCCGAGTCCGGCACCATGTGGGTGATGGGGAGCTGCGGCCAGGCGGTACGGTCTCCGGTCCGGTGATGATGACCACTGCGGATGTGGCCCTTTATGCGGCCATTCTCGGCGAGATCGGTCTGGTCGCATTGGCCGTAACCACCAATCTGAATATCAATTTCCTGCGCAAGCCGGTGTCCGGTCGCGACATCATTGGCGTATGCAAACTGCTCAAGGTCGGCAAGACCCTGGCTATTGGTGAAGTGGCCTTGTATTCCGAGGGTAGTGACGAGCCCGTCGCGCATGCGGTGGGGACTTATGCGATCCCCCCGCAACGCTCTGCGTAGCCGTAGTATTCGCGGCTTTCAGCCGACTACAACTTCGCTGATCTGAAATAGCGGGGTCAGATCCGTGTAGTTGGGCACATCTGCGGTCAGAGTACCGGCATGCGGGCCGAAGCTGCGCTGGAACACTTCTACGGACTCGCAATAGATATGGCACATGGCGATATAGGTCGCCTCAGTGCCGGGCGTGGCACCGCTCAGGCCTTTATCGACGGTGTAATGGTCACAGGCATCGCCCATCAGTTTTTTAACCAGCGGCATGTGCGTGTCGCGGTAATAATCGTGGTTGAAACGCGCGCCGGGCTTGTTCGGGTACATGACACTGACTTTGATCATGGAGTGCATCCTTGTGGTGGTCCAGCCAGCCTAGAGCAGCCCGCGCGTGGCGGCAAGGCTGTTGCCCTCAGGGCTGTGAGCGGTCCCTTGTGTCCCGTTCGCTATCGGGCAGTTCGCGCTGCCATTCCGGCGGCATCCATAGGTGGCGTAAGCGTTGTTTCAACGGCCCGCGGCGGGATACGTCACGAAACATATCGCGATATTCGTGCAGCCAACTGGCGAGCAGGCCGTTGCTTTCCGGCTGGCGGACAATACCGTATTCAATCGGTTGATCTGCACGCTCCTGAGCGAATGTACCGAATAGCCGATCAAAAATAATAAACACGCCGCCGTAGTTGGTATCGATATAAGCGGGATTACGGCCATGATGTACCCGGTGATGATTCGGCGTATTAAATACGTACTCAATCGCCGGGTGCAGTCTGCCGACCAGTGTGGTGTGTATGAAGAATTGGTAAACCAGAGACAGCGCATAGCAGATGCCGATCCATACCGGATTGAAACCGATCAGCGCCAGAGGCACATAAAACAGCCAGCCGCCGTTGAAGATATTGGTGGCGTTCTGGCGCATAGCGGTGGAGAAATTCATCCGCTGCGAGGAGTGGTGAGTCACATGCGCGGCCCACAGCCAACGTACCCGGTGGGAACTGCGGTGCATCCAGTAAAAACACAGGTCGGTCAGCAGCCACAACAGCGCGCCGGTCCATATCGTCAGTTGAATATCCAGCAGACGGTAATGATAGGCCAATGCGTAGACCGGAAAGGCGATCAACCCGGCAAACAGCAGTTCGGTGGTCTGATAGCCAGCGCCAAGCATAAAGTTGCGCAGCGATTCTGCACCGTCAACCAACCGCGGATCATGGCGAATCTTGAAGTACTCCCAGGCAAAAACGCCGATAAACACCGGCGTCGCCAGCATGAACACCAGCTGCCGTTCATCCAGCGCCAGCCAAGGCGGCAGCATGTTTAGCAGCTGCGGCAAGCCGCTTTCACGCCAGAGGCTGTGTAACATCTCGGGAAATGGCATGTTGTTCACTGCGCAGTTGCTTGATCGATAACTCATACTGCACGCGGAAGCTGAACGCATATTGACTTTTCATGCCATATTTTTGACTCTATATGCCAATGATAGGGTTGTTTGAGGAGAACAGGCATGGCCATGCCGTTGCGGGTAACAGGCTCATGGGTGCAACTGTTGACCGATTGGCTGGATCAGGAAGGGCTACCCGCTCCGCAGTTGCGCAATCTATTGGATAGCCGCGGCCCGGCAGACATTGTGCCGTTGGCCGTCTGGCAGGGCATGCTGCAGCGCGCGGTCAGCTTGCGACCTGAGCTGCCGGCCCCTGGCCTGGCCATCGGGGCGATGATTCAGCCGCGGCATGTTGGGGTGCTGGGTTATCTAATCCTTGCCTGTACCACCCTGGGTCAAGCGATGCAGGCCTACCAACGCTATGAAAGCCTGTTCTATGGTTTGAACGTGATGCAGGTTGAGCACCGCGGCGACTGGATCCGCGTGCAGTGGCCGGCAGAGGCATCTACTGGCGCGCTGGCCGATACAGTTGCCATCGCGGCAATGCTGACATTTCTGCGTCGCCTGGTGGCCGAGCCGCCAGTGCCGGCCGCAGTGCATTTTGCATTCCCTCAACCCAGCGCCGCGGACTGTCAGGTCTATCAGAGCTTTTTTGCTTGCCCGGTACATTTTGCCTCGCCGGTGACGGCGGTGGATCTGGCCCTGGCCGATTTGCAGAAAGGTCTGCCGCACAGTGACGCCACGGTGCTTGGGCTGTTGGATAAGCAGGCGCAGGCGATGGTGCTGGCGATGCCGGATGGTGACCATTTCGATCGGGCGTTGCAGCAGGCGATGGTGCGCTTGATGCCGGAGGGAGAGGTAGGATTGAACCGGGTGGCGGCAGAGCTGCATTTGTCGGTGCGAACACTGCAGCGGCGCCTGGAAGTCAGGCAGTCGAGCTGGCAAGCCTTGCTGGACCGTACGCGTGAGCAACTGGCCGGGCATTATCTGCTGGACCCGGCTCTGACATTGAGCGACATAGCTCTGCTACTCGGATTTTCCGAGCAAAGCGCCTTTAATCGAGCCTATCGCCGCTGGACCGGGACAACACCGGCGCGGGCGCGCCGTGATCACCGGTTGCGGCTATAGGTCGGACTACCGCGGTGTGCTTAGACCAGATGCACTACTTCACGCGGGTCGAAATCCTTCCAAGAGCCTTCTTCCAGGCGACCCTCGGCCTGCTCGACATCCATCGCGCCCTGGCTTTTCAGCGTGCGCACGGCCGAGGCCAGGGCATCATCCGGCGCATCCTCACCATCAACACGCACAGCCACATGAATACCTGCGTGCCGATCAGTCAGCTTGCGCGGGTTCTCGCCGTCATCCACGGCTTCATCAACCTCGGACTCTTTGTCAGTGCTGCTGACTGCGCCTGCGAGTGAGCCGGTATAGGCACCCACACCCACGGCGGCTGCCAGCCCGGCCGGGCCGGCGACGGTAGCTGCTGCGGCACCTGCCGCCAAACCTGCAGCGGCACCCAGGCCGCCACCGGTGGCTGCGCCTTTGTCGGCGTCACGTGCGCCGGGCGAGTCATCGTCATCACCACCAATAGGGTAAATGTCATGCTGACCGTCGGGGTTAACGTAAAACAGCGTCATCGCAGAGGCGGGGAACCCGGCTCCCTGTAATGCACGCAATGCTTCCTCGCCCTGGTCCTGCAATTCGAATCGTCCGGCAATAATGGTATTCATCCTGTCCTCCTGGAATAGACCGCATTTGGACATCCCCCAAATGGTACAGACGGCATGCCCTACCAAAATCTTGACTCGCGAGGGCGGAAAAGGTCGCAATTAAAACGTAACAAGGGATTTAATATGCATCACAAAACAGCGTGAGGGAGGGGCAATGGCCAATGCAAAGTGGTTCACGGATATCGAGCTGGGCGCCGGTAGTGTTTCTCTACGGCCCATGGTGGCGTCAGATGCCGCGGCGCTGGTAGATGCCGCTGCTGACGGGCAACTCTGGGAGCTTTGGTACACCCAGGTGCCCTCTGCTGACACGGTAGAGCAGTATGTCGCCTTCGCGTTGGCGGAGAAGGCCGCTGGCCGGGCGCTGCCATTTGTGGTGCTGGATGCCAACAGCGGCGAGGTGATTGGCAGTACGCGTTATTGCAATGCCGAACCCGAGCACCGCCGCTTGGAAATCGGGTACACCTGGTACGCATCGCGGTACCAGCGCACGCCGGTAAACAGCCAATGCAAATTGCTGTTGCTCGAGCATGCGTTCGAGGTATTAGGCGCGGTGGCGGTAGAGTTTCGTACACATTGGCACAACCAGCGCTCCCGCCAGGCCATAGCGCGCCTGGGCGCCAAGCAGGATGGCGTGCTGCGTAATCATCGGATTGAGGCGGATGGCGCTCGCCGCGACACAGTGGTGTTCTCCATCCTCGACAGTGAATGGCCTGCCGTGGCCAAAGCATTGCGCTTTCGGTTGCAGCGCAGATGATCTCGGTGGGTTTCGGCGGCCAATGTGCGGTAAAGTCCGCGCTGAACCCCAACTGATGCTTTGGAGCACTACCCGCATGTCCTACATTGAAGAATCGCTCTCCGATGGCGAAAAGATCGAATCGTTGTTCCAGCTACACTGGTTTGCCCGGGTGCCGATGATCATCTGGATCATCCTGGCTATACCAACGCTGGGTATTACCTTGCTGCTGGCGCTTTATGAGTATCTGAAACTGCGCTCGATCGAACAGGGTGTGACCAACAAGCGGGTGATTCTGAAAACCGGGTTTATCAGCCGGCATACCGAAGAGATGAAACTGAACTCGATTGAAACCGTGGAAATTCGCCAGGGCGTCATGGGCCGGATGTTTGGTTTCGGCACCATTGAAGTGACAGGACGCGGCATCAGCGATGTGGTTTTCAAAGGTATCGATGACCCGATGGTGGTCAAGCGCCGCATCGAAAGTGTCAGTAATCCGATCGCCTGAGAGCGCCGGGTCTCTAAAACGCAGAGGCAAACTGCAGAGCCTGGTTCAGCCCACAGAATCAATTTCTGCCTGAATCAACGGCCTGAAAGCGCCGGGTAGCAGATCATGGTCCAGCACGATGCTACCCATGCTCTCGCGGTGCAGGCTGAGCACGCGATTGCCGACGGCGTGGAACATGCGTTTGACCTGATGGTAGCGACCCTCATAGATGGTCAGTCGCGCCTCGCATGGGGCCAGCCGCTCTAATTGCGCGGGGGAGGTAGTCAGGTCCTCAAAGGCGAAATAGATACCCTGGGCGAAGCGCTTCGGCGTGTCGGCTGAGATAGGTTCTGCGGTAGTTACCCGGTAAATCTTGGGGGTCTTGATCTGCGGTGCGGTCAGACGTCGTGACCAGAGGCCATCGTTGGTCAGGATCAGCAGGCCGGAACTGCCCCGGTCCAGGCGCCCACCAATGTGCAGTAGCGGGCGCAGTGGTTCTGGCAGCAGTTCCATGACCGTGGTGTGCAGCGGATCGCTGGTGGCGCTCAAATAGCCTACGGGTTTGTGCAGCATCAGGTAATGCGCGGTAGTGGGGGCCTTGATCAGTGTGCCGTCCAGGCTCACCATCATGAAGCGATCTATTTCCATGCGCGCATCCCGCGCTACCTCAGAATTGACCTGCACCCGCCCGTCGGCGATCAACAGACGGGCACTGCGCGCGCTGTATTGGCTGTGGTTGCTGATCAGGCGGTCGAGTCTCATGCATGCGATTATAGCGGTATAAATACGGCCAGCGTTCTGGCCTCTGTTTCGCTGCACAGTGTCCTAATGCCGCAGAGTGTTCTAAGATCGTTGAAGGTATGTGCAGCGATGATTATAAACACGTTGTATAGAGATACCTTCTAACCATGCAAGGATGCAGTGATGTCACGTTCACGGAAGATAGGCCGCCGGTGTCTGCTGGTGGTATCAATATGTATTGCCCTTGGCGGCTGCGCGATGGGCGGCTCCGAGCATCGCAGTAGTAGTGTGGTGTCTTATCTTTACCCTAATCAGAATCAACCTGACACTGCCCGCGCGGATGCCGATCCGTTGCTGCCGATGCGTATAGGGCTGGCCTTCGTGCCCGAGCAGGGCCTGAGCCATCAAGCGTTGACCGAGCGCGATAAAGCCAGTTTGAAAGCCACTGTCGCGGACTATCTCCAGCAGCAATCCTTTGTTCGCCAGGTAACGCTGGTGCCTTCCGCCTACCTCAGGCCGGGCGGCAGTTTTGGCAACCTCGACCAGCTGCGAAAGAAGTATGACATCGACATCATGGTGCTGCTGTCCTACGACCGCGCTCAGTTCGTTGGCGCCGAACCGGCATCGATTACCTACTGGACCCTCGATGGCGCCCAACTGATCAGTGGCGCGAGTAACGATACCTATACGCTGCTGGACGCCGCGGTGTATGACATTGCCGAGCGGAGAATGCTGTTCCGCGCGCCAGGCTCCAGTCTGATACAGCCGCAGCCTGACAACTTGACCCTGGCCGAGCAGGTCCGGCAGGACAGTC
Organism: Halopseudomonas laoshanensis; assembly: GCF_008365385.1. Taxonomy (GTDB): domain Bacteria; phylum Pseudomonadota; class Gammaproteobacteria; order Pseudomonadales; family Pseudomonadaceae; genus Halopseudomonas; species Halopseudomonas laoshanensis. The sequence continues at coordinate 42,093 of NZ_QOVF01000010.1, read as the reverse complement.
TGCTTGGTTTTGCCCAGGCCAGCACCGACTTGATGAGCAACCTGCGTCAGCAATTGACCCTGTTTCGCGCTCAGTTGGAGCGCTCCGCGGGGCACAGCACAACAGCAGATAACCCAGTTAGCCACCGTTCCGCGCATTAGCGGTCGGCAACCGGCCCTCGCTGCTCTATAGTCGGCATAATAAAAACAGCGTCGAGATAGCGAGTGATTACATTTCTGAGTGAACTCTGGTCTATCGGTGCCCAGAACCAACACACGTCACTACGCCGGCAGATTGCCCTCAGTAATCAGATAGGCATGCTCGGCGCTGTGGCGACATTGCCGTATCAGGTGTTTTACCTGATCTACGACATCGGTTTCTATTGGGCGGTGTTCAGCGCCAACCTGGTGTTCATTACCGCCTACCTGTCGGTCGTGATCTGCAATGCGATGGGTCGCCATTCGCTGGCGCGGGATCTCGCGCTGGGCGTGGCCTGCACGCAAGTTTTTGTAGTGACTTTGTTGATCAGTTCGGCGGCGGGAGTGCAACTGTTCTACTTCTCAGTGGGCGCCTTTCTGGCACTGATTTACAGCAACATGAATTCGCGGCGGTTCTGGTTGCAGTCTGCAGGGATTGGCGCCTTGTTCATCATCAGCCAGTTTCTGTTCACTCCGGCTCGCGCATTGACGCCGGTGCCGTCGCCCTTTGTCGATATCATGTTCGGCGGCAGTGTGCTGGGTGTACTGGCGTTGTCTGCGGTGATCTCTTATCTGTATCGCCGGGAGATCGAGCAGGCCGAACTTGAGCTGAAGCTGAACAACCGCAAGCTGACTACCCTCAGCGTCACCGATACGCTCACTGGGTTGGCCAACCGCCGCAAGCTGGATGAGACACTTCTGCGCGAATGGGAACGCACGCGCCGCAACGGTTTGCCGCTGTCGTTCATCATGTGCGATGTCGATCATTTCAAGATCTACAACGACAACCTGGGTCATCAGGCTGGAGATGTCTGCTTGCAGCAGGTCGCCAGTGCCCTGCAGGAAGCGCTGGTGCGCCCCGGGGATCTGGTAGCCCGCTATGGCGGAGAAGAGTTCGCCATTGTGCTGCCTGATACCAATGCGCTGGGTGCGCACCAGGTAGCGGAAACCCTGCGCCAGGCCGTCGGCGCCATGCGCATCCCGCATGTGCCGGAGGAAGGAGTGGCCTTTCTCAGCATCAGCCTCGGCGTTACCACGGTGGAAAGGCCGGGGCCCGATGAGCTGCCGGAGATTTTGTTGAAAAAGGCTGACGAGGCGCTGTACATGGCCAAGGCGAACGGCCGCGATCAGGTGGTGTATCTGGCGTTAACCGATCACCCGCTGCCCGCCTGAAGCGTTCAGCGCCTGAAGTTGACGTAGCGCCGGTGCGGATTGCCGCCCCGCCAGATAAAACCCTCGAAGTAGTAATGCACGAAAGTAATGGTCAGCATCAGGATGGTCACCGCCGAATACTCATGGTAGCTGGTGAGCAGAAAGGCGATGCCGACGGATACCAGCGGCAGCACTACCACTGGCGATAAACGGGTAAAGGCAGTCAATCGATAGAGACTGTTGACCTGCTGCTGCTTGTTGCGATTGCGGTCATGAGTAACGTAGACCATGTAGGCAGTCACATCGTGAATCACCCGCGGGATCAGAATAACGAACAGCGTATAGCCGATCTCATTGATCAGCAGTGCTGACACCAGCAACGCGACATTGCCCCACAGATACCAGACGCCGATCCGATGCCGGGAGGTCGGCGTCAGCCGTACCGCCAGCACCACCAACGCGGCACAGATACAGGTGGCGGCGTAGGTCAGCGCATCGTACAGGCCGATACCAAAGATATTCAGATTGCCGATGTATTGCTCGCCATAGACATTGATATAGATCGCGAACCCGGCCAGCACCGATAGCCACTTCCAGCTTTTGAACGCGCGACTGGGCGGCGTTGCCATCATCATCAGCGTCAGACCCAGTTGTTGAGCCAGCACGTGGTAGATGGTGTAAAACGCGAGAAAAACAAACAGCAGGTTATAGCTCAAGGGCTGCGGGCCGAGAATGCCGGCGCTGGCGACGCCGGCAAAAATCAGGGTAGGCCAGAGCAGGGTGCGACGGTAGTGGGCGAGGTACTCGCGGTCGGCCATGGTCACCAGGCTGGCGACGATGTGCGGCAGGCCGAAGATCACGGTCCAGAACGGCCAATGCTCAGGCTGATCCGGAATGTACTGGCGCAGAGCCTGGCCATTAAAAATCCAGGCATCGGTAATCACCAGCAGTACAGAGACGGGAATAATCGCATAGAGCGCCAGCAGCCAGCGGCAGTCAATTACATGCAGTAGCTGTTCCTGCACGGGCAGTGCTTGTTCTTGAGCGGACATAAGGCAAAACACTTCGGCGGAGAATGATGGGTGTCCGCCGAGTTAAGCATAGGACGACCGGCCTACCCATCACCCGTCTGGGGCATCAGGCGCTGACTGTGATCTGGCGCTGCTGGCCAGGGCGCCAATCAGTAGCGCGCGGTAGAGCTGTTCCTTGATACCGGTCGGCTTGGCCAATTGCATACGCTCCAGGCTGGCGATGTCTGCTGCGCTGAGCCGGTAACCGATACCCTTCGCGACCATACGCAGCATACCCAGGGTGTTGCCGGCGAGCGGCGCAAGGACTGATAAACCGACTGCCAGGTGGTCCTCAGCGGCGGTCATGCCGCTGCCCAGCGGAAAGCTCGGCAACTCCCCGGCGTTGAATGCAGGCTGTAGGGATTTGGCGATACGTTCAGGCGTGTTACAGCGGTAGGGCAGCGGGATCTGATAATCCGCGGCGATTTTGCCGGCCTTCTTGGCCTGGGCCAATAGCGCGGGTTGAAAGGCTGAATCGCAGATATTGAGCATGGCGGCGATCACCTCGGCATCACTCTTGTCACGCAGATCCGCCATGCCGTATTCGGTGATCACGATGTCGCGCAGGTGCCGGGGAATGGTGGTGTGCGGGTATTCCCAGCAAATGTTTGACAGGGTTTTGCCCTTGCGGGTGCGGGTCGCCTCCAGGGTGATAACCGAGCGTGCGTCTTCCAGCGCAAAAGCCTGGGCGATGAAATTGTACTGACCACCGACGCCGCTGATGATCTGATTATTCGCCAACCCGTCGGACACCACTGCGCCGCCCAAGGTAACCATGATCGCGCTGTTGACGAAACGTGCGCCGCTGCGCGCCTGGCGCTTTTGAGCTTCGTCACCGTACAGCTGATTGGTGAAAGACACCGGCATCATCGCAATCTTGTCGCGCAGGGCGGCGGGCATCTCGGCCAGGCGTTGATGGAATAGGGGGCTGCCGATAAAAAATCCGGCGTGAACAACGGCGCCGTCCACCTCACGCTTCATGATGCCGCTGTCGATCAACTTGAGAAACCCTTCAACCAGCATTTCGGTCACCCCGTAGAGCCCCTGATCAAAGGGCGCCAGGTGTAGCTCCCGAGGGGCTTCGCGCGGGCCATCCAGCGCTGCTGCGAGTTGCTGGAACAGCGCATTGTGCTGGTGGCGGAGCAACAGGCTATGAGTGATGGCATCGCCGATCGAACCGATGCCGATCTGCAGGCTGCCGGCGTCGGGTATCAGCCGCGCCACCTGCAGACCGATGGCGTAATCGTTCAGTCCGGCAGGTTTGTTCGGCGGGGAGAACAGCGGGAACTGCACTGCCTCACCGTGCAGAATGTAGTCAAAATCGCTGGCTGGCCGATCGGCATCGCCGTGCATAAAGGGCAGGGCAGTATTGACCTGGCCGACGCTGATGATCGGCATCGCGCCACTGCGCCTGCGGTCCAGCAGGTCGGCGCTGATATCCGGATTGCAGCTCAGGCTGTAGCGCTGCGTAGGGCTGGGAGTCGCGCCGCCGGCTTCTGTTTCCAGCGGGCTGACCAGTTGCAGAATCAGATTAACCCCCTGACGAATCAAGGTGTCCAGCGCGTGGGTGTAGTTTAGCGAGGTATAGGCCTGTTGCGCCAGCGGTACGCCGAGCCATTGACCCGGCTGCAGAAAGAAATCCACCACCCGAATATTCTCGGGCAATTCTCCGCTGCGTACTGCCTGGGCGTATTCCAGGGGCGGGTAATCATCGAACAGCCGCTGTGCCAGCGGTCCGAGAAATCGCGCCTGGATCTCGCTGCCGGCTCGGGGCTTTTCCAAGGTCAGGGCGGTAAAGATGGTCAGCGAAATCGATGCGTCTTCCCGCGCCCGGCGATACAGGCTGTTGATCAGATGATTGGCCTTGCCCAGCCCCAGTGGCAGGCCTACCACGACGCGCTTGTCGAGGCGATCGAGCAGTATGTCGATCAGGGGTTCGCAATCCGTGAACAAGGTGGGGCTGGTCGACATGAAGGCCTCAGTAGGGAGTGAATGCTAATGCTCGCTGTATTGGAACACAGGCGGCTGGGCTAGTGGAGAGGCAGTAAGTTGATACTGCTGGCAAATTCGGCACACACCAGCTTTGCTGGCCGGACTTTTCAGGTTCCGGCTCAGATGGGTAGCGATCAGGCGGAGGCAGAGCAACAGAGCAGCTTAATCCTGCGTGCTCGGCTCCAGTAATCCCTCACTCCAGCCGGGGTCGGGAGCAAAACGCTCGCCGTGGTCTTCCTGCAGGTCGTGCAGGCGTTTGATTACCTCATCAACACCCCGCTGTTGCGCGTAGTGCAGCGGCCCGCCAGTAAACGGCGCAAAGCCGGTAGCGAAGATCATTGCGCCATCGAGCAGCTCGGTATCGGCGACCACTTCTTCTCGCAGACAGGCCATACAGGCGTTAAGCATTGGCAGAATCAAGCGATCGAGGGTGTCTGTGGGTGCTGGTTTGCGCGGGCTGCGTTTTTTCGGTTTGCCCTCGCTCCAGGTATACAGGCCCTTGCCGGTCTTGCGTCCCAGATGGCCCTTTTCCACTTTGCTGCGCAGCCATTCCGGGGTTTCGGGCTGATGCGGATTGACGCGTTCACGGAGCATGTCGGCCACGTCAATGCAGACATCCAGACCGACCTGATCAGCCAGCTCGATCGGGCCCATGGGCATGCCGAAGTCGATCGCCACCTTGTCGATGGCTTCAGCGGGCACGCCTTCGTCGAGCAGGCAGATGGCTTCGACCAGATAGGGCGTGAGGGCGCGGTTAACCAGAAAACCCGGAGCGCTGGCCACCGGTACCGGCAGCTTGCCGATCTGGTCGACGAACTGGCGGGCACGGCGGAAGATAGTGGCATTGATCACCGAATGGCTGACCACTTCGACCAGTTGCATCTTGGCCACGGGGTTGAAGAAATGAATGCCGACCAGGCGCGTCGGGTCCGACAGCTCGCCGCGAAGGTCCTCGAGCAATATGCTCGAGGTATTGGTAGCGAGGATCGCGCCGGGCTTCAGGCGCGGCTCGATCGCGGTATGGATTTTCAACTTCAACTCGAGATCTTCGGGCACGGCTTCCAGTACCAGATCAGCCTGTTCAACGCCGCTGTTGTCCGGATCGGGTATCAGCCGGTCGAGCACGTCGCGTGTTTCGGCGCTGGACAGGTGTTTGTTTTCACATAGCTTTGCCGCATTACCAATGGCCTCGGCAATGGATTCCGGGCGGGTGTCATGCAGGCTGACGCGTAACCCTTGCAGCGCACACCAACCGGCAATGTCGCCGCCCATGGCGCCGGCACCGATCACGTGCAGGTGTTTGATCGCATCGTTGGAGAGGCTTTTCGACTTGCCCTGCTCCTTGAGTTTCTCGCGCAGAAAAAACACCCGTACCAGGTTGCGCGAGGTTTGAGTATTCAGCAGCTTGGCGAAGGACAGCAGTTCGGCGTGGATCATGCTGCCGGGATTACCCGCATGCTTTTCCCACAGGCTGATCAGCGCTTCCGGTGCCGGATAGTGCTGCGGTGGCGCCTGTTTGGCGGCCTCGGCGCGCATACGCCGACCGACCAGTTGGCGTACCCAGGCATACAAAAAGGGTTGCGCGCGCCAGTCGCTGCGGCGCTGATGCAACTTGCCGTTGATCGCATCTTCCAACGCCCCAGCCAGGTGGCGTTCTTCCACCAGGCGGTCAATCAATCCCAGACTCAGGGCCTTGCGATCGTAGGTATTCTTGCCGGTGAGCATCATCTGCATCGCGTCCAGCGGCGGAATCAGTGCCGGCAGTCGCGCGGTGCCGCCGAGCCCCGGGTGCAGGCCGAGGAGAATCTCCGGCAGGCCAAAGCTGGCGCCGTGGATCGCCAGACGATAGTCGCAGCACAGCGCCAGTTCGAGCCCGCCGCCCAGCGCGGCGCCATGAATCACGGCGATGGTCGGGCAGGGCAGGTCGGCCAACTGCTGGATCAGAATATGCGCGTCGCTGAGCTTGTTGATCACATCGCGTTCATTGTGCAGCTGGCGGAATTCGCTGATATCCGCACCGACGCAGAAGCTGCCGGGTTTGGCCGAACGGATGACCAGTGCCCGCGGCATCTCGTCCTGCAGGCTTTCGATGACCTCGCCGAGTTCGCGCAATACCTCTTCGGAGAGTACGTTGGCGCTGGCGCCGGCCTTGTCCAGTAACAGCCAGGCAACATCGCTGGCATCACGCGCCAGGTGCCAGTTACTCCAGCGTTTGTGGATGGCCGAGCGGTGCAACAATTGGGTGGCGTTGCCAAAGGGGCCGAGTTCCATATGCCGATCTTTCAATGCGCTGTAGACGGGTCCTGTCATGGTCGGGCTCCTAAACGGTTTCGATCAGCATGGCGCCAGCCTGGCCGCCACCGATGCATTCAGTGGCGATACCGCGCTTGAGGCCGTTGCGATGCAGCGCGTTGATCAGATGCAATACGATGCGATTGCCGCTGGCGGCCACTGGGTGGCCGAGGCTGATACCACCGCCGTCGATATTCAGGCGCTTGTGATCGATGCGCCCCAGGGGGCGCTCCAGCCCCAGCACCCGGCGGCTGAAATCGGCATCATCCCAGGCCGCCTGGCAAGCCAATACCTGGGCGGCAAAGGCTTCGTTCAATTCCCACAGATCGATATCCTGCATGCTGTATTGGTGGCGCTTGAGCAAGGCGCTGCCGGCGAGTACCGGGCCCAGACCCATGATTTCCGGATCCAGCGCGGCCCAGTGACTGTCGACGATCACCGCACGGGGCTTGAGGTTGTATTTCAGTACCGCCTGCTCGGAGGCGAGGATCACCCACGAGGCGCCATCGGTAATCTGTGAGCTGTTACCGGCAGTGACCTTGCCATAGGGCCGCTCGAATACCGGCTTGAGTTTGCCCAGTGCTTCCAGGCTGTTGTCCGGCCGCACGCCGTCGTCGGCCTTGAGGATCTTGCCCTGCGGCGTTATAGCAGCGACCACCTCATCATCCAGCCAGCCCTGCTCCTGCGCGTGAGCAAGTCGCTGATGGCTGCTCAGCGCGTATTCGTCAGCGCGCTCGCGGCTGATATTGAACAGGTGGGCGAGTACTTCCGCCGTCTGGCCCATGTTCAGTTCGACTATCGGATCGGTCAGGCCCTTGACCAGGCCCACCTCCGGCTTGAGAAAGCCCGGGCGGAACTGCAGCATCGCCCCCAGCTTGGCCGGAAAATTGTTTGCACCTTGTACCCTGGAGAACCATTTCACTGCCGGCTGCGAGAACAGCAGGGGTGAATGACTCAGCGCTTCGGTGCCGCCGGCAAGGATCAGGTCGGAGCTGCCATTGCGGATATACTGCGCGGCGGTGTCGATTGACTGCATACCCGAGCCGCAATTGATCTGCACCGTATAGGCCGGCATGGCTTCACCCATGCCCAGTCGCAAGGCGGCGACGCGCGCCGGGTTCATCTCTTCCGCCACCACGTTCACGCAACCGAGAATGACCTGATCAAAATCCTGCGGCGAGAAGGGTTGGCGCAGCAGCAGCGGACGACCACATTGCACCGCCAGATCCACGGGGGTAAAAGGCCCACGACGGCCTCCGGCCTTTAAAAAGGGCGTGCGCGCGCCGTCAATGATGTAGACGGGCTGCCCAGGCGCGGGTGGCTGAAGCTCAGTGGCCATGACTCATATCCTTCTCTGCTGTCCATTTCTCATTTACCTCAGGCTGCGAGCGGCCCCGCAAGTTCCATCGGGCATTGGTCTAGACTGGTCACCGATGCAACTTTCAACTGCGTGCTCGGTCCCCTTTAACGGGTACCTGACAGTATGGCAGGTGTTACACGCGCCGATGTAACTCGGCTCAGGGAGGCAATGTGGGGAATTGGGTTGTTCAGGTAGCCGAATGGACGGTGGCGTTAACCGAGTTGATTGGCTTGGGCATCATTGCCTTTACCGCGCTCTATTCCATAGCGGTGGCGGCTTTACATGGCGCCAAAGGCTATGACGCCGCGGGCATCTTTCGTGAGGTGCGTCAGCGCCTGGGTCGCGGGATATTGCTTGGGCTGGAGTTTTTGATAGCGGCAGACATTATCCTCACGGTGGCTGTGGATCTGACCTTCGAATCCGTGGGGGTATTGGCGCTCATTGTGTTGGTGCGTACCTTCCTGAGTTTCACCCTGGAGGTCGAGCTGACCGGTAGCTGGCCCTGGCAGCGTAGCAGTCAGGAAAAACCAGAACAGGACTGAAAGTGCTTGCCTTGAGCGCTGCCTCGCGTTCAGCATGGGTTAATTCCGCAGCTCGATCTGCATTTGACCCATGCCGCCGCGCAGGTAATTTTCATGCTCAGTTCACCACCCCGGATACTGTCCATCAACGCCGCACGGCGGCGCAGCATCGCTGTCGGCGCGAAATCGCAGCAAACCGGACTGTTCAAGGAGCCTCTGGCGGGGCCGGTCCTGATTGATGCCAATGGGCTGCCTGGCGATGAGATCATCAACAGACGTTTCCATGGCGGCCCGGATCAGGCGGTTTACCTGTATAGCCAGGAGGACATCGACTGGTGGGCGGAGCAGCTGCAGCGCGAAATCGATCCCGGCTTTTTTGGCGAGAATCTGACCATCAGCCACTGGTGGTCCGAGGTGCGTGTTGGTGATCGTCTGCAGATCGGCGAGCTGCTGATGGAAGTGACGGCGCCGCGGGTACCCTGTGCGGTGATGGCCGCTCGGGTGGGCAACCCGGCCTTCGTCAAACAGTTCATCAAGGCTTGCCGCGGCGGTGCCTATGTTCGGGTGCTGCACGCTGGGCCGTTGAGTGTCGGCGACAGCCTGGAAGTTGCGCGGGTGCCGGTTGATCATCCCACGGTCGACGAGATTTTCCGCTATTGGCACGCTAAGACGCCTAACGCCGATTTCCTCCGCCGCACGCTGGCCGCGCCGATAGCGATCATCCTGCGCGAAGCCCTGGAGAAGCGATTGCCGGACGCCGAGGCCGCCACCGGACAGTTGCCCGGTCTCTGAAACATGGTCACCGAGACGCTCTACCATTGGCTGGCAAATGCGGTGTTGACCCTGCATTTGTGCCTGGTGGCGTTTGTGGTGTTAGGTCTGGTGCTGGTGCTCGTCGGCAACTTGCGCCATTGGCGCTGGGTCAATAATGTCTGGTTCAGGCTGGCGCATCTGGCGACTATCGGCGTGGTGGTAGCCCAGGCCTGGTTGGGCATTATCTGCCCGCTGACGACCCTGGAGATGTGGCTGCGCAGTCAGGCAGGAACGGCGGTTTACGCCGGCAGCTTTATCCAGTACTGGTTCCAGCAATTATTGTATTACGACGCACCGGACTGGGTCTTTATCCTGGCCTACAGTGTTTTTGCTCTCTTGGTGGTGGGGAGTTGGTGGGTGTTCCCGCCACGTTGGCGGCGTTCGGTTTCAGCCGAGCGTTGAATGGACTATGGGGGGAAGGATTGTGAACCAATTACGACATCTACCGGCCTGGTTAACGCTGGCCTGCCTGCCACTGGCCGCGTGCGCGGCGCCGGAGGCGGTGAAGGTTGATTGCGCCGAGGCGATCAGGACGTTGGAAATCAATCAGTGCGCCCAGGCCGAGGTGCAGCAGGCGGAACAGCAACTGGAAGACTATCTGAGTGCAGCGCGGCAACGTTATGCGCAGGACTCGGAGGCGCTGACTGCCCTGCAGAGCGCGCAGCAGAGCTGGGGCCAGTTCCGCCAGGAGCACTGCGCTGCGGTCTATAGCTTATGGCGCGAGGGCAGTATTCGGGGGCTGATGCATAACCAGTGCATGCTGCAACAGACCCGCCAGCGCACGCATGACGTCTGGCAGGTCTATCTGACCTCTATGGATAACAGCACCCCGGTGCTGCCCGAGCCGGCCGTTGAGGCTGCCGAGTAGCACAGGGGATGGACTTTCAATGCCCTTAGTCGCGCTCTAGGGCCAAGGCGACGCCCTGGCCGCCGCCGATACACAATGTGGCCAGACCTTTCTTCGCATCGCGGCGGAGCATTTCGTGCAGCAGGGTCACCAGTACCCGGCAGCCTGAGGCGCCAATGGGGTGGCCCAGCGCAATAGCGCCGCCGTTGACGTTGACCTTGTCAGCATCCCACTTCAGTTCCTTGCCCACCGCCAGCGCCTGGGCGGCAAAGGCTTCGTTGGCTTCGATCAGGTCCAGGTCGTCGATCCGCCAGCCGGCTTTGGTCAAACAGCGCTGGGTCGCAGACACCGGTGCTATGCCCATGATCGCCGGGTCTACGCCCGCATTGGCATACGCCGCGATTTTTGCCAAGACCGGCAGGCCCAGTTCTTTGGCCTTCTCTGCGCTCATCAACAGCACCGCTGCCGCACCGTCATTCAGGCCGGAAGCATTGCCGGCGGTGACACTGCCATCCTTTTTGAACGCACTGCGCAGCCGGCTAAGGGTTTCTGTAGTGGTGCCGGCGCGCGGTTGCTCGTCCTTGTCGACCAGCAGGGCGTCGCCCTTGCGCTGGGCGACATTGACCGGGGTGATCTCGGCGTCGAAATAACCGGCTTCCTGGGCGGCAACGGCTTTCTGCTGGGACGCAGCGGAGAAGGCGTCCTGCTCTTCGCGGCTGATCTGATATTTATCCACCAGATTCTCGGCCGTGATACCCATATGGTAATCGTTGAACGCATCCCAGAGACCGTCGTGGATCATGCTGTCGATCAGCGTGCCGTGGCCCATGCGCTGCCCTTTGCGTGACGTGGGCAGCAGGTGTGGAGACAGACTCATGGACTCCTGACCACCGGCGATGATGATCTCGGCATCGCCACAGCGAATTGCCTGGGCACCGAGATGCAAGGCCTTGAGCCCGGAGCCGCAGACTTTGTTCAGATTCAGAGCTGGAACGGAAAAGGGCAGGCCACCGTGGATGGCTGCCTGGCGTGCGGGGTTCTGACCGCAGCCGGCCGTCAGCACCTGGCCGAGGATGACTTCATCTACGCTGGCGGGGTCGATCCCGGTCTTTTCCAGCAAAGCGCGGATAACCGTGGCGCCCAGTTCGTGGGCGGGCACGTTGGCGAACTGCCCGGCGAAACTGCCGATGGCGGTGCGGGTGGCGGCAACGATCACTACGTCATGCATGAAAAAACCCTCTGTGCAGTTCCCAAAAGGAAACAGCATAGAGGGCTCGTCAGGTCAGAACAAGTTGTCTCAGGCGCGATTCAATCGGTTTGCCACCAGCTCGTCGACTACCGCTGGGTCAGCGAGTGTCGAGGTATCGCCGAGGGTGTCCAGTTCATCGCAAGCGATCTTGCGCAAAACCCGGCGCATGATCTTGCCTGAACGGGTCTTCGGCAGGCCCGGCGTCCACTGCACGAAATCAGGCTTGGCGAAGGAGCCGACCTGTTCGGCGACGAACGCCTTGAGCTCTTTGACCAGTTCATCGCTCGGGGTAATGCCGCGCATTGGCATCACGTAGGCGTAAATGCACTGGCCCTTGATGTCGTGCGGGCAACCCACCACAGCGGCTTCCGCCACGGAATCGTGCAGCACCAGAGCGCTTTCCACTTCGGCAGTGCCTATGCGGTGACCGGAGACGTTCAGCACGTCGTCGACCCGGCCGGTGATCCAGTAGTAACCGTCCTCATCACGCCGCGCGCCGTCGCCAGTGAAATACACACCCTTGTAGGCGCTGAAGTAGGTATCGATCAGGCGTTGATGATCGCCGTACACGGTGCGGATCTGGCTCGGCCAGGAACGCTTGATGATCAGGTTACCGCTGGCCACGCCTTCCAGCTCGTTGCCCTCGGGGTCTACCAGGGCCGGCTCCACGCCAAAGAACGGGCGGGTGGCCGAGCCCGGCTTGAGATCGGTAGCGCCGGGTAAAGGTGTGATCATGATTGCGCCGGTTTCGGTCTGCCACCAGGTATCGACGATAGGGCAACGCATTTCACCCACTACGTGGTAATACCATTCCCAGGCTTCCGGGTTGATCGGCTCGCCGACGCTGCCGAGCAAGCGCAGGCTGGCGCGCGACGTTTTGGTCACCAGCTCGTTGCCCTGGGCCATCAGCGCGCGGATCGCAGTCGGCGCGGTGTAGAAGATGTTGACCTTGTGCTTGTCGACGATATCCCAGCAGCGGGAGGCGTCGGGGTAGGTCGGCACACCTTCAAACATCAGTGTGGTGGCGCCGTTACACAGCGGACCATAAACGATATAGGAGTGACCGGTAATCCAGCCGACATCGGCGGTACACCAGTAAACTTCGCCGTCGTGATAGTCGAACACATAGTGATGGGTCATGGCCGAGCCGAGCAGATAGCCGCCAGTGGTGTGCAACACGCCCTTGGGCTTGCCGGTCGAGCCGGAGGTATACAGAATGAACAATGGGTCTTCACTGTCCATGGCCTCGGGCGGGCAATCAGTGCTCACCGCGGCGCAGGCCTCGTGATACCAGATATCACGATGTTCATGCCATTCCACGTCGCCGCCGGTGCGTTTGACGGTGACCACGGTATGCACGTTGGGGCACTCTTTCAGCGCCTTCTCGACGTTCTGTTTGAGCGGTACACGCTTACCGCCGCGTACGCCTTCGTCAGCGGTGATCACCGCTTGGCAATCCGAGTCATTGATACGGTCACGCAGCGCGTCAGGCGAGAAGCCGCCAAAAACCACGGAATGCACAGCGCCGATGCGTGAACAGGCGAGCATCGCATAGGCCGCTTCGGGAATCATTGGCATGTACAGACAGACGCGGTCGCCTTTCTTCACGCCGCGGGCGCGCAGCACATTGGCCAGGCGGCAAACATGTTCGTGCAGCTCACGATAGCTGATGTTCTTGGAATCGCTGGGCTCGTCACCTTCCCAGATGATCGCGGTCTGATCGCCGCGCTTGTCGAGATGGCGGTCGATGCAGTTGACGCTGACATTCAGCTTGCCGTCAATAAACCAGGCCGCTTCGCCCTTGCTCATATCGCTCTCGTGCACCTTGCTCCAGGGTTTGTCCCAAGTCAGGAAACGTTCAGCCTGCTCGGCCCAGAAGGTGTCGGGCTCTTCGATCGATTGCTTATAAAGCTTGTGGTATCCCGCTTCATCGAGGTGTGAATCGACGCGCGCGGCGTCTGATACCTTATGGTTTTCGATCTTGTACATGGGAAAGGGTCCTCTTGTTTTTGTCGGCATGGCCTGAATATGTCTGCATCAAGCGTCGATCAATATGCCGGGCAATTCAACCCTTCTTTGGTCTGATAGGCGCGCAAGCGCCTGCCAACCGGGCGTTCTTCAACGCACGGCGGTGGTAGCGCAAGGGGGGCTGGAGAGGGGGGAGCGCTACTTCAATTCGAAATGCAGATTGTCGATCAGGCGCGTCTTGCCCACATACGCCGCCGCAAGGACAACCATGTCGGTGGTCTGGGCGTTAACCGGTTCCAGGCTGATGGCGTCGCGCAGGTCCAGGTAGTCGGCGCGCAGGCCGTGGGTTTCCAGCTGTTGGCGGGCGCGCTCGATCAGCGCGGGGTAATCGCGCTGGCCGCTCTGGATTTCACTGGCGATCGATTGCAGGGTTTTATACAGCTGCGGTGCCAGTTGCCGTTCGGCTTCGCTCAGATAACCGTTGCGTGAGGACAGCGCCAGACCGTCTTCAGCGCGCACTGTCGGCTCGCCCATGATCTGCACCGGCAGGCACAGGTCCTGAGCCATCTTGCGGATCACGGCCAACTGTTGAAAGTCCTTCTGACCGAACACCGCCAGATCTGGCTGGACGATATTCAGCAGTTTGCTGACCACGGTGGCTACCCCTTCGAAATGCCCAGGACGGCTGGCGCCGCACAGGCCTTCGGAGACGACCGGGACGCTGATCCGGGTATGCCCGTCCATGCCGCGGGGGTACATTTCCTTGACGTTGGGTGCGAACACCAGATGCGCACCTGCATCGAGCAACTTGCGCTGGTCGGCTTCCAGCGTGCGCGGGTAGCTCTCCAGATCTTCACCGGCGGCAAACTGCAACGGGTTGACGAAAATGCTCACCACCACGAAATCGGTACGCTGCCGGGCCTTCTCCACCAGGGTGATATGGCCGGCATGCAGGTTGCCCATGGTGGGCACCAGACCAATGCGCTTGCCATCCTGGCGGGCACGACTCAGGGCTGCGCGCAATTGCGCAATGCTGTGCAGGGTGTTCATCTGTTCAGAACTCGTTTTCGGCTGCGGGAAACTCTACACGCTTGACGGCATCGACATAGGCGCGCAGGGCGGCTGGAACATCCTGCTGATCCAGCATGAAATTTTTCACGAAACGGGGCTGCCGGTGGCCGCGAGTCAGGCCGAGCATGTCATGAATGACCAGCACCTGGCCGTCGGTCCCACTGCCAGCGCCAATGCCGATGACCGGCACGGATACCGCTTGGGTGATCGCGTTGGCCAGGGTGCTGGGCACGCACTCCAGCAACAGCATGCTGGCACCGGCGGCTTCCAGGGCCTTGGCATCATCCAGCATGGCCTGGGCCTGGGCGTCCAGCCGGCCTTGAACCTTGTAACCGCCGAGCAGATTGACCGCCTGTGGCGTGAGGCCCATGTGCGCGCAGACGGGCACGCCATTATTGGCCAGGGTACGAATGGTTTCAGCCAGCCAGCCAGCGCCTTCAAGTTTGACCATATGTGCGCCAGCCTGCATCAGGGCAGCGCCGCTGCGCAGCGCCTGCTCAACGGTGGCATAGGACATGAAGGGCAGGTCGGCCATGATAAAGGCGCTGCTGTTCCCGCGCTTTACCGCCCGGGTGTGGTAAGCCATATCTTCCACGCTGACCGGCAGGGTGCTGTCATGCCCCTGCAGCACCATGCCCAGTGAGTCGCCAACCAGTATGACTTCCACTCCGGCTTCATTGACCAGTTTTGCGAAGGTGGCATCGTAGGCGGTCAGACAGGTGATTTTTTCGCCGTTCTGCTTGAGCTTGTTCAGCGTTGTCAGGGTTACGTCAGGCATGGCAGATTCCACTAGTGCGGCCTCTTCGAGGCGTCGTGAATGTAGGGTGCGGCCGGATTGCGTCACAGCGCGAATCTATCGGGGCGCTGATCAGCTCACTGATGCGGCTCAGGGTTCCATCCACCTGGTGGTGAGTATAGTCCTGATGCCCTGGTGTCGGGTTGCGAGTCATCTTTTACCCTTGTGCGCGCTGGTCGGCAAGGGGTTGCAAGCCTTCGGCAGGGCAATTTGCCAGCCAGGTCTGCAATGCGCTGCCATCGGGGAGAATCAGGTCCGGTTCCAGTTCCGCCAGAGGGTAGAGTACAAAGGCACGAGCATGCATATGGTAATGCGGGACTTCCAGCCGCTCCACGCGGATCTGCTGGTCGCCATACAGCAATATATCCAGATCCAGAGTGCGCGGCCCCCAGCGTTCAGCCTTGCGTTGCCGGCCTTGCTCCAGCTCGATGCGCTGCAGCTCGTCAAGTAGCGCCAGGGCTGGCAGATCGGTCGTCAGCAGCGCGACGGCATTGATATAGGCTGGTTGGTCCTGTGGGCCCATAGGCGCGCTGCTGTACAGCCTGGAGCAGGCTGAAAGCCGGGTGTGCGGCAACGCCGCGAGGGCAGCGCAGGCACGCCGGATCTGCTCGGCTGGCTCAGCTTGATTGCTGCCCAGGCCGATGTAGCATCGCACGCTCATGAGTCGGCGGCAGTCCGGGGCTTGCGTTTGCGCTTGTTGCGCGAGCGCTTGGGGCCGGTGGCCTTGTCACCCAGTTCGGCGATCATCTTGCGTCGCTGGTCTTCACCGACTTCCTGGTAGCGCGTCCACCAGCGGCCCAGGCCTTCGGTATCTTCGCCCGCACTTTCGCGTAGTAGCAGGAAATCGTACGCGGCACGAAAGCGTGGATGCTCAAGCAACTGATCGGCGCGCCGTCCGCTGCGTCTTTCCAGGCGCGGCTGCATATCCCATATCTCGCGCAGAGGCACACTGAAACGCTTGGGAATGGCGATGTGCTGACATTGCTCTGTAATCAGATCCTGCGCTGCCTGCTGTTGGGCAGGTATGGTCGGCACGCCCTGATCTTCCAGGGCCTTGATTCGTGGCGCTAGAGCCGGCCACAGCAATGCGGCAAACAAAAACGCGGGGGTGACCGGTCGGCCCTCACGGATGCGATCATCGGTATTGGCCAACGCCTGACGAATAAGCGCCAGGCTATAGTCGGGGTTCTGCTCGATGGCTTCCTCTGTGGCCGGGAACAGCGGCTCGAACAGGTAGTAATAGTGCAACAGGTCGAAGGTTTTAACCCCCTGGCCGCTCATTAACAGCTTCAGCGATTCATCGAACAGCCTTGCGGCGGGGATATCGAACAGCAGATCGGCCATGTCCGGTATCGGTGCGGCGGAGTGCTGCTCTATCTCGAAATCCAGCTTGGCGGCGAAGCGCACGGCACGCAGCATGCGCACAGGGTCTTCCTGATAGCGTTGTTGCGGATCGCCGATCAAGCGAATTTGCCGCTCACGGATGTCATGCATGCCATTGGCGTAGTCGTGGATATGCCCGCTACTGACGTCGTAATACAGGGCATTGATGGTGAAGTCGCGGCGCTGGGCGTCGTCCTCGAAGCTGCCGTAGACGTTGTCGCGCAGCAGGCGCCCGGATTCGCTTTGGCGGGATTTTTCATCACCCTGGGCCAGACCGGTTTCGGCGTCATCAGCGTGGCTGGCGCGGAAGGTGGCCACCTCGATAATTTCGCGCCCGAAGTGCACGTGAACCAGCTTGAAGCGACGGCCGATCAACCGCGCGTTGCGGAAGGTAGCGCGTACCTGCTCCGGCGTAGCACTGGTAGCCACGTCGAAGTCCTTCGGCGTCATATCCAGTAGCGAGTCGCGCACACAGCCACCCACGACGAAGGCCTGGTAGCCCGCCTGCTGCAGGCGTTCGACCACGTTCACAGCATTTTTGCTGATGCGCTCTCGGCGCAGATTATGTTGGCTGGCGGGAATAACCGAAGGCGTGGTGCGCCTGTGGGCCGCGCGGCCGAAGGGGGTAGGGAGTTTTTTCAACAGCTTGCGAATCATAGGGTCAGGCTTTCCACCGGCTTATCCAGTCGCAGGTTGTTGCGCTGAAAGTAGCATTAATGTCAGGGAAAAATCACTGAAGAGCATATCGCTGGAAGCAGCGTTTGTGCCTATGGCAGCCGATTGCCTGACTTGAATGAAGGGCATTCTAGCCTGATTGGCGCGGAAATTGAATTATAAGCGAATATCAGCGTGCGAGATCGGCAGCGGACTATCGTCAGGGATGCTTGGTTGGGGGGCTGCAGGGAAGTACGAAAGAAAACCGAGGGCAAAACAAAATAAAGCTCAAGGGGAGTAGATCACTCCCCCTAATAGATTTTTTATTTTTATTATTACGAGCATTTGTTTTTGTTAGGCAGAGGCGACAGTGTCGCCCTGTGACCAACCCTCCCGGGTTATCCAAAAACAAACGGATTGCTTTGGAAGCTTATTATCCTGCTCAGGCCTATCATTGGCATTGGACTGTCTGGTTGCTCAGGCAACTTTTATTGTTCTCTGTCCAATCGAACTTCCTGTTCGCAGAGGGGGAGACACATTCTCCAAAAAAATCAGTTTGCTACGACTCGCACGTTTTATTTTTATTGTGTGTGTAGTCAGATTTTATTTTTATTATGTTTGCTTGGTTTTTATTGTTGTTATGCCAGATATAAAGCATTTGCCGTGCCAACATTTGGAATGTGTTGTAAAACAAGGACTTGATGATTTTGTGCGATTTCTCTATCGCTGCCTGCGAGAGGATTCGTTACCTATCAACCCGCTGAAGTGTTACGGGGTTGGCATTTGCGGTAACAGTTGCGCGGGGCGGATGGGGGGTAACAGGTAACATTCTCCGATTTATTGCCAGCACTGCGTCTACTGCGCGCTTTTGATGCCGCTCTGCGGCATCAGGAATTGGCGGTTTTCTTGCGTGGAATGCCCAGCCGTTGGCGGCGCTCCCAAAGGCATTTGCGACTGATGCCGAGCTTGTTGGCCAGCTCGGTCTCGGTCATGTGCTCCTGGTGCTCGAGCACGAAATGCTGGAAGTAGTCTTCCAGTGACAAGTCTTCGGTGGGTTCATGGCTGACACTGTCGGTGTGCTGCATGGTTTCCAGGGCGTTGGCGGCCTGGGAGGCGCGTTCGTGCTCCAGATCCAGCTCTATACCCAGCAGGTCGGGTGTGATGGCGTCTTCGTCGCAGAGTATTGCCGCGCGCTCAACTGCGTTTTCCAGCTCGCGCACGTTGCCTGGCCAGGTATGCAGGCGAATCGCGTGCATGGCCGCTTCGGTGAAGTGCATACCTTGCTGGTTCATCTTGTCGCCCGCGCGCTTGAGCAGGGCTTGGGCAATCAACATGACATCTTCGCCGCGTTCGCGCAGCGGCGGCAGACGCAGTTCTATGACATTGAGCCGGTAGAATAAATCTTCGCGAAACAGGCCCTGGCGTGCCAGGGTCTTCAGGTCGCGGTGCGTGGCTGCAACCAGGCGTACGTTAACCTTGTGCGATTGCACCGAGCCGACCCGGCGAATTTCACCTTCCTGCAATACGCGCAACAGCCGGGCCTGAGCCTCGAGGGGCAGTTCGCCGATTTCATCGAGGAACAGCGTGCCGCCATTGGCCGCTTCTACCAGCCCGGTGCGGCCTGCAGTGGCGCCGGTAAAGGCGCCTTTTTCATGCCCGAAGAGCTCGGATTCAATCAGCGTTTCCGGGATGGCGGCGCAGTTGACCGAAATCATTGGCGCCTTGGCGCGACGCGAGTTCTCGTGCAGCGCCCGCGCCACCAGTTCCTTGCCGGTGCCGGACTCGCCTTGAATCAGCACGGTGGAATCGGTGGGCGCTACTTTATTGATGCGCTTGAATAGCGTTTGCATGGGCGCACAGGAGCCGATGATGCCCATCGAATGGCCACTGCCGGTGGCGACTTGGGCAGGCTCTTTGCTGCTGTCGTTGCTAGCCGGGTTGCCTATGCTCGGCGCTTGAGTCCGCCGCGCCTGACTGTCGTTGATGATGCGTGCGACGGCCTGGAGCATTTCCTCGTGATCGAAGGGCTTGGCGATATAGTCCACCGCGCCGAGCTTCATCGAGTCCACCGCCGAGCGCAGGCTGGCATAGCTGGTCATGATCAGCACTGGTGTGTCCGGCGCTTTACGGATCATTTCCGTGCCGGGCTCGCCGGGCAGGCGCAGGTCGCTGACGATCAGGTCAAAACTGTTCAGGTCGTAGCGCTCAACGGCTTCGCCTACGGAGCCAGCTTCGCTGACTTGATACTGGTGACGCTCTAACAGGCGGCGCAGGGCGGAGCGAATAATGGCTTCGTCTTCAACTACCAGGATATGCGACATAGTTACCTCGTGCGGTGCAGGCCTGAACCCAGGGGTCAGGCACTCGCACCGGTGCTCAATACGCTGTAGCGCGGCAGCGTTACGGTAAAGCGGGTGCCACGCTTGAGAGTTGGATCTGCCGGACTGTCCACGGTGATCTGCCCATAGTGCTCTTCGATAATCGAGTAAACCAGTGCCAATCCGAGCCCTGTTCCTGTCCCTGGTTGCTTGGTAGTGAAGAAGGGCTCGAATAGTCGATCCATGATGGCTTTGTCTATGCCACTGCCTTGATCCTCGACCAGTAGCAGGACCTGATGCTCGTTCTGTTGGGTAGAGACGGTGATGCGATCACCGTTGCTGCTGGCGTCCCGCGCGTTGCCAAGCAGGTTGATTAACACCTGTACCAGCCGTTGGCTGTCACCGGCGGCAACGTGGTCCGGATGACACAGGTTAACATAGATCACTTCCGGGCCCTGCCGGTTGAGTGATAGCAGGTGTATCGCCTCGTTGGTGCAGGCCGCCAGGTCGACTTCATCATTGGCATTGTTGTGGCGGCTGCCGACATGCGCAAAGTTGACCAGCGACTGCACAATACGCGAGATGCGGTGGGTCTGTTCGATCACCTGTTCAGCCATTTCCCGCGCTTCCGGTTGATCAGACTCCTCTCGCAGATTCTGCGCCAGGCAGGCGATCCCGGTTACCGGGTTGCCGATCTCGTGCGCCACACCGGCAGCCAGCCGACCAATGGAAGCCAGGCGCTCGGAGTGCATCAGCTCATCCTCGAGCATGCGCGTTTCGGTCTGGTCCTCGATCAACAGCACCAACCCACTGGAGGCGTTATTGCCTGGTTCGTCGATCGCCGCCTTGTGCAGGTTGAGCCATTGGGTGTGACCGTTGACCAGCAATTTCTGTTTGTGCAGGTGCGCGGATTGATCGGCGACAAAGCGTTCGAGCAGTTCATTCCAGGGCTCGGGCAGATTGCTCAGGCGCGAGCCGATCACCGTTTCGGCGTCGATCCCGGTCAGCGCTTGCATGGCGCGGTTCCACATCAGGACCTCGTTGTCCTTGGCCAGCGAACACACGCCCATGGGCAAGTCTTGCAAGGTTTGTCGGTGGTAGCGGCGCAACGCGTCCAGTTCAGCCGCCAGGCCGGTCAGCCGCGAGTGGTAGTCCTCAAGGCGGTTTTCGATAAAGTGAATGTCTTCAGTAACGTAACCCTCGCGCGCGAGTTTGAACGGCAGGAAGGTTTCGATGATGTCCTGGGCTACCGCCGGACCCATTAGCCCGGACAGATTGGCTTCCAGCCGATCGCGCAGGCGCCGCAATGCGTAAGGCCTTCGCTCATCAAAGGGCAATTGCAGGTCGCGCAGCGCTTGCTCGACCTCCTGCTGAGCGGTTTTGTTACCCAGCGGTTTGGCTAACTGTTGAGCGAACTCCTGAGGGGAATTGGCCAACAGCTCCATCCGTTGCGGGCGGCTGACGTTATCTACCGAGCAGGCCTCGGCGGCACTGCGCTCTTCACTGGAGCGCTGGGTAAACAGCGACACTGTGGTAAACACAAAGATGTTTGCCGCCAGTGAAGCGATCGCCGCCAGGTGCCAGGTATCGGCGTTGAAGCTGAGCGCTTGCCCGAACAGCTGGACGCCGGTCAGCTCGGTAACCAGAGGCAGCAGCAAGGTCAGGCACCAGACCAGCATGCCGGCGATCAGGCCGCCAATAAAGCCGCGGCGATTCGCCTGTGGCCAGTAGAGTACCGACAGCGCTCCGGGCAGAAACTGCACCGTTGCGACGAAGGAAGCGATACCCAGATTGGCCAGATCCTGCTCGGCACCCAGCAGACGGTAGAAACCATAGCTGGCCATGATGATGGCGGCGATCAGCGTGCGCCGGGTCCAGAGTAGCCAGCGATAGATGTTGTTGTCGGCACTGGGTTGGTACACCGGCAGTACCAGATGGTTGAGGACCATGCCGGACAGCGCCAGGGTGACCACGATTATCAGGCCGCTGGCGGCAGACAGCCCGCCGATAAACGCCAGCAAGGTGAGCCAGTCGGCGCCTGCGGCCATGCCCAGCCCGAGGGTGAAATATTCGGGATTGGTCGGTACGTTAAGGTGCAAGCCAGCCCAGAGAATCGGCGGGACCGCCAGGCTGATCAGCAGCAGAAACAGCGGCAGCCCCCAACTGGCCACGGCCATTGAGCGCGGATTGATATTCTCGGTAAAAGCCATGTGATATATGTGCGGCATAACGATCGCCGCGGCAAAAAACACCAGCAGCAAGGTCCGCCAAGGGCCTTCCTGCAAAGGTGTATGCAAGGTGGTCAGCGCTTGCTGGTTGTTGGTCAACCAGGTTTCCAGCCCGGCCGGGCCACCGAAGACGCCATAGAGTGCGTAGAGGCCAACTGCGCCGATGGCGATCAGTTTGACCAGCGACTCAAAAGCAATCGCGATCACCAGGCCTTCATGTTTTTCCCGGGTGGAGATGTGCCGAGCGCCGAACAGGATGGCAAACAGGGTAATCAGCACGCAGAAGCCCAACGCCACGGAGTTCTGACCGGACTCCTGCGTCAGGATCTGTACCGAATCGGCCACCGCCTGGATCTGCAGCGCCAGCAGTGGCAGAACGCCGATCAACATGAATATCGTCGTCAGGGTCCCGGCCAGGGTGCTGCGAAAGCGGAAAGCAAACAGGTCGGCGAGTGACGAGAGCTGATAGGTGCGGGTAATGCGCAAAATCGGGCTGAGCAGTACCGGGGCCAGCAAGAAGGCGCCGCAAACGCCCAGGTAATAGGTCAGAAAGCCATAGCCGTACTGATAGGCCAGGCCGACGGTGCCGTAGAACGCCCAGGCGCTGGCGTAAACGCCAAGCGACAGGGTGTAAACCGCCGGGTGGCTCATCAGTGCCCGTGGCAGTAAACCCCGCTCGGTTACCCAGGCGACGCCGAACAGCGTCATCAGGTAGAGGATGCTGATCAGCAGTAAATGGCTTAGGTCAAAGCTCGTCGGCATCTTTGGGACTCTGTAGAAGAATGCCGGCAATGATCAGAATCAGCCAGAGGACGTAGGGACGGTACCAGGCACCCTGTGGTTCGATCCACCAGTCCATGATGGCTGGGGAGAACAGGTAGATGCCAATCACCAACAGCAGTACCAGGCGGTAGATGTACATGGGCTTCCGTCGTGTCGGGGCAGTATGTGCGCTGCAATTCAGTGCTGGCGCGCGCCGGACATGGTGCCTTGTGCCGGCGAATAATGCACTAGGTTAATCAGCCGCTGAAGGCTTGCCAAGGGCCAGCAGTGGCTTCGGTCAGACAGCGGGCAGTTGATCCTGAAGAATCTCGCGCGTGACAGGCAGGCGCGAAGGATCCCAGTGCGCGGCGCCCCATGCCAGTTGCTCGGCGGGGGGTGCACCGTGCAGCTCGGCCGGCGGCGCTTGATACAATGCGGCCAGCGCCTTGTACAGCGTGACACTGGCGAGCGCCGGGTCCAGCGGTTTGGAACCGAGTCGCTTGCTGAGCTTTTCACCCTGCTGGCGAACCACCAATGGTGTATGCAAATAGCGTGGCGGGCGTACGCCAAGCAGTGCGTAGAGGTGCAGCTGGCGCGGCGTGGAGTCGAGCAGGTCGGCACCGCGTACCACGTCAGTGACGCCCTGGGCGATATCATCCATGACCACGGCCAACTGATAAGCCACTATGCCGTCGCGCCGGCGGATGACGAAATCACCGAGTTCGCTAGGTAGGTGCTGGCTGTAGTGGCCTTGCAGGCGGTCGATGAAGCTGTAGTGCCCATCAACAGAGTTATCAGTGCGTATACGCACCGCATGATCCTTGGCGGGTGGCAGGTTGCGGTCACGGCAGGTGCCGGGATAGATGCCCTGGTAAGGCGACAGATCACTACGTGAGCAGTCGCAGTAATACGCATGGCCTTGATCGATCAGCGCTTGAATCTGTTGTTGGTACAGCAGCTGGCGCTCACTTTGCACCCACACTTCGCCCTGCGGGTGCATGCCGAAGGCTGCCAGCGTGGCGAGAATATGCTCTGCGGCGCCGCGTTTGTTGCGCGGCAGGTCGAGATCCTCCATCCGGACCAGCCAGGTACCCTGGCGATGATGTGCATCCAGATAGCTGGCCAGCGCAGCCAACAATGAACCGAAATGCAGATAGCCGCTCGGGGTGGGTGCAAAACGTCCGATATAAGGTAGAGCAGCGTCTTGAGAGTAGGCTGGAGAGGTTGCCGGCATGGCTAGATCAGCCTTGGCTGGGGATACGGTGAGCGAGCCAGACCGGAAAGGGTCCTGGCGTCTATCACTGCAACCGGCCTGCTACCCGAAGCGGGCGAGGGCCGGTTGTAGCGAAGAACGGATCAGCTACCTACCTGCTTTTCCTTGATCTCTGCAAGCGTCTTGCAGTCGATGCACAGGGTTGCAGTAGGGCGCGCTTCCAGACGGCGAATGCCGATTTCCACGCCGCATGAATCGCAGAAGCCGTAATCGTCTTCCTCGATACGCTGCAGTGTCTGATCGATTTTCTTGATCAGCTTGCGTTCACGATCACGTGCGCGCAACTCGAGGCTGAACTCTTCTTCCTGACTGGCGCGGTCGGCCGGGTCGGGGAAGTTGGCGGCTTCATCCTGCATGTGATGCACGGTGCGATCCACTTCCTCCATCAGCTCTTTTTTCCAGCCGTTGAGGATCGAGGCGAAATGCGCAAGCTGTTGCTCGCTCATATATTCTTCGCCTTTCTTTTCCTTGTAGGGCGCAAACCCGCGAATCAACATAGAACTTTTTTCTTTGGCATTGCTGGGCATGAGAACCCCTCACTTTTAGCTCGATCGTCCTGTGTCAGGCCTACGTCTAGATGACCTGAGGGTGCAGCCACTGGCGTGCAAGCGGGCAAAACTACCAGAACATGATCAAGCGCGCTACTGTTTGCCGCCAGAAGGTGAGCAGATGTTTGGCAAGCCCCGTTAAATGGGGCGCAAACAGGCTGCTTGAACTGGACCGAGAAGGTATGATTCGGGCTTTTGCGGAGAACAGCATGCGTCAGCCACAGTGGGCAGGCCGTAGTCGCGATATTCAGCCCTTTCATGTCATGGCGGTGCTGGCGCGCGCCAAGGCGCTGGAAGCCGCCGGGCGTGACGTGATCCATATGGAGATCGGCGAGCCGGATTTTTCCACTCCGCTGCCGATCGTTCGCGCTGGCCAGGCCGCCTTGGGGGATGGTTGTACGGGATATACTTCAGCGCTCGGGCTACCAGCCTTGCGCGAAGCTATCGCTGGTCTCTACAAGTCGCGCTATGGCGTTGACCTCAACCCCGAACGAGTGGTGATCACCCCCGGCGGCTCCGCCGCACTGCTGTTGATCAGCGCCTTGCTGGTCGAGGCTGGCCAGGAAGTGCTGATGGCCGATCCGTCCTATCCATGTAATCGCCACTTTCTGCGACTGGTTGAAGCCCGCGCCCGATTGGTGCCGACCGGCCCGGACACCGCTTATCAATTGACTCCGGAACTGATCGAAGCGCACTGGTCGGCGCAGTGCGCCGCCGTGCTGGCGGCGTCCCCGGCAAATCCGACTGGCACCATGCTCAGCGCTGCCGAACTGAAGGCAGTGGCTGACACCACCCGGCGGCTAGGGGGGCACCTGGTAGTGGATGAGATCTATCACGGCCTGACCTACGGCTGTCAGGCCAGCTCGGTGCTTGAAGTTGCACCAGATGCCTTTGTGCTCAACAGCTTCTCCAAGTACTTCGGCATGACCGGATGGCGTCTTGGCTGGCTGGTAGCGCCTGAAGCGGCGGTGCCCGAGCTGGAGAAGCTGGCACAGAATCTTTACATCTGCGCGCCGCATATGGCCCAGCAAGCTGCCCTGGCCGCATTCACGGAGGAGACCCTGGCGATTTGCGAGTCACGCCGCGAGGCTTTTCAGGCGCGGCGTGATTTTCTGTTGCCAGGCCTGCGTGATCTGGGCTTTCAGATTCCGGTGACGCCGCAGGGCGCCTTTTACCTTTACGCGGATATGCAGCAATTGGGCGGGGAGAGCGATGCGCTCTGCCAGCATCTGATCGAATCCGAATATCTGGCAGTAACCCCAGGGCTGGATTTCGGGCATTACCGCTCCAACCAGCATATGCGCTTCGCTTATACCGCCTCGGTCGAGCGCTTGGGCCAGGCGCTGGATCGTCTCGCGCGCGGGCTCAAGCAGTGGCCTGGATGCTGATTCCTTTTGAAGCACCGCTGCTGCCGGGGATATTGATTCGCCGCTACAAGCGCTTTCTCGCGGATATCCTGCTGGACGATGGCCGCGAGCTGGTACTGCACTGTCCGAATACCGGCTCGATGAAAAATTGTGCGCAGCCGGGCAGCCGTGTCTGGGTTGATATACAGAACAAACCGGGGCGCAAACTGCCGGGTACCTGGGAGTTGGTCGAGGTCGCTCCCGGCCAACTGGCCTGCATCCACAGCGCTCGGGCCAACCGAGTGATGGCTGCGGCATTGAAAGCCGGTCTGATTCCACCGCTGGCCGGATTTGCCGTGCAGCGCCCGGAGGTCAAATTGCCGGAAGGGCTTAGCCGCTTCGATTTTCTGCTCAGCGAACCCGGTGAGTGTGTTGTCGAGGTCAAGAGTGTGACGCTGGCGCTGGGCGATGGTCTGGGCGCCTTTCCCGACGCGGTCAGTTTGCGTGGGCAAAAACATTTGCTGGAGCTGATCGAGGTGGTGGCCAGTGGTCGACGAGCCTGCCTGCTGTTCTGTGTGATGCATTCGGCTATCACTCACGTGCGGCCGGCGGACGAGATTGATCCGGTGTATGGGGCTTGTCTGCGTGAGGCGGCAGCGGCGGGCGTGGAGATCATCGCCTGGTCGATCAAGCCTACGCCTGCCGGCCTTCAGGTGCTGGGGCAACTGCCGGTAAACCTCAGTCCAGCCAGAGCTGACCGTTGCTAATATGGCAAGGCCGCGCAGTGAGGTAAGCCCCTGCGCACGGCCCGGCTACACATTCGCCATTTTCCGGCAGAAACAGGGCACCATGGGTGGCACACTGGATGAGCCTTTCCGAGCTATCGAGAAACTGGTCCTGCACCCATTCCAGCGGGATGCCGCGGTGCGGGCAGCGGTTTTCGAACACGGTTACCTGGTCGCCCTGGCGTACGGCAAAAAGGGCCTGGCCCTGGTGCATCAGGCCCTTGCTGCCGGGATCGGCCAGTTCATCCAGACGGCACAGGGGTTGCGGTAAGAAGTCGTCGATTGGCTGGGTCATGGGCTGATTATCGCCACACTGGGCGAGGGATGCCAGCTTTGCTCGGGCACAGGCTTAGGCGCCGATTGTGACTTTCCATTAACGGAGGCTGGCATTGGTCCCGCGTCTAAGCCGACAATCAGCGCAGATTTTGCAGGCTCAAAGGAGTAACGGATGGAAGCGGCTCCCCGGTTAAGGCCGGTGATCATGATCATATTGGTGGTGCTGTTGCTGATTGCGACAGCGCTGTCGCTGACGCTGGGCGCCGTGGCTATTCCCCTGCTGGAAAGCCTGCAAGTGTTGATCAGCATGCTGTGGCCGTTTTCAGCGTCGTTTTCAGTGCCTGCCGACAGCCAACTGATTATCGAGCAGATTCGCTTGCCGCGTACGCTGATGGGTTTGCTGGTGGGCGCCACCCTGGCATTGACCGGCGCCGTCATGCAGGGCCTGTTTCGTAATCCATTGGCCGATCCGGGCTTGATCGGTGTGTCTAGCGGTGCGGCGCTGGGTGCCGCATTAATGATAGTGCTGGGCGCTTGGGTGGCGGTGGGTTTGCCGGATGCACTGCTGCCATATCTGACCGTCGCCGGAGCCTTTATCGGCGGAGTGGCGACGACATTACTGGTCTATCGTCTCGGGCAAACCGCTCAGGGCACCTCGGTGGCGAGCATGTTGCTCGCAGGTATCGCCATAGCGGCCATCAGCGGCGCCCTGATCGGGCTGCTGAGCTACCTTGCCGATGACCGCATGCTGCGCACGCTGATCTTCTGGAATATGGGCAGTCTGGGCGCAGCCAGCTACGAGCGAGTAGCTGTGCTGGCGCTGTGCTGCGCCTTGATCGGCTGGCGCCTGCCACGCCAGGCATGCGCTTTGAATGCGTTGCTGCTGGGCGAATCGGAAGCGCGGCATCTGGGTATAGAGGTGGAGCGGGTCAAGCGCGAACTGATACTGCTCACCGCGCTGGGCGTTGGCGCCTGTGTTGCAGTGGCGGGGCTGATCGGGTTTGTCGGGCTGGTGGTCCCGCACCTGGTGCGGCTGTTGCTCGGCCCGGATCACCGCCGGGTTCTATCCGCATCGATGCTGCTTGGCGCGGCGCTGCTGTTGTTGGCTGATGTCGTAGCGCGGCTGGTGATAGCCCCCGCCGAGTTGCCCATTGGCATTCTTACATCGCTGCTGGGTGGCCCATTTTTTCTCGCGCTATTGCTGCGGGCGCAGCGGCGGGGAGGCTTGTAATGCTGCAAGTCTCACAGCTGAGCTGCGCGCGCGGGGGCTGCGAGATTCTTCGCGGCATCGATTTCGAGTTACGCTCTGGTGAAGTGCTCGCCGTGCTGGGCACCAACGGCGCAGGTAAAAGCACCTTGTTGGCGACGCTGAGCAATGAGCTTCCGGCTTTCAGCGGCAGCATTCATCTGGCTGGCCGCGCCCTCAGCAGTTGGCCGGCGCTGGAGCGCGCTCGGTGTCTTGCCGTGTTACCGCAATCCTCTTCTCTGGCATTCGCGTTCAGCGTTGAAGATGTTGTCGCGCTGGGTCGCTTGCCGCATAACAGCGGACGCCAGCGCGATACGCAGATTATTGGCGAAGCGATGCTGGCAGCCGATGTGGCGCATTTGCGCGGCCGCAGCTACCTGGCATTGTCCGGCGGCGAACGCCAGCGAGTACATCTGGCCCGAGTGCTGGCGCAGATTTGGGATGCCGGTGAGCAAGCTTGCCTGTTGCTTGACGAGCCGACTGCGTCACTGGATCTGGCTCATCAGCAATTGATTCTCGAACAGGCGCGGCAGGTAGCCCAACGCGGCGGCGCGGTGATGTTGGTGCTGCATGATCTGAATCTGGCCGCGCGTTACGCTGACCGCCTGCTGATGCTGGATCGGGGAACCACGGCGGCGCTGGGGTCGCCGTGGCAGGTGCTTGAGGCCGCTCGCATTCAGCAGGTGTTCAACGTCGCCGTGCGCGTCGAGCAACACCCACAGCAGAATTGTCCACTGATTATCGTTTGAGGAGTGCTTATGGGTCGGCGCTTGGTTGCCGTGCTGATGTTGATCGTTGCTCCCGCGCTTGGCGCGCAGACATTGCCCGATTGGATCAGCCCGAAGGGGCATGATGAGCCCAATGTCGGCCGCATACTCGATACCGCCAGCGGCGAATGGCACAGCCCGCAGGCGTTGCTACCGCGCCTGGCCGCGGCGGACTATCTGGTGCTGGGCGAGCAGCATGACAATCCGGATCATCATGCGTTGCAGTTGTGGTTGCTGGAGGCTTTGGCGCAACGGCGCGACCAGGCCACGGTGGCGCTGGAAATGCTCGACGCCGATCAACAGCCGGCGGTAGAGGCACTGCAAAAGCACAATGCCTTGCCCGATCAGCAAATGCTGGCGGCCAGCCTGAATTGGGCTGAGGGTTGGGACTGGGCGTTATACGGGCCGATCGTGCGTTGGGCGTTGAAGCATGCTGATGCACTGGTGCCGGCCAATTTGACCGACACTGAAATACGCGGCCTATATCAACAGCCGCCCACGAACAGCGATGTTTATGACGAACAAGCGCGCACCGCGCTGCTCGAAATGATTGCCCAATCTCATTGTGACCGCCTGCCGCAGGAGCATTACCCCGCGATGCTGGCGGTGCAACAAGGGCGCGATCAACGGATGGCGCAGGTGCTCGGCAGCGCAGCCACGCCCGCAGTGATATTGGTGGGCAGCGTACATGCGCGCAAGGATCTGGGGTTGGCGCTGCACTGGCACAACGCAAACACCGAGAAGCCTTTGACGCTGATCATGGTCGAGGCGGGCAAGCCGTTACCTGGGTCTGAACAAGCTGACCTGGTCTGGCTGACTGCGGCTTTGCCGGCGCAGGATTATTGTGCGGGATGGGAATAGGTCTGGGGTTCAGACTGGGCGCGCTCTGTGGAAGGCGCAAAAACAGCTGTCGATCAGGCAAAAAAATGGCCCGCTCAATGAGCGGGCCTAATCCGTGATTAGCCTGATGAGGAGATAACCGCTTGGAGCAAGCTGTTATCAACAAGTCATCTCGCGACGACTTGTTGCTAATGATATAGATTCTCATTCTCACGTCAAGGGCTAATGCGAATTATTTTGCAGCCTGCTTGTAGTGGGTCAGTTCCTTGTTCATCAGATCAATACGCCGCGCCATACTTTCGATCAGACTATGCGCGATGCGTGGGTTGCTCTGCATCAATGCCAGGAACTGCTCCTTGGGGATCATCATCACGGTGGTCGGGGCGCTGGCGGTCACAGTGGCCGAGCGCTTTTCCCGGGTAAACAGCGCCATGGCGCCAAAGATCTCATCCTTTTGCACGTCACCGACCTTGATGCCTTCAACGAAGGCTTCGGCATGGCCTTCGGTAATGATGAACACGTGATCGGCATCGTCGCCCTGGCGAATCAGTTCTGCGCCCGCCGGGAAGTGTTGAAAGCCTGTTACCGGACGCACTTCCGGTGGGCGGCTATGCGCTAGCGCATCGGACATCAATGCCGCCTGGCCAAGAATATATTGGGTGAACTGCTCCTGACGCTGGCTGCTGGCATGGATGTGCTTGAACAGGGCTTCGCGATCAAAGGGTAACAGCACCAGCGGTTCTTCACTCTTGTACGTACAGGGGGCGGTGTTAAGGCCCTGGCGCAGGCCAATCAAATCGCCTTCCTGGACGTAGAAAATCGGCTTGTCTTCTATTTCGGCATGCAGCAAGCCGCTTTGCAGCAGGTAGATACGGTTGTTGCCAATGTGCTGGTACAAGTCCGCAACCGCATCGAGCTCAATGGGTGGACCACAGGGGGCTAACCCCTGAAGCAGCTGCTCGGGAATACGTTGCAAGGCATTGATAAGCTTTTCAGCGTAGGGAGGCTGGTCACCGATAAGGTACATAGACGAATTCCTTTTATGTTTATTCCACCTTGCCGGGGTGTCAGCTGCGGTGTTACAGGCACCCGGTAAACTCAGCGGCTATGCCATAAGATACTGTAGTGCACCCAGAGACTGCCAACATAAATTGCCGGTTGCAGGCAGGCAAGCTGTCTAGTATCGCAATGTGAGCTGGGTCGCCTTTCTTAGGTCGAGGACTCGTGCGCCTGTTGCTGCTCAAGCTGAGCAAGCAGCTCTTCCTTGTACCGGGGGTCAAGTTCATTCCAGTGCACATCTTCCAGCGCCCCCGCAATCGCGAACATCAGTGACTTCGAAGCCCTGAAGCCGCGCGCTTTTACCGCGCAATAGGCGCCCACCGGGCCGCGCTGGCTCAAGTCAGCGCGATTGTGAATACCGGTAGCATGCAGCCATTGGGCAGAGGTTTTGCCCAGATTACGCAGGGTCAGCAGCTCGTCATTGATCATGGCGTTCTCCTGCTGAATAGCAACGCAGCAAAATGCCGGCAAGAGGAGGGAGGCGCAGTTGAGCGGACAGGGCAGACAGAATGGTGCCGACGACGGTCGGTAATGGTATTGGCATAAGATGATCCGGGCTTGTTTTTATTGGTCCCCGGATTGAGTGTAGTGCGCCCCGGCCTGGACGTACAGCCAGGGCTCACTCACAGCGCGGCTGAGAAGCCGCGTGATACCTTCTTCAGAAGCGCTGGCGCAATTGCGTAACCAGTTTGGCCATGCTTTCGGTGCTGTCGGTGGCTACTTGCAGGCTGATGGGTTGCTCTTCCTGCGTGAGCTCCTCGGCGTGCGCCTTTTGTTGGCGAGCAATGTCGATGTCGCCGTCAGACGGATCGCGCCCGTCTTCCCGACGCTTCTGCATCCAGGTTTCGATGGTCTCCAGTGGCGCATCGCAGTGCAGAATCAGACAGGGCGCGCCCTGGTCCTCAACCGCCTGGCGCAGGATGCTGCGCTGTGCCTGTTTCAAGTTGGTTGCATCGACGATCACCGGATAACCTGCGGCCAGAATCTGGCTCGCCAGGCCGGCCAGGCGCGCGTAGGTTTGCTCGCTGCGTTCCGGCGCGTACAGCCCCGTATTCAGCTCGCCGCTACCCTCCGCGCCGAACAGCCGTTTGCGTTCAACGTCGGAGCGGATACGTATCGCGCCTAATTGCTCGACCAGATGCAGCGCTACCGTGCTTTTACCTGAGCCGGAGATGCCATGGGTCAGTAGTCCAAAGCGCAGTGGCACATGGGTGTAACGTTCGGCCAGATCGGTGTAGCTATGGTACCGACCCAATACTTCCTGCCGCTCTGCCTCGCTTACGCCGTCCTGGGTCAGACGCAGCAGTGCGACCTTGGCGCGGACCATCGCTCTGTAGGCCTTGTAATAGTCAAGCAACGCCAGGCCTGCATAATCGCCGGTGTGCTCCAGATAACCATTGAGAAAGCGCTGGGCCAATTGCGTCAGGCCGCGGTCTTCAAGGTCCATGACCATGAAAGCGACATCGCCCATCACATCGGTCCAGCGGAAGGCCTCATTGAACTCAATGCCGTCAAACAGAGTCACTTGCCCGTCGATGAGGGTGACATTGTCCAGATAGATATCACCGTGACACTCACGTACAAAACCGTCGGCCTTGCGTTGTGCCAGTTGGGGAATCAGGCGTTGGAAGGTAGTATGCGCCCACTGTTCCAACTGATCGAGTTGCGCCAGGTCGCTGGCCTCGCGCAGCAGCGGTCGAATGTGGTTGAAGTTGTCGGCTACCGGCGCGTGCAGGTTGTCCGGCTCACCCCAGGGGCTATCCAGCGGGGCATGGTCAATTTGTTGGTGAAAGCTGGCGAGTCGGGTGGCCAGGCTGTCGATATGGTCTGTGGTCAGGGCGCCGGCGCGCTGCAGGTTACCCAACAGGTCCTCCTGTTTGAACTGCCGGGTCTTGACCATATATTCGATAACCGGTCCGTCACTATTGAGGCTGGGGGCGGTCTCAGTGCCATGCACCGCTACCACGCCCAGGTACAGGTCTGGCGCCAGGCGACGGTTCAGACGCACCTCTTCATGACAGAAGTGCTCGCGCTGCTCAAGGCTTGAATAGTCGAGAAAGCCGAAATTGACCGGCTTCTTGATTTTGTAGACGAAGTCGCCGGTCAGCAGCACCCAGGAGATATGCGTCTCTATCACGGTGAAACCGCTGACGGGATGGTCATAGAGGTCGGGATTCTGCAGTGCTTTAAGCAGTGTCTGGCTCACGGTATATCCTTGCTTTGACAGGCAAAGGAGGCATTATGCGGGTTGGTGAAGCAGAGTCCAACCTTGAACAGGTGTCAGTTCATTTAATGACGGCATTGGTCCCATGCTGGTTGCAGCCAGGGTAATGATGAAAGTTACGGTGTAGGGAAATATGGCTAGAAAACGCAAGGCAAGCAAAAAGCAGGGTTTCTGGCGTCGCTGGTCGGGCCTGATGATCAAGTTGGGTCTGGTTGGATTGGTGTTATTGGCAGGTCTGACTATTTATCTGGATGCAGTGGTGCAGGAGAAGTTCTCCGGCAAGCGCTGGGCTGTGCCGGCGAAAGTGTTTGCCAGGCCGCTGGAGCTGTACGTCGGCCAGCAATTGAGTCGTGATGACTTTATTGCTGAACTGTCCGCACTGGGCTATCGGACGTCGTCTGCAGTTCGCCAGCCGGGTCAGATGTCCGCATCAGCAAGTCAGGTTGATGTGCATACTCGCGGATTTCAGTTTTTTGAAGGCACGGAGCCCTCGCAGCGCTTGAGTGTGCGCTTCAACGGACGCCAAGTGGCTGCGCTGTCAGGTAGTAACGACCCGGTGATGGCGCGCATGGAGCCGTTGATGATCGGAGGCATCTATCCCGCGCACAACGAAGACCGCATTCTGGTGCGCCTGGATCAGACGCCGCCGTATCTGGTTGAGGCGCTGATCGCTACCGAAGATAGAGACTATTTCCAGCATTTCGGTGTGTCGCCCAAAGGCATCGCGCGGGCCATGTATGTGAATATGGTGGCCGGTGGGGTAGTGCAGGGCGGCAGTACGCTGACTCAGCAACTGGTGAAGAACTTCTACCTTACCAGTGAGCGCAGCCTGTTGCGAAAAGGCACAGAAGCCATCATGGCCGTGTTGCTGGAGCTGCATTATTCCAAGGAAGAAATTCTCGAAGCCTATTTGAACGAGGTATTCCTCGGTCAGGACGGGCGCCGCGCCGTGCATGGTTTTGGCCTGGCCAGTCAGTATTACTTCGCCCAGCCGCTGCATGAACTGCAACTGCATCAGGTCGCGTTGCTGGTAGCTATGGTCAAGGGACCTTCCTATTACAACCCGCGGCGGCACACCGAGCGGGCCAAAGCGCGGCGGGACCTGGTGATCGGCATGTTGGCCGAGCAGGGCATGATCAGTCCGGAGCTGGCTGCAGAAGCGCAGAAGCAGGATCTGGATGTGTCGGTGCGCGGCAGTATGGCCGACACCAGCTATCCAGCCTTTATGGATCTGGTCAAACGCCAGCTCAAGGAAGACTATCGGGATGAAGACCTGACCAGCGAAGGTCTGCGCATTTTCACCAGCTTTGATCCTCTGTTGCAGAACAAGGCAGAAAAAGCGGTGCAGTCGACCGTCAAGCGGCTTGGTCCTGCTGAAGGTGACATACCGATTGAGGCGGCCATGGTGGTAACCAGCGCGCAGGCCGGCGAGGTGCTGGCACTGGTGGGCGGCAAGGATCCGCGCTATTCCGGCTTCAACCGGGCCCTGGACGCGTCGCGTCCGATTGGCTCGTTGATCAAACCAGCGATCTATCTCACTGCGCTGGAAAAGCCGCAGCAATATTCATTGACCACATTGATTGAAGACGAACCCATTACCCTGCAGGCAGAGCCGGGCAAGACCTGGACACCGCAAAACTATGATCGCACCAGCCATGGCTGGGTCCCGCTACACAAGGCGTTAGCGAACTCCTATAACCAGGCGGCAGTGCGCATAGGCATGGATGTCGGTGTGCCCGAAGTATTGAGAACAGTCGAACGTCTGGGGGTAAAACACGATTGGCGGCCCTTGCCGGCGATGCTGCTAGGGTCGGGCGCGATGACACCGATGCAGGTTACCGACATGTTCCAGACCATTGCCACTGGAGGCTACAGCACACCGTTACGCGCGATTCGCAACGTTTTGGATGCCGAGGGCGAGCCTTTGCGGCCGTATCCTTTCGAGACGCAGCAACGTTTTGATCCGGCCACTATCTATTTGTTGCAGGAGGGTATGAGCCGGGCGATGACTCAGGGCACGGGTCGCTCCGCATACAATCATGTGGCCTCTGACGTCAGGCTGGCTGGCAAGACAGGTACCACCAATGATCTGCGTGACAGCTGGTTTGCCGGCTTTTCTGATGATCTGGTTGCGGTGAGTTGGCTAGGCAGGGATGATAATGGACCTACGCGCCTGACGGGCGCTTCGGGCGCCCTGCAGGTGTGGAACGCCTTCATGGGGCAAGCCTACCCACGCAGCTTGTCCAACGCACCACCCGCCGGAGTGACCATGGCGTGGATCGATGAAACCACTGGGCTTGGTAGCGATCAAAGCTGTCCCGGTGCAGTTC
Source organism: Halopseudomonas laoshanensis (assembly GCF_008365385.1). Taxonomy (GTDB): domain Bacteria; phylum Pseudomonadota; class Gammaproteobacteria; order Pseudomonadales; family Pseudomonadaceae; genus Halopseudomonas; species Halopseudomonas laoshanensis. The sequence goes on along the minus strand of NZ_QOVF01000010.1, from coordinate 6,747 downwards.
AGGCACCTTTTCGCTCCGGCTATGAGCCATTACCGGGGCCGGGCTGTCGGGAGTTGATTGATACTGAAGGCCTGAAGGAAGGCGCCAATAAGGTGCTGGATACGATTCGCGGCTGGCTGCAATAAATGGAAGAGGATGTAAAAATGATGAATAAAATGGGCCTGTTGGCCGGCCTGATCGTTTTCCTGGCAGGTTGTGCCGGCGGTGGCGGGTCAATTCCGGTGGTGGATTCCGGGCGTGATGTGTCTGATGAAACCATGCAGGCCGGGGCGGGCATGGTGCCGCCTGCGCAGCAGCCTCAGCTGGAAGAAAATGGCGCTGTGGTGGTGATGATTCCTGATCAGACGGGGGGCTCGCAGCCTATCGAGTCCTATCCGATCGACGCGCAGCCATCGTCTCAGCAGGGAAACTCCTCAGGCTCCTCTTCCGGGGCTCCGGCGGGCAGCCAGAATGGAGGGCTGCAGCAGGACGAGCAGCTCGACGGGCCGGTGCTGGCGTTGTTAACCGTGTCACGGGATCAGCAGTCCCGCGGTGATCTTGGTGGTGCTTCGTCAAGTCTCGAGCGAGCCATGCGCATTGCACCGCGCGAGCCTCAGGTGTTTTATCGCCTGGCGCAGGTGCGTCTTGCTCAGGGTAACGCCGCGCAAGCCGAACAGATGGCGCAACGCGGACTGTCGTTTGCCGCGGGACGGCCGCCGTTGCAGGCCGGGTTGTGGGAGCTGATTGCTCAGGCCCGCGAGCAAATGGGTAATGCGTCAGGCGCTGCCGAAGCACGGCAACGGGCTCGCGTTAATCTGTGAGCCGGCCCTGGGGTGAGATGGCTCAGGCGCTGATTGATCTGGAGCGCGAGCTTCGCGCATTGCAGATGTGGACAGTGGAGCCGCCGGACGCACGGCGGCTGGCCAGCGGTGAGCCGTTTTGCGTTGACACGCTGGACTTCGAAGAATGGCTGCAATGGGTATTTGTGCCGCGCATGAGCGATCTGATCGCCCAGCGCGGATTGTTGCCGGGAGCGGCTCAACTTGCCCCGATGGGCGAGCAGGCTTTTGTCCATTTGGGGCGTCGCCAGCAACCACTACTGTTGCTGCTGGCGCGTATTGATCAGCTGTCGCGCCAGCTCACCTGATTCAGTTTTTGCAATAGTTTTCCAGATCCGCTTTGGCTTTTGCGATCAGCTCTTGACGCTCATCTTCACCGATTCTTTCCACTTCGCCAGCGTCATTGGTGCGGCTGAGCCGCGGGTTGGTTTCCAGCGTCCGCAAATTGGCCTGTAACTGCGTGCATTGCTCGAGCCGCTTGGCCTCTGCAGCTTTATCTGCCTTGGCCTGTATCTCGGACTGCTGGTCTTCTTCGGGGTTTGCATCCCGGGAGGGCAGCGGCGCCGGTTCACGCAAGGCTCCACCTGGAGGGGGGGAGGCAGTGATATCCACACGCTGATAGCTTTTACCTTCCGGTGGCTGTTGTCCGAACTGGGGTACGCCCTGATCATCCACCCAGCGATACATTTGTTCTGCCACGGCCACGCTGCTAAGCAGGCCAAAAGTCAGAGCAACGAGCGTCTTGTACATGCGGTTTCCATCCCTGCGTTAAAGGTGTCGAGAACCGCTACTATAGCCAATCTTGCAAAAATGGACACGAGCTGTGTATTTGACAGGCCCTGGATGTGCGGCTTTTGTCTAACTTGGCTTGACTTGTCGCTTCCGAGTGTAAACAATTCGTGGTTCACATAAGCAGGCTGTTAACGGAACCCACACGGTCTCCGGGTCAGCTGGCTTTGTTGCTCAATCCAGGTGGCGAAACCCGCCGACCCCTGGCCTGGCACCCGCACGCGCTACCTCGCGCTGGGTGAGGCGGCTCTGGCATCTACATAGAGCCTGCCTCCATTGCACGTAGTCAAGCTGATGCATGACGACCACCGTTGTCAATGCTCTGCCGAGCAGTAAACAGGTACCCTGCTACCGTCCAGATGGCGAGTGGCAAGCTAGAGGTGATTCTAAAGTGGAGCTTTTATCCGGCGCTGAGATGGTCGTCCGCTCATTGCGTGACGAGGGTGTTAAATATATATACGGGTATCCGGGCGGTGCCCTGTTGCACGTCTACGATGCGATCTTCCGCCAGGACGATGTCGAGCATATTCTGGTGCGTCATGAGCAAGCGGCCGCACATATGGCTGATGGCTACGCGCGCGCGTCCGGCAAGGCCGGCGTGGTGCTGGTCACCTCCGGTCCAGGCGCAACCAATACCATTACCGGCATCGCCACGGCGTTCATGGATTCCATTCCGATGGTGATTCTGTCTGGCCAGGTCGCCAGTAACATGGTCGGTACAGATGCTTTCCAGGAAACCGACATGGTCGGTATTTCTCGCCCTATCGTGAAGCACAGCTTCATGATCAAGGACCCGCGGGAAATTCCGGAAGTCATCAAGAAAGCCTTTTACATTGCCCAGAGCGGTCGCCCTGGTCCCGTGGTCGTGGATATTCCGAAGGATATGACCAACCCGGCGGAGAAGTTCGAGTACAGCTACCCGAAGAAGGTCAAGCTGCGCTCCTACAATCCCGCTGTTCGCGGTCACTCCGGCCAGATTCGCAAAGCGCTGGACCTGCTGGTCGAGGCCAAGCGCCCGATCATCTATTCCGGTGGCGGCGTTATTCTTGGCGGTGCCGCTGCACAACTGACCGAACTGGCGCGTGAGCTGGGTGTGCCGGTTACCAATACGCTGATGGGTCTGGGCGCTTACCCGGGTACTGATCCGCAGTTTATCGGTTGGCTGGGCATGCATGGCAGTTACACCGCCAACGTCAGCATGCACCACAGCGATGTGATTCTGTGCGTCGGTGCACGCTTTGATGACCGCGTTATTAACGGCGCGAGCAAGTTCTGCCCTAACGCCAAGGTCATTCACGTCGACATCGATCCTGCGTCCATCTCCAAAACCATCCGTGCCGACGTGCCTATTGTTGGCCCAGTTGATAGCGTTCTGACTGAAATGGTCGCGATGGTCAAAGAGCACAATCTGCGCCCGGCTAAGGAAGCCTTGACCAGTTGGTGGAAGCAGATTGGCGAATGGCGCGGCGAAGGTCGCATGTTCCCCTATAACGAAGGGGATGGTTCGATCATCAAACCGCAAACGGTTATCGAAACTCTGTGGGAAGTGACCAAGGGCGATGCCTATGTGACCTCCGACGTGGGCCAGCACCAGATGTTTGCGGCTCAGTACTATCCGTTTGACAAGCCCAATCGCTGGATCAATTCCGGCGGTCTCGGCACCATGGGTTTTGGTCTGCCAGCGGCGATGGGCGTCAAGCTGCATTATCCCGATGCGCAAGTTGCCTGCGTGACGGGTGAGGGCAGTATCCAGATGAATATTCAGGAGCTCTCTACCTGCCTGCAATACGATCTGCCGGTCAAGATCATCACGCTGAATAACCAGGCGCTGGGCATGGTTCGCCAGTGGCAGGACATGCAGTACGGTAGTCGTCACTCGCATTCCTATATGGAGTCGCTGCCGGATTTCGTCAAGCTGGCTGAGTCCTATGGGCATGTTGGTATGCGCGTAGACAAGCTGGAAGACCTAAAGCCGGCCATGGAGCAGGCGTTTGCCAACACCAAGCAGCTGGTGTTCATGGATATTCGCGTCGATAACTCCGAGCACGTATACCCAATGCATATCAAGGATGGATCCATGCGCGATATGTGGCTGAGCAAGACGGAGCGCACGTGATGAGACACATTATTTCCGTATTGCTGGAAAACGAGCCTGGTGCCTTGTCCCGCGTTGTCGGGCTGTTCTCCCAGCGTAACTACAATATCGAAACCCTGACCGTTGCGCCGACCGAAGATCCGACCTTGTCGCGTCTGACGTTGACCACGGTAGGGCATGACGAAGTCATCGAGCAGATCACCAAGAACCTCAATAAGCTGATTGAGGTCGTCAAGCTGGTGAATCTGTCCGAGGGATCGCACATCGAGCGCGAGCTGATGTTGGTGAAGATCAAGGCTACCGGAGCCCAGCGCGCCGAGGTCAAGCGGACCACTGATATCTTCCGCGGTCAGATTGTCGATGTGACCAGCAGCGTGTATACCGTGCAACTGGCTGGCACCTCTGACAAGCTGGACAGCTTTATTGAAGCAGTTGGCCCGACCACGGTCATCGAGGTGGTGCGCACCGGCGTATCGGGCATTGCCCGTGGCGAAAAAGTGCTTAGCATCTAATTTAGACAGCGGGTCCGCTAGGGCCTGAACAGGAAACAGGGGAATTTCATGCACGTTTATTATGATAAAGATTGTGATCTGAGCATCATCCAGGGCAAGAAAGTAGCCATCATCGGTTACGGTTCGCAAGGCCATGCACACGCCTGCAACCTGAAGGATTCAGGTGTTGATGTCACCGTAGGTCTGCGCAGCGGCTCTTCCACTGTCGCCAAGGCTGAGGCCCATGGTCTCAAGGTGACTGACGTAGCTTCCGCCGTTGCCGCTGCCGATGTGGTCATGATCCTGACCCCGGACGAGTTCCAGTCCCAGCTGTATCGCGACGAGATCGAGCCGAACCTGAAGCAGGGCGCAACACTGGCCTTCGCTCACGGTTTTGCCATTCACTACAACCAGATCGTGCCGCGCAAGGATCTGGACGTGATCATGATCGCACCCAAGGCCCCAGGCCACACAGTGCGTACCGAGTTCACCAAGGGTGGCGGTATTCCTGATTTGATCGCTGTATTCCAGGACGCTTCCGGCAATGCCAAGAATCTCGCTCTGTCTTACGCTTCCGGCGTGGGCGGCGGCCGTACCGGCATTATCGAGACTACCTTCAAGGACGAGACTGAAACCGACCTGTTCGGTGAGCAGGCGGTTCTTTGTGGTGGCGCTGTCGAACTGGTCAAGGCTGGTTTCGAAACGCTGGTCGAGGCTGGTTACGAGCCCGAAATGGCCTACTTCGAATGCCTGCACGAGCTGAAGCTGATCGTTGACCTCATGTATGAAGGCGGTATCGCCAACATGAACTACTCGATCTCGAACAATGCCGAATACGGTGAGTACGTTACCGGTCCTGAAGTGATCAACGCTGAATCCCGTGAAGCCATGCGCAATGCACTCAAACGCATTCAATCCGGCGAGTACGCGAAGATGTTTATCGCTGAAGGCGCGCACAACTATCCGTCCATGACGGCTGCCCGTCGTCTGAACGCGGCGCATCCGATCGAACAGGTCGGTGAAAAGCTGCGTGGCATGATGCCTTGGATCTCCGCGAACAAGATCGTGGATAAATCCAAGAACTAAGCTGTACTGCATCAGTCAAAGAGAACGCGGCCAAGGCCGCGTTTTTTGTGCACGGTGATAACGGGCTGGTAAACCTTCAGTTCAGTTGCCACACTGTTATTCTGTTAATGCGGCAAGGTAATCTCATGATCGATAAGCAAGAGCACGACCCAAAGGATGATATGGATGCGGCCCACGGCATACTGCCCATCGATGAACACATAGAAGAAGTACCTGGCCCTGATGGCAAGAAAATCAGACATCGCGGCATTTACTTGCTTCCCAATCTGTTTACCACCGCCGCGCTGTTCTCCGGTTTCTACGCCATCGTCAGTGCGATGGACGGCAACTTCGCTAATGCATCCATCGCTATCTTTGTGGCGATGGTGCTGGACGGGCTGGATGGTCGGGTAGCTCGCATGACCAATACCCAGAGCGCGTTTGGTGCCGAGTTCGACTCGCTGTCGGATATGGTTGCCTTCGGTGTAGCGCCGGCGTTGGTCGTCTTTTCCTGGGCGCTGGCTGATCTGGGCAAAGTAGGCTGGGTCTTCTCGTTCATCTACCTGGCAGGTGCGGCGCTGCGCCTCGCGCGCTTCAATACGCATATTGGTGACGAGACTGAGGACAAGCGCTTCTTTACCGGGCTCGCCAGTCCGTCAGCTGCAGGCCTGGTTGCGGGTATGGTCTGGGCGTTGAGCGATTTCGGCATCGATGGTGGCGATATCAGCTTCCTGGTCGGTGTCCTGACCGCGTTGGCTGGTCTGCTGATGGTCAGCAACGTGCGTTATTACAGCTTCAAGGATCTGGATCTGAAGGGGCGAGTGCCGTTTTTCGTCATTTTGCTGGTAGTGCTGGTATTCGCGATCATTTCTACCGACCCATCGCGGATTCTGTGGTTTATCTTCATCGCTTATACCGTATCCGGCCCAATCCAGGCGTTGTGGCGCTGGCGCACCAAGCAGAAGGTTACGCCCGAGGCATAAGGCGTTTCGCTGTTTCTTCTAAGAAACCGTCAATTAACCCTTGACGGTTTTTTCATAGCCCCTATAATGCGCGTCTGCCCAAACGGGGTGCTTTGTATAAAGCGCTTTACAATCAATAAGTTAGCGATAATTTAGCGGTTGACAGGGCAGACGAGTAGCGTAGAATGCGCCGCTCACTGGGAAGGTCGGCAGGATCACTTTTCCAGGCGCTGAGTTAAGTCAGCGAAGTTTCACGGAAGCGGTTGACAGGGGTTTTGGCTCCTGTAGAATGCGCCTCCCGGTCACGAGAAAGGCTTTGTTCTCGGGACGGATCAAGCAGCGATGTGATGAACAAGATTCTCACAAAAATGCTTGACAGATTAGAAGGTTAGCGTAAGATACGCGGCCTTGGTTAAGCGGAAACGCAGACCGAAACGCTCTTTAACAATGTGAATCAAGTAATTCGTGTGGGTGCTTGCCTTATGGGATTGATGATCCGAAAGATTATCAGCCTAAGCAAGTTACTC
>NZ_QOVF01000001.1 GCF_008365385.1 Halopseudomonas laoshanensis | reverse complement strand
GGCGGCCATGGGCCTGTGTTCGGCACGCTACAAGCCGTCCATGGGACTCGGCGATGGCCATCCCTGGCCATCGACGGCACTCACACAGGCCCATGGCCGCCGACGCTGTTGCGCTGCGGGATTTCCCGAGCGGAGGTCAAGGTCAACCTCAAGGACGGGTGTTGTGTGCAGGATGCACTTTGTCGTTAGCAAAGGGTTCTGAGCGCCGTTGTGTGACCGTCGGTGCACAGGCGACCGCCATGGATGGCGGAAGTGCAGAAAATGCAGGAGCAATTTTCTGCTGGTGCACCGACGAGTCCCAGGGACGGCCAGGAGCGTGTCACGCAACGGCGCTCGGAACCCTGCAGCCGACACATAAGAGTCAGAGTTACCAAAGACTCGACCTGAATAAATGATCAAAGAAATACGCTAACCTGTTGAACAAGCAGGATTACAAACGAGGAGCACAGCATGTCATTACGCCCAGGCCGCTATCGTCACTATAAAGGAAAGGATTACGAAGTCGTGGGAGTAGCGACACACTCCGAAACGCAAGAGTCTCTCGTGGTCTATCGCACGCTTTACGGCGATTTTGACCTTTGGGTGCGGCCGTTGGAGATGTTTGTGGGGACTGTGGAGCTTGACGGCGAGCCAACGCCACGCTTTACCTTTATCAGCGAAGACGTGTAGGCTCTGGCTCCTCCGGCAGTTTGAACATGGCATCTATTGCCGCTGCACCTATTATTGCCCCCAGCGTTACTGCGCATGCGGGCAATCCAGAATTGATAGAGCTAGGAATACAGTTACCCATGGGAAAAGCACTGGTCATTGTTGAGTCTCCAGCCAAGGCTAAGACAATCAACAAGTATCTTGGTAACGATTTCATTGTGAAGTCGAGCATCGGCCATATCCGCGATCTGCCTACCAGCGGCAGTGGCAAGACCGAGAGCAAGCCCAAGGGTGGCCGTAAGCCTGCCTCCGCTCCTGAAGTAGACAAGAAGACCAAAGCACGTATGCAACTGGTCAAGCGCATGGGTGTTGACCCGGACAATGGCTGGAAGGCGCATTACGAAATTCTGCCGGGCAAGGAAAAAGTCATCGACGAATTGCGTCGGCTGGCTAAAGACGCTGACACTATCTATCTCGCGACGGATTTGGACCGCGAAGGGGAAGCCATTGCCTGGCACCTGCGGGAATCCATCGGTGGTGACGAAGGCCGCTACAAGCGTGTGGTCTTCAACGAAATTACCAAGAAAGCCATTCAGGAAGCATTCGCCAAGCCCGGCGAGCTGGATCTGAATCGGGTCAACGCCCAGCAGGCCCGCCGCTTCCTCGACCGCGTTGTGGGTTACATGGTTTCACCGCTGCTGTGGCAGAAGATCGCTCGTGGGCTCTCAGCAGGCCGCGTGCAATCGGTTGCAGTGAAGCTGATCGTTGATCGCGAGCGTGAGATCCGGGCATTTATTCCTGAAGAGTTCTGGGAAGTTCACGCGCTGCTGAACACACCGCAGAGCCAGTCCATGCGCTTTGAAGTAGCCAAGCAGAACGGCGAAACCTTCCGCCCGGTCAATAAGGCGCAGACGGATAAAGCACTGGCGTTGCTCAAGGACGCTGATTACAGCGTTACCAAGCGCGAAGACAAGCCAACCAGCTCCAAGCCAAACGCACCTTTTATTACCTCCACGCTGCAGCAGGCTGCGAGCACGCGCCTGGGCTTTGGCGTGAAGAAGACCATGATGATGGCCCAGCGTCTGTATGAAGCGGGTTACATCACTTACATGCGTACCGACTCGACCAATCTGTCGGCGGATGCGATTGGCATGGCGCGTGGTTATATCGAAAAGAACTTCGGTGCCAAGTATTTGCCCGAAAAGCCTAACGTCTACAGCAGCAAGGATGGCGCCCAGGAGGCCCACGAAGCGATCAGGCCGTCGGACGTCAAACTCAAGACGGGTGATCTCAAAGGCATGGAGAAAGACGCTGAGCGGCTCTATGAGCTGATCTGGCGCCAGTTCCTCGCCTGTCAGATGACGCCTGCGCAGTATCTGTCTACGTTGATCACGGTCACTGCGGGCGACTTCGAGCTGCGCGCCAAGGGCCGTATCCTCAAGTTTGATGGTTATACCAAGGTCATGCCGCAGCAGGGCAAGGGCGGCGAAGACGAAGTGCTGCCTGACGTGAAAGTCAAAGACGTGATGGCGCTTGAAAAGCTGGATCCCAAGCAGCATTTCACCAAGCCGCCGGCGCGTTATTCCGAAGCCAGCCTGGTCAAGGAGCTGGAGAAGCGCGGTATCGGCCGGCCATCTACCTACGCGTCGATCATCTCCACGATCCAGGATCGCGGTTATGTCTCCCAAAATAACCGGCGTTTCTATGCCGAGAAGATGGGCGACATCGTTACCGAGCGTCTGGCGGAAAGCTTTCCGAACCTGATGGATTACAGTTTTACTGCGACCATGGAAGAGTCTCTGGACGAAGTGGCGCAGGGCGGCGTGATCTGGAAGAAGGTGCTGGATGATTTCTACAAGGATTTCAGCCTCAAGCTGAGCGTTGCCGAGACGGCCGAAGACGGCAAGGGCATGCGTGCCAACGAACCGACCCTGACTGACATTGCCTGCAAAGAATGCGGCCGGCCGATGATGATCCGCACCGCGTCGACCGGTGTGTTCCTGGGTTGCTCTGGCTATGCATTGCCACCAAAAGAGCGCTGCAAGTCGACCGTGAATCTGGTGCCGGGCAACGAAGTGGCCGCGGATGACGATGAAGGCGAATCTCGCGTTCTGCGCAACAAGCGTCGTTGCCCGATCTGCAGCACGGCAATGGACAGTTACCTGGTGGATGAGAAGCGCAAGCTTCACGTTTGCGGTAACAACCCGGACTGCAACGGCTTCGAAATCGAAGAAGGACAGTTCAAGATCAAGGGTTACGACGGCCCGATAATAGAATGCGACAAGTGCGGTAGCGAGATGCAGCTCAAGACTGGCCGCTTCGGCAAATATTTTGGCTGCACCAATAGCGAATGCAAGAACACCCGCAAACTGCTCAAAAGCGGTGAAGCGGCGCCACCGAAGATGGATCCGGTGAAGATGCCGGAGCTCAAGTGCGAAAAGGTCGATGACGTCTACGTGTTGCGCGATGGCGCTTCGGGGATGTTCCTGGCTGCCAGCCAGTTTCCGAAGAACCGCGAAACGCGGGCGCCTCTGGTCAAGGAACTGCTGCCACACCGCGAGGAGATTGATCCCAAGTATCATTTCCTGCTCGATGCGCCGGTCAAGGATCCTGACGGCCTGCCGACGGTAATACGTTACAGCCGCAAGACAAAAGAGCAGTATGTACAGAGTGAAGTAGAGGGCAAGCCCAGCGGATGGCGCGCCTTTTATGATGGCAAGCGCTGGACCGAGGATGACGGCCGGCCCAAGGCCAAGGCGAAAGCCAAAGGTTGAGGTGAAACGTCATGGCGAATGAAGTCTATACCCGTAGCAACCAGGCACTGTTCTTTGCCCGCATGGCGATTGATGCCTGGGCCAATGCCGCTGGCTCGGATGCAGTGAATGCGGTCAGTCTGGTGCGTTATCACCGCGAACATGCGTTGTTTCACCTGTACCGCGGTGTTCTGGCTGTAGTGCATGAAGTAGCCGACCGGTACCGCTGGCCGCTAATGGACGTGCGCACGGTCGAGCAGGTGCTGACCACGCAGGTGGCTGAGCGTTTTCCAGGTCCTGAGCTGGCCGAATTGACAGAGTTGGCCCAGGCTGGCGACAGCTGGCTGGGACGACTGTTGGAGGGCTGGCAGCAGCTGCATATGCCGCCGAAGCCTGAAGAGAGCAAGCCGCAAGACAGCAGTCTGATTGCCAGCAGTGCCGTCAAGAGTGACCGACAATGGGATCTGCAGGATGCGCGCGAAGCGCATGCAGCACTGGCTGAGCGGTTGAGTTGTTACCGGGAGGGTATGCTGGAGTGGTAGCTCGAACTGTGACAGTTCATCGTCTGTGATAAACTGCGCGGCCATTTAACAGGAGACCCGAAATGCCTTCACCTTTTCTCGAAATCGTGGAATTGGCTAACGGCAAGGTAGCCTTACGCCGCTCGGATGAAGATGCCGAACCACTGGTGATCATCGAGTTCTCTGCCGACGCCCGCGAATATCTGCAGGGTCATCATATAGACGTGGCCAAAGCCATGATCAGTGCCGGCATGCAGGTCGCTGGCCAGGTGATGGAAGATGGCGAGCCGCACGATGAAAATCGCATTCTGCACTGAGCCGAAGCTGCTAGCTAAAAACAGCTGGCTAAATAGCTAGCCAAGCAGCTTAGCTGGGTGTGGCCTAAGTCTAGCTGGTCATGTCTGGCAATGCCTGGGTCCTGCGCGGCCAGCACGGCCGCTGCCCATGTCTCTATCTATTCTTTACTACTGCTCAAGCCGCCAAACACATGCCCAGGCGAATGTTCAGGCTACGGCACTGGCCATCGCGCGCGGCACGGGTGAGTCTGTTATTGGTCACAACCTGCTGACCCTCATCCGACATCCAGCTGACTACCGTATGGCTACAGCCCAGACGCAGTAGTTCGCAGCACAACTCCAGGCTGTCCATCCCGCGCTTCGCCCGCACAATCAAAATGCGCTCAGGATCCAGACCGGCATTGCGCAGCCAGTGATGGCTGACTGCTTCTGGCGGATCAAGCAGTGTCAGCCAGCCAGGAGCTTGTGCCTGACTCAGATCACGCAGTACAGGTGCCAGCCATTGCAGGCATTGCCCCGGGGCGCCATTGAGGGCTATTTCGCTGAAGCCAGTTTCCACTGCGGCAGTCTCCACTGCGGCACTTTCTACCGTCGCCGCTTCGGCAGGCTTTTTCGCAGAAACCACCTTGGCTGGCCCGGCGTAACGCGATGCCATCAGGGCGTTGTGAAACAGTTCTGCCTGAACCAGCGGGCCGGGATGATGAGGATGACGGGAATATTGCATGATGAACCCCTTTAGCGGCGTATGACGCCGACACTCAAGCCTTCGATAGTAAGTTCCTGTTCGCCCAGGTCGACTTCAATCGGGGCGAAATCCGGATTTTCGGCAAACAGCGAGACCTTGCGGCCCTGCTTGTGAAAGCGTTTTACCGTGACCTCATCACCAATACGGGCGACAACGATCTGGCCATTGCGCGCGACGGCCGTGCGGTGTACCGCGAGCAGATCGCCATCCAGAATGCCGATGTCGCGCATACTCATGCCCTGTACGCGGAGCAAGTAGTCTGCGCGGGGCTGAAAGAAGCCGGGATCGATCTGGCAGTGATCTTCGATATTTTCCAGCGCCAGGACAGGGGCACCCGCTGCCACACGACCTATAACCGGAAGACGGTCCTCAGGGGCTTCGTCATCCTGATCGGGCAGGCGGATGCCGCGTGATGCGCCGGGGATCATTTCAATCGCACCCTTGCGGGCCAAGGCGCGCAAGTGATCCTCTGCCGCATTGGGCGATTTGAAGCCCAACACCTTGGCGATATCGACACGGGTAGGTGGATAGCCGTTGGCATCCATATACTCTTTGATGAAGGCCAGTATCTGCTGTTGACGTGCGGTCAGTTTTTGCATCCGTTCCTACCTGTGTTTTTATACAGTAGCTGTGATTATATACAGTTGTTTTGGTTGAGCAAGACCTTGCGCACAATTTGCTGTTGTTTTAACGAAATGGGAAGGTTATACAAACAAGGGTGAGTGGGCACGACCACTGGCAGTTCACGCCGTTTGCCCCGAATGACCGTGATGCTTGACACCCAATGCGTTTGAAACGTATGTTTCAAACAATTGTTTATTCGTGGATGTCAGCACATGGCCCAATCTGAAACTGTAGAACGTATTCTAGACGCCGCCGAGCAGTTGTTCGCCGAGAAGGGTTTTGCGGAAACTTCACTTAGGCTAATTACCAGCAAGGCCGGCGTTAACCTGGCGGCGGTGAATTACCACTTCGGCTCGAAGAAAGCGTTGATTCAGGCGGTATTTGTGCGTTTCCTCAATCCCTTTGTTGGCAGTCTGGAGCAGCAACTGGACCGGCATCAGAGGGAAGGCGACCTGGCTGAGCTCAGTCTTGAGCAACTGCTGGAAATGCTGGTGCGTCAGGCGTTGACTGTCAAACCACGTAGCGGCAACGATCTGTCGATTTTCATGCGCTTACTGGGCCTGGCGTTCAGCCAGAGCCAGGGGCATCTGCGTAAATACCTGAGTGAGGTCTACGGCAAGGTATTTCAGCGTTACATGCAACTGGTATTGGCCGCTGCTCCGCAGTTGCCGCCCCGTGAGCTGTTCTGGCGTGTGCATTTCATGCTGGGTAGCGCGGCCTTTACCATGTCGAGCATGAAAGCCCTGCGGGCCATTGCCGAAGCCGAATTCGATGTGCATACCGGCATTGATGATGTTCTCAAGTTGATGGTGCCTTTCCTGGCCGCGGGCATGCGCGCTGATAGCGGTATGGCGGGTCTTGCCAGTGCAGCCCCGCGTGGCACCGAACTGGAGGGCGCCTGAGTTATTCCCCACCCTAGCGTGCCGACGCGCTGCTGATTGCATGTTCCTTCCAAATCGCTGATCCGTTATCGTGTGCACTCTTTGAGCGGAGTTGCTTATGATGCTGGACCTCATCGACATCTCAATTGCCGCGCAGCGGCTCACCGGTTACGCGGGCGATTGCGTTCTGTGTGAATTTCCTGTGTCCACAGCGCTTAACGGCGCCGGCGAGTTGAATGGCTCTGGCTGCACTCCGCGTGGCCGCCATAGAGTGCGCGCGCGCATCGGGGCAGGGCAGCCTGAGGGTTCTGTGTTTATTGGCCGCCGCCCTACCGGTGAGGTCTGGACCCCGGCATTGGCCGAGCAGCATCCGCAGCGGGACTGGATACTGAGTCGTATCCTCTGGTTGTGCGGCGAGCAGCCTGGCTTCAATCGCGGCGGCAATTGCGACTCGCAACGACGTTATATCTATATCCACGGTACGCCTGACGACCAACCTATGGGCGTGCCGCTGTCACATGGGTGTGTGCGCATGCGCAACGCCGATGTGTTGGAACTTTTCGATCTGACTCCCGCGGGATGTCAGGTAACGATTACTGGGTAGTGTGATTAGCCCTGCCTGAGCCCCCTTTGAACTGCTGGAGAAACCCCTGTTGAACATTGGCACCCTGATGCTTGATTTCGCCGGTACCACGCTGGATTCCACTGATCGTCAGTTGCTGCGACAGCCGGAAGTGGGTGGCATGATTCTATTTGCCCGCAATACCGAATCGCCCGGTCAGGTACGCGAGTTGATCAAGTCTGTCAGGGCCGTGCGACCCGACATGCTGATGGCGATCGACCAGGAGGGCGGGCGTGTTCAGCGCTTGCGTCGCGATGTGCTCAAGCTGCCGGCGCTGGGCCGTATCGCCGCGCTCGATGCTGAGCATGCCGAACGGGCGGCCTACAGCGCCGCCTGGCTGATGGCCTGGGAGATGCTCTCCTGTGGGCTGGACATCAGTTTCGCGCCGGTGCTCGATCTGGACTATGGCCGCAGTCAGGTTATCGGCGACCGCTCGCTGGGCGGCGATCCGCAACAGGTCATTCGCCTGGGGCGCGCCTATATTGCCGGCCTGCATGCTGCCGGCATGGCCGCCACGGGAAAGCACTTTCCCGGTCATGGCTGGGCAGAAGCCGATTCGCACTTTGCCTTGCCGGTGGATGAGCGCAGTGAAGAGGCCATTCGCCGTACCGATCTGCTGCCGTTTGCGGGGCTGGCGGCTGAGCTGGACGGCATCATGCCGGCACATGTGGTGTATCCGGCGATCGACCCGTTGCCAGCCGGTTTTTCCCGGCGCTGGCTGCAGGATATTCTGCGCAAGGAGTTGGGTTTCAACGGCGTTATTTTCAGCGATGACCTGACCATGGCCGGCGCGCATGCTGTGGGCGGAATGCCGCAGCGAGTAGACGCGGCACTGGCATCGGGCTGCGATATGTTGCTGGTGTGCAATGATCGCGCTGCCGCCGAAGAAGCCTTGGTACACACCCAGAAGCTGGGGATGAAACGGCCACCGCACGTCACTGGTATTCTCGCCCGGCAAAAGCCCGGCGTTGATTACAAGGCCAACCCTGACTGGGCAGCCCACCTGAACGTGATGAGGGAGTTAGAGCTGGTTTGAGTGACTTGATAAACGACCTTGTTGAACGCTTGCCGTTGGAATATTTACCAATGAGCAGCGAAATGTGGATATACCAGGTCTTCGCGATCATTTTTGCGTCGCTGATTGTGGCTTATATCGGCAAGCTGCTGCTCGATCGCCTCGAAGCTCGAGCGGAGAAAACGCGCAGCGTCTGGGATGATGCGCTGGTGATCTCGGCTCGGCGCCCGCTGTGGGTGCTGATCTGGAGTATGGGCCTGCTCTGGGCTGCGCAAATCACCGCCGCTGAGATGGATGAAGATTTCGCCAGTGCGCTGAACCGGCTTCAGGATGTGCTGTTGATCGTGCTCCTGGGTTGGTTTCTGGTGCGTCTGGCCCAGCGTGTTGAAGACCGCCTGGTTGACCCGCGTTACCGCGAAAAGCCGATGGATCAAACCACCGTCAGTGCCATCGGCAAGTTGCTACGCATTTCCATTTTCATTACCGCCGGCCTGGTTATTCTGCAGACCCTCGGCTATAGCGTATCCGGCGTACTGGCCTTTGGCGGTATTGGCGGCATCGCGGTGGGCTTTGCCGCCAAGGATTTGCTTGCCAACTTTTTCGGTGGGCTGATGGTCTATCTGGACCGTCCATTCTCTGTAGGCGAGTGGGTACGGTCGCCGGATAAGGAGATTGAAGGCACGGTCGAGCACATCGGCTGGCGGCTGACGCGGATTCGCACCTTCGACAAACGCCCGATCTATGTGCCAAACGCAATTTTCACCAGCGTTGTGCTGGAAAATCCATCACGCATGAGTCATCGACGCATTTTCGAGCATATCGGTATGCGCTACGACGACATCGCGCAGATGGAGCCGGTGGTCAAGGCGGTGCGCGAGATGCTCAAGGAGCATCCGGACATTGCTCAGGATCAGACGCAGATGGTGTATTTCGATCGCTGTGCAGCGTCGTCGGTAGACTTTTTCGTCTATTGCTTTACCAGCCCGGTATGGGCCGAATTCCATCGGGTCAAGGAAGATGTGCTATTGAAAATTCTGGCTATAGTTGATGAGCATGGGGCGCAGGTGGCCTTTCCTACGTCGACATTGCATGTTCCGGATGGGCTTTCATTACGCGCGCCTGCGCAAGCATCCGCCGGGCAGTCGGCAAAAACATTGGCAGATGGCTCACAAGAGCAAGCGACGCCGGGATCCGAGGCGGAATTCAAGCGTCAGCAGGGGAGTAACCTATGAACGCTCTGGCGATCATTGGCGGTAGCGGTTTGACCCGGTTGCCCGGTTTCCAGATCACCGGCGAGTCGAGTGCGGATACGCCCTACGGGCCCGCGTCTACACCGGTGGTAAAGGGCTTGATGTCAGGCCGTGAATTGCTGTTTCTCGCACGTCATGGCGATCCGCATCGCATTCCACCGCACCGGGTCAATTATCGAGCTAATCTCTGGGCGCTGAAACAGGCGGGCGCGGATGCGGTGCTGGCGGTCAACGCTGTGGGCGGCATCCACCCTGCCATGGGTGTCGGTCACTTTTGCGTGCCGCATCAGTTGGTGGATTACACCTGGGGCCGTTCCAGCACTTTCTTCGAGGATGATTTGCAGCAGGTCACGCACATCGATTTCACCCACCCCTATGACGAGGGCTTGCGTCAGCGTGTTATCGGGGTTCTGGCGCGGCTGGGCATGGCGCACAGCGCTTATGGCGTCTATGGCGCGACCCAGGGGCCACGCCTGGAAACGGCGGCTGAAATCAGCCTGCTGGAGCGTGATGGTTGCGATATCGTCGGCATGACCGGCATGCCTGAAGCGGCACTGGCTCGTGAACTGGATCTGGCGTACGCGAGTTTGTCTCTGGTGGTTAACCCAGCGGCAGGGAAGGGCCAGGGGTTGATCACCATGGAGGCGATCGAGCAGGTGATGCAGCAGGGTATGGCGCAGGCGCGAACGGTCATCAGTCAACTGGTGGCCGCCGGCGCCTGAAGGCACGCCGCTTAGCTGCGGCTGATACGGACCAGCATGCCCATGCTCTGGTGATCCAGATAATGGGTTTCATCCAGACGCAGACGGCGGATCTGCTTGATGCGCTCGCTGACTATCTCGCCGTTCTGGGTCTGGTTATTGATCCAGGCGGTGATGTCGACTTCCAGCAGCCGCTCCTGGCCAAGGCTGACCAGCGCCTGGACCGGATAGATCCCGCCCATTTCCTGACCCTCATGTACGGCGACTGCCAGGCTACTGTCGTCTGGTTGAGTCCAGGCCTTGTGCAGTACAACCTTGTACCCCTGTGCGCTCAACTTGCCCGCATCACTGCTGAGCGCAAGGCGGCTGCTGTCCAGACTACGCACGTCGCTGCGAGTGGTGACGGTCAGGTCGGTGGCCTGATCAGCCCACCCGTAACTGGGGGCGGTGCCGGGCGTCAGCTGGGCAGAAGGCTGGGAGAAGATCACTACTTCCACCTGGTAGGTATTCTGGCTCTGGGCTTGAGCCAGACCCATCCAGCCGCTGAGAGCGAGGATTGCCAGCAGTTGCAGTGAGCGAAGAGATGTCATGGGCGTTTTCCTTTGCCTTGGGTAGGTAATTGGGGTGTTTCCAGCCGTTCTATCAGTGCTTCAACGGTATTCAGACGCAGTTCAGCGGCACCCATGGGTGCATTGAATCGGAATAGTGTGGCGCCTTCAAGCTTGTAACGGTTGGGTTGATCCTGAATCAGTCTGACCAGTGTCATCGGATCCACACTGGTGTGTGCGGCAAATTCCACCCTGCCGTGCTCCGGCCCCACATCCACCTTGCTGATGCCCAGCGGCTCGCAGCGCAGTTTCAAAGCCGTTACCCGGAACAGGGTCTTGGCCGCATCGGGCAGCAGGCCGAAGCGGTCGATCATTTCAACTTGCAGGTCCTTCAAGGCTTCGTCATCGGCGGCATTGGCGATGCGTTTGTAGAGAATCAGCCTGCTGTGAACATCCGGCAGATAATCGTCCGGAATCAATGCTGGCAGGCGCAGGTTGATGTCCGGTCCGCCGCCCAGCGGTGTATCCAGTTCGGGTTGCTTGCCTTGTTTGATCGCCTTGATTGCGCGCTCAAGCATATCCATATACAGCGTGAAGCCAATCGCCTGGATCTGGCCGCTCTGGCCTTCGCCGAGCAGTTCGCCGGCACCGCGAATTTCCAGGTCGTGGGTGGCCAGGGTAAAGCCGGCGCCCAGGTCCTGAGCCGCGGCGATGGCTTCCAGGCGTTTTTCCGCATCGCTGGTGAGCTTCTTGCCGTGCGGCGTCAGCAGGTAGGCATAGGCCTGGTGGTGACTACGGCCGACGCGACCGCGCAACTGGTGCAGTTGGGCCAGACCGAACTTGTCGGCGCGCTCCAGAATAATGGTGTTGGCGTTGGGGACGTCGATACCGGTTTCGATAATGGTGGTGGTCACCAGCACATTGAAACGGCGGTGATAGAAATCGCCCATGACCTGTTCAAGCGCGCGTTCCGGCATCTGCCCGTGGCTAATGCCGATGCGCGCCTCAGGTACCAGTTCGGCCAGATCAGCAGCACATTTCTCGATGCTTGAGACTTCGTTGTGCAGGTAGTAGACCTGCCCACCGCGCAGCAACTCACGCAGGATCGCTTCCTTGATCACCGGCGCCTGCTGCTGCATGACAAAGGTCCGTACCGATAGGCGGCGTGCGGGTGGCGTGGCGATGATCGACAGTTCGCGCATGCCGGACATGGCCATGTTCAGCGTGCGCGGGATGGGCGTTGCGGTCAGGGTCAGTACATCGACCTCGCTACGCAGCGCTTTAAGCTGCTCCTTCTGGCGTACGCCGAAACGGTGCTCCTCGTCGATGATCATCAGCCCCAGGTCCTTGAACTGAATATCACCCTGCAGCAGCTTGTGTGTGCCGATCATAATGTCGACCTTGCCCTCGGCCAGATCTTCCGCCGCGGCCTTGATCTCCTTGGTCGATTTGAAGCGCGACATCACCTCAACCTTGACCGGCCAATCGGCAAAGCGGTCACGGAAGCTGTTATAGTGCTGCTGGGCGAGCAGGGTGGTGGGCACCAGTACCGCGACCTGCTTGCCGCCGTGCACGGCGAGGAAGGCCGCGCGCATGGCCACTTCCGTCTTGCCGAAGCCCACGTCACCGCACACCAGGCGATCCATCGGCTGGGGTTTGACCATATCTTCGACCACGGCCTGGATCGCCGCTTCCTGATCGGCGGTTTCCTCGAACGGGAAGGCCTCGGAAAACAGTTGGTAGTCGCGTTCGGGGGCGCTGAAGCTGAAACCTTTGCGGGCGCCGCGGCGGGCATAGACATCCAGCAGCTCGGCGGCGACGTCCCGGACTTTTTCCGCGGCCTTGCGCTTGGCTTTCTGCCATTGCTCGGAGCCGAGACGATGCAGCGGTGCGCTGTCGTCTTCGCCGCCGGTGTAGCGGGCGATCAGATGCAGGTTGGATACCGGCACATAGAGCTTGGCGTCGTCTGCGTAGGCCAGGGTGAGAAACTCGGCCTGCTGGTCTTCGACGGTCAGATTGACCAGGCCAAGGAAGCGGCCGACGCCGTGGTCGATATGTACGACCGGTGCGCCCTCGCGCAGTTCGGTGAGGTTGCGGATGACCGCATCGCCCAGATCAGTCGCTTTTCCGCGCCGCCGACGTTGCATCACCCGCTGACCGAACAACTGGTTTTCGGTGATCAGTGCCACCGGCGGATGACCACAGAGCATGCTCTGGTCGATTCCGGCAATGATGACCCCGATGGCGGCCTTGCCGGCAACAAACTCGGGCCAGCTTTCGAAGGTGTCGGGCTTAATCTCGATACGCGCCAACAGCTCCAGCAGCGCTTCGCGGCGGCCGGCACTTTCGACCACGAAGAGCACTTTGCCTTCAAAACCTTTGATAAAGGTCTGGAGCGCGGTCAGCGGTTGATCAAGCCGGTTGTCGATGGCCAGTTCCGGGCTCGCCTGACCATTGAAATTGGTCGTGCCCGCCTTGGCCGGCAGCGCCTCTTGATGGCAGATAATGCGCGGGAAGCGCTTGATCTGCGCAAAGCAGTCTTCGACGCTGAGAAACAGGCTGGCGGGGGCGAGCAGTGGCCGCGTCTTGTCGACGCGCTGCTCTTCATAACGGTGGCGTACATCCTGCCAGAAGTGCTCGGCGCTGCCCTCGATATCCGGCAGGCTGAACAGCAGGGTGTTGTCCGGCAGGTAATCAAACAGGCTGCTCAGCTCGTCAAAAAACAGCGGCAGGTAATATTCGATGCCGGGCGGCACCATGCCTTCGCTCAGGTCCTGATAGACCGGGCAACGGCGGTAATCGACGTCGAAGTGTTCACGAAAGCGCGCGCGGAAACCGGTCAGCGCCGATTTATCCAGCGGGAATTCCTTGGCCGGCAGCAGTTGGATGCTGTCGACCTTGTCGACCGAGCGCTGAGTGTCCGGATCAAAGGTACGCAGGGTTTCGATTTCGTCATCAAACAGGTCGATACGGATCGGTTCCGGGCTGCCCATCGGAAACAGGTCCAGCAGCGCGCCGCGTACCGCATAGTCGCCGTGCTCGTAAACGGTATCCACGCAGCGATAACCGGCCGCATCCAGATTCAGGCGCATGCGCTCGATGTCGAGCTTCTGGCCAAGTTCCAGCATCAGTACCGAACCGCCCAGAAAGCTGCGTGGCGCAATCCGATGCAGCAGGGTGGTCATCGGCACTACGAGAATGCCCTGGGTTACCTGTGGCAGCAGATGCAGGCTTTTCAGGCGCTGAGAGATGATGTCCTGGTGCGGTGAAAAGCGATCGTAGGGCAGGGTTTCCCAGTCGGGGAAGCTCAGTACCGGCAGAGCCGGGGCGAAAAACCGCAGCTCCTGCTCAAGTTGATCTGCAGAGGCGGTGTCGCGGGTAATCACCAGGCTCAGGCCAGCATGCTCGGCGGCGGCCTCGGCAATCGCCAGGGCCCGCGCGGCACCGGCCAGATTGCCCCAGGTGCTTCTAGCCTGGTCGCGGGCGACCGGGGGCACGGAAAGAAGGCGCGTATTTGCGGGCATGGAACGGGGGTCCTTCTGCAAAAAGCCGATAGTGTACCCCTGTCTGCCGGACTGTGCCGCAGTCATGTGGTTTTCGCGCAGTGATTGCCTCTGCGGCCCAACGGCCGCATAATATTGGCCCTTTTGATCCCAAGACCTGGAAGGAACAGCCGTGACCCAAGACCAATATGAGCAATGTCTGGAAAACTGGACGGATCGTGAATCAACCGCCGAGGCGATGATTCCGCTGATCGGGCGTCTGTACCGTGAGCATAATGTCGTGACCTCCATTTACGGTCGGGGTCTGGTCAATCGTTCGGTCATCAGTATTTTGAAGTCGCACCGTTTTGCGCGGCAGATTGATGACACCGAATTGTCTGTACATGACACTTTCCCGCTGATCAACGCCTTGCTTGAACTGAACCTGGGGCCGGCCTCTATTGATCTGGCCCGTCTGGTCGACAAGTTCCGCAAGTCTGACGGCGATGATCTGGATGCGTTCCTGCGCGAAGAACTGGCCAGCGTGATTGGTCACAAGGGCGAGCGCCGCCAGGGCCGCGATGTCGTGCTCTACGGTTTTGGTCGGATTGGCCGTTTGCTGGCCCGCATCATGGTCGAGAAGGCCGGCGCCGGTGATGGCCTGCGTCTGCGCGCCATAGTCGTGCGCAAGGGTGCCAGCAACGATCTGTCCAAGCGTGCCAGCCTGCTGCGTCGTGATTCGGTGCATGGCTCCTTCCAGGGCACCATCAAGATCGACGAAGAGAACAATACCCTGACCGCCAATGGCACCGTCATCCAGGTGATCTACGCCAGCGACCCGACCAGCGTCGATTACACCCAATACGGCATCAAGGACGCATTGATCGTCGACAACACCGGTGTATGGCGCGATGCCGAAGGCCTGTCCCAGCATCTGAAGTGCCCCGGCGCTTCCCAAGTGGTGCTGACCGCGCCAGGCAAGGGTGATATCAAGAATATCGTGCACGGCATCAATCACGCGGCGATCACGCCCGAAGACAAGATCGTTTCGGCTGCCTCCTGTACTACCAATGCGATCGTGCCGGTGCTCAAGGCGATCAATGACAAATACGGGATCGCCAACGGTCACGTTGAGACTGTTCACTCCTACACCAACGACCAGAACCTGATCGATAACTTCCACAAGGGCAATCGTCGTGGCCGTAGCGCCGCCCTGAACATGGTTATCACCGAAACAGGTGCGGCCAAGGCTGTGGCCAAGGCTTTGCCGGAGCTGGAAGGCAAGCTCAGCGGTAACGCGATTCGCGTACCTACGCCAAACGTATCCATGGCGATTCTGAACCTGAATTTGAATGCCGCCACCAACCGTGATGAGGTTAACGAGTACCTGCGCTATATGGCGCTGCACTCTGATCTGCACAAGCAGATCGACTTTACCAACTCGCTGGAAGTGGTTTCCACTGACTTCGTTGGCTCGCGCCACGCCGGTGTGGTCGATGCTGAGGCAACTATCTGCAACGACACTCGGCTGATCCTGTACGTGTGGTACGACAACGAGTTCGGTTACAGCTGCCAGGTGGTGCGTATCCTCGAAGATATGGCCCACGTCAATCCTCCGGCTTTTCCGGAGTTTTGACCAGGCAATAAAAAAGGCGCTTCGGCGCCTTTTTTTGTGTCTGACATTTGAGTGCAGGGCAGGCGAGTGGCTTAGCGCTCGGCAAGTAGACGCTTGCGCAATTTGTCTGACAGGCCGTTATCCTTCAGCCATATACCGACGTAAGCACGCGCCAGCTGCGCATCGTCCGACTGAAATATCTCTTTACCGTTATATTTCAGACTCAGCGCCTGATTGCGGTCGAGTGTCAGGCTGTAGCGGTCCTGCGGCTGAATATCGGTAAAGGTCGCATGCAGCTTGTCGATGCCCGGCCGCAAGCTGTCCAGTCGGGCCTGATCATATTGGCGTTCCAGTGCTACCCATGCCGCCTTGATTACGTCACTGCGGTCTATTTCGCGATAATAGAAAAGCTCCAGATGCAGCGGCCGAGGCGATTCGGCGATATCAGCCAATGGCTCGTCGGCGGGCGCGAGCAAAGCGGCGCTGTAGACGTCCACAAACAGGTAGTTCAGCACGCTGGCGTTACGCAGCACCAGTTGCTCGCCGTCGACCGTTAGCTGGTCGGGGAAGTTGGCCTGCTCCAGTCGTTTCTCGTCTGCATTGCCGATAAGCGGGAGGGCGCACAACAGGGTAATGATAGCGACTCTCAACATGACCTTCACCATTGCTTGAAAAGCCTATTACCGCTGCTTCGCGGCGCCGGGTCAATTGACCGTGGCGGCCAATGTGTAACAGCAAAAAACCTGAAAAAACCAAGTGCTTGAGTAGCATTGGCAGGCCATGGTCTTTATACTTAGCGGGATTTTTGATGAGGGTTTGTGGCCCTTTCCCAACGTTTCCGCGTCTGTTGCCCAGAGCTGTTTCTTGGGATTTCCGTTTGCCGGATGCCGGCTCGCCCTTGACGATTCCAACCAGTGATTAGGCTATACGTATGATAAAAATCAAACGGGGCTTGGATCTGCCAATCACCGGCTCCCCCGAGCAGACGATCGAAGATGCACGCCCCGCGCGTAGCGTTGCAATTGTCGGCTTCGACTACCATGGTATGAAACCGACCATGGAAGTGCAGGAGGGGGACCGGGTCAAACTTGGCCAGATCCTGTTCAGCGACAAAAAAACACCTGGCGTGATTTATACCGCCCCGGCGGCTGGCGTAGTCAGTGCGGTCAATCGTGGTGAAAAGCGCGTTCTGCAATCAGTGGTTATTGATGTGGATGGTGACGAGTTTGTCAGCTTCGACAGCCATGACGCCGCTTCTCTAGGATCTCTGGAGCCGCAAAAGGTTCGCGAGCAGTTGATTCAGTCCGGGCTCTGGACTGCGTTGCGGACTCGTCCTTATAGCAAGACACCAGCGGTAGACAGCGAGCCGCATTCGATCTTTGTTACTGCCATCGATACCAATCCTCTGGCTGCGGATCCGGCCGTCGTGCTCAAGGAGTACGCGGCTGAGTTCGAGAATGGTCTGAAGGTGTTGGCGCGGTTGGGCAACATCTGGTTGTGCAAGGCTGACGGCGTCAGCATTCCTGGCGAAAACCTGGATGGCGTGCGCAGCGAGAGCTTCGCTGGTCCGCATCCTGCTGGTTTGCCAGGCACGCACATCCATTTGCTCGACCCGGTCAATGAAACCAAGACGGTCTGGCAAATCAACTATCAGGACGTGGTAGCGATCGGCAAGCTGTTTACCGATGGCAAGCTGTGGACTGAACGTGTTGTCGCTCTGGGTGGCCCGCAGGTTGAACGGCCCCGGCTGTTGAAAACCCGACTGGGTGCGAACCTGGACGAGCTGACCGCAGGCGAACTTAAGCAGGGCACCAATCGCGTCATTTCCGGTTCGGTATTTGGTGGTCGTAACGCTCAGGGCCCGGTCGGCTATCTGGGTCGCTTCCATTCGCAGATTTCTGTACTGGCTGAAGGTAGCGAGCGGCAAATGCTGCACTACCTGCGCGCCGGTGTAGACAAGCATTCTGTACTGAACATATTTGTCTCCAAGCTCAAATCGAGCAAGTTGTTCAACTTCACTACAACAACCAATGGCAGCCCGCGGGCAATGGTTCCCCTGGGGAACTACGAGATGGTCATGCCGCTGGATATTTTGCCCACGCAACTCTTGCGCTACCTGATCGTTGGCGACACCGAGATGGCCCAGAAACTGGGTTGTCTGGAGCTGGACGAAGAAGATCTGGCTTTGTGCAGCTACGTGTGTGCCGGCAAATACGAGTATGGCCCGATTCTGCGCGATAACCTCGCCCGAATCGAGAAGGAGGGTTAAGCCATGGGTTTGCGTACATTTTTGGACAAGATCGAACATAACTTCGAGAAGGGCGGCAAGCACGAAAAGTTCTACGCCCTGTACGAAGCGGTCGATACTTTCTTCTACCGTCCAGGCAGCGTGACCAGAACCACCGCACACGTGCGCGATGGTCTCGACCTGAAGCGGATGATGATCACTGTGTGGCTGTGTACCTTCCCGGTGATTTTTTACGGGATGTACAACATCGGCTTCCAGGCTAACAGCATCTATGCTGCCAACCCTGAGCTGCTGGATGCCCAGGAAAGCTGGCGCATTGGTCTGATCGCGATGTTTGCCGGGTTTGATGCAGGGAGCCTGTGGGACAACTTTGTCCACGGCGCTGCCTACTTCCTGCCGGTCTATGCGGTGACCTTTATTGTGGGTGGTTTCTGGGAAGTGCTGTTCGCTTCCATCCGTAAGCACGAAGTCAACGAAGGCTTCTTTGTTACTTCGATCCTGTTTGCGCTGATTCTGCCGCCGGATATCCCCTTGTGGCAGGTAGCCCTGGGTATCAGCTTCGGTATCGTGATCGGCAAGGAAGTGTTTGGTGGTACCGGCAAGAACTTCCTTAATCCGGCGCTGACCGGTCGTGCTTTCCTGTTCTTTGCTTACCCAGCGGAGATTTCGGGTGATGCGGTCTGGACTGCAGTTGACGGTTATGCCGGCGCTACGGCTCTGAGCCTGGCGGCTTCCGGTGGCGTCGATGCGATCATCAATGGCGGCATTACCTGGATGGATGCCTTCATCGGCAATATCCACGGTTCCATGGGTGAAGTCTCTACCCTGGCGATTTTCCTAGGTGGCGCAGTATTGCTGACTACCAAGATTGCCAACTGGCGCATCGTCGCCGGTGTCATGCTTGGCATGATTGCGATGAGCCTGCTGTTCAACGCCATTGGGTCGGACACCAATCCTATGTTCGCCATGCCGTGGTACTGGCACATGGTGGTCGGTGGTTTTGCGTTCGGCATGATCTATATGGCTACCGATCCGGTATCAGCGTCGATGACCAACCAGGGCAAGTGGATATTCGGGGCGCTGATCGGTGTGATGGTACTGCTGATTCGCGTGGTCAACCCGGCGTTCCCAGAGGGCATGATGCTGGCTATTCTGTTCGCCAACCTCTTTGCTCCCCTGATCGACCATTTTGTCGTCCAGGCCAACATAAAGCGGAGGCTCGCACGTCATGTCCAGTAAAAAAGAAACAGTCAGCCGCACGATTATCGTTGCGCTGCTGGTCTGCCTGGTGTGCTCGGTGGTGGTATCCGCTGCCGCTGTCGCGCTCAAGCCGGTGCAGATCACCAACCAACTGCTCGACAAGAAACGCAACATTCTGTCCATCGCTGGTTTGCTGGAAGAAGGTGGCGATGTAGAAGCCCAGTTCGAGCAGGTAACTGCACGTCTGGTTGATCTGCGGACCGGTGAGTTCAGTGACGAAATGGACCCGCTGACCTATGACCAGCAACAGGCGGCGAAGAATCCGGAGATGTCGAAACGCCTGGAGCCTTCGGAAGATATCGCCAGCATCCGCCGTCGTGAAGATTTCGCCACTGTCTATATGGTCGAAAATGAAGGCGGGATTGAAACCATGATCCTGCCAATTCATGGCTATGGCTTGTGGTCTACCTTGTACGGCTTTATCGCGCTGGAAGGTGACCTGAAGACTGTAGTCGGTCTGGGCTTCTATCAGCATGCTGAGACCCCCGGTCTGGGCGGTGAAGTGGATAACCCCAACTGGCGTCAGCAGTGGTCTGGCAAAGTCGTTTATGACGACGATGGCGAAGTCGCCGTGACTGTCGTCAAAGGCAGCGTGGACAGCAGCAACCCCGACGCAGAACACCAGGTTGACGGGTTGGCCGGTGCGACGCTGACCAGCCGTGGTGTGCAGGCGCTGGTGCGTTTCTGGCTAGGTGAGAATGGCTTTGGTCCATTCCTCGAGAACATTGATGCAGGGGAGGCTTAATCATGGCTAAAGCAAGCGCCAAGCAGGTGCTGTTCGATCCTATCTTCAGTAACAACCCGATCGCTTTGCAGATTCTGGGTATCTGTTCTGCATTGGCAGTGACCACCAGCCTGAATGTCACCATGGTGATGTGTCTGGCACTGACCTCGGTAACGGCACTGTCGAACCTCTTCATTTCGGTGATTCGCAATCAGATCCCCAGTTCGATCCGTATGATCGTACAAATGGTGATCATTGCCTCGCTGGTAATCGTGGTTGACCAGGTGCTCAAGGCTTATGCCTATGACATCAGCAAGCAGCTGTCTGTATTCGTTGGCTTGATCATTACCAACTGTATCGTGATGGGTCGTGCCGAGGCCTTTGCCATGCAGAACCCGCCGCATATGAGCTTCCTGGATGGCATCGGTAACGGTCTGGGTTACAGCTTCATCCTGATCGTCGTAGCTACCGTTCGTGAGTTGCTCGGTGCCGGTAAGCTGTTTGGTATCGAGATTCTGCCGGTAGTGAATGAAGGTGGCTGGTATCAACCCAATGGTCTGTTGTTACTGCCGCCCTCGGCGTTCTTCATTATCGGTCTGATCATCTGGGGCCTGCGCTCCTGGAAAACCGAGCAGGTTGAAGAGCCCGATTTCAAGATGGCTCCGCAAAGCCGCGCATTGAAGGAGGCTATGTAAGCCATGATTGAACATTACATCAGCCTGCTGGTTCGGGCTATTTTCGTTGAAAACATGGCATTGGCCTTCTTCCTGGGCATGTGTACCTTTATCGCCATTTCGAAAAAGGTACAGACGGCTATCGGTCTGGGTATTGCTGTAATCGTGGTGCTGACCATCACGGTGCCGGCGAACAACCTGATCTATACCTACCTGCTCAAGGACGGTGCTTTGGCCTGGGCTGGCTTACCCAATGTCGATCTGAGCTTCCTCGGTCTGCTCAGCTATATCGGTGTGATTGCCGCTATCGTGCAGATCATGGAGATGCTGCTCGACAAGTTCGTGCCGGCACTTTACAACGCTCTGGGTGTGTTTCTGCCGCTGATCACTGTGAACTGCGCCATCATGGGCGCGGCCTTGTTCATGGTCGAGCGCGATTACAACCTGGGTGAAAGTGTGGCTTACGGGTTTGGCGCCGGTACTGGCTGGGCACTGGCTATCGTTGCCCTGGCGGGTATCCGCGAGAAGCTCAAATACAGTGATGTTCCAGATGGCTTGCGCGGTCTGGGTATCACGTTCATCACCGTGGGTCTGATGTCCCTCGGTTTCATGTCGTTCTCCGGCGTGCAACTGTAAAGGAGCTTTCTCAGATGAACATGGAAATTTATTTGGGCGTAGGCATGTTTACCGCGATCGTTCTGACGCTGGTATCCGTGATCCTGATCGCTCGTGCAAAGCTCGTCAGCAGTGGCGATGTAGCTATCGAAATCAATGGTGAGCGCACCGTTAACGTGGCTGCCGGCAGTAAACTGCTGAATACGCTGTCTGCCAACGGTATCTTCCTGTCTTCCGCCTGCGGTGGCGGCGGTACCTGCGCGCAGTGCAAGTGCATCGTCGAAGAGGGCGGCGGTGAAATGCTGCCCACCGAGGAGAGTCACTTCACCAAGCGTGAAGCGAAGGAAGGCTGGCGCCTGTCTTGCCAGGTTCCGGTCAAGCAGGATATGAAAATCGAAGTGCCGGAAGAAGTGTTCGGTGTGAAGAAGTGGGAATGCACCGTAGAGGCCAACCCCAACGTCGCAACCTTTATCAAGGAGCTGACGCTGAAGTTGCCGGAAGGCGAGAACGTCGATTTCCGCGCTGGTGGTTATGTGCAGTTGGAATGCCCACCGCATACCGTGAACTACAAGGATTTCGACATTCAGCCGGAATTCCGCGGTGACTGGGACAAGTTCGACATGTGGCGCTTTGTCTCCAAGGTCGACGAGACCGTGATTCGTGCCTACTCCATGGCGAACTATCCGGAAGAGCGCGGCGTGGTCAAGTTCAACCTGCGTGTGGCTTCACCGCCACCAGGCCGTGACGACCTGCCACCGGGCAAGATGTCCTCCTGGTGTTTTGCGCTGAAGCCCGGTGACAAGGTGACGGTGTACGGTCCCTTTGGTGAGTTCTTTGCCAAGGATACCGATGCCGAGATGGTGTTCGTCGGCGGCGGTGCCGGTATGGCGCCGATGCGCTCGCACATCTTCGACCAGTTGGGCCGGATCAAGACCAAGCGCAAGATCAGTTTCTGGTACGGTGCTCGCTCGCTGCGTGAAGCCTTCTATGTCGAAGAGTTCGACAAGCTGGCGGAAGAGAACGAGAACTTCGAGTGGCATCTGGCGCTGTCCGATCCGCTGCCTGAAGACAACTGGGAAGGCCCAACAGGCTTTATCCACAATGTTCTGATGGAGAACTACCTCAAGGATCATCCTGCGCCAGAGGATTGCGAGTACTACATGTGTGGGCCGCCGATGATGAATGCCTCGGTGATCAAGATGCTGCAGGACATGGGTGTAGAGCCAGAAAATATCATGCTTGATGATTTTGGCGGCTAGCGTGTTTTTGCGTATCGTCCAGCCCGTTATCGCTGTTGCCTTGGCAGCAGCCCTAACGGGCTGTTTCAATTCTATGGAGTCGGTTTCGGAAGTGACCGGTTCCACTATGGGCAGTACCTACTCGATCAAGTGGGTGAGTGCCGAAGGCACGCCGGCAACAGAGACCTTGCACGAAGAAATCGAAACCTTGCTCAGCGATTTTGACAGCGAGGTATCGACCTGGCGCGATGACTCTGATCTGGCACAGTTCAATGCCATGCCCGCTGACAGCTGCAGAGAGATGCCAGCATCGGTGCTGGAGTTGGTCGGCCTGGGGCATATACTGGCTGAAGAGAGCACGGGTGACTTTGACCTGACGCTCGGGCCGCTGCTCGAGCTCTGGGGTTTTCATGGCGGTGATGGTGGGCAGGTTGTTCCTGATGCCGAGGAATTGCAGGCGGTTTTGCTGACAGTCGGGCAACAGAATTTACGCGTTGAGGGCAAGCAGTTGTGCAAGTCTGCCAACGTGCAGGTCGATGTCAGCGCCATTGCAGCAGGGTATATGGTCGATAAGGTGGTTGATCATCTGCTGGCACGTGGTATCAATAGCTATATGGTGGAAATTACCGGCGAGCTGAAGGCTGCCGGCATGAAACCTGGACAGACACACTGGAAAATTGCCATTGAAGAGCCGCGGGATGACGAACGGATGGCGCATCTGATCGTCAAGCTGGACGGCCAGGCGGTATCCACTTCAGGCGATTACCGGAATTATTTCGAATATGAGGGCAAGCGTTATTCGCATACCTTCGATCCGCGCAGCGGCAGGCCGGTGATGCATGAGCTGGCGGCGGTGACGGTTTTGCACAACTCGGCGGCCAAAGCCGATGGGTTGTCGACAGTTTTGTTGGTTAAAGGCCCGGAAAAGGGTTGGGAGTTCGCACTGGAACATGACGTAGCCGCGCTGTTTGTGCTGCGCGACGGTACGCAGTTTGTGTCCAGGCCCACTCCCTCATTCACAGCTCTGACGCAGAGCGAGGAGTAGAGTCATGGTTTGGGTTCTGGCATTTTCATTGATGGTGCTGGTGGTTGTCGGCATGTCGGTTGGGGTCATGATGGGCCGTAAACCTATCGCAGGCTCCTGTGGCGGTATCGGCGCTACAGGTGTGGAGAAGTCCTGCGGTATCTGCGGCGGTGACGTCACCAAGTGCGAGGAAGCCAGCACCAATGCTGGTGTGGAGCCGCGCAAGGCTAAAGATCTGAGCTACGACGCGACCAAGGTCGACTAGCTGTAATCGGGTGCCTGTGACAGTATCCCGTCGAAATTTATAAGGAAATCGCTGAATGGCTGTATATAACTATGATGTTGTGGTGCTGGGCTCTGGTCCGGCGGGTGAGGGCGCTGCAATGAACGCGGCGAAGCATGGCCGCAAGGTCGCCGTGGTGGAAGAACGGACCATGGTTGGCGGTAATTGCACTCACCTGGGGACCATTCCCTCCAAGGCATTGCGTTATTCGGTCAAGCAGATCATCCACTTCAACACCAACAAGATGTTCCGCTCAATCGGTGAGCCGCGCTGGTTTTCCTTTCCGGACGTGTTGAAAAGCGCCGAAAAGGTCATGGGCAAGCAGGTTTCGTCGCGTACCAGCTATTACGCGCGCAACCGGGTCGACGTATTTTTTGGCAAGGGTAGTTTTGCCGATGAAAATACTATCGAGCTGGTCAATCAGTCCGGTGTGGTTGAAAAGCTGATAGCCAAGGAAATCATCATTGCTACCGGGTCGCGGCCCTACCGCCCAGCCGATGTGAACTTCAGCCACCCGCGCATTTATGACAGCGACACCATTCTCAAACTCAATCACACCCCGCGCACATTGATCATCTATGGTGCGGGTGTTATCGGCTGCGAATATGCGTCGATTTTCTGTGGGCTTGGGGTCAAGGTGGATCTGATCGATAACCGCGATCGTCTGCTGAGCTTTCTTGATAACGAGATTTCCGATGCCCTGAGCTATCACCTGCGCAACAACAGCGTGTTGATTCGGCATAACGAGGAATACGAAAGTATCGAGGGGCTGGACAAGCACGGTGTGGTGCTCAACCTCAAATCCGGCAAAAAGCTCAAGGCTGACGCGTTGCTCTGGTGTAACGGTCGTTCGGGTAATACTGACGGCATGGGTCTGGAGAATGTCGGTCTGCGCCCTAATGGCCGCGGCCAGTTGGACGTCGATGAGAACTACCGCACCCAGGTAGCGAATATTTATGCGGTGGGTGATGTCATTGGCTGGCCCAGTCTGGCCAGCGCGGCTTTTGACCAGGGGCGTTCAGCCGCCGGCAATATCGTCAGCAACGATGCCTGGCGCTTTGTGGATGATGTGCCTACCGGTATCTATACCATTCCGGAAATCAGCTCGCTGGGTAAAACCGAGCGGGAATTGACCGACGCTCATGTGCCTTATGAAATCGGCCAGGCGTTTTTCAAAAGCATGGCGCGGGCGCAGATTACCGATGAGCCGGTAGGCATGCTGAAAATTCTGTTTCACCGTGAGAGCCTGCAGGTATTAGGGATTCACTGTTTCGGTGACCAGGCATCGGAGATTGTGCACATTGGTCAGGCAATCATGAACCAGAAAGGGGAGGCGAATACCATCAAGTACTTCGTCAACACCACTTTCAACTACCCGACCATGGCGGAGGCTTATCGTGTGGCCGCGCTGGATGGTTTGAACCGCTTGTTCTAAGTGTTGGTAGCCCGTGCGACCTGAAGCCCTGCGATGCAGGGCTTTTTAATAGCTACAGATCAACCTCTCGAGTCGGCCAGGGTATCCACCGCCAGGTGCGGAAAGTCAGTGATGATGCTGTCTACGCCCATATCGACCAGGCGTTGCATCAGTGCCGGCTCGTTTACGGTCCAGACCGACACGTGCAGGCCTTGAGCCTTGGCGCTGGCCACACGCTGGGCCGAGCAGAGCTTCCAGTTCAGAATCAGATAGTCGCAGCCGTAGCGCTTGCAGCTTTTTATCCAGTCGATCAAACCATACTCTTCCACCAGGCCGGTAGGCAGGCTGAAACCGCTGTCGCGTGCGGTTTTCAGTAGCGTGCGACTGCTGGAGGTCAAAACCACTTTGTCCTGCAGGCCGAAGCGCTCGACCAGTTTGGTGACCGCGTCCAGCACGATGCGCGACTGCCCGGCAGAGCCGCTTTTGACCTCAAGCTGATAATGCTCGAATTCCGGACAGGCTGTGAACAACTGCTCCAGGCTGGGAATAGGGCAGAGCTCTGGCCAATCGGGCCCGCCACGCCGTGCATCAATGCGCATCAGGTCGGCCGCGCTATGGTGCGCTACCTTGCCACCAAGGCCGGTGGTTCTGCGCAGAGTCGGGTCGTGGATCACCATCAACTGCCGGTCGGAGGACAGGTGCAGATCGAGCTCGACACGCTTTACACCGGCATCCAGAGCCCGGCGAAAACTGGGCAGGGTATTTTCCGGGGCTTCACCCCGGGCGCCGCGATGGCCGTAAATCAGCGTCATGGGCAATCAGTTACCCTGTTGACGGTGCTGGCGAACGCTGTGTATGACTTTGCCATGTTCGAAGTAAACACTGAAATCCGCATAATCCCAACGGCTGATTGGCGGATCCCCTACGGCGCCATGGCGGCGGGATGGTTCGCCGTGGCGTTGAGTTACGCTGGTGGTAGTCATGCCGCGCTGGGGTAGTGTGACTGCGGCTTGCCCGGCCTGCTGGCCCAACGGAATAACCAGCGTGTCTGCCTGTGCAGGCAGGGTGGTCAGTATCAGACCGCCTGCCAGTGCAGTTGAAGAGGCGAGTGAGGCAATGGTCCGCAGTACTGTCATGTCGGCATCCTTTCTGATGTTTTGGCGGCACGGATTTCCTGTGCCTGTTTTTGCAGAATATGGCGGGCCAGCAACTGGCGTTGCGCGTCGCTGAGATTGTCGAAGCTGACGCCGAGAGCCCACTGGCCGGGCTCCTCTCTGTTGTCGCAATGCGTTACCCGAGCGGGCAGTACCAGCCCCAGTGGCGAGGGCATCAACACCATGCGTAACATCAGCCAGGAACCAATCGGGTAAGGCTGGGCAGAGCGGAAAGACATGCCGCCTTCGCTCAGCGTGACCTCCTGCGGTTCGCTCAAGTTGCCAGCCAGTTGCATGGCCAGCGCCTTGCCGACCAGGTCGACGCGCTTGTTGATTATCTTCAGATACTGGGCGAGCGCTCGATCGCGTTCGGCGATTTGCCTGAGCAGATGTTGGGATTCGTAGTCGAGCATATGCAGATCACTGAGCAGACTGAATAGCGGTGATTCATCATCTGCAACGACATTCTCGAGGTCTGGCCCGTCGATCGGTTTGACCTCCAGCGCCAGTTGGTCGCGGATACGAAAAAAATCCCGTTTGTCTTCCGTGTCGCCATCATCTGTTTGCATGAGATTACTCGTATATGCCGGTCTGAAGCGCTGAACAATCGTCTGGAATCAGTGTACCATGCAGTCCGAACCGCCACTCAACCGGGCATTGCCCATCAGGTAATCGGTATTCCATGTTCAGACCTTTGCCCTTTTTTATTGGCTTGCGTTATACGCGGGCCAAACGTCGCAATCACTTCATTTCATTTATATCACTGATCTCCATGCTTGGCCTCACTCTGGGCGTCATGGTCATGATTCTGGTGTTGTCAGTCATGAATGGGTTTGACCGCGAGTTGCGTACCCGGATTCTCGGTATGGTGCCGCATGCAACCATCAGTTCCGAGCAGCCCATGGACGATTGGCAAACGCTGGCGACCCGGCTGGAGGAGCATCCGCAGGTGGTCGCGGCCGCGCCCTTTATTCAGTTGCAGGGCATGCTGACGCATAACGGCAGCGTTGCCCCAGTTCTCGTCAGCGGCGTGATACCGGAGGCCGAGAAGCACGTATCGATCATTGAGCAACACATGACTCAAGGTGCCCTGAGCGATCTACAGGACGGTGAGTTCGGTATCATTATCGGCGAATTGATTGCCAAGCGATTTGGCGTTCAAGTCGGTGACAAGCTGACCTTTGTGCTGCCTGAAGCCTCGGTCACGCCTGCCGGGGTGTTTCCCCGGCTGAAACGCTTCACCGTTGCTGGCGTGTTCAAGGTCGGGGCTGAGCTCGACAGCTCGCTGGCAATGATCCACGCCGGTGATGCCGCTCGACTGTCGCGCTGGCAGCCGGGCCAGATGCAGGGTTTGCGCGTCAAGCTGGACGATCTGTTCCAGGCGCCGAAAGTCGCCTGGGATCTGGCGTTGACGCTGCC
Organism: Halopseudomonas laoshanensis; assembly: GCF_008365385.1. Taxonomy (GTDB): domain Bacteria; phylum Pseudomonadota; class Gammaproteobacteria; order Pseudomonadales; family Pseudomonadaceae; genus Halopseudomonas; species Halopseudomonas laoshanensis. The sequence continues at coordinate 1,411,525 of NZ_QOVF01000001.1, read as the reverse complement.
GGGCAATTATTACGCTCAGGATTGGACGCGCACCCATGGCAACCTGTTTGCCGCCATCCGGATGGAAAAGACCATGATTGGCTTGTTGCTGCTGCTGATCGTGGCTGTGGCTGCGTTCAATATCATTTCCACGCTGGTAATGGTGGTCACCGACAAGAAAGCTGATATCGCCATTTTGCGCACGCTGGGCGCATCGCCGGGCACCATCATGGGCATCTTCATGGTTCAGGGCTCGGTGATCGGCGTGATAGGTACCCTGGCCGGTGGCGTGCTCGGCGTGCTGGCAGCATGGAATGTGTCGGCTATGGTTGCTGGGCTGGAAAGCTTGTTCGGTATTCAGTTTCTCAGTTCCGATGTGTATTTCATCAGCTACCTTCCTTCGCAGCTGATCTGGAGCGATGTCGCTCTGATCTGCCTGACCGCGTTGGGAATGAGCTTTGCAGCGACTCTTTATCCCGCCTGGCGGGCATCGCGAACCGAGCCGGCGGAGGCTTTGCGTTATGACTGAAGTGGTGCTGGAATGTCGCCAGCTGAGTATGGAATATGCGATAGGTCCACAGCGCCTGCGGGTGCTGGACTCGATCAATTTTCATCTGCTTGCCGGTGAGCGGATCGCGATTGTCGGCAGTTCGGGCTCGGGCAAGACCACCCTGCTTAATTTGCTCGGGGGGCTGGATACGCCGACTGAGGGTGAAGTCTGGCTGGCCGGGCGTCAGATGTCCGCACTCAAGGAGTCCGAGCGGGGCGAGTTGAGAAACAGCGGGCTGGGCTTCGTCTACCAGTTTCACCATCTGCTGGCAGAATTCACTGCGCTGGAAAACGTGTGCATGCCCCTGCTGATCGGCAGGATGCCGATTGCTCAGGCGCGTGAGCGTGGTGTGGAGATGCTGCGTCGCGTCGGGTTGACCGAGCGTGCCGGGCACAAGCCCGCAGAGCTTTCCGGCGGTGAGCGGCAACGGGTGGCTATTGCCCGTGCGCTGATCAATCAGCCAGCCTGTGTCTTGCTCGATGAGCCGACCGGTAACCTGGATCAGACTACTGCCAAAAGCATCCAGCAACTGATGCTGGAGCTAAGCCAGAGCCTGAATACCGCCTTTATGGTAGTGACTCACGATCTGGTCCTGGCATCGCAGATGGATCGCGTGCTAACCCTGCAACAAGGCCATCTCGCCGCCTTGGAACACTGAGCTTAACAGGGACGGACTATCGGCTGTTCCGGTTACCCGGAGCGCTGATGGTCTGCACCCGGGTTCAACCCCTCGATTCAAATTCCCCTGATGTTTGCTCAGATATGCCGACGACGTCGCAGTTTGCGCTTTTGCCAGTTGCGCCCCACCCATATCCGCCAATACAACATGGTCGCAGCGTAGCCCACTATTGCCAGGACGGTGCCGGTCAGCAGCGCGCCGAGCAACAGCGGCTGCCAGATGTGATGAATTTCCGACATCAGCCAGGTTAGTGACAGCTCCATGGGGATGCTGCGCTCGGGTGCGCCCAGCAGCAAGGTGCCGATCTTGTATTGGGTGAAGAACACGGCAGGCATGGTCACCGGGTTGGTCAGCCAGACCAGCCCGATCGAAATCGGCAGGTTCGCCCGCAGCGGCATCGCAATAGCAGCTGACAGCAGCATCTGCATCGGAATCGGCAACATGGCAACAAACAGGCCCACCGCCATGGCTCGGGCCACACTATGGCGGTTGAGATGCCATAGATTCGGATCGTGCAGCATGGTGCCCATAAAGCGCAGCGACTTGCTCTGCTTTATCCGTTCAGGGCTGGGCATGTAGCGTTTCAGGAGCCTACGCGGCATCGCGAATATTCGATCTGGGAAATGTGGACCAATTATGCATGGAATGTCAGGGCGACACTACTGCCTGGCGGCAATGGAGGTGCACAGGAAGTGGGTTTTTTCTCATCGCTGGTGAGCCGGTTGCTGGTCCTGTGGCTAGGGCTGCTGCTGCCACTGACTCTAGAATCCTTGCCGTCTCTGCCATGGCTATTTTGCCTCACGTGCCTGATACCCCTCGTTGGATTATGGCGATCCGCGGGCCGGCATATCGGCTTGCTCGTGGCCGGTGTGGTATGGGCCTGTCTGTTTCACCATCAACAAATGGAGCAACGGTTGCACTCTGCGCTGGATATGCAACGGGTCGTGTTGGAGGGGCGCGTCCAGGGTCTGCCGGAGGCTACCGATACAGGCTGGCGGTTCAGAATTGCCGATGCCCGGTTGCAGGACAGCCCAGAGGGCGTGGGCCAGGCTTTGCCATCTATTCGCGCTCATTGGTACGCGGGTGAGCAGGTGTTCCCCGGCGAGCATTGGCGCTTCGAGGCGCGTTTGCGCCGCCCCAGGGGTATGTCCAATCCCGGACGGTTCGACTACGAAGCCTGGCTATACGCCAATGGTGTGGGCGCGGTCGCCAGTATCAGCTCGGGCGAGCGTATGCAGCGCCCGAATACGTCCGGGTTGGGGCCGGTGCGCGATTATATTCGTCAGCGCTTGCAAAGGGTGCTGGGGGAGAGTCCTGGACATTCCCGCTTGACAGCCTTGGTGGTCGGCGACCGCAGTGTGCTGGACAAAGCTGATTGGAATGTCTTGCAGGCCACGGGTACCAGTCACTTAATGGTCATATCAGGTTTGCACGTGGGCATGTTCGCCGCGGCCATATTTGGTCTGGCAGCCCTGGCCGGCCGTATGGGGTTGCTGCCCTTTACCTGGCCGCGGCTATGGCTGGCTGCGCCCCTGGCGGTACTGGCGGCGGCCCTGTATGCGGGACTTGCCGGGTTTGCAGTGCCTACCCAGCGGGCGTTGCTGATGGTGGCACTGGTGTTGCTCGCCAAGCTGATTTATCGCCAGCCAGGCCCCTGGATTTTCTGGTCTGCCGCCCTTTGCTCAGTGACGCTATTGAACCCGGCAGCTCCGTTGTTGGCGGGCTTCTGGTTGTCCTTCATGGCGGTCGGGTTGTTGATTCTGGGCATGCATGGGCGTTTGCAAACCAAGGGTTTATGGTGGCGCTGGGGACGTGCGCAGTGGGTGGTGTTCATTGGGCTCTGGCCCTGGCTGCTGCTATGGGGAATGCCTGGCAGTATTATTTCCCCTCTGGTCAATGTGCTGGCGATCCCCTGGGTGAGCCTGATTGTAGTGCCGGCTGCGTTGCTCGGCACGGTGTTGGAGCTGGTGTTTGGTGCTACCTGGTTACTGATCGGTGCGGGCAAGGCGTTGGCCGCTCTTTTCGCCATGCTGAGTTGGGCTGCGCAGTGGCATTTGCCCAGCTATCTGGCTTTTCCCGGGTGGTTCAACTGGTCGCTGGGAACGTTGGCGGCGTTGGCGTTGCTCAGCCCGTTAGCAAGATTGTTATGTGTGCCCGCTCTGGTGTGTCTGCCGGTTTTGCTGAGCAACCCCCAGGCGCGGCCACAGGAGCGACAGCTGTGGGTGACGGTGCTGGATGTTGGCCAGGGCCTGGCGGTGTTGTTGCAAACCCGCGAGCACAACCTGCTCTATGATGCCGGGGCACGGCTATCCAGCGGCTTCGATCTGGGCGAGGCGGTTGTGCACCCGGCGCTGGTTGAGCTGGGCGTTGAGCGACTGGACAGAATGTTAATCAGCCATGCGGACAACGATCACGCAGGCGGTGCCATGGCCATGGTTACCCGGATGCCGGTAACCGAAGTGCTGGCCGGGCAGCACGAAGCGTTACCGCCGGCGTTGCCGGTCAGGCCCTGCGAGCCCGGGGAGACATGGGAATGGAATGGTATAAGCTTTGCGGTGATTTACAGCGCGCCACCACCCGCGCCAGCAAACGAACGCTCTTGCGTCTTGCGCGCCGGCATAGGTGCTGCGAGCGTGTTGCTTCCCGGTGACCTGGGCATCCGCGGCGAATACCAGATGTTGCGTGAGACACTTGCGGCGCAACTGTTGCTGGCCCCGCATCATGGCAGTCGCACGTCATCGTCCTACGCCTTTATTCGTGCGGTCGATCCCCGATGGGCCGTGTTCAGCGCCGGCGCAGGTAACGCATTCAATCATCCTCATCCCAAGGTTGTGGATCGCTACCGGGAATTGGGCGTGGAACCTGTTTATACTAGCGCCTCGGGTGCCATCCGCTTTGTGCTGGATGAGGCGGGAGGCAGCTACCGGAAATGGTCGTGGCGCGATAAGGCCCGGCGATTCTGGCATGAATAACAAGATTGCGCGGGCAAGGGTTTTGCCTGTGCTAGAGTTAGCCAACATTTGGGGGAGGGAACGCGTGTGTGGGAATTGATCAGTGCGGGCGGCTGGCTAATGCTGCCAATAGTGTTGTTTTCGGTCATTGCTGTGGCCATCGTCATTGAACGGTTATGGACATTGCGGACCAGCCGGATTGCTCCCCCCAGTTTGCTTGGCCAGGTCTGGCGCTGGGTCAAGGATGGCGAACTGGACGCTGCCAAACTCAAGAGCCTGCGGGCTGATTCGCCACTGGGGGAAATCCTTGCTGCAGGTCTGGCCAATTCCCGCCACGGCCGCGAAATCATGAAGGAGTGCATTCAGGAAGCCGCCGGCAAGGTCATCCACGAGTTGGAGCGTTACCTGAATACGCTTGGCACCATCGCTGCCATTACGCCGCTATTGGGGCTGTTGGGTACGGTGATCGGCATGATCGACGTGTTCAGCGCCATCATGGCGCAGGGTACTGGCAATACCGGCGTTCTCGCAGGGGGTATCTCCAAAGCGTTGATCACCACGGCTGCTGGCTTGACTGTGGCTATCCCTGCACTGTTTTTCCACCGCTTCTTTGTTCGCCGGGTGGAAGAACTGGTCATCGCCATGGAGCAGGAAGCCACCAAGCTGGTGGAGGTCATGCAAGGCAATCGTGAAGTGGAAGGCGCCGAGCAGCAAGTCAAAGTCTCCCATGTCGGCAGCACGCGCAAGGGAGCCTGACCGTGAACTTCAGACGCAAGAAGCCTGATGAGGCCAGCGTAAACCTGACGCCGCTGATTGATGTGGTGTTTCTGTTGCTGATCTTCTTTATGGTTTCGACCACCTTTACCCGGGAAACACAGCTGAAACTTGATCTTCCGCAAGCCGCTTCTGGTCAGCAGGTAGATAGTGCGGAGACCCAGCAGATCGAACTGGTCATTTCCGCCACGGGTGACATCGCCATCAATCAGAAGGCCTTGGCCGCACCCTCCATGGACACGTTGAAGACCGCGTTGGAGCGCGAATCGGCGGGCGATAACAGCCTGCCGTTGATCATTACGGCAGACGCGCAAACCCCGCATCAGGCGGTTATCATGGCGATGGACGCCGCGGGTCAATTGGGTTTCACCCGGCTGCGGCTGACCACCAGTGAGATGGGGGCGGACGACAGCCAGTGAGGGGCTTTTCGCTGGAACAGTTCATGCTGCGGGCCTGGTACCAATCAAGCCCGTGGTTGAAGCTGCTCAGACCCTTGTCGGCTGTATATGCCTCTGCCGTGGTGCGCCGACGGCATCGCTACCTGAATGACCCTGAACGTGTATGGTTGGCGCCGATCCCGGTCATTGTGGTGGGGAATATCACCCTGGGCGGCACCGGCAAGACGCCTATGTGTATCTGGCTGATCTCCTATCTGCAATCCATCGGTCTGAAACCCGGCGTCATCAGTCGTGGCTATGGCGCTGAAGGTACGGAGTTTCCGCACCTGGTCGATCCGCTGGTGGATACGCCCGAGCAGACGGGTGACGAGCCATTGTTAATCGCGCGTCGTTGCGCGGTGCCGGTGGTGATTGACCCTGATCGACCGCGCGCTGCCCAGTACCTGCTTGCTAGCGCTCAGGTAGATGTGATCATCAGTGATGACGGTCTGCAGCACTACGCCTTGGGCCGCGATCTGGAAATTCTCATCCTTGATGCAGCGCGCGGCCTGGGTAATGCCCGCTGTCTACCCGAAGGCCCGCTGCGCGAACCCGCAGCCCGTTTGCGCTCGGTTGATATAGTGGTGAGCAACGGTCAGGCGGCTGACGACGCCAACGCCTTCGCCATGACCCTGGCTCCTGTAGCGCTGGTCAACATGTGCACCGGCGACCGGATTCCTGCTGCACAGTGGCAGGGTGGGCAAGAGGTAGAAGCGGTCGCAGGTATTGGTAATCCGCAGCGTTTTTTTAACACCTTGAAAGGGTTATCCTTGCAGCCGAACGGTCACGCCTTTGCTGATCATGCGCAATATACACCTGCGAGCTTTGTCCGTTGTGATCCCGGCAAGCCGCTGATCATGACCGAAAAAGATGCCGTCAAGTGCACCGGGTTTGCCCGTGACAACTGGTGGTATCTGAGTATTGATGCGTCGCTCAGCGACGCTTTCGCCTCGCGCCTGCAACAGTGCCTGGAGACGGCATTGCGGCAACGCTGAGGTTCCCATTCGTTTTCAGGAGTCACCCGATGGATCCCAAACTGCTTGATATTCTTGCATGCCCTCTGTGCAAAGGACCTCTGGTACAAAATGCCGACAAGACCGAGCTCTGGTGCAGGGCTGATGGCCTAGCTTTTCCCGTGCGCGACGGTATTCCGGTGATGCTGGAAAATGAAACGCGAGCGCTGGACGCGGACGAGCGGTTGGACCGCTGAACATGTTCCACGTCATTATTCCCGCCCGTTTTGCATCGACACGCTTGCCCGGCAAGCCGCTGCTGGACATCGCTGGCAAGCCGATGATTCAGCATGTCTGGGAGCAGGCGTGCAAGAGCGACGCCGCCAGCGTCACTATTGCAACTGACGATCAGCGTATCGCCGATGCCTGCGCGACGTTCGATGCCAAGGTGGTGCTGACCCGCGCTGACCACCCCTCGGGGACTGATCGTCTGCAGGAGGTGGTCACGCACCTGGGCCTGGAGCCCGGCGCCTGCGTGGTCAACGTCCAGGGTGACGAGCCGCTGATCCCGCCTGCATTGATTAATCAGGTGGCGGCAAACCTGCTGGCCCACCCTAAGGCCAGTATGGCGACCCTGGCCGAGCCGCTTGAGGATCTGCAGAGTCTGTTCAATCCGAATGTGGTCAAGCTGGTGACCGATCACCAGGGCTACGCCTTGTATTTCAGCCGTGCACCCATGCCCTGGTGCCGGGACGCCTTTGCCCAGGAGCCGAAACAACTCCCTGCGGATCTGCCGTTCCGGCGGCACATTGGCCTCTACGCCTATAAAGTCAGCTTTCTACATGATTATGTCACCTGGCCGTGCAGCCCACTGGAGCAGGCCGAGTCTCTGGAGCAGTTGCGCGCGCTGTGGTTCGGCTGCCGCATTCAGGTAGCCGATGCCTGCGAAGTGCCACCGGCGGGAGTGGATACCCAGGCGGATCTGGATCGCGTTCGGGCGCTGCTGGGGGCGGTATGACTCGCGTGCTGTTCGTTTGCCTGGGCAACATCTGTCGTTCGCCGACGGCGCAGGGTGTTTTTGCGAGCCAGTTGCAAGCTAGCGCCTTGCAGCATGAAATCAGTATCGACTCCGCCGGCACCGGTGGTTATCACACCGGCGAGCCGCCAGACCAGCGCGCCACTGCCGCAGCCTTGAAACGCGGCTACGATTTGCGCATGCAACGTGCGCGGGCAGTGGCTGACGAGGACTTCGAGCAATTTGACCTCATTCTCGCCATGGATCAGAGCAACCTGGATAACCTGCTTGCACGAGCTCCTGCCAACGCTCGCGCGCGTATCGGTTTACTGATGGACTATGCCCCGGATTGGCCCCAGGAAGTGCCGGATCCGTATTTCGGTGGCGAAGCCGGTTTTGAGCAGGTGCTCGATATGCTCGAAGCGGCTAGCCGGGGATTGCTGGAAGATCTGGCTCGAACCTCATGCTGACGATTGCCGAACATGCCGATCTGCGTACGTTCAATAGCTTCGGCATCAGCGAAAAGGCGCGTCGCCTGATCTGCGTGGAAACTGAAACCGACCTGCGCGAGGCGTTGGCATTGGCCAGTACGCACAAGTGGCCTGTGACCCTGCTCGGCGGTGGCAGTAACGTAGTGCTGTCCGGCCCCGTGGATGGTCTGGTGATTGCCATGCGCACCCGCGGCCGCCGTGTTATCACGCGCAACGGCTCTGAGGTTGTTGTCGAAGGTGAGGCGGGGGAGAACTGGCATGCGCTGGTCAACTGGACCCTGGATCAGGGTCTGTCCGGTCTGGAGAATCTGTCGCTGATTCCCGGCACGTTGGGCGCCGCGCCAGTGCAGAATATTGGCGCCTATGGCGTCGAGCTCAAGGACAGCTTTGAAAGCCTGGATGCGCTGGATCGTGAAAGTGGTCAGGTGACCCGTTTTACGTTAGCTGACTGCCGCTTCGCCTACCGCGATTCGTTATTCAAACAAGCGGCAGGGCGCTATGTCATTCTGCGGGTACGTTTGCGCCTGTCGCTGCGGCCGCAGTTAAAGATCGAATATGCACCATTGGCAGCAGCCTGGCAGTTCACCGGGCTGCAACGCCCTGATGCTCGGGTAGTCAGCGAGCTGGTCTGTCAGATCCGTAGCAGCAAGCTGCCGGATCCTGCGCACCTGGGTAACGCCGGGAGTTTTTTCAAGAACCCGCTGGTATCGGCGGTCAAGTTGCAGCAATTGCTGGTGGAGCATCCACAATTGCCGCATTACCCACAGCCTGATGGCCAGTTCAAGGTGGCTGCGGGCTGGCTGATCGAGAAGGCTGGATGGAAGGGCTATCAGCAAGGCAGCGTTGGTGTGCATAGCGAGCAGGCGCTGGTGCTGGTGAATCTGGCCGCAGCCAGGGGCGCTGAAATACTGGCCCTGGCGGACCGGGTACGGCAGGACATACTTACCCGTTTCGGCCTGGAACTGGAGATGGAGCCGCAGCGAATCGGTTGATCTGACAAAAAAACCAGCGCCATAAAAAAGGGGATGCCGAAGCATCCCCTTTTTTTGTCTTGAACCCCGTTAGCGAGGGTTCTTGTCTTCTTCGTCAGCGTTGTCAGCTTTGCTTTCGCTTTCGTCTTGCGCTGCTTCGGCCGATTTCTCGTCTTCAGTAGACGTGTCCTCGGGCTCGATGGCCAGCGCAGCCTGTTCGGACATGGAGTTGGCGCGCGGCGCTGGCTCCTGCACGTCGGCAACGTCAGTCTCGACGGTTGACTGCTGTGGCTCTGCTGCCGCTTCTTGCTCTACAGCTGGTTGCGCAACGAGCTCCGGCGCTGTGACAGCTTCTTGCGCTGGCGCAGATGCTTCTGCCTGTTCGGCAAGTCGCTTGGCTTCCAGCTGGCGGCGGCGAATTTCCCGAGGATCGTTATAGGCACGACCGCTTTCTGTTACCGCAGGAACTGGCTCAGGAGCTGGCTCGGCGGCCGGCTCAGGCGTCGCTACTACCGGTTCCGGCGCAGATTCGGCAGGTGCTTCCACGGCCGCTTCAGGCTCGGCCTGTGCTGTTGCAGCGACAGGTGTTTCGACCTTGGTAGGCTCGGTAGTGGTTTCGTTTACGGACTGAATGACTGGCGTCAGAGTCTCGGTCGTCTCTGGCGTGTCGGTAACGTCCGCTGATGCTGTGCTGGGCTCGGATGCAGTATCAGCTACGCTCGTTTCCTCTTGCTGCTCGCGGGGCTGCGAGTGGCTGAAGGCTTCAACGGCATGCTCGATAGAGGCTTCCAGCTCAACGGCAGCTTGTGTCAGTCCGGCTTCAACCGGAGCACTGATGTCGCTGACGTCAGCACGGGCCGAGGCTTCAGCTGGCTGCTGCTCGGTATTGTGTTCAGGCAATGCTGCGGTCGCAGACACTGCAGCTGCAGCAATCTTGCTCGGCTCAGAGCCTGATTGCGCCGCACCTTCTTTAACACTCTGGTCTGCATCTTGATCGGCAGCCACGGTGGACTGCTGGTCAGCATTTTGCTGACTGCTCTGTTCGCCATCGACGCTTTGGGTTTCATCCTGATTCACGCGGCTGCGACGATTGTTTCGGCGGCGCTGGCTGTTGCGTGAGCGACGCTTCGGACGATCGCCCTCAGTGCCTTCCTCTGCAACGGGTTGATCTACCTGGTCCAGATCGACCTCTTCGCTCTCCAGCTTCTCCTCGTTACGGCGAGGACGGCGTTCAGCAGGTGCGGCGCTGTTGCTTTCCTGATTGACCGGACGCGTGTCAGTGCCGGCGTCGCTAGGAGCGCGGCGACGGCGACGGGTGGTTGGCGCCTCGGTAGATGCGCTGCTATCGATGACTGCGGCGGCGGCGGCAGCAGGCTGCTGATCACGCTTCTCGGCCTGCGGCTCGTTACGCGGCGCCTGCGGCTTGCGCTCGGGGCGCTCGGCACGCTCAGGCTTTTCAGTTCGCTCGCTGCGTTCGGGCTTTTCAGCGCGTTCTGGACGATCACTGCGCTCGTTGCGCGGGCGACGGTTGCGGCCATTGCGCCGCTCGTCGTTGCGCTTGTTGTCACGTGCAGCAGGGCGAGCTTCCGACTTCGCCGGCTTGGCTTCTTCCGCAGGCTGCTCATCGGTGGCAAACAAGCTGACCAGGGATTTGATCAGACCTTTGAAGATGCCCGGTTGGGCTTCCTGGATTGCCTGGGCTGCTGCGGCTACCGGGGAGGGCGCAGGGCGTGAAGGGGCAATGGTCTTGACCGCTGCTTCCTGACGCACAATGGCTTTGGTCTGGCTGACCGGCGTTGGCTCTTCAGCAACGATGTCACTGCTCATGGTGTAGCTGGTTTCGCCGTTCAGGACCGACTCGTGATCATCACGCAGGCGCTGTACGTCAAAGTGCGGCGTTTCCATGTGTTCGCTGGGCAGGATCAGCAGGCGGACCTTGGTACGCTCTTCGGTCTTGGCCAGCGCATCACGCTTCTCGTTGAGCAGGAAGGTAGCCACGGCGATCGGCACGTGTGCGCGCACTTCAGCGGTACGCTCCTTGAGCGCTTCCTCTTCAATCAGTCGCAAAACGGAGAGCGACAGGGATTCAACGTCGCGGATGGTGCCGCGACCGTTACAGCGTGGGCAGACGATACCGCTGGTTTCACCCAGAGACGGACGCAGGCGCTGACGCGACATTTCCAGCAGGCCAAAGCGTGAGATGCGACCAACCTGAACACGGGCACGGTCGGCTTCGAGGCTTTCCTTGACGCGTTCTTCCACGGCGCGCTGGTTCTTCGCTGGCGTCATGTCGATAAAGTCGATAACGATCAGGCCGCCGATATCACGCAGGCGCAGCTGGCGGGCGATTTCTTCAGCCGCTTCCAGGTTGGTCTGCAGCGCAGTTTCCTCGATATCGCTACCTTTGGTGGCGCGCGAGGAGTTGATGTCGACTGATACCAGAGCTTCCGTGTGATCGATGACGATGGAGCCGCCGGAGGGCAGTTTCACTTCACGTTCAAAGGCGGTTTCAATCTGGCTTTCAATCTGGAAACGGTTGAACAGGGGCACTGTGTCTTCATACAGTTTGACCTTGCTCGCGTACTGCGGCATGACCTGACTGATGAAGTTCAGCGCTTCTTCCTTGACCGTTTCGCTGTCGATCAGCACTTCGCCGATGTCCTGGCGCAGATAGTCGCGGATCGCGCGGATGATGACGTTGCTTTCCTGATAGATCAGGAACGGGGAGGGGCGCTCGGTGGAGGCGCCTTTGATGGCACCCCAGAGTTGCAGCAGGTAATCCAGATCCCATTGCAGTTCTTCGGCGCTGCGGCCCAGGCCGGCAGTACGCACGATCATGCCCATATCGGCGGGCACGTTCAGGCTATTAATAGCTTCGCGCAGATCGTTGCGCTCATCGCCTTCGATGCGGCGTGAGATACCACCGGCACGGGGATTGTTTGGCATCAGTACCAGGTAACGGCCAGCCAGACTGATGAAAGTGGTCAGGGCGGCGCCCTTGTTGCCACGTTCTTCCTTGTCTACCTGGACAATGACTTCCTGGCCTTCGCGCAGTACTTCCTTGATGTTGACGCGGCCTTCAGGCTGCTTGGAGAAGTATTCGCGGGAGATTTCCTTGAGGGGGAGAAAGCCGTGACGATCAGATCCGAAGTCGACGAAAGCGGCTTCGAGGCTAGGCTCGACCCGGGTGATCCGGCCTTTATAGATGTTGGCTTTCTTCTGTTCACGGGCTCCGGATTCAATATCCAGATCGTACAGGCGCTGGCCATCTACCAGGGCGACGCGCAACTCTTCGGGTTGAGTTGCGTTGATCAGCATTCTTTTCATGAAGTACCGTTGTGTTTCCAGTGCTCCCGGATTACACAATGACGGCACCTGCGACTCTTATGTCAGGTGTCAGGCGTGTTTCTGCTTGGGCCAACCTTGCCCTTGTTCAGAGTGATCATCACAGCCAGGGCGGTGATAACGGCATCTGTCTACGGCGAGTACAGAGAAACTATTTCAGAGAACCTTCAAAGACGGGCTGGCGTGATCCTGTCACAGCGCGACCTGGTGAATAACTCGAACCAGAAATGCCGGCGTCGAATTGTGCTTTACCACCGGCAGAGGATCGGATCACCTGCTGGCGTGTTCAAAGGTTCCTTCGGGAGGAATCAGCCGGACTGGGAACGGGGACACATAAAACACGTATCGACGCTCGTCACATGATCCTGAAGCTGTGCATCTCCACCTAACACATACCCATCTTAATCGGGTGCCGCTCATCGTCTTGCGGGGAGCGGGTTTATATTCTGGCTGCCACATGGCAACCAGTGTGTCGATCAATAAGGCCGCCTGGCAAAATCTATAATAGCCTGGCGAGGCCTCTATATCGGTGTTTCTGGGGGCTGCGGCATCATCTTGCGCTAGCGGTATCCCCGGCTGCCTGTTACGCAGCTCGTCCGAATATAACAGCATTTTTTAAGTGCTTCAATTGCAAGAAAAAATGTATCATGCGCGGATGAATACAAGCGCCTCCGATATGCCCCCCAAAGTCCAGATTGATCTGATTACCGAAGACCAGGCCGGTCAACGTATCGACAACTATCTGCTGACCCGTCTCAAGGGTGCTCCACGCACCTTCGTCTACCGCATTTTGCGCAAGGGTGAGGTGCGCGTTAATAAAGGCCGGATCAAGCCAGAATACCGGCTTCAGGCCGGCGATAACGTGCGTATCCCGCCGGTCAGACTGCCAGAGCCAAACGAGCCGGTGTTGGTCGGGCAGGGCATTTTGCAGGCGCTGGAAAGCAATATCGTCTATGAAGACAAAGGCCTGATTGTGGTCAACAAGCCAGCCGGCCTGGCTGTGCACGGTGGTAGCGGGCTGAATTTTGGGGTTATCGAAGCCATGCGTCAGCTTCGTCCGGACTGTCCGCAACTGGAGCTGGTGCACCGCCTGGACCGGGATACCTCCGGCTGCCTGATGATTGCAAAAAAGCGCAGCATGCTGCGGCATCTGCACGCAGCGTTGCGCGGTGATGGCGTTCGCAAGCGCTATCTGGCGCTGGTGCGTGGGCACTGGCCCGCGACCACCAAACGCGTGCACGCGCCGCTGCAGAAGAATAACTTGCGCTCCGGTGAGCGGATGGTGGAAGTCAATCCGGAGGGTAAAGAGTCCCTGACCGAGTTCAGTGTGGTCAAACGCTTCGGCGATTTCGCCACGCTCGTCGAAGCTCGGCCTATTACCGGCCGTACGCATCAGATACGGGTGCATGCGCGGCACGCGGGGCATCCGATAGCGGGTGACCCCAAATACGGTGATGATGACTTCTCCCAGCAGATTCGTGAGATGGGTGGCAAGCGCCTGTTCTTGCATGCGGCGTCGCTGACGACCGAGTTGCCTGATGGTACGCGTCTGGAAATAGCCGCGGAGCCGGGCCGGATGTGGGACGAAACTTTGAGAAAGCTAGATCATGCGTGAAATCCGAACGGTTATTTTTGATTGGGATGGCACACTGTCCGATTCCATCTCGCGTATTGTCGAGTGCATGCGTGGCGCCGCCGAACTGATTGGTGTGCCTTTGCCAGCCGAGCAGCAGGTGCGAGACATTATTGGCCTGGGTTTGCCCGAAGCGGTGGCGGTGCTGTTTCCCGATATCGACGACCCGTCTTTAACCCGGCGTCTGACCGAAGCCTACAGCCAGTATTTCGTTGCTCAGGAACAAACACCCTCGCCGCTGTTCGACGGTGTGCTGGATACCTTGGCTGAGCTGCGTCAATCCGGTTACAAGTTGGCAGTGGCTACCGGCAAGAGTCGCCGGGGGCTGGATCGAGTACTCAAGTCACATGATCTGACGAATTTTTTCGATGCTACTCGTTGCGCCGATGAAAGCCTGAGCAAGCCGCATCCAAGGATGCTGGAAGAAATCCTCAATCGCCTGGAAACCCCAGCCACCAATGCGGTAATGCTGGGTGACAGCGAGTACGACATCCGCATGGCTCACAATGCGCGGGTGCGCGCTATCGCCGTGACCTATGGCGCGCAGTCGCGGGAGCACCTGTTGCAAAGCCAGCCGGAGCATTGTATTGATGCTTTCAGCGAGTTCCGTAGCTGGATTCTGTCGCCGGTGAACTCGGCACCCGTCAGTAAGACAATCAGTATTCCCGTAAGCAGAGGTTAGAGCATGTCATCGGATAAGTGGACCGAAGGTCCTCAGCAGGATCCTGAGCAAACTCGGGCGGCGGCGTTGAAAAGTCGTGAAGACAGAAAGGCCTGGGAGTTGCTGGAGAAAGGTTTACTGGCTTCGGTTCAGGAGCAACGTCGTTCGCGCCGCTGGGGTATTTTCTTCAAAACGCTGACCTTTGTTTATCTGTTTGGCGCGATCATGCTGTTTTCGGATTTCTCGTCGATGGAAGGGGCTGGTTCCGTCGGTGAGCCCCACACTGCAGTAATCGAATTGCGCGGGCTGATTGCTGACCAGCAGGAAGCCAGTGCAGACAATCTGGTCACCAGCCTGCGCAGCGCGTTCGAAGACGAAAACACTCGCGGCGTGATTCTACGCATCAACAGCCCAGGTGGCAGCCCGGTGCAGTCAGGCTATGTGTATGACGAAATCAAGCGTTTGCGTGGGTTGTATCCAGACAAGAAGCTTTATGCGGTGATTACCGATCTGGGTGCGTCAGGTGCTTACTATATTGCCGCGGCCGCAGATGAAATTTACGCGGACAAAGCCAGTCTGGTGGGGTCGATTGGCGTCACCGCCGCCGGTTTCGGTTTCGTCGAGACCTTGGATAAGCTGGGGATCGAACGCCGCACTTATACTGCCGGCGAGCATAAGGCATTTCTCGATCCCTTCCAGCCAGAGAAGCCGGAAGAGCGGGCGTTCTGGCAGGACGTTCTGCAAACCACCCACCAGCAATTTATCGAGCAGGTAAAAGCTGGCCGGGGTGATCGTCTCAAGGAGCATCCGGATATGTTCAGCGGCCTGGTATGGTCAGGCGAGCAGGCGGTAGAACTGGGTCTGGTTGATGGTTTGTCTAGCACCTCGGCGGTAGCACGGGACATCATCGGTGCTGAAGAGGTGGTTGATTTCACCCATCGCGAATCTCCCTTCCAGCGCTTCTCGCGTCAGCTGGGAACCAGCATCGGCAATACCCTGGCAACGCACCTGGGTTTGAGTGCCCCGGTGCTGCGCTGAGCCGCTAGCGCTCAGGGTAAATCGATTCCTTCCTTTATAAGCATGTCGCACAGTCTGATCAGCGGAAGCCCGATCAGGCTGTTGGGGTCATCCCCGCGCAGGGCGTGAAACAGCGTGATCCCCAGTCCCTCCATTTTGAAACTGCCAGCGCAGTCGTAAGGCTGCTCTGTGCGTAGATAACGCTCGATGCGCTCGGCGTTCAACGTCCTGAAGACCACCTCGAAGGGCTCGACCACGGATTGGCTCTCACCGCTCAGGCTGTTCAGCAGGCACAGTGATGTGTGAAATGTCAGGGTCCTGCCGCTACAAGCTGATAGTTGTTCGCGGGCAGCCTCATGAGTGCCGGGCTTGCTCACCGCAACGCCATTGAGCAACAGCACCTGATCCGAGCCGATTATCAGGTGCTGGGGATAGCGCTCGACCAATGCCAGTGCTTTGGCTTGCGCCAGACGCAGGGTCAGCGCGGCAGCGCTCTCACCGGGCTGTGCTGTTTCGTCCACCTCCGGCGCTGCCCAGGTGAAAGGCAGCCCTAGTCGCTCGAGCAGGGCGCGTCTATAGGGTGAGCTTGAGGCAAGTACAATGGGCAGCATGCTATAGGCCTGATGAGTGTGAAGGGGGCATTCTAACCCCGGCGCGCGCTGTTGGGATTAAACTGCAAATAGTTTTGACAGCGGGGCGCATGATGCCTAGAATTGCGCGCTTATGTCTGGACCCATACCTGCACACATAGAGCCACGCAAGCTGGTTGACCGCGAAATCGTTCTGAAAGGAACCGTTGCTGCCGTCAAGATGCCACGCCTGAGTGCCCTGTTGGACGCTCCTGCCGGGGACGTTCAGGTTGAACTCGCTTTTGCGCGGGACGAGCAGGGTATTGCTACCCTGCACGGACACTACGCGGTTGAGGTGGCACTGATTTGTCAGCGTTGCCTTGAGCAAGTAGTGGTACCGCTCGATAGTCAGTGTGACGTGGGTTTTGTAACAAGTGACGAAGCAGCCAAACAACTGCCGCGGCACTACGAACCGGTTATTATGGATGATGAACCCCTGGATCTGCATGCGCTGATCGAGGATGAACTGCTCTTGGCTCTGCCTGCAGTTCCAATGCATCCAATGGAAACATGTCAGCATCCCCCGGGCTACCAACCCGATCCGGAGGAACCTGAAGCGGAAAAGACTGAGAAGCCTAATCCCTTTAGTGTGTTGGCATCGTTAAAACGTGATACCTGAAAAGCTTAGGAGCTTATCGCCATGGCTGTACAGCAGAACAAAAAGTCTCGTTCCGCGCGCGGAATGCGTCGTTCACATGATTCACTGACCTCAGCGGCTCTGTCAGTGGACAGCACCACCGGTGAGACTCACCTTCGTCACCACATGACTCCCGATGGCTTCTACCGTGGCCGTCAGATAGTTAACAAGGACAACGACGAGTAAGTCTTGTCCACGTCAGTCCGTCTTGCGATTGATGTGATGGGCGGGGACTTCGGTCCCCGTTGCATTATTCCTGCGGTTGCCCGCAGTTTGCAGATGACCCCTGATCTGCATGTCATTCTGGTTGGTGCTACCGACCCCGTTGCTCAGCTATGCCAGCAACACCGCTTGCCCCCCGAGCGTTTCCAGCTTATTCCCACAACTGAAGTCATTCTCGCCGATGATCCGCCTGCCAGCGTTTTGCGCGGCAAGAAGGATGCGTCCATGCGCGTGGCTATTCAGCAAGTGCGCGACGGGCATGCTGACGGCTGTTTGAGCGCCGGTAATACCGGTGCGCTGATGGTGCTGTCGCGGTCGCTGCTGGGTACCCTGGAGGGGATAGAGCGACCGGCCATCATGGCAGCGCTGCCGGTGGCGGGGAAATCCTGTTTTTTGCTCGACCTGGGCGCCAATGTGGATTGTTCCGCGCGGCAGTTGTTCGAATTTGCCGTGATGGGCTCTGAAGCGGCCAGCGAGGTCTCGGGCATCGACAGGCCGCGGGTGGCGCTTTTGAATATCGGCAGCGAGGTCAACAAGGGCTCGCACAATGTGCGCGAGGCCGCCAAGCTGTTACGCGAAAGCGACCTGGTCAACTATGTCGGTCATATCGAGGGCGACGCGCTTTTTCGCGGCGATGCCGACGTGGTGGTCTGCGATGGCTTTGTCGGTAATGTCGTGCTCAAGGCCAGTGAAGGGCTTGCAGGCTATTTGCAGGGTGAGATTCGCAATGCTTTGCGCGCCAGCCTGCTGTTACGTTGCCTGGCGCCGCTGCTGCGGGGTGCGCTGAAGCCGACGATCAGCAGGCATGATCCGGGCTGCTACAATGGAGCCAGTTTACTGGGTCTCAATGGCGTGGTGGTCAAGAGCCATGGCAACGCCGATGAGAAAGCTTTTAGCGCGGCTATTCAACAGGCGGTGCGGGTCAGTCGAGCGGGGTTGCCGCAGCGTATCGCCGCGAGGCTTGATGGCTTGAGCTGGCCGGCGGCTTGAGCGCGATTGTGACCTGTAGGTGATCGCGGCCATCCAAGCTGCAATTCGTGCAGCGCTTGCGCGCATCACCAAGCACACCGATTTTGATAATAAAATGAGGAAGATGGTATGAATCAAACCCTCGCGTTCGTGTTTCCGGGACAGGGCTCCCAAGCTTTGGGCATGCTCGCCGGCCAGGCCGAACAGCACGACCTGATTGCCCAGACCTTCGCTGAAGCGTCCGACGCTCTCGGTTATGACCTGTGGAAGATTTGCCAGCAGGGGCCTGAGACCGACCTCAACCGTACTGATATTACCCAACCGGCGATTCTCGCTGCTTCAGTGGCGCTGTGGCGGCTCTGGTGCGCGCAGACCGATGTACGTCCGGGTTATGTGGCCGGCCACAGTCTGGGAGAATACTCCGCACTGGTAGCTGCGAACGTGATCGGTTTTGCTGATGCCCTGCGTCTGGTCGAGCGCCGTGGGCAGTTGATGCAGCAGGCTGTGCCGCAAGGGCAGGGCGGTATGGCTGCGATACTCGGGTTAGAAGATCAGCAGATCATCGATATATGCGCTGAAGCGGCCCAGGGTGACGTGGTCAGTGCCGTGAATTTCAATGCGCCGGGGCAGGTGGTGATCGCCGGCCAGGCCGCAGCGGTTGAGCGTGCGATAGTCGGCTGCAAGGCGGCTGGAGCCAAACGCGCAATTGCCTTGCCGGTCAGCGTGCCCTCACATTGTGCGTTGATGCAGTCCGCAGCCGAACAATTGGGCAAGGATTTTGCCGGTTTGCAGTGGCAGGCGCCGCAGATGATCCTGGTGCAGAATGTATCAGCGCGTCCAGCTGCCGATCTGGATGGCATGCGCCATCTGCTGGTAGAGCAATTATATAATCCGGTGCGCTGGGTGGAAAGCATCACCTGGATGGCCGAGCAGGGTGTGACCGATCTGGTTGAATGTGGTCCGGGTAAAGTGCTTTCGGGTCTTAACAAGCGCTGCGCGAAGGGTGTAAATACCCATAATCTGGAATCAGCAGACGGTTTCGCCGCTGCCCTGAGCCATTTTACACAAGGGGTTTGAATATGAGTCTTGAGGGAAAAGTAGCCCTGATCACCGGCGCCAGCCGGGGTATCGGGCAGGCAATAGCGCACGCATTGGCAGCCAAAGGTGCCATCGTGGTCGGCACTGCCACCAGTGATAGTGGCGCTGCGGCGATAGCCGAAAAACTCTCCCAGGCCGGCTACACTGGTACTGGATTGAAGCTGGATGTGCGTGATCCTGCATCCGTTGCGGAGGTGCTTGAGCAGATTACCGAGCAATATGGCGCACCCGCTATTTTGGTTAATAATGCCGGCATCACGGGCGATAATCTGCTAATGCGTATGAAAGACGCAGAGTGGGAGGATGTGATCAATACCAACCTGGGCTCGGCTTACCGCCTGTCCAAGGCGGTGCTGCGCGGCATGACCAAAGCCCGCTGGGGGCGTATTATCAACATCAGTTCCGTTGTTGCCGGTATGGGTAACGCTGGTCAATCCAACTATGCTGCTTCCAAGGCGGGGATGGAGGGATTTACCCGCGCCCTGGCCCGTGAAGTCGGTTCGCGTTCGATCACCGTCAACGCAGTAGCCCCTGGCTTTATTGATACTGATATGACCAAAGCCTTGAATGAAGGCCAGCGCTCTGCAATGCTGGAGCAGATTCCGCTTGGTCGCCTCGGACAGGCAGACGAAATCGCCGCAGTGGTCGAATTTCTGGCCGGCGACTCCGCTGGGTACATCACCGGTGCTATCATTCCGGTGAATGGCGGGATGTTTATGAGCTAAGCTGTATCTCTCTGGAATGGGCCTATTGGCTCAAAAGGAGAGAAGAATTTTTACGCGGTGAAGGCCCGGTGGCCTTGACCTCTTTGAGATAGAAACGATTCGTGCTTGAAATGACGCAAATTGTTTCTATAAACTACCCGCAGTCCGGCTTCCCGGAACTGCAACCAGGAGTGAGAACAAGGTATGAGTACCATCGAAGAACGCGTCAAGAAAATCGTTGCCGAGCAGCTCGGCGTCAAAGAAGAAGAAGTGACCAACAGTGCTTCTTTTGTTGAAGACCTTGGCGCTGACTCGCTTGATACCGTTGAGCTGGTCATGGCTCTCGAAGAAGAATTCGAGACCGAGATTCCGGATGAAGATGCCGAGAAAATCACCACCGTTCAGGAAGCTATCGACTACGTGAATTCTCACCAGAAGTAATCACGCGGTTAGTTGACTGTACTGAAAAAGCCGCAGATCTTTCGGGATCTGCGGCTTTTTTGTGTATCGAAAGTGTGCGTGGGCCCGGCAATCTGAGCGGCTTATATTGCCGAGTAGCTGCTTTATGCGGACAATACCCGACTGACGCAAGCCGGGATGGCTTTAATACCCGGTTTTGTATCGTCCCGAAGAGTTGAATAAGGAGCATCCTGTGTCGCGCAGACGCGTCGTGGTAACTGGCTTGGGTATGTTGACCCCCCTCGGTAATACGGTCGACAGCAGTTGGCAGGCAGCCCTGGCGGGCAAAAGCGGTATTGGCCCGATAGAGCATATGGATGTCAGTGCCTTCGGCACGCGCTTCGGCGGCTCCATCCGCAACTTCGACATCGAGCCATACATGGCTGCGAAAGAAGCGCGCAAACTGGATCTGTTCATTCAGTACGGCATTGCCGCTTGTATGCAGGCGCTAACCGATTCGGGTCTGGAGGTGACAGAGGCCAATCGTGATCGCATTGGGGTCTCCATGGGCTCCGGCATTGGCGGCCTGACCAATATTGAAAAAAACCACGAGTTATTGCTTAACAGTGGTCCGCGGCGCATTTCCCCATTTTTTGTACCGGGCTCCATCATCAACATGGTGGCCGGCTATTTCTCTATTCAATATGGTTTGCAAGGCCCCAATTACGCTTTGACCACCGCCTGCACCACCGGTACGCACAGCATCGGCATGGCGGCGCGCAACATTGCCTATGGCGAAGCTGACGTAATGGTCACCGGCGGCTCGGAAATGGCTACCAGCGGTCTTGGTCTGGGCGGCTTCAGCGCGGCACGCGCGCTCTCGACCCGCAATGACGATCCTCAAGCGGCCAGTCGCCCCTGGGACAAGGACCGCGATGGTTTTGTGCTGTCCGACGGCTCCGGCGCCATGGTGCTGGAGGAGTACGAGCACGCCAAGGCACGGGGCGCGACCATCTATGCCGAGCTGATCGGTTTTGGGATGAGTGGGGATGCTTACCACATGACCGCACCGCCGGAAGATGGCCGCGGTGGAGCCAAGTGTATGCAGAACGCGCTGAATGACGCGGGGCTGAATGCCGACCAAGTGGGCTACATCAATGCCCATGGCACGTCCACCTCCGCTGGCGACCTGGCCGAGACCCGCGCGGTCAAAACCGTATTTGGTGAGCATGCCGCCAAGCTGGCGATCAGCTCTACCAAGTCCATGACCGGGCACTTGCTCGGTGCGGCCGGGGCAGTCGAAGCTATTTTCAGCGTGTTGGCTTTGCGCGATCAGGTTGCGCCACCGACCATCAACCTGGATAACCCCGACACTGACTGCGATCTGGACTATGTTGCGCATGAGGCGCAGGCAAGAAGTCTGGAGTTCACGGTTTCCAACTCCTTTGGCTTCGGTGGTACCAACGGCAGTCTGGTATTCCGTCGTATCTGATGGGGATGACCAGTAACGCTGTGCCCGAGTGCCTGATTGACGGTCAGCCGGCCAATCAGGTCCGGGTGACGGATCGTGGTCTGAGTTACGGCGATGGCCTGTTTGAAACCCTGCGGGTCAGCCAAGGCAGCATCGCCCTTATCGATTATCATCTTGCCCGCCTGCAGCGCGGTATTCAGGCGCTGCGACTACAGGCTGACATTGAGCTGATTGCCGAAGAATGGCGGGATCTGGCTGCGCGCATGGGCGCGGGGGTGATCAAGCTGACCCTGACTCGTGGCAGTGGGCAGCGTGGTTATGCCATTCCCGCCGATGTCCGGACAGTACGCATTCAGCAGTGCTTTCCTCCGGCCAATTACCCTGAAGCACACGCCAGAGAAGGTATCCGCCTGTTTTCCTGCGCTACCCGATTGGCCCACCAGCCATTGTTGGCTGGCATCAAACACCTCAACCGGCTGGAGCAGGTGTTGGCGCGCAGTGAATGGAACGACCCGCAATATGCCGAGGGCCTGGTATGTGATATTCAAGGCCTGGTGGTTGAATGCACCATGAGCAATCTATTTGCCCGGCAGGACGGCATCTGGCTGACACCCTCTCTCGCTCAGTGCGGGGTAAGCGGAGTGATGCGCGAGTACCTGATGAACGAAATGCGCGCCCATGGCGAGCAGGTTGAAGAAGTAGAGCTGCAACACTCCGCGTTGTTAAATGCCTCAGAGTTATTCTGTTGCAACAGTCTTTTTGGTGTGTGGCCAATCATTGCGCTAGACCGGCATCAATGGCCAGTTGGCCCCCATTCCAGATACGCCCAAGCATTGGCGGAGCAGGTAATAAAGTGAAGTCGATTCTTAGTTTTTTCCGATTACTCATTGTTTTAACAATATTTCTTGTTGGTGGAGTGGCGCTGTGGGGATATTTCACCCTGCAGTCGGCGCTGGACCAGCCCTTGCAGGTTGAGCAGGTACAGAATCTGGATGTGCCATCCGGCAGCAGCCCGGCGCGGATTTTCTCCCGGCTCGAGCAGGACGGGATTCTGCACAGTTCCGAGTGGCTACGCCGCTACTGGCAATGGCAGAAACCCGACGCAGTTCTGCAGGTAGGCGAATACGTCATGGAGCCTGGCATGACCGCGCAAGATCTGCTCCAGCGGCTGGCTAATGCCGAGGTGCTGCAACGCAGCGTAACCCTGGTGGAAGGATGGACGTTCAAGCAGGTGCGCGATCAGTTATCCCGCGCCGAGCGCCTGCAGCAGACGCTGGACCCGGACTGGTCGATGGAAAAGGTCATGGACGAACTGGACCTGAAAGGCGTGCATGCCGAAGGTCAGTTCTTTCCCGATACCTACCAGTACACCTTCGGTATGAGTGACCGGGATATTCTGCTCAGGGCCTACGAGCGTATGCAACGCGTCCTGGAAGAGGCATGGGCCTCCCGTGCTGAGAACCTGCCGATCAAAACGCCCTACGAAGCCTTGATTCTGGCATCGATTATCGAGCGGGAGACCGGGGTGCCTCATGAGCGCGATGAAATCGCCGGTGTCTTTACTCGCCGGTTGCAGATCGGCATGCGCTTGCAAACCGATCCAACCGTTATCTACGGCATGGGCGATGACTACGAGGGTCGTATTCGTCTGCGCCATCTGCGCGAACCCACCGCATATAACACCTATACGATAGATGGATTGCCGCCGACGCCGATCGCCATGCCCGGACGTGAAGCCTTGATCGCCGCAGTGACGCCAAAGAAAGGCTCGAGCCTTTACTTCGTCGCCAAGGGGGATGGCAGCCACGTGTTTTCCAACAGCCTGCAGGAGCATAATCAGGCAGTGCGTCGTTTTCAGATCGAACAGCGAGCGGCCGATTACCGATCCAGTCCTGCTCCGGCAGCCCAGATTGAGGAAGCCGAGTAGTGAGCGGACTTTTTATCACCTTTGAAGGCCCGGAAGGGGCTGGCAAGTCGACTAATTTGCAGGTCTTCGCCCAGGCTCTAAACGCTGCCGGATGCCAGCCGCTGTTGACTCGTGAACCCGGTGGCACGTCGGTCGCTGAGCGGATTCGTGATGTGTTGCTCAGCCACCATGAAGAACGTATGTGCTCCGATGCCGAACTGTTGTTGATGTTCGCTGCGCGCGCGCAACATCTGCATGCTCTGATAAAGCCCGCATTGGACGCCGGGCGGGTGGTCATCAGTGATCGCTTTACCGACGCGACCTATGCCTATCAGGGGGGGGGGCGGGGAATACCGGTGGAACGTATCGCCAGCCTGGAAACCTGGGTGCAGGGTGAACTGCGCCCTGATATCACGGTTATCTTCGACGTGCCGGTCGAGGTAGGCATGGCGCGTGCTCGGGCGCGCAGCGAGCTGGATCGGTTCGAGGTTGAAGAGCAGTCCTTTTTTGAAGCGGTGCGCAACACCTATCTGTCGCGTGCCGCTGCCGAGCCGCAGCGTTACCGGGTAATTGATGCCAGCGGCGATCTGCAACAGGTGGCCGCTGCCATGCAGCCGGTGATCAATGAAGTGCTGGAGCGCTGGCATGCTTGAGGTTGTCTGCCCCTGGCACGCGCCGATCTGGAGCAGCCTGACCAGTCAGACTCAGCATGCGCATGCCTATTTGTTCAGCGGCCTGCCTGGCGTTGGCAAGCGGCGCTTTGCCAACGCGTTTGCGGCTTTTCTGCTTTGCGATACTCCGGAACATGCTATGGCCTGTGGTCATTGTCGTGCCTGTCTGTTGCGCGAGGCGGGAAGCCATCCTGATCTGTTATTGCTGGAGCCGGAGGAAGAGGGCAAAGCGATTCGCGTCGATGCCGTGCGGCAACTGGTGGATTTTATCGGCCAGACAGCGCAGCAGGGTGGGCGCAAGGTGATCGTGCTCCACCCGGCCGAAGCGATGAATCAGAACGCCGCTAACGCGCTGCTGAAATCGCTGGAAGAACCTACCCGTGACACTTTCCTGCTGTTGGTCAGTGACCAGCCCAGCCGTTTGCTGGCGACCATCCGCAGCCGCTGCCGAGTACAGACCCTGGCGGCGCCCTCGCAAGCGGATGCGCTGGACTGGCTGGCCACCGCCGTGCCCGAGTTGCAGGCAGAGCAGCATCAGGCCCTGTTGATCATGTCCGGAGGAGCGCCCTTGCGCGCGCTGGAGCTGCATCAGTTGGATGCCATAGCCATGCGTCAGCAGGTGGTGGCCGATATCAAAGCGCTGATCAAGCAGGAACGCTCGCCTAGCCAGGTCTCAGACGCCTGGTCCAAATACCCCCTTGAACTGCTGCTGGACTGGTTTTGCAGTTGGACGCTGGATTTGCTCAAACTGCACACCGGGGCTCAGCCAGTCGCCAGCAACCAGGATATGGATAAAGTGCTCGGCTATGTGGTGCGCTTTCCCACCGCCGGGCAGTTGATGGATTGGCAGGGCTGGTTGTTGGCGCATCGTGCTATGGTGCAGGGCAAGGCCAACCTGAATCGCGGGCTGTTTGTCGAAGCGTTGTTGATTGAGTGGAAAAAACTGCTGGAAAAGCGTTAACCTGCCAGCATCTAGATCAGGATGAGTGAGCTATGAGTAACCCTACGGCACCAAGCCCGCGTAACGGTATTTTATCCCTGACCATCAAGGATAAGTCGGTTCTGTATGCCGCTTATATGCCCTTCGTCAAACATGGCGGCCTTTTCATCCCGACCAATAAAAACTATGGCCTGGGTGACGAAGTATTCATGTTGTTGAATCTGATGGATGAGCCGGAAAAAATTCCGGTCGCCGGCAAGGTGATCTGGGTCACCCCCAAGGGCGCTCAAGGCAATCGGGCCGCTGGTATTGGCGTACAGTTCAGCGATCAGGACAACACGGCCCGCAGTAAAATCGAAACCTATCTGGCCGGTGCGCTGAAGTCAGATCGTCCAACTCACACCATGTAATCTGCCGCTATGCTGATCGACTCCCACTGCCATCTGGATCGCCTGGATCTGACTGCCCATGACGGCTCGCTGGACGCTGCTCTGGATGCAGCGAGACAGCGTGGCGTTGGCAAATTCCTGTGCATCGGCGTCGACGCTGCAAACGCGCCCACGGTCAAACAGATCGCCGAGCAGCATTCGGACGTATTCTGTAGTGTCGGGATTCATCCGCTGGACCTGTCCCGTGAGGCCCCTACGGATCTTGACTGGCTGCTCACCGCACTGGACCACCCGCGGGTAGTTGCCATCGGTGAAACCGGTCTGGATTATCACTACGAACCCGAGATGGCCGCGCAGCAGCAAATTTCCTTTCGCTATCATTTGCAGGCGGCCGAGCAAACCGGCAAACCGGTTATCATCCACACCCGCGAGGCGCGCGCCGACACGCTGGCGCTGTTGCGTGAGGCCGATCTGGCGAACGCCGGCGTGCTGCACTGTTTTACCGAAGACTGGGATATGGCCCGTGCTGCGCTGGATATGGGTTACTACATTTCCCTCTCGGGTATTGTCACCTTCCGCAATGCTGAAGCGCTGCGTGATGTAGCGCGTAAGGTCCCTGCAGACCGTCTATTGGTTGAAACCGACTCTCCCTATCTGGCCCCGGTACCGCACCGCGGCAAGCCTAACGAGCCGCAATATGTCTGCGATGTCGCGGCCTTTCTCGCCGAGGTACGCGGGGAGGCTCTGGAGCAGTTGTGGCAGAACACCACAGAGAATTTCCATCGACTCTTTCCACTGACGCTCTAGCTGATCCGTTAGCAATGCGAGCAGATATTCGGGCAAAAAAAACCCGAATTCTGGGGGGAGAATTCGGGTCAAGACCATTAGGAGTGTTGCGAGGACAGGCGGGGTGCCTGTCCTGACAGGCAGCTATGTCTGGGGGGGACGTCGCTGACCTGATGCCTTAAGTATTGTTCAAACTGCTCAACATGCCAGCGCATCCGCTCCCGATTTATAAACTGATTTGGAATACGTGGAAGGCAACTTATCGTGATCGGTTGTTAGCAGGGTATCTCCCGGCAAAATAGCGAGCTGTCACTATACTGTCATTGGTTGGACTTAAGGTTCGACTGATTTGTGTTGTAACTGACACCACAGAGACTGACATCAAAAGGATTGCCGCCATGCGCTTGAAGCAGATTCTCGTTCCCGCCGTTTTGACTCTCACCCTACCGCTGACAGCCATGGCAGAAGAACTGCGCCTGCTGACCTGGGGTGGCTATGCCCCCGAAGAAGTTGTGAACCAATTTGAGGAAGAAACCGGTATTGAGGTGCAGGTTACCCTGTCCAATAACGAAGACATGATTTCCAAGCTGCGCGCTACCGGTGGTGCAGGCTTTGATCTGGTGCAGCCCAGCCAGGACCGTATTACCAGCGCTCAGCAAGAGTTTCGTATCTACAAACCGATGGACTTGAGCAAGGTCGACTCTGCGCTTTTTATCGACTCCATGCTGGCGGCGACTCGCCGAAATACCAGCATTGGTGATGATGTCTATGCCGTACCCCACGTCTGGGGCACTACCGGCCTGATCGTGCACGATAGTGTTGCTGATCAGGTGAAAGACTTTGCTGACCTGTGTAAACCAGAGCTGGCTGGGAAGGTGTCCTATCGGTTGCGCCGTCCGATTCTCATCGGTATGGCCTTTTCCATGGGCGAGGATCCCTTCGCCGCCTATGACGATGAAGATGCCTACGCTGCGATGATGGCCAAGGTCGAAGAGAAGCTGATTGCCTGCAAGCCGAACGTCAAAGCCTACTGGAGTGGCGGCGACGAACTAATCAATCTGGTCGCTTCCGGCGAAGTGGTAGCAGCCAAAGGCTGGGATGCCGGAGGCTGGAAACTGCAGGCAGAGAATCCGCAGATTCGTTTTGTCGCCCCTGCCAGCGGTGCACTGGGCTGGATTGATACCTTCGCCTTGCCGCGCCGTGGTGAAAATGACGAGGCGGCCTACAAGTGGATCAACTTTGTCATGCAGCCGGAAGTGGCAGCCAAGATCACTCAATCCGCGGGCAACTTCACTGCGGCCAAGGGCGCTGAAGAATTTGTTGATGACAAGCTCAAGGCCAGCTTTGAAAGTAGTTTTGACCAGCAGGCGCTGGATAACATCAAATGGTATCCGCCGGTCCCAGCCGGGCTTGAGACCCTGGAAGGTCAGATACTTGACCGAGTCAAAGCGGCCAACTGAGATGCCGGCAACCGGGTAATCACTCGGTTATTCGCTACATGACTTCAGCATGGCGCGGCCTCTGGTCGCGCCATGCTCTGGTAACGGACTGTCCATGCCTGCAAACCCAGATACTATTTTCGAATCTCGTGACCTGAACTCCCTTGATCTCGAGACCCTTGACCTCGAATGCCGCGGCCTGCACAAGCAGTTCGCCGGCCAGTCGGCGGTCGCGGATGTTTCCTTCGGTATTCCATCGGGTTCTTTCTTTTCCATCCTCGGGCCATCCGGTTGCGGCAAGACAACCTTGCTGCGCATGCTCGCTGGGTTCCTTGAACCCGACAGCGGCGATATTCGTATCAAGGGTCAGTCGATGTTGGGAATACCGCCGAACAAGCGCCCGTTGAATATGGTCTTTCAGCATCTGGCGTTGTTTCCGATGATGAGCGTTGAAGACAACATCGCTTACGGCCTCAAACGCCGTGGTGCTGACAAGGCCGAGATTCGCCATCGCGTAGGCGATGTGCTGGAGCGGGTCGGTCTGCCGGATGTGGGCAAGCGCAAGCCCGATGCGCTATCGGGCGGCCAGAAGCAGCGTATTGCCATCGCTCGCTGTCTGGTGCTGGAGCCAGCGGTGCTGCTGCTGGATGAACCCCTCGGCGCACTCGATCTCAAATTGCGCGAGCAGATGAAGGTGGAGCTTAAGCAACTACAGCAAACCTTCGGCACCACTTTCGTCTATATCACTCATGATCAGTCCGAAGCGCTTGTGATGTCCGACCAGGTGGCAGTGATGAATCAGGGCCGGTTCGAGCAGGTAGGTAGCCCGCAAACCCTGTATTACCAACCAGCGACCCCTTTTGTTGCCGGCTTTGTCGGCGATTCGAATCGTCTGCAGGGTACTTTGCAGCGTGAGGGTCTCGTCCGCATCCCCTCTGGCCAGGAATTCAGTGCGCGGGCAGCGGGCTCGGAAGTGGCTTCTGTTGGCAAAGCGGTGAGCCTGTTTGTCCGTCCGGAGAGCATCACGCCTTTTTTGCCAGGTACCTCTGCTCAGGCAGACAATCTGCTGGAGGTGCAAATAGACACGCTTTTGTTTGACGGCGCCAATAGCCGAATCAGCGTTAGCGGTATGCATGGCGGGCCGGAACTCACCGTGCGCCTGCCACAAACCCCGGAGTACGCACGGCTGCGCGAGGGTGACCGTTTGCACATTGGCTGGATGGCAGATCAGGCGTTGTACTTTGCTGCGGAGCCGACATAAGCATGGCCGCGCCTAAGGTGGCTGCACGCAGGTTGGTCGGCATGAGCACGCTATTGTTGATGCTGCCGTTACTGCTCTGGCTGTTTCTGCTGATTTTCTTGCCGCATCTGGACATGTTTGCCGTCGCCCTGCGTGAACGGGTAGGGTTTGGCGAATACCGTTTCAGCTGGATGCACTTCGAGCTGTTTTTCTCCGAATCACTGTATTGGCGTACCTTTCTGCGCACCGCGGTGATGTCCATGCTGACCACCTTGTTGACGCTGATAATCGCGCTGCCGATCGCCTGGTATATCGCCAAACTGGTGCGCGGCCGCGTCCGCTCCCTGCTGTTTATGGCGTGCCTGATCCCGTTCTGGGTCAGCGAACTGGTGCGTACTTACGGCTGGATGATTCTGTTGCGTGAAAGTGGGGTCATCAGCGGCGTACTGCAATGGAGCGGGCTGGCCGATGCGCCGGTCGAGATGTTGTATAACGACGTGGCCATCATGGTGGGGCTCATTTATGCCTCGATGCTGTTTATGCTGGTACCGCTGGTCACCACGCTCGACAGTCTGGATAACAGCCTGGTGGAGGCGGCCTATGATCTGGGCGGCAATCACTTTACCGTCACCCGCGACATTATTATCCCGCACGCGATGCCCGGTATCGTATCGGGCTCTATCGTGGTGTTCATGCTCTCACTGGGTAACTATCTGACGCCGGTCCTGCTCGGCGGCAAAGACAGCCTCTGGTTTACCGAGCAGATATTCACTCAGTTCATCACCCGCTTCAACTGGGAGCAGGGCGCCGCATTCGGCGTGTTGTTGCTGGTTCTCTCGTCCCTGATTGTCTGGTTAGGACTGAAGCTCAGCGGGCAGTCCTTCGCCGAGACGATGAAATGATTGCATCGCTACCCCTCAGCCGCCGCTTCCAATGGACCTACGCGGCCTATGTGCTGATCTTCTTTGTCTATCTGGCAGCCCCCTTGCTGGTGGTGGGCGTATTTGCCTTCAACGACAGTCGATTCCCGGCCTTGCCCTGGCAAGGTTTTACTCTGGACTGGTTTATCGCGGAGGGTGGCGGACGCACCGGGCTGTTTCATGACCGTGCGATTCTGCGCAGTGTCGGTACCAGTGCACTAGTGGCCAGTTGTGTCACTGTGCTATCGGTGAGCCTGGCGACCATGAATGCCTTTCTGTTCGAGCGGCATGTGTTTCCCGGCAAGAACCTGCTGTTTATCCTGATGCTGTTGCCGCTGGTGATTCCGGGAGTAATTCTAGGGATCTCGATTTTGATCTTCGCCAGCCGCATTGCCAATTACTTCGACTTCAACCACGACATCATGCTCGACATGCTTCGCCCTGGCTTGCTGCTGGTGGTGCTCGGTCAGTTCGCGTTTCTGACCACCATTGCCACTTTGGTGATTTCGGCGCGACTGCGGACCTTTGATACGCAGTTGGAGGAGGCCGCCTGCAATCTCGGCGCCAGCCCGTTTACCGCAGTGCGGACCGTGACCTTGCCGTTTCTTGCACCGGCAATTATCGGTGCCGCCCTGGTGTGTTTTCTGATGTCCTTCGAGAATTTCAATACCACGCTGATGTTGGTGGGTTCCGATGCGCCGCTGACCATCACGCTGTTCAGCCGCCTGCGCGAGGGCGCCACTCCGGTGCTTAACGCCGTGTCGCTATTGCTGATGCTGGGCTCCATGCTGCTGGCGCTGATCAGTATTCGGGTTCAAAAAAAGGCCTGACGGTCAGCTTTGAATCAATGCATGGGCAATTGGTCATGAAGTTGGCATAATGCTGTGCTTTGCCGGTATGGAAAACACAGTCAATATGCAGAAAGAATCACGCAAGCTTCGCGAGTTCCGACGCCGCGAGCAGGAAATCCTCGACACCGCGTTGCGCCTGTTTCTGGAACAGGGTGAAGACAGCGTTACCGTGGAAATGATCGCCGATGAAGTAGGCATCGGGAAGGGCACCATCTATAAGCACTTCAAATCCAAGGCGGAGATCTACCTGCGCTTGATGCTGGACTATGAGCGTGACCTGTCGACACTGCTCAACTCCGAAGGCATCGAACGGGACCGTGAGGCCCTGTCCCGAGATTATTTCGAGTTCCGTATGAGCGATCCTGAGCGCTACCGGCTGTTCGATCGCTTGGAGGAAAAACTGGTTAAATCCAATCAGTTACCAGAGCTTGTTGAGGAACTACACAAGATACGTGCTTCCAACTTCAATCACCTCACCGGCGTGATTCAGGAACGCATTGATGATGAAAAGCTGGAGAACGTGCCAGCCTATTTCCATTATTGCGCGGCCTGGGCTTTGGTGCATGGCGCGATGGCGATGTATCACTCGCCGTTCTGGCAGGAGGTGATTGAAGACAAGGAGGGTTACATGCAGTTTCTGATGGATATCGGTGTGCGCATGGGCAACAAATCAAAACGCAGGAAAGACACCGAAACGCTGTGAGCCACGAAACTACTCGGGGTGAAGCGGGTCTGTTGTGCACTGCCGGGTAGCGTGTTTTTTACCCGTTATTCCGTTACTGCCGAGAGAGAATTGCCGTGCCATCTATCCATTTAGCCCTGGGTCTGTTGTTGAGCTTGCTCGTCATGAATGCTCAAGCGCGTGACTATGCCTTCAGTGACGCCCATTTCCATTATGTGGACTTTTTCCAGGAAAGTGAGGGTATCAAGGCCTTGCTGGAAAAAATGGATGAGTCGAACATCGATCACATCATGTTCTCCGGGATTCCCGTAGCGAAAAAATGGCATGAGAATGAACCGCAGCGCCCGCGCTATTACGCTGGTGATGATGCCGCAGCGTACTGGTATAGCGCGACAGATTTCATCATCCTCAGAGCCCTTGAGCATCTGACACCCGACCAGCGCAAGCGTTTTCATCCGTTTCTCTCAGGCTTCAACCCCAACGACAAGAACGCCGACGCGCATATCCGCCGCCTGCTGGAGATGAATCCCGGTGTGTGGAAGGGGTTGGGCGAGGTATTTACCCGCCACGACGACCTGACTGCATTGATCAGCGGTGATGTGCCCCGGGCCAACAATGAAGCCATGTACCGTATCTATGCGCTGGCCGAGGAGTTCGATCTTCCGGTGATGGTGCATAGCAACATTACGTCCAAGCGCGAGCGCATGCCGCTGTACCTGGAAGAGATCGAGGACCCGCTGCGTTATTTCCCCAACGTGCGTTTCATCTGGGCGCATGCCGGCACCAGCATGGAGCTGCACCGGCACCAGGAAAAGCTCGAATTCCTGTTCGATACGGTCAAGCGCATGCTGGAAACCTATCCCAATCTGTATATCGACCTGTCCTGGACGGTTCTGGATCCGTATCTGTTGAACAAGGACGGGGAGGCGAATGCGCAGTGGGTTAAGCTGGTAACCGACTACCCGGACCGGTTTATGCTCGGCTCTGATGTGGTTGGCAGCTTCAAGAATATGGACAAATACCTGGACGCATTCATTCCATTTCTGGACGCGCTGCCGGAAGAGGTGGCGCACAAGGTAGCGCGGGATAATTTCCTTGCGGTGCTGCCCAGTGAGAAGGAGCAGGACTGATGTCAGCTTTTCCGATCGACTATATTGAACCGGTGTTTCGCCCGCCGAGTGAGGCCCACTCACTGATCTTGCCGGTCACCAACGGCTGTTCGTGGAACAATTGCACTTTCTGTGAAATGTACACTGCGCCGCAGAAAAAATTCCGTGCCCGTGATGAAAACCAGGTGCTGGAAGAGATTCGCAAGAGTGGCGAACAACTGATCGTCCAGCGCGTATTCCTGGCTGACGGCGATGCGATGATCCTGCCGACCAAACGCCTGCTGCGCATTCTCGAGGCGATTCGCGAGCATATGCCCAGTGTCGAGCGCGTGACCTCCTATTGCTTGCCGCGCAATCTCAAACGCAAATCGGTGGAGGAGCTTCGGCAGTTGCGCGAAGCGGGTCTGGCGATGCTGTATGTAGGCGCCGAGTCCGGCGATGACCAGGTGCTTGAGCGGGTCAATAAGGGCGAGACTTATGCCAGTACCGAAGAGGCCTTGAGCAAGTCCGGCGAAGCCGGCATACAGCGCTCGGTGATGATTCTCAATGGCCTGGGCGGCAAAGGCCTGAGTGAGCAGCACGCCTTGAATTCGGCACGGTTGATGAATGCCACTCAGCCGGAGTTTCTGTCCACGCTGGTGGTCAGCTTTCCGCAAGGCCTCGCACGTTATCGCGAGCGCTTCCCGGATTTCGAGCCGCTTGATCAGCCCAGCCTGTTCCGCGAACTGGAAAGTCTGATCGGCATGCTTGAACTGGACAATACCGTGTTTCGCAGCGACCATGCCTCCAATGCCCTGGTGCTAAAAGGCGTGCTGGGGGCCGACAAAGAGCGCATGCTGGCTCAGGTGCAGGCTGCTATCAGCCGGCCAGAGCAGGCGCGACTGCGACCGGAATGGATGCGCGGCTTATAGCAAGTTGCATAGGGGAGTCACCATGCGTTGGATTGGATTGCTGGTTGTGCTGGGCTTGTTGGCTGGCTGCATGAAGCCATCGGATATGCAAAAAAGTGCGCGTTATTATCTCGGCGATGCCGGGCTGATGAACCATTACGAGATCAAACGCAATGCCACATGGCGCTTGCAGCCGGATTCAAGCCTCTATATTGCCCAAGGGCATTTCGTTCCTGTGGGCCATCCCTATGCTCGCCCGAACGTGGTAGCCGAAGAAGCCTTCGCCGCAGCTGTTCAGGTATTCCCCCTGACACGCCAGGCTGAGCAGCCCCTGGGGCTGGAAGAATCCCTGGAGCAGGCCTACCTGCACCGGTCCGATTACCTACTCTATACCCGCTTCGCCCGGGCCGACGATGCGGTGGGTGACGCCGAGCACTGGAACGAGTCCCGCGACCTAGGCGATGTCGGGCTGGATCGAGCGGTATTGCAAATGATGCTGATGGAAACTTCAACGAGGCAACTGGTGGACTTTGCTGTTGTCGAAACCCGTGGCGGCTTTATGCAATTTTACCAGGCCGAGCCCGAGGACCTGTTGCGTCCTCCACTGGAAGACTACACCCGTCGCCTGCTCGGTCGCTGAGGAGTTATTCATGTCCAAGCGTCAATTACCCCCGCAATCGTTGATCGACAGTATTCCCGGCGGAGCTGCGGGCGAGGCCCGCGAGCCGGCTCCGGTGCATTTGTGGAATCCGCCGCTGAGTGGCGAAATGGATATGCAGATTGCCCGCGACGGTACTTGGTATCACGAGGGTGACCCTATTGGCCGCAAGGCGCTGGTCCAGCTGTTTGCCGGCATCCTCAAGTACGATGACGATGGCCGTTACTACCTGGTGACGCCAGTCGAACGCTGGGCGATCAAGGTCGACGATGCACCTTTTGTCGCCACCCAGTTGAAAGTAGAAGGGCAGGGCGAACAGCAGAAGCTGGTATTCACCACCAATCTGCAAGACAGCTTTGCGGCAGGAAAGGATCACCCTATTCGCGTCACGGTAGATCCTGAGACTCAGGAACCGTCACCCTACGTGCTGGTTCGCACCAACCTCGAAGCCTTGATCAATCGTAATCTGTTTTACGAGCTGGCAGAGTTGGCAGTCGACCGCCAACATAACGGCAAAACCTGCCTGGGCGTTTGGAGCCAGGAATGTTTCTTTCCGATAGACGGTAGTGCTGCCTGAACAGTCTGCCGTGCCCACCAAACGGGCAGTTCAAGGGTGCCAATCGCGGCATCCTTTCTGGCAGCGTCAAGTCAAGTAAAAAAGCATTTTTTTCTACCCTCCAGCATATTGATATTTACCATATCTGGGTCTAGCATTGCCTCCAATGCACAATACGTAGTGTTTTCTTTCCCGCGGTCCTCAGTACGGTTCATTTCGTCTGAATGGCTTATTGCGCGGGGCATAGACGGTGTTTCAGGAGGATAAGAATGAACCAGACAGCCAAGGTGCAGCGCTTGCACAATGTGGTAAACGATATTCCCATGCAGCCAGCATCATTGGACATCTGGGATACCAAATACCGCCTTAAAACCAAGGACGGTGTAGCTCTCGACAAAACCGTTGACGAGACCTACCAGCGCGTTGCCCGGGCCATAGCCGATGTTGAGGCTCCCGAACTGCGTGAGCATTGGTACGAGCAGTTTCTCTGGGCTTTGCGCCATGGCGCCATCCCCGCGGGCCGTATCACTTCCAACGCCGGCGCCCTTGAGCATAAACCTGCGACATCGACCATCAACTGCACAGTCAGTGCGACCATCGGTGACTCGATGGACGATATTCTGTCCAAGCTGCACGAAGCCGGTCTGACGTTGAAGGCTGGTTGCGGTATCGGTTATGAATTTTCCACCTTGCGGCCCAAGGGCGCCTACGTCTCCGGCGCGGGTGCATACACCTCCGGCCCGCTGTCGTTCATGGATATCTACGACAAGATGTGCTTTACCGTATCTTCTGCCGGTGGCCGTCGTGGCGCGCAGATGGCGACTTTCGATGTCGGCCATCCGGATGTAATGGACTTTATTCGCGCCAAGCGCGAGGGCGGCCGCTTGCGCCAGTTCAACCTGTCGCTGCTGATCACTGAAGACTTTATGGCCGCCGTTGCTGCCGATTCGGATTGGAAACTGTCCTTCCCGCTGACCCAGGCTGAAGTCGATGCCGACAAGCTTGATCTGGATAACGACGATCAGGTGATCTGGCGCGAGCTGCCCGCTACCCAGCGCTACCTGACCCGGAAAGATGGACGTGTAGCCTGCCGGGTGTCGAAGGTGATCAAGGCCCGACGTATCTGGGACATGATCATGACCTCGACGTACGACTTCGCCGAGCCGGGCTTTATTCTGATCGACCGCGTCAACCAGATGAACAACAACTGGTTCTGTGAAGAGATCCGCGCCACCAACCCCTGTGGTGAGCAGCCATTGCCGCCGCACGGCGCCTGCCTGCTGGGCTCGATCAACCTGACACTGTTTGTACGCGATCCCTTTACCGACAAGGCGCGTTTCGACTGGGATGAATATCGCAAGGTCGTGGATATCTTTACCCGTATGCTCGATAACGTGGTGGAGATCAACGGCCTGCCACTGGAGCAGCAGCGTAACGAGATTTTCCGCAAGCGCCGCCACGGCATGGGCTTTCTGGGTCTGGGCTCAACCATGACCATGTTGTGCATGAAATATGGCGAAGCCAAGTCATTGGATTTCACCGAGCAGGTGTCCAAGGAAATGGCTGTTCAAGGCTGGCGTACAGCGCTGCAGCTGGCAGAAGAGAAGGGCGCCGCGCCGATCATGGATGAAGACTTCACCGTGACCGAAGCGATGCTGGTCAAACGTCCGGAAATGCGCAAGGACGGCATCAAAGCTG
This sequence comes from Halopseudomonas laoshanensis, assembly GCF_008365385.1. Lineage (GTDB taxonomy): Bacteria > Pseudomonadota > Gammaproteobacteria > Pseudomonadales > Pseudomonadaceae > Halopseudomonas > Halopseudomonas laoshanensis. The sequence goes on along the minus strand of NZ_QOVF01000001.1, from coordinate 1,375,205 downwards.
GCCAGAAGATCAAGGGCAAGGTCCTGTGGGCCAAGTACAGCCGCTACATGCAGCAAGTAGCCGGCGAGGACGCCGATCTGGTCAAGGCGCTGATCGAGAAGGGTGGTCGCTTCACTCATCACAGTTCCATCGCACCCACGGGCACCATCTCCCTGTCGCTGGCCAATAATGCCTCCAACGGCATTGAGCCGAGTTTTGCTCATCACTATTTCCGTAACGTGATCCGTGAAGGCAAGAAGTCCAAGGAAAAGGTCGACGTGTTCAGCTTCGAATTGCTGGCTTACCGTCACTTTGTTAACCCGGAAGCCTTACCGAGCATGGAAGCGGCCAGCCGCAACCTACCCGATTACTTTATTGCTGCAGACGATGTGAAGCCCACTGAGCATGTGGACGTGCAGGCTGCTGCGCAGAAGTGGATAGATTCATCTATCTCCAAAACCGCCAACGTACCGACCGATTATCCCTATGAAGACTTCAAGGATATTTATCGCTATGCGTTCGAGAAGGGCCTGAAGGGTTGCACCACCTTCCGCTTCAACCCTGAAGCTTTCCAGGGTGTATTGGTCAAGGAGCAGGATCTGGCCAACACCACCTACCGCTTCAAGCTGGAAGATGGCAGTTTTGTGGAGGCCAAGGGCGGTGACGAGATTGAGTATGATGGCGAGATGCACAGCGCTGCCAATCTCTACGACGCGCTGAAAGAAGGCTACTACGGTAAGTTCTGAGCCGGCTGGCTATAAGTCGCAACCGCCGCCCAATAACATGAACAGCAAGAAGCCCCGCGCTGCGGGGTGAGGATAAAGTACCATGGCACTGAAAATCAGCAGCAAAATTGTCGACTACTCGGTGGTAAAAGCCGATGAGCCGGCCCAGACGGTCGAGCCTACCGAGGCCGAGATCCAACTGGAAGAAATGCATGAGAAACTCAAGCGCCCCGAGTTTCTCGAGGGCTCTACCTACAAGATCAAGACGCCGACCTCCGAGCATGCGATCTACGTCACGATCAATGACGTGATTCTCAATCACGGTAGTGACCATGAGATCCGCCGGCCATTCGAGATCTTCATCAACTCCAAGAATATGGAGCACTACCAGTGGATTTCAGCGCTTACGCTGATTATCTCCGCCGTGTTCCGTAAAGGCGGTGATTGCACCTTCCTGGTTGAGGAACTGCGTAGCGTATTCGATCCCAAGGGTGGCTACATGAAGCGTGGCGGCCGTTGGATGCCATCCTTGGTCGCTGAAATTGGTGACGTGCTGGAGCAGCATCTCAAGCGCATCGGCATGATGGTGGACGAGATGGACGAGCACCAGCGGGCTTATCTGGAGCAGAAGCGTGCCGAATTTGTGGCGATCAAGCCACAGGGTCAGGCGGCTGCCGATTGCGATGACAGCACCGCGGCTTATCCGCCGGGCGCGCAGATGTGCGGCAAATGCCACACCCAGGCGGCAGTGCAGATGGACGGTTGCATGACCTGTCTCAACTGTGGCGATAGCAAATGCGGTTGAAGTTTCGGCAGTGACGTTCTGACAAACTCGCAATAACCAAGCCCCTTTTTAGGGGCTTTTTTTATACCTCGAAGGCATATGTAACGGGGATGAAACAGATAACACCTCGAATATACGCTGCAGTACTTTTTGTATCATTTTTGCAACACCCTATGATGATGAAGAAGGCTCTAGAAGCGCCCTGGTAATCACCTCTTGCCACCCATTATGTAACCTGCTTGAGACAGTTGGCAGAAGCTATATACACCCGAACCAGCCAAGTCCTTGTTAACTAACGTGTCGCGCAAGGCGGCATGGAATCTGCTTTATTCATGTATCGCTGCCGTGCAGTCGCAACAGGGACAACGGACATGAAGGATTCAGAACGGGTGGGGAGCTGGTGTGCAGTCTTGCTTGGGATGGCGACTATGATTGCGCCTACCTCGTTACTGGCAGCCGGCGGCGACATTCTTCTTTCTCGCGAGGTTCAGCCCCGCGCCGCAACACGCGAACCCCTGGTACCCGACCCTAATCCCCGGGTCGTCAATCCCAAGCCAAGCACCTATGTAGGTGAAGATCTGCAAATGCGCAGCGTCCCTGGGGAACTGGACGACGGCGATTTTGCCGCCGTCACCAGCGGTGCACGCATGACCCAGCAACTTCTGTCACCCACGGCGCAGGGTGTACATTCCGCCACGTCCAGGCTGGGCAATCCCTCAAGCGTAGCAGGTAACAACCCTGTGGGGCATGCCGGCGGGTCGCTCGGCAAGATAGACAGCAATGTCAATCGCAGCATCCAGCAAGGCTTGCGGCCTTTACAGATCCTCCAGAGGCAATGAAATGAATTCCGCCAATCTAGTTGTTGCTGTCGCCATCGCCTCGTTACTCGGTTCCGCTGCTGCTTTGGGTGAAATGTCCGCCAACGCTGATATTCAATCCAGTGGTAAAGGCTATAACGGCGTAGTGATGATCAACCAGGCAGTCGGCGACGGCCAGCAGCAGGTCAATGTCCGGGCATTGGCTGCCGGCGATAATGCGCAAGCGCGAATCAAGGTTGAACAGATCCGCGACATCATTCTTGAAGAGCAGATTCAGCTTGATGCCAACGCCCGGATCGGCGGAGATGCGTTCAGCCAGGGAGATGGCGTGTTAGGGATCAATCAGAGTGCCGGTATCGGCAATCAGCAGATTAACGCTTTCCGCATCGAAGTGGGTTCGATGCCGGAAAGCCTGGATGACAGTGGTCTGGCACAGAGTGTCGCACCGTCATCTATTAACTCGGGAGCAGTAGCGCCTCAGAGTGGCCAACGCCAGGTCAGCATTGATGATCAGGCTTTTGCCGACAGTCGTGGTGTGGTGCAGCTGAACCAGAGTGCCGGGGTAGGGAACCGCATGGTTAATAACCTCGGCATCCGGATCATGGACTGATCCAAATACTGCCTGCTAAACGCAAGGATATATTAATCGAAAGGAGATTTACCATGAAGACTCAAAAACTGCTGACACCTCTGGCTCTGGCCATGGTTGCAATGCTGTCTGTTGGCGCTCACGCGGATAGTTCTGGTGCAAATGCCAGTATCGTCGATGCTCAGAACAATGAAGGTAACGAAGCTGTAAATGACAGCGTTACCAATAACGCTCTGGTTGACGGTTCGCTGGGTGGCGCATCAGGTAACGTTGGCGTCAACGTTGCAGCTGGCGACAATAACCAGCAAGCCAACGCTGCTGCTATTGCTACAGCTGATTCCGCTTTTGTATTCGGCTTCATTGGGACAGGCACTTCTGCCCAGGCCAGCATTGATGTGGATCAGGCTAACCACCACAATGAAGTTGAAAACCATGGCGTGCCAAATACTGCTGCTCTGACCAATTCGGCCAATGGCACCAGCGGTAACATGGGTATCAACGTCGCCGCAGGCAACAGCAATCAGCAGAAAAATGATATGGCTGTCGCCTCATCAGAAACTGCTTATACCGCTAACGCTTCTGTGAATGTCTATCAGAATTCGCATGACAACCTCGTCTCCAATGAGTCCCTCGGCGGAAGCCACGGTGGCTGGGGCTATGGTTATGGCGGTGGCGGCCAGCCCAGTGTTCCGGTAGTCAACAGCGCTGTTCTGGGCAGTTCGCTGGTCAACGTTTCCGGCAACGTTGGGGCTAACATCGCAGCAGGTAGTGGTAACCAGCAAAGCAACTCGCTGGCTATCGCAGCAGGGTGTACTGCTTGCCCTAGCTTGTAATAGCAAGCCTAGCCCAGGCACTCAGTGCCTGGGCTTCACCGTTTCTGGTTCTGGTATACCGTTGGGCAATGGGAGGCGTGATGAAAGGGATCGGTCTGGCTATAGCGCTGGCCTCACTTGCGGCGCCGCTGATCACTGTGCAGGCGCAAACGGCGCCCAAACCCTTCGCTGCTTTACCCAATGGTGCTCTCATTTATAAGCCCGTCACCAGTATGCGTGAGCGGCGCTTCATTAATCTGGTGGAGCAGGAGACTGACTTCAGTTGCGGGGCAGCGGCACTTGCCACCGTATTGAATCAGGCCTATGGCTGGGAGTTTACCGAAGCGGACGTGATTCAGGGCATGCTTGCCGAAGCTGATATGGAGCTGGTGCGCACCCAAGGCTTCTCCATGCTCGACATGAAACGGTTTGCCGAAACAATCGGCCTGCGCGCACGCGGCTATCGCATTCCGCCCGAGCAACTGGAACAGGTAAAGGTACCCGCTATCGTGCTGATCGATGTGCGTGGTTACAAGCATTTTGTCGTTATGCAAACCAGCAGTGACGGCTGGGTGTATATCGGCGATCCGGTCCTGGGTCATAAAAAAATGACCCTCGAGGATTTCACCCAGGGGTGGAACGGCATCATCTTTGCGGTGATTGGACCGGGCTATGATCGGGACAATGCCTTGTTGTCTCCCCCAGAGCCCTTGACTGCCAAACACAGGCTGGATCGGTTCAGACCGGTACCTGATGCAGAGCTGCTCGACTTCGGTTTTATTCAAAGTGATTTTTTTTAGCGCACAGCGCTGGGAACCCTAGGTTCCGGGAGCGACACATGAACAGGAAACATTGGTGGGTGGTAGGCGTGATAAGTCTCAGCCTACCCGTCAATGCGGCCAGTCTTTTTCAGCCGGTAGAGATCAGCGATGCGGAGCTGTCACAGCTGCGTGGTCGTTACGTGCTGCCAGACCGGGTCATTCATTTTGGGGTCACCATGAGTACCTTCTGGCAGAACAACGCCGGGCAATCGATTGGCGCGAATGTCACTCTGCAAGTGAGCGGCCAAGCGCAGCCCAGCTTGCATGTCAGTTATGTTGGGCAAGCTGAAAGCGGAGGTAATGCAGTAGTGCCTGGCGTCGGTCAGGTTCTCGGTGGTAACGGCCTTGCGCAGGTCCAGGGTATCAGCCAGAGCGTACGCAGCGCGGGTGATTACAACGATGCGTTGAATGATTTGAGCATATCTATCAGTAACACTATGGAAAGCCTGCCAACACCGGAAGGTCAGGCATGGAGCGGTAATACCCAGTACTCCAACGAAGCGGGTAGCGTGCAGATCACCAACCAGGCTGGCGGCCTGCGCCTGGCGCTTGACGCGAATGGGCAGGGCCTCGCGCAACAGCATATTGGTGGTGGCAATGTACTGCAGCAAGCAAATATAAACAGCAGTTTGAACAGCGTGCGAAACCTTGCTGCATTGAACATCGCACTGCGTGATCGGCCGCTGAATATGGACCTGGCAAATTGTACCTGGGAACAGCTTAGAGCCTTACGACCAGCAGGGTATTGAAGGAGTCATTCAGTTCATAACAATAAGGAAGCGCATCATGCAATATTCTGGACGCGGTTTAGTATGGGGCTTGATCGGAGTCAGTTCAGTCGCCTTCGCACAACCGGAGGAGGTAGATCTGCGCCGACAACTGGAAGAGTTGCAAAAGCGCTATGAAGCGCAGCAAAACGCGTTGATGATTCTTGAACAGCGGATCCGGCAGGTAGAAGGGCGTCGCGCTGAAGCCGTCGCCGAAGCCAATCAACGGAATGTACCGGTCTCGCCTCCTACCCAGACGGCGCAGTCCACCCAGTCAAGCCAGCCAACTCAGACGGCCAGGGCCGGCTCAGGTTATGGCGAATCGCTGAAAGAGTCGTCCGAACCGGCGCCGAGCGTGGAAGCGCTATATCAGGAAGCCAGTGGCTTTTTCGGTGGCGGCACCTTCAGCCTCGAACCGGGCATCACCTACAGCCATTACGACACCAGGCAGTTGTTCCTGAATGGGTTTCTGGCGCTGGATGCGATTTTTCTGGGTAACCTGGGGATCGATGAAATTAACGCCGATACCTTTACCTTCGATCTGACCGGACGCTACAACTGGCGTCAGCGCTGGCAGTTTGATGCAAACATCCCCGTGGTGTACCGGCAAACCACTTACCAATCCGCGGGAGCCGGTGGTTCCAGCGCGGAGTTCAGCGAAGAGAAGGTGACCGGAGATCCGCGCCTGGGGGATATCAGTGTAGGTGTGGCTTACAAGTTTCTTGACGAGTCACCTGGCGTACCCGATGCGGTGGCCAGCCTGCGGGTCCGGATGCCGACCGGTAAGGATCCGTATGGCATCAAGCTGGACACAGTGCCTGGTAACGATAACCTCAGCGTACCTGAAGACCTGCCCACCGGTAACGGCGTCTGGTCGGTGACGCCGGGTATTTCCCTGGTCAAGACGGTCGATCCTGCGGTGTTGTTCGGCAATCTCTCGTACACCTACCACCTGGAAGGTGACTTCTCCGATATCAGCCCGCAGATCGGTGTCAAAGTGCCAGGCAAGGTCCAGCTGGGCAATTATTTTCAGTTGGGTGTGGGGATGGCGTTTGCGCTTAACGAACGGATGAGTATGTCGATGTCGTTCTCCGAACTGATCAGCCGCTCAAGTCGTATCAGACCGGACGGCAGTGGCTGGCAAACAGTCAACGGCAGCGACGTTAACGCGGCTTACTTCAATCTGGGAGCGACCTTCGCGGCGACCGATCGGTTGACGGTTGTACCCAGTCTGGCCATAGGTTTGACCCCGGATGCGCCAGACTTCAGCGTCAGTGTGAAATTCCCTTACTACTATTGAGAGCTCATGCCGCAAAACCCGCCATCAGATGATCTGATGGCGGTGCAGCATGCGGTAGAGGGTTGGTCGCGAGATTCCCAGGGTTTCTGCCACGCGGCACATGTTGTCGGGATTCAGTGTTAGCGCATCCTGCAGCGCCTGCTTCTCTGCGCGCAAGATGTAGTTCTCCAGGCGTTCAGCCACTTTGACCCGTTCCTGCGCCGCCGCCAGACCCAGATCTGATGGTTCTATTGTGCGACCCTCGGCGAGAACCATGCCTCGTCGTACGCGGTTGGCCAGTTCGCGCACATTGCCCGGCCAGCCATGTTGCAGCATGGCTTTTATACTCGCCTCGCTGAACGGGCGAGGCTTTCGGCCTACTTCTCCTGCGTACAACTGGGCAAAATGCTGAGCCAGAATGGGAATGTCTGCATGGCGGTCACGTAAGGGGGCGGTCTGTATTTCAAGCACATTCAACCGGTAGTACAGGTCTTCGCGAAACCCGCCTTCTACAATGGCCGCTTCAAGGTCAATGTGGGTAGCTGCCACCACACGCACATCCACCTGAATCGGCTGAGTGCTGCCGACCCGCTCAATCTGCATTTCCTGAAGAAAACGCAGCATGTTGGCCTGCAGTTCCAGCGGCAGATCACCTATCTCATCAAGAAACAGAGTGCCGCCGTTGGCCGCTTCGATGCGACCGATCTTGCGCTGGTGGGCACCGGTAAAAGCACCCTTTTCATGGCCAAACATTTCTGATTGAATCAGTTGCTCAGGTATCGCGCCACAGTTGACCGCGACAAAGGGCTTGTTTGCGCGGCGGGATTTCCAGTGCAATGCGCGCGCGACTAGCTCTTTACCCGTACCGCTTTCGCCGCGTATCAACACCGGCGAGTCAGTGGTTGCGCAGCGTGTCACCAGCTTGCGCAGTGTCTTGGCCTGGGCGCTGCTGCCAAGAAATTCGTGATCTTCCTTTAGTGCGAAATGCCGAGTGAGGTTGCGTAAGCGCGACATGCCGTAGGCACGGCCGAGAGCAGCCTGCATGCGTTGGAAATCGAAGGGGAGAGTGTAAAAGTCAAAAAACCATTCGCTGATGAATGAGCGCATGGCGGTCTTGTCCTTCACATCCTGATCAATGACTGCAATCCATTCTCCGCCGCTTTGACGGATCACCCGCTTGAGCATCTCTTGCTGTTGCAGGTGGCTGTCGAGCAAATGGATGACGCCGACATCGCACTCTTTGCCGGCAGCATGGTTCAGGCTGGTGTTTACAATGCGCCAGCCGGTTTGAGTCAAGTTGTTCAGTAAACAGCTCCATTCGGCGAATGTTTCCACCACCAGAAGCTTCCTAGCACCTGTATCAATTTTATCGAGCATCACAGCTCCTTCACGCTCCTAAATTGGTCCGTTAACTTGGGGCAGAGCAAAGCGTGGTGTGCTAAAAGCCTAGCACATGGACGAACAAGGGTTGCAGTAGCTGGAACAATATTCCGCTGCCGTCCGTCGATCCTCTATCCCCCAAGCGGGGGGTAAAAGAGTCCCCTGGTTAGCCCTAGGATCAGGTATAGGCTAGATTTTTCAGAAAATCTCCAGATCACAAGGACAACAATAATAATGAAACCTTCACTGTTGTGGGCGAGCACTCTCATGGCGGGCCTGTTGGGTTGGCAGAGCGCGCAGGGCGCCGGTGTGGATCAGGCCGTCTTACTCGCTGCGCCAGCTGAACCAACGCAATGGCTAAGTCATGGGCGTACCTGGTCCGAGCAGCGCTACAGCCCGCTGACGGACATCGATGCCGAATCGGTGGACAAGCTCGGTCTGGCCTGGTCGATTGATCTGGATAATAACCGTGGTCTGGAAGCCACCCCCCTGTATAGCGATGGTGTGTTGTACACCTCGTTGTCCTGGAGTCGCGTGCTGGCAGTCGATGCCAGCAGCGGCAAGATTCTTTGGAGCTTTGATCCTCAGGTCAACAAGGCCAAGGGCCGGCATGCTTGCTGTGATGCGGTGAATCGTGGTGTCGCCCTGTGGAATGGCAAGGTTTATGTCGGCACCCTGGACGGTCGTCTGATTGCGCTGGATGCCAAAACCGGCAAGCCGGTGTGGACTGAGCAGACGACGGATAACACCCAGCCTTACACCATTACGGCGGCGCCGCGCATCGTCAAAGGCATGGTCATGATCGGCAACGGCGGTGCCGAGTTTGGCGTGCGCGGGTACTTCTCGGCGTATGACGCCGAGACTGGTGAAATGAAGTGGCGTTTTTATACCGTGCCAGCAGACCCATCCAAACCGGTCGAACATCCCGAGTTGGCCGAGGCGGCCAAGACCTGGAGCGAGCAAACCGATTGGTCGCTTGGTGGTGGCGGTACGGCCTGGGACAGCATGGCCTACGATCCAGAACTGGATCTACTGTACGTCGGCACCGGTAATGGCTCGCCCTGGAACCGTGAAGTGCGCAGCCCCGGCGGCGGCGACAATCTGTTTCTTTCTTCCATCCTGGCAATCCGTCCGGATACCGGCAAGCTGGTCTGGTACTACCAGGTCAACCCGGGTGATACCTGGGATTTCACCGCCACCCAGCACATGATTCTGGCCGAACTGGAGATAGGCGGAAAAGAGCGCAAGGTATTGATGCAGGCGCCAAAGAATGGCTTTTTCTATGTGCTGGATAGAGCAACCGGCGAGCTGCTGTCTGCGGAAAAATTTGGCAAGGTGACCTGGGCCGAGCGCATTGACCTGGCTACAGGGCGGCCGGTGGAAGTGCCCGGTGCACGTTATGAAAAGGAGCCCGTGGTGATATGGCCGAGCCCCTTTGGCGCGCACAACTGGCATCCGATGTCGTTCAACCCGCAAACCGGTCTGGTGTATATCCCGTATCAGGAAGTGCCGGGCACCTACAGTAACGAGGGCAAGAGCTTTGTGCGCCGTGAGGCTTTCAATACCGGCTCTGGCTCCTCGGAGATTCTGGAACTGCCCCGTGAGTACACCGCTGGCGCGTTGGTGGCCTGGGACCCGGTGAAACAGTCCGCAGCCTGGCGGGTGGAATACCCGAACCACTGGAACGGCGGCACACTGAGCACAGCCGGGAATCTGGTATTTCAGGGCACAGCGGCAGGGGAGTTCGCCGCTTACAGCGCAGATGCGGGCGCCAAACTCTGGAGCTTTGATGCGCAGACCGGGGTGATCGCTGCGCCCATGACTTATCAGCACCAGGGGGAACAGTACGTCGCGCTGATGGCAGGCTGGGGTGGCTCTGCAGCTCTATTTGGCGGCGATGCAGCTGTGGCAACGGGTGTGCGTAACGTCAGCCGCATGCTGGTATTCAAGTTGGGCGCAAGCGCCAGCCTGCCGACCTTGAGTGAGCCGGTCAAAGCCAATGCCGGCCGGGTTCCCCAGCCGGTGCTGGCTGCGGAGCAGGACATTGCGCAGGGGTTGCAGCTATACAGCCAGTACTGCGCGGTCTGCCACGGTACCGGAGTGGTCGGTGGTGGCGTGCTGCCGGACCTGCGCTACTCGTCCTCGGCCATACGTGACTCCTATCAGGCGATTCTGCGCGGCGGGGCACTTGAGCCCCTGGGTATGCCGAATTTCGCCCATAGCCTGGATGAGACGCAGGTCAACAATCTGCTGTTGTACGTCATGAAGCGCGAGTACGACACGCACATGCAGGCAATGCAGCCCGCACAGGAGTAATCCCTGGGTGGAGCCCAGGCCGCGCCCAAGGTTACAAAATTATTAAAGAGCAATTACTCTAATTCCTGAATTCCTATGTTAGGCTCGAAAAGGTCGGATACCTTTTCGAGCCTGTCTGCGCATTTGTCGGCAGGTAGCGGTTTCCGGCAAATAACAAGAGGTCAGCAGAAAGCTGGCTCGCGCGTATCAGGATGATTGACGCCATGATCATGAAAAGCCGTGCTCTTACTCCGCCTGTGCCCAATATTGTTTCTTCGTCCGGTAATGATGTTCCTCTCCTACTAGCCACCAAACTCAGCCCTCCGCGCCTGGCGCGCGGCATTCTTCCGCGCCCGAGACTGGAGCGACTTGCCGAGCAGGTAACCGAGCGCAGTATTACCGTGCTCAAGGCGCCGCCCGGGTTCGGCAAGACCACGCTGGCGAGTATCTGGGCAGATAGCCTTGCGGCCCAGGGGGTTGCGGTGGCCTGGCTATCTTTGGATGAACAGGATGAGTCGGTACAACGGCTGCTGTTCTATCTGGCTGCGGCCCTGAATCATGCAGATCCGTGTCTGGGTCGTAGCTGCCTTGGCTTGCAGACCGAACTGACGTTTTTCAGCATGGAAACGCTGGCCAGCTTGCTGATCAATGAGCTGATCGGCTTTGATCGTCCCCTGGTGCTTTTTGTGGATGATTGCCATCGCATCGATGATCCCGTACTGGTCAATGCGCTGCGCTTTTTTATCGAGCGTGCGCCGCAGCATTTGCACATGGTGCTGATCAGCCGGCGGGAGCTGCCAGTGGCGCTATTGGAAAAGCGCTACGTGGATGATCTGCTTGAGTTGGACTCCTGCCAGCTGCGTTTCAGCCTGGAAGAGACCCGAGACCTGCTCAGAAAGGCTGGCCTGGAACTGGAGCAGGCCGGAGACCTGAGTGCGATCCACCAGGAAACCGATGGCTGGATCGCCGCATTGAGAGCCTTCTTGCTGGCCCCGCAGTTCGATGTCCGCGGCGAGCCGCGGGCCACCAGCCGGGGTATCTGTCTGCTGTTTGATGATCTGCTTAATAGCCTGGATGGGCCGAGTCGCGACTATCTGTGCCAACTGGGTTTGCTCGACAAGTTCAGTACCGCTTTAATCTGCGAGCTTATCGGTGCCCAGCCCGCCAGACAGCTGATGGGAGAGCTACAGCGCCGGCAACTGTTCATCAGCAGCCTGGGTGAGCATGAGCACTGGTTCAAGCTGCACCCCCTGTTCCGCCGGCACCTGAAGAGGTCCTGCCTGGATCAGCAGCCAGATGTTGTCGCAGACTTCCGTTTTCGCGCCGCCCAGTGGTTTGCCAAGCGCGGCCACTGGCTGGACGCGATCAAGCTTGGCCTGGAGGCAGAGCAGGTGGAGCAGGTGCGTGAGTGGATCAATCGATGCGCAATGGAATTGCTTGAGCGGGGTGACTTCAGCACGCTGGTGATGCTGGAAAAGCGCTGGAAGCTGGAAGCGGGAGACGTGTCACTGCCCTTGCGGATGGCGCGCGCCTGGGCCATGGGGCTGGCGTTGGAGGTGAATGTCGCGGAAACCCTGCTCAACGAGCTGGAATCTGACCTTGCGGGCCGACAACAGAACGGGCCGGCATCACGCGATTATTGGGAGATGCAGTCCTTGCGTGCGATGTTGCTCGGCCTCGCAGATCATAATGAAACATCCGGGGCTTTGGCGGCCCGCTGTTATCAGGCGATGCAGCACCGCCCGTGGATTACCAACGTGCTGCTCAACCTGATCAGTTGTAGCCATTATCACGCCGGCCGCTGGGATGCCTTCTATACCGTGCCGCCAACCTTTGTCGACGGAAGACAAGGTCCAGGTCTGCTGTTCCATGACTGCTATCGGCAGTCGATCAATGCGCTGGGCGAATGCGCGCAGGGGCGTCTGCAGGATGCGCAAAGCGGCCTGGAACATGTGCTGGAGCGGATCGAGCACAGCTTTCACGCGCGGATGGAAAGTCCCAACCCGGCGTTGCTGGCATTGCCAAATGCGCTGCTGGCGCAGTTGCATTATTGGCGGGGCGATCATGCGACGAGTGAAACCCATCTGGCCAAATGCATGGACTTTATCGCCATGGGCGGCTTTCTCGATTGCTTAGCTGCAGGCTATTGCACCCAGGCGCGATTGCAATGGCACCAGGGTGCCGCGACCCGAGCTCGGCGTACTCTGGAACAATTGGATGTGCTGGCGACGCGCCACGCCTGGCAACGGCTGCGGGCGCGGGTACTGCTTGAGCGGGTGTGGCTGAATCTGCAGGACAACAAGATCCGTGAAGCCGTGTCCTGCAGCCATGCGTTGGTTGAGCTGGCGTCGCAGGCTGATACCGAGGCGACTCTGGATAAGCGAGTTTACGCCCAGTTAAGCCTGCTCTGGCTGGCGCTCTGTGGCATTGAAGAGACCCCTATACTGGTCGAGAACATCGAGGCGTTGTTGGCGTTGTTGCAAGAGCGACAACTGGAACTGATGTATTGCGACATCGCCCTGGCGTTGGGTGCCTATCATTGTCTGCGCGGGCTGCCGGAGCAGGGACAGCCGTTGTTGGATGAGGTGCTGCTGCGTATACAAGGCAGCGGCGCGATCAGCCTGTTGCAGGACCTGCCGCTCGGTCAAGCCTGCGAGCGACTGGCGGACTACGTCTCTGCGCAATGGAAGGCGGGTGTGGATGCGCTGTTCTCGGCAGGCCAGCGGCTTGGGCCGTCTGCGCACAGCTGCAATGCCGCCTTGTTAGGGCTTACAGTCAAAGAGCGGCAGGTGGTGCAACTGGTGGCAGAGGGCAAGTCGAACAAGCAGATTGCCCGCGACCTGAATGTCACGCCGGAAACTATCAAGTCGCATATGAAGAGCATATTCGCCAAGCTGAAAGTCGAAAGCCGCGCCCAGGCTGCGGTGATGCTGCAGAACGCTCCGCCATTGCAGGTCGCGCGGGCATAAAAAAACCACCGCCGGCTTCGGCCGATGCGGTGGTGGTGCGTGAGTCCGCCTCGGTCAGAGGCGGTGGTGGTTAGCGGATACCCGAAGCACGCAATGCGTTGGGTGTGTAGTCGGCAGAAGATGCCTGGAAGTCAGTGTCGTAGTTCTCACGCTCTTCGTTGGTCATCCCCAAAGCTACGTAGCGGCCATTCTGTACGTCATACAAGGTTTCGATCGCATAGCTGGGGATCTTCTCGTCGTAACGCTGCAGCGCGATGGCCTCGGCTACGCGCCAGAGACCGCCGCGGCCATCGTAGTGATCCAATACCGCCACCTGCCAGTTGTCTTCGTTAATGAAGAAGTGCCGCTTGGCGTAGACGTGGCGCTGACCTTCCATCAGGGTCGCCTCGACCTCCCACACCCGATGTTTCTCGTAGCGCACCAGATCCTGGTTGATGTGGCCGGCCTGGATGATCTCGTCGTACTTGATATCCGGAGAGGCGATCTTGTAGTTGTTGTAAGGGATCAACATCTCGCGCTTACCTATGAGCTTCCAGTTATAGCGGTCGGGAGAGCCGTTATAAAAGTCATAGTTGTCAGAAGTGCGGGTACCGTCTGAGCCGAATGCCGGGCCATCATAGGCCACCTGAGGTGCACGACGAACGCGGCGCTGGCCGGCATTGTAGATCCACGCCAGGCGCGGTTCTTTTACCTGGTTGATAAATTCGTGTACCAGCAGCACGTCACCGGCCAGACGCGATGGCGACAGCACACGCTGGGTGAAATAGAACATCAGGTTGTCACTGGTCGCCGGGCCGAAATCGGTCAGCGCAGTAGCGAAGGTAAATTCGTCCTTGAACACAACCATGGTGTTGGAGCCATTGGCCTGGGGGGTGGCCTGGGCGATGGTACGGCTGAAGCTGCCGCCACGGTATCGGGTGATGTGGTTCCACACGGCCTCGACCCCGGATTTCGGAATCGGGAAGGGATACGCGGTATCAAAATTCTGCAGACCGTTGCCACCCTCAACGGTAACGGTGTTCACCGCGTTGCGTGCGACTGCCGCGAAGACCTCATCGGGTACGGTGTTGCTGCGCCGTGAGGGATACACATGCATGCGGTAGGTTTCAGGATAGCGCGCAAACATCGCTTTCTGACCCGGGCTGATCTGGTCGGCGTATTGCTCCATGTTATCGGCGGTTACTGTGAATAGCATCTGGTCGTCGGCAAAGGGATCCGAGAAAAATCCGTTGTCCGACACCGGGGCTGCATCGGTTGGCAGGCCGCCGGTCCATTCGGGAATGGTGCCCTCGGCGTTGCCGGCGCGCTCAGCGCCCATCGGCGTCAGTGTGGTTTGCAGGGTTGCTGCTTCCTCAGGTGAAACCGCCGCCGACACCGCCATCGCCAGGCTGCTCAAAGCCAGCACGGCAAAGGTTTGGCGACCCAGGGTTTTGATTGATTTCATATTGTTCTCCATCCAGGTCAGAAGTTCACGCCAACGCTCAGGGCTACAAAGTCACGATCAACCATGGCGTTGTAATCACCGTCGAAGAAGTTCGTGTAATTGATGCTGGCGTTGTATTTGTTGTTGTATAGGGCATTCACGCCGAGGCTGGCGGCCTTGGACCCTTCGTTGAAGTTCGGACCATAACCTTCCACATCCCAGGCAAAGGCGACATTGGGGGTCAGCTGTACGCCGGCAAAGCCGCGGTATTCAAGCGACGCCACGGTACGCAAGCCCCAGGAATGCTGGGTATAGAAGCCCTCGTCGTTGCAGTACTCGGGTTGCGCGGCGTTAAGTGCGGTCTCGCAAAGCCCGGGAATCGGCAGTTCGCCGGAGCCGTATAGTGAATCTCGTCCAAAGCGCAGGTCTGTGGGGCTACTCTTGAGCCCGCCGATATGGTTGTAGCCCACCTCGCCAACCATGGTCAGGCGGTCAGCACCCCAGACGTTATCAACAAAGTTGATCACGGTCAGTTGAGCCTGGGTGACCGGCATGCGCTTGTAGCCAGACAGGTCAGTGCCGGGGGCGGCCGGGATACCAAATATCGTTCCGCCCACGCCCTGGGCGTTGACTGGCGAAACGGGATTGCCGGCTGCGCCAAGTGCTGCGCCAACCAGATCATTGGTGCTGATCTGCAGCGGCTGGTTCGGGCGGTAGCTGACTTCACCCGAGACTGACATACCGCCCAGGTTGGTCTGGAAGCTGACCCCATACAGGCGAATATCCTCGGGATATTCGACGTAGTAGCCGGCGTCCACTGGCAGGTCGAATACGTTGGTGTCGTTGTTGAAGCCGAAGCCGGCGAAATTCGGCGCCCCGGTGCCCGCAGTGGTGCTGAAAATAGGATTGCGGCTGTGAAAGTTCATTGCGAACAGGCCGAATTCTGTCTGGTTCAGGCTGTCCACGTAGAGCCGGAAGGCAACGCCGAACTGGCCGCTGTCGCGGGCTTCACGATTGTCCGTGCGGGGTACGTAAACAAAGGGATTGGCTGCTGAGTTGGCATCCGTTTGTGAGCCGCCGATGCCGACCTGGCCGCAACCCTTGGCGACCGAATCGGTAAAGGAAAAGAAGGTGCCGCAGTTATCCAGTACGGTCGGATCCCACTCCAGCTGATAGAAGGCTTCCATACCCAGGTTGTCGGTCAGGCTCTGGGAGACGAAGAGCATATTTACCGGTATCAGGCCTTCCTTGATTTCAGCACCTGGACGGCGGAATGCCGCGACGTCGATCGGGTTGATGCTATTGATGCTGTTCTGGATGAAGGTACTCTCACCCCAACTGACTACCTGCTTGCCCACCCGGACCGAGCCGGGGAGGTTGCCGATGTTGTAGTTGTGATAAATGAAAGCGTCGAGTATCTGGCCACCTGAGGATTTGGCGGCCTGCCGCCGGCCACTGTCATTGATGTCGTAGAGCTCACGGCTGCCGTCCTTGGTCTCGAAGTCGTACCAGTACTTGCCGCGGACGAACACTCCGGTGTCCTCATACTGCAGGGACAGGTCATGGGTGCCCTTGAAGATGGTGGAGAAGGCTTCACCTTTCTCAAAATTAAGTCGGCCATCGTCCGAATTGGCGGCGTTGGCGTTCCCGCCGTTATTCACCCAGACCAGATCATCGTCGATCTCGCTGGTGCCGATACTGGTGCCGACCGAGATCTGCGAGTCGAACTGGCCCTGGATTTCGCCTATATCGAAGCGGGCGGCATTCGCGGGAAAACTGGCCAAGACCGCAACGGCCACAGCCAGCGGTTTGAGCAGCGTATTCAATGGAGGGTTTGTTATTATTCTGGTCATGGTATTCCTCGCGCGCCTGCGCTTGTTGTTATTGGGAATCCTTGGCTTATGCAGATGGCCAGCATTGCACCCGACCGACACTATTCCCCTGCAACCAAATGATGCACCCCCCTAATGGGGGAGAGCCCGCTGCGGGTTACAAAGCATCGCCAACAAAGCGATAATGCCGCTTCACAGAAAGGAGAGATTCAATGCCCGTATCTGACGTGCAGACCTTGTTGGCCGGTATTTCGTTGGTGCTGTTGCTGGGCTGGGCCGTCACCGCCTGGTTGGCGGTGCGCCGCGCCAGCCAATTGCAGCAGGAGCTGGCTTTGAGCCGTCAACTGCTTGAGTCACAGCGACATGAAACTCAGCAGCTGCAACAGGAAATACATCAGCAGCAGGCACGTCATGCCGGTTTGGAAGTGCGCATCGAGCATCAACAGGAGAGCCTGGATACTCTGCGCCAGCAGCTTGAACAACGCAGCACCCAACTGACCCAGTTCGAACAGCAGAGCCATGATTGGCAGCTGAAAGCCGAGCGGGCGCAGACGCTGAGCCAGGAACAGGCACGGCAGATCGATGAACTGCGTCAGGAGCGGCAGGGGCTGAACGAACGCCTGCTAAGCCTGCAAGGCACCCATGAACAGCTCGGGCTGGAGCACAGCACGCTGAAAAACACGCTGGAGCACCGTCAGCAGCATTTCACCGAGCAGCAACAGTTGCTGAAAGACAGCCGTGACCAGTTGAAAATGGAATTCGAGCAACTCGCCAGCAAGATTTTTGAGGCCAAGGGCCAGGCGTTCTCGCAGCAGAGTCAGCAGTCGCTGGATAGCCTGCTGAAACCTTTCCGGGAGCAGATTGATCAGTTCCGCCTCAAGGTCGAGGACATTCACCACAAGGACACGCAACAGCAGGCGACACTGGCCAGCGAGCTGAACCACTTGAAGGAGCTGAATCGGCAGATTACCCAGGAAGCTCACGACCTGAGCACCGCGCTGCGCGGGCAGAAGAAAACTCAGGGCAACTGGGGCGAGCTGATTCTGGAGAACGTACTGGAGCGCTCCGGCCTGATCGCCGGCAAGGACTTCAAGCGCGAGGTCAGCATGACCACCGCCGACGGCCAGCGTCAGCGGCCAGACGTACTGGTGTACCTGCCGCAGGAGAAGCATCTGATCATCGATGCCAAGGTCTCGCTGAATGCCTATACACGCTATATCAACAGCGAAGACGAGACCGAACGTCGGGTTGCGCTGGCCGAGCATGTGCAGGCCATCAGTCAGCGGATTCGGGAGCTGTCGGATCGCAACTACTTCGAGTTGCCGGGGCTGAATGCACCGGAAATGGTCTTTATGTTCATCCCGATCGAATCTGCCTTTGTCGAAGCCTTGAAGGCTGATGAGGGCCTGTTCCAGAAGGCCATCGAGCAGAACGTGCTGGTGGCCACACCCACCACCTTGCTGACCAGCCTGAACATTGTCCGCCAGCTCTGGCGCTTTGAAGATCAGAACAAGCACACCGCTGAACTGGCAGAGCGTGCTGGCAAGGTCTATGACAAGTTGCGCACCTTTCTGGGCAGCATGGATGGCATCGAGAAGAGTCTGGAGAAGGCCACCGATGCTTATCAAAAAGCGCGCGATCAACTGGTCAACGGGCGGGGCAATCTGGTTAAACAGATTACTGATTTCAAGGAATTAGGCGTATCTGTTAAAGCAGAGTTGAATGAAGACTGGACCGATCGTGCGGCGCTGGAGTTAGGGCATCAGCGCAGCGATACGGCCGACCTGCCAAACGAAGATCGCTAGAGCCTGTCACGAATTGCGCTCACCGTTGGTGCACCATAAAAGCGCACGTATTTGATCGATCTTGATCGGCGCCCTAAAACAGGGCGCTCGATTGCGGTGCATCCCCCTAACTTCGTTCGCCCATGCTGGCACGTCATTTGCTCAGGCTTTACCAGATAAACCGGTAAAGGATAGGCAGAGCATGACTGCCGCTTGGCATCTTGAACAGCACGACAGCGCCATCAACTGGCAGGCAGGTCTGAACCTTGGCGTGGTCCGTCAGGGTGGCCGCTCGGTGCTCGAGCATGTCAGTCACCGTGGACCTTTACGCATTCAGCGGCCGCTGCTCCCTGAAGGGGCAGACTGCCCGCATTTGTACATTCTGCATCCCCCCGGCGGCATGGTCAGCGGCGATTCATTACGCCTGCAGGTGTCAGCCGGCGAGGGCAGCTGCGTGCTACTGACCACACCGTCTTCCGGCAAATTCTATCGAGCGCGCGACAACGGCACTCTGCAGGTGCAGCACAACCGTTTCAGCGTCAGCTCTGGTGCCAGCCTGGAGTATCTGCCGCAGGATACGATCGCTTTCGAAGGCTGCAACGCGCGGATGATTACCCGCATCGACATGGCCAAGGACGCACGCTTCTGCGCCTGGGATCTGCTGTGTCTGGGCCGTCCGGCATCCGGCGAAGGCTTTCAGCGGGGCCGGGTAGATCAGCACCTGGATGTGTGGCGTGACGGTCGGCCGCTGTATATCGAGCGCAATCGTTTTGAGGGCGGTGACGAGCTGTTGTCTGCTCGCTGGGGCCTGGGTAACGCCGGTGTCAGCGGCACCTGGTTGGCCACCCTGACGCTGGATCGCGATCAGCTCGACAGGCTGCGCGAGGATTTTGCCGATTACCCGCAACTGGCTTTTACCCAACGCCATGGTTTGTTGATCGCCCGTTATCTCGGGCAGCACGCCGAACATGCGCGCAACAGTTTTATTCGTCTGTGGCAGCAGCTGCGACCGTTGATCAACGGCCGGGAAACCTGTTTGCCGCGTATCTGGACTACCTGACAGGAGTGTTTGCATGGAGTTGACTCCCCGCGAAAAAGACAAGCTGCTGCTGTTCACCGCAGCACTGGTGGCCGAGCGGCGGCTGGCTCGAGGCGTGATCCTCAACTACCCGGAGGCGGTGGCCTATATCAGTGCCGCGATCATGGAGGGCGCCCGTGACGGTCGCAGCGTGGCAGAGATGATGAGCTATGGCCGCACGCTGCTGACCCGTGAACAGGTGATGCCCGGCGTACCGGAAATGGTCGCCGAAGTGCAGGTGGAAGCGACTTTCCCGGACGGCACCAAGCTGGTCACCGTTCACAACCCGATTCCCTGACAGGAGCTGACCATGATTCCCGGAGAAATCCAGACCCGCCCCGGTAGCCTGACGCTCAACGAAAAGCGCGAGACCATCACCATCAGTGTGGCCAACAGTGGTGACCGGCCGATCCAGGTCGGCTCGCATTACCACTTTGCTGAAACCAACGCCGCCTTGCACTTCGATCGCGACGCTGCGCGCGGCTTTCGCCTGAATATTGCCGCTGGCACCGCCGTACGCTTCGAGCCCGGCCAAAGCCGCGAGATCGAACTGGTGGCCTTGGCCGGCGAGCGCAAGGTCTACGGTTTTCGCGGCCTGGTTATGGGCAGCCTGTGAAGTGCGAACAGTGAATAAGGAGCACTAGATGGAAATCAGCAGAGAAGCCTATGCCGAGATGTATGGCCCGACCAAGGGCGACCGCGTACGCCTGGGTGATACCGAGCTGTGGATCAGCGTCGAGAAGGACCTGACCCGCTACGGTGAAGAGGTCAAGTTTGGCGGCGGCAAAGTGATTCGCGACGGGATGGGGCAAAGCCAGCGGGTACGCGCGGAGACCCCGGACACCCTGATAACCAACGCCCTGATTCTGGACTGGTGGGGCGTGATCAAGGCCGATGTGGCGATCAAGAACGGCATGATCAGCCAGATCGGCAAGGCCGGCAACCCGGATATTCAGCCAGGCGTGGACATCATCGTCGGGCCCGGTACCGAAGTTATTGCCGGGGAGGGCATGATCCTCACTGCCGGCGGCATTGATGCGCATATCCACTTTATCTGTCCGCAGCAGATCGAAGAGGCGCTCACCTCCGGCGTTACCACCATGCTTGGCGGCGGCACTGGCCCGGCAACCGGCACCAATGCCACTACCTGCACACCGGGTGCCTGGCATATCGCGCGAATGCTGCAGTCGGCCGAATCCTTCCCGATGAATCTGGGCTTTCTCGGCAAGGGTAATGCCAGCCTGCCGGATGCGCTCGAGGAGCAGTTGGAAGCGGGAGCGATGGGCCTGAAGTTGCACGAGGACTGGGGTACCACACCGGCGGCCATCGATTGCTGCCTGAGCGTGGCCGAAGCCTATGACGTGCAAGTGGCTATCCATACCGACACCTTGAACGAGTCCGGCTTCGTTGAAGATACCCTGGCGGCGATCAAGGGCCGGGTGATTCACACCTACCACACCGAAGGTGCAGGCGGCGGTCACGCGCCGGACATCATCAAGGCCTGTGGCGAGCCGAATGTACTGCCCTCGTCGACCAACCCGACACGGCCCTACACCATCAATACCGTGGACGAGCATCTGGACATGTTGATGGTCTGCCACCACCTGGACCCGGCGATTGCCGAAGACGTGGCCTTTGCTGACTCGCGTATCCGCCGCGAAACCATTGCCGCCGAAGATATCCTGCATGATCTGGGCGCCTTCAGCATGATCTCCTCCGACTCCCAGGCCATGGGCCGGGTCGGCGAAGTGGTCACCCGTACCTGGCAAACCGCGCACAAGATGAAAGTACAGCGTGGGCCGTTACCCGAGGACGATGACTGGTCGGACAACTTCCGCGCCAAGCGCTATATCGCCAAGTACACCATCAATCCGGCAATCACCATGGGCATTTCCCATGTGGTCGGCTCGGTCGAGGTCGGCAAGCTGGCTGATCTGGTGTTGTGGAAGCCTGCCTTCTTTGCCACCAAGCCCAGTCTGATCCTCAAGGGTGGTTCCATTGCTGCAGCGCCCATGGGCGACCCGAATGCGTCCATACCCACGCCGCAGCCAGTGCATTACCGGCCGATGTTCGGCGCCTTTGGCAGTGCCATGAACAGCACCTGCCTGACCTTTGTCAGTCAGGCCGCGCTGGATGCCGACATTGGCAGCAAGCTCGGGCTGAAGCGCAGGCTGGAAGCTGTGAGCAAAACGCGCACCATCAGCAAGGCGGACATGAAACTCAACGATTACCAGCCAGTGATCAGCGTTGATTCGCAAACCTATGTGGTCAAGGCCGATGGCGTCGAGCTGTTGTGCGAGCCGGCCGAATCCCTGCCGCTGGCCCAGCGTTATTACCTGTTTTAGGAGTATTTGATGATCGAATGCCATCAATGGCTGGAAGAGCCCGGCCCAGCCGACCATGTGCTGGAGCTGACCTATGAATTGCGTACCCGCAGTCGCTTGCGCGCG
Organism: Halopseudomonas laoshanensis; assembly: GCF_008365385.1. GTDB lineage: Bacteria > Pseudomonadota > Gammaproteobacteria > Pseudomonadales > Pseudomonadaceae > Halopseudomonas > Halopseudomonas laoshanensis. Next base: position 1,353,420 of record NZ_QOVF01000001.1, on the reverse strand, counting down.
CAGAGCCAGGGCGGCGTCGAGGTGGGCCTGTTTCTGCCGCGCGGACGGATGCTTGCCGAGGGTGATCGGCTGCAGGGTGACGATGGCAGCGTGGTGGTGATCCATGCCGAATCCGAGTCCCTGTCGCGGGTGTTCTGTGATGACGCGTTGCTGCTTTCCCGTGCGGCCTACCACATGGGCAACCGGCATGTGCCGCTGGAGATCCAGCCGGGTCAGTTGCGCTATCTGCGTGACCACGTACTAGACAGCATGCTGCGCGGCTTCGGTCTGGAGGTGGAGGAGATCTTCGCGCCGTTCAACCCCGAGCCCGGCGCCTACCACAGCCACGGCCACAGCGTTGCCACGCCGGCAGGGCCGATTCAGAACGCACCCTTTTTACGCTTGAGTGGCCACGAACATGGCTGATATTGCCGATGCAGCGCTGCTGAGAGTGCTGCAACTGGCCAGCCCGGCGTTGCCGATTGGCGGCTATGCCTATTCCCAGGGACTGGAGTATGCCATCGAGCAGGACTGGGTGACCGACCTGGACTCCGCCGCTGGCTGGCTGACGGCACTGGCCTCGCGCTCGCTCGGACGGCTGGATATTCCGCTGCTGCTGCGGCAATACGCGGCGCTCGAGCAGCAGGATGAAACCGGCTTTGCCGCCTGGAATGACTGGTTACTGGCCAGCCGCGAAACCGCCGAGCTGTATCTGGAAGACAGCCAGCAGGGCGGGGCGCTGCTGCGACTGATGAAATCGCTGCTGATTCCGGCGGCGCAGGACTGGCCAACAGGTGAACCGCTGGCGCTGATCAGCGCCTTCGCCATGGCCGGGCAACACTGGCGTACCGGGCCCAGTGCGCTGGCACTCGGTGTGCTCTGGAGTTGGCTGGAGAATCAGACTGGCGCTGCGACAAAACTGATTCCGCTGGGGCAGACCGACGCCCAGCGTTTGCTTGACCGCTTGCTGCCAGCGCTGCCGCCGATCGTCGAACTGGCGGCCGGCCTGGCTGATGACGAGCTGGGCGCGGGCCTGCCGGGGCTGGCCTTTGCCAGCGCCCGGCATGAACACCAATACACACGATTGTTTCGATCCTGATCCGTTTTTCTTACTCGATTTTTAATAAGGAGTACCACAATGAGTTCCAAACCAGCCCTGCGCGTCGGCATCGGCGGCCCGGTCGGCTCCGGCAAGACCGCATTGGTGCGCATACTCTGCGAGCGCCTGTACCCGCACTACGATCTGGCGGTAATCACCAACGACATCTACACCCGTGAAGATGCTGACTTTCTGCTGCGCCATGAGGCATTGCCGGCAGACCGTATTCTCGGTGTGGAAACCGGCGGCTGCCCGCACACCGCGATCCGCGAAGACGCGTCGATGAATTTGGCAGCGATTGCCGAACTGCAGGAACGCTTTCCAGCGGTGGAATTGATCTTTGTCGAAAGCGGTGGCGACAACCTGGCAGCGACCTTCAGTCCTGAACTCTCGGACCTGACCCTCTACGTGATCGACGTGTCCGCTGGCGACAAGATTCCGCGCAAGGGCGGGCCGGGCATTACCCGCTCGGATCTGCTGATCATCAACAAGACCGATCTGGCGCCACTGGTGGGAGCCGATCTGGGCGTGATGGACCGCGACGCAGCGAAGATGCGCGGCGAGCGGCCCTTTGTGTTTTCCAATCTGAAAAGTGGCAAGGGTGTCGAGGACATCATTGCCTTTATCGTTCGTCAGGGCATGCTCAAACCGCTGCCCGAGAACACTCAACAGGCGAAAGGAGTTTGAGCATGCACGGGTTTTCAAGTCGTTTGATGTTACTGGTCGGCGTGTTCGCCATTCCTGGGCTGGCTCACGCGCATCCGGGGCATGAGAACGTGAGCGGGCTGCTCAGTGGCCTGGGTCATCCGCTGTTTGGTCTTGACCACTTGTTGGCAATGGTTGCCGTCGGCCTGTGGGGCGCTCAGCTGGGCGGCAAGGCTCGCTGGTTGCTGCCGGCGCTGTTTGTTGGCGTCATGCTGATAGGTGGTGGTCTGGCCATGGTTGGCTTGTCCGTGCCCGCGGTAGAGCCGGGTATTGTCGCCTCTGTTGTAGTGCTGGGTTTGTTCCTGCTCTGGGCGCGCCAGGTACCGCTGCTGATCAGTGCAGCTGTGGTATCAATCTTTGCACTCTTCCATGGTGTAGCGCACGGTGCGGAAATGCCCCTTGCCGCCAGCGCCTTGACCTATGCGCTGGGCTTTGCCGTGGCGACCGCCGGGTTGCATCTGGCTGGCCTGCTGGCGGGCGGCTGGCTGCAGCAGCGTTCCTTGCCGGTGGTCTCCCGGATCATGGGTGCGGCCATCGGCGCTATTGGCCTGAGCATGGTTGCAGGTATGTAAGCGTTGTTTCAGCAATGTGGGAGCGCCGGGCCGGCGCTCCCACAAAAGCTCTTGGTCTTCCTGACCAGTCCTCTCTAACGGCAAACTTTGCGGAAAATTCCGTCCCAGCCTTTACATAGCTATGAACTCTTTCGCCGTTTAGACTCAAAGTAGTATTACAACGTCGGAGGATCCGCATGCATGTTCTGAAACAGGCCGGTCTGTTTGTTCGCGCCAATCTATGGATAGTCCCCCTGGTCGCCCTGATTGTCTGGGTATTGTTTCGCTTCCTTGATCCCGCACCGCCACGCTCGATAGTCATGACTACCGGCACCGAGAACGGTGGCTATCACCAATTCGGCTTGGCGCTAAAGGAACGCCTGGCTGAAGAGGGGCTGGAGGTAAAGCTGGTGACCAGCCGCGGTTCGCTGGATAACATCGAGCGGCTGACTGACGGTTCCGGTGATGTGCAGCTGGGTATTATTCAGAGCGGCATCGAGAAACTGGTCGACCGCCGTGAGCGCGATCAACTGGAAGGCCTGGCAACGCTTTACCATGAACCGCTGTGGCTGTTTCAGCGCACGGACTCAGAACCGGCTCCCAGCTCGCAGACCGATGCTCAGGCCGATGCTGGAGAAGACGAGAATAGCGGCGAGGAAACGACTGACGGCGACACCGACACCGCCGATAGTACTGCTAGTAACAGTACTGCTAGTAACAGTACTGCTAGCAACGTTACTGAAATCCGTCGCCTGACCGATCTGGTCGGCCGACGCGTGTCGCTGGGTAGTGAGGGCAGCGGCACCTGGGCTGTTGTCAGAAGCCTGTTCCAGGTCCAGGGCGATATGGCCAGTTGGGATTCACAAGGTGACGGCCAATGGCAGTCGCTGGCCGGTCGCGCTGCTGCCGACGCACTTTACGCTGGTGAGCTGGACGCTGCCTTTTTCGTATTGCCAGCGGACAATGCGCTGATTCGCGAGCTGATCAACGCGCCGAATGTGGAGCTGGTGCATTTGAGCCAGGCGCGCGCGTTCGCTGCACGCTTGCCTTATCTCGAAGACCTTACCATCCCCGAAGGTTTGCTGAATATCCGCCGCAACGTGCCCGATCAGGACATCAGCCTGTTGTCGCCCGTCGCGACCCTGGTGGGTAACGAACATTTCCATCCGGCTCTGACCGCGCTGGTGCTCAGCGCGGCCAAGGAAGTGCTGCGTGACGGCAATCTGCTGGACGCGCCTGGCCAGTATCCTGCGGCCTTGCCGATGGATCTGGATATGAGCGCCGAAGCCGAGTATTACCACGAGAGTGGCACGCCGTTTCTGCAACGTTATCTGCCGTTCTGGATTGCTTCCATCGTCGACCGCTACATCGTGCTGGTGATCCCGCTGATCGTGATCATGATGCCGCTGATACGCAGCATGGGCCCGATCTATATCTGGCGTATCCGCTCGCGGGTGTATCGCTGGTACGAGCAGCTGCGGCGTATCGACCACTTGATCGTCAAGGGCGAGATCAAGGACCGCCTTGATCAGGAGATTCAGGGCCTGCATGAGCTTGAAGACGAGCTGACCCGTGTCGAGGTGCCCTTATCATACGCCCACGAGCTGTATGAGCTGCACCTGCATATCCGCTACATGATCAACCGCCTCGAGGCGATGCGTCCCGAGGGGCAGGATAATCAGTCAGACGGCACTGTGGTGCCGGCCTGATCGAAGGTGAAGGCCTGTACTTGCTGGATGATGGGCTCCCAGCCCTGGAACGGCCGGGCCATCGCCAGCAGTATGGTGTAATGGTTGAGCGACTCGAATGTGTCTGTTTCTACACTGACGCCATCATCGCGCAGCTTTTCTGCCAGTTGCAGCGTGTTGCGCTTCGGGTCAACCAACTTGTCCGGCGTTGCCGCGAGCAGTAAGGCGGGCGGGCTGCTGGCGCTGGCATGAAATAGCGGCTGCGAGTCCTCGGGCGTATCCGGGTGGTGAAATACCGGTTTTACCTGGGGATTGACGATGGGGATGAAATCATAAGGACCCGACAGGCCGATCCAGCCGCTGAGAATATCGCGCGACAGGTTCTGCTCCGCCAACCAGCGGTCATCCAGCGCGAGCATGGCAGCATTGTAAGCTCCGGCGCTGTGGCCCATGACAAAGAGCGGTTGCGGTTGGTCCTGCCACTGCTGGCGCTCCTTCTCAACCCAGGCAACCGCAGAGGCGCTGTCCTGTAGGAAGGCCGGGTAGGTCACTTCCGGATAAACGCGATAATCCACCACCACTGCGATCATGCCATGCGCAGCCAGGGCCTCGCCGACAAAGGCATAATTGCCCCGCTCACCACCACGCCAGCTGCCGCCGTAGTAAAACACTACCACCGGTGCGCTCTGGATATTCTCCTTCGGAAAATACACATCCAGCTTCTGACGCTGGTTGTCACCATAGGCCTGATCCGCCAGCAGAGTGTAATGCTTGTCGGAGATAACGAAATTCAAGGGTGCCAGCGGCGAACAACCGACCAGAGCCAGCGCCATTGCGGCAAGAATCAGACTCTGTTTTACAGACGGCACGATGAAAGGCATAGGCTGGATCCCACAAAAAAGTAAGTATCGATGATGCCGCAAGCGCCGGCGAGTAAACACCACAAGCTGTTACAAGTCGTTGCATTTCGCTTTCGTGCGCGCGCCGTAGAACCTAACATGCCTGCATAAGCAGTTAAGAGCAGACAAGGGGAAAACATGAAGGATGTGCTCAATCGTGCATTGGACGCAGTGGATCAGGTTCTGCTGGGCAAACATCACGCGGTCAAGCTCGCAGTAGCCTGCATTCTGGCACGGGGGCATTTGTTGATTGAGGACTTGCCGGGTATGGGCAAGACCACTCTCTCGCAAGCGCTGGCGCGGGTCATGGGCATGAGCTACCAGCGTATCCAATTTACCAGTGACCTGCTGCCCGGTGACATTCTGGGTACCTCGGTATTTGATCGCAACACGGCACAGTTCGTGTTTCACCCCGGTCCTATCTTTGCCGAATTGATCCTCGCGGACGAGATCAACCGCGCCACGCCGAAAAGCCAGAGTGCGCTGCTGGAAGCGATGGAGGAGGGCCAGGTCACCGTGGACGGTTCCACCCGGCCGCTACCTAATCCATTCTTTGTCATTGCCACGCAGAACCCGGTGTCCCAGGCGGGTACTTTTGCGTTGCCCGAGTCGCAACTGGACCGTTTCCTGATGCGCCTGTCGCTGGGTTATCCGTCACCCGCCGCCGAGAAATCACTGCTGATGGGCGAAGACCGCAATACCCGGCTGGATGGCATCGAAGCCGTGCTCAATCGCAACAACTTGCAAGCGTTGCAGAAGGCCGTGCCGGAGATCACCGCGAGTCCAGCGATCATCGATTACATCTTGCGCCTGGTAAATCGCACACGGGAAAGCCAGGTCTGCGCCTGGGGTTTGTCGCCGCGTGCCAGTTTGGGCTTGCTGGCCGCTGCGCGGGCTTGGGCGATGCTGGAACACCGGCATTATGTGATACCCGAAGATGTGCAGGCGGTCTTGCCCGCAGTGGTCAGCCATCGCCTGCGCGCCAGCGAAGATCCTGCCGGCCACGGTGGTGGCGGTCTGGCGCAGTGGCTGCTCAATGAGGTGGAGGCGGTCTGATGCGGCCGTCAGGCGTGGATGCGGCCCGCGTGGATACGTCCGGCGTGGCGACGCGCGGACGTTTTTCCGGCCTTTTTCAGCGCTGGCTCAAACGCCGCATTCCGGCGGCGAGCCAGGTACGCCTGAATCACCGGCAGATCTTCATCATTCCTACCCGCGCTGGGCTGGCGCTGCTGCTTTTACTCGGCGTGATGTTGATTGGCGCGATCAACTATCAGAACAGCCTGGTGTACGCAGTGACCTTCCTGCTAGGCAGCCTGTTCTGGGTATCCCTGCATCACACCTATCGCAACCTCGCCAGTCTGGAACTGCATGCGTCCGGCAGCCACGCGGTATTCGCCGGCGAAGCTGCGCCTCTGCATATTCGCCTGTTGGCCCCACGCCATGAACACCAGGCGCTGACTCTTAGTTGGCCGCAGACCCAGCCGCAAAGGCTGGATGTGGGCAAGGACAGCGACACCCGCGTGGATCTCTATCACCCCACGCAGCAGCGGGGCTGGTTCAGCCCTGGGCGCCTGAGGATAGAAACCCGCTATCCACTCGGCTGGTTTGTTGCCTGGAGTCTGGTGGATCTGGATTGGAAAGTGCTGGTCTACCCCAAGCCATTAAGTGTGCCGTTGCCGCCGAGACGCCGAGCTGGCGCAGAGGAGGGCGATCAGCCGTTGGGTGAGGGTGTGGATGACTTTCAAGGTTTGCGCAATTACCAGCCGGGCGACTCACGCAGGCGGCTGGACTGGCGGGCCTATTCCCGTGGTCAGGGCCTGCACAGCAAAGTCTTCGCCGAGCCGGTGCAGGACACCCTCTGGCTGGATTTGGACCAGACCCCAGGAGCTGATCTGGAGCAGCGCCTGAGCTACCTTTGTGGATGGGTAATGCAGCTTGAGCAGCAATCGCGGCCCTATGGCTTGCTGATTGGCGGCACCAGCTTCGGCCCGGCAGTCGGTGAGCAGCAGCGGGATCAATGCCTGCGCGCACTGGCGCTGTACGGCAGGCCAGCATGAGCGCGCACGCGCTGATTCCGCGTAACAGCCTGGCCTGGCTGCTGATTGCGCAGATTGTGGTGTTGCTGCCGCAATTGCCGCGCTTGCCGATCTGGGTCGCGGTCCTGTGGCTTGGTTGCGCGCTATGGCGCGTACAGATTCAGCGCATGCGCTGGCGCTACCCGGGCACGCTATTCAAAGCCGCGGCCATTGGCCTGACGGTATTGGGCGTATTCACCTCCCAGGGTACGCTGATTGGCCTTGATGCGGCGGTGATGCTGCTGCTACTGCTGTTCATGCTCAAGCTATTGGAAATGCGTAACCCGCGTGACGCCATGGTAGTGATCTACCTGGGCTTTTTTATCGTCGCGACTGCCTTTCTGTTCGACCAGAGCATCGTGCTCGCGCTCTATCAGTGTTTTTCCCTGCTGGTGCTGGTTGCGGCCCTGGTGGGGTTGCATCAGACGCCGGGGCGCAATGATCCGGCCCGCGCATTCAAAACCGGTAGCGTTCTGCTTATGCAAGCGGTGCCGTTGATGTTGGTGCTGTTCCTGCTATTTCCGCGCATCGGGCCGCTGTGGTCGGTCAACGCGCCCGGCCAGAATGCTGCGACCGGGTTGGCAGAGAGCATGGCCCCGGCGGATATCGCCAACCTGGCACGCTCCGGCGAGCTGGCCTTCCGCGCCAGTTTCAGCGGGGAGATCCCAGCTCACAGCGATCTTTACTGGCGCGCGCTGACGCTGAGCAACTTCGATGGCCGGCGCTGGAGTCATTCCAGCCTGGCGTCCAATGGCGGCGCTGGCGAGTGGAAGCAGCAGGGTGAGGCGGTCGAGTACCAGGTCATGATCCGCGCCACCCAGCAGCCCTGGGTTTTCAGCTTGCGCGGTGCGACTACCGAAGATGAAGACTTGTGGCTCACGCGCGATTTCATGCTGCAGTCCAAGCGCCCAGTGAGCCAGACCACCAGTTATACGGCGGTTTCCTATCCTGACAGCCTGATGCAACCCACCGAACTGGATCCGCTGCAGCTCAGGCTATATACCGGGCTACCCGAAGGCTTTGACCCGCGTAGCCGTGCCTGGGCTGCTGAACTGCGCGCGGAATACCCGAAAGATAGCGATCTGGTTCAGGCGCTGCTGCGGCATTTCAACCGTGAGCCTTTCCATTACACCCTGCGTCCGCCGACCCTGGGTGAGCACAGCAATGATGAGTTTCTGTTCGATAGTCAGCGGGGCTTCTGCGCGCACTTTGCCGGCGCCATGACCTTTGTGCTGCGCGCCGCCGGTATTCCCGCTCGCGTTGTGGCGGGGTATCAGGGTGGCGAACAGAATCCGCGCGGCAACTATGTGCTGGTGCATCAGTTCGATGCCCATGCCTGGGTCGAAGCCTGGTTGCCGGGGCAGGGTTGGGTCTCGGTGGATCCGACCTTTCAGGTCGCACCGGAGCGCATCGAACGCGGCTTGCAGGCTGCCATGCAGGAGGAGGGCAGCTTTCTTGAAGACTCGTTGATGTCTTCGGCGCGCTATCGCAACATCAGCTGGATCAATGCACTGCGTCTGGGATGGGATGATGTGAACTACCAGTGGCAGCTGCGCGTGCTCGGCTTTGAAAGCGAGCGGCAGATGGCACTTTTCCAGCGCTGGCTGGGTACCACTGACTGGCAGCGTGTTGGCGTTATACTTCTGCTTGCGGCGGCGCTGGTGATGATTCCTTTGGCGCTGTGGACCTTGCGGCCGGGCCGGCTGCACCGCGATCCGCGTCAGCGTGCCTGGCAGTTACTGGATCGCAGGTTGTTACGTCTGGGGCTGAATGCCCACCGTGGCGAAGGCCCGCGTGCCTGGCAGGCGCGTCTGGAAATCGCCTTGCCCAACCAGCGTACAGCCTTGGCCGCATTCTTTGACGAGTATGTCGAGCAGATGTATGTGCTGGGCGCTGAATTGCCCGATCGTCAACAGCAGGGCCGATTACGCGGTCATCTGCAGACCCTGATCCGGCAACTGCCGCGCAAACGCCCAGCCAGAGCGGGGGTATTGCTGGAATAGCTGGTTTGTCGGGCGCACCAGTACGCCTATAATGACTGTGTCTTAACTGACCGTGCCAGACTGGCCGTGGCTATACTGACATCGCCGGTAGCCCTGATTAACGCTTTTTTACCCTGACAGTCACGGAGTTTCCATGCATCCTTTCAGCGCAATTCGACCACCCCCTCTGGCTGTTGGTCTTGGCATGGCAGGATTGGTGCCCTTTGTAGGCGGCGCTCTGGGCTTGTGGGTCATACCCGATGCCTGGCGTGGACGCGTGATGGAAGAACTGCTGAGCTACGCCGCGGTGATTCTGGCATTCATGGGCGCCATCCACTGGGGGCTGGCCATGCGCGCCGATGAATCGAGTGACAAGGCGCCGATACAGCTGGGCTTGTCGGTTATTCCGCCATTGCTGGGTTGGTTTGCACTCAGTCTGCCGATCAATCTGGGCTTGCCAGTATTTTTTCTGGCCTTTGCCTGTCTGTATTTCGCTGATCTGTGGGCGGTAAACCACGGTCTGGCGCCGGTCTGGTATCCGGCGTTGCGCAAGCCGCTCAGTATTGTCGTAGTGCTCTCGCTGGCGGTGGCCTGGGTGGCCACATGGATCGAGCACTGAGCGGGTTCAGGATTTCTTGACGAATTCCGACTTGAGCTTCATTGCCCCGATGCCATCTATCTTGCAGTCAATGTCATGGTCGCCATCCACCAGGCGGATGCTTTTGACCCTGGTGCCCACCTTGACTACCAGTGACGAGCCTTTGACTTTCAGATCCTTGATCACGGTGACGCTGTCGCCGTCCTGCAACGGATTGCCATTGGCGTCCGTTACCACCTTGGCGTCACCGGTGGTTTCAGCCTCGCCAGATTTTGCCCACTCGTTGGCGCATTCCGGGCAGACGAACATCTCGCCATCCTCATAGGTAAATTCGGAATTGCATTCGGGGCAGTGGGGCAATGTCATAACGAGGCCTTGTTTCAATTACAGTTGAATGTCGATATCACTTGGTTAATCAGCAAGGCGCGGAATGATGCCGCCTCAGTGATTCTCTGTCCAATCAAACTCCATCTGTCGTGCGGTCAGTTCGGCCAGTTCGCGACTCGCCAGCCGTTCTACCAGGTGCAAACTCATGTCGATGCCGGCAGAGATGCCGGCAGAGGTTACGATTGCATCCTGGTCCACCCAGCGCACACCCGTGACCACCTTGACGTTGGTGAACATGCTCTGCAGTTCCGCGGTATCTTCCCAGTGGGTGGTAGCACTAAGCCCGTCCAGCAAGCCGGCCTTGCCCAGCAGCATTGAACCGGTACACACCGACGCCGTCAATTGCGTACCGGCATTGGTGCGCTGAATCCATTTGATCACCTTCGGGCGCGCCAGTTCGGCTGAGACCACGCCGCCGGGAATCAGCAGCACATCTATCAGTGGCTGATCGTCAAAGCTGTAATCCGGTTGCACTACCAGTCCGGCCCGCGCCTTGATTGGGTTGCCGTCGCGGCTGATGGTAAATACTTCGAACACCCGAGAATTTTCGCCCTGGCTCGCCTTGGCTACGCGGGTAGCGGTAGTGAATACCTTATAGGGACCGGCAAAATCGAGTACTTCCACTTGATCGAACACATAGATGCCAATGCTGATGGTCATGAGGTCTTCCTGTATGAACTTTGTGGCGGGCTGTTTATCAGAACTGTTACAAGGCAGATATAAGACAAGCTACAAGCTGATATTACTCCAGGGAGCACTTAATGAAGCGCATTCGATTATTACCTTCACTTCTCATGTTCGCCACGCTGGCTGTCGCCACACCGCTGGTGCTGGCCGCCGACAATCCCGCAGCAGGTGCCAACAGCCCGCGACCCTCAGCAGGGCAGCCAAATGGGCAGCAGGGCACAGCGCCCAATACCGGCAGCTCAATGCGTAGCACTCCTCGTACCAGCCCGAGTAGCAATAATGATGGTGGTTATAGCAATGACTCCACCGTGCACCGCACGGGGCAAGAGAAACGTACTAATGCCGACGGGAGTGATTTCGAGACGGGGCAGGATGACGGACCGGATAACACTACTTATCCAGGAGACTGATTTGAATTCAGCGCCGGGCAGTAGGTTATCCGGCGCTGCATCAATCAGCGATTACAGTTCACTTGCGGACAAAGGTCATGAACGCGCCAGCGGCAAGGGCAGCAGCGCCGCCGATGATCATGAACATGGTTCCGTCTGTAAAGCGACCTGTGAAGGTTTCAGTTACCTGGTCACCCAGTGACTGGGACGACTGAAAGCCAAACACCAACAGCAACACACCTACTACCAGTAAAACGATCCCGAGTGGTTTCATAGCATCTCCTTGTTATCTTCTTATTGTTCCGCACTGCCAGAGTAATCCCCTCTAGAGTACAAAATCCAGTTTTGCGCTTGCCAGGTCGGCATCGTCAAAAGCTGACAGGACGCGCATAAAACTGACCTCCGGTTTTGTCCGCAGTTCCAGAGCCTTGCCTGTGACCGGGTGGGTAAAGGCCATGGCAGTTGCTGTCAGCATCAACCGGCCTTGGCCAAACCGCTGAGCAAAGTAATGATTGTGTTTGGTACGCCCATAATTGGTGTCGCCAATAATAGGGTGGCTAATGTGCTGCATATGGCGACGCAATTGGTGCTTGCGGCCGGTTGCCGGGTGCAAGGCGACCAGGCTGTAGCGGCTGACCGGGTAACCTTCGATCTCTACCGGTATTTCGGTGGTCGCCAGCCGGTGGTAATGGGTGAGTGCCTCGCGTATCGGCTGCGGCTCATCCTTGCAACGCCTGTCCGTTGGGTGTTCGCGCAGCGGATGGTCAATCACACCTTCTTCCTGCGGCCAGCCGCGCACCATGGCCAGGTAGGTCTTGCGCACTTCACCGGCCATCAGCGCCTTGCCGAGGATGCTCGCCGTGCCTGGGTCGCGGGCGAAGACCAGTAGGCCTGAGGTGGGTCGGTCCAGCCGATGCACAGGGTAGACATGCTCGCCGCCATTCAATGCCCGCGCGTATTGCAGCGCAAACTCGGTTTCATGCCGGTCAATCGGACTGCGGTGCACCAGCAGGCCTGCGGGCTTGTGAACCGCCAGCAACCATTGGTCGCGGTAGACCTCGGTCAGCGGATTGACAGCATGAGCAGGGCAGGGTGCGGGCAGATCTGTATCGGACACTGGAGCTCCTGAGAAGGCTGCTGTTTGCCGTATTTATGCGGCCAGACGGGCTTTATACCAGTTAGCGAAGGCACCGCAGTACCAGTAACTGCTGTAGGCACAACATTATCCGGCGATGCTGGCCATTTTTGCTGCTTATTCTTTGGCCAAATCCAGCCACAATCCTGTATAGTAGCGGCCTATTTCCAACCCGGCTTATGCAGAGAGCGCTATGACTGACCTTAATCTTTACAGAAACATCGGTATCTTCGCCCACGTTGATGCTGGCAAGACCACCACAACCGAGCGTATCCTCAAGCTGACCGGCCGTATTCACAAGCTCGGCGAAGTTCACGAAGGCGAATCCACTACCGACTTCATGGAACAGGAAGCCGAGCGCGGTATTACCATTCAGTCAGCGGCCGTTAGCTGCTTCTGGAAAGGCCACCGCTTCAACGTCATCGACACCCCCGGCCACGTAGACTTCACCGTAGAAGTTTATCGTTCGCTGAAAGTACTCGACGGCGGCATCGGCGTATTCTGTGGTTCTGGCGGTGTTGAGCCCCAGTCAGAAACCAACTGGCGCTACGCGAACGACTCGAAAGTATCCCGTCTGATCTTCGTCAACAAGCTGGACCGTATCGGTGCCGACTTCCTGCGTGTAACCGCTCAGGTCGAGAAAGTACTGGGCGCCAAGCCGCTGATCATGACTCTGCCCATCGGCCGTGAAGACACCTTCTCCGGCGTTGTGGATCTGCTGACCCGTAAAGCCTACATCTGGGATGAAACCGGGCAGCCAGAGAACTACACCGTCACTGACGTACCAGCCGATATGGTTGACGACGTAGAGACCTACCGCGACCGTCTGGTCGAAGGCGCTCTGGAGATGGACGACGAGCTGTTGATGGCCTACATGGAAGGCGAAGAAGCTTCCATCGAAGACATTCAGCGTTGCATCCGTAAAGGTACTCTGGAACTGGCATTCTTCCCGACTTACTGTGGTTCTGCGTTCAAGAACAAAGGCATGCAGCTGTTGCTGGACGCCGTCGTTGATTACTTGCCTGCGCCACACGAAGTTAACCCTCAGCCGCTGACCGACGAAGAAGGCAACGCCAATGGCGAATACGCTATCGTCTCCGCTGAAGAGCCCTTCCGCGCGCTGGCGTTCAAGATCATGGATGACCGTTTCGGCGCCCTGACCTTCGTTCGTATCTACTCCGGTACTCTGAGCAAGGGTGACACCATCCTCAACTCGTTCACTGGCAAATCCGAGCGCGTTGGCCGTATGGTTGAGATGCAGGCCAACGAGCGTAACGAACTGAGTTTCGCTACCGCTGGCGACATTATCGCCATCGTCGGCATGAAGAACGTGCAGACCGGTCACACCCTGTGTGATCCCAAGCATCCTTGTACTCTGGAAGCGATGGTGTTCCCTGAGCCCGTTATCTCCATCTCGGTTACCCCGAAAGACAAGGGTTCCACTGAGAAGATGGGCGTTGCTATCGGCAAGATGGTTGCTGAAGATCCTACCTTCCGCGTTGAAACCGATATCGATTCCGGCGAAACCATCCTGCGCGGCATGGGCGAACTGCACCTGGACATCAAGGTCGACATCCTGCGTCGCACCTACGGTGTTGATCTGCTGGTTGGTCAGCCACAGGTTGCCTACCGCGAAACTATCACCAAGGATGTGGAAGACAGCTACACGCACAAGAAGCAGTCTGGTGGTTCCGGTCAGTACGGTAAGATCGACTACGTCATTAAGCCCGGCGAGCCGAACACTGGCTTCACCTTCAAATCGACTGTTACTGGCGGCAACGTTCCCAAGGAATTCTTCCCGGCCATCGAGAAGGGCTTTGCGTCGATGATGGGCATCGGTCCTCTGGCTGGTTTCCCGGTGCTGGACGTCGTCGTCGAGCTGAAAGACGGTGGCTTCCACGCCGTTGACTCCTCGGCCATCGCGTTCGAAATCGCGGCCAAGGGCGCCTTCCGTCAGACCATGCCGAAGGCTGGCCCACAGCTGTTGGAGCCGATGATGAAGGTTGACGTTTATGCGCCGGAAGATCACGTAGGTGACGTGATTGGTGACCTGAACCGTCGTCGCGGCATTATCCTGGGTCAGGAAATCAGCGCCACTGGCGTACGCGTCAAGGCCGATGTTCCGCTGGCAGAAATGTTCGGCTACATCAGCACCCTGCGTACCATGACTTCAGGCCGTGGTCAGTTCTCCATGGAGTTTGCTCACTACGCTCCATGTCCTGCCAACGTTGCTGAAACAGTGATCGCAAAAGAGAAAGAGAAGAAAGCTGCCAAGGCCTAAGTTGTCCTTGCAGTGACACAACCCCGCCAGTGCAAGCTGGCGGGGTTTTTTATTGCCGGTATTACAACATCTGCTACTAATTGATCAGCCTGGTTGACAGCTGCTAGCAAGCCAGTTGGTGTAATCTCAAACTCAAACTTCCCGTCAGCTAACCGCCTGTTCCCAGGAGTAAAGGTATGGCAACGCCGTCACAACATGATCTTCGCAAGGATCTTCGCGCTTTAATGGCCAGCAACCGCTGTTATTACACGGCTTCGACCTTCGACCCAATGTCCGCACGCATCGCTGCGGATATCGGTTTCGAGGTAGGTATTCTCGGCGGCTCGGTAGCGTCACTGCAGGTGCTGGCGGCGCCGGATTTCGCTTTGATCACCTTGAGTGAGTTCACCGAGCAGGCCACGCGTATCGGTCGGGTCGCGCGGCTGCCGATCATCGCCGATGCCGACCACGGCTACGGCAATGCCTTGAACGTGATGCGCACGGTGACCGAGCTGGAGCGGGCAGGGGTGGCGGCGCTGACTATTGAAGACACGCTGCTGCCAGCCAAATACGGGCACAAATCCACCGATCTGATTTCCCTGGAAGAGGCCGTTGGCAAGATAGAAGCTGCGCTGGACGCGCGCATCGATCCGGTCATGTCGATCTTCGCTCGCACCAATGCCGGTCAACTCAGCATTGAGGACACCATAGCGCGGGTCAAGGCCTATCAGGCGGCTGGCGCCGACGGCATCTGTGTGGTGGGTATTCGCGACTTCGAGCATCTTGAGCAAATCAGCCAGCATCTGTCGATTCCGCTGATGTTGGTCGCCTACGACAACCCGGAGCTGCGCGATCGCGAGCGCCTGGCAGCCAATGGCGTGCGTATTGTGGTAAATGGCCACGCTGCCTACTTCGCCGCGATCAAGGCAACCTACGACTGCCTGCGCGCGCAGCGCGGCATTGCTGAAGGTACACTGAGCGCATCGGAGCTATCTACCCGTTACTCCACATTGGAAGAAAACCGCGAATGGGCAGTCCGGTTTATGGATGTGCATGATTGAGGTGGGAGCAGGCAATCAGTTCGAGTTAATTGCCTGGTTGGGCCGTGCCGCCGCAGGGGATTAAAGCAGTAAAGCGGGTACCTGATAGTTCGGTGGAGACAACCTCGAGTGTGCCACCGTGACCGGAACAGATCTCGCTGGCGATATAGAGACCCAGTCCCAGGCCTTCTCCGCGCTGCTTGCCCTGCGAGCGGCTGAACGGTTGGAACAGCATGGGGATAAGCTCTGGTGGGATAGGCGAACCCTGGTTGATGACACTGATCGCCAATTCATCTCGGGCGACTAGAATCTGCAGCTCTACTGGAGCCCCCTCACGACCGTGGGTAATGGCATTCTCGAGCAGGTTTGATAACAACTGGCAGACCCGGACAGGATCGCAATAAGCCCTGCTGCACTCATGATCCCCAGGGAGACTCAGCGTTTCCACGACCGATGCTTGCGGGTGTGCCGAGCAGACCTCATCGATCACCCCCCGTAGTGGGCTCATCAGGTCCTCAACCCATCGTGGTTCGACGGTAATGCCGCCACCCAATTTGCCCCGGGCAAAATCAAGCACGTTCTCGATCAGGGTGCCCATCCGTACGGAGCTTTGTTGAATGGCCTGGGTCAGCAGCAAATCACGTTCATTGGTCATTCTGCTGGCCAGTAGATCAGCGCTCAGGCGCACGGCGGTCAGTGGCGAGCGCAGGTCATGCCCCAGCACCGCGACAAACTGGTCACGAAAATGCGCAATCTCATTCGCATCAGCCAGGGCCTGATTGGACACTCGCAGGTCATTCTGCAAATCCAGGTTCATCGCGATCAGCTGTGCATAGAGCTTCAGCGTTTCGAGCACCACGGCTTCATCAAAGTGCGCTGGCACCGTATCTATCGCGCAGAGCGTGCCGAAAAAATCACCCTTGGCAGTGATGATCGGTAGCGACACGTAACTTTCCAGCTGGTAGGTCAAGGGCGTGTGGTGTCGCGAGTAAACCGGGTGTTCACTGGCGTGCGTGAAGACGACCGGCGTCAGATGCTGACGGATCTCATGGCAGAGGGTGGTTTCCACCGGCAGCTCGCCGCCGGGTGCCAGACCGAACTCGATGTCGTCATCTACCGCGCAGGCGACCCAGCGGCTTTCCGTGACTCGGGCGATGGCGGCAAAACGCATGCCGGTGGCCTGTTTGACCATACTGAGAATGCTCGGCACCGCCTCGATCCGGCTGACGGTGTCGATATCATCGGAGAAGTCTGAGACGTCAGGCATCACTGTCCTTTTCATGGCGCCACGTCATGATCTGATTATCATGATGCCAACGCGTTAGCTGACTCTGCGACGCCTCCTCGCGCTCTCCATCTGGATGAGTCGCATATAGGGGGTTCAGCTATCGTTTGCGCCTCTACATTCAACATCACTTTACAGGTTTTCCTATCCGCTGATAAGACGCCAAGCCCGGATTTCCCGGGCTTAGGCTTGATGTCGAGCTGTAATATAGTCTGCTAAGCATTTGACAAATAACATATTTATCGCGAGCAGTGGAGTCGGTCAGCCGCGTGGTCATAACGCCATTGTGGCTGCTCTGGGCAGACGTTTATTCCTCCTACCCAGCGCTCACCCGGACCACAATCAAGCCAGTCACGTTCATCGCGCAGCAGCGCCACTCCGGTTGCTGTCAGCTGCAGTACGCGCTCGGTCCATTGCGCTTCGGCGTTGGCAATGATGGCTATCGCGGGCTCAGCCGCGTTCAACAAAGGCTGGATTAACCACCAGAACATCATGTCACCCAGGTAGGGCAGTGGTTCACGTTCGCGCATTAGCTCAGCGAACACCTTGCCGGCCGACATGGGTCCATGATCGCGCAATGCTTCCAATGCCAGTCGTTCACTCAAGCCCAAGCCATTGTTACTCGCAGGCAGTTCCAGCAGGTGACGTTTCAGTGCTCTGCCCAGCATCGGAAGCGCGGGAGTACCGCTCCTGGTGAGCGCCATAAGCGGCTCTGGGGTTTCTGCACAGAGCGCCTCCCAAGCATCCGCGCCCAGTTGCAGCAGAGCTGGCGTGACCGGCTTGCGCTGTGGCCACAGCCAGGCCAGCACGTCAGGCGCTAGCTGACCGATGCCAATAAAGCGTTCAACTCCGGGAACGGCATCTACGGCTAGCAGTTCGATCCGTGCGCTGGATTTCTGCTGGTTCAGGTGATGCAGCAGACAGGCGAGAATCAACTGGTCGTAACTGTCATGCTCGAACCACAATACCAGGCGCTCATACGTATCCAGCTGCGCCAACACAGACCAACTCTGCTGTAAGCGTGCGAGGGAATCATCGGCCGTGATGTTGAAGGCGCCAGCAAGAAACGCCGCCCGCACTGGCAGCAGCGCGGAATAGTCGGTAGTGGTCACCGGACCAATACACAGGGGATCAGAGAACTCTAAAAAGTCGCCGGTGAACCCCGCCACCTTGAGGCTGTGTTGGATATCAGAGCCGCAGCGGATATGCAGGGTGCGTGCGTCCTGATCGCCATGCAACCCAGCATGGCGGCTGGCAAAATCCAGCGCGTCGATATGCGCCTTCAGCTTTGGCCAACTACCAAAGCCGTTCTCCCGGGCGATCACCCATTGCGCGTCGCTGAGTCTGGGGGGTGTTTCTCGAGCAGGCAGATGTGCGAGCAGGCGGGTGATAGCGTCGGGTTGTTGGTGAATTGCCCCTTTGAGCAGTTCCTTCGCACGCTTGCGTTGTTGCTCAAGATTAAGTCGGCCGTGGCCGATCGGGCTGTTATCTGCAGACATACGAACTCCCTCACAGGCCTGTGTCCGCCCAGCAGGCTGGGATTCGTATGGAACATGAATTGGGTATTGCTGTGGGCGCAGCCCTTTCCGCGGACGGGACGCCTGGCGGCGTTGAGGCTTAGATTGGAGCGACAGTGGTTTTCTGTCAAGACGCGCCGCGACCGGGGAGTCATCACAAAAATGAACGAACGATCATTCATATTTGGCATCGTGCTATTTCATTGGATGATCACTTCCGTACTATGTCTCCAGTGCAAGCCGGAATAAGGGTTTGCTCCTTAGAATAAATCCAATAATGAGGCATATGATGAACAAAATCCTCCCACGTATCAGCAGCGCCTGGCGTCTGGCTGGACTTCCTTTGCTGAGTCTGGTCGCGGCGATGAGTGCCGGCTGTTTTTCCGGATCCGGCTCCAGCTCTAGCTCCGATGAATCCTCCGATGTACAGCAAGGCACTTTCGTCGATAGCCCTGTGGCTGGGCTGCGCTACGAAACCCCCAGCCAGGAGGGCGAGACCAATGAAACCGGGCGCTTTCAATACCGCGAAGGCGAGATCGTCAGTTTTCACCTGGGTGAGTTGAAACTGGGCGAGGGGATGGGTGAGAGCATCATGACGCCGACCAGTCTGGTGACGGATGCGGCCGATTCCAGCGACCCAGCGGTGCTGAATATTTCCCGTCTGCTACAGACGCTCGACGCCGATGGCAATTTGAACAATGGCATTGAGCTGACTGATGCGATCGTTAACCAGATCGACCAGTACCTCGCCGACAATCCCGGTACCAGCATTGATTTTGCTGACACCGCCGCGTTTGATTCGGCCCTGGCGGCGCTGCTGGCGGCGTTGAATGAAACAGCGGTTTTTGCTGAGAACGCCGATGGCAAATCGCGCGTCGCCCGCAGCACATTGCAGGCCTGGCAACACCTGCAAGACTCGCTCGATGCTCTGGATGGTCGGGACATCGACTACGATGTGCGACCAGTGGTGTTTATCCACGGCGGTGCAGGATCTGCTTCCCAATTCGAGTCACAGGCTCAGCGGTTTATTACCAATGGCTACCCGCGAGACTATCTGGCGACCTTTGAGTACGACACCTCCGCCATCGACAGCGATGAGTATCTGGCCATGACCGACGCGCGCAATGCCGGTATCGACGCCATCGTCGATCAGCTGTTGGCTATTTCCGGCGCGGACAAGGTCGATCTGATGGGGCACTCCAACGGTACCCGCGTTAGTCTTACCTATCTGAGTGATCCGCAACGAGCCGCCAAGGTTGCCAACTACATCAGCATCGACGGCACACCCGCAGCCAGCCCACCAGGCGGTGTACGCACTTTGGCGCTCTGGGGGCAGTATATTGATCGGGAAGTGGTGGGTGCCGAGAACGTTTATCCGCCGGTTGAAGCTCCGGTCGGGCATATCGAAGTCGCTACCTCGGCCAGTTCCTTTGAGCGCATGTACGCATTCTTCAATGCGCAATCTCCCGCCGTCGTTCAAGTGCCCCAGGCAGAGGGCGCAGAGGTTTGGGTTGCCGGGCGAGCGAGTATCTTTCCGCGCAATATTGGGGCAGAAGGTGCCGAGCTGCGCATCAGTGAAATCAGTCCGGACACCGGCGCGCGTCTGAGTGATACCCCGAGCTACCAGATGGTCCTCGACAGCTCTGGCCAGTGGGGTCCTGCGCGCCTGAACAAGGGTGGCAGTTATGAATTTGCGCTGGTTCGTGAAGGTGCGGGTAACGATCATTACTTCTACCGCGAGCCGTTCACCACTGATAGCTACAATGTGCGCTTGAACACCTCGCTGCCCGGTAGCGGCGTAGGCGCATTGCTGACGCGCAGCGCAAATCACAGCAACATCGGTATCAGCCGTGACAAGGAGTTCTGGGGTTATCTGGAAGAGGGTAGTGATATCCTGGAAGTGAAGGGTACCAACGTCATCATCGAGCAGACGGCGCCGCTGCTCAAGCGTCTCAGCTCGCTGTTCCTGCATGATCGGGGTGCGGACGGCGTAAGCAATTTGGGCACGCCAGACCCGGTGCTCAACCGGATTCCGTTTATCTCCGGGCTGGATATGTATTTGCCAGCGGCGGGCGGACCCAATGGGGTCATCAGCCTTGAACTCACTCCGCGCGGGGAAGAGGGCAGTGACACCACGCAGATAGTCAACGTACCCAACTGGCCCTCTAACCAGATCCGCACTATCTCGGTCCATTTCAAGGACTATGTGGACTGACCGTCCGATTTATCGCGTAGTAGAAGGCCGCCGCAGAGGGCGGCCTTTTTTATGCAGCACCTGTTCTGATCGATACATAATGAACCTTTGTCTCATGCGCCTTTCTCACCAACAGGACCTATCGTTGTACGCCAGTAGTTCTCACTTCTGCAGGAGACTTCCATGAAAAGCTTCACATCATTCGACGGGGTCGAAATACGCTATCGACAATGGAACAGCAGAGCTAAAGGCGTTCCCGTCATATTGCAGCACGGGTATATCGCCAATGCGCGGGTGAACTGGATCCTGCCAGGCATTGTCTTCAGACTCACTATCACGGGCCATCGGGTAATAGCTTTGGATGCGCGCGGTCATGGGCGCTCAGATAGACCACATGATACCGCCTCTTATGGAGAAAGCCGCATGGCCCAGGATATTTCCTGCCTGATAGATGAGCTGGGGTTGGAAGAAGTGGATCTGGTCGGCTACTCCATGGGTGCAACGGTTGCGCTGCTTGCTGCCGCTGAGGATAAGCGCATCCGCAGGCTGATCATCGGCGGCATCGGTGCTCATACGCTCAGTCTGGGGGGCTCCCACCACGGCCAGGTCAAGAAAAAATTGGCTGCAGCCCTGCTGGCTACCAACCGCCGGTCAATAAAGCATCCGGCGTTACTTGCCTTTCGCTTATTTGCCGACTTTATGCGCGCCGATCGCAACGCGATGGCCGCCCAGGCGTTAGCCTTTCACTCCAAGAAAATTCCGTTTGAGCGCATTACTAACCCAACATTGATCATCGCGGGGCGCAACGACCCGCTGGCGATTCATCCGGAGAAATTACAGGCCGCGTTACCTGATGCACAGCTTTGTATTACTCCAGGCAACCACACTACCGCCTTGATGAGTTTGCGATTTAAGTCGGCATTGGTGAAGTTTCTCGGGTGATCTGCATCTTACCCGTACACGCCCTGAATGAGCCGATTGGCCGGCTTACGGCAATTTATACCTGTGTTAAACCATCGCGATTTTTGGCTGATCTGCTTACATCTTGTTGTATATAAAACACTCAATTTGTGCTCGGATCTGCCGATAATTAATTTTCGATAGCTGACAACCGAGCAGAACAGGTCGGCTACGGTGCTTACAGTCCACCTCGAATCGAGAACAGATCGCCATGCCACTATTCAGCTATCACGCCCGTCCTGTTTGCCTCGTCGCTCTCATCGCCAGTTCGCCGCTGGCGCTGCTTCCCACCGTCGTCCATGCGCAGAGTACAGTGGCTTCAGCATCGGCCGCTTATACCAATGCTCTCAGTCAGCAGCAGGTCCAAAGCCTTCTCGATGCTGCTATCCGGTCAGACTCAGCATTACGTCGTCGTGCTGGCGAGCTGATGAACCAAAGCAACGCTGTCGCTCAGTCGGTTTACACGGAAACCCTCGGCCTCATTACCGCCGAGCAATCGGCAATGCTCGAGGATATGCTCACGCAGCGTCTTCGCGAGACCGCAGACTCGACCAGTGTACGGACAAGCAAAAGCACCCTTGGTTGGATTGCTGGGGGAGCGTTGGTTGTAGGCGTTGCCGCTGCGGCGGGCGGCGGTGGAGGTGGAGGCGGCGGTGACGATGGCGCAGGCGCTCCGGCACCGGGTGACGGGGTTGAAGACCCGGTCGATGGAGATCCCGGCGCGGGATCGCTACCAATATTGAATCCTCCGGCCACCGGGCCTGTAGTCGAACAGCCGGTAACCGGTGATCCGGGCACTGCGCCTGATCCGGGTCCACTTCCCGGCGGCGATGATTCAGCCAAATCGCTTGTTCTGTCGAACGAGCATGTCAACACCAATGGCTACGATCTCACCTTTGGGCATGTCGCGCATGATCGTGGTTATACCGGCCAGGGACAACGCATTGCCATTATCGACAGTGGCATCAACACCAGCCATATCGAGTTACAAGGCCAGACAGCCGGGCACTACAATGTCTTGACGGGCAGCACGACCGAGGCCGACGCCCAGGATACTGGCGGCCATGGAACACATGTCGCAGGCACTCTCGTGGCTCGCAGGAATGACTTTGGTGTTGTTGGTTACGCACATGGAGCACAACTTCTTAACGTCCGGTTCACCGATGCCAGCGACAACATCACCGCGACTGACCAGCAACTGGCAAATGGCTTCGCTTGGGCCAGGGCCGGTGGTGCCACCTGGTTCAACAACAGTTGGGGAATAGATGCGACGGTCGCCGAGTTCGGTAGAGGCGCGGTGGAAACGAATTTCCCAACGCTCCAGGCCGAATGGCAAGCTGGCGCCGAGGACGGACGCATTTACGTTTGGGCAACCGGGAACGAGGGGAGGGACCAACCCTTGGTCTTTGCAGCACTGCCGCAACTCTATCCGGAGTTGCAGTATAACTGGGTAGCGGTAACCAGCGTCGATTCAGATACCGGTACGCTCAGCAGTTTTGCCAATGCCTGTGGTGCCGCTGCCGAGTGGTGTGTCGCTGCTCCCGGCACCAACATCGTTTCCAGTTATATTGGTGCCAACAACACCTTTGCCATCGCCTCGGGAACCTCAATGGCAACGCCAGCCGTAACCGGCGGTCTCGCCGTGATCCGTCAGGCCTTTCCCACTCTGGCGCCGGAGCAGGTAGTCCAGCGGTTGCTTGTTACTGCGAATAAAGACGGCATCTATGCCAATCAGAGCCTGTATGGGCAAGGTCTGATGGATCTGGAGCGGGCCACTCGTCCGGTCGGCCCCTTGGCTGTGGTCAGTGACAGTGGCCAGACATTGTCTGTCGACGACGCGGCGTTGGTGCTCGGCGGGGCCTTCGGTTATGCCAACCCCTTGGCAAATCTGCAGGTTATGGCGACAGACTCCCTGGATGCAGGCTTTGCTGTGAACCTGGGCGCTCAGGTCAGCAACCGCCGCTTCCGTTACGACACCCGGGCCGCGTGGCAGAGGCTTGGACGTATCTGGAAGAGCCAGAGCGAGGGCAGCGGGACCATGAGCTGGACCGTCTCGACTGGAAACGGCTCAACCAGCCAGGTGATGCATTTTGACCAGGGTGCAGGGCGTTCACTGAGCTTCGGCCAAGTAGATGATCTGGATATGCTCTACGCCCGCCCAAGTTGGGCAGGGTATAGCCAACTGCATACCAGTATGGCGTCGGCTCTGTGGTTGCAAAGTCCCGGCGAGCAGACCATGGGCATCCGCCAACGGCTGCCACTGGGTGGGTTCAGCCTGGATCTGATCAGCACCGCGAACGCTTTCCGTCAAGGCGTAGCGGTGGGCCTGAACATGCCAGCAATGGGTAGTTACGCCTCGACGATCGAGCTCGGCTACATCCGTAGTGATGACGGCCTGTTCGATAGCCATGGTCGTGGAGCCTTTGCGCTGGACGATGTCAGCCAGACGCTGTATGCCGGCGTTCGCGGCGAAGCCCAGCGGGGAGCTCTGACACTCGGACATTCTGCTTACGTCGGACAAAGCCAAGCTGATGCCGATGGATTATTCAGCGACCTGGGCAAGGTTACCACCAGCAGTTGGACGTTCGCCGGTCGCTATGCCTTGGACCGCGCTACGCTAGGTTTGGTGCTGCAGCAACCCCTGCGAGTGGAGTCTGCCGAGACCAGGGTCAATGTGGCGACGGGCTATGCCGGTAATCTGTTTGATATGCAGGCTTTGACGCTAGACCTGACGCCTGATGGTCGCCAGCTCAATCTGGAGGCGTTCTGGCAAAGGCCATTATGGCAAGACAGCACGGTGAAACTATCTTGGCTGGGTATTCGCGAGCCCGGACACCAGGCGCAAGCTGAGGCGATGCAGGTCGTCATGGCCCAGTGGCAACAGCGCTTCTAAGGACCGCGCCGATCGGCAGCTCCTGGTGGTGACAACGAGCACCGCCAAGAGAGGTTGAAGGTAGATGTTTTAAGTGTGGGAGGGCATATCTACGGCCTCATCAGCGGCAGTAAAAAGTGACTCGGGCGCCCCCGCGGTTGATAACGCGTTGGCCTGATGCACTGGCAGCACAAGTCCGTGCTGCGGGTCTTCGATAGCCTCAATGGTAATTACCGGTATCGCTGAAGTTGCAGCGCCAAATATGTTGGCGAAGGACACATCTGCCGCGTCTCTGCCGGTACCAAGGCGCAGCAGCCCCATGGTTGGCGATACACCGCTGGGGTCGAACAGATACCAGCGGCCACTTAAAAATACCTCAACGTAGGCATGGAAGTCCGACGGTCCCATCGCAGGGTCCGCGCCGTAATCAATGCCTGAAACAAAGCGCGCAGGCATATTTAGCGCCCGGCAAGTGGCAATCATCAAATGGGCAAAATCGCGGCACACCCCGACATGGTCGGTGAGTGTGTCAAGTGCCGAGGTACTGGCACCAGAGCTGCCCGAGGTAAATTTGGTTCGCTTGTTGACCCAGTCGCGGATCGCGACCACACGGTTATACCCTGGGGGCATTTCACCGAACTCGTGGTTCGCTAGTGCTTGAAAACGGTCTGACTCACAGTACCGGCTCGGGTAGATATAGCAGAACAGATCCATCGGCAGGTCGACCATGGGCGTCTCTTCGAGGGCTGCCGGCTGAGCTACGGTATGGCGTATCTCGACGACACCGTCATAACGAACCACCAGTGGCCCATTGTTGCCACGGATCTTCAGCCACCGTGTGCCGTCATCCTTTTGCACAAACAAGTGCTGTTCCACCGGTTGGCTGATGGTTACCGTCTCACTCACGACATGCTGGCTTTCCGTTAGAGCAGGGTGGATGTTGAACAGGAAATCACAAGACTCATCCAGGATGGTGTAGCCCAGCTCTATCGAAAACTTTAATCGAACCATGATGGCGTAGTCTCTGTAGTACAGAAGGGAGGCGGCGTTGAACGCCGTGCAGCAAATAGCCATCCGCGGCCCGGATGGCGCCCTTAAGTGGATAAGGTATACAGGTAGGACTACAGCAGGCGGCGGGTGTTCAAAACCGGACGGGAAATCCGGCCTCCCGGATGCCCGCTGGTTCAGGCGTCGGACTTGCCTTCTTCAATAGCCTCTTCAGCTTCTTCCGCATCGCCCGCATCTGGCTGCGGCTCGTCGTTTGCCACGGAAGCTTCTGGATCGAAATCAAAGACGACGAGCAGGGGGAAGTGATCGGATCCGATGTCAGGAAGACGCTGTAGGTCGGCTAAAAGAAAATGCTCGGAGGCGAAGGTGTGATCCAGTGGATAGCGCAGCAGGCGGTTTCTGGTGTCGTAGGTATTGAGCAGACCTCGGCCAACCCGCGGGTCAAGCAAACCGCCGGTCCGTTGGAATAGATGTGTGGTATGCGACCAGGCCACATCGTTGAAGTCGCCAGCGACGATCACCGGAACGTTGCCGAGCTCCTTCACTTCTTTGGCAACCAGCATTAATTCTGCGTCACGCTTGCCCGAGTCTTCGCGGTCGTCGTCTTCGTCATCCTGTTGCTTTGCGTCGTCATCTCCTGGAGGTTTGAGGCCTGGCGGGCGTGGATGCACACCGTAAAGGGTCACCAGCTCCCCCGAACGTAAGCGCACCTGGGAGCGAATGGAAGGCACCTCTGACTCAATCAAAAAACGTATCTCTGGATTCACCAGCTCCAGCCGGGAATATAGCAGCAGCCCGTAATTGTTCTCCTGCGGCTGTTGCAAGGTGTAGGGGTAGTCGTCCTCCAAGCCGTCAAGCTGTTCAAACCACCACTGGTTAGGTTCACTTAGCAGGATGACATCTGGGTTGGTTTCGCGGATGAGTACGCGTAGCGCATCCACCTCACGATTGTCAGCCAGCACGTTGTACACCAAGAGCGTGATGCGATTGGAATCATCCTCCGTGTTGCTGGCCGCCATCTCTTCGGGGTAATAAGCCGTGTAGGGCGCGATCGAAATAATCTGCCAAACCAGCGCAAGCCCAAGCAGCGTAGCAAGCCCGTATTCCCAGCTTCGCAATCGCCAATATATACGCAGGGCCAAATAGCCTACGAACGTGAGTCCTATCAGTACAGAAATCTGTATGCGCGGAAAGTCAAAGATGCGAATCCACCATTCGTCGGTGCGCAGTAGTGGGATGGCGGTAGCGCATATCAGCGCAAACGAGAAAAGGCCGACAGCGATGCGACAGAGAAGATGCGTCTTACTAATGGGT
This sequence comes from Halopseudomonas laoshanensis, assembly GCF_008365385.1. Classification (GTDB taxonomy): domain Bacteria; phylum Pseudomonadota; class Gammaproteobacteria; order Pseudomonadales; family Pseudomonadaceae; genus Halopseudomonas; species Halopseudomonas laoshanensis. The sequence goes on along the minus strand of NZ_QOVF01000001.1, from coordinate 1,326,796 downwards.
TTTATCGACATAATACAGACAAGGTAGAATAGGCCCTATGGCCAAAAATGGTCGCTAAAGTTCTGATTCTCATTGTTATACCTGACAGTAATCGGAAATATTTGCTTACTTCCGTTCAGTATAACGTTCTTGAGCGGCAGAGTTTAAGGCAATGCTCTGTTAATTGGCCTGTTTAGGCGGCTTGCCGATGAACGCTGCCAGCTGTGCATCATAAGCACGTTTGAAGGCCGGCCGCGCTTCGCCGCGGGTGATGTAGGCGCACAGGTTCGGAAACTCTCCCAGCACGCTCGAGGTTTTCAGCCTACGCAGCACCTGCACCATCATCAGGTCTCCGGCGCTGAAGGCTTCTTCCAGCCAGTCGGCTTTTCCAAGCCGGCTTGATAGTTGGTGTAGTCGCACGCGAATGCCATCTTCGAGCAAAGGCAGGCGCTTCTCATACCAGGTCTTGTCGTGCTCCATGTACATGGCGATTTCGCGCTGAACGATCGGTGGCTCCACGGTGCTGAGCGCGGCAAACATCCACATGATGGCGCGCGCCCGGCCATTGGGGTCGGCTGGCAGGAGGCCCACATGGTGCTCGGCAATATGCAGCACGATTGCCCCGGATTCGAACAAGGCGAGATCGCCTTCTTCATAGGTGGGAATCTGCCCAAAGGGGTGAAGGGCCTGATGCGCCGGCTGCTTGATCGCACTGAGAGAAACCTGCCTGACCTCATACGCCTGACCCACTTCTTCAAAGGCCCAGCGCACGCTCATGTCCCGCGCCAGCCCTTGCCCTCTATCGGGTGAGTGTTCAAAGACACTGATGGTGGGAATCATTGGCAGACTCCAGTTCGCCCTTCGCAGAGCAGTCGATTAAAAATATAGCAAAGGTCTGCTGCGGGTGCGTTCCTCAGATACCTGGCGGCCTCGGCTTGGGGGGCTGTAGAATTGACCGGGCTTTGCACCCTTTAAACAGAACCGTCCTGAACCGAGCACCTCATGCCCGCAAAACTTACCGAAAACAGTCAGGGCATTGCTTACGGCGTCAGTGCCTACATGATGTGGGGCTGCTTTCCGCTGTTCTTTGCGTTGTTCCAGGGCGTGCCGGCCTATGAAGTGCTGGTCCACCGCATTATCTGGTCCTGTGTATTTCTGGCGCTGGTGATTACCCTGATGCGTCGTTGGGCGCCGGTCAGGGACGCTTTAGCGCATCCGCGGCGGTTGGGCAGGGTGCTCGGGTGTGCGGTGTTGATTGCGCTTAACTGGGGCGTCTACATCTATTCGGTTGAGACCCATCACGTACTTCAGGCCAGCCTGGGCTACTTCCTGACGCCGCTGATCAACGTCGCGCTGGGTATGCTGATTCTGCGTGAACGCATGGCGCGCCTGCAGGGTGTGGCCGTGGCCTTGGCTGCGGCGGGCATTATGGTGCAGCTCGTGCTGCTCGGGACCATGCCCTGGATTGCTCTGATTCTGGCGCTGAGCTTTGGCACTTATGGCTTGCTGCGCAAACAGATACTGCTTGATGGCTTGTCAGGTTTGTTTGTCGAGACCTTGCTGCTGTTGCCGCTGGCCTTGCTCGCACTGGCGGCGATGACCCAGCTGGAGCTATCAAACTTCACGCAGGATTCGCGTACGGTAATGCTGCTTGTCGCCAGTGGCGTGGTGACTGCGATCCCGCTGCTTGCCTTTGCCGGGGCGGCCCGGCGTTTGCGCCTGGCCACCGTGGGCTTTCTTATGTATATCAATCCGAGCATGCAGTTTCTGATTGCGATCTTTGTTTTCAAGGAAGCAATCAGCGCGGTACAGCTCGCCAGTTTTGCGTTGATCTGGCTTGCCCTGGCGCTCTACTCCTGGTCGGCCTGGCGTACGCTGCAGACGAGCAGAGCCAATAAGGTGGCGACCTAACGCCGTTTATTTATCCAGCTGCCGGCGGTAATCCTGAGGTGTACTCGCGGTCCAGCTGCGGAAAGCTCGGGTAAAGGCGCTCTGTTCCGAATAACCCAGCAACAGCGCAATTTCCGCCAGAGAAAGTCGGGGATCGGCGAGATAAATGCGCGCCAGCTTGAAGCGCACATCGCCCAATACGGCGCGGTAGCGCAGGTCATGCTCGGCCAGATTTCGGTAAAACGACCGCAGCGAATAACCCATGCGCTCAGCAATATTTGTCGCAGAGGGTTCTCCTTCCTGTAGTGCCTCCATCATCTGCTGTTGCAGCTGCTGCAAAAAACGGTCGGGCCGGGGCTGCTGGCTTAGCATCGCCAGCGCCTGCTGGTCGAACAACCCGCGCATGTAGGAGTCGCTGGTGGTAATGCGCATGGCCAGCAGACTGACCGGCATCTCCAGAGCGTGGCAGGCGGCTTCAAAACGGACCGGGCAGCCCATCAGTGCCTCATAAATCGACGGCTGCGCCGGCCGCGCGTAGGGAATCTCGATGGCGGTGGGTGGGATGGCCTGGCCAATCAATGCCTGGTACAGATTGACGAATGCGGCGACGCCGAACTCGCTGGCCAGCGGCGTCGTATGGTGCTCACCCAACCCCCAGCTGTAACGGATCACATCGCCTTGCCGAGTGACCTGCACATCCAGATTGCTCACCAGCAGGGTCTGAAAACGGCGGTAGCGCATCAGCGCCTGGCCCAAATTGCTGCAAGAGGCAGCTAAATATCCCACCACACCAAAATGCTGGGGTTTGGCACAGCGGCCGATGCGCAGACCCAGTGCCGGTACCGGATGCAAAGCTTGCAGCCGCTTCAGCTGCTTCCAGAACAACAATATCGGCATCCGCTGGCTGCTGGAGTAGGGCGCCAGCGCGTCAAGGACGTCGGGTGCGTCCATATCATTCTTTTCCACGTAGTCCCGCAGCGTCTCAGTCAAAGCGCAGGAGATATAGACGTCCTTGGACATGGGCAATCCGAATGGCGAAAATCCTGGCACAAAATGTCAAAAGCGTGCGGTGGTGTCAAGACGGGTGTACGCCAAGCCATTACCTTTCCCAGTCAGTCAAGGTCCAGCATCCAGGGCCTTCCACGACGGGAGCTGGCGATTGCTGGCGATGAGGAGAGTCAAATGGCATACGTCGTAACGCAAAGCTGTATTGGTGACAAATACACCCAGTGTGTAGACGTGTGCCCGGTGGATGCTTTTCGCGAAGGCCCGGAGATGCTCTATATCGATCCCGAGGTGTGCATTGACTGCAACGCCTGCCTGACCGAGTGCCCGGTGCGCGCGATCTACCCGGAGTCCGCCGTGCCGGAGTCCATGCAGGAATTCATTGAGCTGAATGCACTTAAGGCCAGGGAATATCCGCCCATCACCGAAAGCCGTGACCCCGACGATATTGCGGCGGCCGGCAAACAGGGCGCCGCCGCTAGCCGTAGTCTCGCTCGCCGTCTGGCGGTGATCGGGGCAGGGCCCTCGGGCTTCTACGCTGCCGAAGAGATGCTCAAGAAGTTACCGAATGCCAAGGTGGATATCTTCGAGCGCCTGCCCACGCCGTTCGGGCTGGTGCGTTACGGTGTCGCCCCGGATCATCCGAAGATCAAATCGGTGGTCAGCAGTTTCGAGAAGACCGCGCGCTCACCCAGGGTGCGCTTTTTCGGCAATGTCGAGATTGGCAAAGATCTGACCCGTACCGAGCTGCTGGACCAATACGATGCGGTGCTCTATGCCACCGGCGGCGCGGTCAGCCGCCATTTGGGGCTGCCCGGTGCAGACTTGGCCAGCATCCATGGCGCCTCGGCTTTTGTCGGCTGGTACAACGGCCACCCGGATTTCAGAAACCTGTCAGTCGATCTCTCCGGTGAAACCGCTGTGGTCGTCGGTATGGGCAACGTCGCGCTGGATATTGCGCGTATTTTGACCATGCCGATTGAGGAGCTCGAGCGTACCGACATAGCCGACTACGCACTGGAAGCATTGCGCCACAGCAAGATTCGTGAGGTTTGCATGGTGGCTCGTCGCGGCCCAGTTCAAGCCGCCTTTACGCCCAAAGAACTGCAGCAGCTGCTCGACACCCGTGGCGTGGATATTCAGGTGGATGCCGATGACATGCTGCTTGACGCCGCCAGTGAAGCGGAGCTTGCCGAGCCGCTGAATACCGAAGCGCGGCATAACATGACCCTGTTGCAGGAAGCCCAGACCCGCAAGCACCAGGGTGGCAAGACCATTCGGTTTATGTTCAAGCTGTCGCCCACCGGCTTTACAAGCGAAAACGATCAGGTCGCCGTTATGACCGGTGTGCGCAATAGCCTGAGCGGCGACGGCAAGGGCTCGGTCTCGGCACTGGCGACCGACGAGCAACGTGCAATCAAGGTGGGCCTGGTCATCAACGCCACCGGTTACCGTGGTGTGGCGATTCCGGGCGTGGCGTTTGACCAGGACCGGGGCGTGATCGCGAATCAGAGCGGTCGGGTGCATGCCCATGTTGAGCCCAACGAGATAGCCGGCCGGGAATATGCGGCGGGCTGGATCAAACGCGGCGCCAGCGGAGTGATTGGCAGCAACAAACAATGTGCGGTGGATACCGTGGCGCAGTTGTTGGCCGACCTGGATGCGTCCGAGCAAGCGTCTGCCATAAAGGTGAGTCAGGATGTCGGGCTTCTACTGACGGAACGCGCCTGCCACTACGTTACCTTCGACGACTGGTTGCTGCTCGATCAGCACGAGCGTGAGCAGGGTGAACCGCATGGTCGGCCGCGGCGCAAGGAAGTGGAAGTCGAGCGCATGCTGGAGATTATCCGCAGCCGGCGTGCTGAGGTGGAGAGCAGGCAAAAAACCGCTGCCAGCGTAGCGCCCAAGCTGGAGCAGATCGCTAGCGAAGCAAGCCGTGCGGCGGCGGAGGTTAAAACCCATTTCCGCACCTGCACTCTGTGCGAAGCCATGTGCGGCATCAAGATCGAGTACCAGGGCGACAAGATTCTCTCGATTGCCGGTGACCTGGACGACCATCACAGCCGTGGCCATATTTGTCCCAAGGGGTATGCCCTGCAGGATTTGCATAATGATCCGGAGCGCCTGAAAACACCGATGAAGCGGGTCGGCGATCAATGGCTGCCAATCTCCTGGGACGATGCTTTGGAGGAAGTGGCCAGCCGCCTGGTGGCTATCCAGTCCGAGCACGGCAATGACACTGTGGGCGCTTACTGGGGCAATCCAACGTCGCACAATATGGGCATCATGCTGACTATGGGCCGATTCCGTAAGGCGCTATCCACTCGCAACCTGTTTTCCGCGTCGACCCTGGATCAGATGCCACACCAATTGGTGTCCTACCTGATGTACGGCCACAGTCAGCTGTTCACCATCCCGGACATCGACCGCACCGACTACATGCTGATCCTGGGCGCCAACCCGGCTGCCTCGAACGGCAGCCTGATGTCCGCCGGTGATGTACTCGGCCGGTTGGAAGCTATCACCGAGCGCGGCGGCAAGATCGTACTGATCGACCCGCGGCGTACGGAAACTGCGCTTTACGTCAGTGAGCATCAGTTCATCAAACCGGGCACCGACGCGCTCTTTCTGCTCGGCCTGCTGCAGGTGATCATTGATCGCCGGTTAACCAAACCGGGCCGGCTACTGGAGCTGGCCAAGGGCTGGGAACAACTGGCAGTGTTGCTCAACCGTATTCCATTGACCCGGATTGCCGAGCAGACCGGCATCGCTGAGGCGGACATTGAGCGCATCGCGGTGGAATACGCCAGCGCCGAGAGGGCCGTGTGCTACGGGCGCATGGGTATCTCAACGCAGGAGTTTGGCGCTCTGAACCATTGGTTGACCAATCTGCTTAACATTCTCACCGGCAACTTCGACAGCGCAGGCGGCATGATGTTTACCACCCCAGCGGTGGATCTGTTGCAAATCTCCGGGCGTGGCGGCTTCGACCGTTACCGTAGCCGCGTGCGTGGGCTGCCGGAGTTCAGTCGCGAGTTTCCCGCGCCGGTAATGGCGGAGGAAATGCTCACGCCAGGCAAGGGCCAGATAAAAGCCTTTGTGACGGTGGCGGGTAATCCGGTACTGACATCGCCTAACGGCCGGCAGCTTGACCAGGCTTTGGAGCAACTGGACTTTATGGTGTCGGTGGACTTCTACCTCAACGAGACCACCCGCCATGCGCATATCATTCTGCCGCCCACCGGGCCGATGGAGCATGAACAGTACGACCTGATTTTCAACCTGTTCGCGGTGCACAACACCGCCAAGTTTGCCGAGCCATTGTTTCCGCACCCGCAGGGTACGCGCTCAGATTGGGATATCTTCTCCGATCTGTGTAAGCGCATCGAGACTCGTAAAATCGCCAACAGACCGTTGAAGCAGCGGTTGCAGTATCAACTTAACGCGCGCCTGGGTGAGCTGATGACGCCCCAGCGTATCCTCGACCAGGCCCTGCGCAAGAGTGCTTATGGCGACGGCGGCAAGCTGCTGACCAGGCTCAATCCCTTTGGTCGCAAAGGGCTGACCCTGGCCAAGCTCAAGGAGCATCCACACGGCCTGGATCTGGGGTCGCTAAAGCCGTCGCTGCCGAGCCGCCTGTTCACCGATGACAAGAAAATCGATCTGGCACCAGCAGTGCTGGTTGGCGACCTGGACCGGCTGTGTCGGCGCTTTGGCGGTGAAGTGGCTGAATCCGGTCTTTTGCTGATTGGCCGTCGCGACCTGCGCACCAACAATTCCTGGATGCATAACAGTTACCGGCTGGTGAAAGGCAAAGACCGCTGCGCGCTATTTCTGCACCCCGACGATGCGGCAGCCTATGGTCTGAACAATCGCGACCAGGCACGCCTGGCATCCAACAAGGGCGAGTTGCTGGTGACGGTGAAGATCACCGAAGACATCATGCGCGGCGTGGTCAGTTTGCCCCATGGCTGGGGCCACCACCGCCCCGGCATGCGTATCAGCACCGCCGAGGCCAATCCAGGCGTCAGCATCAACGATATTACCGATGAGCAGTTTGTCGATGAACTGTCTGGTAACGCGGTGCTGAACGGCGTGCCGGTAACCTTGCAGCGGCTTTAGAGCGCCGCGCGGCGCCGGATAAACTCAGCGGTAACGTCGGGCTGGGTAATCGGCAACATATGCCCGCCATCGATCAGCTCCAGCTCGGCGGTGGGTGCTACATCAGCCAGGCCCTGGCCCTGCTCAATGTGGTTCAGAATGCGGTCCTGACGGCCATAGAGCACAGCAACCGGTAGCGTCAGTGTCGGGTATTGCTGCTGCATCATCGGCAAGGTATCCGGCAGGGCGTTCATGTCGGCCGAGGCGCTGATGAACTGGCTGGGGCGCAGGCCCAGCAGGCCGCCGCCGCGTATGGGAAAGTCCTTGGGTACGCTTTCGGGGCCAAAGACGATATCCATCACCTTGTCTTTCTGCAGAATCGACATGGGTGTTGCCAGCGTCCAGGCCACCAACTTGCGCAGCCACGGCCAGGTAATGCCCAGAGCAGCAAAAGCCTTGGGTGTATCTTTCGGCATATGCGTGAGCGGGGCTACCAGCGCCAGGCCGGCGACTTTGTCCGGGTGGCGTAGTGCAGTAGCCAGCGCGACGGCGCCGCCGAGAGAATGACCGACGATCAGTGGCTTGCCCAAGCCGAGTGTATCTATCACGCCGGCGACGACATCGGCCTGCACCGCAAGCGATGCGGAGGAGCGCGGGTGGCGCTCGGAATAGCCGCTACCAGGGCGATCAATTGCGACCACCCGGTGGTCTTTGGCCAGCTGACCGAGCACGCTATAGCTGAAGTTCTGCGATACACCACCCAGGCTGTGAATCATCAGAATGGTCGATTCGCTATTCTGCTTTTTCCCCTGTTCAAGGTAATGAATGCGGTTACCCATCACGGTCACAAACCGGCCTTCGGCAGGCAGACCCATCTGCACGCGCATGGTGATAAACAGGGTGAACAGAAACAGCCCGCCAAGGAACATGAACAGGCCAATCATGATTACGCTAAAGAAATAATTCACCGTGAAATTCCTTTTAGGGCTGGAAGGGTGATCAATTGGTTTTCTGCGTAGCTATGCCGGGCAACAGGCGCCAGTAGTTGACCGGCATCAAACGCTCCAGCCAAGATAATATGCGTGCATCATTACCAACAACCACTCGCGGCTTGTCACGCTCGATGCCGTTGAGAATAATCTCGGCGGCCCTGGGCGGCGGCATGCGCAGCAGCTTCTCAGCCTGTTTCAGTTTGCGCGCATGCTCTGCCTCGTCAACGCCTGCCGGCGGCCGCGCGCTAGTGGCGATAGCCGTGGCAACGCCGCCCGGATGTACCACGGTGACGCCGACCGGGCCGCCTTGCAGTTCCAGACGCAGCGCATTGGAGAATCCGCGCACGGCAAATTTGCTCGCGCAATAGGCAGTTTGCCCGGCTGGCGTGATCAACCCAAACAGGCTCGATACATTGACGATTCTCGCCGCCTGACGCTGCTTGAGCAGCGGCAGGAAGGCGCGGGTCATGCACACCACAGCGTCGAAGTTGATCGCCATCAACCAGTCAAAATCTTCTGTCTTGACCTGATCGAAGTTGCCACCCAGCGCGACGCCAGCATTGTTGATCAGCAGATCTACCTGACCGTGCTGAGCCATAACGGCCTGGGGCAGGGCGGCGACAGAGGCGCGGTTGGCGACGTCCAGCGGGTGCTCGCTCACGCGCACGCCCTCTGCGCGGACCTGCTCAGCGGTTTGCGCTAGCGCCGCGGCATTCACATCAGCCAATGCCAAGTGGCAGCCGCGCTGCGCCAGAGCCACGGCTAGGGCCCGGCCTATGCCACTGCCGGCGCCGGTCAATACCGCAACGCAATCGTTTACTTGCATGGTTTTTATCCTTGTTATTGGAACTGCATTACGCCGTCATCTAGCCGGCCGTATTGAATGGTCAGCTTGTCCTGCAGGTAGTTCTGGTGCACCTGCCAGGGTTTACGGTCGCCCTGTTTGGGCAGCATGCCTTCGGCGCGTTGCACGTAGCCAGAGGTAAAGTTGAGGAAGGGCTCATCCTGCACCTCAGCACCACGGCGGGGCACTGCCACCTTGTAGCCCTTGGTGTCCATATAACGCAGCAGGCGGCAGGTATAGTTGGAGGTCAACTCGGCCTTTAACGTCCAGGATGCGTTGGTATAACCAAAGGTGAGGATCAGGTTGGGGATGTCGCTGAGCATCATGCCCTTGTAAGCGGTTTGTTCACCAAAGGCGATGGGCTGACCGTCGACACTCACTTGCACGTCGCCCAGGGCGTTCAACTTCAATCCAGTGGCGGTGATGATGATATCTGCCGGCAGTTCCTCGCCGGACGCCAGGCGAATGCCGTCGGCGGTGAATCTTTCAATGGTATCGGTCACTACCGAGGCGCGCCCGGCACGCAGATCGTGGAACAGGTCGCCGTCCGGCACCGCACACACACGCTGATCCCAGGGCTTGTACGCCGGGGTGAAGTGCTTCATATCCAGCTCGGGGCCGACCTGTGTTTTAACCATATGCAACAGCCGCTGGGCGAACATTTCCGGCTTGTTTCGGGCGATGCGATAAAAGAACGACCCCAGTAGCACATTCTTCCAGCGGGTGAGGGAATGCGCCGCCGACATTGGCAGCCACTTCTGCAGTTTTTGAGCAAAGCCATCTTCCAGCGGCCGTGACACCACATAACTGGGCGAGCGCTGCAGCATGGTGACATGCGCGGCAGTCTGCGCCAGCGCCGGTACCAGCGTTACCGCGGTCGCGCCGCTGCCGATAACCACAATGCGCTTACCGCTGTAATCCAGATCCGTTGGCCAGAACTGCGGGTGAACAATCTGACCTTTGAAGTCGGCCTCATTGGGGAAGTCCGGCCGGTAGCCTTCGTCGTAACTGTAATAGCCGGCGCAGACAGACAGCAGGCGCGCCTGGGTGACTTCTTCATGCTCCTGACCCTGGCTGTCTGTCGCCAGCGAAGTAACTGTCCAGAGTGCCTGTTCGCTCGACCAACTGGCGGAAACCACTTTGCGCTGGAAGCGAATATGGCTGGTGATGCCCGATTCTTCGGCGATGTCTTCAATATAGCGCTTGATGTCTGCGCCATCGGCAATCGCCTTGCGATGAGTCCAGGGCTTGTAGCTGTAGCTCAGGGTGTACATGTCCGAATCGGAGCGAATGCCGGGATACTGGAACAGATCCCAGGTGCCACCCATGGCCGCGCGGCGCTCAAGAATCAGGTAGCGTTTGTCCGGGCATTGATCGGTTAGCGCGCGGGCAGCGCCAATGCCGGAGAGCCCGGCGCCGATGATGAGAACGTTCAGGGGCGTGGGTTCGAATTGTTGTTGTGCTGTGCTCATGCTCATATCCCGACGATGGGTGGTGGTGACAATCTAAATTGTCATATAAGATTTGGCAATCCCTATTGTCAGAATTAAATTGATGAATATGACAACCACCAAGTCGGACAAAGCTCCCAGCAGCAAAGCGGCTAAAACCCCGACTGCAGCAGCGGCCACGCCCGTAAGCAAAAGGCGCTATCGCGGCTCGGCGGTTGAAGAGCGCCGGGCGCAACGCCGCCAACAGCTGATTGATGCGGCGATTCAAGTCTACGGCGAGAACGGCTACCGCCACTCTGGCGTCAAGCAGGTGTGTGATGCAGCGGGCCTGACCCAACGCTACTTCTACGAATCCTTTGGCCACAGCGACGAGCTGCTCATTGCCTGTTACGAGCAGGCGGCGCGCTGGATGCGTGAAGACAACATGGCGGCGGCCAAGGCCGCGGGGAAGGATCCGGTTTTGCGCAGCAGGGCGATGCTGCAGTCGTACTTTCAACAGCTCAAAGAAAACCCCACCATCGGCCGATTGCTACTAATCGAAATTCGCGGCATCAGCCCAGCGGTTGACCAGGCAATCGAAAAAGCACTCAAGGCCACCAGTGACGATATCGCCCGCGTACTCGCGCGCCCCGGTAAACACTTTGATGAGTTACTTCAGGCCGGCATCCTCGGTGGTGTCATCCACATCGCTTTGCACTGGATGGCCAATGGATACAGCACGCCGGTGGATGTGGTCACGGATACTGCGCTCAAGCTGGGTGTGTCTTTGCTTGATGATGAGTGAGCACCGCTGAACGGTCGTATTCATCCGCCACGAGGGGACGTCGGACAGCGCAATTTTGTTCAATAACCATGTTGATTATTACCGCAGACTTTGGCCATTGCCCAGCCTCAAGAGAATGACCATGAGCCTTTCGATGATTCTGCCGATGTCGGCATTCGCCCTAGCCGCATCCATTTCACCAGGCCCGGTGAATCTGGTATGCCTGAGCAGTGGTACCCGCTATCGCCTGTCCCAGGGTTTGATCTTTGTCACCGGCGCTACCCTGGGCTTTATCGCGCTGTTTATCGCTATCGGCCTGGGCCTATATTCGGCAATGAATGTTATGCCAGGCTTGCAGGCACTATTGCGATGGGCAGGTGTCGCTTTTCTAGTCTACTTAAGCTATCGACTGGCAGTAGATGATGGCCGGCTGACAGAAGGGGATACCCACAAAGCACCTGGCTTTATGACCGGTGCGGTGATGCAGTGGCTCAACCCAAAGGCTTGGCTTGCGTCGGCGTCAGGCATAGGCGCTTACACCAGCGGGAACGACCTGCAGCAGGTCCTGATCTTCGCATCGCTTTATATGCCTATCTGTTGGTTGTCATTGGCCAGTTGGGTGTATGCCGGCGCTTTTCTTCGCCGGTATGTACAGCGTCCACAGGTTCTCAAGGCAATCAACCGGATACTGGCGGCGTTATTATTGGCCAGTTGTGTGTACCTAGTGCTTGAGTGAAGCTTGTTGATACTGCCTTGGTGTGGCCGCGACCAAGCGTTTAAAGGTGCGCTGGAAGTGCGGTTGATCGGTAAAACCGGCATTCAATGCGGCCTCGGCGATTGGCCTGCCAACTTTGAGTTCAAGCTGACCAAGCTGGATTCGGCGGTTGATCAGGTAAGCATGCGGGGTGAGCCCGAAATACTGCTTGAAAGCACGAATGAGGTGTCCGGGGCTGTAACCAGAGCGCTCACATAATGCGTCCAAGGAAATCTCCTCGGCGGCGTTGTCATCCAGATAGGCAGCCAACTCCCGCAGAATGCCAGGTGCCTTGGTAAATGACCGGGCTTGCTGTCCAGCTAGATCGAGCATCAAGGCGGAGAGGTATTCGACCGCTTCGGATTGCTTTTCGAGCAGGGTGCTTAGTGGGTCCAGCAAACAGGAAACCATTCGGAGGTACCCGCTATACCAACCTGTATCTGAAATCACGGCGGTCGAGATATCTTGCCATTGGACCTCATCCAGCAATCCCGCCTCATACCGCAGTCGGCTAAGCCAATCGACATCCACATACAGCATCAGGTAAGCCCAAGGCTGGTCAGCGATGGGATTGCAAGCGTGCACCCAGCCTGGGTTCATCAGTACCAGAGTCCCGGCGTTGATCTGATACTGATCATCACGATAGATGAACGTACTCTCACCCTCAGTAATCGCACCCAGGGACCATTGGGTATGGCTGTGAAGCGCATAACAAACTTTGCGCCCGTCCTCTACCTTGCGTAGCTCCAGGTGCGGCATGCGCGGGTCCCGCCAGAAGATAGGTTTGCTTGGATTAGTCATGTCTGCTGGATGCATTTGTCAGGCGCCACTGGTTTTGAAGGCCCCTCACCAAGGAGCGGTTTGCGGAACAGTACCTAGTTAAATCTTGCTGCTCTTCTACCGCTTAGCGAGGTTTGGGTACATCTCCAAATTCTCCGTTATTGCTTCGTTGATATAAAGCTCAACCGTCTGATACCTGGTTTCAGTGCGGCACCTGCGTCAAATTGCTGGATTCCGAGCGCGGTGTAAGGAATGCCAAGGCAATCGCCACGATAAAGAGCGCCGGCACGTCACCGGCTAAGTGCCCCATATGCTCGGGTTGAGTAACTGCCTGAACAGTCATGATTCCCCCGTGCACGGCGCTAGACCAAACAGTGAACCAGATCAGGCTTAGATGGGCCATTGGGTCTCGCGCGGCCAGGAGCAAGAACACGCCCAGCGTGGCATAGATGCCAACGATCATCATCGGGTAGTTTGAATGGCCGGTGTGCCAGGCCCATCCGGATGGCCAGAACAGCATAAGTGGGTAGAGAGCCAGGCAAGCGATGCCGGTCAAGACTAAAACGATGCGCAAATATCTAAGACGGTCGACAACAGTCATAGCTGCAGCCTCTTTAACGAGCACTAATGGGCACTCACCTTGGAGTAGACATTGATCACAACCACGCCAGCGATAATCAACGCCATGCCGATGATGCTGGGCAAATCCAGCTTCTGGTTAAATATTAGCCAGCCGGCCAGCGAGATCAAGACGATTCCCAAGCCCGCCCAGATGGCATAGGCAATACCAATCGGGATGGTCCTTATGGTCAGCGACAGGCAATAGAAAGCGATCGCGTACCCTAGAACAACGAGAAGGCTCGGCCAGAATTTTGTGAAGCCGGCGCTGGCTTTCAAGCTCGAAGTTGCAATCACTTCAGCGAAAATGGCAACGCCAAGAAACAGCCAGTTTTTCATTACCAAGCCCTCCAATAAAACCGTAAGCCGCATTTTACGGGAGGAGCCGGGTGTGGTGCAGTCTTGTTATAACGGTATAGCTGTGAGCAAAGTTCGTAAGACAGATCTGCTTCTCGAACAGACCGTTCACGCTTGGCACCTGACGATCAACGATGGATCGCTTAGACCTTTTGTGGCTCATTGAAGAGCACCCGGTTCGAAAATGGATCAGTCACGGTAAAGCATCGGTCACCCCAGGGTGCCTGCTCAATAGACGGCTTGCTGTACTTGTAAGGTCTGGAGGCGATGTCCTGGTAGAGCGAGTCAAGATCGCTGACATTAACGAATACCTTGCCGCCCGGAGTACAGTCTCCGGAGTGCTCACTAAGATGGAATACAAGGTTACCCATCGATACTTGCATGTAAATAGGAAAATCCGCTTCAAAACGGTGCTCCCAATCCACCTTCATACCAAGAAATTCAACGTAGAACTCCCTGGCTTTTTGCTCATCGAAAATTCGCAAAATAGGTATTGTTTGAAATTCCATGCTCGTTACTCGGTCTGCGGGTCAACTGGAGTGGCGGAAGTCCGCGGGTGGCTGGTGTGCTTTGTTAGATCCTAACGCTTTAATACAGTCCTCTCGCAGTGCCCATGCTTCCTCAAAAGACCAATCATAGCTCTTGGCCCACCTGCTTATTACGTCCTGATGCAGCTGGGCTTTTTCATCGTGAAGCTGGGCCGGGGCGACGATATGCTCTTGCAGCAATGACTCAAAAGGGGAGCTGCCTCCGCTGCTCAAACCCGTAAAGTCGTATCTCTGGCCATCAATCTGAAGATAGCAGTGTGCCTCGGGAATCCAGGCAATGCCTGCACGATCCAGAACGGCTGCAACGCCGGGTGTATTACGCTCAGACATCTCATAAAGACCCACAATCAGTTTGACCTCGCTATGGTCACAGTCATCGGCCACGGTACTGAGCAGGCGGTGTTTGAAGCTACATGTGCCGCGCTTTTCTTTCAGCGGCGCCAAAATGTCTTCGCTGTCTAAGGGTCTACCGTACGGCAGGTCGCGGACATACTCGGCGAGTGCCATAAAACGATTAAATCCGAGCCGCTTTACTTCTTCAGCAACCGGGGTTTTTCCAGAGATCTCAAAATCGTGCCCAGAGCTCACACGCTCTCCTTATGTTTTCTCTCTTAAAGTTCGTGCTATTTCATCCATTTGTTCACGGGATGGAACAGGCAAATTCTTGAAGCCGAATCTGACTTCACCGTCCTTGATATAAGCCATTTTTCTGAATACAACATCCATCGGATGGTTCTGTGGGAAGACGTTGAAGTGGGCATGGGGAACACCATACCCATGTACCCCCATACCCATGCGCCCCGGCTGATACTCACTCATGATCTTTTTGCTCAGATCGAAGCCGACGCTCATGACATGCGTGGCCAAATCCCTGGGCAGATCAGTAAAGTGATCGATATGCTCCTTGGGGAAAACCAGCGCTGATTCTGGGTAAGGCGCATGCAGAGGCACGATGGCCAGAACCAGATCATCCTCATAAATGACACTTGCTTCGAGATTGCCTTGGATAATGTCGCAAAAAGGGCACTCAGCCATAAATAGACCTCAGAAAAATATGACGATCAGGCACTACGCCATTGAATGAAATCCAATCAGATTGCCTTCGGTATCCTTGGCCAGCGCGCAGAAGCCATGTTCACCGATGGCTGTTTTTTCCTGGGATACACTTCCCCCTGACGCTGCAGCTCGGGCAGCCTGCACGCCGCAGTCATCGCAGCCAAAATACACCAGGGTGCCACCGCCGCCCGGAGTAAATCCTTCCATTTTCACCAGCATGCCGCCTGCACCGTAGCTGCTCATGCCGTGCTCTTTATCCATAGGGAAGAACCACATATCCATCTCCACCTCGGGAGTGGGATTGGGCATTTGCTCAAGCTTGGTCTCCAGCACAGCCTCATAGAACGCCTTGGCGCGGGCCATGTCTTGTACGTAAATCTCAAAATGCACAACAGGATTGCTTTTCATCAAACTTCTCCTGTGAATGGTGGGTGGTAATGGCCAACATTTGCTGCTCAGAGCAGCCTCCAATCGGCCCGATTACCATCACCACGATGGGTCTAAGCTTGGGAGTAGGGCGGCCGACGGAGCATACAGGCAAGCATAGATCACGAACGATGCGGTCGCGGCAATTAGTCCCGACGGCAGGTACACCTGTTTATTCTCTCTATACTCCAAGACGACCTGATCAACTTATCCGACCAACCTATCCCTAGACTCCGGAGCTTTCTGATGCCCGATTCCAAACGTCACGCCCAACTTGCCAGCCCGCACATACGACTGTCCGGCACTGTCGATCAGGACATGTATGACAGCTTCCGGCAGCAGCTTGACGGTTGCTCGGCCACCGGGCCGATCATTGTTGCGATCACAACTCTTGGCGGCGATCCTGAGGTGGCGCGCACGATGGGTGACGATGTGCGTTTGCTGCGTGAGCAGAAGGGGCGCGAGATGATCTTCCTCGGCAAAGTTGCGGTCTATTCGGCGGGTGCGACCTTCATGTCGTCCTTCCCGGTCGAATGCCGCTTCCTGACCGAAACGACCTGGCTGATGATCCACGAGCGCCAGATGCACAAGAAGTTGCTTGTCGACGGGCCACTGCGAACCTGCGTTGCGGCGCTCAAGGCCACGCTGCACGAGATCGAACATTCGATATCCATCGAGGAGGAGGGCTTCCGGGCAATCATCAAGGGCTTGAAGGTCAATTTCAAAACGATCCGCGACCGAGCTCCTGAAAATTGGTATATCGATAGCAACGAGGCGCTCGAGCTCGGGCTGGTCCACGCTGTGATCTGAGCTGCGCTGCGGTTGCGATGGCTACACCATTGAGTACTCGCTTGGGTGGTTGAGCTCCCGCTTCTTGCCATCGAAAGACTCATACAGCGCCCGGTGTTGGTGTAGCCCATACTCGTCTGCGCGGGTCTCATAGGTGCGCACCCAGACGAGAAGGTTGGCCAGGTAGTCATCCTGTTCCTGTTTGGAGCTGAACTTATCGGGCTCCCAAGGTCGGGAGCGGCAGTGCGCAATGCACACATCAACTCCGGGGTTAAGGAAAATCAGCTCATCACAATCCGCCAAAATGGCTTCGATAATATCCGCGTAACAACCTTCGATTATCCAGCTATCGTTATCAGCAATGAAGCGCTTAACCTGGTTGATGCTGTCTTGCAGCTGACGCCTTTCAGGGCCGGCGTCAAACGCCACGTCATCCAATGACAGGCGCGCAGCTGGTTCCATGGCAATGAGTTTTTTCGAGAGTGTGCTCTTACCCGACCCTGCATTACCAAGTATGACCATTTTCACTGCTCGAACCTCAGCTGGCTGTCTGGGATTTCGTATTCGTGGTGGTTGTCTCAAATTAAAGACGATCAGCGTTACCAAGCCAGCGAGCCAAGCGACGATCCTGTGTAGAAAGCAGATCAGGAAAGCTCTAGTCAGGACCAGCATTAGCGCGACCTATCATGCCTATAAATAAATACCATGTCTGGGTATTGGACCATTTTTTGGGCGCAGCCAAGCGTTCAAACCCTTCTAATATCTGGGTTTTCAGAATTATTCGGCAGTTTCTGATCCGTTGAACGCCCGACCTGTGGTTTTTGTCGAGTCCGCATCTCGGTGCTAATTTCAATGCAGCGGCGCCTGACCGCAACAATGACAATCATATGAGGAACAGAACATGAGCGCTGAATCTGGAGAAAATGCAGGTGGTGGATGCCCGTTTGGTCACGACGCCGGTAAACCCCGCAAACGCCCCGGAAACCGCGATTGGTGGCCGGAAGCACTTAGCCTGACGTCACTCAACCAACACTCACCACGCTCCAATCCGTACGGGGGCGATTTTAATTACGCGGCCGAGTTCGAGTCACTCGATCTGGATGCGGTCATCGCCGATCTGCACGCACTGATGACGGATTCGCAAGACTGGTGGCCGGCGGATTTTGGTCACTACGGCGGGCTATTCATTCGACTGGCGTGGCACAGCGCGGGCACCTACCGCATCACCGACGGCCGAGGCGGCGCTGGCGGCGGGCAACAACGTTTTGCCCCGCTCAACAGCTGGCCGGACAATGCCTCCCTGGACAAGGCTCGGCGCTTGCTATGGCCGATCAAACAGAAGTACGGGCGCAAGATTTCCTGGGCTGACCTTTTCGTGCTGGTCGGCAATGTGGCACTGGAATCCATGGGCCTGAAAACCTTTGGTTTCGCTGGCGGCCGTGCGGACACCTGGGAACCGGAAGAATTGTTCTGGGGGCCAGAAGGCACCTGGCTGGGCGATGAGCGTTACAGCGGCGAGCGGCAATTGCACCCGGGGCTGGGCGCAGTGCAGATGGGGCTGATTTACGTCAACCCTGAGGGCCCAGGCGGCAAGCCTGATCCCAAAGCCTCAGCCATCGACATCCGTGAGACCTTCGCCCGTATGGCGATGAACGATTATGAAACGGTAGCGCTGATCGCCGGCGGCCACACGTTCGGCAAGACCCACGGCGCGGGCGATCCGTCCTTCATTGGACCGGAGCCGGAGGCCACCGCTATCGAAGATCAAGGTCTGGGCTGGCGTAGCAAGTTCGAGAGCGGTATAGGTGCACACGCCATCACCTCAGGGCTGGAAGTCATCTGGAGCCAGACCCCAACAAAATGGTCCAACAACTATTTTGAAAACCTGTTTAACTTTGAATGGGAGCTTACCAAGAGCCCTGCCGGTGCTTTCCAGTGGGAAGCCAAGGACGCGCCCGAGATGGTTCCTGACCCGTTCGACCCGAGCAAGAAGCGCAAGCCGACCATGCTGACCTCTGACTTGGCGTTACGCTTCGATCCAGTCTACGAACCGATTTCGCGCCACTTCCTCGAAAATCCAGAGGAGTTCGCTGATGCCTTTGCTCGGACGTGGTTCAAGCTGACCCATCGCGACATGGGCCCCACCGGTCGCTACCTGGGCCCGCTTGTGCCCAAGGAAAAACTCATCTGGCAAGATCCGATTCCCGAGTGCGACCACCCGGTAATTGACGAAGCAGATATCTCAGCGCTCAAGCAGAAGATGCTGGACATGGGCTTTTCCGTGTCGGAACTGGTGTCAGTAGCCTGGTCCTCCGCGGCGACCTATCGCGGCTCGGACAAACGTGGCGGTGCCAATGGCGCGCGCATCCGCTTTGCGCCGCAGAAGGATTGGGATATCAACAACCCGGCCCTGCTGGCCCGCGTGCTGGAAAAGCTGACTGATATTCAGAACCAGTTTAATGCCTCGGCCACCGGCGGCAAAAAGGTCTCAATGGCGGACCTGATCGTGCTGGCTGGCTGCGCCGCTATCGAAAAGGCAGCGAAGGATGGCGGTGTCACTATCCAGGTGCCGTTCACGCCAGGGCGAATGGATGCGGAGGAAGAGTGGACCGATCCGCACTCGTTTGAAGCGCTGCGCCCGGTTGCAGACGGTTTCCGCAACTACTACCACGAGTCCCACTTCATGGCGCCGGAAGAAGCACTCGTCGACAAGGCGCACCTGCTACGCCTCAGCGCACCGGAAATGACCGTGCTGGTGGGTGGCATGCGCGTACTCGGCACCAACGCTGATGGCAGCCAGGATGGCGTCTTCACCCACCGCGTGGGTACCCTCTCGAATGACTTCTTCATCAACCTGCTGAACATGCAGAATGAGTGGGTCGCGACCGAGCACAAGAATCGCTTCCAGGGCCGCGACCGCACAACCCACCAACCGACCTGGACTGCTACTCGTGTGGACCTGATCTTTGGTGCGCAATCGGAGTTACGTGGGCAGGCTGAGGTTTACGGCATGACCGATGGTAACGAGAAATTCGTGAAGGACTTCGTGAAGGCCTGGGACAAGGTGATGAACGCCGACAGAATGGACATCGGCAAACCGGCGGATAAGTTCAGTCAAAAACTCTCGGCATAATGCTCGCGGCGGCGCCCTCTGGGTGCCGCCGACGATCAGCTTTACTCTAACTCTGGGTCAGTCTCACCGGGTCTTGCTTGCAGTTGCATACCGAGCAAGAACTTGCGCAGGATCTGATCTTTGCATTCCCGGTAGTTCTTGTTGCCGGGCTTGCGGAAAAAAGCACTTAGTTCGTGCTTGCTCAGCCGGAAGTCGGCCAGCTCCAACAGGTGCAAAACGCCTTCGGCCTGCAAATTCAGAGCGATCTTGAGTTTTTGCAGCACCATATTATTGTTAAGGCGTTCTTCCAGCGGCGGCTGCGCGCCATCACGCTTGCCACGCTTGAAGTTAATAAAACCATTCAGAAAAGCGACCATTTCAACGTCTTTCATCTTCAGAAAGCCATCGTCGTCCTCTCTCTTCAACCAGCCAGCTACCTGCTCTGCGGTCACCTCCGTATCGGCCAAGGCGAGTATGTCGATCACAGTGCTGTCTTTCAGGTCAAAGGTATAACGTACGCGGCGTAAAATATCGTTGTTGGTCAAGTTGCAATTCCTGGTTTCAGATAAGCCAAACGTGTTCAAAGGCTAACTGCAGTACGGGTTCTAGTTATCTGTAAAAGGCTTCAACCGTGCCCTTCAGCGTGATCAGCAGCGGCTGGCCGCGGCGGTCCAATGCTTTAGGGGAGGGGGTCTTGATCCAACCTTCGCTGATGCAGTATTCCTCAACGTTGGTGCGCTCTTTGCCGTTCAGCATGATGCCAACATCATTCTCGAAAATCGCTTCTACATAATGTGGGCTACGGGGATTGCTCGAGAGTCGATCCGGTAGAGGTGGTAGCGATTTGGTATCGGTCATGCGGTGGCCCTGAGTCGGAAATAAAGGCGACCATCTTAGACAGTAAAGAATCCGCACTCAAGAACGGACGCAAGGTTTTCAGCGCTCGCCAACGACGCTGGGCGGCGTTTTGCTGGCGACAGCCTAATGCCCAGGCATTTTGCGCTACAATACGCGCATCTAGCCAAATCGGGTGCTCTATGAAAGTGTGTGGTGTTGAAATCAACAGTAATGACGTGAACGTATGTTTGTTATCGCTGACAGACGAAATTTTTGAGCTGCCTGATTTTCGCTCCCGGCGGCTGACGTTGACAGACATCAACAGCACCCGCGAGCTGCGCTACTTTCAGCAGACCTTTGCCAAATTGATGGAAGATTACAAGGTTGACCGGGTGGTTATTCGCCAGCGACCGATGAAGGGTAAGTTTGCCGGCGGCGCAGTGGGTTTCAAGCTGGAAGCGGCCATCGAGCTGATCAGCGACCTGGACGTGATCATCATGTCCACGACCGATATCAAGGAATCACTGAAGCGCAATCCGATACAGATTGATTATGCCGAAACTGATCTGAAGGTCTATCAGGAGGTTGCGTTTAATACGGCTTATGCCTATCTGATGAAAGACAAATACGCCGCCAAGGAATAATAGAGGCACTACCCAGTGCGGCCGGCCGCGCTAATCAGCCGTTTCGGAGCTGGGTGGCTTTGACGCCAGGAGATAATCGACCGTTGCCGACATGACTAAGCCGCGATCCTGGCCTAAGGTTTCAAGCTTGCACCTGACGACACCGTAGCTCTTTCTGGTTTTTCTAGGTGAACCGGAAGACGATCGAATTCATTGCAGAACCGCAAAGAGGCCTCCTTGGTGATTTGTCGCGGTCCAAGCGTTATAACCTCGCCCGAGAGAATATCGTCGTAGTACCTCATGCGCTTCCTTGATTGATTAACGATTGGTTAGGGGCATAAGCGGTTGAAGTGGTAGCGAAAGACAAGACCTGCTCCTGCAAAGTTAATTAAAGATGCCGGTCGGCCGAGAAGTAGGAATGAATGAGCCTGACATAGGCTGAATCTGTAAAGCAGCATTGGCCCCGAACAAAGAGCGGTGCATCGCCGTTAAGCCCCGCCAGCACTTGGTGATCGATTTCAGTTCTTTCACTTTCCCCTCGTATCTGGAGAGTCTCAAGATTGATCTTGAGCTCCGATGTTTGCTGCAATGAAAGGTGAGAAGCCTTTACCCACCCGTAGACACTGACACCTTGCCATAGCTTGTCGTCGCCAATGGAAAAACAAAGCCAAAATTCGTCGTCGTATCCGCTCACAAAGTCATTGCTTAGCAAGAATGTGTTTGGAATGTTTCTGGACACGCCATCGGTGGATTTAAGGAAATACCAAGTGAAGTCAGCCAATTCTGAACATCTGTCTACTCCCGGAGGATCTTCAAATTGATGCTCGACGACGTTTCTGATGCTGGTAATGGTCTTAATGATCGCGGGTTTAGCCAAACCCAATGCTTCAAGCTTTTGCAAGCTCTCTTTGGGTAGACCAAACCGGTTCATGCTTTTGAATTGATAGTCAGTCGATATTTTCTTTATGCGGTGATCGATTGCTCTTTTCAGGTTGGAGACGCAGTCGATTAGCTCGAACGATGAGGAGTGCGTCTCGA
This sequence comes from Halopseudomonas laoshanensis, assembly GCF_008365385.1. Lineage (GTDB taxonomy): Bacteria > Pseudomonadota > Gammaproteobacteria > Pseudomonadales > Pseudomonadaceae > Halopseudomonas > Halopseudomonas laoshanensis. Next base: position 1,304,833 of record NZ_QOVF01000001.1, on the reverse strand, counting down.
TGATCTTGTATGCGATATCAAGATAGTCGTACGGTCTATTCCAGCCATCTTGCTTCGCGTAATCTCCGGATTCTGTACGCGGGTACCAAGAGAAGATCTCGTCTTTCAGGTATAAAAGTGTCATTTCCTTGTATGCCTGCTCAACTTTCTTATCCATAACGTTAAAGCTCAGACGCGCCGCTTTTTGGCGTCGGCTGCAGTGTATTGTTAGGAGCGATCTGGCTTCTCAAATGAACAGAGCCGCATTCGACAAAGGCTTTACATCGCTCCATTAGATTATAATCGAGCAACTCTGCGCGACCAGAGCTGCCTTTTAACAAGGTAATAAATTCACGCAAATCTAATAGATTAAAAAATGAGCCGGTTGATCTCATTGCCTCCACAATTTCTTTCTCTATTTCATTCCATTCACCCCAGTGCATCATTTCAGTAATAAGAATTATGCAGTGAAATGGTTGGTCGCGAACGATATCTACTGAATCTCCTCTTGAATCAAAAATATCGCTTCCGCTTTTTACAGCATTAATTGAGCCAATGAGTTGTTTAATTGCTTTCGATATCTGCTTTTTTACCCCATTTGTTCTTCTTTCTTGGTCTCGTACAAACCCCGCCTGAAATACGGACAGATCTTTTGCTTCTATTAAAATGCTGCCATATTGATGAAATGCTAGAATGTCGGTTAATTCTCTGGTTTTTTTACCAATTATAACTTTCGGGTTTTTATATATATTGAATGGAAATACTGATTCAAGTGATGCCCATATAGCACGCTCGAAAATTTCACCTTCATTTTTCTCGTCTATTACTAGGGAGTGGTTCTCGCGAATACCAATAAAGCTATTATTATTAATCCTCCACGGCTCTAGGCCAGGCCCTACAAGCTCAAGGGGAATTAATGAAGCACCTGGATATGTTTTTGTTTGATCAGCTGAGTAACAGAAGCAATCAAGTGCATGCGAGCAATCGCTTGTAAAATTACCTGTATATATGGAAGAACTCTCTCCAATACTTTCCTTTAGCCTGCTTGCATCAGATTCAGTTATTGTTAGATTTGTCCAGGCAAGACATACATCCATTTCATTGAAAAGAAATACTGGACCTGTAAGGTCGTTTAGTAGCCTTAATAATGCTCGATGCTCTTCATTATTTCGCTGTGCACCAGATATCAATATTGGCGCATCGGGCATATCGTGAATTCTCACACCGTTACATAGATATTCATTATGCTTTCCAAATAAAAACTCTAAGGTACAGCCAGCAATCAATGCTTTTATGGATGAGCTTGGTGCTTTAATTAGAATCGCGATTTCTTCACCTTCATTAGCAGGCACTATCCAAAGTGAAGCGGCTTCGGAGCGCATCTCAGAGTAGACTCGTTCACTTGGTATATGCATGTTGCTCCTAACGGTGATTAGATCGAGCGCATCATTAATAAGCGTTTTAATGTTCTTATTATTTTAAGGAATTTATAATAAAAACCACAACGTACATCACGCGTTCTCTACTATATTAAGCACCTTAGACTGCATTCGATATAACTCCATTATGGCCGTACCGAGTTCGCTCTCTATCCCGGTTTGCGAGCCAATTGCTCTTGTAATCGTTGTTCAAGCACGCTACCGCCCGTTCTGCACAGCTTCAGGAACCTGCAATGGCAGGGTTATGCAAAAACTGTGTGCAGGCGGGTTTATCGGGCATCCGTGCCGAGAGGGGAAGGGTGCTGACAAGCGGGCTTGCAGTCACTGGATAGTGCCGGAGTTTTTTGGTGGTGCCAAGGTTTGTGTCGGGGAAAATGTCGGGCGTCGTGGAACTGATTAATGGCCGAGGGGCTCGGCCATTTGCAGGGAGCCGTTGACGCGGGGCGGTGTTGGTTAGATCTGCTCAGCCCAAAGATCATATTCATCAGCGTCGGTGACTCTGACGGTGATCATATCGCCTGGCTGCAGGTCTTGTTCGGTGTCGATATAGACGTTGCCGTCGATCTCCGGGGCGTCGGCCATGGAGCGGCCGATAGGACCGTCTTCGTCCACTTCGTCGATCACTACCTGAATCACGTTGCCGATCTTCTGCTGCAGGCGCGCGCTGCTGATCACTTGCTGGTGAGCCATAAAGCGTTCCCAGCGTTCTTCCTTGACCTCTTCAGGTACTGAGTCGGCCAACAGGTTGGCGGGGGCGCCTTCGACGGCGGAGTATTTGAAGCAGCCGACGCGGTCGAGCTGGGCTTCGGTCAGCCAGTCGAGCAGGTACTGGAAGTCTTCTTCGGTTTCACCGGGGAAGCCGACAATAAAGGTCGAACGGATGGTCAGCTCCGGGCAGATCTCGCGCCATTTCTTGATGCGCGCCAGGGTCTTGTCTTCAAAGGCAGGGCGTTTCATGGCCTTGAGCACTTTCGGGCTGGCGTGCTGGAAGGGGATATCCAGGTACGGCAGGATCTTGCCTTGGGCCATCAGCGGAATCAGTTCATCTACGTGCGGGTAGGGGTAAACGTAGTGCAGGCGTACCCAGATGCCCAGCTCGCTAAGCGCTTCGCACATTTCGGTCATGCGTGATTTGACCGGGCGGCCGTTCCAGAAACCGGTGCGGTATTTGATATCAACGCCGTAGGCGCTGGTGTCCTGGGAGATAACCAGCAGTTCCTTCACGCCGGCCTTGGCCAGGCGCTCGGCTTCACCCAGCACATCGCCAATCGGGCGGCTGACCAGTTTGCCGCGCATGCTGGGGATGATGCAGAAGCTGCAGCTGTGGTTACAGCCTTCGGATATTTTCAGGTAGGCGTAGTGGCGGGGCGTGAGCTTGATGCCTTGCGGTGGTACCAGATCGATCAAGGGGTTGTGATCAGCGCGCGGCGGCACGACTTCGTGCACGGCATTGACCACTTGCTCGTATTGCTGCGGGCCGGTGACAGCCATCACGCTGGGGTGCACATCGCGGATGACGCTTTCTTCCACGCCCATGCAACCGGTGACGATAACCCGGCCGTTGGCAGCGATGGCTTCGCCGATGGCGTCGAGGGATTCGGCCTTGGCGGTGTCGATAAAGCCGCAGGTGTTAACCACTACCACATCGGCGTCTTCATAGGAGCCGACTACGTCATAGCCTTCCATACGCAGCTGAGTGAGGATGCGTTCCGAATCCACTAACGCCTTGGGGCAGCCGAGTGATACGAACCCGACTTTGGGGTTGATCGATGCGGAAGTAGACATATTGCTCCTCAGGGGCGCGCGGCCGTGGCCACAGAATAAAGACGGCGTATTCTAGCGGCGAGGTCGCTGACTGACCAGCAGCGGGTGTTGCCGCTGGTCAGGTGCGCATGAGGAAGAGGTTTGTCGGGCCGGCGTTACATCAGTTTATCCAGGGTAATCGGCAGGTCGCGCACGCGCTTGCCGGTGGCGTGGAAGATGGCGTTGGACACCGCAGCGGCGACGCCGACAATGCCAATTTCACCCACGCCCTTGGAGCCCAGCGCGTTGACGATCTCGTCGTGTTCTTCAACGAAGATCACATCGATATCGCCAATGTCCGCCTGTACTGGTATGTGGTACTCGGCAAAATTGTGGTTCATGAAACGGCCCAGGTGATGATCCATCTGGGTTTCTTCATGCAGGGCCTGACCGACGCCCCAGACCACGCCGCCGACAATCTGGTTGCCTGCGGTCTTCGGGTTGACGATGCGCCCAGCAGCGATGGCGCTGACCACGCGGCTGACCTTGACCATGCCGGTATCTTCATCCACTTTCACTTCGACGAATACCGCCGAGTGCGTGCCGGTGGCGTAACCATCGCGCTCTTCACCTGGCTTGACGCTGGCCTCGGCTTCCATCGCGCCGGTTTCGGCGGCGATATCCGTCAGTTTGACCTTCTGCTCGGGGTCGTTTTTGACGAACAGCCAACCGTCGGCAAAGTCGATTTCTTCCAGCGTCTTGCCGCTGAACGGGGAGGCCGGGCTTTGCTGCACGGTATCCAGCAGCTTGCGGCGCAGCTCCAGGCAAGCTTTCTGTACTGCACTGCCGACTGAAGACACGGTGAATGAGCCGCCCTGCAATGGCGCTTCAGACATGCTTGAATCGCCCAGCTTGAACTCCACCTGCTCCATCGGGAAGCCCATAGCCTCGGCGGCGATCTGGGTCATGACGGTATAGGTGCCGGTGCCGATATCCGTGGTCGCGCTGCTGACGATCAGCTTGCCGGTGGCGTCGATGCAGGCCTTGGCGCTGGCGGGCATTTGCATGGCCTCCCATACACCGCTGGCCATGCCCCAGCCGACCAGTTGATGACCGTCCTGCATGCTGCGTGGCTGCATGCTGCGCTTGGACCAACCGAAGCGCTCGGCGCCTTGCTCGTAGCATTCGCGCAGGGCTTTGCTGGAGTAGGGCTTGTCTTCATTGGCGTTGTGCGCGGTGAAGTTCTTCAGGCGAAGCTCGACCGGGTCGATATTGGCGGCGTAGGCCAGTTCATCCATTGCGCATTCCAGCGCATACACGCCGATGGTCGCGCCGGGTGCACGCATATCCAGTGGTGTGTACACGTCCAGCGGCACCAGTTGGTAATCCAGCTTAACGTTGGGGCATTTGTAGAGCATGCCGGACCATTCGACTTCCTGCTCGGTGAAGTCCTCGAAGGAGGAAGTCTGGGCGATAGCCTGGTGGTAAATCGCTTGCAACTGACCGTCGCTGGAAGCGCCAATAGTCAAACGCTGAACGCTGCGCGGGCGATAGCCGAAGGTGAACATCTGTTGGCGTTTGAGCGTAACCCGCACCGAGCGCTTGAGTTTGAGCGCAGCCATGACTGCCAGCGGCAACTGGTATTGCGGCCGCAGACCAGAGCCGAAAGCGCCGCCTACATAGGGCGAGAGGATGCGGATCTGGTCTTTCATGCCGAACACGTCTTCCAGATACCGCATGCAGTTCTGCACGCCCTGGGTCTTGTCGTAGATTTCCAGCTTGCCATCGACCAGGTAATGCACGGTGGAGGCGTGCGGTTCCATCGGGTTGTGATGCTCGACCGGCGTGGTGTATTCGACCTCGACCTTGACCGCAGCGCTATTCAGCGCCTGCTGGGTATCACCGCGCGGGTCGGGCAGGTCAGCCGGGGCTTTGTGCATCTGTTCGAGATTGGCCATCAGGTCGGTGGCGTGATTTTCTTTCTCGTACTCGACCTTGATCAGGCTGCCAGCATAACGTGCCAGCTCCAGGTTTTCTGCCACTACCAGCGCTATCGGTTGGCCGCTGTAGAGGATGCGGTCATTGAAAAGCGGTCGAAACGGCGAGCCGTCTGCAGCGTCGTCGTCTTCATAGGGTTTGTCATAGCCGGCAATCGGCGGACGATTATCGTGGGTCAGTACCAGCTCAACGCCGGGTACGGCTTCTGCCGCGCGGGTATGAATATGCGCGATACGGCCGCGGGCAATGGTGCTGTTGACTACGCTGCCATAGAGCAGGCCTGGCAGAGAAAATTCAGCGGCGTATTGCGCCTGGCCCTGGACCTTCAGCGGACCATCTACACGGTCCAGCGGCTTGCCGACGGGGGAGGTTTTGGCGTTCATCATGCGGCTCCTTCTACGGCGTCGCTCAGCGCGCGCACAATGGCGCGGCGGGCCAGCTCGATTTTGAATTCGTTATCACTGAAGGCACTGGCACCGGCGAGTAATGCGTCGGCCAGTTCGCCAAATGCTGCCGCACCGGCGGTCTTACCCACCAATAGCGCTTCGGCTTCCTCGCTGCGCCATGGCTTATGTGCCACGCCACCGAGTGCCACACGGGCACTGCGAATAACCTGGCCATCCATCTCCAGGGCAGCGGCGACTGACACCAGTGCAAAGGCGTAGGAGGCGCGGTCGCGAATCTTCAGGTAGGAGTAGTGAGTGGCATAGTTTTCTGCGGGCAGCTCAATAGCGGTAATCAGCTCGCCATCAGCCATGGTGTTGTCCAGCTCGGGTGCGCTGCCGGGCAGACGATGGAAGTCCGCAAAGGTGATGCGTCGTTCGCCCTGGCGACCTTTGACGATCACGGTAGCTTCCAATGCAGCCAGCGCTACGCACATATCAGAGGGGTGCACGGCGATGCATTGCGCGCTGTGACCCAGGATCGCATGGATGCGGTTCAGGCCGTCCCGCGCCGGGCAACCGGAGCCGGGCTCGCGCTTGTTGCAGGGCGTGCCGGCGTCGTAAAAGTAATAGCAGCGGGTGCGTTGCAGCAGGTTGCCACCGGTGGTAGCCATATTGCGCAACTGTGGTGATGCACCGGCGAGAATAGCCTTGGATAGGAGTGGGTAACGCTGTTCGATGCGCTCGTCCCAGGCCAGGTCGGAGTTGCTGACCAATGCGCCGATACGCAGGCCGCCGTCTTCAGTTTCTTCTATGTCTTTAAGCGGCAAGCGGGTGATGTCGATCAGTTGCTCTGGGCGCGTGACATTCTCTTTCATCAGGTCCAGCAAGTTGGTGCCGCCGGCGATATAGCGGCTGTTGGCCTTGAATAGACCGATGGCTTCATCCACCCCGGCGGGGCGTGCGTAGTTGAACGGGTTCATCGGCTCACCTCGGTGCTGTCGGCCAATTGCTTACGCGTTTCCGGCATGGCGTCTTCAATGGCGGAGAGAATGTTCGGGTAGGCACCGCAGCGGCACAGGTTGCCGCTCATTTGTTCGCGTAATTCATCCGGCGTTTCCGCGCGGCCTTCGGCTGTCATGCCGATGGCGGAGCAGATCTGCCCGGGGGTGCAATAACCACATTGGAAGGCGTCGCGCTTGATAAAGGCGGCCTGCATGGGATGCAGCTCATCGCCGTTGGCGAGACCTTCCACTGTGGTCAGCTTGGCGCCGTCATGCATGACCGCCAGAGTCAGGCAGGAATTGATGCGGGTGCCATTCAGCAGCACGGTACAGGCGCCACACTGGCCGTGGTCGCAACCCTTCTTGGTGCCGGTCAGGCCGATCTGCTCGCGGAGCAGGTCCAGCAGGGTGGTCCAGGGGTAGACGTCCAGTTGACGAGTTTCGCCGTTGATTTCAATGATCATGGGGCAGGTCGCAACGGTCGTTGCGCCCTGGGGGTCGGTTGTTGAACTCATGCGTGCCTCACGGTAGGGGTGGGCGCCAAAGGCGGCGCGCCGAAAGTTGCGCAGTGTGTGCGTCTAGAAATTACGACTGGGAGGGGAGCAAATCGTTCAGGAATTTCTGACGGCGGTTATTACTGAATGCGATCAGTTGGGACGTCGACATCCAGCAGTATGCCGCGGTCATCTATTTCAATTTCTTGCACCGTTGGCAGTCTGAACAGGTGCTGAGCGCCTTGATCGCTGTCCAGTTCGCGTAGCTGGCGGGCGTACCGGCTGCCGATGACGCGCGGGTGTCCGCGCTGGCCCTGGAATGTAGGCAACACTAAAGCGTCTGGCTGAATGGCCTGAGCCATCCGCTGCCAGGTAGAAGCTTGTAAGTAGGGCATATCCGCCAGCGCGACCAGCCAGCCGGGCGCGGACTCGGTTGCTTCAGTCGCCTGGGCGAGGCTGTGGCCCAGGCCGTGGGAGCTGATGCACAGCAACTCGATTCCCAATGCCGGCGCATGTTGCTGCGCCAGTGCGATACGCTCTGGCTGATCGTCCGATAGCACCAGCACGCAGCGCTCAGTGAGTCCGGCGCAGGCCCGCAGAGTGGCTAATAAAATGGGAGCGGCGCTGGCATCATTAGCTCGGCTGGGAGCCAGAAGCTTGTCTTCGCCGCGGTGCTGGCGATAACGCTCGCCCTGGCCCGCCGCTAGAATCAAGGTGCAGCCGGCAACCGGAGTCCAGGAACTCACGCGCAGCTACGCTGCTGTTGATCGGCCTGATTTTCGCGTTCGCCAGCCAGGATGGCATTCTTGATGGCGACTACCTCAGCCATCATCGACAACGCAATTTCCGCCGGGGTACGGCTGCCAATCGCCAGGCCGATAGGGCCGTGCAACCGCTCAACCTTGGCACTGGAGATGCCCAACGAGATCAGCCGTTCCTTGCGCTTGGCACTGTTGCCGCGTGAGCCCAATGCGCCCACGTAAAAAGCATCCGATTCGAGCGCGGTGAGCAGTGCCATGTCGTCCAGGCGTGGATCGTGGGTCAGCGCGACGATGGCGGTGTGTGCGTCCGGCTGGATGGCCAGCACCGCGTCATCAGGCATGCCATCAACAAAGCGCACACCGGCTACTGGCCAATCCTGATTGTAGGCTTCGCGTGGATCGCAGATCAGCACTTCAAAACCCAAACCTATCGCCAGATCGGCTGCGTAGCGTGATAATTGGCCGGCGCCGATCATCAGAATGCGCCAACCCGGGCCAAAGGGCGCACGCAGGGTTTCTCCGTCAAACTGGAAGGTTTCATCCCGCGTTACCGGGTGCAGCTGCACTGCGCCGGTGGATAATTGCAGCTCTCGACACACACGTTGATGCTGCGTGCAGCTGGCGAGTAGTGCGTCTATCCACTCGGAAGACTTCAGCGGCTCGCTAACCAGACGCAAGGTGCCGCCACAGGGCAAGCCGAAGCGCGCCGATTCCTCACGGGTGATGCCGTAGGTAATGAGTTCGCAGCCTGCAGGGCGTGCATCTGCGTCAGCCTGACGGGCAAGTAGGTCATCTTCTATGCAGCCGCCGGATACCGAGCCTTCGATACGACCGTCGGCACGCAGGGCGAGCAATGACCCGACCGGCCGTGGCGCGCTGCCCCAGGTCTGAATGACGGTGTACAACTTCACAGCGTGACCGTCATGTAGCCAGTCACTGGCGCGCTTGAGTACTGCGAGATCTACGCTATCCACGCTGGTGCTCCGTTCAAGATGGTTGGTAGGTTCATCATTAAAGCCGTTCAGCATTATTAATGCTCATGCGGAAATCGACTCCGAGCTGCATCATAGGTTCGGCTCCAGGCCCTTAAGCTCGAAAAATGGGTCCCCGCGTTCGCGAGGATGACGAGGTTGCGGCCGCATCGCCCCCAGGATATCTAGCGTGCCTCACTCCTGTACCCAAGGGTACTCCAAACCCCGTCATTCCCGCGCAGGCGGGAATCTATTTTGACCTTCATGTTGCTGCCATTTCCTAAACCGTAAAGAACAAAAAACCGCCGGCCACTGAGTGGGCGGCGGTTGAGAAGGCTGGCGAAACTCAGCGCTCCTTGATTTCCTTGACGTCAGATTGCGGGATCTGATTTTCCCGGCCTTCTTCGTCCTCGTACATGATCATGCCGGTGTCTTCGTCGATCTCGGGCTTGTCCTGGCTATCGATCATGCGGCCATCGTTGGTGCTGATTACATAATCGCTGGCACAACCAACCAGGGTCAGCATGCCAAGAGCGCAAATACTCGCCAGAATGGATTTCTTCATATCGTGTTCTCTCACATTAGGTTGTTCCAAATTGTCAGAATTATTGACCCAAGAGATTTTAAAACGTTCAATCGAGTTGCTCTGTAGGCCCTTTGGCAGGGCCTTGCAGGCATAAAAAAACCCCGCACGAGGCGGGGTTTTTGACTTGCTTGTTGCTTACAGCTGAGCGACCGGAATGGACGCTGCGGCTTTCTGGTAAGACTCGATTTCGTTGAAGTTCATGTAGCGATAGATATCGGCGGACATGCTGTTGAGTTCAGCAGCGTAGCCCATGTATTCCTCAACGGTCGGCAGGCGACCCAGAATCGAAGCAACCGAAGCCAGCTCGGCAGAGGCCAGGTACACATCGGCGCCATCACCCAGACGGTTCGGGAAGTTCCGTGTGGAGGTGGAAACCACGGTGGACTTGGCAGCCACACGTGCCTGGTTACCCATGCACAGCGAGCAGCCAGGCATTTCCATGCGCGCACCAGCTTTGCCGTAGATGCCGTAGTAGCCTTCTTCGGTCAGCTGGAACTGATCCATTTTGGTTGGCGGAGCCAGCCACAGACGGGTCGGCAAGGCACCCTTGTTTTTCTCCAGCAGTTTACCGGCGGCGCGGAAGTGACCGATGTTGGTCATGCAGGAGCCGATGAAGACTTCATCAATCTTCTCGCCAGCTACCTGAGACAACAGACGGGCATCGTCCGGATCGTTCGGCGCACACAGAACGGGCTCTTTTACGTCGGCCAGATCGATTTCAATCACGGCGGCGTATTCGGCGTCGGCGTCAGCTTTCATCAGCTTCGGCTCAGCCAGCCAGGCTTCCATGGCCTGGGCGCGACGCTCCAGGGTACGTGGGTCCTGATAACCGTTGGCAATCATCCAGCGCAGCAGGACGATGTTGGACTTCAGGTACTCGGCAACCGACTCTTCGCTCAGGTTGATGGTACAGCCGGCAGCAGAACGCTCGGCAGACGCATCAGACAGTTCGAATGCCTGCTCGGCAGTCAGGTGGTCCAGACCTTCGATCTCGAGAATACGGCCAGAGAAGACGTTCTTCTTGCCTTTCTTCTCAACGGTCAGGTGACCTTCCTGAATTGCGTAGTAGGGGATTGCATGCACCAGATCACGCAGGGTGATACCGGGCTGCATTTCACCCTTGAAGCGCACCAGAACGGATTCCGGCATGTCCAACGGCATAACGCCAGTGGCCGCAGCAAAGGCAACCAGGCCGGAACCGGCCGGGAAGGAAATGCCCATCGGGAAGCGGGTGTGCGAATCGCCACCGGTGCCGACGGTGTCAGGCAGCAGCATGCGGTTCAACCAGCTGTGGATGATGCCGTCGCCAGGACGCAGTGCAACACCACCACGGTTGTGGATGAAGTCAGGCAACGTGTGGTGCGTGGTCACGTCGATGGGCTTGGGGTAAGCCGCGGTGTGACAGAACGACTGCATTACCAGGTCAGCGGAGAAGCCCAGGCAAGCCAGGTCTTTCAGCTCGTCACGGGTCATCGGGCCAGTGGTGTCCTGTGAACCCACAGTGGTCATCTTCGGCTCGCAGTACGTGCCAGGGCGAACGCCTTCTACGCCACAAGCCTTGCCGACCATCTTCTGCGCCAGGGTGAAACCCTTGGTGCTGGCAGCGGGTACGTCGGGCATGCGGAACAGGTTAGCTTGCGGCAGACCCAGTTCGGCGCGAGCCTTGTCGGTCAGGCCACGGCCAATGATCAGCGGAATACGGCCACCGGCGCGTACTTCATCGAGCAGAACCTGAGTCTTGAGTTCGAAAGTAGTGATGACTTCGTCAGTACCGTGCTTGCATACCTTGCCGTCATAAACGTAGACGTCGATAACGTCGCCGGTGTTCATGTCGTTGACATCGAACTCGATCGGCAGTGCGCCGGCATCTTCCATGGTGTTGTAGAAGATAGGAGCGATCTTGTTACCAAAGCAGAAGCCGCCTGCGCGCTTGTTCGGCACGTAAGGAACGTCGTCGCCGAAGAACCACAATACCGAGTTGGTGGCAGATTTACGCGAGGAGCCAGTACCGACTACGTCACCGACGTAAGCAACCGGGAAGCCTTTGGATTTGACCTCTTCGATCATCTTCAGCGGACCGATGGCGCCTTGCTCGTCCGGCACGATACCGTCACGGGCCATTTTCAGCATGGCCAGAGCGTGCAGCGGGATGTCAGGGCGTGACCAGGCATCCGGAGCGGGTGACAGGTCGTCGGTGTTGGTTTCGCCAGGCACCTTGAATACGCTCAGGCTGATTTTCTCGGCTACGGCGGGGCGGTTGGTGAACCACTCGCCATCGGCCCAGGATTGCAGCACTTCCTTGGCGTGGGCATTGCCCTTTTTCGCGCGGTCGGCAACGTCATGGAAGGCATCGAACATCAGCAACGTGTGCTTGAGTTCCTTGGCAGCGGCTGCGGCCAGCTCTTCATTGTCCAGTAGCTCAACCATGGTGACGATGTTGTAGCCACCCTGCATGGTACCCAGCAGCTCAACGGCACGCAGTTTGGTCAGCAGTGGAGAGGAGACTTCGCCCTTGGCGACGGCGGACAGGAAGCCAGCCTTGACGTAGGCAGCTTCGTCTACGCCCGGGGGTACACGGTTGGTCAGCAGATCGAGCAGAAACTCTTCTTCGCCAGCCGGTGGATTTTTCAGCAGGTCAACCAGACCGGCGGTTTGTTCGGCGTTCAGCGGCTGGGGCACGATGCCCTGTGCTGCGCGTTCTTCTACGTGTTTGCGATAGGCTTCAAGCACAATTATTACCCTCATCAGTCTGTTCTGCTTGTGGCGGAACGGTCATCCTCACGGACCCAGAGAAGCACTGAATAAGCATCTTTGAACAGCTTGATGAAGGGAGTTATTCAGTGCTTCCCCTTACGTGCCGGATACGGCTGGGTGCAGGCATGAGCCTGGTGCGGGTGGCGGGCAACCCGGTAACTGACCTGATGGTGGCGCGGCAGATACGGATGGGGTTGCGGTGACGCCTGACACACAGCCCTAACGGCGGGCTGATTCTACAGTAAGCGCCGGGTAAAGTTAAGCGGCCAAGTCCTTTGACCTTAGTTTAAACGGCCTTGATAGAGTTCAAGTAGAGCGCCGCCTGGTTTACCCTGTGCGTCCTGCCTGCTGGAGAGAGTGCATGTCTGACCCCGCCTATACCGATAAAACACCCTGCATCGGGCTGTGTTCGACCGTTTACGGCGATCAGGTATGCAGGGGCTGCAAGCGTTTCAGCCATGAAATCATCCTGTGGAATGGCTACGCCAGCGATGAGAAGGCTGCGGTATGGCAGCGCCTGGAGCAGTTGCTGGAGCGGGTGGTAAATGCGCGGATCGAGATTGTATCCAGCCTGGCGCTGCATCAGGCGCTGAGCGAACGCAAGGTGGTGTATTGGAGCGAACAGCCGTTGGCGTGCCAGGCGTACCGCTTGTTGACACGATGCATGGAGGAGGGGGTTCAGGGTACCGGGCTACGGTTGCGTCCGGCCTATGCCAGCGTCAGTCTCAAGCAATTGCGCGATGACATCGACCAGACCTTCTTCGATCTTTCGCTGGCCTATTACCAGCGGCATGTTACTCCCCAGCCAGGCTCCTGCGACTGAGCCTGGCTGGAGACGAGCCGTTATTTTTCCAGAATCCGTTCCAGATGAGCCAGGGTATCTTCCGGCTTGAGCACCAGAATGTCTGAATCCAGTTGATCGAGGATCACCTCGGCGGTATTGCCAATCAAGGCGCCGGCAATGCCCTTGCGTGCGACCGTGCCAATGACCGTGACGCTGGCGCCAATCTGCCGGGCTACCTTGGGAATCAAGGTGTCTGCCGGGCCTTCAGCAATGTGCATGTGCTCCAGATCCAGCCCGTTTGCCTCGGCGTAACGTTGGGCCTGATCGCGGTAGCGCGTGGCAATGTTTTCGCGTAACTGATAGATCGGGTCGGCCGCAGAGAGCATCGGCGCGGGGTGGGCGCTGACCAGGTGCAGATCACCGTTGATCATCTCGACTATGTCAGCGGCGTGGCTGACGATGGTGTCGTGCAGCACATGGTGCTGATCATCGTGATTACCCACATCCACCGCCGCCAGTACGTTGCCCTTCATCCAGGACGCAGTGGTTTTCACCAGCAGGACCGGGGCAGGGCAGTAGCGCAGCAGCTTCCAGTCATCGGGTGTCAGCAGCGCCTTTTTCAGCGGGTTGTCCGGCAGATGTTGTTTCACCACCAGCTCGCAGCCCTGGCTGCTCAGTACATGAATGACGGTATCGGTAAGGTTGCCGTGCCAGGCTTGGCTGGAGGTGGCCTCTAGGCCTGCGGCCTTGAGGTCGGCACAGTGCTTGTCCAGAGTGCGCACGTGATCGTCACGGTCTTCGCAGACCAACAGGTGCAATTCCGCATCGATAACGCCGGCTATGAGCTTGGCTCGATTGAGTGCCAGTTGATCCGTCTGGGTAGGATCGATGACGACGAGAATTCGTTTGATCGCTTGCATGGCTTTCTCCGTTACTGCGCGTGAGTTGCTATTTTGATTTCTTCCTTAAATGTAGCCTGTTTTCGCGTATCCGCTGTTGATATGGATCAATCCAGGTAGGTGCGTTCGCTGCAGTTGTCATGGATAATCAAACCCTTATCCCCCGTTACCGCTGCTTGAGACCTGATTACGCTGATGAATTTGCCGCAAGAATTAATTGATTTTTTGCCCTGCCGTACACCTGATGCCTGGGTCGATCAGGCGCTGGCGCATCCGGAAGAACTGTTGATTGATCACGCTAATTGCGAAAAGAAGGCGGCTTCAACGGCGCTCAACCTGATGTTCCGTTACATCGACAAACCTGTGCTGCTACAGAAAATGTCGCGACTGGCGCGCGAGGAGCTACGGCATTTTGAGCAGGTGACTGCGCTTATGCAGAAACGCGGCGTGGTTTATCGCGGGCTGTCTGCCAGCCATTACGCCCAGCGACTGCGCCAGCATGTGCGCACCGTCGAGCCCGGCAGGTTGGTGGATACGCTCATCGTTGGCGCTTTTATCGAGGCACGTTCCTGCGAGCGTTTTGCCTGTCTGGCGCCACACCTGGATGCCGAACTGGGCGATTTCTATCGTTCGTTATTGAAGTCGGAAGCGCGGCATTATCAGGACTATCTGGGCCTTGCCCGGCAGTTTGCCGAGGGGCCGATTGATGACCGCATCGCCCTGTTTGCGCAGCTGGAAGGTCAGGCGGTAATGGAAAATGATACCGAGTTCCGATTTCATAGCGGCGCGCTGGATGCACCTGCGAAGAACGCGGCAGGCACAGCGCTATAAATCAGCCGTGAAGTGTCTATACTGAGGCATTGGATACGAATTCCAGACCCCAATTTAAGGAGTTCAGATGGCGATCAAGCGAACGGCCAAAGCTGGGATTCATCGCACACTAGTACTGCCCACCTTGTTACTCGGGCTGCTGAGCGCTGGCGCAGCGCAGGCAGCCAACGGCGTTTGTGAGCGTATTGTCGTTACCGGTAACCCGCAGTATCCACCGATTCTCTGGGTTGATCCCGCGGACGATAAGCACCTCACCGGTGCTGCCGTCGAGCTGCTGGATATGGCGTTGGAGGGTACCGGCGTCAAGGCGGAAGTGTTGAATGTTGGCCCCTGGTCCCGCGCGCAGGAAGAAGTTCGCAGCGGCCGGGTGGATATGCTCGCAGGAGCCTTTCTGACCCGTGAGCGGCTGGGTTTCATGGATTATGTTTACCCGCCCTATGTCGAAGTACCGAGCGTGCTGTTCGTCAAGCGAGGGGAGGTGTTCCCTTACAGCGGGTGGGATGACCTGCGCGACAAGAAGGGCAGCACCCTGTTGAATAACAGCTACGGCATGGCCTTCGATACCTTTTCTCGTGACCATTTGCAGATCGACAAGGTCTCGTCCATCGAGCAGTCCTTTCAGACGCTGGTGCGCGGACGGGTGGATTACGTGATCTATGAGCGCTACCAGGGATTGGCCCTGGCGCAGCAACTGGGTATCGAAGGTGAGCTGGAAATTCTCGAAGGCTCGCTGATCAATGAGCAGTTGTATTACACGCTGTCGCACAATTCGGCCTGCAACTCACCGCAATTGCGCGCGATTCTTGCGCAGAACATGCAGGACCTTACCAGTAAAGGTGAGCCACGACGGTTGCTGGAAAAATACCGGGAGCTATGGGCTGGTCAGTTCGCCCCAGACCCTGGGTCGATTACAGAGGAGCCGTTAGCGGAATAGGTTGCTAAGCAGAACAGTTTGTTTCTAAAGCTTTTGCACCTGCACACTTGGTGGCTTTGCTATTCTGTACAGGCTCATTCTCGAGCAACTGTACGGTGATCACTGTTCCCTCCCTGCGTTAGGGTATTCAGTGACGCAGGGAGAGACGCCATGACCAGCCTTTTATACCAGCAGATAGCCCGTCAGCTGGCCGACGATATTCACAAAGGTTTTTATCAGCCCGGTGAGCGCGTGCCCTCAGTACGCAAGCTGAGCACGCAGAAGGGCGTCAGTCACGCCACGGTTCTGCATGCCTACGCCACCCTCGAAGACCAGGGCCTGATTCGTGCACGCCCACAGTCCGGGTATTACGTGCATCAGACCCCCGCATTGACAGCCCCGACGCCACCCATTTCGCGCGTCGAGCCGCCTTACGCGGTTACCCGCAGCGGCATTATCAGTGAGATTCTCAGCCTCTCGCGCCGCGGCGATATGATGCCGCTTGGCGCCGCCGTACCCTCGAGCGAATTTTTACCGCTGCGTGCGCTGCACCAACAGATGAGCAAGGTCACGCGCTTTCATAGCAGGCAGGCCTATAGCTATATCTTCAGCCCAGGTTATGAGCCGTTACGACGCCAGATTGCGATTCGCATGCGTGATGCCGGCGCGGTGGTTGATCCATCTGAGATCGTGATTACCAACGGCTGCGTGGAAGCCTTGCAACTGTGCCTGCGCGCGCTGACCAGCCCCGGCGATCTGATTGCCAGTGAGTCGCCTAGTTACTACGGCCTGGTGCAGTTGTGCCAATTGCTGGGCTTGAAAGTAATCGAAATTCCTACCGATCCTGAGACTGGCTTGAGCCTGGAGTCGCTGGAAAAAGCTGCGGAAAAATGGCCGATCAAGGCGCTGGTAGTGACCACCCGCGCCGGTAACCCGATGGGCGCTACCATGTCTGAAAACCGCCAGCGCAAGCTGGTGAGCATGATGGCGCAACGCGGTATTCCGGTGGTGGAAGACGATATCTATGGTGAGCTGATGTTCGACCCGGGCCGCTCCAAAGCGCTCAAGGCGTTCGATTGCTCGGATACCGTGCTGTATTGCTCAAGCTTCTCCAAAACCATCTCCCCGGGTGTACGTACCGGATGGGTGATTGCCGGCAAGCATCAGGACACCATCGAGAAGCTGCAGACCTTTACCACGCTGTCCGCCTGTAGCGTCAGCCAGATGGCGGTGGCCGCGTACCTGGAGAACGGTGGGTACGACAGACACCTGCGCTATATACGCCAGGAATACCGGCGCAATCTCAGCCATTTCCAGCTGGCAGTGCAGCAGTACTTTCCTGAAGGCACGCAGATCACTCGGCCCCGCGGCGGGTTTATTCTGTGGGTCAGCCTGCCGGGTAATATCGATGCTCAGCTGCTGTTTACCCAGGCGCTGGCACATGGCATCAGCATTGCGCCGGGTGCGGTGTTCAGTAATTCCGATCAATTCAACCATTGCTTGCGGCTGAACTGTGGCGTGCCGTGGAATCAGGAAACCGAGCGGGCGGTGATGACGCTGGGTGTTTTGGCCAAGGGATTGCTGAGTAAAAACAGAGCAGTAGAGAAGGTTGATGAGGAAGTGGCTTAAGATTTTTGTATTATAGAGCCTTTCGCGGCGGCGGCGCCGCGAAAGTGCAACCGTGAGATTCAGTAGACTACCGAGCAGCCAATATAGCCCGCGCCACTCTCGAACCATTCTCCCGCCCAATCACCTGGCTGATTCGCGCACCCGCATCAACCAGCAAGTCCAGATCAATCCCGGTTTCAATGTCCAGCCCATTGAGCATATAGAGCACATCTTCGGTAGCCACATTACCTGTCGCGCCCTTGGCGTAGGGGCAGCCGCCCAATCCCGCGACCGAACTGTCGAACACGCTGACACCTTCGAGCAGGCTGGCATAAATATTCGCCAGCGCCTGGCCGTAGGTATCATGAAAATGCCCGGCCAGGCGGTCACGCGGAACATGCACTGCGCAGGCTTCAATCATTTTACGCGTCGCGCCTGGCGTACCGGTGCCGATGGTGTCTCCCAGCGACACCTCATAACAGCCCATCGCGTGCAAATCGCGCGCGATACCGGCGACCTGGTCTGCACCGACCTCGCCCTCATAAGGGCAACCCAGCACGCAGGAGATATAACCGCGCACTTTGATTCCTGCAGCCTGCGCAGCTTCGAGCACCGGTGTGAAGCGCTCGATGCTTTCGGCGATAGAGCAATTGATATTGCGCTGGGAGAACGCTTCGGAAGCGGCAGCAAATACGGCGACTTCTCGCACGCCAGCCTCAAGGGCGGCTTCCAGGCCCTTGAGATTGGGCGTGAGTGCCGAATAGGACACACCGGCACGTTGCTGAATACCCGCGAACACCTCAGCCGAGCCGGCCATTTGCGGCACCCATTTGGGAGATACAAAGCTGCCTACCTCAATATGGCTGAGCCCGGCGGCGGTCAGATCGTCAACCAGGCGCACCTTGTCGGCCACGCTGATCGGCTGAGATTCATTCTGCAGGCCATCACGCGGGCCGACATCGACCAGGCGCACCTTTTGCGGCAATGTCATTGGCTCTCCTCCAACTCGACCAGTACGGCACCCTCGGCGACCAGATCACCTTCGCTGCAGAACAGCATGGTGATATTGCCTGCGTGCGGCGCGCGGATACTGTGCTCCATCTTCATTGCTTCGAGTACCAGCAGTACGCTGCCGGCTTCGACCTGATCGCCCACCTGGACCATCAGGCGCACAATACTGCCATTCATCGGCGCCTGAAGACCACCGCTGTGGTGATGAGCCTGCTCTGCTTCGGAGATGGGATCGAAGGCCTCGAGTTGCTGCCACTGGCCATGCCAGCGCAGAAACACCGATTGCTCGGTGACCAGCAGGGGGTGACGTTGGGTGACGCCATCCTGCATCACAGTCAGCACTTGCTCTGTGTGATCAAACTGACAGTCCGGCGTGATATTCACATCCAGCTGTCGATCTTGCTCACCACAACGCAGGTGCAGTCGGCTGATTGCTCGCAGGCCGCTACGCCAGCCAGAGTTTAGTGTTTGCCAGGGGGAGGGCATGGGCTGTGTTTTCCGCTTGCTCAGCAGCCAGGAGCAGCCGGCCAGAGCCCAGAAGTCGTCGTCCAACGTCGGGCGATCAGGGATCAGAGCAGTTTCATGGCGCGGAATAAAGCCGGTATCCAGCTGCGCGTCGGCAAAGGCCGGGTGTTCGATAATGCCCGTCAGGAAGCTCAGATTGGTCTGCAAGCCCCCAATGGCCGTTTCCCGCAACATGCCAAGCAGGTTGAGGCGAGCCGCTTCGCGGGTTTCACCCCAGGCAATCAGTTTCGCCAGCATTGGATCGTAGAAGGGGGAGACGTCATCGCCTTGGTCCACGCCGCTATCCATACGTCGACCGGGCCCGTCAGCCGGTTCACGGTAAAGTGCCAAACGCCCGCTGGCGGGTAGAAAGCCGTTGGAGGGATCCTCGGCGTACAGCCGCGCTTCGATCGCATGACCATTGAGCGGCACCTGAGCCTGCTCCAATGGCAGCGGCTTGCCCTGGGCAACACTCAATTGCCAGGCAACCAGATCCTGCCCGGTGATCGCTTCCGTGACGGGATGCTCGACCTGCAGCCGGGTATTCATTTCCATAAAATAAAAGCGTTGTTGCTCGTCCAACAGAAACTCGACCGTGCCGGCGCCTACATAACCAATCGCCTGTGCGGCTTTTACTGCAGCGTCGCCCATGGCTTCGCGCAACTCCGGGCTTAGCCCAGGGGCTGGCGCTTCTTCAATGACTTTCTGGTGGCGGCGCTGGATCGAGCAGTCACGTTCATTCAGGTGAATACAGTGGCCATGCTGATCAGCGAATACCTGGATCTCGATATGCCGGGGCTTGATCAGATAGCGCTCAACCAGCATCCGACTATCGCCAAAACTGGCCTGGGCCTCACGTTGAGCGGACTCGAGCGCATCAGCCAGCTCGGCATCGCTTTCCACTACTTTCATGCCTTTGCCGCCGCCGCCCGCCACCGCCTTGAGCAGCACCGGATAGCCCATCGATGCAACTTCACGGCGGAAGCACTCCAGGCTTTGGTCTTCGCCATGGTAGCCGGGCACCAACGGCACGCCAGCTTTCTCCATTAGATTCTTCGCGGCAGATTTGCTGCCCATGGCATCGATGGCGCTGGCCGGCGGGCCGATAAAGATCAGCCCTTGGCTTTCGCACGCCCTCGCAAAATCGGCGTTCTCGGACAAAAAGCCATAGCCTGGGTGTATTGCCTGAGCTCCGGATGTGAGCGCCGCCGCCAGAATCAGCTCGGTGCGTAGATAGCTGTCAGCGGGTTTGGCGCCGCCGAGATTGATAGCCATATCCGCTTCACGTACATGTCTTGCGTGGCGGTCTATCTCGCTGTGCACGGCCACGGTACGAATACCCATGGCCTTGGCGGTGCGCATGATGCGGCAGGCGATTTCGCCGCGGTTAGCGACCAACAACGTGGTGATGGGTGTGCTCATCGTGGGCCTATTCCTGATTCTGTTGCCAGCTCGGCTTGCGCTTGTCGAGGAACGCCGTCAGCCCTTCCTGCCCTTCAGGGCTAACGCGCACCCGAGCGATGGAGGCTTCGGTATAGCGGCGTAGAGCCGTGGTCAGTTCGCCGTGTTTGACCTCCTGCATCAGCGCTTTGGTCGCGCGCATCGCGGCGGGGCCGTTGAGTAGCAGGTTGGCCGTCCAGTCTGCTACTGCTTGGTCCAAGGCGTCAGCGGGGTAGGTGGCGGCGAGTAATCCAAGCTGTTCTGCACGCAGGCCGTCGAAGCGTTCGGCGGTCAGAGCGTAACGTCGCGCGGCACGTTCGCCAATCGCCTTGACCACATAAGGGCTGATCACCGCCGGGAGAATGCCAATGCGCACTTCCGAGAGAGAAAACAGCGCATCTTTACTGCCGATAGCCATATCGCAGCAGCTGATCAGCCCCAACGCGCCGCCAAAGGCCGCACCTTGCACTACCGCCAACGTTGGCAGTTTCAGCTGATAGAGGCTGGCCATTACTTGCGCCAGTTCACGCGAGTCGTTCAGATTGGCGTTGTAATCCAGCTTGGCGCTTTCCTGCATCCAGGTCAGATCTGCCCCCGCGGAAAAGTGTTTGCCGCGGCCGCGCAGCAACATAAAACGCAGCTCCGGTCGCGCTTCGACTTCGTCAAAGGCCAACAGCAGCTCGCGAATCATCTCGGCGTTGAACGCATTGTTCTTCTCCGGCCGATTAAGCCAGAGCGTGGCGATGCCGCTGGTGGAGAACTCAAGTTGCAGGGTATTGAAGTCGGGCATGTGGTTCTCTGTGTAATAGGGTGTTTTTGGTCTGAAGCTGGACGTTTCAGCCGCGCTTATATCCTGAAGACCCCAAAGCGGGTCTGGGCTATTGGCGCGTTCAATGAGGCGGACAGCGCAAGCCCGAGTATGTCACGGGTCTGGGCCGGGTCGATCACGCCGTCATCCCAGAGCCGGGCGCTGGAATAATAAGGATGCCCCTGGCGCTCGTATTGCTCCAGAATCGGGTCGCGCAGCTGTGCCTGCTGTTCTTCAGTGAAGGTAGTACCGCTGCGCTCGGCCTGTTCCTGCTTGACCTGCACCAGCACACCGGCGGCCTGTTCGGCTCCCATCACCGAGATCCGTGCGTTGGGCCACATCCACAGGAAGCGCGGATCATAGGCGCGGCCACACATGCCGTAGTTCCCGGCACCGAAGCTGCCACCAATGATCACGGTAAATTTCGGCACCTGAGCACAGGCAACAGCGGTCACCAGCTTGGCGCCGTGCTTGGCAATACCGCCAGCTTCGTATTTCTGTCCGACCATAAAACCGGTGATGTTCTGCAGGAACACCAGCGGAATGCCGCGCTGGCAGGCTAGCTCAATAAAGTGCGCGCCTTTTTGCGCCGACTCGGCAAACAGGATGCCGTTGTTGGCCAGAATCGCTACTGGATGCCCATGCAAATGCGCGAAACCGCACACCAGCGTGGTGCCATACAGCGCTTTGAATTCATCGAACTGGCTGTCATCCACCAGCCTGGCGATCACTTCACGCACATCGAAGGGCTGCTTGGGATCGGCTGGGATTATCGCGTATAGATCTTCTGCCGGGTAGCGTGGCTCGATGGTCGCGCGCAGATTCAGTTCGCCCTGTTTACGCCAGTTCAGATTGGCAATACAGCGGCGGGCGAGGGCGAGGGCGTGTTCGTCATTCTCGGCGTAATGGTCGGCCACACCTGAGGTTCTGCAATGCACATCGGCGCCGCCTAACTCTTCGGCGCTGACCACTTCACCGGTCGCGGCTTTGACCAGCGGTGGGCCAGCGAGAAAGATGGTTGCCTGATCACGGACCATGATGGCTTCATCCGCCATCGCCGGCACATAGGCGCCACCGGCGGTGCAGGAGCCCATGACCACGGCAATCTGCGCAATGCCCTGAGCACTCATATTGGCCTGGTTGAAAAAGATGCGGCCGAAATGTTCGCGGTCCGGAAAGACTTCATCCTGACGGGGCAGGTTGGCACCCCCCGAATCAACCAGATAGATACAGGGCAAGCGGTTCTGCTGGGCGATGGTCTGTGCGCGCAGGTGTTTCTTTACCGTCAGCGGATAGTAGGAGCCACCTTTGACCGTGGCATCGTTAGCGACGATCATGCATTCCACGCCTTCCACCAGGCCGATGCCAGCAATGATCCCCGCCGCTGGTACGTCTTCGCCGTAAACCTCATGCGCGGCCAACTGACCGATTTCCAGAAAGGGCGAGCCGGCATCCAGCAATGTATCGATACGCTGGCGCGGCAGCAGCTTACCGCGCGACAAGTGCCGCTCCTGCGCCATTGCGCCACCGCCTTCAGCGACCTTGTTCAACAGGCTTTGCAGATTGTCCACCAGTTGGCGCATGGCATCACGGTTGCTGGCAAAATCCGCCGCCGCTGGGTTGAGCTGGGTACGCAGTACACTCATAGCACTGCCTCCCGAAGCTGCTTGCCGCTGAACTCAGCGCGTTTCATTAAACAGCTCCCGGCCAATCAACATCCGCCGTATCTCGCTGGTGCCAGCACCAATTTCATAGAGCTTGGCGTCACGCAGTAATCGGCCGGTGGGGTAGTCATTGATATAGCCATTGCCGCCGAGAATCTGGATCGCTTCCAGGGCCATCTGAGTGGCGCGCTCGGCGGTATAGAGAATCACCCCGGCGGCGTCCTTGCGTGTCGCTTCGCCGCGGTCACAGGCCTGGGCCACCGCATAGAGGTAAGCGCGGCTGGCGTTGAGTTGGGTATACATGTCCGCCACCTTGCCCTGGATCAGCTGGAATTCGCCGATGCTCTGGCCGAACTGTTTGCGGTCGTGGATATAGGGCACCACTTCGTCCATGCAGGCCTGCATGATGCCAACCGGGCCGCCGGACAGCACCACGCGCTCGTAGTCCAGGCCGCTCATCAGCACCTTGACGCCTGCATTGACAGTGCCCAGCACGTTTTCCGCGGGCACTTCGACGTTGTCGAAGATCAGTTCGCAGGTGTTGGAGCCGCGCATGCCCAGTTTGTCCAATTTGGGCCCGCGGGAGAAGCCAGCCCAATCGCGTTCGACAATAAAGGCGGTGATGCCGTGGGGGCCCTTTTCCGGCTCGGTCTTGGCGTAGATCACATACACATGCGCATCCGGTCCGTTGGTGATCCACATTTTGGTGCCGTTTAGCACGTAATTCTCGCCACGCTTGTCGGCGCGCAGTTTCATGCTCACCACATCCGAGCCGGCGTTCGGTTCACTCATCGCCAGCGCGCCGATATACTCACCGCTGATCAGTCCGGGCAGGTAGCGGGCTTTCTGCTCCTGGCTGCCATTGCGATTGATCTGGTTCACGCACAAATTGGAGTGGGCGCCGTAGGAAAGCCCGACGGAGGCAGAGGCGCGACTGATTTCCTCCATGGCCACCACATGCGCCAGGTAGCCCAGGCCGGCACCGCCAAACTCTTCGCTGACGGTAATGCCGAGTAATCCCATGTCACCAAATCGGCGCCACATCTCGGCGGGGAACAGATTGTCCTTGTCGATCTGCGCGGCGCGCGGTGCAAGTTCACTGCGGCAGAAGGCCTGGACCTGCTCCCGGAGCATGTTCACGGTATCGTCCAGGCCGAAGTTCAAAGAGCTGTAATGCATGTGGTCACCTGTGCAGCATTGTTGTTGTCGGGGCGAGGCTCAAGCGCTAACCGGTTGGCCAGCGCGGGCGCTGATCAGTGCCGCGTGGCAGCGTTCTTCGGCGGTGTCGAGTTCGATCTGCATCTGCTGAATATCGAGCATTTGCTGGTCCAGCTGCGCGCGGCGTTCGGTAATCTTGTCGAGCATGGTTTGCAACTGCTTATGGTTGCCGCCGGCCGGGTCATAGAGGCTGATCAGTTCACGGCACTCGGCCAGAGAAAAGCCAATGCGTTTGCCCCGCAGAATCAATTTCAAAGTGACCTTGTCGCGGGCGGCGTAGATTCTTTCCTGACCGCGGCGCTCTGGGCTTAACAGCCCTTGTTCCTCGTAGAAACGTATCGCACGGGTGGTGATATCCAGTTCGCGGGCGAGATCGGAGATGGAGTAGCTGGTCATGGGCGGACAGTCCTTTGGTTAACCTTTACGTTAACGTAAAGAAGCGTGCGAACTCTGTCAATTGATCATTGGTGGGGGATGTCGATGCTGAATGACGAAATTGAATGGGGAGGCAGAAAATGGGGGAGGCAGTTGTCAGAACCGCAGGCTAAACACCTGCGGCTCTGCTTGAAAATTACTCGGTGGCGGCGGCTTCGCGCTCGCGCATGATCTTGCGTTCCAGCTGCTGCGACAGCTCTATGATCTGTTCACGCATCCAGCGGTTGGCCGGATCCTGGTCGGTGCTTTCGTGCCAGAACAGGTGCGTTTCGATCGGTGGCACGTCGTCGATTGGCAGCTCGGAGTAATGCAGCTGATGCCGGCGGGCGAAGCGCTCGGGCACCGTCATGACCATGTCGGTTGATTCCAGCACCAGTGGCGCCATCTGGTAATGCTGCGAGCGCAATACCACGCGGCGCTGCAGGCCGATTTTGCCCAACGACAGATCCACATGCCCCAAGCCATTGCGGCGGCTGGAGATATGGATGTGCGATTGGCTGAGGTAATCATCCAGAGTGATCTTGGTTTTTGCGGTCAGCGGATGGTCGCGGCGCATAACGCAGACGTAGCGGTCTTCGAACAGTTTGACGTGACGCACCTGGGTATCGGTATTCAGCGGCGCATCGATAGCGAAATCCAGGCGACCTGCAGCCAGTTCCTTGGTCGTTTCACGGCGCTTGGTCAGGAAGCTGTCGATGTTGATGTTGGCAGCCAGGCGGCGAATACGTGACGCCAGGTGAGGCAAAATTACCGCCTCGGTCAAATCGGTCATGCTGATACGGTAGGTCTTGGTCGCCTGATCGGGATTGAAGCTTCGGCTTTCTTGCACAGATACGCGCAGCAATTGCAGGGCGTGGCGCACCGGCGTGATGATGTTCTGCGCCATGGGTGTAGGCACCATGCCCTGGGCGGTTCTGACGAACAACGGATCATTGAAGGTCTCGCGCAGACGGGCGAGGGCGTTGCTCACTGCAGGCTGGGTGATGCCAACAATCTGTCCGGCGCGGGTCAGATTGGCTTCGGTATAGATGGCATCAAATACAATGAACAGGTTCAAGTCGACTTTACTGAGGTTCATCGCAACGTGTCCTTCGGTAGGGCTTCGGCAAGGTGACTCACTTCGAGACATCACCCAATCATAATAAGTGAAGTATATATTGCTTATACGGCTTTATACACGCAGAAAATAGGTTAGATAATTCGGGGAGCCTCATCTAGCATCATCAGGGTCGCTACACCATCGTCATCAAAAAAGGCCCGCAACTATGGATTTTGGATACTCACCCAAGGTTAATGACCTCCGCGAACGCGTTGACGCATTCATGCAGGAGCACGTGTTCCCCGCCGAGCACATCTTTCACCAACAGGTAAATGAAGGTGATCGCTGGCAGCCTACCGCCATTGTCGAAGAACTCAAGGTCAAGGCCCGCGCTGCTGGCCTGTGGAACCTGTTTCTTCCCGAGTCCGAGCTGGGCGCCGGCCTGACCAACCTGGAATACGCACCGCTGGCCGAGCTGATGGGCCGTTCCGGTCTGGCTTCCGAAGCCTTCAACTGCAGCGCGCCGGATACCGGCAACATGGAAACCATCGTTCGCTACGGCAACGAAGAGCAGAAAGAGCGCTGGGTCAAGCCGCTGCTGGCTGGCGAGATCCGCTCCTGCTTCGGTATGACCGAGCCGGGCGTGGCGTCTTCCGATGCAACCAACATGCAGGCCAACGCCCGTCGCGAAGGTGACGAGTGGGTCATCAACGGCCGCAAGTGGTGGACCTCCGGCGCCTGCGATCCGCGCTGCAAGATCATGATCTTCATGGGTCTGACCAATCCCGATGCGCCGCGTCACCAGCAGCACTCGATGATCCTGGTACCCATGGATTCCCCCGGTCTGAAAGTGATTCGTCCGCTGCCTGTATTCGGCTATGACGATGCTCCGCACGGCCACGCTGAAGTGTTGCTGGAGAACGTGCGCGTTCCCTACGAAAACGTGCTGCTGGGTGAAGGTCGTGGTTTTGAAATTGCTCAGGGTCGCCTTGGGCCAGGCCGGATTCACCACTGCATGCGCTCCATCGGCGCCGCTGAGCGTGCGCTTGAACTGATGTGCCGTCGCTCGGTAGAGCGTGAAGCTTTCGGTAAGCGTCTGGCTCAGCTGGGTGGCAACATCGACCTGATCGCTGAATCACGTATCGAAATCAACCAGGCTCGCCTGCTGACCCTGAACGCTGCCTACATGATGGATACCGTGGGCAACAAGGTCGCCAAGAGCGACATCGCACAGATCAAGGTAGTGGCGCCGAACATTGCGCTGCGCGTGATCGACCGTGCGATTCAGATGCACGGTGGTGCTGGCGTATCGGAAGATACTCCGCTGGCACACATGTACGCCATGCAGCGTACTCTGCGTCTGGCCGATGGTCCGGATGAAGTGCACCGCGCCGCGATTGGCAAGCACGAGCTGGGCAAGTACATGGCTCGCTGATACAGCCATAGCAATAAAAAAGCCGCCCCCGGGACATCCTGGGGGCGGCTTTTTGCTGTCTGCTGACGGTAGTTTTGTTAACCAGGCTGGCGCGGCATGGCGTGAATCGTTTCACCGCGCAGTCGCACCTGGAGGCGCTGACCGGCAGCCAACGCATAGCGCTGGGCGACATGCTGGGGTACGCGCATGGCCAGCTCGAAGTCACCCGCTTTGAGAGTGACGCGACACTCATCACCCAACAGCAAGATACTCTCGACGATCACTTCCACCGGATTGTCCAGCGCGGTGCCGGGTCTTTCATTCAGGGGCATCAGCAGTATGCCGGTCTCAGGTATGAACCAGTCCACTGGCTCGCCGTTGGCAAGTTCATGGCAGGGCTTTGTCTTGATGCTCAGGTTTTGCCAGCGCAGCAGGCTGTGGTCTGCTGTGTGACTGATAATCTGCGCAGGAAACAGGTTTCGTGCGCCCAGCAGTTGAGCCACTTGCGCGCTGGCTGGCGCCTGCAATAGCTGGTTGGGTGTGCCGGTTTGCAGGCAGTTACCGGCTGAAATGATGCACATCTGATCAGCCAGCAAGGTTGCTTCCTGAACATCGTGGGTAACTAGCAGCACCGGCATGCGTAGCTCGCCGCGCAACTCTGCCAGCTCAAGGTACAGAGCCTCGCGGGTACGCCGATCCACCGCCGAGAAAGGCTCATCCAGCAGCAGCACCTTGGGTTCTCGGGCTAGCGCCCGGGCCACTGCGACACGCTGTTGCTGCCCGCCGGACAGCTGGTGCGGCAGTCGATCACCCAGACCATGCAGATGCACGCGCTCAAGCCAGGACTCGGCGATGGCCTGTCGCTGAGCGCGCGGGTGATCCTGCAAGGCTTCGATAATGTTGGCCCGGGCACTTAGGTGGGGAAATAACGCAAAGTGCTGAAAAACCATACCGATCCTGCGGGCCTGCGTCGGCAGGTTGATCTGGTTTTGGCTGTCGAACCAGGTTTCTCCGGCGCACATGATGGTCCCGGCCTGTGGCTGGTTCAGCCCGGCAATGCTGCGTAACAGGGTGGATTTCCCGCTGCCGGAAGGGCCGATCAGTGCGGTCACTTTGCCCGGTTCGCAACTGATCGTCGCGTTAAGCGGTATCTCGTTCTGCTGGCTCAGGCTCAGACGTAATCCGTCAGTCATGCCGTTGGCCTCGATAAAGCCGCGCCGTGGCCAGGTAGGAAAGACTGATGGCCAAAATCGAGATCAACAGTAGAACGGCTGACATCCTGCCGGCGCCCAGATCATCAAAGGCCTGGACCCGATCATAAATGGCGATAGCGATGGTGCGGGTTTCGTCGGGAATATTGCCGCCGACCATTAGCACTACGCCAAATTCGCCTAGCGTATGCGCGAACGTCAACACCAATGCGGAGAGAATACCCGGCCACGCCAGCGGCAGCTCGATGCGGCGCAGCGCGCGCCAGCGCGACATGCCGCAGCACCGAGCGGCTTCGCGCACATCCCGGGGTATGGATTCGAACGCTCGCTGCATTGGCTGGATGGCAAAGGGTAAATTGAAGATGACTGAGGCGATCAGCAGGCTGCTGAAGGAGAAAGTCAGTTGCGCGCCAAACAGCGATTGCCAGAGACGCCCGACTGGTGAGTCCGCGCTCATCGCTAGCAGCAGGTAAAAACCCAGCACCGTCGGTGGCAACACCAGGGGCAGGGCAAGCAAGGCTTCGACCAGAATCTTGCCGCGGAACTGGTGCCAGGCCAGCGCGCGGCCGATCAGAATACCGGCGGGCAGCAGTATCACCAGTGTCCAGAACGCCAGTTCCAGCGACAATCTGAGAGCCGACCAATCCATGGGTGTGTTTATTCTCCGTTGTTCAAATCAAAGCCGTAGCGCTGCATCACCGCCCTGGCCGCAGGCGTCTGCATATATTGATAGAAAGCTTCGCTGACCGGGCCAGCCTTGTTCGTCAGAACCATACGCTGGCGCAGCGGTTGGTGCCAAGCGGCCGGCAACAGCGCCATGCTGGTGTGTTCCTGCAGTGCCGGTGCAAGGGCCAGCGAGTACGCCACTATGCCTGCCTGAGCGTTGCCGCTGGCGACAAACTGAGCGGCTTGGGAGACGTTTTCGCCGAGTACCAGGCGATCTTTCAGAATGTCCCAGAGCCGGATATGACGAAGGGCTTCTTCGGCCCGCTGGCCGTAAGGCGCATGCTCCGGATTGGCTATCGCAAAGCGCTGAATGCTGCTGTCGACGTTTCCTTCGCGCATATCACCCAGCTGTTTGTCTGCGTTGCGCGCGGCAGTATCCGGTATCACCAGTGCGAGTCGACCTAGCGCATACAGGGTGCCGGCATCTTGCGTCATGCCATTGGTGGCTAAACGTTCGACATAGGCTTCGTCCGCGGAGAGATACAGCTCGAAGGGGCCGCCCTGCATGATCTGACGATAGAAAACGCCGGATGATCCGAAGGCTAGCTTGACCCGCTGGCCTGACTCCCGGGTAAAGTCCTCGGCAATCTCAGTCAAGGCAAATTGAAGATCTGATGCTGCGGCGATGACTGGGGGACTGCTAGCGGCTGAAACGGACCCGGAGATCAGAAGGATCGATGCCGTTATCAGGGTGCGCCAGGTACTGAGTTTAAGCATAAAAGCTGCCGTGGAAGGAGAGAGGGTGAAGCGCTACCATTCTTCCACAATTTTCCGGCTTTCGGCAGACATAACAACGCCCACCCGAATGTTATTCGGATGCGATACAAGCTGGCGTTGATGTTGGCCAGGGGTGGCCAGGGCAACCGGGCAGAAACAGCCCGGATTAACGAGCGCGGTAGGTGATACGACCCTTGGTCAGGTCATAGGGCGTCAATTCAACGCGAACCTTGTCACCGGTCAGGATGCGGATGTAGTTCTTGCGCATCTTGCCTGAAATGTGGGCAGTAACAACGTGACCGTTCTCCAGTTCGACGCGGAACATGGTATTCGGCAATGTGTCTACAATGGTGCCTTCCATTTCAATACTGTCTTCTTTCGCCATTAAGGCCTCTCACATGTCGGAAAATCAGCGGGCGATTCAAGTCGTGCCCGCAAAAAAGGTGAGCAATTGTGCCTGAAAAGAGCACAACAGCCAAGTTTCATTGATAAAAACTGGCAAATATCGCTATCTGGCGGGCAATCTTGCCAAGAGCATTCTCAGTTGAGCCGCACCCAACGCTGGTTGACCAACATCTCCAGCGGGCGGTATTCGGTCTTGTAATTCATTTTCCGGCAGCCCTTGATCCAGTAGCCAAGATACACGGCATGCAATTGCTGGCGCCGCGCTTGCTCAATCTGCCAGAGAATCGCGTAACGCCCCAGGCTCCGGCGAGCGTGCTCGGGTGCGTAGAAGGTGTATACCGCGGATAGGCCGTTTTGCATCTGGTCGGTCACGGCGATCGCGACGAGTTCATCACCCAGGCGAAATTCATGAAACTGACTGAACGACCAGTCACGCACCAGGAAGGAAGCAAACTGCTCGCGGCTGGGGGGATACATGTCGCCGTCCCGATGGCGCGATTCTATGTAACGTGCATACAGCTGATAATTCTCTTCGGTCAGGGCGGGTGGGTGCGCGCTGACGCGCAGATCACTGTTGCGCTTGAGAATGCGCGCCTGCTGACGGTTGGGAATGAAGTCGTCGACGGCAATGCGCGAGGCAATACAGGCCGAACAAGCCTGGCAGTGCGGGCGATAGAGGTGATCGCCGCTGCGCCGGAAACCCAGCTCGGACAATTGGCTGTAGGTCTCCAGATCAATCGGCTGTTGCGGATCGAGAAACAGGGTGGTTGCCCGCTGCTCCGGCAAGTAACTGCACGCATGCGGCTGCGTCGCATAAAACTTGAGGTGGGCAAGGTTAGTCATGATCGCGGGCTCTACAAATTGCTGTATTCATTATAGGGGCAGTTTTTCACCTGATGAAGTTCCCCATGCGCTCTCGCTTCCTTCCGGGCAAAGAGTGGACAAACGCTGGATAAATTGGCTCCTGTCCAGGCTTTGAGCGCCGAAGCTGAACAGGTGATCGGTGGGCATCTGACAGTCGATCAGTTCGAAACCCCAGTGCGCCAACTGGTCTGCCAGATGGATAAATGCCATTTTTGAGGCATTGGTTCGCCGGCTGAACATGGATTCGCCAAAAAAAACCCTTCCCAGTGCCAGGCCGTAGAGCCCGCCAACCAGTTGGTCAGCTTCCCAGACTTCTACCGAGTGAGCAATGCCGAGCCGATGCAGTTCGCGGTAGGCCTGTTGCATATCCTGGGTAATCCAGGTGGCAGAGGTGTAATCTCGCGGCTCGGCGCAGCCTTGCATTACATCGGCGAAGGCGCTGTTGAGCGACACGCGAAAATCCGTTTGCCTGAGGAATTTGCGCATGCTCCGCGAAACGTGCAGTTGTGACGGCTGCAGCACCGTGCGCGGATCGGGGCACCACCAGAGCAGTGGCTGACCATCCTGATACCAGGGGAAGATGCCGGAGCGGTAGGCTTTCACCAGGCGCGCAGGCGAAAGGTCGCCACCCACGGCCAGCAGGCCAGGCGGCTCATCCAGCGCCAGATCAGCGGAGGGGAACTCCAGATCCTGTTCATCAAGCCAAGTCAGTTGAAGCATGTTGCGCCTGGTGGTGTTAAGCGAAAGGGTCGGTCAAGCCAATCGCAAGATTTAAAAGGTTTATCAAGAAGCTGATATAAGTTATTGTCATTTATGAATATAGTTCCATAATACAATGGAACGCAAACTTGTTTAGGTAGTCAATCTAGCGACTTCTGGTAATCATCTGCCTTCAGTCTGTCGGCAGTGATTGTGAATTTTCCTGCCGGACTCGTACAATGACCGGCTGACCAACGATGGATACACCCGTTTTGAAGGATACCAAAGCCCGAACAGCGCTGCCCCTATGGCGTGAACAGTTAACATTGCGTCTTCGCGAAGGCGCGTTGCTGGCCATGGTTGCCCTGTGTTTATACCTGTGTATGGCGCTGTTTACTTATCAGACGTCGGATCCCGGTTGGACCCGCAGTGGCGATGTGGACCAGGTTGGCAATGCTGCCGGCAGCATGGGCGC
Source organism: Halopseudomonas laoshanensis (assembly GCF_008365385.1). Lineage (GTDB taxonomy): Bacteria > Pseudomonadota > Gammaproteobacteria > Pseudomonadales > Pseudomonadaceae > Halopseudomonas > Halopseudomonas laoshanensis. The sequence continues at coordinate 1,273,056 of NZ_QOVF01000001.1, read as the reverse complement.
GTGGATTGCCGATGTGCTGTTGCTGAGTCTCGGGTATCTCGCCTATCTGTTCCCGATCATCGTGATCGTCAAGGCTGTGCAGATGTTTCGCCGCCGTCATCTGCCGTTCATCTGGAACGGCTGGTTATTTTCCTGGCGCCTGATTGGCTTCTTCCTCACCTTGTTCGCCGGTACCGCGTTGGCTGCATTGCACGGTACGCCGCCGGAAACATTCCCTGAAGGCGCCGAAGCGGGCGGGGTGCTGGGCGAGCTGTTGTCCGATTTGTCCCAGCCAGTACTTAACATGCAAGGCAGTACCTTGCTGTTCCTGACATTGTTCCTGTTCGGTTTGACGCTGTTTACCAACCTGTCCTGGTTCAAGGTCATGGAGCTGACTGGACGCATCACCCTGGATCTGCTCGATTTGCTCAAGCGTGCCTGGCACAGCTGGCGTGCCCGCCGGGCCTCTTCCGCAGTAGAGCGCGATTTGCCTGGCCGCCCGCAGAAGAGCCCGCCACGTAACGAGCCGGTGTTCAGCCCGGCAGAGCAGCGGCAGGCTGAAGCATCGCGGGCACAGCGCCACGAGTCGCTTGCCAAGCATGTGGCTTCCCAGGAGAATCGCCAGCCGCCGGAAATCGTGCCGTTGGATACCAAGCCGGTAGAGCCGAGCGTGCGCCTGAACAAGGAAAAACAATCCAAGTTGTTCAGTGAGTCAGTCGAGCCCGGTTCACTGCCGCCGATCTCGCTGCTGGATCCTGCGAGCAAGAAACAGAAGGGTTTTTCCGCCGAGTCACTGGAAGGCATGTCGCGCCTGCTGGAGCTCAAGCTCAAGGACTTTGGCGTAGAGGCCGAGGTCGAGAAAGTCCAACCAGGCCCGGTGATTACCCGTTTCGAAATTCAGCCGGCCGCTGGTGTAAAAGTCAGCAAGATTTCCAATCTGGCCAAGGATCTGGCGCGCTCGCTGGCGGTTATCAGCGTGCGCGTGGTCGAAGTCATTCCCGGCAAGACCACCGTAGGTATCGAGATTCCCAACGAGGACCGCGAGATAGTGCGGCTCTCGGAAGTACTGCAGACCCGCGAGTTCGACGAGGCTACGTCGCCGGTAACCCTGGCGCTGGGCCATGATATTGGCGGCAATCCAGTGATGGCTGACCTGGCCAAGATGCCGCACCTGCTCGTAGCCGGTACTACAGGCTCGGGTAAATCGGTGGGCGTGAACGCCATGCTGCTAAGCATTCTGTTCAAGTCGCCGCCGGAAGAAGTGCGCCTGATCATGATTGACCCGAAGATGCTCGAACTGTCTATCTATGAGGGCATCCCGCATCTGTTGGCGCCGGTCGTAACCGACATGAAAGAAGCCGCTAATGCATTGCGCTGGTGCGTGGCGGAGATGGAGCGTCGCTATAAGCTGATGGCTGCGATGGGCGTGCGTAACCTTGCCGGCTACAACCGCAAGGTCAAGGATGCGGAAAAGGCCGGTACACCCCTGACTGATCCGCTGTACCGCCGCGAATCCATGGAGGATGTCGCCCCGGAACTAGAAACGCTGCCGGTGATCGTAGTAGTGATCGACGAATTTGCTGACATGATGATGATTGTCGGCAAGAAGGTTGAAGAGTTGATTGCACGGATCGCGCAAAAGGCGCGTGCCGCCGGTATTCACCTGATCCTGGCAACCCAGCGGCCGTCGGTTGACGTCATTACCGGTCTGATCAAGGCCAACATCCCGACACGTATGGCTTTCCAGGTATCGAGCAAGATCGATTCCAGGACCATCCTTGATCAGGGTGGTGCCGAACAACTGTTGGGCCATGGCGATATGCTCTATATGCCGCCAGGGACCAGCTTGCCAGTACGGGTGCACGGCGCTTTCGTTTCCGACGAAGAGGTTCATCGTCTGGTCGATGAATGGAAAAAGCGCGGTGAGCCGAATTATATTCAGGACATCCTCGATGGCGCGGATGATGGCGCCGGTAGCGGTTTTGACACATCTGGTGGCATGGGCGGCGGTGACAGCGAAGAAGATGCGCTGTATGACGAAGCAGTACGCTTTGTCTGTGAAAGCAGAAGAGCCTCGATTTCGGCCGTGCAGCGCAAGCTGAAGATCGGTTATAACCGTGCCGCAAGGATGATCGAAGCCATGGAGATGGCCGGGGTCGTAACCTCGATGAATACCAATGGCTCGCGTGAGGTCATTGCACCGCCACCGGTGCGTGACTGAGCGGGCCGACGCCCAATGAAGCTCGATAGAGCACTCGGAGAACCCACTCTGCCATGTTGAAAAGCCTTTTTCGTCACAGCCTCGCAGCGCTTTGCCTGTTCAGCCTGCCAGCCATGGTCATGGCTGACGAAGACGCTGCCGCGCAGCGCTTGAACACCTTGCTGTCTAACGCCAGCACCATGACCGCGGATTTTTCCCAGATGACCCTCAGCGCCAATGGCGCGAGCATGCAGGAAACCACCGGTAATCTGGCGCTGAAGCGTCCAGGCATGTTCCGCTGGCATACCGATGCACCCGCCGAACAGGAGCTGGTATCCAACGGCCAGACAATTTGGCTCTACGATCCGGATCTGGAGCAGGTCACCATTCAGGAAATGGACCAGCGTCTGACCCATACACCCGCTTTGTTGCTCTCGGGCGATGTCAGCAAGCTGCAGGAAAACTTCACTATTACCTGGGAAGATTCGGGCAATGTGATCGACTTCACCTTGACGCCCAAAGTCAGTGACACGCTGTTCGACAGCCTGCGTCTGTCGTTCCGTGATGGCGTTATCAACGACATGCAGATGAGCGATGCCGTTGGCCAACGCACCAACATCCTGTTCCAGGACGTGCAGCTGAATCAGAGCATGAACGAGGAGCAGTTTACTTTCGATATTCCTGACGGGATCGACGTCATCAGTGAGTAAGGGCGGGCTGTTTCCGGAGCAAAAATCTCACCAACCGCTGGCTGCACGCATGCGGCCGGCGAATCTGGAAGAGTACGCCGGGCAGGCGCATCTCCTGGCTGCCGGCCGGCCGTTGCGAGTCGCGCTGGAACAGGGCGCGCTGCACTCGATGATCTTCTGGGGCCCTCCCGGTGTCGGCAAGACCACACTCGCGCGCTTGATTGCCACGCTGGCCGATGCGCACTTCGTTACGTTGTCGGCGGTGATGGCCGGGGTCAAGGATATCCGCCAGGCGGTGGATCTGGCGCGGCAGCAAGCCTCGCAGAATGGTCGTCAGACGATCCTGTTTGTCGACGAGGTGCATCGCTTCAACAAGGCGCAGCAGGACGCCTTCCTGCCTTACGTTGAAGACGGCACGCTACTTTTCATCGGTGCGACCACCGAAAACCCTTCGTTTGAATTGAACAACGCCTTGCTCTCACGGGCTCGGGTCTACGTGCTCAAATCCTTGGATGCGGAGGCGCTGGGCGACTTGCTTGAGCGTGCGCTGGCCGATAGCGAAAGAGGGTTGGGTAACCACCGGCTGACAATCAGCAGCGAGGCCAAGCATATCCTGCTTGAAGCTGCCGACGGTGATGCGCGCCGGGTACTGAATCTGCTGGAAATTGCCGCTGACCTGGTCGAGGACGGCGGCACCATTGATACCGCATTGGTGAGCGATCTGCTGAATGACACGCGCCGGCGCTTCGACAAGGGCGGTGAAGCCTTTTACGACCAGATTTCCGCGCTGCACAAGTCCGTGCGCGGCTCCAATCCTGATGCGTCGCTGTATTGGTTCGCGCGCATGCTCGACGGTGGTTGTGATCCGCTGTATATCGCCCGCCGAGTGGTACGTATGGCCAGCGAGGATATCGGTAATGCCGATCCGCGGGCGCTGACCCTGTGCCTGAATGCCTGGGATGTGCAAGAGCGACTGGGCAGTCCGGAGGGCGAGTTGGCGGTAGCACAGGCCATCGTCTATCTGGCCTGCGCGCCGAAGAGCAATGCGGTTTACAACGCCTTCAACGCGGCAATGAAGGACGTCGCCAGCCAGACCTCCCACGAGCCGCCGCTGCACCTGCGGAACGCGCCGACCAAACTGATGAAAGAGCTGGGATATAGCCAGGGCTATCGCTACGCGCACAATGAGCCGGAAGCCTACGCCGCCGGAGAGGATTATTTTCCTGAAGCCTTGGAGCCGAGACGTTATTATAATCCGGTCAATCGAGGGCTTGAGCTAAAGATCGGGCAAAAGTTGCAGTACTTGCGCAGTCTGGATGCGGCAAGCCCGATGCAAAGGAGGCAGCCAAAGGATGTTGAGTAGCGTCTTAGCTATTGCAGTGGGTGGATCCGTCGGTGCACTAGCGCGATTCGGTGTGGCGCATTGGACCATGACTGCCTGGCCTAAGGCCTTTCCGCTCGCTACCTTTGCGGTCAACCTGATTGGTTGTCTGCTGATAGGTATACTTTACGGCCTGTGGCTGCATCGCCCGGAATTTTCGCCGCTGCTGCGCCAAGGTCTGTTTATCGGTTTCCTTGGCGCCTTTACCACGTTTTCGACCTTTTCCCTCGACGCCTTGCGGCTGATGGAGAACGGTGAGGCCTTATTGGCCATTGGATATATTCTGCTCAGCGTGTGCGTTTGCCTGCTCGCCACCTGGGCCGGCCTGGCATTGACTCGATAGTCACCAGGCTGCAACCCGCAACCATAAGATGATGCCCCATGCTTGATGCAAAACTGGTTCGTAGCCAACCCCAATTGGTCGCTGAGCGCCTCGCCAGCCGCGGCTTTACCCTGGACGTCGCGCAGTTGGAAGCACTCGAATCGCGCCGCAAGTCGGTTCAAACCCGTACCGAAACACTGCAAGCCGAGCGTAATAGCCGCTCCAAGGCGATCGGTCACGCCAAGGCCAAAGGCGAAGATATTCAACCTTTGCTGGCTGATGTCGAGCGCATGGGCAGCGAGCTGAACGACGCCAAACAGGAGCTGGAAAGCATTCAGGCCGAACTCGATGCCTTGATGCTGACCATGCCCAATCTGCCAGAAGAAGACGTGCCCGCCGGCAAGGATGAAGACGACAACGTCGAAGTCCGCCGCTGGGGGACGCCGCGTGAATTCGATTTTGCAGTCAAGGACCACGTCGCTCTGGGCGAGCAGCACGGCTATCTGGACTTTGAAACGGCGGCCAAGCTGTCGGGTGCGCGCTTTGCCTTGATGCGTGGACCTATCGCTCGGCTGCACCGGGCGCTGGCGCAGTTCATGCTCGACCTGCACGTTAATGAGCACGGTTACGAGGAAGTCTCTACACCTTACCTGGTCCAGGCTGAAGCGCTGCAAGGCACCGGGCAGTTGCCTAAATTCGAGGCGGACCTGTTCAAGGTGCCGCGTGGGGAAGGGCAGAGCGATCTGTACCTGATCCCGACGGCTGAGGTCACCCTGACCAATATTGTTAGCCAGAGCATTCTCGCTGCTGACCAACTGCCGATGAAAATGACCGCACACACCGCCTGCTTTCGCAGCGAAGCCGGTTCGGCCGGTCGTGATACGCGCGGTATGATCCGCCAGCACCAGTTCGACAAGGTCGAGATGGTCCAGATAGTGCGCCCAGAGGATTCCGCAGCTGCGCTGGAAGAGCTGACCGGGCATGCGGAAAATATTCTCAAGCTGCTCAATCTGCCGTATCGGGTGCTGGCCTTGTGCACCGGTGATATGGGCTTCAGTGCTACCCGTACCTATGATCTGGAAGTGTGGATTCCGACCCAGGACAAGTATCGGGAGATTTCGTCGTGCTCCAGCTGTGGCGACTTCCAGGCGCGGCGCATGCAGGCCCGCTGGCGTAATCCGGAAACCGGCAAGCCGGAGTTGGTGCATACCCTGAACGGTTCCGGTTTGGCCGTGGGTCGCACCCTGGTAGCCATTCTCGAGAACTACCAGCAGGCCGATGGCAGCATCAGCGTGCCTGAGGTATTGCGCCCTTATATGGCTGGCCTCGAGACCATCGGCTGATATGGAATATCTACCGCTGTTTCATAACCTCCAGGGCCGCTGGGTGCTGGTCATTGGCGGTGGCGAGATTGCGCTGCGCAAATCGCGGCTGCTGTCCGAATCCGGCGCGGTGTTGCGCGTGGTCGCACCGGAGATCGAGGAGCCGTTGCGTTTGCTGGTGGAGCAGGGCGGCGGTGAATGTGTGCTGCGCGGCTATCAGTCCGAGGATCTGAACGGTGTTCATCTGGTCATCGCAGCCACCGACGACGAGCCGCTTAATGCTCGTGTCTCCGCCGATGCGCAAGCACGCTTCCTGCCGGTCAACGCGGTGGATGCACCGGATCTGTGTACGGTGATCTTCCCGGCGATTGTCGATCGCTCGCCGCTGATTATTGCCGTGTCCAGTGGCAGCCACGCGCCCGTGTTGGCACGCTTGACCCGGGCGCGAATCGAGACGCTATTCCCGCATACCTATGGCAAGTTGGCGCAACTGGCCAAGCGATTTCGCAGTCAGGTGAAGGCCAGCTTTCCGCAAATCAATCAACGCCGGGTATTCTGGGAAAATGTGTTTCAGGGCGATATCGCCGAACGTATTTTCGCCGGCCAGGATCAGGCCGCCGAGGATCTGCTTGCAAGACGGTTGGCTGAGCAGGCCGGGCAGCATTACGTTGGTGAAGTCTATCTGGTCGGCGCCGGTCCTGGTGATCCGGACCTGCTGACCTTCCGCGCACTGCGACTGATGCAGCAGGCGGACGTGGTGCTGTATGACCGTCTGGTGCCGACGCCAATCATTGATCTTTGCCGCCGCGATGCTGAGCGTATTTATGTCGGTAAAGCGCGTGCAGAGCATGCAGTGCCGCAGGAACAGATAAACCAGTTGTTGGTGCGCCTCGCCCGCGAAGGCAAGCGCGTATTGCGGCTTAAAGGTGGCGACCCGTTTATTTTCGGGCGCGGCGGGGAAGAAATCGAAGAGTTGGCGGCGCATGGCATACCGTTCCAGGTGGTGCCGGGCATCACTGCGGCTAACGGTTGTTCGGCCTATGCAGGTATCCCCCTGACTCACCGCGATCATGCCCAGTCCGTACGCTTCGTAACCGGGCATCTCAAGGATGGCACCACCAATCTACCCTGGGCTGATCTGGTGGCGCCGGGCCAAACGCTGGTGTTCTATATGGGCCTGGTGGGTTTGCCGGATATCTGCCAGCAGCTGATCAAACACGGACGCGCTGCGGATACGCCCATGGCGCTTATTCAGCAGGGTACGACGGCAAACCAGAAGGTGCTTATTGGTACTTTGGCCACTCTGCCAGCGTTAGTTGAAAGCACTGAGATCAAGCCGCCGACGTTATTGATTGTCGGCGAAGTGGTGAAACTCCACGATAAACTGAAATGGTTTGCGCCCGAGCAAGTGCAAAATGCCAGCGGCGGCGTACTCGACCAGACTGGCGGGCAGGCTGACAACTAATAAAAATCAACTAAAGTAGTAGACAGGTTCGCATGGCGGTTTGATATCATTTTCCGCCCTGGAAGGTACGGCTATGGCGCCGCAATCGAAACGGAGTTCCTGCCCTGTCTACTCTTAGTTTGTTGAATTCAGTTACCGTGTTGAATTCAGTGACAACCTCCGGTGGCTTTCGACTCACCAACAAAGCGGCCGCTCGTGTGAGGTGGTGGCTTTTCTGTTTGTTGGCCAGTTTTTTCCTGAGCACTACCGCTTTTTCCGCTGAGCTGCGCATTGGCGATGAAAGCAGCTACGCACTGTCGAGGCATTTTGCCTCGCTGCAGAATGCCGGGCCAGGGCTGACGCTGACTCAAGTCCTGATGCAAAGCGACCAGTTCAATGCCCCTGAGCCGCACTCGGTGTCCGCAACCAATTTTGGGCTGACCCGGGATGAAGTCTGGTTGCGACTCAGCTTCAAGACCGCCCGTATGTTGCCTGAACGCTGGTTGCTGGAAGTAGGCCATGCCTCGCTGGATAACATAGATTTATATATTGCCGAGCAGAATGCTGAATACCGCCATGAGCATGCCGGTGATTTATTGCCCTTTTCAGCCAAGGCGCTGAAGCATCGTCATCATCTCTTTGAGCTGTCGCTCAAACCGGATACCGAACACAGCCTCTACCTGCGTGTGACCTCGCAAGGCACCCTGTCTGTGCCGGTCACGCTGTGGCAGCCAGACGCACTTTGGGCCAGTGACCAGCTCAGCTATTCGTTCCTGAGTCTGTACTACGGGCTAGCCCTGGGGCTGCTGATCTACAACCTGTTTCTGTACTTTTCCCTGCGCGAAAAGTTGTACCTCATCTACGTCCCTTTTGTAGCCTTCCTCGCATTCGGTCAAGCCGGGCTGGCGGGGTTGGTCGGGCAATTTATCTGGCCAGATAATGCATTGCTGACGCATCTTTCACCCACCGCCAGCGTTTCGCTGGCGGGATTGTTTGGCGCAATATTCGTGCAGCGTTTTCTGGCAGGTACGCCGCGTAGCATGAAGATGCAGTGGGTCATGCCCCTGATCGGGGTGATCTACGCTCTGACGTTCCTGTGTACGGTATTTGTGTCCTATTTCATCGCCGCGGTGGTAGTGAATCTCACTTCGCTGGTGTTCGCTTTTACCGCGCTGATCATGGGCGGCGTGAGCCTGTACCGACGGCATCCCGGTGCACGTTTCTTCGTATTGGCGTGGATCTCGTTGTTGTTGAGCATTCTGGTCATGGCGCTGCACAATCTCGGCACACTGCCGTCCAACGCCTTTACCGCCAATGCCTTGCTGTTCGGTTCGGCTGCGGAAATGCTCCTGCTGTCGCTGGCCTTGGCTGATCGTATCAACAGTATTCAGCATGCCCAGGATCAGGCCCAGCAGGATGCCCTGGCGGTCAATCGCGAGATGCTCGCGGCGCTGCGTGACAATGAGCGCCTGCTTGAGAGCCGGGTGGCCGAGCGTACCTTGGCTCTGGAAGCGGCGAACGTGCAGCTGCAGCTCAGCAAGCAACTGCTGGAGCAGCAGGCTAACCACGATGCCTTGACCGGTCTGGCCAATCGCAAATTGCTGAATGACCGTCTGGAAGGAGCGTTGCTCAGAGCCAAGCGCAATGACAGCAGTTTTGCCCTGATGATGATTGACCTGGACTGGTTCAAGGCGATCAATGACCAGCACGGCCATCAGGCGGGTGATCGGGTGCTGATTGAAGTGGCTGACAGGCTCAAGGCTAGCCTGCGCGAGGTGGATACGGTAGCGCGGGTGGGCGGTGACGAATTTGTGCTGGTTATCGAGTCGGTATCCAATCGCGCGGCTCTGTCAGTCATTCGCCACAAGCTGTCGCACGCGGTGCTGCAGCCGATACATCTGACCGATGATATCTGGGTGTCGATCGGCATGAGTATCGGGGTGGCGATGTACCCGGAGGATGCTCAGGATATCGAGTTGCTGGTCAGCGTGGCCGATCGCGCGATGTATTCAGCCAAGCCAGTACCTCCGATGAGTGCCAGATAACCCTCGCTCTGGCATGATGGCTTCAATATCACGCTGGGAGGGAAGGGAATGGCGCGCAAGCTAGTGGTCAAGCGCGGCCGCAAGGCCGGTTCCGAGCCAGGTACGCTGATTCATCTTGGTACACCGCGTGCGGAGCAGCCGGCCATTCGGGTCATTGAATATGACCAGCACGAGATCTCTGACCGGCTTATCGAAACAGCGGGCGATTACAGGGTTAGCAAAGGCAAGCACGTTGCCTGGTTGAATGTCGATGGCGTGCATCAGGTGGAGGTGGTCGAGGCGGTTGGTCAGGCGTTCAACCTGCATCCCCTGGTAATGGAGGATATTCTTAGCGTCGATCAGCGGCCCAAGGTCGAGGATTATGACGGCTATCTGTACTTGGTTTTGCGCATTCTGCGCTATGACGAAGCGACTCGGGAAGTTCAGTCAGAGCAGCTTAGTCTGATCCTCGGTGATCATTTCGTACTCTCCCTGCAAGAGCTGCCCAGTGACCTGTTCGATGGCGTGCGCAGTCGCCTGGAAGATGGCCGGCAGATCCGTTCAATGCCGGCCGATTATCTCGCTTACGCCCTTCTCGACGCGGTGGTGGACCATTACTTCCTGACGCTGGAAGCCTTGGGTGATGAGATTGAAGCGCTTGAAGATGAGCTGATTGACCGGCCCGAGCCTGCCACCTTGAAACGGATTCATCATTACAAGCGCGAGATGCTGATGTTTCGCAAGGCGGTCTGGCCATTGCGCGAGGTATTAAGCCGGCTGTCCCGCGATGAAAGCCCATTGATCAGCGCGGAAACCCAAGTATTCCTGCGCGATGTCTACGACCATACCATCCATGTGATGGACACCATTGATACCCTGCGCGAGCTGCTGGTGGGCATGCTTGATCTGTATCTTTCCAGTGTCAGCAATCGGATGAATGAAGTGATGAAGGTTCTGACCATCATTGCCACGGTGTTCATGCCGCTGACCTTTATCGCTGGCGTGTATGGGATGAATTTCGAATTTATGCCAGAACTGGGGTGGCGTTGGGGCTATCCGGCAGTGCTGCTGTTGATGTTGGGCGTGTCAGCTGCGTTGCTGTTTACGTTCCGCCGCCGCGGATGGATATAAATCGGGCGGTATTTTAGACTCGGGTGCAGGCCAGCCGGCCACACGCGTTGGATTAGAAATTGGGGGGCTTCATGCGCGCGCATTATCTTCAACATGCTGACTTTGAACGTCTTGGCAGTATCCGTCCCTGGCTGGAAAGCCGGGGTTACCACATCACCTGCACGCGACTGCATCTGGACGAGGAGCTGCCTCCGCTGGGCGACATCGACCTGCTGGTGATCATGGGCGGCGTCATGAGTGTGAACGACGAGCAGGAGCATCCCTGGCTCGTGCCTGAGAAAGCCTTTATACGCAGCGCAATCGACCATGGCCTGCCTGTGTTGGGCGTTTGCCTGGGGGCGCAATTGATCGCCAATGTAATGGGCAGCCGGGTCATGCCCAATAGCGTGCGCGAAATCGGCTGGTTCCCGATCCAGGCCACTGATCATGGACGTAGCGATGTTTTTCGCTTTCCGGCACAGACAAAGGTGCTGCATTGGCATGGCGAAACCTTCGAGCTGCCGGTCGGTGCCGTGCTTCTGGCCAGCAGCCCCGCATGCGACCATCAGGCGTTTCAGCTCGGCGACCGGGTCATAGGACTGCAATGCCACCTCGAATCTACTCCAGCGCAAGTAAAGGCCTTTGTCGAGGCGACACCCGCCGCTGAACTGGAACCTGAAGAATGGGTCCAATCTGCCGAACGCCTGCTGAGCATCCCCGAGGATGAACTTGAACAGGCAACGGTATTAATGGGCGAGGTGCTGGAGTATCTGCACCAGAAAAGGAGCGGCACTTGAAGAAAATAGGCGTATTAGTCGGCTTGTTGGCATTGGTATTGGCCGGCTGCGTAAAACTGCCGGATAACGTAGAGCCGGTCACCGGCTTTGAGCCCAATCGCTACCTGGGCACCTGGTATGAAATTGCCCGCCTGGACCATTCCTTCGAAGAGGGTCTGAGCAGAGTGACGGCTGAATACAGTCTGCGCGAAGATGGTGGCATCAAGGTACTGAACAAGGGCTACTCGGAAGAAAAGGGCGAGTGGAACGAGGCTGAAGGCAAGGCTTACTTTGTTGAGGACGAGCAGACCGGCTATTTGAAAGTGTCGTTCTTTGGCCCGTTTTATGGTGCTTATGGCATCTTCGGTCTGGACAAGGAAAACTATCAATACTCCTGGGTTTCCGGCCCCAATACCGATTATCTGTGGCTTCTGGCCCGCGAGCCGGAAGTGGCCGAGGAAGACAAGCAGGCGTTTGTCGAGCGTGCCGCGGCACTGGGTTTTGATACCGATGAGTTGATCTGGGTAGAACACGAATGATAGACCGGGCTGCGCTGATGGCGTAGCCCGGTCGATTTTCCAGCCTGGCAATTTCTAGCCTGGCAATTTTTAGTCTACCAATGCGCCGTTGATGATGGCCCGCAGTTCCTGGCGTATCTGATAACTCGACGAAGGTATCAGTTGGGTCAGGAAGATCATCAGCAGGTCTTCCTGCGGATCGATAAAGAAGTTGGTGCTGGCCATGCCGCCCCAACCGTATTCCCCCACCGAGCCGTTAGTTTGTGACTTCGCGACATCGGTCTTCACCGAGAAACCCAGTCCAAAACCGGAGCCTTCGTAGGGCGTTTCACTGAACGCACCCACGGACACACCCGGCAGGTCCTGATTGCCTGGCAAGTGATTCATGCGCATGAACTCCAGCGTCTTGCGCCCGATGATCCGCGCGCCCTGATACTCGCCGCGGTTAGCCAGCGCCTGCGCAAAACGGTAGTAATCATCCATGCTGCTGACCAGGCCGCCGCCGCCAGATAAATAACCGTGTGCACGGGTAAACGCGGAATGCGCTGGATCGTCCTGCAAGCTGAACTGATCCCCTGGCTGGTATTGGTAACAGGCTGCCAGCCGCTCAATCTTGTCGGTAGGTACGGTAAAGGCGGTATCGATCATGCCGAGGGGTTTGAACACATGTTCCGCCAGATACTCATCCAGGGTCATACCCGACAATACCTGAACCAGATAGCCGACCACATCGGTGGACACGGAGTAATTCCAGGCGCTGCCGGGAGAGAATTCCAGCGGCAGGCGCGATAACTCATCTACCAGCCGCTCCAGGGTATGCCCGGTGCCGCCGTCGAGTTTCAGTGCCCGGTAAGCCGCGTCCACATTGGTGCGGTTCATAAAGCCGTAGGTCAGGCCGGACTGGTGAGTCAGCAGGTCACGGATGCTCATCGGCCGCTCAGGTGCGGTGGTGAGAAACTGCGGGTGAATGCCGGACTTGTAAACGCGCAACTTTGCCCAGGAGGGAATGTACTTGTGCACCGGATCATCGAGTAGAAAGCGGCCTTGTTCGTACAACTGCATCAACGCAATGGAGGTGACCGGCTTGGTCATTGAATAGATACGGAACAGGGTGTCGCGCTGCACTGGCTTGTTGCGCTCCACGTCCATCAAACCCTGGGAGTGCAGGTAAGTGATTTCCCCGCGACGGGCGACCAGGGTCATTGCGCCAGGCAGTTTGCCCGGCTGCAGATAAGCCCGGTCCAGGTGTGTGGCTATGCGCTCGAGGCGCTGGGTGTCCATTCCGGCAATCACGGTAGAGGGGGGCGTCTGGCTGTTCATGAGCTATCCATTGGCTGTACTGACAAACCTCGATCTTACCTGTTAACGCCTCGCAGGGGTGGCTGCAATGATGCTGGCTATGTCTTTTCATAAGGCAATGAATAGTGCCCGGAAAAAATACTTGTAAAAGCGCTGGAGCCCCTCTTGTGCGGCGCCTGCAGAGGTTGTACAAGTCATGCTCCGAAGCCATGTGAGTACAGCAATTAAATGAGCCAACCATCACCCTGTCTGAACTGCGGCGCGTGTTGCGCTACATTCAGGGTTTCGTTTTACTGGGGCGAGACGGACGACTCCCCCGGCGGGCTGGTCCCGCAACATCTGACGGAGCAGATCTCTCCCTTTTTGAGCTGTATGCAAGGCACCAACCAACCGATCCCTCGCTGCACTGCACTGATGGGGCAGGTGGGCGAAGGCGTGCGTTGCAATATTTATGAAAAACGCTCAACGAGTTGCCGCGAGTTCGCCTGGCATGGCGAAAACGGGTTGGGCAATGAGGACTGTCAGCGGGCTCGCGCCCGACATGGGTTACCACCCTTGCCGGACGTATTGGAGCGTATTCCGATTGTGGCGGCCTGATTAGCCGACATCCGCCACGATGCTGTGCACAAGATAGAGCTTGCGCAAACTGGGGGTGGTCAGCACGAAAGGATAGATATCGGCCTGACCCATGCTGCGGGCCAACACGTTCAGCACACTGCTCAGCTGCACCCAGCGATTGATAAAGGCCAGGAACACCTCCTGATCGTCGTTACCTCTGGGGCAGCCCTGCAAATGGCTAGCGTTGAATTCATCGATATGCAGCTTGAGGGTGTCTAGGCGGATGCCGAAATCCAGCGCCACATTCAGCGTGTCGGTCATATGCAGGTAATGCGCCCAGGTTTCTGCCCAGTCTTCCCAGGGATGCGATGCGGCATAGCTGCTGATAAAGGTGTGAAACCAATCTGCCGGCGGGCCCTGGTAGTAATGTGTTTCCAGCGCTTGTTTGTAATCCAGGCGCTCGTCACCAAACAGGTCCCGGAATACTGGCAGCCAGGGCGTATCCATAACCAGGCGATCCCAGTAGTAATGCCCGGACTCGTGGCGAAAATGCCCGAGCATGGTGCGGTAGGGTTCGTGCATGTTCTGCCTGACCGATTCGCGATGCGCGGGGTCAGCTTCTTCTATATTCAGCGTAATCACGCCGTCCATATGCCCGGTAAGCACTGCGGGGCCTTCGGGAATGGGACGTAGCAGCTTGAAGCCAAGGCCCTGTTTCGCGTCCAGGTTTTTGGACACCGTGGGCAAACCAAGCATGGTCAGCTGGGCTATCAGCCGACGTTTGGCTTGCTCAGTGGTAAGCCAGTAATCGGCATTGGTTGGAATGCTCAGGTCGGGGATGGTCAGGTTCAGAGCGCAGGCTACACAGTAAGGCGCGTTCTCTTCCTTGCTGACCAGCCAGTTGCATTGAGCCGCGCTCTGGCGATGCTGGCAGAGCCTGAAGGATTGGCCTGCCAAAGGCCCATCAGAGCGGATTACCCATTTGTCGCTGTTGGGCTCCTGCTCAATGCTGCAGAGCTTGCCCTGCTCTGGATGATAGGCCAGCGCCGAACCGCAACGCAGACAAAACTGGTTGTCGAAGAACACCGTCTGGCCGCACTGGCAGCGCTGCACATGGCCGTTGGGATGGTAATCAAATAGCTGACTACCATCGCTGCGCTGAACCAACTGATCAAAATAGCTCATGGGTGAATATCCATGAAGGGACGCTCCGACCTGCGCCGGAGCGGGCAGGTCATTGCTCCTGTGATTGGGTTGCCTCTTCCGGTTCGGCAAAATAGGTCTTGCGAATGGCATCGTGCAATTCGGTGAAATCTATCTGGATCTCGTCCACGAATGCATGCAGCAGATCCGGCTCTGCTGCCATACGTATGATCTCTGCTTCGGCAATATGTTTCCTGCAAGTTTCAACTTCTTCCAAAGCCAGCTCGTGCATCGGCAGATTCTTCAACGCAATGGCCAGACGCTCAAGGCTGCAGGCTACCGCGCGGGGGAACATCCGATCCTGTAGAAGAAATTGCAGCACATCCGGGCCACGGATGCGCAAGCGAACATGCTGGCGGTACATCTGAAAACCGCTGAGTGATTTGAGTACACTCATCCACTGCAGATTTTCGAACGGAGTCAGTTCTTCGGGACTGCGTGGCAGCAGGTTGGCCGAACGCACGTCGATGATGCGCGTGGTCATGTCCGCGCGTTCCAGCTGGCGGCCAATCATCAGGAAGGTGCGGGCAGTGGTATAGCTGAGCATACCTTCGACCAGTCCATTCACCGTCTGGCAACTACGAATCACCCGGTTGAGAAACGCATCGCGCCGTCGTGGTGTAATCCCGGCTTCAACTTGTTCCTGAACGTTCAGATATAACTGGTTGATTTCTTCCCATATTTCCCTCGGAATCACCTCGCGTGTGGTGCGCAAATTCTCCCGGGCGCCCGCCAGTGAACTGATGATCGAACCTGAATAGCGCCGGTCGCCGCACATGAACAACAGCACGCTGGCTTCATCACGGGTCTCGTAGTGCTCATCGAACAATTCGTCATTACCGGTGATGGCGATGATTTCAGACCAGCCGAGTTTGGTAGAGCGGGGCAGGTCGAGCAGTAGGTGACTGTTGACGCTCAGCAGTCGGGCAGTGTCTTCAGCTCTTTCAATGTAGCGAGCCAACCAGTAGATATTTTCCGCAACTCTTGAAAGCATAATCAGTTCCCCGCCATGTCGACGATCCAGGTGTCTTTACTGCCGCCACCCTGGGACGAATTGACCACCAGTGAACCTTTGGTCAGGGCAACGCGGGTCAAGCCGCCGGTGGTTACCCACGGGGTCTCGCCGGAGAGGATGAATGGGCGTAGATCAACATGGCGCGGCTCAACGCCGTTTTCGCACAGGGTAGGTGAGGTAGAGAGGGCCAGAGTAGGCTGGGCCATATAGTTGCGCGGATCTGCCTTGATCAATTCAGCGAATTTATCGCGTTCCTTTTTCGTTGAATGCGGCCCGATCAGCATGCCGTAGCCACCAGACTCATTGGCCGGTTTGACCACCAACTTGTCGAGGTTGTCGAGCACGTACTTGCGGTCGTCGTCGAACATGCACAGGTAGCTGGGGACGTTCGGCAACAGCGGTTCCTGGTCGAGATAGTATTTGATGATCGCTGGCACGAAGGCGTAGACCACCTTGTCGTCGGCTACGCCAGCACCCGGCGCGTTGGCCAGCGCTACCTTACCCTTGCGCCAGGCGCGCATCAGGCCTTTGACGCCCAGGGCTGAGTCCGGATTGAACACCTCGGGATCAATAAACAGATCATCAACACGGCGGTAGATCACGTCGACGCGGCTCAGGCCGTCGATACGGCGCATATATACACAGTCGTCTTCACCGACCACCAGGTCGGAGCCCTCAACCACCTCAATGCCCATTTGCTGCGCCAGGTAGGCGTGCTCGTAATAGGCGGAGTTGTAGATGCCCGGCGTCAAAATGACGATACAGGGGTCGTCGCCGGGGCGCGGGGACATGGAGGCGAGCATGTCATACAGCTGCGAGGTGTAATCATCCACCGGTTGGATGCGGCCGGTAGCAAAGAGATCGGGCAACACCCGTTTGGTGACGTTGCGATTCTCCAGCATGTACGACACGCCAGAGGGTATGCGCAGGTTGTCTTCGAGCACATAGAGCGTGCCGTCCTTGTCGCGCACCAGGTCAGAGCCGCAGATATGCGCCCAGATATTGTGCGGGGGGTGGACGCCGACGCATTGTTTGCGGAAGTTCACTGACTTGGCGAGGATTTCGGCAGGGAAGACCTTGTCCTTGATGATCTTCTGATCGTGGTATAAATCATCGATAAACATGTTCAGCGCTTGTACCCGCTGCTTCAAACCGGCTTCGGTCTTCTGCCATTCGGCCAGCGGTATGATGCGGGGCACGATGTCGAACGGCCAGGCGCGGTCGATCATGTTGCCTTCGGTATACACCGTGAAGGTGATGCCCATCAGCTGGATGGCGACCTCAGCCGCCGTTTTATGCTCGCTCAGCTCGCGCGCGTCCAGATCGGCGAGATACTGGCAAAGCATGGCTGCTTCCGGTCTTGCCTGTCCGGAAGCAGAGATGAGTTCGTCAAAAAAACCCTTAGAGGCGTAGTCTTCCCAATTAACTTTGCTCATTAAGCCACTCTTGTGTGCTGGGTGATGGGACGAAACGCTGCAATTGCTATACCAGCCTAATACGCATTTGCCGCTTTAGCCATTAGGATTGATGTTAGTAGATATGTGCTGGTCCATGATTGTCATACTGCTGGATGCCAAAAGAGTTATCCTCAACACAGACCAGCTATATTCAAAAGAGTTTACCCAGGGCGCTTGGCACAGGCGTTGCTATGCTCTTGGGCTAACCTTGCCATTGCTCCGGGAAACGATTCATGACTATTCGTGTAGCGCTTAAACATTCCACTCGTTATGACTTCGATAGAACGGTAGCGGTTGGAGCTCACCATATTCGTCTGAAGCCCGCGCCACACTGCCGCACGCCGATTGACGCCTACAGCTTGAAAATAGAGGGTGGTCAGCACTTTATCAACTGGCAGCAGGACCCCTTCGGCAATCATGTGGCCCGCGTCGTGTTTCCGGACAAGATCGACCATCTGTATGTGGACGTAGAGCTGGTGGTACCGATGACGGTGGTCAATCCCTTCGATTTTTTCGTCGAGGATTACGCCGAGCAGATCCCCTTCGAATATCCCAAGGCGTTGAGCAAGGAGTTGGGGCCGTACCTGGAAAAGAATGAGCCAGGCCCCTTGCTTGCGGCATGGTTGACCACCGTCAGCAAAGAGCCCAGGTCCGTGGCGGACTTCCTGGTATCGATCAATCAGCGTTTGTCGCAGGACATCGAATACCTGATCCGCATGGAACCGGGCGTGCAGAGCGCGGAGGAAACCCTGACCCTGCAGCGTGGTTCATGCCGTGATTCGTCCTGGCTGCTGGTGGAGATATTTCGCCAGTTGGGTCTGGCAGCGCGCTTCGTGTCGGGCTATCTGATTCAGCTAACCGCTGATGTAAAAGCGCTCGACGGTCCCTCAGGGACCGAAGTGGACTTTACCGATCTGCATGCCTGGACCGAAGTATTCATTCCCGGTGCGGGCTGGATTGGTCTGGATCCCACATCCGGCCTGTTTGCTGGGGAAGGGCATATTCCCTTGGCGGCGACACCAGAGCCTTCCAGTGCGGCACCTATCACCGGTGCTTCCGAGCCGTGCAAGGTGGAGTTCGACTTCAAGATGAGCGTCACGCGCGTGCATGAAGATCCGCGCGTGACCAAACCCTATACCGAAGACCAGTGGGCACGAATTGATGCGCTGGGCGATCAGGTTGATCAGCAACTTGAAGAGCTTGACGTGCGTCTGACCATGGGCGGCGAGCCCACTTTTGTATCAGTTGACGACATGGATGCACCAGAATGGACCATCGCCGCGCAAGGGCCGACCAAAAGAGGGCTCGCCGAGAAATTGCTGCGGCGTCTGCGCCCGCATTACGCGCCACATTCCCTGATGCACTACCAGCAGGGCAAATGGTACCCAGGTGAGCCGCTGCCGCGCTGGGCCCTGGCCTGCTACTGGCGCCGCGACGGCAAGCCCATGTGGCAGGATGACCAGTGGCTGGCAGATGTGGAAAAAGACTACCAGTTCGGCGAAAAGGACGTGCAGCGTTTTGCTGCTGAGCTGACCAAGCGATTGGAATTGGATGAGCGCTATCTGATTCCCTGTTTTGAAGATACCTACTATTACCTGTGGCTCGAGCAGCAACAGCCCAGCGACGTGAAACTCAGTGATGACGAGCTGCAGGATGACGAGGGCCGCGCCAGACTGGTGCGGTTGCTTGAACGCGGCCTGGACAAGATGACCGGCCTGGCGTTGCCATTGGCCCGTGATCTGAGCACCGATCGCTGGCAAAGCAGCCGCTGGCCGATCCGCCGGCAGAATCTGTACCTGGTTCCCGGCGACTCGCCCATGGGCCTGCGTTTACCACTTTCCGCTTTGCCGCTGCGCAAGCTTGATGAGCCACAGCCGCGCTCGTTGTTCGACACGCCGCCGGCACTGTCGGATGTTCATGGTGAAGTGGCCAGCCGCTACAGCGAAGTGCAGGCGGCCAGCAACCAGACAGACGGCCGCCATCATCAGTCAGTTGGCCAGGATTGGCAGGAGCAGTTGACCGATCTGAGTGAAGAGGGTGTTATCGGCACGGCGCTGTGTCTGGAAGAGCGTGACGGCAAACTGTTTATCTTCCTGCCGCCATTGGCTCAACTTGAGGAATACCTCGAGCTGCTGGCCTCTATCGAGCAGACCGCTGCTCACCTGAAGATGCCCGTGTGCATTGAGGGTTATGCTCCGCCTTCGGATTCGCGCATCGAGAAGTTCATGATTACGCCTGATCCGGGTGTGATTGAAGTCAACGTGATGCCGGCATCCAACTGGCGCGATCTGGTCGACAATACGCATATCCTCTACGAAGAAGCGCGCCTGACCCGGCTGGGTACCGAGAAATTCATGCTCGATGGTCGGCATACCGGTACTGGCGGTGGCAACCATGTCACGCTGGGCGGTAAAACGCCTGCGGATTCGCCGTTTCTGCGCCGCCCGGACTTGCTCGCCAGTATGTTGACCTTCTGGCAGCACCACCCGAGCCTGTCTTACCTGTTTTCCGGGCTGTTTATCGGCCCGACCAGCCAGGCACCCCGGGTCGATGAAGCACGCCATGAAGCTTTGTACGAGCTGGAGATCGCGCTCTCGCAGATGCCCGAGGGCGAAGTGCCCCAGCCCTGGCTGGTGGACCGCCTGCTGCGGCATTTGCTGACTGATATCACCGGCAATACCCACCGCGCGGAGTTCTGCATCGACAAGCTCTATTCGCCCGACACCGCTACCGGGCGGTTGGGGCTGCTTGAGCTGCGCGGTTTCGAAATGCCGCCGCACGCGCAAATGAGTCTGATGCAGCAATTGTTGATCAGGGCGCTGGTCGCTCGCTTCTACGCCAAACCCTACCGCAAGCCACTGGTGCGCTGGGGTACAGCACTGCACGATCGCTGGATGATGCCGCACTTTATCTGGCAGGATCTGCGCGATGTGATTGCCGATCTGAATGCGCATGGCTTTGCCTTTGAAGCTGACTGGTTTGCACCCTTCCTGGAGTTCCGCTTCCCGCATTGCGGCGAAGTGCGCTACGACGGTGTGGGTATGGAGTTGCGCCAGGCTATCGAGCCTTGGCACGTGTTGGGGGAGGAGGTCAGCGGGGGCGGTACTGCCCGCTATGTGGATTCGTCGGTCGAACGTATGGAAGTGAAAGTCAGCGACTTCAATCCTTCACGCCACGTACTGACCTGCAATGGTTACAAGGTGCCATTGCAGTTTACCGGCATCCCTGGGGAGGGCGTGGCTGCAGTACGCTATCGTGCCTGGCAGCCGCCTTCGGCTATGCATCCGATGATTGAGGTACATGCGCCCCTGGTATTCGACCTGGTCGACAGCTGGAACAACCGTTCCCTGGGCGGCTGCACCTATCACGTAGTGCATCCGGCAGGGCGCAATTATGAAACCTTCCCGGTGAATGCCAATGAAGCTGAAGCTCGCCGTATGGCGCGTTTCTGGTCGCATGGACATACCCAGGGAGAGATGAAACGAATTGAGCAGGCTCCCGGCCAGGAATACCCGCATACACTCGACCTGCGACGTGCTGCCGTGCCTGCCTCTGGTCTATAATAGTTTTTTGCTGCAGCGCACACCGGCGCTCGCTTCGAGCGCCGCTCAGGAACTAACTCATGCTGTTATCGGGTAATCTGGATCCATCGCTTAAATCGCTTCTCGGGGATTATCCCGGACATGAAGAGCATGACGAACTGCTGGGCAGCGATCAGCAGCCGCGCAGCCATTGGCAAGCCCTTATCGAGGAGTTCTCTGCGCTGGGTCCGGACTTTCTGGTCAGCCGCAGCGAAGAAGCGCAGAACCTGCTGCATGAGAACGGCGTTACTTTCAATCCCTACGAGGACGACCCTGGCCAACTGCGCTCCTGGCAGCTGGATTGCTTGCCATGGGTGATCAATACCCATGAATGGCAGACTCTTGAAGCCGGGTTGAAGCAGCGCAGCCGGCTGCTGGAACACTTGCTCGATGATCTTTACGGTGACCGTAACGTCATCAATGAAGGGCTATTGCCGCCGGAGCTGGTATTTACCCATCCCGGCTTTCTGTTTGCCGCTGCCGATTCGCCGTCCCAGCTGGACCGCCCGCTGCTGATTTTTCATGGTACTGACCTGATCCGCGATGAGCAGGGGCAGTGGCAGGTGCTGGGCGACTGGACGCAGTCACCGTCCGGTGCCGGCTATGCATTGGAAAACCGAATTACGCTGGCCCGTGCGTTGCCGAGTATCTACCGGGAAGCACCGATCAACCGTCTGGCCGGCTTTCATCAGGCCCAGCATCGCTGTCTTGCCGGTCTGGCCGGTTCCGGTCGCGAACAGCCGAATATCGTGCTGTTGTCACCCGGTCCGGGCAGCCCTGGTTACTTCGAGCATGCCTGGCTGGCCAACTATATGAACTTTGCGCTGGTCGAGGGTGATGATCTGGTCGTGCGCGAGGGGCAGGTATCAGTACGTACGCTGGGCGGTTTGACCCAGGTTGACGTGATCGTTCGGCAGATCAATGACCCCTGGTGCGACCCGCTGGAGCTGCGCCCCGACTCCTTGCTTGGCGTGCCGGGCTTGCTGCAGGCGGCGCGCAATGGTGAAGTGCGGATTGCCAACGCCCTGGGCGCCGGAATCCTTGAGCATCCGGCACTCGCTGCGTTCCTGCCGGGTCTATGCCAACGGCTGTTGGGTGAAACCCTGCTGTTACGCTGCCGTGAGACGCTCTGGTGCGGGAATAGCGAAGGCCTGGCGCAGGTTAACCAGTCGTTGGATGAGTGGATACTGCGCGACATCAGCCAGCCCGGGAAAGTTTTCAGGGCAGGGCAGATGAGTCTGGAAGCTATCCAGGGACTGCGCCGTGATCTGCAGCAGCGTCCCTATCTCTTTACCGCGCAGCGTCCGGTGGTGTCTTCGGTTACCCCAGGCTTTAATCCGCAGACCAGAAAGCTGGAGCGGCAACATACGACGCTGCGGTTTTTCAGTCTGGTCGAGCCGGAGGATCTGGGCAAACCGGTACACGAACGGCATTTCCGTGTGATGCCCGGCGGGCTGGCCTGGGTTGGCGAGCCTGGCGCGCCGCTGATGCAAAGCCGTACGGTCAAGGATGTGTGGGTGCTGGCGCCGGTACCGCAACCGCATATCAGTATGTTGCGCCAGGCTCAGGGACCCATAGTGGTGACCCGGGATGGCAAAGATCTGCCTTGCCGAGTAGCGGAGAGCCTGTTCTGGATGGGCCGCTATGGCGAACGTCTGGATACCCGTGCGCGCCTGTTGCGCGAAGCCCTGGGGCGGCTGCTGCAGGATGATCGGCACGAGAGTAACAGTAATATCCTGCCTGACTTGTTGGCGGCGCTGGACATCAGCCTGGATCCAGAGACCCTGGAAGAGGAGCTGGATGCGGCCCGCGGCCATTCCCGGTTTTCACCTGAACACATCCTCACGCGGGATCGTCTGTTGCTGTTGTTCGCCGATGATCAGCCAGAAGGGCTGCCGATGCTTTTCGGTCATTTCGTGCGCAACAGCAGAGCAGTGCGCGATCATCTGGGCGATGACAGCTGGCGCGCGATCAACAGCCTGCGTCAGCGTTTCAACAGCATGCCCAGAACCCGTGGCGTAGTGGTTGGCCAGCGTTTGCTGGAGGCCATGGTGCTGGATCTTTCGGCGTTTTTCGGCCTGTGCAATGAAACCATGCCGCACCATTACGGCTGGCGCTTTCTGGACATGGGGCGTTTTATCGAACGCACGCTGGGCAGTCTGCAATTGCTCAAGCTGGCGCTGCTGACTGCGACTCAACCGGGCATTCCATTATGGGAAGTGGTGCTCGCGTCTACCGACAACTTTACCGTGTACCGTCGCCGCTATCGGTCCCAGCTGCATCCCGCGGCGATTCTCGATCTGCTGCTGTTCGATGAAACCAATCCGCGCTCGGTCGGTTATATGCTCAAACGTCTGGAACGGCAGATCACCCGGTTGCCGTCCCAGGGCAGCTCGCCTTACCGCAACCTGGAAAAGCGCCTGATCATCGAGGCGACCAGCAAGCTGCATCTGGTGGATATCAGCATGCTGGCGGATCTGGAGACTTCCGAAGAGGCACGCGAGCTCCTTGCTCAGCTACTGGATCAACTGATTGAGCCAATGTCTGAATTGTCCAACGCCTTGTCGCACAGTCATTTCAGCCACGTGGAACCGCCTCGCCAGTTGGTCACCATGCAATACAGCAACAACTCCTAATAGGGCTCCGGCAAATGAAATACCAGTTACGCCACAGCACGCTCTATGAATACAGCGGCCCCGTCAGCCTGAGCCATAACGAGGCGCGCATTCTGCCACGCAATCTGCCCTGGCAATGGTGTACCAACGCCAAGCTGGAAATCTCACCGAATCCGGTGAGGATGCGTGAGCGTATTGATTTCTTCGGTAATCGAGTGGTGTATTTTTCCCTCGAATCGCTACATGAAGAGTTGCAGGTAAACGTCACCAGCGAGATCGAAACTCGACCGCGGCCGACGCAGGATTTCTTTTCTACCATAGCCTGGGAACAGGCCGTGCGCGAAACCGCAGCCGATATTCGCTACAGCAATCGTGATTGTCTGGAAGCGCGGCTGTTCATGCTCGACTCGCCCTTTATCCATCAGCACGAGAGTCTGGCCAACTATGCGCTGAGCAGCTTTGCTGCAGGGCGCAATTTGCTCGATGCGGTGCTGGATCTCAATCAGCGGATATTCAACGAGTTCGTCTACGACCCGGACTTCACCACAGTGGCCACGCCGCTCAAGGAAGTGCTCGCCAGCAGGCGCGGTGTTTGCCAGGATTTCGCTCATCTGGCCATTGGCTGTCTGCGGTCGCTGGGGCTTGCTGCACGCTATATCAGCGGCTATATGGAAACCATGCCCCCAGCAGGCCAGGAAAAGCTGCTCGGCGCCGACGCGACCCATGCCTGGTTGGCGGTATTTATTCCCGGTTGGGGCTGGCTGGAGATCGATCCCACCAACGGCTGTGTGCCGGATGAGCGCTACATTGTGCTCGGCTGGGGCCGGGATTTTGCCGATGTGACTCCGCTCAAGGGGGTGATGACCGGTGGTGGTGAGCATAAGCTGACAGTGGCGGTGGATGTGTTGCCGGTGCGGGATGAGGCGTTGGTGTCTTTGCCGATTTAGCAGCTGCAAGCTATAAGTTACAAGCCAGTCGTGGTCGTGGATGTAAAGGGTTGGGGTCTTCCTGACACCGCTTGGATTCCCGCCTTCGCGGGAATGACGTATTTTGGGATATCGGTTTTTTCTGCCACTCCCTTTCTACTGCTCCGTTCCTACACCTCCCCATTTTCGGCACCCTTGTCATTCCCGCGCAGGCGGGAATCCAAGCGGACTTATGACCCGCTAACGAAACATATTGATTGCTCCCGCTTCATTCAAACCCGCCAACACCCGCTCATCCAACCTGTCCCGTCATTCCCGCGAAAGCGGGAATCCATTTTGACTTTGACTTTCCAGCAGCGCATAAAAAACCCGGCTCTCGCGAGCCGGGTTTTCATCAAGCTAGACGCTTGCACGTGCCGTTTACATATTAGGGTAATTCGGCCCGCCAGTACCTTCAGGCGCTACCCAGTTGATGTTCTGCGAAGGATCCTTGATGTCACAGGTCTTGCAGTGAACACAGTTCTGAGCATTGATCTGGAAGCGCTTGTCGCCGTTATCAGCGGTGACGACCTCGTAAACACCGGCCGGGCAGTAACGCTGAGCAGGCTCATCGTATAGCGGCAGGTTTTTCTCGATCGGAATGCTCGGATCCTTGAGCTTCAGGTGAACCGGCTGATCCTCTTCGTGGTTGGTATTGGACAGAAATACCGAGGACAGCTTGTCGAAGCTGATCACGCCGTCCGGCTTCGGATAGGCGATCTTGGGTGCGTCGGCTGCCTTTTTCATGCAGGCATAATCCGGCGTGGTGTCGTGCAGGGTCATCGGGATCTTGCCGCCGAACAGGTTCTGGTCGACAAAGTTGAACGCGCCACCCAGCAACGGACCGAACTTGTGAATCGCCGGACCGAAGTTGCGTGAACCGAACAGCTCATCGTACAGCCAGCTGGACTTGAAGCCGTCAACATAACCGGTCAACTCATCACCACCAGTGCGACCCGCTTTCAGTGCTTCGAGCACGGCGTCTGCTGCAAGCATGCCGGACTTCATGGCGGTGTGGCTGCCCTTGATCTTGGCAAAGTTCAAAGTGCCCAGATCGCAACCGATCAGTGCGCCACCGGGGAAGACCATTTTCGGCAGGGAGTTCAAACCACCTTTGCAGATCGCACGGGCACCGTAGGAAACGCGCTTGCCGCCTTCCAGGTACTGCTTGATCACTGGGTGATGCTTGTAACGCTGGAACTCATCGAAGGGGGACAGGTGCGGGTTGCTGTAGGACAGATCAACGATCAGGCCGACAACAATCTGATTGCCTTCGATGTGATACAGGAAAGAACCGCCGGTGTTTTCATTCTTGGTGATATCCAGCGGCCAGCCGGCGGTGTGCACTACCAGGCCTTCTTCGTGCTTGGAGGGATCAATGTCCCAGATTTCCTTGATGCCGATACCGTAATGCTGGGCATCCGCGTCGGAATCGAGATTGAAGCGCTTGATCAGTTGCTTGCCGATGTGGCCGCGGCAACCTTCAGCGAACAAAGTGTACTTGGCACGCAGTTCCATGCCGGGAGTGTAAAAGCCTTCCTTCGGATTGCCTTCACGGTCGACACCCAGGTCGCCAGTGAGGATACCGGTAACAACGCCGTTCTCATCGATCAGCGCTTCCTGGGCGGCAAAGCCCGGGTAGACTTCTACGCCAAGGTTCTCGGCCTGCTGAGCCATCCACCGGCACAGATTGCCCAGGGAGATGATGTAGTTGCCTTCGTTGTGCATGGTCTTGGGTACGAACAGACCGGGCACTTTGCTGGATTTCTCTTCGCTGGTCAGCATGTAAATGTCGTCACGGGTGACGGGAGTGTTCAGCGGAGCACCCAGCTCTTTCCAATCGGGGAAGAGCTCTTCCAGAGCGCGCGGCTCGAAGATTGCCCCAGAGAGGATGTGAGCGCCGACTTCGGAACCTTTCTCTACAACGCAAACGCTGACTTCCTGGCCGGTTTCGGCGGCTTGTTTCTTGATGCGACAAGCGGCGGCAAGACCAGAAGGCCCGGCGCCTACGATGACAACGTCAAACTCCATGAATTCGCGTTCCACTATGTATCTCCTACTCTAGGCCTAATCTGAATCGATTGTGTGAGTGATCTTCCGTGATCGTGTAACCCGCGAGTATAACAGTCTGCAGGGCATGCTCCAATGCATAGATATGTCTCATCAGCTTTGACAATGCGACTTTATGCGCAGATGCATGTATGCCAATATTGACCCGACGCGGCGGGCGGGGCAAGATCACGATCCGTACGCGAGCTATTTTAATGGTCGAAACGTGAACAATATTTTAAATATGGTCACGATCGACCGTGTCTCGTTTAGTCATCTATCAATAGAGAGGCCCCTGTGAAGATACTCGTCGCCGTTAAGCGCGTGGTCGATTACAACGTCAAGGTTCGCGTCAAAGCGGACCATTCCGGTGTCGATCTCGCCAACGTCAAGATGTCCATGAACCCCTTCTGCGAAATCGCCGTGGAAGAGGCCGTGCGCCTGAAAGAAAAAGGCGTTGCGACTGAAGTAATCGCCGTTTCCGTCGGCCCCGTGGCTGCTCAGGAGCAACTGCGTACTGCACTGGCTCTGGGTGCTGACCGCGCCATTCTGGTCGAGTCCGCCGATGACCTGAGCTCGCTGGCGATTGCCAAGCTGCTCAAGGCTGTTGTCGATAAAGAACAGCCCCAGCTGGTGATCCTCGGCAAGCAGGCGATTGATTCCGACAACAACCAGACCGGCCAGATGCTGGCTGCGCTGAGCGGCTACGGCCAGGGCACCTTCGCCTCTGCTGTTGAAGTCTCCGGCGAGAGCGTCAAGGTCACCCGTGAAATCGATGGCGGCCTGCAGACAGTCGACCTGAAATTGCCGGCGATCGTCACCACCGACCTGCGCCTGAACGAGCCACGCTACGCGTCGCTGCCGAACATCATGAAGGCCAAGAAAAAGCCGATGGAAAACCTCAAGCCGGAAGATCTCGGCGTGAGCGTGTCCTCTACCGTCAAGACCATCAAGGTCGAAGCGCCGGCTGCCCGCAGCGCGGGTATCAAGGTCAAGAGCGTCGACGAGCTGGTCGACAAACTCAAGAACGAAGCCAAGGTGATCTGAGATGACGATTCTAGTTATTGCTGAACACAACAACGCCGAACTGAACGCCGCGACGCTGAACACCCTGGCTGCCGCTAAAGCGATCGGTGGTGATATCGACGTACTGGTTGCTGGTGAAGGCTGCTCTGCGGTCGCTGATCAAGTGGCCAAGGCTGAAGGCGTGACCAAGGTGCTGCTGGCGGATAATGCTGCCTATGGCCACCAGTTGCCAGAAAACCTGGCGCTGCTGATTGCCGAAGTCGGCAAGAGCCACAGCCACATCCTCTGCGCTGCCAGCACCAACGGCAAAAACTACGCCCCTCGCGTGGCTGCGCTGCTGGACGTGGATCAGATCTCCGAGATCATTGCGGTCGATAGCGCTGATACCTTCAAGCGCCCGATCTATGCCGGTAACGCGATTGCCACCGTGCAGTCCAGCGCTGCGGTCAAGGTCATCACCGTGCGTGCTACCGGCTTTGACGCCGTTGCCGCCGAAGGCGGCAGCGCCAGCGTCGAGGCAGTTTCTAGCGCCCAGGATGCCGGTGTATCGAGCTTTGTTGGCGAAGAGCTGGCCAAGTCCGACCGTCCAGAACTGGCCGGTGCCAAGATCGTTATCTCCGGCGGCCGTGGCATGCAGAACGGTGACAACTTCAAGCACCTGTACTCGCTGGCCGACAAGCTTGGCGCGGCTGTGGGCGCTTCGCGTGCCGCGGTTGACGCAGGCTTTGTGCCCAACGACATGCAGGTCGGTCAGACCGGCAAGATCGTTGCGCCGAACCTGTATATCGCTGTCGGTATCTCCGGTGCGATTCAGCACTTGGCCGGTATGAAAGACTCCAAAGTGATCGTCGCGATCAACAAGGACGAAGAAGCGCCGATCTTCTCGGTTGCCGATTACGGTCTGGTTGCGGATCTGTTTGAAGCGATTCCGGAGTTGGAAAGCAAGGTGTAATAGCCGCTTAACGCTACACGCCTTAAGAAAACCCCGGTTCGCGAGAGCCGGGGTTTTTTATTGGGCTTTTGGAAAGTCAAAGTCACAGTCAAAATGGATTCCCGCCTGCGCGGGAATGACCGGATTGGGGTGGGTTTGTGGGTTTGTAGGCGTAAGGGCTAGCCTGAACGACTCGGACAGGAGTGTGGATTGGGTTTAGTGATTCTGGGCATGAGTCCGATTGGATTCCCGCCTGTGCGGGAATGACAGAGGTGTTGAAGATATGGAGGAGTGGGAACGGGGCCGTAAGAAAGGCGTAGCAGGATAATACCGATATCCCAAACTACGTCATTCGCGCGAAAGCGGGAATCCATTTGGCTTTTCAGACCCAGACCCGGGTCGGGAAAAGTCTGACTCGATTTTGAATGCTTGTAATTTGCGGCTTGCCGCTCCCACAGCGTCATTCCCGCGCAGGCGGGAATCCAGGCGGACTTTCAGATCAACATCACCGCCGCAGATTTGATCCCCTGAGCACGGATACCGTCATTCCCGCGAAAGCGGGAATCCACGTTGACCTTTGTCCCGGAATCATTAAACCGTCTGCCTAGAGCGGAAAACTCTCCAGCCGTTTACCATCCTCATCCACTTCCAGCACCCAGCCAGCCTTATCCCAATCCCCCAGCACAATCCGTTCGGCAGGCTCGCCATCAATCATCAGCGTATGCACCGCGGGTCTGTGGGTATGGCCATGAATCAGCGTGCGAACCTGATGTTCGCGCATGACTTTCGCGACCTGGCCGAGGTTGACGTCGGTAATGTCGCTGGGTTTTTGGCGGGTCTGGATCTGGCTTTCCGAGCGTAGCTTGCGGCCGATCTTGTGTCGCTGTTTGAGCGACAGGTTGCGCAGAATGAACAGGCTCAGCGGATTACGCAGCAGCCGGCGCATCTTCATATAGCCCAGGTCATCAATGCACAGGCTGTCGCCATGCATCAGCAGCACGCGCTCGCCATTGAGATTGGCGACATAGGGGTCGGGGAGCAGGGTGCAGCGTGCGGCACGGCAAAAGCGTTTGCCAATCAGAAAGTCGCGATTGCCATGCATCACAAAAACGTTAACCCCGGCTTCAGCCAGCTCGGCAAGCACACGGATCACCTGAGCGGCGAGGGGGTTAGGGTCATCGTCACCGAGCCAGACTTCAAAAAAATCGCCGAGGATATACAGCTCGTCGACCTGGCGGGCACGATGTTCCAGACAATACAGAAACGCCCGGGTAATGTCCGGGCGTTCTGTTTCAAGATGCAGGTCTGAAATAAACAGATAGCGCATCAGTAGCGGCTTTACTCGGTCAGTTCGGCGCGTTCGATGATCACATCGTCAGCGGGAACATCCTGATGGCCGGCGCGCATGGTAGTAGGAACGGCCTTGATCTTGTTGACCACGTCCATGCCTTCAACCACCTTGCCGAATACCGTGTAACCCCAGCCTTGAACAGTAGGCGCGCTGTGGTTGAGGAAATCGTTGTCGGCCACGTTGATAAAGAATTGCGCACTGGCGGAGTGCGGCTCCATGGTGCGGGCCATGGCGACGGTGCCCATCGCGTTGGCTACGCCATTGTCGGCTTCGTTCTTGATTGGCGCGCGCGCTTCTTTCTGCTTCATGCCCGGCTCAAAACCACCGCCCTGGACCATGAAGTTGGAAATGACGCGGTGGAAGATGGTGTTGTCGTAATGACCGTCACGCACGTACTGCTCGAAGTTTGCGACAGTTTCCGGCGCCTTGTCGGCAAAGAGTTCCAGGGTGATGACACCGTGGTTGGTATGCAGCTTGACCATGTAAGGCAATCCTCGGACAAATAAAGTTGAATGAATCCAGCGACTGAGGCACAGACCGCGTTCAGGCGCTTGACACTTTGCGGTATGATAAGCGTTTTGGCCACTATGGCCTAGCCAAAATCCGTGATGCCCGATGGCGTCACCCGTAACGAGCCTCGCACACCTTATGAACAAACCGGAAACTACCGCACCCGCCCACTTCCTCAGGCAGATCGTTCGGGCTGACCTGGACAGCGGCAAGCACAGCAAAATAGTGACCCGTTTCCCGCCTGAGCCAAACGGCTATCTGCACATTGGTCACGCCAAATCCATCTGCCTGAACTTCGGCCTAGCTCAGGAGTTCGGTGGCGATTGTCATCTGCGCTTCGATGACACCAACCCGGCCAAGGAAGAGCAGGAGTACATCGATGCGATCAAGCAGGATGTGGAGTGGTTGGGGTTCCAGTGGGCCGGCAACGTGCGCTACGCCTCGGACTATTTCGACCAACTGCATGCCTGGGCCATTGAGCTGATCAAGGCTGGCAAGGCCTACGTCTGTGATCTGACGCCGGAGCAGGCGCGCGAATACCGCGGCAATCTGACCGAGCCGGGCCGCAACAGCCCGTTCCGTGATCGCGGTGTGGATGAAAACCTGGATCTGTTCGCGCGCATGACAGCGGGTGAGTTTGCCGATGGCGCCAAGGTGCTGCGCGCCAAGATCGATATGGCTGCGCCAAACATGAACCTGCGTGATCCGATCCTGTATCGCATCCGCCACGCGCATCATCACCAGACCGGTGACAAGTGGTGCGTGTACCCCAGCTATGACTTTACCCATGGTCAGTCTGATGCGCTGGAAGGGGTTACCCACTCCATCTGTACTCTGGAGTTCGAAGATCACCGGCCGTTGTATGAGTGGTGCCTGAGCAATCTGCCGGTGCCGGCCACGCCGCGTCAGTACGAATTCGCGCGCCTGAATCTGAATTACACCGTGACCAGCAAGCGCAAGCTCAAGCAATTGGTCGACGAAGGTCATGTGGATGGCTGGGATGATCCGCGCATGTCGACCCTGAGCGCCTTCCGCCGCCGTGGCTATACCCCTGGCTCGCTGCGCGAGTTTTGTGAGCGTATCGGTGTTACCCGCTCCGATGCGGTTGTGGATATGGGCGTACTCGAGTTCTGTATTCGTGAGGATCTGGATGCCAGCGCACCACGCGCCATGTGCGTCTTGCGCCCGTTGAAAGTGACCATCACCAACTACCCGGAAGGCCAGACCGAGCAACTGCATCTGCCGCGTCATCCCAAGGACGATATGGGCGTACGCGAGCTGCCGTTCAGCCGCGAGCTATATATTGATCAGGACGATTTCATGGTCGATCCGCCGAAGGGCTACAAGCGCTTGCTGCCAGGCGGCGAAGTGCGCCTGCGCGGCAGTTACGTGATCCGTGCTGATGAAGCGGTAACCGACGAGCAGGGCAATATTGTTGAGCTATTGTGCTCATACGATCCGGAAACGCTGGGCAAGAACCCCGAAGGCCGCAAGGTCAAAGGCGTGATTCACTGGGTGCCGGCAGCGCAAAGCGTTGAATGCGAAGTGCGGCTGTACGACCGTCTGTTCCGCGCGCCGAATCCGGACAAGAACGAGGAGGGCAATACCTTCCTAGAGAACATCAATCCCGATTCCCTGTTGGTGCTCAAGGGCTGCCGCGCGGAGCCGTCATTAGCCAGTGCCGAAGCGGAAGAGCGCTTCCAGTTCGAGCGTGAAGGCTATTTCTGTGTTGATCGCAAGGATTCCAAACCGGGCCAGCCGGTATTCAATCGTACCGTGACACTCAGAGACTCCTGGGGCCAATAATGACGCTGTCGATCTACAACACCCTGAGCAAGACCAAAGCTCCACTCAAGCCGCTGGAAGACAACCACGTACGCCTGTACGTGTGCGGCATGACTGTTTATGACTACTGCCATATCGGTCATGCCCGCGTCATGGTGGCCTTTGATGTAGTTGCTCGCTGGTTGCGCTTTCGCGGTTACAAGCTGACCTATGTGCGCAATATCACTGATATTGACGACAAGATCATCCGCCGCGCCAACGAGAACGGTGAGGGCTTCCTTGATCTGACCGGACGCATGATCGCTGCCATGCACGAGGACGAGGCGCGGCTGAACGTGCTGCGCCCGGACATGGAGCCCAAGGCCAGTGACCATGTGCCGGGCATGCATGCGATGATTCAGACGCTGATCGACAAGGGGTACGCTTACGCACCGGGAAACGGTGACGTTTACTATCGTGTGGCCAAGTTCGTCGGCTACGGCAAGCTGTCGCGCAAGAAGATTGAAGACCTGCGCATCGGTGCGCGGGTGGAAGTCGACGAAGCCAAGGAAGATCCGCTGGATTTCGTACTCTGGAAAGGCGTCAAGCCTGGCGAGCCGAGCTGGCCGTCACCCTGGGGCGACGGGCGTCCGGGTTGGCATATCGAGTGCTCGGTGATGTCCAATTGCTGTCTGGGCGATACCTTCGATATTCACGGTGGCGGGCCGGATCTGGTGTTCCCGCACCATGAAAACGAGATCGCCCAGAGTGAAGCGGCCAACGAAAAGCCCTACGCCATGGCCTGGATGCATGCCGGTGCGGTGCGTGTAGATGGCGAGAAGATGTCCAAGTCTCTGGGTAACTTCTTCACCATTCGCGAGGTGCTGGAGAAGTATCACCCTGAGGTGGTGCGTTATCTGCTGGTATCCAGCCACTACCGCAGCGCGATCAATTACTCCGAAGACAACCTCAAGGAAGCCAAGGGCGCCTTGGAGCGTTTCTATCACGCACTGAAAGGCTTGCCCCAGGCGCCTGCCGCTGGCGGCGAGGCTTTTGCCGAGCGCTTCGGCGCGGCCATGGATGATGACTTCAACAGTCCTGAGGCCTGTGCGGTCCTCTTTGATATGGTCCGCGAGGTTAACCGCCTCAAGGACACGGATATGGAGGCAGCGGCTGGCTTGGCTGCGCGCCTGCGTGAGCTGGCCGAAAGCCTTGGGTTGCTGCAATTGGAGCCGGATACCTTCCTGCGTGCCGGCGCCGAAGGCCGAGTTGATGCTGACTCGGTCGAGCTATTGATCAAGCAACGCCTGCAGGCGCGCGCGGACAAGAACTGGGCCGAATCAGACCGTATTCGCGATGAGCTGACTGCGATGGGTGTGGTGCTGGAAGACGGCAAGGGCGGTACTACCTGGCGACTGGCGGACTGACTGTGGCGACGCACAACATGCAAGGCAAGGTAGCATTGGTCACCGGCGCCGGGAGTGCCGAGGGGATTGGCTTCGCTACCGCGCGGTTGCTGTTTGAGGCCGGTGCCAGTCTGGTGCTGACCTCTACCACCAACCGGATATTTGATCGCCAGCGAGCGCTGGATGACAGTGGTGAGCGCTGTCTGGCGCACGTCGCCGATCTGACAGATGCCGATCAGGTGGAGGAATTGGTCCAGCGGGCAATGCAGCAGTTTGGCCGCATCGATATCCTGATCAACAATGCCGGGATGACGCAAACCGGTGTCGACACACCGCTACCCGAACTGTTTCATAAACTGCCTTTTCTGCAATGGCAGCGCGAATTCGATCTGAACCTGAATACCTGCTTTCACGTAACCCGCGCGGTGGTGCCGCATATGCTGCAAAGCGGCTACGGACGCATCGTCAATATCGCATCGGTCACCGGGCCCCTGGTGACTTTCCCCGGTACTGCCGGTTACAGCGCAGCTAAATCCGGCATGGTCGGGTTGACGCGTGCGGTGGCGCATGAAGTAGCAGGGCAGGGTGTAACGGTGAACGCCGTGGCGCCAGGCTGGATAGCGACTCATTCCAGTCAGCCGGAGGAGATAGCAGCGGGTTTGCATACGCCGGTAGGGCGACCAGGCACGCCGGAGGAAATAGCGCGTGTGGTGGTGTTCTTGGCGAGTGAGGGTTGCAGCTATCTGACCGGGCAAATGCTGGTAGTGGATGGCGGGAACAGCCTGCAGGAAATCAAGGGCTGATTTCAGCCCTTGATGTTTTAGATGGCTCTACTCCTGAGTCCGCCCAACTGGATTAACGCCAGATATCGTTCTTGATTTTCTCTTTCAACTCAGGATAGTCGGTTGCCTTGAACTTCGGCACCACGCCTGCTTTGCGCTGCGCCATATAATCCTTGGTCAGCTTCACTACGGTGCCCGAGAGCATCACGATAGCGATCAGGTTGATGGTTGCCATCAGGCCCATGGACGCATCCGCCGCATTGAACACTGTGGCCACCGCCTGCATCGCGCCCCAGATCACCATGCCCAGTGCCGCAACGCGCAATACGGTAAGGCCGGCAGTGTTGCCGACGCCGAGAAAGATCATCGCGTTTTCGGCATAGGAGTAGTTGGCAACAATCGACGTGAAGGCGAAAAACAGGATCGCAATGGCGATAAAGTAAGTACCTGCAACACCGATATGCGACTCCATGGCTTGCTGGGTCAGCTGGGTGCCGGTGATGCCGGAGCCAGGCTCAAGCACGCCGGAGAGCAGAATCATCACCGCGGTCGCGGTACAGATGACGATGGTGTCGATAAAGACGCCCATCGCCTGCACCAGACCTTGTGAAGAAGGATGGTGCGGGGCGGGCGTGGCCGTCGCAGCGACGTTGGGTGCAGAACCCATGCCCGCTTCGTTGGAAAACAGACCGCGCTTGATGCCGTTGAGCATCGCCGCTGTAACGGAGCCTGCCGCGCCACCTGCTGCTTCTTCAAGGCCAAAGGCACTCTTGACGATCATCGCCAGGACGCCGGGCACCTCGGTAAAGTGCAACGCCATGACCACCAGCGCCATCAGCACATAGGCGGCTGCCATGAAAGGCACAATCAATTCGGCGAAGCGTGCGATTGAGCGCAGCCCGCCAAAGATGACCAATCCGGCAAAGAAAGCAATTGCCAAACCGACCCACATTTTCGAGAAGCCGAAAGCACCTTCCATGGCATCTGCAATGGAATTGGCCTGCACCGCGTTGAATACCAACCCGAAGGAAATGATCAGGCAGACGGAAAATATGCCACCAGCCCAGGGCGCCTTGAGGCCACTGGAAATATAAAAAGCCGGCCCCCCGCGGTACTGGCCCTTGCCATCACGGACCTTGTACAGCTGCGCCAGGGTGCTTTCCGAGTAGGCTGTGGCCATACCCACCAATGCTACCATCCACATCCAGAAAATCGCGCCTGCGCCACCCAAGTAGAGCGCAACGGCTACGCCGGCGATGTTGCCCGTACCCACCCGCGAAGCCAGGCTGGTACAGAGCGCCTGAAAGGGCGAGATACCCGATTCGTCGCTCTCTCGCGAGCCACGAATGGCCTTGATCATTTCGCCGAAATGCAGGAACTGCAGAAACCCCAGCCTGATGGTGAAGAACACACCCACTGCCAGTAGCCCGTAAATGAGCACATAGCCCCAGAAGATATTATTCAGAAAGTCGATGATCGCCGTCATGTAGCGTCCTGCGTAAGTTGAGGTAAGGATTTGAACCAATATTAGTTGTGCACGGCTAAAGCGCCAGCCTGAGCGTCAAACATCCTCGAATCGAGCCAGAAACAGCCTGTTAATTGGCTGTATCCGACCTGTTGCCAGGCAACTGCGCAGCTTATATTTAGCCTAGGCACCCGTCCGAGGTGCCATGCCGAATTAAGCAACCGGAGCTCCCATGTCCAGTCTGACGCCCGCGAACCTGAGCATACGACCGCGCCATATGGATTTTGATCTGCCCAATCCGCTACCGCGGCATTGGCACAGTAATGACCCATTCAAGACGCATTTTTTCAACGCCATGTCGGTGTTGTTTCCCGATGGCGAGCGCTACTTTATCGAGTCAGTGAGGCAGTTCCGCGACCAGGTTACCGACCCTGCGCTCAAAGAGCAGATTCGCGGTTTTATCGGTCAGGAAGGCCATCACAGCCGTGAACATGTGGAGTATAACAATCGCTTGCGCGATCTGGGGTATGACATAGACCGCTTAGAGATCACGGTGAAGAAGCGTATTCGTTTTGTGCAGAAGCAGTTTTCCGCTGAGAGGCAACTGGCCGGCACCGTGGCCATGGAGCACTTTACCGCGATCATGGCCAACGCCATGCTGCGCGACCCACAGTGGATCCAGGGTGCCACCCCGCAATTGCGCCAACTATGGCGTTGGCATGCACTGGAGGAGACCGAGCACAAGGCCGTCGCGTTTGACGTGTATATGCAGGTCTGTGGTGACCGCAGCATTCTGCGCAAGGCCATGCGCCAGGCGACCTTCTTCTTTCTCAAAGACGTTACCGTGGGCACCTGGCACATGCTGAGAAAAGATGGCGCCTTGAGTGTGAAGACCTGGTGCAAAGGCATGTACTGGCTTTGGGGGCCCCAGGGTTTTTTCTCCCACCTGATCAGCGATTACCGGGATTTCTACAAGGAAGATTTTCACCCCTGGCAGCATGACAATGCCCAATTGATGGCGTCTGTAGCAGAGGAGTTTCAGGGCCATCCGGCCTGAGCAAGTGGTTGCATCCTAGATGCAACGGTGTGTTCCCCATGACGTAAGCGCTCCAGGGGGAATGCACTGGTAGACTGCGCGCTTGGCGGTGTTGCCTTTCGCAACCCGCCTTTCAGGAGCGCAGCATGGTCGTCATCCACGCCCTTATTCCCGTTTTTGGTCTGATCCTGCTTGGCTATTTGCTCGGCTGGCGTCGTTGGGTGCCAAGTGATGCGGGCGGCTCCCTCAACGCAGTGACCTTCAAACTGTTCATGCCGGTGCTGCTGTTCTCTGGATTGGCCAAGGCCGATTTGGGTCAGGCGCTATCGCCCTTGCTGGTGCTGGTCTACTTTTTACCTGCTCTGGCGGTCTTCAGCGTGGTCAATCTGATCATGCATCGCAGGATCGGTCACCCGACCAGCATGGGTCTGGCTGCCAGCTACTCCAATAATGTGCTGGTGGGTATTCCGGTGGTGACGCTGGTGCTGGGGTCTGACTATCTGGTGTATCTATTCGCCATTCTGATTTTCCATAGTCTGGTGTTGTTCACAGCGCAGAGTCTCTACAACGCGTTCTGGGCCAAGGAGGACGGCAAGGGGTTTGATCTGCGTAGTACGCTCAGGAGCCTGGCCAATCCGCTGATCATCGGCTTGCTGCTGGGTGCGCTGTTGAACCTGTCCGGTTGGCAAGTGCCTTCGCCGCTGTGGAAGGCGGTAGAGTGGCTGGCATCGGCCGCATTGCCCTGTGCGCTCCTGGTGCTGGGCCTGAGCCTGTCCCACTACCGTTTGCACTTGAGTGCGAGCATGAGCCTGCTGACCCTGAGCAAGCTGGTGCTGTTTCCGATAGGGGTGCTGATCGCTGGTATCGCCATACCCGGGCTGGAGCCGGAAGCCCGCACCGTGCTGGTGATCATGGCTGCGTGCCCGACCGGCGTAAACGTGCTGGCCTTCCATATGGGTCAGCAGGACAACCGTATCATCAGCTCGGTCATTTTCATGTCAACACTGCTCTCTGCGGTGACGTTACCTTTGTGGTTGGTGTTGTTGGGGGGATAGCCGCCGTTGTTGCCGTTGAGGTGCCTTTGTGTGCAGTCTTGGTCTATGCTGGGACAAAACAAGACTCGTCAAAGGAGCCTCCATGCCAGTCAAGCTGTACGTCCCCAGAGAAACCCGCCTGCATGAAAAGCGCGTTGCCCTGGTTCCCGCCGTAGTAGAAAAACTTCAGAAACTAGGAATCGATATAAGCCTGCAACCGGGAGCCGGTTTGGCCGCACGCATTCCTGACGCCGCCTACGAAACTACCGGGGTGACCCTAGCTAATCCAGAAGGCGAAATAGACCTGATCTTCAGCGTGCAGCCCCCTTCAATTGCGGAAATCGGGCAGATGAAGCCAGGCACTGTGCTTTGCTGCTTCGTCTACGCGCATAGGGAGCTAGCCACAGTCCGCGCGCTGCGCGACGGCAATATTACCTGCTTTGCCATGGAGCTGGTGCCGCGTATCACCCGTGCCCAGGCGATGGATGCACTATCTTCCCAGGCGGCGCTGGCAGGTTATTACGCTGCGCTGTTGGCCGCCACCAACTTGAATCGCATCCTGCCGATGATGACTACTGCGGTAGGCTCCTTGCGCCCGGCGCGTGTGCTGGTGATGGGCGCTGGCGTCGCCGGTTTGCAGGCGCTGGCTACTGCCAAGCGCCTGGGTGCGATGGTCGAAGGCTACGACGTGCGTCCTGAGGTCAAAGAGCAGGTGGAATCGGTCGGCGGCAAGTTTGTTGACACCGGCGTGTCTGCCAGTGGTCAGGGTGGGTATGCCCGCGAGCTGACCGAAGAAGAGCAGACCAAGGTAGCGGAAGTATTGACCCGGCATATTCAGAGTGCCGATGCGGTGATTACCACCGCATCGATCCCCGGCAGGCCCAGCCCAAAAATCATCAGCGAGGCGCAGATCATGGGCATGAAGCCTGGATCCGTCATCATCGACCTAGCAGCGGAGGGTGGCGGTAATACGCCGCTCACGCAGCCAGGCGATACGGTAGAAATAGGCCCAACCACCATAGTCGCGCCGCTGAATATTCCCAGCCACCTGGCCGAACACGCCTCCGAACTCTATGCCCGCAATCTGCTGGCGCTGGTGGGGCTGATGGTCAAGGAGGGCACGCTGACGCTGGACTGGGAGGACGAGATTCTCGCCGGCGCAGTACTCACGCACGAAGGCCAGATTAAAAACGAGACAGCCAGAAAGGCTGCCGAATCAGGGGGAGAATGACCATGGACGTGACCACAACCATTACCGGTTTCGTTGCACTCTACATCTTTATGCTGGCGGCCTTTACCGGCTACGAAATCATCGGCCGGGTGCCGGCGATTCTGCACACGCCACTCATGTCCGGTTCGAATTTTATCCACGGCATCGTCGTCGTCGGCGCCATGTGGGCGTTGCTCAACGCGGCCACTCCACTAGAACAGGTGATCGGCTTCTTCGGCGTGCTTCTGGGTGCCGGCAACGCCGCTGGCGGCTATGTCGTTACCGAACGCATGCTGGAGATGTTCAAGTCCAGTGACAAGAAAGCGGATCAATCCTCTTCGGCAGAC
The DNA here is from genome assembly GCF_008365385.1 of Halopseudomonas laoshanensis. Taxonomy (GTDB): domain Bacteria; phylum Pseudomonadota; class Gammaproteobacteria; order Pseudomonadales; family Pseudomonadaceae; genus Halopseudomonas; species Halopseudomonas laoshanensis. Next base: position 1,233,687 of record NZ_QOVF01000001.1, on the reverse strand, counting down.
AAGGAGTAGTTATGGATACCAGTCTGATTATCGAAGGGGCGTATTTCATAGCCGCATTGTTGTTTATCTATGGTCTGAAGCGCATGGCCAGCCCAAAAACCGCGCGTTCGGGCATTGTTGTCGCGGGCTGGGGCATGGTGCTGGCTGTGGTGGTGGCCTTTCTATACGGCCTGGACGTCAATGAGCGGGCACAGCCGCATGTGGCCTTGAATCTGGGCCTGGTGATGATTGCTCTCGGGCTTGGCGTCGGCTGGGCCTGGTATAGCGGCAAGAAAGTCGCGATGACTGACATGCCGCAGATGGTTGCGCTTTATAACGGTATGGGCGGCGGCGCCGCCGCGGCGATTGCGGCCATTGAGCTGTTCTCGGGCAATGCCCAGTCGCATGGCGTGGTGGTGAGTGTGCTGGCGGTACTCGGCGGTTTGATAGGCGCTGTTGCGCTGTCCGGTTCGCTGGTCGCCTGGGCCAAACTCGATGGGCGCATGAGCAAAACCATACGACTACCTGGGCAACAGTTGATCAATGCGGTGCTGTTTTTCGCGGCTCTGGGGTTGGGCGCAGCCATCACCACGGCAGGCGTGACCGGTGGTGAAGTGTCCATGCTGTTGATCTCGCTGTTTTTCATTCTTGCGCTGGTGCTGGGCGTAATGCTGACCACACCCATCGGCGGCGCCGATATGCCCGTGGTCATTTCTCTGTATAACGCCTTTACCGGCCTGGCAGTCGCTTTCGAGGGTTTTGTATTGCAGAACCCGGCGATGATCATTGCCGGTACTGTAGTGGGTTCGGCTGGTACCTTGCTGACGCTAATGATGGCCAAAGCCATGAACCGCCCGGTGTCGAATGTGATCTTCAGCCAGTTTGGTGAAAGCGGCGGGGAAGGTGACTCGGATATCGAAGGCAGCATGAAGGCGGCCGAAGCCTCCGATGCAGCCATTGCCATGTACTACGCGAGCAAGGTAATCATCGTGCCTGGCTATGGCCTGGCTGTAGCACAGGCTCAGCATAAGCTGTACGAGTTCGTTAAGTTGCTGCAAAAACAGGGCGTGGACGTCAAATTCGCTATTCACCCGGTTGCAGGACGCATGCCTGGGCATATGAACGTATTGCTGGCGGAAGCCGGCGTGCCCTACGACATCATCCACGACCTGGAAGACATCAACGAAGACTTCGCCCAGGCCGACGTCGCCATCGTGCTAGGTGCCAACGATGTGGTCAATCCCGCCGCTCGCACGCGCAAATCCAGCCCGATCTATGGTATGCCGATTCTCAATGTCGACATGGCGCATCAGGCTTACGTGGTTAAACGCGGGCAAGGCAAAGGCTATTCCGGGGTCGAGAACGAGCTGTTCTATGCCGAAAATACTTCGATGGTCTACGGCGATGCGCAGAAGGTCATGGCGCAGATGATCGAAGCGGTGAAGTCGCTGGGCTAGCTTGCCACCCTGGCGGCAAGCTGCAGGTATCCCGTCGTAGGCCAAACGCAAAAACCCCGGCATTAAGCCGGGGTTCGGGTCTCGCTTGCAGGTTATCGCATGAAGCTGGTCGTTAGGCCCTTAAGCCTGCTTCACGTTATACCCATAGATGGATTTAACTTCCAGGAAGTCCTCAAAGCCATAGTGACCCCACTCGCGGCCATTGCCTGACTCCTTGTAACCACCGAAGGGTGCCTTGTTGTCCAGCGGGGCTCCGTTGAGGTGAACCATGCCGGTACGGATGCGGCGGGCCACATTGCGTGCGCGATCCAGATTTGCCGACGACACATAGCCAGACAGGCCGTAATTGGTGTCATTGGCAATGCGCACGGCTTCATCGTCATTCTCATAACCGATGATTACCAACACCGGGCCGAAAACTTCTTCCCGGGCGATGGTCATATCGTTGGTCACGTGGCTGAAGATGGTCGGCTTGACGTAATAGCCCTTGGTCAGACCCTCAGGACGATCCGGACCACCGACAATCAGCTTGGCGTTTTCCGCAATGCCATCCTGGATCAAACCCTGGATCTTGCTCCACTGCGCCTTGGAAACCACTGGACCGATCACGGTATCTTCTGCATCGGGATCGCCAGCCTTCACCTTGGCAGCGACGGTCTTGGCGATTTCTGCGACTTCTTCCATACGGCTGTTAGGCACCAGCAGACGGGTAGGAGCGTTGCAGGATTGGCCGCTGTTGTTCATGCAAGACATGACCGCGTGACCAACCATTTTCTCGAAGTTGACGTCATCCAGCAGAATATTGGCTGACTTGCCGCCCAGTTCCAGGGCCACACGCTTGATGGTGTCTGCACCGGATTTCATCACCTGACGACCCGCACCGGTGGAGCCAGTGAAGGACATCATATCGATACCCGGGTGCGAAGACATGGCCGCGCCCACGGTTGGGCCATCGCCATTCACCAGGTTGAATACGCCGGCGGGAACGCCCGCTTCCTCAAGTATCTCGGCCAGAATCAGCGCGGACAGCGGCGCCACTTCGGACGGCTTCAGTACCATGGTGCAGCCGGTGGCCAGGGCAGGAGCGACTTTGCAGGCCATCTGGTTCATCGGCCAGTTCCAGGGGGTGATCAGACCGCAGACACCGATAGGCTCCTTGACCACCAGAGTAGTACCGATCTCTTCTTCAAACTTGAACTCTTTCAATGCATCCAGCGCCGCGGAAAAATGCCCGATGCCTGATGGGGCTTGCGCGGCCTTCGCCAGCTTGGCGGGTGCGCCCATCTCGATGGAGATGGCTTTGGCCAGATCGGGCTGACGCTTGGTCATCACCGCCAGCACTTTCTCCAGCAGCGCAATACGCTCTTCGCGGCTGGTCTGGGAATAGGTTTCAAACGCCTTGCGCGCGGCTTCGACCGCCAGATCCACATCTTCCTTGTTGCCCAGGGCGATGGTCGCAGCCACTTCTTCATTGGCTGGATTGATAACGTCCAGGGTCTGCTCGCCCTTGGGTTTAACCCATTGGCCGTTGATAAAGAACTCGGTGTAGTGACTCATGCTAAATAGACTCCTTATTGTACTGTTCGCAGTTCAGCCAAAACGATAGCACTACCTGCGGCATACCTGCACCTAAGTATCAGGCATTTTATGTTTTAAGCGGTGTTCTGGATGAAAATAGCCTGTCGCTATCAGCGCAATGGCTGTTCAGCCGAGAGCCAAATGTCTTTATAATGCCCGCGTTTAGCGCTTCCTGGGGCGGTCGAATACTTGACTAAATTGCTTGGCTATTGCATCATGGCCAGCATGTTCAACCGGCTCGGGATTGCCAATGCGATTGACCACTAAAGGCCGCTACGCGGTGACAGCGATGCTCGATCTGGCACTGCACGAAGATCAGGGCCCCATTACCCTGGCCGATATTTCGCAGCGTCAGGGCGTGTCCATCTCCTATCTCGAACAGCTGTTCGCCAAACTGCGCCGTTGTCGTTTGGTGGAGAGTGTCAGAGGGCCGGGTGGTGGTTACCGACTGGCTGGTGGTCCCGCTGCGATCAGTGTCGCGCAAATTGTCGAAGCTGTGAATGACTCCATGGACGCTACCCGCTGCCTGGGTCGGGGTGACTGCCAGCAGGGTGAAGTTTGCCTGACACACCATCTGTGGTCCGATCTGAGTGACCGGTTGCATCAATTTCTGAGCGATATCAGCCTGGCTGATCTGGTGTCTCGCGAAGATATTCAACGTGTGCGCAATCGTCAGGACAGGGCAGGCGCGATCAGTAGCCAGACCGTGTCCGAGCTACAGCGCATTATCTGAAGCGGCCTGCAAGAGCCGCTCTATCTTTGCTGGCGGTAGCCCCGACACCGGGGCAGTAGCGCCAGCAAGCCTGATTTGACGTAGCAGCCGAGCCGTTTGCTCTGGCTGCCTGATTGAGGTGATACCGTGACTGAACAAGTCGAGAGTCTTATCAAGAAGGACTATGCGGCTGGATTTCATTCAGCCATCGAGTCCGATACTTTGCCGCCCGGTCTGGATGAAAGCGTTGTGCGCTTCATCTCAGAGAAGAAGGGTGAGCCGGAGTGGTTGCTCGAGTGGCGATTGAAAGCCTTCCGCGCCTGGCAGGAAATGGAAGAACCGACCTGGGCCCACGTGCATTACCCAGAGATCGATTTTCAGGCCGTCTCGTACTTCTCCTCGCCGAAAAGCATGGCTGACAAACCCAAGAGCCTGGCCGAAGTTGATCCTGAACTGATCGCGACCTACGAAAAGCTGGGCATTCCGTTGCACGAGCAGGAAATGCTCGCTGGCGTGGCCGTCGACGCGGTATTCGACTCAGTCTCGGTAGTAACCACCTTTCGCGCCAAGCTGGAAGAAGCGGGCGTTATCTTCTGCCCGATCAGCGAGGCAGTACACCGTTGCCCCGAATTGGTGAAAAAGTACCTGGGTAGTGTTGTTCCGCAGAAAGACAACTACTACGCCGCCCTGAACTCCGCGGTGTTTTCGGACGGCTCCTTTGTCTACATCCCCAAGGGCGTGCGTTGCCCGATGGAGCTTTCAACCTACTTCCGCATCAACGAAATGAACACCGGGCAGTTCGAGCGCACGCTGATCATTGCCGAGGAAGGCTCGCATGTGAGCTACCTCGAAGGCTGTACCGCCCCCATGCGCGATGAAAATCAGCTGCACGCGGCGGTCGTCGAGTTGGTGGCGCTGGATAACGCAACCATCAAGTACTCGACCGTGCAGAACTGGTATCCGGGTAACGCGGAAGGCAAGGGCGGCATTTACAACTTCGTGACCAAGCGCGGGATCTGCCACACCAACGCGAAAATTTCCTGGACCCAGGTTGAAACCGGCTCTGCCGTAACCTGGAAGTATCCCAGCTGCATTCTCAAGGGTGATAACAGCGTCGGCGAGTTCTACTCGGTGGCGCTGACCAATAATTTTCAGCAGGCCGATACCGGCACCAAGATGATCCACCTGGGCAAGAACACCCGCTCGACGATCATCGCCAAGGGTATTTCGGCGGGTCGCAGTAACAGTGCCTACCGCGGGTTGGTGCGTTTCAACCCGGGTGCGGACGGTGCGCGTAACTTCACCCAGTGCGATTCCCTGCTGATCGGCGATCAGTGTGGTGCGCATACCTTCCCGTATATCGAAAGCCGCAATCCAACGGCTGTGGTCGAGCACGAAGCGACCACCTCCAAGGTCAGCGACGACCAGATGTTCTTGTGCCAGCAACGCGGCCTGGATGCGGAAAAGGCCATCTCCATGATCGTCAACGGTTTCTGCCGTGAGGTGTTCAAGGAGTTGCCGATGGAGTTTGCGGTGGAAGCGGGCAAGTTGCTGGAAGTCAGTCTGGAAGGTTCGGTGGGTTAACCCGAATCAACGACTGGCCTCCCTTTAATTCAACAGTTATCAGGCAGTGAATATGTTACATATCAAGGATTTGTACGCGAAAGTGGGTGATAAGGATGAAGATATTCTCAAGGGTTTGAGTATCGACATCAAACCGGGTGAAGTGCACGCCATCATGGGCCCTAACGGTTCAGGCAAGAGCACGCTGGGCAATGTATTGTCTGGCCGCCCCGGTTACGAAGCCACCGGCGGTACCATCACGTTCAAGGGCCAGAACCTGCTGGAACTGGATACCGAAGAACGTGCTCGTGAAGGCTTGTTTCTGGCGTTTCAGTACCCGGTCGAGATCCCCGGCGTTAGCAACATGGAATTTCTCAAGGTATCCCTGGATGCCAAGCGCAAGCACGCGGGTTTGCCGGAGCTGTCTTCGGTGGAGTTCATGAAGCTCGCGCGTGAGACCAGCAAGCGCGTAGATCTGGATGCGAGCTTCCTCAAGCGCGGCGTCAATGAAGGTTTTTCTGGTGGCGAGAAGAAGCGCAACGAGATCATGCAGATGATGCTGCTTGAGCCGTCGCTGTGCATTCTTGACGAGACCGACTCAGGGCTGGATATCGACGCCCTGCAGGTAGTCGCCGATGGCGTGAACAGCATGCGTGACAGCGAGCGCAGCTTTATCGTCGTTACCCACTACCAGCGTCTGCTCGACTATATCGTGCCGGACTACGTACATGTGCTGGCCGGCGGCCGCATCGTCAAATCCGGCGACAAGAGCCTGGCTCTGGAGTTGGAAGCCAAAGGCTACGGCTGGCTGGAAAACGAGGTTGCTTGAACCTATGACAGATTTTCAACGACATGCGCTGGCACTGGCAGAACAGCAGAGCAGCCCCGAATGGCTAGCGCCGCTGCGTGAGCAGGGTGCTGCCCGTTGGGCTGCGACCGCCTGGCCGACGCGCAAGACGGAAATGTGGAAATACACCCCGCTGACGCCGCTGCAAAATGACTGCCCCAGCCAATGGGCGGTCAAGCCCAGTGGCGACTGGCAGCAGGGTATCGAGCCGATTGAAGAACTGGATGCCACGCGCCTGGTGTTTATCAATGGGCAGTTCTCTGCCGAGCATTCCAGCGCTTTGCCTGACGGTGTGGTGCGCTTCGCCGATGCTGACGCCGCGCAAAGCGAACTGATCAAACAGCATCTGGGCAAGGTTGTTGACGCCGAGCGCCATCTGTTTGCTGCGTTGAGCAACGCCTGGGCCGCCGACGGTATCCTGGTACATGTGGCGGCCGGCCAGAAACTTGCCAAGCCGGTGTATGTCCTCAATGTATCCACCCCTGAGGCGGAGCCTGCTGTGAGTAACCAGCGGCTGCTGATGGTGCTGGATGACAACAGCCAGGCTGAAGTCATCGAACACTTTCTGTCCAGTACCGAGCAGCAGAATGGCTTCGTTAACACCCTGACTGAAGTGGTGGTGGGTGCGAATGCGCAGGTACAGCATTACCGCATCAACCTGGAACAGGAAGACCTGCTGCATGTGGGTGGCGTACATGTTGACCTGCATCGCTCGTCACGCTTCTACGGCTTTACCCTGGCCCAGGGCAGCCGCCTCAAGCGCATTGATTATCAGGTCAATCACCGCGGCGAGGGCGCGCACCTGGAGCTGCACGGCGTTTATCTGCCGCGCAACAAGCAGTTGATCGACTATCACACCAACGTTGAGCACTGCGTACCGCACTGCACTACCAATGAAGTGTTCCGCGGCATCGTTGGCGATGCGTCCAAAGCGGTATTCAACGGGCGGATTCATATTCATCCGCAGGCGCAGAAAACCCTGGCAGAGCTGAGCAACAAGAACCTGCTGACCTCGCATCAGGCCGAGATCAACACCAAGCCTGAGCTGGAGATTTATGCTGACGATGTGCGTTGTGCCCACGGTGCAACCATCAGTCAGTTGGATCAGACCTCGCTGTTCTATCTGCAGAGCCGCGGTGTGTCCAAGGCCGATGCGATGAGTATGCTCAGTTTCGGCTTTATCAATGAACTGTTGAACGATGTGCCAGAGCCTGCGATTCAGCATTATCTGCGCCCACGTCTGGCGGCGCTGTTCGGGCGTGAAGACACCGAGCTGGGGCAGTTGGCCTATGAGTGAGCAGGTGTCGCTGAAAGGCGCTCCGGCTTTTGATGCCGAGCGTATTCGCGCGGATTTTCCGATTCTCGATCAGCAGGTCAATGGCCACCCGCTGGTGTATCTGGATAACGCGGCGACGACGCAGAAGCCCGAGGCGGTGATTCAGGCAATTGTTGATTATTACCGTCACGACAACAGCAATGTGCACCGCGGTGCGCATGCGCTGGCCGAGCGCGCGACCGAGAAGTTCGAGAACGCACGCAGCAAAGTGGCGGCATTTATCAACGCCGCCGAATCGCGTCAGGTGATCTGGACCAAGGGCACCACAGAAGGCTTGAATCTTGTCGCTGCTACCTGGGGCCGGACCAATCTGAAACCGGGTGACCGGGTGCTGGTGTCGGGCATGGAGCACCACTCGAATATCGTGCCCTGGCAGATGGTAGCGGCAGAGAAGGGCGCCACAGTGGAAGCCATCCCGGTGGATGCGACCGGCACCATCGATATGGACGCCTACGCTGCGATGCTGGATGAGCGGGTCAAGATGGTCTCCTGCGGGCATGTCTCCAACGCCTTCGGTACTATCAATCCGATCCAGGACATCATCCGCTTGGCCCATGAAGCCGGCGCGCTCTGCATGATTGACGGTGCGCAGGGGATCAGCCATTGGGCGGTGGACGTACAGGCGCTGGACTGTGATTTTTACGTGTTTTCCGCGCACAAGCTGTTCGGCCCGACTGGCCTGGGCGTGCTGTATGGCAAGGTCGAGCTGCTCGAGTGCATGCCGCCTTACCAGGGCGGTGGCGAGATGATCGAAAGCGTCAGCTTCGCCGGCACTACTTATAACCAGTTGCCCTACAAGTTTGAAGCCGGTACGCCGGATATTGCCGGGGTGATCGCCCTCGGCGCGGCGGTGGACTATGTGAACAGCTATGATCGCGTAGCCGCAGCGGCCCACGAGCAGGCGTTGCTGGCGTATGCTGAAGACAAGGCACGGGCCACGCCCGGCTTGAAACTGGTGGGTACGGCGGCGAACAAAACCGCCGTCATGAGCTTTCTGCTGGAAGGGGCGCACCCGCATGATGTCGGCATGCTGCTCGACCAGCAAGGTGTGGCGGTGCGTACTGGTAACCATTGCGCGCAGCCGATCATGGATCAGTACGGCATACCCGGTACGGTGCGTGCCAGTTTCAGTATTTACAATACTTTCGCAGACGTTGATCGTTTGTTTGAAGCCCTGACCAAGGTCAGGCAGTTTCTATGATCAGGATCTGCATTCCAAAAGGAGTCATGGCATGAGCGTTGAATCCTTCGATCCAGGCAGCCAGGTAGTCACTGTGACACCCGCAGCGCTGGAGCATTTCCGTCGGCAGCTAGGCTCGGATGCCGGCAAGTCCGTGCGGCTGAGCGTGAAGAAGAGTGGCTGCACCGGCTTTATGTACGTGATCGACATGGTCGAGCAGGGCGCAGACAGCGACCTGCATTATCATCTCGATGAGCAGGTTGAGCTGCTGATTGATCGCGACAGCCTTAACGTGCTGTCCGGCACTGAAATCGACCTGGTCAAAGAGGGTATCAACCGTCAGATCAGGTTTATCAATCCCAACGTCAAAGACCAGTGTGGTTGCGGCGAAAGCTTTAGTGTGAGCTGACATGGAAAGACGTATGGTGGTGGCGCAGGCAGATTGTCCTGCGCGCCGGGTTCCTGATGGCACGCCGTTGACCATCCCCAAAGATACCTTTGTAACCATTACCCAGGCGCTGGGTGGCAACTACACCGTGACCTATCACGGGCAGATGGTGCGGGTTGATGGTACTGACGCGGCCAGCCTGGGCCTGGAGCCTGAATTGCTCAGCTTTCCGGAGCCGACTGACGATTCCATCAACGAGGATCAGGTCTGGGAAGCCCTGCGCACGGTCTATGATCCAGAGATTCCGGTAGATCTGGTGAATCTGGGCTTGATCTACTCGGTGGCGGTTGATCAGGCGGCCAAGCGCGTGGATATCCGCATGACCCTGACAGCGCCCGCCTGCGGTATGGGCCCGGTGCTGGTCGGTGATGTCGAATACCGCGTGCGTCGCGTGCCCAATGTGGATGTGGTCAAGGTCGATCTGGTATTTGATCCACCCTGGAGCCGCGACATGATGAGCGAAGAGGCCCAGTTGGAAACCGGAATGTTCTTTTAATCTGGTTTGTTCAATGGGATTCTTTCAAGGTGATTTCTTCAAGGTAAAAGTTGCATGAGTGAGTTTGGTACCGACATCAGTAGCGAAGACATCGTCGATACGCTGGCATTCTTCGACAGCTGGGAAGATCGCTACAAGTACATTATCGACCTGGGTCGCGAGCTGCCGCCGATGGATGACAGCCAGCGGACCGAGGAGCATATTGTGCGCGGCTGTCAGAGCCAGGTATGGTTGGCCAGCGAAGAGCGTGACGGGCGTCTCTATTTCGCCGCTGACAGCGATGCTTTTATCGTCAAGGGCTTGCTCGCCGTGGTGCTAGCGGCTTATAACGGCAAGACTCCCGCGGCTATCCGTGAGTTCGATATTGAAGACTATTTTGAACAATTGAATCTGATCAAGCATTTGAGCGTGACACGCGGCAACGGTTTACGTGCTATGGTCAAACGCATCCAGGCGACTGCGGCCGTCTAAAACAGGACTATCAGGGATTGATGTGCAGGCAATTGTGCCATGCTGGCGTTGAGCTATTGTAGGCAGCGGTAACAGATTATAAAGTGCGGCCATCCTGATGATGGCTCAGGCGGAAAGTCCCGGGCGGGCAATCCGAGATGGGCTATCCCAGATGAGAGTCTCGGGCACAACAATAATAGCGCCACTTTAGAATTCTACGCAGGATTCCATGCAGAGCATCTTGATACGTCTCAAAGAAGACTTTCAACTTTCCATCATCACTCTGGTCGGGCTGTGCTCGCTGATTGGTATTACCCCCTATATTGTCTTTCGGCTGCTTGAAGGGAATCTGTGGGTAGGGCTGGTTGATGCTTTCCTCGTTGTCAGTACCGGGCTTGCGGTTCTCTATGCCTGGCGTACCGGCGATACCATCAGACCTGGCCAGTTTCTCGCACTGATCTACTCTGCAGGCGCGGTACTGGTGTCGATCAAGCTCGGCGTCAACGGTCTGTTCTGGTTCTACACACTGATTCTGTTCAATTTCTTTGTAGTACCGCCATTGCAAAGCGCGGTGGCCACGGTCGCGTCTTTGATCGTGGTTTGTACCTATGGCTATCTGAATCCAGGTCTGGTTTTTGAAAGCCATTATCAGATGACCTCTTTCGCTGTCACCTGCTTGATCGCCAGCCTGTTTGCCTCGGTGTTCGCCTACCGTGGCCGACGTCAGCGCGAGCAACTGATCGAATTGGCGACACTGGATCCGTTAACACGGGCCGGCAACCGCAGAGCCATGGATGCGGAGCTGGATATCGCCATGGCCGATTATCAACGACATAAAACCGCTTACGGTCTGCTGGTGCTGGATCTGGATCTATTCAAGGAAGTAAACGACGCACATGGGCACAAGGCCGGCGACCACGTGCTGACTGAGTTTACCCGGATCGTTAAACTCAGTTGTCGGCAGTCTGACCGGTTGTTTCGCATGGGTGGGGAAGAATTCGTACTCTTGCTGCCGATGGTAGACCGCACGGGGCTGGAGCAGGCCGCCAGTCACATTCGCGGCACCGTGGCAGAGCAGTTACAAACGCCCGATGGCCCAGTGACCGTATCCATCGGCGGATGCATGCTGCATCAACACGGCAACAGCGATGAGTGGCTGCACGAAGCGGATCAATGTTTGTATAAGGCCAAAGAGCTGGGCCGTAATCGCTACATCATAAGCCCCAAGGGTTGAGGGCCGACTCCGTCGGAGCGCGGGTGCATTCCATGTTAGGCTTTCGACTTCACGCGGAGGTGTAATCATGACGCTGGCTGACAAATATACCGATGCAAGTTTTTGGCTAAAACTCGGCAACTATGCCAAAAAGGCCGGACTGGCAGTGGTGGAGCGCGCTTTGTACCTGTATTACGCCGCGCAACGCCCCGAAACACCGGCCTGGGCGAAAACCATCATCTACGGCGCCCTGGCCTATTTCATTATGCCTATCGACGTAATCCCCGACTTTATTCCGCTCGCGGGTTATTCTGATGACCTCGGCGCTTTGGCCGGTGCGCTGGGCTTGGTTTCGCTGTATATCAACGACGAGGTAAAACAGCGCGCACGCCAAACGCTGGCGCGCTGGTTTGGCCCGGTCAAGGGTAAGAGCTGAACACCGAAGTGTCGTTATTTTCATCAAGACTGATGACATCATAGGCGTCGACCCGATCGCCCATCTCCATCCCGGGTGAGCCCGCGGGCATCCCCGGAACCGCCAAGCCAATGATGTCCGGCTGCTGACGCATTTTCAGTATGTCAGCGGCGGGAACATGTCCCTCTATAAACCGACCATCCAGCACCGCGGTATGACAGGAAGCCAGTTCCTGTGGTACTCCCAGCTCGCTCTTGAGCGCACTCATATTATTCTCGACGTGATCTGTCACGTTGAAACCATTATTTTCAAGATGCGTTATCCAGGCCTTGCAGCACCCACAATTGGGGTCGCGATAGACGTCAATCGCCACTGGGTCTGCCGCTTGGAGTACGGAAGAGAAGGTAACGACGAACAGGCTGGCGGCCAGTGCGATCGATGCGAACAAAGATTTCATGCAGTTACTCCCAAATTTTTTTCGGTTTACCTGGTCACACTTTTACTGACAATTTCGCTATTTCGGCACCTTCACTGCCACGCTACGGGCAGGCTATTGTGTTGAATCATACCTTTGGAGTGGGGCTGCATGGGCGATAATGTGTTGCAGTATTTACAAGACTCACTGGTAGATCAATATCGTGTTCTGGATCTGAATATTGCGCAGCTGGCGGATCCATCAGCCACTGAAGCCTTACATCAGACTCGCATCGCGATGCGCAGGCTGCGCAGCTTGTTGCGACCATGGAGGGAGCAGGGCGATTGGTTTTCCGGTGTTGACAGCCTCTCGGCAGAGTTAGGTCGAGAGACCGGGCCGTTACGGGATCGGCAGGTGCTGGTGCAGGAGCTGGAGAAGCGCGGTGCGCATTATCAGGCCGTCTGCCGCCAAGAAGCCATGCAGACCAGTTGTGCGTTGCTTGCTGGCGACTTGCGTTACAGGCTGCTCCAGCTGGCGATCATCAATCTGGAGCAACGGTTGGCTGTCGGGTCGGATGATTACCGGCTGGAGTCTGACACGCTCGACAACTACGCCTACAAACTGACGCGAAAGTTACGTAAAACGCTGGGAAAAAAGAACCCGGATTTGCATGAGGTTCGTAAGGAAATCAAAAAGCTGCGTTACTTATATCAAGCGTATTCTGAATATCTTTTGCCCAGTTCCGAGCTAACCAAGGCGCTGAAGCGTGCACAGAATGAGTTGGGCGAATGGCACGATAACCTGCAATGGTTGATGATGTCAGAGCGTGAAACTGACCTGTACTGTTGTCGGGATCACTGGCAGACGCAGATTGATCAAAGGGCGGAGCGTGCGTGGAAAAGGCTTAAAAAACTGCGCAAGTTACTGCGCAGCCCTAAAGGTTAGTAAAAGGCTCATAGCATGAAACCTAGCGGCGGGCGATAACCCATACCGCGTGAACAATGCCCGGAATATAGCCGAGCAGCGTGAGCAGAATATTCAGCCAGAATGCGCCACCCAAGCCTACTTGCAGAAACACGCCGAGCGGCGGCAGCAGGATTGCTATAAGAATGCGGATCAGATCCATAGGGTTACTCCTGTCATTGGCTTCACCCCTCCGACGCGTTATTGCTGTTTTTGTTCCCCAGCCAATTCAGCGTCTATGGCCGGTTGGGGCAGGTTCTGCAGCGGCTGTTCGGGTGTTTGCCGGGGTGTCCCGGGAAGAAGCAACAAGGTGGCGGCCCCCGCGACCAGACCCCAGAAAGCCGATCCGATCGAGAACAGAGTGAAGCCGGATGCTGCGACCATAAAGGCAATCAATGCCGCCTCACGCTCGCCTGGGCTTTCCATTGCTTTTGCCAGGCCACTGGCAATCGAGCCTAACAGCGCCAAGGCTGCAATAGAAATAACCAGCGCTTGCGGCAGGGCCATGAACAGCACCGTCAGGGTCCCGGCAAACAGGGCGATGGCGCCAAACAATGCACCGCAGCAGAGCGCTGCGGTATAGCGTTTGGCCGGATCAGGATGCGCTTCGTGACCGGTACACACCGCGGCACTGATTGCCGCGAGATTCAGACCGTGAGAGCCAAAAGGGGCCAGCAACACGGACATGAGTCCGGTCAGCGATAGGATCGGTGCAGGGTCCACTTCGTAGCCATCGGATTTGAGGATCGCCAGGCCTGGCAGGTTCTGCGAGGTCATGGCCACGATATACAAAGGCAAGCCGATGCTGATCATCGCGCTAAGGGAAAAGCTCGGTGTGGTCCATTCTGGCAACGTGATTTGCCATTGCACCTCAGGCAGATCCAGCATGCCGGTCACCCAGGCGATCAAAGTGCCGCAGAACAGTGCTAACAGTACGGCGTAGCGCGGCGCCCAGCGTTTGGCCAGCAGGTAACTGACGAACATCACCAGCACCAGGCCGATCTGCTCCTGCGCAGCCTGAAGAATCTGGCTGCCAATCCGAAACAGGATGCCGGCTAACAGGGCCGCAGCAAGAGAAGCGGGAAGCCAGCGCATCAGCCGGGCGACGGTTGAGCTGATTCCGCTGAGTAGCAACAGCAGCCCGCAGAATATAAAAGCGCCAATCGCGTCACTGTATGACACGCCGGGCAGGCTGGTGATCAACAAAGCCGCACCGGGCGTAGACCAGACAACCACCAGCGGCAGACGATAACGCAGAGACAGCAGCAGCGTACAGATTGCCATGCCGATGGAGAGAGCCCAGATCCATGAGGCGATCTGGGCATTGCTCAGACCCGCTGCCTGTCCGGCCTGCACCATCAGCACCACCGAGCTGCTGTAGCCGGTCAGCATGGCAACAAAGCCGGCGGTCAGGGTCGATAGATTGAGATCGCGCCACACCTGAAGCGGGCGAGCAGTAGAGGATGGTTTCGACAGGCGCATAGTGAACAGCTCTAAAAGGTGAGGGCGGTTCACTGCATGATAGTGGGAACGCCCGGCCAAGCGGTGATACAGCAAGACCGGGAGTGGTAGCAACAGTTGTAAACACGCTGCGCCGGTAGCGGGTTTAGCGGTGCAGAGAAAACCTGTAATCATGGCGCTCGAGTGGGCTATTGCCGCTACCGCTTTCAAAGGTGTCTACCACTACCTCGCCGTTGTTATACAGAGAAACCACTCTAAACATCGCTGTGTGGTTGCTTTCATCCGGAATTTTGGTGCGCTCCAGCGCCGGGATGTGCAAATAATGCACGTCGTCGATCCTTTTCGAATGATCGACCCGGTCCATATCCATATGCAGATCGCCGGAAATGACCGCGGCAAGATTGTCCATGCGCGTGATCTTTTCAAAGGTGGTATTGGTTATGCCTTTCTCGGCATTTTCTGGAAAGGCGCCAGCCTGGGCGCCATGCACTACCAGAAAGACCGGCTTGGGATGCAGCCGGAAAATCTGTTCGGCAATCCAATCAACTCCACTGTTGTCGAAATCACGACCGTGATCCGGTGACGCAAACACCAGGGCGACCTGCTCCTGCTCCACGACGTAACGGGCGTCAGCGATATGCACCTTGCCCGCATTCCAAAGGTTTGCGTAATGCAAAAAACGAGCAACGCTCGAACCGTGCTCCTCGTTACCCATGATGGGGTAGAAGGGTAAGTCAAGACGCTCCAGTTCCTTGGTGGCGTTGTCGTATTGTACCAGCGTGCCCTTGTGGGCGATGTCGCCTACGCCGACGACGAAGTCCATTGGTTGTACGGCGGCCAGTGCGTTCACATGATCGACAGACCTGGCCAGGTGTGGGAACTCCGCTAAAGGCTTGGGCTCGGCATCCCCCAGTACAGCAAAGCTCAACACTGGCTCGGCGTGCGCAGCGATATCAGCGTTCACCAGGGGTGAAGCTATCGCCAACAGTGCAGCGATCGAGCAAGTGCGCGTGTAGGTAAAAATGTTCATATGACTCCAGGGTTTGTTGGCAGAGACCTAATGTTGATTTACTGGTGCGGAAATAACGTGGCGTCTAGGCTCAGGTCCCTATTACGCCGCCATCGTCCTTGGTAATCAGCACCGTTGTGCTTCGCGGGCGAGACTTACCGTCGCTGGCGGGGTAGCTGATGCCGGGGTGCTGCACATTGATCCACATGCTGCGATAGTCTGGCGTCCAGGTAAGGCCGGTGATTTCGGCGCCCCAGGGGCCGACCAGAAAACGCCGTACCTCACGGCTGACCGGGTCAGCGCAGAGCAATTGGTTGCAGCCAGTGTTGGCGGTGTGCGCGGCATCCTCATCAGAGTCGGTCTGGATCCACAGCCTGCCGCCGGCATCAAATGCCAAACCATCCGGCGATGAAAAAATATCGCCCTTGATCGTGCCCGTCAGGTGCTCGGGAATGGGCTGACCTTCGTTATCCAGGGCCCCAGGCTGGTCCCCGGCGAGCAGGAACAGTTCCCAGGTAAAACGAGTGGCTGTAGGGTCGCCGCCGGCTTCATTCCAGCGCAGAATCTGGCCGTGCAGGTTGTCCGGCCGGGGGTTGGCGGCATCTACTGCAAAGCGCTCGCCGCGCTCGGTGTTGTTGGTCAGGGTGACGTAGACCTCCAGGCTCTGCGGGTGCACTGCCACCCACTCCGGACGGTCCATTGGCGTCGCCTGCAATACATCAGCCGCGCCCCGGGCGTTCAGCAATACCGCTTGCTGATCGGCAAACCCATTCTCAGCGGTCAGACCATTCTCACCCCAGACCAGAGCCAGCCACTCGCCGGATCCATCTGCATTGAACCGCGCCGCATAGAGGGTCCCAGCATCTAGCAACTGGCGATTTGCTTGTGGTTGAGCCGGATCAAACCGACCTTGGGGAACGAATTTGTAGACATATTCACCGCGGCTGTCGTCTCCGGAATAGAGCGCCATGCTGCCGTTGGCATGTAGAGAAAGCACTGAGCACTCACGACCCAAACGACCCATGGCCGTACGCTTGACCGGCGTGCTGTCTGGATCAAAGGGATCTATCTCTACTACCCAGCCAAACCGATTGGGCTCGTTGCAGTGGCCATTATGTTGCTGGCCCGCGTAGGGAGTGGCATCGAAGCGTGCGTCCACTGATTCCCAGGCGTAGTAGACACTACTGACGCCGTTGCCAATCCCGTAACGGCGGTGTTCGGCACGCTGCTGATAATCCTCGGCATCGCGGTTGACGAAATAGTTATGGAAATTTTCCTCGCAGGCCAGGTAAGTACCCCAGGGTGTGACGCCCATGGAACAGTTGTTTAACGTGCCCAGAACCTGAGTACCGCTCGGGTCGCTCAGGGTTTTCATCCGCGCGTCGGCCTTGAGCGGGCCAGCAATGTTGATCGGCGTCATGCCGCTGATTCGGCGGTTATAGGCTGACGTAGCGACCCGCTGCCAAGCGCCAAGAGCGTCACGGCGAACTTCGATAATGCTGATGCCGTGCGCCGCCTGCTCCTTGCGCACCTGATCGATTGGGCGCTGTTTTGCGCCGGTTGCGTCCTGGGTAAAGGTCAGTCCCTGGGGATGCAGCGTAGGGTTGATGTACTCGTGGTTGATGACCAGCAGACCGTGGCTATTGGGCGCCTGGGCGAAGGGGAAAAAATGCATGCCGTCGTGATTGTCGCCAGCCTGCTGCAATTGCGCCTGCCAATCATCCGAGGCATCTGGCTGCCAGGCCGGGGCTCCGGCCAATACCGCATCACCCCAGCTAAAAAACGCTTTAGCGGTGTACCCCGGTGCGACGATGACCCGGTCAAAAGTAGACGATGTCTGCGCAGCGACGCCCTTGAAACCCAGTAGTGGAGACGTGCCCGCGACGGCTTCCCGACTCAGAAGTAGATTACCGCCAAAAAAGCCGAACGCTGCTACAGCGAGACTGCCCTTCAGCAGGTTGCGCCGGCTCTGATTGATCATGCTGTCCAGGCTGGGGGCCGTACTGGGGTTGATGCTCTGGTCATCCACTGCTTCAAGACTGGCGTGATAGAGCTGATGCTCCTGTCGCATGGGTTAGTGCTCCAGACGAAAACGAAAGGTATTGCGTACGCCAGGCACGGCCACTGCCACGCCATCGACGACACGCGGTTTGTAACGAAAGCTTTTTGCCGACGCCAGGGCGGGGCGGGCGAACACGGGGTCATCACAGCCGCCGTCGACCACGACTGGGTTGTCCACCTTGCCCTGTTCGGTGACCGTGTACTCCACGGTACAATCGCCTTCCTTACGTTGGTCAAGCGCCCGCTTTGGATAGGCTGGCGGCTTTTTACTGACAGGTTGATACTGGCTGATGCTCGCGGCTTCAGCCGCTTGTTTCGCCTGTGCTGCAAGCAGGCGCTGTGCCTCAGCCTGCTGGCGCGCCTGCTCGGCAGCCAATGCCTGGCGTTGCCGCTCGCGCTCCTGTTCTTGCGCTTGGCGCTGCAGTTCTTCCAGGCGCGCTTGTTCCTGGCGTTTCTGTTCCGCCAGCCGGGCTTCGCGCTGCTGTTCCAACCGCTCTTGCTCCTTGGCCCGCTTGCGAGCTATCGCCGCCTGATCGACTCTCGGCTCGGCTGGCTCTGCTGGTTGCGCCACTTTTGCTGGCGGAACAGGGGCGGGCGGCGGTTCGGCGGGCGTTATCGGCGCCACTGATATTGGCTCTGGGACTGGCGCAGGAGCGGGCTCGACAACCGGCTCAACACTAAGGGTCACCAGTCGTGTTTTCAGTACCTTTTCCTTGTCCACAGCCGGTGCTGCCGGCGACCAGTTGCCCAACAGCAGCGCAAAAACCGCAGCATGCAGAATGACGGTGGTCACGGCGGGCCACACATAATGGCCGACTGTTCCGGGTTGCGCTGCAGTAGAATGCAGTGGCGTGGTAGGGGGGAGCATGGCAGTCATCGGCTCAAGGCGCCTCCGTTATCAGGCCTATCTGGGTTACACCGTTCTGCTGCAGTGCGGCCATACCGGCGACTACCAGCCCATAACCAGCTTGGCTGTCGGCACGGATGAATACCTGCGTGTCAGGATCGGCGGCAACCAGTCCGGACACGCGTGCGGACATGTCCTGCAGGCTGCTAGCACTATTGCTGTACTCCTCTGTGTCTACCGTCTCGCCCTGATTCCAGTGGTAGGTGCCGTCGGCCTCGACCGACAGCGTGACAATGGACTGCGTGTCTTCGCTGGGCAGAGCTTCGCTGGCCACTTTCGGTAGCTCGATCTGAATGCCCTGGGTCAGCATGGGTGCCGTGACCATAAAGATCACCAGCAGCACCAGCATCACATCGATATAGGGCACCACATTCATCTCCGCTTTTGGCTTGCGTTTGTGCCTGACTGGGCGCATGCGGATTACCTCTGGCCAGGGGTGTGCAGGCGACGATGCAGCAAGGTGGCGAGTTCATCCGCCACTGTGTAATAGCTGGCGATCAGATCTTCACTGCTGGCGGCAAAGCGGTTGTAGGCGATGACCGCGGGTATCGCTGCGAACAGGCCGATTGCGGTGGCGATCAGCGCTTCGGCAATCCCTGGCGCAACGGCGGCCAGGGTTGCCTGCTGCACCTGCGATAGACCGATAAAGGAGTTCATGATCCCCCATACGGTGCCGAACAGGCCGATATAGGGGCTTACTGAGCCGACAGTCGCGAGAAACGGCAGTTGCTTCTCCAGGCGTTTCTCTTCCCGGGCGATGGCCGTCATCATTGCGCGCTGACTACCTTCCATTACCGCGGTCGACTCGGTGTCAGCATGCTGGCTCAGATGCCGGTATTCACTGAAGCCCGACCGGAACACCTGCTCGGCGGCGCTGTGTTGTTCGCCGGGTGTGGAGAACAATTGATCGAGGCTGCCTTCAGTCTTGAAGCGATTCTCGAACTGGCGCAGCGAGCGTCTGGCAGACGCCATCAACGCAGTGCGTTGGACGATCACGAACCAGGAAGCGATAGACGCTGCGACCAGGATCAGCATGACGATCTGCACCAGCACGCTGGCTTCTTCAACTAATCCCCAAATGGACATACTGTCTACCGTAGTAGGCATGGCTTGGTTTCTCCGGCAAGGGGCTGTCGTCGACAGCCCGTACACTTATTGAATGATGGTTGTATGACGGTTTGTGGCGGGTTCAGTCCAGATTCAGCGCTTCTGCGACAGCCTGCCAAGGCACGTACTTGTAGTTCTGGTTGCCCTCTGGCATGCGTTTGCGGCCGTCCTGAAGCACCAGCATGCCGGCACCCCATGCGCCGCCCAGATTGCGGGAGCTGACTTCCAGTCCATCGGTTTCAGAAACGCCATCGATGCCTTGTTCGGCGTTCAGCCCGACTCGGAAAGCGCCGCGTAAGGCATAAGGCGCTGCGCCGTCCAATACCACGTAACTGTTGTTACCCTGGCTGGAGATCACCAGATAGGGATGTTCGGGATCTTGATAAAAGGCCAGGCCTTCGATGTCGTCCTTGATCAACCCACCAATGCCGACTACCTGATGCAGATCGATCGGGGCATCAGCGCGGGCATCCAGCGCCCATACCGCTACATCCTCTTCACCGATAAACAACATCTGGCGTTGATCATCGGCAACACAGCCTTCTGGCTGGCTTTGCGTGGCGAATTCGCGCACCAGTTCACCCTTGACCTGCTTGCCTTCGGAGCTGATCCGGTATTGCAGGAAGCGGCCACTTTTGTCGTTGGGGATGGCGTAGATATCACCGTCGGGCGACTGGCTCATGCACAATCCGTAGATCTCACTGAGCGGCGTGGCGATCTGGCCGATGTCACTCAACTCACCGCTAGCTTGGTCAATGGCAAACAGATGCAGGCTGTTCTTATCGCGATTGCTGGCAACGGCGAGGTCGACGGTGCGACCGTCGAAGGCAAAGTCGTGACGCAGATCGACATTGTTCAGCCTGCCCCCCGGCAGAAATTGCAGCTCCTTGCCCTGCAGGTCATAGACGCCCAGGCCTGCACGCTTGTCTGTGCCTAGTACACGGCTATGCTCAGGCTGGCTGGCATGCGCCCAGATCGCCGGATCATCTGCGGCATCGCCAGCGCTGGGCACTGGGTCGGTGTGCACTGCGGATACCAGCACTGGCAAAGGTGCGGGCTGTTTGAACGGCTCCGGTTGCCAGTGCAGCTCGCCCACGTTAAGCATTGATTCACCGTCGTTGACCAGCAGCAGCTCCACGCCGCTATCGTTGATTCTGCTGCTGATCCGCTCTGGTTCTGCCAGTTGGTCGAGCAGAATCGAAGGCAGGGCATTCCAGCGCTCATCGGTTTGCTGATAGCGGTGCAGCTGCTGGCTTTCGGCATCCAGCACCAGCAATCCGCCGGGAATGGATGAGACTCCCGCAACGCTTCCAGCTATCGAACCAAAGGGAACGACCATATCGATCGCCTCGCGGCTCAGCTCGGCTTCCGGATGGGCTCCATAGGCCCAGACCCCTACGGATTCTTCGTTAACGAACAACAGATGCTGCTGTTCATCAACCGAGCAAAACTCGCTTTCTGGCGGCATGCTCAGTCGTCGCACCGGCAGACCGGCGTCGAGCAGGCGCTGATCAGTCGCTACCAGCCATTGTTCGCCAATACCCTCTTCGCCGAGCAGAAAGACGAAAAGGTTTTGGCTTTCGTCGCGGTACAAGCAGAGGTTTTCGACCTTGTAGTCGGTAGCGGGCAAATACAGGGGTTGGCCAAAGCTCAGGTCTTCGCTATTGAACCTGATCAGCATGGGCCTGGCTGTGAGGCTGTCAACGGTGGCCAGGGTCAAACCGTCTGCGTGCTCGCGAGCGTCCAGGGCGGCAAAACGACCAGGTAACTGGGCTTGTACTTGGCCTTGGGCATTCATTAACCACAGACCTTTACTATTGGCAGCAGCGCGGTCGATATCAGCATCGTTGTTCGCTATAGCCAGCATTTTCCAGCTTTCCGCTTTCCCCGCAGCATCGGGTTCCCAGCCTGTGAGCGCCAGTGCCGGTTGTTCGTCAGCGGTAGTGCTGCTGGCTACTGGTGCGGCAGCATGCTGTTGCTCGCCGCTGGCCTGGCTTTCGGCCGGAGCGCAGCCGCTCAGCAGGATTCCCGTAGAGACCAATGTAGCGGCCAATGAGAGTGTGAAACTGTTAGTCATCATGTGCTTCCAATATCGGATGGGCCCCGGCCTGCATCGACCGGGGCGGTAAAGGGTCAGAACTGGCTGAGCGTCAGGCCGACTTTGTAGGTCGGGCCGTACTCTTCGTATTGGGCGTTGAAGCGCCGGCTGCCGGTGTAGACGTAATAGGATTCGTCGGTCAGGTTCTGCGCCTCGAAAAACACCTGAAGACTCTCAGTGAGGAAGTAGCTGGCGCTGAAGTCGATAAACAACTGGTCGTCGACCTGATAGTCGTAACGCTCATCCAGGACATCGCCTACTTCATCCAGGTAGTCAGACTTGTAGTTGCTGGACAGGCGCAGACTGAGCTTGTCGTTCTCCCAGCCGAGCGTCAGGTTGCCGGTGACGTCCGACTGCCCAGGCAGGCTGATGGTGCGGCCACGCTGAGCGCCCAGGTCTTGGTCGAACTGATCTATACGTGCCTTGGAGCGAGTAAAGGTGGAATTGGCATTGAGCAATAAACCGTTCCAAGGGCTGGGCAGCCAGTTGAATTTTTGCGAGTAGGCCAACTCAAGGCCATAGACTTCGGCTTTGTCGCCATTGACTGAGGTGAATGCCTCATCAAAGCCGACGTAGTCACCCGTGCCGGCTACGTCAGCGGTATAGATGAAGTTTTCAATATCCTTGTAGAACACAAACGCGGATACGGCGCCCGCGCGGCCCATGTAATGCTCAATGCCCAGGTCGAAATTGCGCGCTTCGAGGGGATCGAGTTCAGGATTGCCAA
Organism: Halopseudomonas laoshanensis; assembly: GCF_008365385.1. Classification (GTDB taxonomy): domain Bacteria; phylum Pseudomonadota; class Gammaproteobacteria; order Pseudomonadales; family Pseudomonadaceae; genus Halopseudomonas; species Halopseudomonas laoshanensis. Next base: position 1,211,265 of record NZ_QOVF01000001.1, on the reverse strand, counting down.
ACTCGGCTTCATCGCCGTCCAGTACGAAGCCAGGGAATAGCTGACCAAAGGTGGGTCGTACCACGCTGTTAGTCCAGGCGGCGCGAATTTGCGTATCGGCGTTGAGCTGATAGATCGCATGCAGGCCCGGCAACCAATGGTGGTAACCGTTGGTCGTGTTGCTCTGTTCAAACACCCCGTCAGTCAGACCAGTACCACGCGCATCGAGCTTGGTGCTTTCATAACGCACCCCGGCAATGATGCGCAGAGCATCTATATCCAGGGTGTTCATGATGTAGCCGGCGTTGATGTCTTCATTGATGTCAAAGTCATTGATGCGCGACTCTTCTTCAGCGTAAAAGCTGTCGCGATCCAGCCCACCTATCAGGTTCCGCACAGCCTCCGGAGAAGCTCCGGGCCCGAAGCGTCCGAGCCCGCTATCGACATCCCCGCTGGTGAAATTGGTCATGTTCAGCTGTTCGTCGGTGAAACCCTGGTCGGCAAAGTCTTCGTAGATCCAGACATCCAGATCGTTGTCCTTCTTGCGTCGGCTGGCTTTGCCGCCGAACTGCAACTGTGAGGGCATGTTGTTGACGTAGAAATCACGGGTCAGATCAATACGGATATTGCGTTCGGTATCTGTGGTCGTCTGCTTTTCCCACTCGACTTCCTCGAGGGTATAGCTGGCGGGATCGTAGAAGCTGTCGCCAATATTCAGCTGCGGCTTGCGGGTGTCGCTGAAGCCCGCATCAATATCGCCGGTATTGCCTACAAAGGCGGCGTTGGCGATGCCCTCCGGGCTTTTCTCGCTGGCCTGGCTATAGCCGCCCTGGGCGCTGAGGGTCCAATCACCCATTCGGCGCTTGCCGCCGAGCACCAGACTCTTGACCTCCTGGGTGTCTTCGCGGGCCTTAAGCTCACGAACTGCTTCGGCTTCACCGATCTGACCCGCCTGCTGGGGATCGGCAAACTCGACGATGCTCGCTTGACGTACTTCATCGTCCTTGAACCGGCTGTACAGCGTACGCAAGTACACTTCTGTGTCTTCATCAGGCCGGTAATCGAAATTGAGTCCGGCACCAGAGCGCTCGCGGGTAATGTCATAGCGGCGTTGGGCGATCTCCTCGAGCGCAGCGCCGTTATCGAAATCCCAGGCGCCTCCGGTTTCGACGTTATCCGAACCGAAGTCGCGGTCTTGCCAACTGACCGCGGCTGCCACCGCAAAGTTGTCAATCCCATCGCCGAGACTGAAGCGATTGCTGAATGACCCCGAGACTTTCGGGCTGGTCTGGCTGGTGTTGTCGTCGTAACTGCCTTCGGCATTCAGGCTGTAGAACAGCTCATCGTGATCGAAGCCGGAGAGGCTCTCTACTTCGATGGTGCCGCCGAGGGAGTTGGCGTCCATGTCCGGGGTCAGCGTTTTAACCACAGAGAGTGATTGCACCAACTCACTGGGCAACACGTCCAGCGCCACTGCGCGGCGGTCGTCCTCCGGAGCAGGCACCAGCGTGCCATTGATGGTCACGCTGTTGAGATCAGAGCCCAGCCCGCGTACTCGAACGAAGCGTCCTTCGCCCTGGTCGCGTTCGACCGAGAGGCCTGGTACGCGCTGCAGGGCTTCTGCCGCATTGTCGTCAGGCAATTGACCGATGGCGTCGGCATGCACGACGCTCTTGATCGAGCTGGACTGACGCTGCTCTTCGAGCGCCTTCTCCAGTTGCGCGGCCTGACCGATGACCTCGACAACTTCTGGCTGAGTCTCGGCTGCCCACACCTGAGTGCAGGTGCTGATCGCCAGCGCCATGAGGCTGATTCTGAAGCCTCTGCTTTTAATCGGTTGCTTCGGTCCTGACATGATTCGTTCTCCCCTGGTTGGCTGCTTATGAGCATCACGTGGTTAGCTAACGTGGCTGGCGTGCTTAGCTGCTAACGGACCTTAGGGAGCGCAGATGTCACTTTGGTTACAGCTGCGCCGCCATGGTGCGGATTCAGGGGGTTCTGGAGCGATATGGTGGCGGTTTTGAGCTGATATGACTCGTTCAGCCCGGATTACCCCAACGGTTTTACGCGGTCCTGCGGCAGCGAAGCGGGGTATTCAGCCGAATTAAACTAAAGGTGTTGCACTGGCCTGAGCCGAAATGACCCAGGGGCTGCCATCTCTCTGTCATATGCATCTGTTGTTCTGGGCGGACCCTTATAGTCGGAGGCCAATATGCCCTCGTTGTTCGCGCTGCACCGTATCAAGCTGTTGTCACTGCTGGTGATATCGAATCTGGGCTTGATCCTGCATTTGTCGCTCGGTGACGTGAAGTCCGTTGCAGCCTGGGCCTGGCTGGATATAGCAGGCGAGGGCGGCTCTGCGGCTCTGGTGTTGATCTGGATCTGCCTGCTGCTGAAAAGTCGGCCGGCAGGACGTGTGACGGATCTGCTGTTTCTGGGGCTGGCTTGCCTGTTCTTTTCGCTGTGGATGGATGTCACCGATGAGTTCGTGCAGATGGCTGATAGCGTCAGATGGGACGCCTGGCTGGAGTCAGGGCCAATGCCGGTGGGGTTTGTCCTGCTGACGTTCGGGATTTATCACTGGCATCGCGAGCAATTAGCCATCAGCGCGCAAATGCGCAACCGAGAACGGCTCTACCGCGAGCACCGTCAGTTCGACAAACTTACGCCTCTAGGCGGCGCAGCCTACCTCAAAACCCAGATTGAACTGACCATCAAGCAAGCGGAGATAGACCGGCAGCCCTTGTCGCTGATCATGCTGGATATGGACAGCTTCAATATGATCAACCGCGATTTTGGCCAGAAGGAGGGGGACCGCGTATTGCAGGTGGTGACCCAACTGGTGTTGCTGAACCTGCGTGAGCATGACTTGCTCTGCCGTCTGGCGGGCGACCGTTTCGTCGTTGTACTGCCCAATACCTTGGAGTCTCAGGCCGTGATCGTGGCGACTGAGCTTTCTATGGCTATCGCACATCTTGCCTACCGAACTGCCGGCCAGGGCGAGCGGCTAATACTTAGCGCGACTACCGTGGCAGCTATGGCACGGCAAGAGAGCGCGGAGCGTCTGCTTGAGCGTTTGAACATGACGATGGCGCGCGCCAAGCAAACACCGTTGGCGCGTAGCGCATGAGTGCTCAGCCAAACCCTTGGTACGAACGTGACGAGCGCTTTATTCAGGCTCATCATCAGCCTGCATGCTTGATTGATCTGGCGCTGACACGCGGTATAGACAGCCATCGTCTGTTGCGTGGTACCGGGCTTTTCTATCAGGATATTCTGACCGGCCAACAACGCATCTGCACCGAGCAATTCCTGCGCCTGATCGACAACGCCCAGCAACTGCAAGGTAGTGACGATTGCAGCTTTCTATTTGGCCAACAACTGCTGCCAGGTCATTACGGCCATGCCAGCCACGCGCTGCGGCATGCGCAGAACCTGAGTCAGGCGCTGGAACGCCTGGTATTGCTGCGGCGGCGCGTGTCACCTCTGCTTACACCGCGCGTCAGACTAGACGACAAGTTCGTCTACCTGCATTGGTTTGACAGTTGCGGCACCGGAGCACGTGAAGTCTTCCTGGTAGAGGCGGCGATGACCGCAGTGACCGCAATGTGCCGGTGGCTTTCCGGCGAGCCTCTGCCATGGCAGTACCAGTTGCGACACACACAGCCGGGCTACATTGAACAGTATTGGGTCCATCTGGGGGAGGACGTGCGTTTCAGTTGCCCGCAGAACCTGATGCGCTTGCCGCGTGAGTATCTGGTCAAGTCATGGCCACATGCGTCGGTGACAGTTGGCCAAGTCGCCGAGCAGGCCAGTCTCCATGAACTGGCTGCGGCCAATGAACTGGCGCCAAGCATTCTTGATGCCCTGTTCGATCACATCCATGATCACATCAGCCAATCTCGGATGCGCCAGCCATTGGGGTTGGAACGTTTGGCCGAGGCGCATGGAATGAGCGCCGCGACGCTTAAGCGCAAATTGAAACGCCACGATACGCAGTTTCAACAGCAGCTCGATCAAGTGCGAACCTATATCGCGCTCGACCTGTATCTCAGCAAAGGCTTCTCCAGTGATGAAGTCGCCGCTTACCTCAACTTTAATGACCGCGCCAATTTTCGTCGTTCCTTCAAACGTTGGACCGGACACCTGCCTAGCGATTTGATTGGTAGGCTGGCGTAAAATAGAACGCCCCGGCTAACCAAGTTAGACGGGGCGTTTTGGTCACCGTAGGTTTAGAATTGATAGGTGGCAGACAGCCAAAGGCGCCGACCTTCTTCCAGTGTGCCGTCAGTTGACCGTCCGCTCTGGATGTAATCTGATGCCCAGCCAGTGGCACCGGTGTTGGTGGTGTAGTAGCTGCCCTCGGTGAAATCTTTCCCCAGCACGTTGTAGATGGTTGCGTTCAGGGTCAGATCATCGGTCGCTTGTAATGAACCACCGAGGTGAAAGACTTCGTAGGCTTTGAGATCGCCCGCTGCGTCCTGTAGCGCCTGATTGCCTGCGCTCAAATTGTCATAACGGTCAATAAACCTAGCACGTTCACTGCGATATTCACCCTTGAGCCAAAGATTGACCCGCTGAGTGGCTGCCCAGTTCAAACGCGCGAATAGCAAATGGTCCGGGGTATTGGTCAGGGGCGCACCCTTGTTATCGCCGCTCTTTTGCTCACTATCGGTATAGGTGTAGTTGGCACTCAGGCTCCAGGCCGGAGCGAACTCCCAGCGGCTGCCCAGTTCGATACCCTGGGTTTCTGCTTCGCCTATGTTGGTGCTTTGCGCGAAGCTACCTTGGGTGAAGCCGGGTCCAAATTCAATGCAGCCAGGCTGGCCTGCGGGCACGTCGGCATCAGCTGAAAAGCAATTGGGTAGTGCCGTGCCGTCGTCGATCTTATCCTCAAATTTGTTATGGAATACGGTAACGTTGGCACTGAAATTATTCAGGTTGTCGTAGTACACGCCGAATTCAGTATTTGTGGTGGTTTCAGGCTCTAGGTCGGGACTACCGATCGTCAGCGTTGAACCCTGGCCGGTGACACCGCTTATACCGTCATGCAGTTGGTTCAATGTGGGGGTCTTATAGCCTTGGGTTACCCCGCCCTTCATGGTCCAGCTATCAGTGGTATTCCAGACCAAATAAGCGCGTGGGCTGAAGTTACCGCCGAAGGCTTCGTGATCTTCGTACCGGCCACCCAACGTCAGCGCCAAGTCGTCGCGAATACGCCATTCGTCTTCAGCAAATAACGCCCACGAGGTCTGCTGGAATGTATCGTCAGCAATGCCGTCGGTGACTTCGGCATCCCACCACTGGGCGCCAACGGTGGCTATATGCGCCTGTCCCAGCGGGGCGACGAGCTTGGTATCCAAAACCAGATCACGCGATTTCAGTTCGCGGTCATCGCCTACGACGATCTGCGGATAGCCGTCGTAACTGTCGCCAATGGGCGTGCCTGGGATGGTTCGCCCTAGGGTTTCGGTAGTGCTGTGCGTCAGACTGCTGGTTGCCGTGCCAAAACCCAGGCGTCCCTGGTGGGTGAGGGCAACCTGCTCGCGCTCGAAGCGAAGCTCATCGCTATAGCCATTGGCTCGGGTCGGTGCCGCGACGTTACAGCCGGTGACAGCGCTACCACCAGTTCGGCCGTCCAGATTGCCCAATTGGCAATCGTCATTCTCATATCGCTGGATGCTGCGGTCCAAATCCAGTGAAAAATCGTGGTTAGCCGTCGGCGTCAAGTTAAGGCGCGCACCGACGGTGTAGTTGCCACCCTCAACAGGTGAAGCGCCGCGCTTGCTGACGGTGCTGTCGTCAGCAAAAGTCAGGTCCGATTCCTGGCGGTCAAAGATGCTGCCGCGCACCGCAAGCCCTAGCAGGCCATCAATCAGCGGGCCGCTGCTGTACAGATTTGCATTGCTGGTGGCGCCGTAATCGCTATCTTCCTGGAAGGTATGATCGACGGTGACGGAGCTGCCCCAATGCGTTCCGACTTTTTTGGTGATGATGTTGACCACGCCGCCCATGGCATCAGAGCCATACAAGGTGGACATTGGGCCGCGGATAACCTCGATACGCTCAATCGCCGATAACGGCGGCATAAAGCTGGTAGCAGTGTCGTTGAAACCGTTCGGCGTCACGTTGCCTGCGGTATTCTGCCGGCGGCCATCGATGAGTATCAGTGTGTATTCGCTCGGTAGGCCGCGGATGCTGATATCCAAGCCGCCCGTTTTACCTGTGCCTTGACGGATATCCACGCCTTCAACACCGTCCAGCGCCTGGGCTAGATTTGCATAGCGATTCTGTTGCAGGTCTTCATTACTGATGACGCTGATGCTGGCAGGGGCATCGGTGATTTTTTGCTCAAACCCTGACGCTGTCACTACGGTATCAGCCAGCCGAATAGCCTCATCATTGGCAATGGCTACGCTGCTGGCCAGCAATGACAGCCCGGCAATAATCCCGGTAGGTAAAGGGGTTTTGAGAAAAGTTTTATGCGTCATGTGCTGTGCTCTCCTAGCGGCGCCATGCTGGCGTCATACGATTCGCTCTTGAATGCAATCAAGAATGGTTACCATTTAGTCGGCGTGAATTCTATTCAGGCAGGGATCAAAGTTCGACAGCATTCTTCGCAACGCAAGGTTGATAAAAACGCAACAAATGCCATCGTTTCGCAATTGACAGCACTTCCCATTATCTGCAGGATTCAGTAGCACTGCCGCAGTGACAGCCACTCGTCGGTACTCATCCGTTTTACGCATTGAAGGCCGGGAGTGGTTAGCGAGTGGTACATCATGATTTCAGCGAGTTGACAGTATTTGCGCTGGTGGTTGAGCAAGGTGGTTTGACACCCGTAGCGTCCAGCCTGGGCTTACCCAAGTCGACGCTCAGCCGGCGCATCAGTCAGTTGGAAAACCGCGTAGGTCAGCGTCTGCTGCTCAGACATTCCAATCGGTTGACGCCAACCGAAGCAGGCAATCTCTTCTATAAATACTGCAAGCAGTTGATCGAACTGGCCGAGCACAGTCAGCAGGCGCTGGACGAATTACGCGAGGAGGCCAGTGGACGGTTGGTGCTGCATGTTCACAATGCCTTTGAAAGAGGTTGGTTACCGACGGTCCTGGATGCATTTCTGCAGCGCTACCCGGATATTCTGCTGGACGTGCAAGTCAGCTCCAGGGCGCCTGCCTTCGAGCAGGAGAGCGCAGGGGACCTGTGGTTATGGCTGGGTGACGTTGAGGCGAGCGGCTTGCGCTCCGAAATTATCGGCACCTGGCAGGCGGGTTTGTTCACCAGCCCAGGTTACGCCAGCGAACACGGCTTGCCACTGCACCCGACAGAGCTTGAACAACGCGCCTGGGTAGATGTACTGGAGGCGGGGCGGCAGCCGGTGGCGCTGGTACATACAGAGGAGGGCGAGTACGTGTTTCAGCCGCCGGTCTCGCGGATGAAGGTCGATAGCCTGGTATTGCAGGCTGACGCGGTCGTGCGCGGTAAAGGCGTTGGGGTGCTGCCCAGCTGGTACGCCCAGCGCTATGAGCAAGCGCATCCGGGTAGTTTTGTCGCGTGCATGGAAGGCTGGCAACCGGCGAGCTTGCCGGTGACCTTGTTGTGTAATTTTGGCCATCCGGCAAAAAAGGTCTCGGCCCTGCAGGACTGGCTACGCGAATCTGTGCCGGATGCCTGGCGTGAGACTGTCGAGCGGGTCTGACGGACGTTTATTTAAGTCGACGCTCAATGCCCATCTGCACCAGGATTTTCGCGGATATTTCTTCTACGGAAAAAGTGGTTGAATTAACGTAGGAGATATTTTCCCGGCGGAACAGGTTCTCTACTTCGCGCACTTCAAATTCGCATTGGGCGAAGCTGGCATAGCGACTGTTGGGGCGACGTTGCTCACGGATACTCGCCAGACGTTCGGGCTCGATGGTCAGCCCGAAGAGCTTTTCCTTGTGCTGCTTGAGTGCAGGCGGCAGTTGCAGCCGTTCCATGTCGTCTTCAGTCAGTGGATAGTTCGCAGCGCGGATGCCGTACTGCAGAGCCAGATAGATACAGGTGGGTGTCTTGCCGCAACGCGATACGCCAACCAGAATGATATCGGCGTTGTCATATTGCTGGGTCCGGGCACCATCGTCATTGTCCATCGCAAAATGCACCGCATCGATGCGATCCTGATAGTGATGATTGTGCTGGATAGAGTGGGACTTGCCGACTGAATAGGACGATCCGTCGCCCAGCTCCTGCTCAAGCGGAGCCAGGAAGGTGGCAAAAATATCGATCATGTAGCCGTTGCAACTGGCCAGCTCCGCACGGATCTCACGGTTGACCACGGTGTCAAAAATGATAGGCCGCTCACCGTCACGCTCGGCAGCTGCATTGATTTGTTGTACCATGTTCCGCGCTTTTTCGACGGTATCAACGTAGGGTCTGATCAGCTTGATGAATTCGATGTTCTCGAATTGAGACAGCAGACTCTGACCCAGTGTTTCGGCGGTAATGCCTGTGCCATCGGAAATGAAAAAAGCGGTGCGTTTCATGCGTGAAGCCTTAAGATGTCAGTGGCTGAGTGCAGCTGGCAAGTAAAGCGCCTCGCTGGTCTCTGTGCCGGCATTGTGGCGCATTTGTGTCAGACAGGCCAGATACCGCCATCCGGCGGAGCTAAAATTCATTGATTTACGGAGAGATCACCTTGTTAGAGTACGTAGTGTCCTTCGAGCATCTGGGCGTTGATGACGTCGAGCGGGTGGGCGGCAAGAACGCGTCCCTTGGCGAAATGATCAGCAACCTGGCCCACGCCGGTGTTTCTGTCCCCGGCGGTTTTGCCACCACGGCTGAAGCCTACCGCGAATTTCTGGAACAAAGTGGTCTGAACGAACGCATCCATGCCGCGCTTGATGCGCTGGATGTGGAAGATGTGAATGCGCTGGCCCGTACCGGGGCACAGATCCGCGAGTGGGTGATGGAAGCACCATTCCCTGACGCGCTGGATCAGGCAATCCGTACTGCCTTTGCCGAGCTGTCCAACGGTAATGACAATCTCGCCGTAGCCGTGCGCTCTTCCGCCACCGCCGAAGATCTTCCAGACGCCTCCTTTGCCGGCCAGCAGGAAACCTTCCTTAATATACGCGGTGTGGACAATGTGATCCGTGCGGCCAAGGAAGTGTTTGCCTCGCTGTTTAATGATCGCGCCATTGCCTACCGTGTGCACCAGGGCTTCGACCACAAACTGGTCGCCTTGTCGGCGGGCGTGCAGCGCATGGTTCGCTCTGAAACCGGTACTGCCGGCGTCATGTTTACGTTGGATACCGAGTCCGGTTTCCGTGATGTAGTGTTCATCACCGGCGCCTACGGTTTGGGTGAAACGGTAGTGCAGGGCGCAGTCAACCCTGACGAGTTCTATGTTCATAAGCCCACCCTCGAAGCAGGCCGCCCGGCCATCCTGCGTCGCAATCTGGGCAGCAAAGCAATCAAGATGATCTATGGCGAAGTCGCCAGTGCAGGCCGCTCGGTCAAGACGGTGGACGTCGACAAGGAAGAGCGCTCACGTTTCTGCCTGAGTGATGAAGAAGTCACCAACTTGTCCCGCCAGGCGCTGATCATTGAGAAACATTATGGTCGGCCGATGGATATCGAGTGGGCCAAAGATGGTGACGACAACCAGCTGTATATCGTTCAGGCGCGCCCCGAAACGGTCAAGAGCCGCAACAACGTCAACGTCATGGAACGCTACCTGCTCAAGGAAAAGGGCGAAATTCTGGTGGAAGGTCGTGCCATCGGCCAGCGTATTGGCGCAGGGCGAGTACGGATCATCCATAACGTCAGCGAAATGGACAAGGTCCAGCCCGGTGATGTGCTGGTCTCCGACATGACTGATCCCGATTGGGAGCCGGTCATGAAGCGCGCCAGCGCTATCGTGACCAACCGCGGCGGCCGTACCTGCCATGCGGCGATTATCGCTCGTGAGCTGGGTATTCCTGCGGTAGTGGGTACCGGTAACGCCACTTCAGAGCTGCGCGATGGTCAGGAAGTGACCGTCTCCTGTGCTGAAGGTGACACCGGCATGATCTACTCCGGCCAGCTGTCGTTCGACATCCGCACTAACAGCGTCGACGCCATGCCTGATTTGCCGTTCAAGATCATGATGAACGTCGGTAATCCGGATCGCGCCTTTGATTTTGCGAACCTGCCTAACGAAGGTGTGGGTCTGGCGCGTCTTGAATTCATCATCAACCGCATGATTGGCGTGCACCCCAAAGCCTTGCTGAATTTCGACAGCCTGCCTGCAGATGTGCGCGACAGCGTCGAAAAACGTATCGCTGGCTACGATGATCCGGTCGGCTTTTATGTCGAAAAGCTGGTCGAAGGCATCAGTACGCTGGCCGCCGCATTCTGGCCAAAGAAGGTTATCGTCCGGCTATCTGATTTCAAGTCGAATGAATATGCCAACCTGATTGGCGGCCGCTTGTACGAGCCGGAAGAAGAGAATCCAATGCTTGGCTTCCGCGGCGCATCGCGTTATATCAGCGATTCATTCCGTGACTGCTTTGAGCTTGAGTGCCGCGCAATGAAGCACGTGCGCGACGTCATGGGCCTCACTAACGTAGAAATCATGGTGCCCTTCGTACGCACTGTCGGCGAAGCCAAGCAGGTGGTTGAGCTGCTCGCCGAGAATGGCCTCAAACGCGGCGAAAATGGTCTGCGATTGATCATGATGTGCGAGCTTCCTGCAAATGCGTTGCTGGCCGAAGAGTTTCTCGAGCATTTCGATGGCTTTTCGATTGGCTCCAATGACCTGACTCAGCTCACGCTGGGCCTGGACCGTGATTCCGGCATCATCGCTCACCTGTTCGATGAGCGTAATGCGGCGGTCAAGAAGCTTCTGGCCATGGCTATTTCAGCATGCCTCGCTGCGGACAAATACATCGGGATTTGCGGGCAGGGTCCATCAGACCATCCCGATCTCGCCCGTTGGCTGATGCAGCAGGGTATCGAAAGCGTCTCGCTGAACCCAGATTCGGTCATGGATACCTGGTTCTTCCTGTCAGAAAACGCCCTTGAGGAGAGTTGACATGCATTATGTTACCCCCGATCTGTGTGACGCCTATCCGGATGTGGCGGTGGTAGAGCCGATGTTCAGCAACTTTGGTGGCCATGATTCCTTTGGTGGCCAGATCGTCACGGTCAAATGTTTTGAAGACAACTCGGTGGTCAAGGAGCAAGTCGATCAGGATGGCTGTGGCAAAGTCATGGTGGTTGATGGCGGTGGCTCGCTGCGGCGAGCGCTGCTCGGTGACATGCTTGCGGAGAAGGCCGCCAAGAATGGCTGGGAAGGCATTATCGTCTATGGCTGCGTGCGTGATGTGGATGTACTGGCCCAAACCCCGCTGGGGATTCAGGCGCTGGCCAGCCATCCGATGAAAACCGACAAGCGCGGCATTGGTGACCTTAATGTAGTGGTGACCTTCGCTGGAGTAACGTTCCGCCCCGGCGAGTTTGTGTACGCCGATAACAACGGCATTGTGGTGTCTGCGCAAGCACTGGAAATGCCTTCCTGACAGCAGATATGTCACCTGCCTTCAGGTAGGTGACATTCTGTCGCCTCCGTGCGTCCAAACCAGGTAACCCGACCTAGCGGAGGTGATGATGGAAGATCCTATCGAAAGCCGGCTGCGCGAATTGATGCGCGCTGAAGCTGACACATCTACACCGGTTGATGCGCATCGCCTTGACCGGGTCCTGCATAAAGCCCACATGCGCGCCGGTTTTTTTGACTTGATCAATCTGTTTGCGCATTGGGGATGGGTGCTCTCCGAAGGAGGCGCGCGGGCAATGAAACATTCGCGGCCCGTCAGTCGGCGCGCAGAGGACGAACGTTTGGTCACACCTGAATCACAAGAGAAGAGCTGATCATGGAATTGGATATCTGGAGTCAGAGCTTTGTCGGCGCCATGGCGACACTATGGAACAAGATCGCAGCCTTTATACCCAACCTTATAGCAGCCTTGTTTATTGTCCTGCTCGGCTTTGTCATCGCCAAGGTGGTTGACACGCTGCTGAGCAAAGGTCTGGCTAAGCTGGGTTTGGACCGCCTGATGACCGGGGCGGGCGTAAACAAGATGCTCAAGCGCATTGGCATCAACGCTCCCATGTCGACTGTCGTTGGCAAGGTGGTCTACTGGTTCATCGTGCTGACCTTTATTGTCTCTGCAGCCGAGTCACTTGGTTTAGCCCGGGTCTCGGCGACGCTGGACATATTTACGCTGTACCTGCCGAAGGTAGTAGGGGCGGCCTTGATCCTGCTGGCTGGCTTGTTGCTTTCCCATCTGGTCAACGGCGTGGTTCGCGGAGCAGCCGAAAGTGTCGGTGTCGATTACGCCAGTGGGCTTGGACGCTTCGTGCAGGGCCTGTTGGTCATCATTACCGTATCCCTGGCAATCGGTCAGTTGCAGATTGAAACGGCGCTACTCAACACCGTTATAGCTATAGTACTGATCTCGTTCGGCGCGGCTGCGGCGTTGGCGCTGGGCCTGGGGAGTCGGGAAATGGTCAGCCAGATTATTGCCGGGATCTACGTCCGCGAGCTCTATCATGTGGGCGATCGCATCAAGATGGACGAGGTGGAAGGTGTGATTGAAGAAATCGGCACAGTTAAAACTCAGTTGCTCGACGATGACGGGCAGATCGTCTCTGTCGCCAATCGCACGCTGATAGCCCAACGCGTTTCGCGCTAATGCTGCCGGTCCTGGTCTACTTTGGTGATTGCGCACATTGACTAACCCACACCAGACAACCCGTTACAATCCCACCGAGCTTACGGACGAAGAATTGGTCGCCAGGGCCAATCGGGAGTTGTTGCATACCACAGTGGCTTATGAAGAGTTGATGCGCCGCTACCAGCGCACGCTGTTCAATGTCTGTGCAAGGTATCTGGGCAATGACCGCGATGCGGACGACGTTTGCCAGGAAGTGATGCTCAAGGTATTACATGGGTTACGGCAGTTTGAGGGTAAAGCCAAATTCAAAACCTGGTTGTACAGCATTACTTATAACGAATGTATAACGCAGTACCGCAAAGAGAAACGCAAAAGGCGTTTAATGGATGCGTTAAGTCTGGATCAGGACGAGAGTGAAGAAGTTGTAGAAAGTTCCATAAATATTGTCACGGACCGGGCCAGCCTTGATCGCTGGCTGGTCCATGTAAATCAGGTGGATCGGGAGATCCTGGTGCTGCGATTTGTAGCCGAACTGGAATTCCAGGAAATAGCCGACATTATGCATATGGGGCTAAGCGCGACAAAAATGCGTTATAAAAGGGCCCTTGAGAAATTACGTAAAAGCATAGACAACCCCTTTTAGACGTTTTTAAACATATATACTTGCATTCTCAGTTTTCTGTTATACTTACCGGGAGTTTTGCGCAAGTTAACGTCCTAATATGGATTTGATGGGGATTTACAGATGAAATTGAAAAACACTTTGGGTATTGTTGTTGGTGCCGTTGTCGCTGCTTCTGCCTTGCCGGTCATGGCTCAGAGCGCCGGTTCCGTTGAAGTTGAGGCGTTTGCTGATCGCTACTTCACAGACAGCTACCGTGACATGAGCGACGGTACTCTGGTGGGCGGTGGCATTGGTTACTTCCTGACTGATGACGTCCTGCTGAACGTTAACCTGGGTACATACAAAAACCTTGAAGATGATGCTACCGGTGAAGACATCGACGGTCGCCTGATGGCGGTTGAAGCTGTTTACCACTTCGGTCAGAGCAACATCCGTCCTTACATCTCTGGCGGTTTCGGCCATCAGGAACTGGATCAAGTTGGCACTAGCCAGCGCGATCGTACCACCATGGCTATGGCCGGTGTTGGTATCAAGAACTACCTGAGCGAGAACTTCTTCGTTAAAGCCGGTGTTGATGCTCTGTACGGCATTGATAGCAAGAACACCGAATGGTCCGCTGGCGTTGGCCTGGGCTTGAACTTCGGTGGCGCTGCAGCTCCTGTTGCTCAAGCGGCTCCTGCACCAGCCCCTGCACCTGCTCCGGCTCCACAGCCAGAGCCAGAAATGCAGTCGGTCCGTGTTGAGCTGGATGTTAAGTTCGATTTCGATCGTGACTCCATCCGCCCTGAATACCGCAATGACATTCAGAGCCTGGCCGAGTTCATGAAGACCTATCCTTCAGTAACTACTACTGTTGAAGGTCACACTGACTCCGTCGGTAGCGACAGCTACAACCAGAACCTGTCCGAGCGTCGTGCCAATTCGGTCCGTGAAGCTCTGATCAGCGAAGGTGTTGACTCCTCGCGCGTTAGCTCTGTCGGTTACGGCGAAGCCCGTCCGATTGCTGATAACGAGACTGATGATGGCCGTGCCATGAACCGTCGCGTAGAAGCTGAAGTAGAAGCTGAAGTAGAAGTTCGTTAATAACGACTGCTTAGCTTAAGAAAAACCCGGCTTCGGCCGGGTTTTTTTATACCTGCTGTTTAACCAACACGTTCAATATCAGCCGTTATGAATGTAATTCACGCCAGGGAAGCGAAAGCGAAAGTCATCCGGCATGGGTGTTACCTTGGAGGTGGTGAAGTCGTAGAAAACGAATCCAGACTTGGCCAGGGCGACCAGTTCGCCACCAATGGCCTTAGTGATGCGAAAGATGATGTCCCCGCCATACTTGTTCAGATCCATCATGCCGACTTCAAAGATCAGCGCATCGCGGGCAAAAGCTTCGCGCTTATAAGTGGTGGCCAGGTCGGTGACAATAATGCCGGTATCCTTGTCACTGACCTCTTCGATACCGAACTGATACAGAAACCGAGCGCGAGCTTCGGAGATCATCGATACCATTGAGTCATTCGCCAGGTGCTTGCCCGCGTTGATGTCGGTAATGCGGACGGTGAGCTGTGTAGTGAAATAGAACTGATTGTCTGGAAACTCGAGGGTAAGGCGTGCCATGCTGTTAAACCTGTTACGACGTTAATGGTGCCACATGCTCCCCTGGTAGGTGGGAAGGTGAGGGCAGGCGTGAGGGAGGGCGCATTGTACTTGAGACCGCTCCGGGCAGACAGCAGGAGCTGATAACTGGCACAAAAAAAGGCCACCCGAAGGTGGCCCTCTTTAAACACCAACCTGCGCAGCTATCAGCCGAACTGGTTCATGGTGTTGTCTTTGCCGCCAGCTTTCAGAGCAGCTTCACCAGCGAAGTACTCTTTATGGTTGTCACCGATATCGGAGCCAGCCATGTTCTGGTGCTTGACGCAGGCGATGCCCTGACGCAGTTCCTGACGCTGAACGCCCTTAACGTAGGCCAGCATGCCTTGCTCTGCGAAGTAACCCTTGGCCAGGTTGTCGGTAGACAGCGCGGCAGTGTGGTAAGTCGGCAGAGTGATCAGGTGGTGGAAGATACCCGCTTCGCGTGAGCCATCGGCCTGGAAGGTACGGATCTTCTCATCAGCGATCTGGGCCAGTTCAGTCTCGTCGTAATCGACGCTCATCAGCTTGGCGCGATCGTAAGCGGACATGTCCTTGCCTTCAGCAGTCATGGTATCGAATACCTGCTGACGGAAATTCAGAGTCCAGTTGAAGGACGGGCTGTTGTTGTAAACCAGCTTGGCGGTCGGAATGACTTCACGGATGCGGTTAACCATGGCGGCGATCTGGCCAACGTGCGGCTTCTCGGTTTCGATCCACAGCAGGTCAGCGCCGTTCTGCAGGGAAGTGATGCAGTCCAGGATAACGCGATCTTCGCCAGTGCCAGCACGGAACTGGAACAGGTTGCTTGGCAGACGCTTTGGACGCAGCAGCTTGCCGTCACGGTTCAGAACGACGTCGCCGTTCTTCATGTCAGCAGCAGATACTTCTTCGCAATCCAGGAAGGAGTTGTACTGGTCGCCCAGGTCGCCTGGCTCTTTGGTTACAGCGATCTGCTTGGTCAGGCCGGCACCCAGGGAATCGGTACGGGCAACGATCACGCCATCATCAACGCCCAGCTCGAGGAACGCGTAACGAACGGCGTTGATCTTGGCCAGGAAATCTTCGTGGGGAACGGTAACCTTGCCATCCTGGTGACCGCACTGCTTCTCGTCGGACACCTGGTTTTCGATCTGGATGCAGCAAGCACCCGCTTCGATCATTTTCTTGGCCAGCAGGTAAGTGGCTTCAGGGTTACCGAAACCAGCATCGATGTCGGCAATGATCGGCACAACGTGAGTTTCAAAGTTGTCGATTTTGGCCTGGACTTCATCCTGCTTGGACTTGTCGCCAGCATCGCGCGCAGCGTCCAGATCCATGAACAGCAGATCCAGTTCACGGGCGTCAGCCTGGCGCAGGAAGGTGTACAGCTCTTCGATCAGACCGGAAACGGCAGTCTTCTCGTGCATGGATTGGTCAGGCAGCGGGCCGAAGTCGGAACGCAGCGCTGCAACCATCCAGCCGGACAGGTACAGGTAACGCTTGTTAGTGGTCTTCAGGTGCTTCTTGATGGAAATCAGCTTCTGCTGACCGATGAAGCCGTGCCAGCAACCCAGTGACTGAGTGTAGACGGAGGAGTCGGCATCGTACTCGGCCATGTCTTTGCGCATGATGGCAGCAGTGTACTTGGCAATGTCCAGACCGGTTTTGAAACGGTTCTGAGCGCGCATGCGGGCGACGGACTCGGGGTTGATAGCGCTCCAGCTGTTGCCGGCAGATTCTTTCAGAGCGGCGACGGCTTTGATGTCGTTTTGATAAGCTGACATGGTCAATCCTTCAAGGTTTGCGTTTGGTTGAGCACAAATTTCCACCCAAAACCCACATGCTAAAGGTTATGCATGGGCGGTGCACCGCAGCGTGTCTTAACAGGACTGAAAAAAAGAAATCCACAGGGGGAGGGGGGTGTGAGCAGGTGAATGATTGAGGCTGCCAAGCATGAGCGGTGTCATGCATACCCCGGACACAGATATATCCGCAGGTAGAGCAGTGAATCAAACAATCATTCAGACTGACGCTAAATCGCTTCCCCGTCCCTCAGGACAACTTCGTTCCAGTCGCAACCTCGTCGAACGGCCTTGTGAGCTGTTGAGACACTGATCGATCCAATGGTTCATGGATCCGATCCGGAGAGCCCTTTCGGACCCCCTGGCTAGCGGGAGCGACGCAATGATGCGACTTGATCGGCAATAAGTCAATGCGCATGTAGTGTTTTTTTAAGCGCACTACACTAGCTCTGGATATCGTTTTCAGGCTGGTGCCCGGGCTAGTTTGCGCGGTCTATCTTGAGCCGCACGCTGCTGTCATTCTGGCTGCGGGTGCTGGTGCGCCGCCCAATGTCCGCGCCGCTACTGAGCTGGCTATCGGTAACGCCACCGACGGTGATCCATTCGCCGAGTCGCGCGGTTACCACGGTGTCAGTCTGCTGCACGTCAACTATTCGATTATCGCTGCGGTTGACGTTGTCATTGTTGGCGCTGAGGGTAATGGTTGCCAGGTCACCATTAAGTCGCACTGTGGCATAAAAGCCCTGGGTAACATCACGGTATTCGGTGTTTTCGATAACACGGCCGTATACGTCGGTAGTGGTGGACTGCAAAGGCACTGATTGCCCGGTCTGAATCAACACCGGGTAACCTTCATTGGCGGTGACCTGGCGGACTCCATCGTTCTGACCGCGGGTACTACGGTTGATGATCCGCGCCTGGTTGCCATTGCGCGGATCTCCGACCACGATGTCCGCGGGTCCAGTGTCGAAGCGCCCGTCAACCTGATAGCCGCGCTCGTTGCTACTGATACCGCCGCTATTGGCGACACTGATCAACAGCCTCGCCGGCTGGCGGTCAAGTTCATTCAATAACGCGCGTATTTCCTTCAGCCGCTCGGGCTCCGCGCGCACTATCAGTTGATTGCCATAGGCTGAGACGCGCTCATCATCCCGGAGCATCGGCTGAATCGCCGAAATCATATTCTCAGCCATGTTGTAACCGAGACTGAATATCTCGGTCGTTGGTTCTGCCTGCACGGAAACGCTGCTGCAGAACATCAGTAGCGACAGCAACTGGGCAAGGCAGAACCTGATCATAAAAGAAATCTCCGGATGGCTGGATCGCTCTGGCTGGTAGACCAAAACTCATCAAACTCGCTAGTCCTGCGCCTGACCTGGTCGGGACTTTGATAGCGCGCAAACCCCTGGCGCAGCAGAGCCTTGGGTAGCATCAATATGCCGCAAGTATCTGCCAGCATATAGACCTGCGGCAGTTTTTCACGTTCTGGATGCTGCTTGCGAATCTCCACTATGCTCGGGAAGCGGTGCATCAGGTTCAGCAGGCTATGGCCCTGGAGAAAGGGTTTGCCCGCTTCCTGCAGCAGTATTTTGATTCGACACTTGGGCTGACGGGCGATCAGTTGCTCCACTGCGTTGAGCACATCGCGACGATTGAACAGCCATACGGCCTGGTCGGCGGCATAGATATGTATTTGCCGGCGGGCCTGGCCAAGCATATGGCACAGATGATCGAGTGCATTGCTTTCGTCCAGCTCAATCAGCTCGGCCTGGTTACCCAACTGATAGGGCAGATCCACTGTGCGCACCGCCGGCAACTGTGTGGGCGGGTTGTGAATGCTGAATCTGCCGGGCGATTCAAACTCGATCGGCGGCAACTCCGATATATCCAGGAGCTCGGCTTGCCAGCGCATGGCCACGTGAAGGATTCCCGCTTCCATATAAGGTTCGGAATCGACCACGAACCCCAAGCGTTGGTACAGCGACTGCGCCTGGACCTGGGCGCTCAGTAGCAAGGTGCTCATGCCCTGCGCTTGGGCGTAGGCCATGACTTCGCGCATGAGCCGTTCGCCCAACCCCTTGCCACGCCACGCGGGCAATATGGCTACTCGGCCGATATGGCCATCGTCTAGCAAGCGCGCGGTGCCCAGTGCCTCGCTTTCAGCGCGCATGAGGAAATGCACCGCGGACTGATCGTCGGTATCCCACTCCAGCGCATCCGGGACACCTTGCTCATCGATGAATACCTGCTTGCGGATCTCTCGCAGTGCTTCGGTGCTTAGCCAGTCAACTACCCTGACGTCAATCTCATTCATCCTCGCCCTCCAGTTGGAGATCCCCCTTGGCCAGAAGTTGCTCCACCAGGGTCCAGGCTTCCGGATTCTGTCGCCAGGGCAGCAACGCTTCGCAATCCAGATAATCCTGTTCACAGATTAGTTGAACCAGCGGTAACAGGGTAATCGGCAACAGACAGTGCTCGCCGCTGGCAAACAGCATCAGGTGTTCGGCACCCTCCTGGCGGTAAGCCAGGCGCGCGCTCAGGTTGCGGATCAGCCCGTAACCGTTGCTCAGCTCTTCATCCACCAGGCTGGTCTCAACCTCCTGGACCTGGATCAATTCGGGATAGCGCGGTTCGGTCATGAAGCGGCCGAACCAGGTGGCCAGCGCTGCTTTGTCCTGAACCAGCTCCAGCACAATGCCCTGCAAGCGCTCAATGCTGGCATCGTCAATGCAGGCGGGCTCTACCGGGACTGACATGCCTGCATCACTATAACGATCCTGGTCGCTGAGATACTGGCCGAGAAAGTCAGTGAAATGGTGCAATATCTCTTGATGGCTTGGAGCGCGAAAGCCGATCGAGTAAGTCATGCATTCGTCTTCGGCAATACCGTAATGGGCAACGCCGGGCGGTATATAGAGCATGTCGCCGGGTTCGAGCAGCCATTCTTCCTGCTGCTGAAAGTCCTGCAGGATGCGCAGGTCAGGGTGCTGCAGAATTGGGCTGTCGGCATTACAGTGCTGGCCGATCTTCCATCGCCGGTGACCGTGGGTCTGCAGCAGGAATACATCGTAGTTATCGAAGTGCGGTCCGACGCTGCCGCCTGGCGCCGCGTAACTGATCATGATGTCGTCGATTCGCCAGCTGGGCAGAAAGCGGAAAGCAGATATCAGTTCAGCGACGTCGGGCACGAACTGGTCTACTGCCTGTACCAGCAGGGTCCAGTCCTTCTCAGGCAATACCTTGAAGTCGTCCTCAGCGAAGGGTCCGCGTCGCAGCTCCCAGGGAATGTCACCTTGGGTCAGGACGATTCGCGACTCGACTTCGTCTTCCAGGGCCAGGCCAGCCAGCTCATCGGCGGATAACGGACTTTGATAATCAGGGAAAGCCTGTCGAATCAGCAGCGGCTTTTTCTGCCAGTAATCCCGCAGGAATTCGGCGGGGGTGATATCACCAAGCGGGGACGCTGCGGTATGGGACATAAGAGCCTCTGAAACAATGTAGGTAACGTCATCCGGCCCGGAGTGGGGGTATTCAGCGTCTAGCTGAACGACGACCCTGCTGAGCTTTCCCGGGGCCGGGAGTCAGCAGGTCGTGTTTCGAATTGCACGTTAATAATAGCTAGTCTGCAGTCGCTGAATGTGCAGGAGCATCAGACCCGGCGTGCTTGCTGAACAGCGTTGCCGATATAGTTGGCTGGCGTGAGCGCTTTGAGCTCCTGCTTGGCTTCTGCGGGAATTTCCAGGTCCTCGACAAATGCCTGCAGAGCCTGGGGCGTAATGCCTTTACCGCGGGTCAGTTCTTTGAGCTTCTCGTAAGCATCGGGCACGGCATAGCGGCGCATGACGGTCTGAATGGGTTCGGCCAGCACTTCCCAGCAATTATCCAGATCTTCAGCAATGCGTTGAGCATTAAGCTCTAACTTACTGATTCCCTTCAAAGTGGATTCATAGGCAATGACGCTATGCGCGAAACCAACACCCAGATTTCGCAAAACTGTGGAGTCGGTCAGATCTCGCTGCCAGCGCGAGATCGGCAGCTTGCTCGACAGGTGCTGCATGATCGCATTGGCAATACCCAGATTGCCTTCGGAGTTCTCGAAATCGATCGGGTTGACCTTGTGCGGCATGGTCGAAGAACCAATTTCGCCCGCTATGGTTTTCTGCTTGAAGTAGCCCAGCGAGATGTAGCCCCAAATATCCCGATCAAAATCGATCAGAATGGTGTTGAAGCGCGCGACCGCATCAAAGAGCTCAGCAATATAGTCATGTGGTTCAATCTGCGTGGTATAGGGATTGAAGCCCAGGCCAAGAATTTGCTCGATAAAGGTTTTGGCGTTGGCTTCCCAGTCGATCTCCGGGTAGGCCGACAGGTGCGCGTTGTAATTACCCACTGCGCCGTTGATCTTGCCGAGCAAAGGCACAGCGCTGATCTGCGCGATCTGACGCTCCAGGCGATACACCACGTTTGCCAGCTCTTTGCCCATGGTGGTCGGGGAGGCGGGCTGGCCATGGGTACGCGACAGTAACGGGACGTCGGCATGGGCTACGGCCAAAGCGCGCAGGTCGGCAACAACCCGATGCATCAACGGCAGCATAACCTGGTCACGGCCGGCGCTGAGCATCAACGCATGGGACAGGTTGTTGATGTCTTCGGAGGTACAGGCAAAGTGAATGAACTCATTGACCGACTGCAGCTCCGGCAATGCCGCGGCTTGCTCCTTGAGCAGGTACTCCACCGCCTTGACGTCATGATTGGTGGTGCGCTCGATTTCCTTGATGCGTTCGGCATGCTCGATCTGAAAGTCGTCGACCAGCTTGTCGAGCAGAGCATTGGCTTCGTCCGAGAAGGGGCCGATTTCCGGGATTTCCGGATGCGCGGCGAGACATTGTAGCCAGCGCACCTCTACCTGAACGCGGAAACGGATAAGCCCGTATTCGCTGAAAATACTGCGCAGGCTGGCGGTTTTGCTGCCGTAACGGCCATCAACCGGGGATACGGCGGTCAGGGAGGACAGTTGCATAAGCGGTCTCGTCGATAGGTCGGGCGGAAAAGGGTGAAATCATACACCAGATTGGCGCGGTTTGGCCTGCGCGCCAGGCATGGCAATACTGATCAAGGTGGAAGCGAAAATCAGGCCAGCGCCCACAAAGGAGGAAATATCCGGCACTTCATCCCAGAGAAACCAGGCGAAAAGCCCGGAAAAAACAATGGCCAGATAGCTCAGTGGCCCGATTTTGCCCGGCGGCGCCAAGGTGTAAGCCTTGGACATGATCAATTGGCTGACGGTTGCTACCAGCCCAATGCTGATCAGCATGCCAAGCTGGGTGCCAGTGAGTGGCTGCCAGGCCCACAGCAGCGGGATCGAAGAAAGCAGCGTGGAGAAAAAGGCAAAATAAAACACCATGCGGGTGGCCGGTTCGGTACTGCTCATCACGCGAATTGAAACAAAGGCACAGGCCGCCAGCAGGCTTGCTGCTATGCCTACCAGGCCGATGGGGTCAAACAGTGCGCCACTGGGCTTAGCGACGAGCAATACGCCAGCAAAACCGAGCAGCACCATAAACATCATTCGCGGTGTCAACGATTCGCGCAGCCACCACCAGGCCAATAATGGCGTGAATACAGGTGCGGCATAGGTAAAAACCATGGCATCGGCCAGCGGTAGGTGCGCGATGGCATAGAAGAAACAATACATCGCTCCCAAGCCATAGAACGTGCGCATGAAGTGCCGACCCAAACGCTGGGTACGGAACGGGGCGAAGCCCTTGACCAGTATCATCGGCAGGAAAAACACCACGCCAAGCAGATTACGGAAGAACACCACGTTCTCGTTATTGACGCCCACTGATACTTCACGAATCAGAATGCCCATCAAGGCAAACAGCAACGCCGAGGTGGCCAGCAGCAGCGCGCCTTTGCGCGGCTGGTCCAGCCGGACCAGTTCAACCATTCAGGACGGACCGGGTCGCATCCAGCAATTTCTTCCTGGATACCAGCATTTGCCAGCGGTGTCCGCCCAGTTGTCGCCACAGGCGTGCCGAGCGGATCCCGGCCAACAGCAGCGCGCGAATCCGATTGGCGGTGTCCGGCTGTTGCAGGTAGCGCATATCGCCGTGCACCTGAATGCGTAGACGCAAGGTGCTCAAGGTGTCCTGGTAGATGCTGCCGAAGGAGGCGGTAACGTTGTCATGCAAAATACCGAAATGCTCGACCTGTGAGCCGGCCTGCTCTAACCGCTGGCCCAGCACATTGAGCATGTCATCACGCTTGGCCAGTTGCCGTTCCAGTACCAGGAGATTCATCGTGTAGCGTAGCGCGTCGCGTTGAAGGGCGGCGGTGTCCCGCTCCAGCATCGCCTGCAGCGCCTGCACGCCCTGGCGAATCTGGTAGGTGGAGCCGCCGTAGATTTGCAGCACGTCATCCGGTGAGCGTTCAAGGATGCTGCCTAACAGGCAGGCAGCTGGTGCTTCGCTGATCTGTCCGCTGCGGGCCAGCTTGTCGACCAATATCGCCGCCTGGAAAACCGCGCCCAGCGCAATGACCTGTTCTTCTGCTTGAGTCACGCCGCATCCTCTTCAAAGGCTGGAGTGGCCGTTTCGATCACGCCACCACCGAGGCAAACGTCGCCTTGATAAAGCACTACCGACTGGCCCGGAGTGACCGCGCGTTGCGGCGTGTCGAACCGAACCAGATAACCGTTGGCACAAGGCTCAAGCGTGCAGGCCTGATCCGACTGACGGTAACGCACCTTGGCTGTCAACGGCAGCGACTCAGTGACGGTTACAGGGTTGACCCAGTAAATTGAGGAGCAGGTGAGGGCGCTCGCATACAGCCACGGGTGCTCGTTGCCTTGGCCCACCACCAGCACATTGCGCGTGAGATCCTTGCGCAGCACGTACCAGGGGGTATCACTGGCATCTTTCATGCCGCCGATTCCCAAGCCCTGACGTTGGCCGATGGTGTGGTACATCAGACCGTGATGGCGACCAATGACCTGGCCATCAGTCGTTTCCATATCACCTGGCTGGGCGGGCAGGTATTGCTTCAGAAAATCGCTGAAACGTCGTTCTCCGATAAAACAGATCCCGGTGGAGTCTTTTTTCTTCGCCGTCGCCAATTGGTATTTCTCGGCAATTTGCCTTACTTCGGGTTTCTCCAGCTCTCCTACCGGAAACAGAGTGCGGGCAATCTGCTCAGCACCAACGGCGTGGAGGAAGTAGCTCTGATCTTTATTGGTGTCTACACCACGCAGCAGCACGGTCTTGCCATCGCGCTCGGCTTTACGCACGTAGTGCCCAGTGGCGATCAAGTCAGCACCGAGCATAAGGGCATAGTCGAGAAAGGCTTTGAATTTGATTTCGCGATTACAGAGGATATCCGGATTTGGCGTGCGACCTGCCTTGTACTCTTCCAGAAAATGCTCGAAGACGTTATCCCAATACTCTGCGGCAAAATTCGCGGTATGCAGCTTGATCCCCAGCCGGTCGCTGACCGCCTGAGCGTCTGCCAGATCGTCCATCGCTGTGCAGTATTCCGTGCCGTCGTCTTCGTCCCAGTTCTTCATGAACAGGCCTTCGACCTGGTAACCCTGCTCCAGCAGCAGGGCGGCCGAAACGGACGAGTCAACTCCACCAGACATGCCGACGATAACGCGAGTCTGCTCGGGAGCTTTGGTGTGCAAGGTTGTCATGTTAACGAATCAGATCCAGTGAATAATGTGGTTTGTTCAGGTAATCCTCGATG
This sequence comes from Halopseudomonas laoshanensis, assembly GCF_008365385.1. Lineage (GTDB taxonomy): Bacteria > Pseudomonadota > Gammaproteobacteria > Pseudomonadales > Pseudomonadaceae > Halopseudomonas > Halopseudomonas laoshanensis. The sequence continues at coordinate 1,186,807 of NZ_QOVF01000001.1, read as the reverse complement.
CAGTCGAGTACCAGGTAGCTGCGCAGGTCGTCGCGGCGTTGGCGCAATTCATCGAGCGAAAGCCACACTGTCCGCAGAATGCCTTCATCCAGTTTGCGCTCTGGATAGTGCTGCACCACCTTTCCGGCAAAACAACTGCGTTGATAACTGACACCATTATCGGCCTTGAACAGGTAGATGCCGACGACAGAGGTCAGTTCAACGCTATAGGCTGTTTCTTCCAATACCTCTCGCCGGGCGGCCTGGATAAGACTTTCGTCTTCTTCCACATGGCCGGCAGGCTGATTTAAAACTAGGCGGCTGTCCCGGTATTCTTCGACCATCAGGAAGCGCCCCTCATGTTCGATAATGGTCGCGACTGTGACATGGGGCAGAAAACGCATGAATGGCTCCTGAGCAGGCTGCATAGGGTAGCCTAAACCGGATGCAGGGTGAACTCCATTGCGCTAATTGGCGCCAGTGGGACTGGATTTGGCGATAAAAACGGCTAGGATGCGATTAGGGAAATATGTAGTGATCATGTAGTGATACTACAAAATAGGCCATCCGCAGTTTTGTAACGCCTTTGATAAGCAGAATGGCTCGGAAGGACATAGGTATAAGAGCTGTGAATAGATGAAAACGCGTGACATTTTGTAGGAAAACTACAACAATATGCGCACCAGCAACACCGTATTTCTGATGGCGAATTACCATTCTCCATCATTCATGACAACGACAACATAACGGAGTCAATAATGGGATACCAAAAGATTCAGGTGCCGGCTAGCGGCGACAAAATTACCGTAAATGCCGACCTGTCCCTCAATGTGCCAAACAACCCGATCATTCCCTATATCGAAGGTGATGGAATTGGCGTGGACATTTCGCCAGTCATGATCAAAGTGGTTGATGCAGCGGTTGAGAAAGCCTACAGCGGCCAGCGCAAGATCTCCTGGATGGAAGTATTCGCCGGTGAAAAGGCGACTCAGGTATACGATCAGGACACCTGGCTGCCAGAAGAAACCCTGCACGCGGTTAAAGAATATGTTGTGTCTATCAAGGGTCCCCTGACTACGCCTGTCGGTGGCGGTATTCGCTCACTGAACGTGGCATTGCGTCAGCAGCTTGATCTGTATGTCTGCCAACGTCCGGTTCGCTGGTTCACTGGCGTTCCTAGCCCCGTCAAGAAGCCAGGCGATGTGGACATGATCATCTTCCGCGAGAACTCGGAAGACATCTACGCCGGCGTTGAATTCAAGGCCGGCTCTGCAGAAGCCAAGAAAGTTATCAAGTTCCTGCAAGAAGAAATGGGCGTTACCAAGATCCGCTTTACCGATATGTGCGGTATTGGCGTGAAGCCGGTTTCCGAGGAAGGTACCAAGCGTCTAGTGCAGAAAGCGCTGCAGTACGCGGTGGATAACGATCGCGAGTCGGTCACCATCGTGCACAAAGGCAACATCATGAAGTTCACCGAAGGTGCCTTCAAAGAGTGGGGCTACGAAGTGGCCCGTGATGATTTCGGCGCCGAGCTGCTGGATGGCGGCCCTTGGATGCAGTTCAAGAACCCCAAGACTGGCAAGAACATCGTCGTGAAGGACGTGATCGCTGACGCCATGTTGCAGCAAATCCTGTTGCGCCCAGCCGACTACGACGTCATCGCTACGCTGAACCTGAACGGCGACTACCTGTCAGACGCACTGGCTGCAGAAGTAGGCGGTATCGGTATCGCTCCTGGTGCCAACCTGTCCGACTCTATCGCCATGTTCGAAGCGACCCACGGCACTGCGCCCAAGTACGCTGGCCAGGACAAGGTGAACCCCGGTTCGCTGATTCTGTCTGCAGAAATGATGCTGCGTCACATGGGTTGGGTAGAAGCTGCGGATCTGATCATCAAGGGTACTGAAGGCGCTATCGCCAACAAGACCGTAACTTACGACTTTGAGCGTTTGATGGAAGGTGCAAGCCTGCGCAAGTGCTCCGAGTTTGGTGATGATCTGATTGCCAGCATGGGCTAAGCGTTCAGCCAGAACCAACAAGGCCGGCTAATGCCGGCCTTGTTGTTGGTGCCTTGGAAAGGTAGAAGCAAATTAGTGGTGGCTTTCCTCTATTTCGCCTACTTCGATATTGGTTGTCGAAACGCCAGCTACCGCATCAACTGACTGGATATTTACCGCATGTAAGCCTTTAGGACCCTGAATGATGTCAAACTTGACCGGTTGGCCTGCTTTCAGCGTACGGTACCCATCCATCTGGATAGCCGAGTAATGTGCAAACAGGTCTTCATCGCGTCCCTCAGCTACCACGAAACCGTAGCCTTTGGCATTGTTAAACCATTTGACCTTGCCGTTTTGCATACTACATCCCTCTTAGTTTCCATTCCGGGGGTGTTCCGGTAGTTGTGAATGAGCTCGACACGCGCTGAAACAGATGACCGCTATGCAATGCTCGTTTACACTTTTTAACACTGATTCAACGTAAGTCAAGTTAGCCTCTGGCAAGCTGTGCTTCAGCGCACATTTTGTCAGCTCAATTCTCTGACACTCGACAGCAGCGATGTTTCCCATGTTTGTATTAAAGAATCTTCAACTAACCTTGAATCAACGACCTGACGAGCCGGAGCACGAGGATGACTCTGGCCTGGCCGTTGAGACTAGCAAGCCCGAGCTTAAGCCGCCGTCGCGCTACAAGGTGGTTATGATGAACGATGACTACACCCCGATGGATTTTGTGGTAGAGGTGCTGGAAAGCATTTTCTTTTTAAATCGGGAAGCAGCTACACAGATCATGTTAAAGGTCCATACTGAAGGAAGGGCGGTATGTGGTGTCTTTACCAGAGACATCGCGGAAACCAAGGCTGCACAAGCCAATGAATATGCCAGGGAATGCCAGCACCCGTTGATGTGTCAAATCGAACGGGAAGCGTAATCAAGCGACTCAAGTCGCACGACGAGGTGGCACCATGCTCAATAGAGATCTCGAGATCACCCTGAATCTGGCGTTCAAGGAAGCCCGCAACAAACGTCACGAGTTCATGACCGTAGAACACCTGTTGCTGGCTCTGCTGGATAACCACGCAGCCATCGATGTATTGCGCGCCTGTGGCGCGGATATGGAACGACTGCGGCGTGAACTCACCGAATTCATCGATTCCACTACACCCTTGATCCCAAAACAGGATCACGAGCGTGAAACACAACCGACGCTGGGCTTCCAGCGGGTATTGCAACGTGCGGTATTCCACGTGCAGAGCTCGGGCAAGGGGGAGGTCAGTGGCGCTAACGTGCTAGTGGCGATCTTCAGCGAGCAGGAAAGCCAGGCGGTTTTCTTCCTCAAACAGCAACAGATCGCCCGTATCGATATCGTTAATTTTATCTCCCATGGTATTTCCAAAGTCGGCGGAGATGCCGAGCAGGTGCAGCCAGATCAGGATGGTAATGACGATGAGAGCGGTGAAACCGTTGGTAACGCCAATCCACTCGATGCGTACGCCAGCAACCTGAACGAACAAGCCCGCCTGGGCCGTATCGATCCGCTAGTAGGTCGTGCTCAGGAAGTGGAGCGCGTCGCGCAGATTCTGATGCGCCGGCGCAAGAACAACCCGCTGCTGGTCGGTGAGGCTGGTGTGGGCAAGACCGCCATTGCCGAAGGGCTGGCCAAACGCATTGTTGATGGCGAAGTGCCGGACATCCTCTCCGAGGCGGTGGTCTATTCACTGGATCTCGGCGCGCTGCTGGCGGGGACCAAATACCGCGGCGATTTCGAGAAACGTTTCAAGGCGTTGCTCAAGGCCTTGCGCAAACGTCCGCATGCCATTCTTTTCATTGACGAGATTCATACCATTATCGGCGCCGGTGCGGCTTCCGGTGGGGTGATGGATGCCTCCAATCTGCTCAAGCCGCTGCTGACCTCGGGTGAGATACGTTGCATCGGCTCGACGACTTTTCAGGAATTCCGCGGTATCTTCGAGAAAGACCGCGCGCTGGCCAGACGCTTCCAGAAAGTCGATATTGTCGAACCCTCGGTGGAAGACACTATCCAGATCCTCAAGGGCCTGAAAAGCCGCTTTGAGGACCACCATGGCATCGGCTACACGGATGAGGCTCTGAAGGCCGCAGCCGAGCTCGCCTCGCGTTATATCAATGATCGGCATATGCCGGACAAGGCTATCGATGTGATCGACGAAGCCGGCGCCTATCAGCGGCTCAAGCCTATTGATGAGCGCGCGGCTATTATCGATGTTGCTGAGGTTGAAGCCATTGTCGCCAAGATCGCGCGCATTCCGCCCAAGCACGTATCCACCAGCGACAAGGAACTGTTGAAGAACCTGGATCGTGATTTGCGTCTGGTGGTCTTTGGTCAGGATAACGCGATCAACGCACTGTCGACGGCGATCAAGCTCTCGCGGGCCGGGTTGAAGTCGGCAGACAAGCCGGTTGGCTCCTTCCTGTTTTCCGGGCCTACTGGTGTCGGCAAGACCGAGGTCACCCGTCAGTTGGCGAAAAGCCTGGGTGTAGAGCTTCTGCGCTTTGATATGTCGGAGTACATGGAGCGCCACACCGTGTCACGTCTTATCGGCGCACCTCCGGGTTATGTCGGTTTCGATCAGGGCGGTCTGCTGACCGAGGCCGTGACCAAGAACCCGCATTGTGTACTGCTCCTCGACGAAATCGAGAAGGCGCACCCGGAAGTCTTCAACCTGCTGTTGCAGGTGATGGATCACGGCACCTTGACCGACAACAATGGCCGCAAGGCGGATTTCCGCAATGTGATCATCGTGCTCACTACCAATGCCGGTGCCGAGTCCATGGCACGGTCCTCGATCGGCTTTACCCAGCAGGATCACAGTACCGACGCGATGGAAGTCATCAAGAAGACCTTCACGCCGGAGTTCCGTAACCGTCTGGACACCATCATCCAGTTTGGCCGTCTGAGTCACGAAAGCATCAAGTTCGTGGTCGACAAGTTCCTTACCGAACTGCAGGCCCAGCTTGAGGATAAGCACGTGCTGCTGGATGTGGATGAGGACGCGCGCGACTGGTTAGCCGAGCACGGTTACGACCCATTGATGGGCGCACGGCCGATGGCGCGCTTGATTCAGGAGAAACTCAAGCGTCCGTTGGCTGAGCAAATCCTGTTCGGCGAGTTGGCCGAGCACGGCGGTACGGTGCATATCAGCCTGCGCGACGATGAGCTGGTGCTGGACGTACTTGAGGAAGAAATGGCCTGAACAGCGTTGGCTGCGTGGTGGGGCAGGGTCGCCCTGTCGCCACGCAGCCAACCGCAGCTTCAGAGCTTGAACTGCGCCCAGATCGGCGCGTGGTCCGAAGGCTTCTCCATTCCGCGAATGTCATAGTCGATTCCGCTGTCTACGCAGTGATCAATTAGGCCTTTGCTGGCCATGACCAGGTCAATCCGCAAACCGCGCTTGGGGTTGTCTTCAAAGCCACGGCTGCGGTAATCGAACCAACTGAAACGGTCGTCCACCTCGGGGTTCAGGTGCCGAAAGGTATCAATCAGACCCCAGCCCTTGAGTTTGCCCATCCACTCGCGTTCTTCCGGCAGAAAACTGCATTTGCCGGTGCGTAACCAGCGCTTGGCGTTATCCGCGCCAATGCCGATATCTGCATCTTCGGGAGAGATGTTGACATCGCCCATGACCACCAGTTTCTGCTCTGGACGGTAATCGTCCTCAAGGTGGCGCTGAAGGTCGGCGTAGAAACGCGTTTTAGCCGGGAACTTGATCGGATGGTCGCGGCTCTCACCTTGAGGGAAGTAGCCATTGAAGACGATCAGCGGCTCACCGTCTGCTACCGGAATAGCCGCACTTATCATGCGTTTTTGTGATTCGTCGTTGTCATTCGGCAAGCCCTTGCGCACCCATAGAGGCTCGGCGCGCGTCAGCAAGGCAACACCGTAGTGCCCCTTCTGGCCATGAAAATGTACGTGGTAGCCCAGCGCCTGCACATCGGCTAGCGGGAACATGGGATCGTCGACTTTGGTTTCCTGCAGACCGATAACGTCTGGATCATGTTTTTCCACAATCTGTTGCAGTTGATGAGGTCTTGCCCTCAAGCCGTTGATATTGAAAGAAACGATTTTCATGTTTTGTCCTGTTAAGCGGTTATTTTCCGCTGTTGCGTCTGTAAGCAAATGTATTTTTTGCCGGACCGGCCGATGGGGCATGTTAGCATTCTCACTGCCAATTTAACCCTGGAAGGATCATATGGGCCGTTGTTTTACATTGATTTGCCTGCTTTTTATCCCCACGGCAGTCATGGCCCAACTAGAAGTGATCGTGGAACCCAGCAACAACGGGGTACGAGATAATATCCAGGCGTTCATCGGCCCAGTGGAGGCTGAGAACCGCCGTGAAATGTGGCGCCTTGCCCGTCATGCCACGGACCAGGCGACCAAGGCCGCACAAGCCCTGGGCTTCTATCACACACGCATACGTCCCGATGTCACGGGCAGCCGAGATGCGCCTGTGCTGGTTTTGAACGTTAGCCTAGGCCAGCCGATTCTGCTCGATAAAGTGGATATCCGCGTCGAAGGGCAGGGGCGTGAAACCTTTCAATTGCCCTCCAGTTCCAGGCTCCGGCAGGGCGCTGTACTCAACCACGGCCATTATGAAAGCTACAAGACGCTGATCAGCAATCAGGCGCTGCGCTATGGTTACTTCGGTGGCCGTTTCGAGCAGCAGGAACTCTTGGTTGATGTTGACAATTACCAAGCAGATATCACCCTGGTATATCAATCCGGCGATCGCTTCAGGCTCGGTGAAGTAGCCTTTTCCGATACCCCCTTCAATGAAAATCTGCTGCAGCGTATGGTGCGTTTTCGCACCGGCGTACCCTATGATGCCGACCTGCTGGCAGAGCTGAACCGTGATTTGCTGTCCAGCGGCTATTTTGAAACCGTCCAGGTCTCTGCCTCCGCCAATACAGCAGAGGATGGACTGATCCCGGTCAACGTTGAAATACGCGAGCGCGACCAGCACTCTCTGGGCTTTGGGGGTGGTTTCTCGACTGACGTCGGCCCACGCGCCAAGGTTAACTGGACGCAACACTGGATCAATCCGCAGGGCCATTCGCGCGGCGCCGATCTGGAGGTGTCCGCTCCGCGGCAGCAGATCAGCACCTGGTACCAGATCCCCCTGGACCCACCGCAAAGCCATTCGCTGCGCTTCTTTACCGGCTTTCAGGACGAAGAAATCGATGATGTTGAAACGCGCAGCTTCACTGTGGGTGCGCAATTACTGCGAACGTTAGACAGCGGCTGGGAGCGGGTGATTGGGCTGCGCCTGGAGCAGGAACGTTTCTCGTTAGGTAATGAGTCCGGGCAAAGCACATTGTTGATTCCCAGCCTGTTATTGCAGCGCACGGTTAGCGACAACAGCATCGATCCGTCCAAGGGCTACAGCCTGATGCTCGACCTGCAAGGCGCGAAAGAGGGCGTGCTCGCCGATTTTGATTTCGTGCGGGTTAACGCCAGCGCTAAAGGTCTGTACACGCTATTTGACAAACATCGCCTGCTGTCGCGCGCCAGTATTGGCGCCATTGGTAGCGAAAGCTTCGACAGCCTGCCGCCTTCGCTGCGCTTTTTTGCCGGCGGTGATCAGAGCGTGCGCGGTTACGACTTCCGCACGCTCGCGCCCACTGATGAATCCGGCGAACGTATCGGCGGTCGATATCTAGTAGCGACCAGCGTCGAATATCAATACGAGTTTATTGATAAATGGCGCGGCGCAGTCTTTGTCGATCACGGTAATGCCATGGACTCGCTAACAGATCCGCGGGAAACCAGTCTTGGCCTGGGTGTACGCTGGGTGTCGCCGGTAGGCCCGATCCGCGTCGATGTGGCACGATCCATCACCGAGCCTGACGAGGGCTTCCGGCTGCATTTCTCCATGGGGCCGGAGCTATGACCCGGTCGGCGGTCAGATCGTCGTTCAAGTATCTGCTATTGGCGGTGTTGATACTGCTGATGTTGCCCGTGCTTCTCGGCCTACTATTGGCCAGCGAGTCAGTCAACCGCTGGCTCTTTCAGCAGGTGCAGGACCGCGAGCCACGCCTGCAGCTTGATTTTATCGAGGGCCAGTTGTGGCGCGGCTGGCAATTTGAACAGATTGTCTGGCGTGACACAGGTATTGAGGTCGTGATTGATCAGGTGCGATTCTCCTGGTCCCCCGAGTGTCTGTTGAAAACACGTTTGTGTCTGGATGATCTGGATGTGGAGAGTATCCGTATCCAGACAGAGCCCAGCGAAGAGCCCACGCCCGAGCGCCAGGCGGTGACACTGCCAGATTTGAACCTGCCGCTCGATATACAGGTTGATCGCGTGCGTATCGGCAGCCTGTGGCTGAACAGTGACGAGCCGCTACTGACTGATATAAACCTGTCAGCCCGAAGCGCCGACGACCAGCTGATTATTCAGCAGTTTACCGGGCAGGGTCCTGATCTGGATTGGCAGCTTGATGGCGAGCTGCGCATGGCTGGCGACTGGCCGTTGCAGATCAATGCCGCAGTGAATTTGCCGCCCATGGATGAACGCGACTGGTCTGCAGATATCAGTCTGAATGGCAGTCTCGATGATCTGCGAGTGGAGGCGTTGAGCCAGGGCTACCTGGAGGGAACACTTCAAGCCCAAGTACGGCCGTTGCAATCGGCCTTGCCACTCTCTCTGACCTGGGAAGGTGATGCTTTTCTGCCGTTGCAGACCCTACCCGAAACCTTGACCCTGGAAGATCTGCGCCTGGCGGTTGATGGCGACCTGGACAGCGGTTTTTTGGTTGAGGGAGACGCCTATTTCCACGGCTCTGAAGGGCGTGTGGATCTCAATCTGGACGCCCAGGCCGGGCTGACCGGCGTCAGCGATCTGGTGTTGCAGCTTAATGTTGCAGACGCTCCTGATCGACGGTTGCTTCTGGCTGCAGATGCCAGCTGGGAAGAGCAGTTGCTGGCTGACGCCACTCTGGATGTTCAACGCTTTCCCTGGCAGTGGCTGTATCCACAGGACATAGGCGCTATCGAGCTCGAAGAGCTGGCAATGACGGCCAGCCTTCGGGATATGGACGTCAGTAGTGACCTGACTGCGCGTCTCAGCGGTGTGGCAGAACAAACCGTGGAGCTGGCGATGACCGCCAGGGGTAACCAGGAATCGGTGCGGATTGCCCCCTTTGAACTGCAGACCGAAGCGGGCAAGGCCACGGGTGAAGCGGTTATCGATATGGGCGCAACGCTGGCATGGGATGTCAGCTTGCTGCTGGAGAAGTTGAATCCCGGAGTTTTTGTCGCGCAGTTGCCTGGCGAGCTTAATGGCCCGATCAATAGTAAAGGCCGCATGGGTGAAAGCCTGCAGCTGTCTGCGGATTGGGCTCTGCAGGGCTCTCTACGATCCCATCCGCTGGCCATTTCGGGGAATGTGGACAAGCAGGACGACGCTTGGCTGATACAGGATCTGCTGCTACGCCAGGGCGATAATCGTATAGCAGGTAGCGGTCAGTGGGGCGAGCAAATCGCGGCTGATCTGGATATCAACCTGCCGCGACTCAATACCCTCTGGCCGGGTCTGGTGGGTACAGTCCAAGGCAAGGTTGCCGCCACTGGTGCGGCTAGCGCACCGGACATTGCGCTCAACCTGAATGGCCGCGGCCTGGGCCTCGAGGAACTGACCCTCAGCGAACTTGATCTGCAGGGCAGGGTGAGCGTAACCGATGCTATGCCGGGCGAATTGACGCTTAACACCAGGCGCATGCGCAGTGGAGAAACGCGTTTAGGCAATATGAATCTGACCCTGCGCGGCAACAAAGCCAGCCACAACCTGAATCTGACCCTGGACCGCGGAATACTTGATGTACAAACGCAATTGACCGGCACTTTGAATGCAGAGCGCTGGCAGGGCCGGCTTACCGATGCCGAACTGGCCTACGAAGAAATGATCTGGACGCTGGTGGATTCGGCCGTCTTCAATTATCGGCTTGCACCTGCCCGATTGCGCATGGCCGCGCATTGCTGGCGGCAGCAGGGCGCGCGTTTGTGTTTTGACGGCGAACAACATCTTTTGCCCGACCGACGCATCAATTTGGCATTGAATGATTTCGCACTGGACACGCTTCAGGGCGCCTTGCCCGAGGATTTCAGCTGGGACGGATTGCTCAACGCGCAAGTGGAGTTCAACCAGGCGGTAGGCGGCGAACCATTGGCCAAGGTCGACGTTTCCAGCGTCAACGGCGTAGTCAATGTGACCAACCCGGAGCAGACCCTGGCATTCCCCTACGAAAGCCTACAGCTCAATACTCTATTGGAAGAAGGGCAGGCCAACACGCGCCTGCTGCTTGCCAGTGAGGGCCTGGGTACCCTCGACGCCCAGGTGCGAATTGACGATCCTGCCGGTGAGCGCGCGCTCACTGGGCAATATCGTATAGAAGGTTTGAAGCTGGATTTCCTCAGGCCCTTCCTGACCCAGGTTGAAGAGCTGCACGGCGAGGTAAACGGTCGCGGTGATATCAGCGGTACGCTCGTGGAACCCCTGATCTCTGGCGAGATACGCTTGCGCGACGGCCATGTCAGCGGGCCGGAATTGCCGGTAAGTTTTGAGCAACTGAATGTAGATGTTCTGGTCGCTGGGCAGCGCGCTGATATTGATGGCACCTGGCGCAGCGGTGAGCAGGGGCAAGGCAGCCTGCAGGGTAACGTAACCTGGGCGCCGGAACTTGACCTTGATCTGACGTTGAAGGGTGACGCCCTGCCGGTGACAGTCGAGCCCTACGCGGATCTCAGTGTGAGCCCTGATCTGAATGTAACCCTGGCAGATAATCGACTGCAGGTGCGTGGCCAGATAGCTGTGCCTGAAGGTGATATCACGGTGCGCGAATTGCCGGAGCAGGCGGTAAAGTTATCACCTGATGTCGTTATCGTTGGGCAGGAGGTTGAAGAACAGGAAGCGCCGCTGGATATCCGAGCCCGCGTGCAGCTGCTGATCGGCGATCAATTGCGTTTCTCCGGCTTCGGCCTCACCGGCCGGCTCAGTGGGCGTATCCAGGTCGAGGAGAATATGAATGCGACCGGTGATCTGAATATTCTCGATGGGCGTTTCCGCCGGTATGGCCAGCGTCTCAGCTTGCGACGCGCACAGATTCTGTTTGCGGGCCCCATTTCCCAACCGTTTCTGGATATAGAAGCGGTGCGCCGGGTGGACGATGTAGTCGCTGGCCTGCGCTTGACGGGTCGCGCGGAAGCACCACAATCCGAGGTATTTTCCGAGCCCAGCATGGCGCAGGAACAGGCCCTGTCATATCTGATACTGGGCAGGCCGCTGGGTGGTGATGGTGGCGATGACAACATGCTCGGCCAGGCCGCGCTGGCATTGGGAATGGCTGGCAGCGGTCCGGTTGCCGGCAATATTGCCAATAAACTGGGGATTGACGATTTTCAGCTTGAAACAGAAGGCAGTGGGGTAGGGACGCAGGTGGTCGCTGCCGGCTATATCACCGAAAAGCTGAGTTTGCGCTATGGTGTTGGGGTATTTGAGCCGGCCAACCAGTTGGGGCTGCGATATGATTTGACCCGGCGTTTATACCTGGAAGCCGTCAGCGGCTTTGCCAGTTCGCTGGATTTCTTCTACCGTATTGATTTCTGACCGCATCATGTTTTCCCGCGCACAGACTGCGCGTTACCTGCAATGATCTGAGGAGTTTCCATGTCCAGCGTTAATCTAGGCGGTAACCCGATTACAATCGGTGGCGAGTTTCCGCAGAAAGGCAACAAGGCGCCTGCTTTCAAGCTGGTAGCAAAGGATCTGTCCGACGCTACCCTGGCGACCTACAGCGGCAAGCGGAAGGTCCTGAATATCTTCCCCAGTATCGACACCCCTACCTGTGCAACGTCGGTACGCACGTTCAACAGCAAGGCCAGCGCTATGGATAACACCGTGGTTCTGTGCATCTCTGCCGATCTACCCTTCGCTCAGGCGCGCTTCTGCGGTGCTGAAGGCTTGGACAACGTCATCAACCTGTCGACCATGCGCGGTAGCGAGTTCCTCAAGGATTACGGCGTAGCGATCGAAAGCGGCCCGCTGGCGGGTGTTACTGCACGTGCGGTAGTGGTGCTGGATGAAAATGACACCGTGCTTCACAGCGAACTGGTGGGCGAGATTCGTGATGAGCCGAACTATGATGCGGCTTTGGCCGTGCTCGCTTGATATAGGTTTCAGCTATAGCAAAAAGGCGCCTTCTGGCGCCTTTTTGGTTTCTAAGCTAATGCGATAAGAACGCTATCAGCCCTTCAGTTTGGCAGCACTCTTCGCCACGTGTTCGCCCTGAAAGCGAGCAATAGCCAGTTCGCGTTCATCCGGCTGCCGTGACCCATCGCCGCCCGCCAGCGTAGTTGCGCCGTAGGGAGTGCCGCCGCTGACCTGGGAAATATCAAACAGTTCGGGTGTGCCGTAGCCAATGGGTACGATAGTCATGCCGTGGTGGGCGAGGGTTGTCCATGTGGAAGTAATGGTCATTTCCTGGCCGCCGCCGGTACCCGTCGATGCAAACACACTGGCGATCTTGCCAAACAAGGCGCCTTTGGCCCACAGACCGCCGGTTTGATCGAGGAAATTGCGCATCTGCCCAGACATGTTACCGAAGCGTGTAGGCACGCCGAAGATAATGGCATCGTAATCAGCCAGTTCTGCGGGTGAGGCAACGGAAGCATCCTGGTCAACTTTGCCGCCCGCAGCCTTGAATGCCTCGGCATTCATGGTCTCAGGCACACGCTTGATGGATACCTCGACACCGTCTACCTTGGCTGCACCGTCAGCAACAGCCTTGGCCATGGTTTCGATGTGGCCATACATGGAGTGGTAAAGCACAAGTACCTTCGCCATAGTGAAACTCCTTAAACTTGAAGATGAAAAATCGGACTAACCGAGTTGGTGATTCATCATGCATCAGATTTACATAGCTGAAAAATCAAAATACCGCGCATATCAATCGTTTTATTCGATACGTGGGTGCTACAGCTACTGGTAAGCCATATTGAAGGTTAGCAGCTCCCTGTTCGCTATCCATATAACTACGTATAATCTATATTATGTTAAATACAGTATTAACCTCCAGCCAGACCTACACGTAAAAAGCCCTCTCCCGAATCCTGAAGATTGTCAGAGATTGATCGTTATCTGGCAGCATATGGTAGTCGCTTACGCACTCCAAACAGGCAGTCTATGCTGAGTGCGTCACTTGGCTCTCATGAGAATAATAAAATGTCTGCAGAACACCTGGATGTCATCGTTATCGGGGCTGGCCTTTCTGGCATCGGCATGGCCTGTCATATGTCGCAAATGTGTCCTGGGCACAGTGTCGCGATTCTTGAACGGCGTCAGGCCATTGGAGGCACCTGGGATCTGTTCCGCTACCCGGGTGTGCGCTCGGACTCCGACATGTTCAGCTTCGGTTACCAGTTTCGACCCTGGAACGATCTGCAGGTATTGGCTGACGGTGAATCTATTCGGCGTTACATCAGCGACACTGCCGCCGAATACAAGATTAACGACAAGATTCGCTTCGGGCTGGATATCACCCAGGCCAATTGGTCCAGCACAGAAAAACTCTGGACGCTGACAGCCACAGAGCTCAGTTCCGGTGAGACGCTGCAGTTCACCTGCCGGTTTTTGATCAGCTGTACCGGCTACTACAACTATCACCAGGGCTATTTGCCGGAGTTCCCTGGCGCAGAACGCTTTCAAGGCCAATGTATCCATCCGCAAGCCTGGCCCGAAGACCTGGACTATCGGGGCAAGAAAGTGGTGATCATTGGTAGTGGTGCGACCGCCATTACGCTAGTGCCAGCAATGGCCGCGCTGGCTGCGCATGTGATCATGGTGCAGCGATCGCCCTCCTACATTTTTTCCGTCCCGTCCCGCGATGCGATTGCCGGATTCCTGAAAAAGATACTGCCCGAGAGCTGGGTGTATCACTTTACGCGCCAACGCAATATCCGTATCCAGCGCTGGATGTACCGCGCGGCCAAGCGTTGGCCGAACGGCACGCGGAATTTTTTGCTCAAACAGGTGCGTAAGCAACTGAACAACCCGGATGACATGCGTCACTTTACGCCGGAGTACATGCCCTGGGACCAGCGTCTCTGTGCGGTCCCGGACGCGGATCTGTTCCAGGCTATCAATTCCGGCAAGGCGTCGGTGGAAACCGACACGATAGAAACTTTTACCGAGAAAGGCCTGCTACTGCGCTCCGGAAAGGAGATAGAGGCAGACATAATCGTCACTGCTACCGGTCTGCAAGTGCAGGTTCTAGGTGGTATGCAGCTGACGCTGGATGGAAGGCCATTCGCTATTCACGAACAGATGACCTACAAAGCGGTAATGATGCAGAATTTGCCGAATATGGGCTGGATTATGGGCTACACCAATGCCTCCTGGACACTCAAGGCAGACATTGCAGCCCAGTATCTATGTCGTGTGCTCAAGCATATGGATCAGCATCATTATCAGGTAGTAGTACCCCTAGGCGGCGAGGAAAGTGTGCTGCCCTCCTCCATCATGGGCTCTTTGGAAGCAGGATATGTGCAGCGCGCCAATGCGGTGCTGCCACGTCAGGGCAAGGGTCTGCCTTGGCGCGTGCTCAATGATTATTTGCAAGACTCGGAAATGCTGATGAAGGAGAGCCTGGACGACGGCCTACTGGCGTTCGACCCGCCTGAGTCTTCGGCCAAACCCGTGTTGGCCAGGAAAGACACCTCGGAAGCGGCCTGATCACTCTTTCCGGTTTCTCCGACTGAAACCCAACCGTAGGCACAGTCGGGTTTTTTTGGCACTATTCAGCCTCAACGCTAAACACACACATCACACGTCGCCAGGGGAGTCCCTTACCGGACTGAGAATCGCCGCAATCATTTGCGGCGTAAACCCTGGAACCTGATCCGGATAATACCGGCGGAGGAAGCGCGACATGCTTTACCTGACACTGGCCGTGCTGGCGGCTGCTCTGTTGCTGTTCGCCTGGCTTGGGCTACGTGAACGCCAATCTGCTTCCGGTCTCGATGATTACTGCACGGCCCGCAACAGCCAAGGCGCGCAGGCGCTGGGGTTGTCTTTTCTGGCTTCGGGGATGGGCGGCTGGATTCTGTTCGCGCCGCCGGAAATAGGTGCATTTGCCGGCCCGGTAGCTCTCGCCGGGTACGCTTTGGGCGCTGCCCTACCCTTCATGGTATTTGCCTGGTGTGGGCCGGCGATTCGCCGCCACCTGCCTGAAGGCCGCAGTATCGGTGAATTTGCTCAGGCCTGTTACGGGACCGCCGTACGCCGGTGGGTGGCGCTGATCTCGCTGTTATATATGCTTTGTTTTCTGATTGCCGAGCTCACCGCGATTGGTGCTATTACATCCATGCTGTCTGATGTTAACGGCAACCTGGTTATCGTCGCCGTGGCGGTGACCACGCTCCTCTATACCGCATGGGGTGGCTTACGAGCCAGTTTGGTAACGGATCGCTGGCAAGCATGGCTGCTGATGCTGTTGTTGATCGCGGTAGGCTGGGTAGCGCTGAAACGGCTACCTGACTTGGCGAGCAGTGGCCAGTCAACGCCTTCCATTCCGCTGGGCAGTTCCTTATCCATCGCCTTGACTCTTATTATTGCGGTGACCGCCGCCAACCTCTTTCACCAGGGCTATTGGCAACGCATCTGGGCTGCGCGCGACGGCCAGGCCCTCGGGCGTGGGGCACTGTTGGGCGGTATAATCACTGTTGTAGTAGTGGCTGTGGTTGGCGGCCTGGGGATTGCTGCAGCGATGAGCGGCATTGAACTGGGAAGCCCCCCTATACCCTTTTTCGCCCTGCTCGCTGACGCTCCCGCCTGGTTAACCATTCCAGCGCTGGTGCTGGCGATGACCCTGGTCGCTTCGTCGGTGGATACGCTGCAGAACGCGCTCGCCTCCCTCGCCGTGACTGAAAGCCGCGGACTGTCCCTCGCTGCGGCACGTTGGATAACCTGCCTGTTGATGATTCCGGTGATCGCGGTCGCATTGCAGGGCATCTCGGTGCTGCGTCTGTTTCTCATCGCTGACCTGCTCTGCGCGACCGCCGTCGTGCCTGTCTTGCTCGGTTTGTGGTCACGCATGAGCACCGGTGCTGCCATCGCTGGTTCGCTGGCAGGGATCCTTGGTGCAATACTGCCAGGTTGGTGGGTGACGGGAAGTATTTCTGGCGGTGTGATGGCAGCCTCATTCCCCGGCAGTATTCCGACCCTGGCGCCCTTTGCGGGCGCCTTGGCAGCCTCCACTGTGGTCTGCCTGTTGGTGGCTGCGGTCAAACCACGGAGCTATCTGCCGCGCCCCGTGTAATTCTGGTGGTCAGCCTGTGTGTTTCGCCAGGTTCGAGGACTCGCGCATCCGGCCCGGCATTTGCTGCTTCAATGCACAGCATGTGCCGGTAGTCGTCGCTGGCGAAGTGGCTCAGTCTGAGTGATTTTTCTATCCAAGGGTTCCATACCACCACGGAATCACTTCCCTTGCGGTGGACCGAGATCACCTGCTTATTGGCATCAATCAGGCGCACGTCACCAGAGTGGTTGAAATAGATGCGATCTGTTTCTGCCGTGAAGCGCACAGGCCCTTGCTGAATCTGCAGGTGCCCCGTCAGTTGGTCAAGATAGGCGCAACTCTCCAAGCCTTGGACCACCACCTGATCAATATTCGAGACAGGCAAGTAGCTATGCAAGGCCTGGCTCAACGCCTGACGCTCTTCTCCCATATTGCGGGTAATCAGCGTCACCATCAGGTCGGAGCCCAGAACAAATTCGACGTCCAACTTCCACTTCTCACCCGGCAATGCCTGTTCAATCAAAGAGTGCGCCAGCCTCATGCGCACGCTCACCCGCTCAGCATCGCTTGATACCGCAGTTAACTGCCACGGGCTGATGCGCGCAATGCCATGTGCCGGCCCTGATCTGGTATCACTGAACCAGGGCCAACACAGGGGAATTCCGCCACGTATCGTCTTGCCGGGGAGCTCTGGTTCAGAGGCGCTCATCCACAACAAGGGCCCCTGCCCTGCGGGCTGACAGTGGGTGATATGCGCACCCTCCATGGCGATTCTGGCGCTGACTGCTGGGTGGTCAATCTGCAGAAATTCTCGGCCATGTTTATTTTGAATCAAGCGAACGCCTTCCGGTAACTGCACCGGATGCTGCGCGAATTTCTGGGAATGCATCTAAATACGCCGCCCTTCTGTTCAACTGGAGAATTGGAAACCTGATGCAACTTGGCTGCCCTCATTTTGCAAAGGATAGCAGGCCATGGAGGCTGGAATTGCTTGAAAAGGCTATAACGCTTACATACTTTACTAGAGGGGAGTGATCAGAAGACCAGGTCTGGAAAATCAAGGTTTCCAATATGAGGAGGAATGCAGAAAGGTAACGTGGAGGCCACGGCGGCCTCCCGTCCGGACGTCACTATCAGTTAGAGCCGCTTTCTATACGGAAACCAACTTTGATGACCACCTGATAATGTGCAACCTTGCCATCAACGACATGGCCACGCGTCTCGACAACTTCAAACCATTCCACGTTCTTGACGGTTTTCGCGCACTCGGCAATAGCATTGCTGATCGCATCTTCAATGCTGGTAGTAGAGGATCCTGCCAACTCGACTTTCTTGTACACATGTTGATCTGACATGTCTTTCTCCTTTTGTGAACGTTATCCGTAAGGCAAAGGATGAGGCGCTAAGTTCCGCATCTGCAGAGCGTTGCAATATCCCGACACAAGCCTATAATCGTGAACGCAAATCACTATCATTATAATCTTTTCACGGTAATCAGGAGTCCATCTACATGGTCGTTCACTTCCCTCTAAAGGCATTGACCCTCGCGCTATCCGCTGCTGTATTGCTGACTGCTTGTGATAACAAAGAAGAGGCGCAAACCAAGGCACCTGCAGAGCAGTCGGCCGGTGAGGCAGTGGTCGACGCAGTAGAGAATGATGATGCAAACCAGGCAGGCGCTGACAATGGCGTAGACAGTGCGGCAGTCGCCAAGCATTACGCGGATCTTGCCTATGCCACCTATCAGGATGCTACGAAAACGGCAGTGGCCCTGAATGAGGCGACCGATGCACTGATCAATGAGCCTACCGAGGCTAACCTGAACGCAGCCAAGCAGGCTTGGCTGGATGCACGCGTTGCGTATCAGCAATCCGAGGTATTTCGCTTCGGTAACTCAGTTGTTGACGACTGGGAAGGTCAACTCAACGCCTGGCCGCTGGACGAAGGCATGATCGATTACGTCGCTGCCGATGACTATCAGCACGAGATGGGTAACGAAGGTGCCAATGCCAATATTATTGCCAACACCAGCATCAATGTGGGTGGCGAAACGCTGGATGTATCCGAGCTGACCCCAAAGCTGCTGGCCGACCTGAATGAAGCGGGTGGCTCCGAAGCCAACGTTGCAACCGGTTATCACGCTGTCGAATTTCTGCTCTGGGGCCAGGACATGAACGGCTACTCTGCCGGTAGCGGCGAGCGCCCAGTGACCGATTTCGCCAAGAACGATGATTGCACCAACGGCAACTGCGAGCGTCGTGCCGAGTATCTGGATGCGGCAACCGACCTGCTAGTGACCGACCTGCAATGGATGACCGAGCAGTGGACCGAGGATAAGTCTGATAATTATCGTGCCGAGCTGTTGGCCATGCCCAGTGAAGAAGTTCTGCAGAAGATGCTGTTCGGCATGGGTTCCCTCTCCCTCGGTGAGTTGGCCGGCGAGCGCATGAAGGTAGCGCTGGAAGCCAACTCCTATGAAGACGAGCATGACTGCTTCAGTGACAATACCCACAACTCGCACTTCTATAACGCCAAGGGCATCCAGAATGTTTACCTGGGTGAGTATCAGCCCGCTGACGACGCTGCCATCACCGGCCCTTCCCTTTCGGATCTGGTTGCCCAACGCAATCCAGAGCTGGATAAGCAACTGCGCGCTGAACTTGAGAGCACCATGGAAGCGGTTCAGGCGATGAAAGATGCGGCCGAAGCCGAGGAAAATCCAATGGCGTTCGATATGATGATCGCTCCGGATAACCAGGAAGGCCATGACATCATCAATGCAGCGATCAGCAGCTTGGTTGCACAAACTGGCTCTATCGAGAAAGTGGCCGGCGAGCTGGGTATCGCGTCGCTCGAGCCTGATGATGCCGGTCACGCATTCTAAGCGGTAACAACAGTAGTGCCAGTCACCATGGTGGCTGGTGATCTGTACGCTGAGAGTCCGCCCGTGAGGTCGGGCTCTCATTTGTTTCAACAGTGACATAAACAGGCATTCATGAAGCTATTGACTTGCCCCGCCGCCATTGGTTTGTTGTTGGCCGCCCAATTATTACTGACTGCCTGCGATTCGGCAGCCGAGTATCCGTTACAGACCACGCCCGATACCGGGGGCGAAGGTACGGTTGAACAATCGGATCACAATGCCTACTCCCTGCCCCAATCCAATCTGCCGATGACCAGCCGGCTGGACTTCAGTGTGGGTAACAGTTTTTTTCGCAACCCCTGGGTCGTAGCACCGTCCAGCACAGATGCGCGCGATGGCCTTGGCCCCCTGCTTAACACCAACTCCTGCCAGGGGTGCCACATCAAGGATGGCCGCGGTCATCCACCTGCCGCTGGGGAGACCGCCGTATCGCTGTTTCTGCGGCTGTCAGTGCCTGCCGACGCGGAAGTAGATGCTTTGATCCTCGAGCAGCATGGTTTTCTACCTGCCCCGGTCTATGGCAGCCAGCTTCAGACCTCCGCCGTCCCTGGCATGCAGCCTGAGGCAGATCTGGCAATCGAATGGAGTGCTCTGGAAAAAAGCCTCGCGGATGGCACCAAGGTTACGCTGAGCAAACCAACCTACCGAATCGAGAAACCTGCTTACGGACCTTTGCCTGCGAATCTGCTGATGTCGCCTCGGGTAGCGCCGCCGATGATAGGTCTCGGCTTGCTTGAGGCCATCCCCGAAGCGGATATTCTTGCTGCCGCCGATCCTGACGACCGCAACGATGACGGCATCTCCGGACGTCCCAATCAAGTCTGGGACAGAGCCACAGAAACGAGTGCGCTGGGCCGGTTTGGCTGGAAAGCGGCAGAACCGAATGTCTTGCAGCAGAGCATGGGCGCATTCGCCGGCGATATGGGACTGACATCCACATTGGCTCCGATCACCGATTGCACTGAAGAGCAGGATTGCGGGCGCTTTGCACACGGTGGTGAGCCGGAGGTCAGCGACAAGGTGGCCAACTTTGTTGCTTTCTATTCCCGCAGTCTGGCGGTGCCAGCGAGGCGCAACATGGATGACCCGCAGGTAACCCAGGGTGCACAGCTGTTCAATCAGAGTGGTTGCGCCGGGTGCCACACGCCACGCCAGGTAACCGGTGAGGTTGCAGACCGACCGGACCTGAGCAATCAGACCATCTGGCCCTACACCGATCTGTTGCTGCACGACATGGGCGCTGAGCTGGCCGACGGCCGACCGGAATTCCTCGCCGACGGCAACGAATGGCGCACTCCCCCACTATGGGGCATCGGGCTGGCACAGCAGATTAATCCTCGGGCGGGCTTCCTGCACGATGGCCGAGCCGAAACGCTGGAACAGGCGATTCTCTGGCACGGTGGCGAAGCTGAGCAAGCTACCGAGCAGTATCGACAATTGTCCAGTGAGCAACGCGCGGCGTTGATTGGTTTCCTTGAGTCCCTGTAAGCGGAGCGTATTGATGTCTGTATTGAGTAACCGGCCCAGCCGGCTGTTGGCGAGTGCGTGTCTGCTTACCCTGATGTATACATCCTCAGCCTATGCCGAATCAGCGCGCGAGCAATGGCACGCACAGCTGTCCAGCGGCTACACAGCCCTGGCAGACGCCAGCAGCGACCTGCATCAGCAGGCAACCGAGCACTGCACCATTAGCCAGGAAACAGCTGCAGCGCCGCTGCGGGATGACTGGCTACGCGCCTTCCTGGCTTGGCAGCGAGTACGTTTTATCGATTTCGGCCCGATCGAGCAAAACAGTATGGCCTGGCAGTTTCAGTTCTGGCCGGACAGCAAGAATCTGATCGCCCGTCAGGTAGATGGCTGGATGAAGGATCAGCGCCCGGTGTCCCCTCAAGCACTGGCTGGAGAAAGTGTCGCTCTGAAAGGCTTTCCCGCCATGGAATATCTGCTCTACGGCGAGCAATCAGACACCCTTTCCCCGCGGGGTTGCGAGCTGCTGGTCGCAATCAGTGCACAGGTCAGCGCCAATGCGACCCACCTTGTTGAACAATGGGCCGCGTTCAAGCCGCATTACCTTGAGAACGACGGCTATCAGACCACCACCATCAGTGCGGCGATGCATGCGTTGGAAATCATGCGTGACGCACGCCTTGGCGCCCCTATGGGCCTGCAGGGCAAGAAACGGCGTAACGCCTATCTGGCAGACGCCTGGCGCAGTGAGCAGTCACTGACGGCCATCCGGGCGACGCTGCAAGGGTTACAATCCGAGTTTCTTCCGGGCTTTGCCACCGTGATGCGTGATGCCGGTAAAGAGCAACTGCTGACTCAGTTCGAGGAGACCTTAGCCGGCACCCTGGAGCGAATAGACAGCCTTCCGTCCGACGTATCCGCATCGCTGAAAGATGAGCAGCGTTATCGGGGGCTGCAGCTGCTGTTTGTCGATATCGACAGGCTCGCCAGTCTGCTCAATGGCCCTATTGCCAGTGAACTCGGAATTGTCAAAGGCTTCAACTCCAGCGATGGTGATTGATGAATAGACGACGTTTTGTTCAGCTGGGGTTGTCAGCTTTGGTTTTGAGCGGTCCCCTGGCAGGTTGTACCCGGTTGCACGCCGAGAGGGATCGCCCGCAGCGATTTCTGAGCGCGGCAGATGATGCCAACGGCCAGCACCTGATTACGCTGGCCGATCATCAGGGTCATGTGCTTGCCCGCGTTCCCGTTGCCGAACGTTGTCACGGCGGCTGTGTGCGGCCCGGCTCCGCTCAGGTGGCGGTATTTGCGCGGCGCCCTGGCCGTGAGCTGTACATACTCGATGGCCGCGAAGGCGCCCTGCTGCATCAGCTGAGTTCCGGCGATAAGCACCATTTTTATGGGCATGGTGTTTTCAGTGAAGACGGTCAGTATCTGTACGCCACCGCCAACCATTTCAATGATGGCCAGGGTCAAGTGCGTGTCTATGACGCCCGCCAGCAGTATCAATGGGTCGCGGACTTCCCGGTAGGCGGCATGGATCCGCACGAATTAAGGCTCCACCCGGACGGCAATACGCTGGTCATCGCCATGGGCGGGATTCTTACCCATCCGGATTATGATCGCATCAAATTGAACATCGATAGCATGCGCCCGGCATTGGTGCTGATGAATCGGCAGACTGGCGAGATTGAGCAGCGGCATGAGCCTTCGCATCACCAGCTCAGCTGTCATCACCTGGATATCAGTCCAGAAGGTGTGGTCATCGCAGGCTATCAGTTCGAGGGGCCAGAGTGGGAACGGCCGCCGCTGATTGCGCGTTTGGACACCCGCTCGGGCTTGTTCAGCGAGGTTGCTTTGCCGGCCGAGGCGCTGGCGGCAATGAACAATTATGTCGCCAGTGTCGCCGTCAGCACGCGTGGGCCGTTGGCAGCCATTACCGCGCCGCGCGGGAACCGTGTGGTGCTGATCAACTACCTGAGTGGCGAGTATGTGGCTGATATCCATCTGCCCGACGCCGCAGGTGTATTGCCTGCACCCCAAGAAGGGTTTGTGGTGACTTCCGGCCTGGGTGGGATCTATCTGCTGGATGAGCAGAAGTACACAGCAACACTGCTAAACCCTGAGGAACTGCACTGGGACAATCATCTGACTGCTTTGGAAAGCTGAGTTCAGCGGCTGGCGACCATTTTCTCTATGCATTTCCTGGCGTCTTCTGGTAACTCGACGAAATGCATTCCGGTCCAGTGCTGGCCACCGGCGATGCTTTCGCGATGCCACAAGCTTTCGGCATCCAGATAAAAATCGCTCATGCCGTTCAGCGTCATCGGCAAACTGACCTGTAATGCATATCGCTTGAACAAAACGATAGGTTGGTCGCTCAGCAGCATTAATCCTTCGGTATGCAGGTCGACGACCCGGCCCAGATGGCAACCTTTGTCCAGATCATAAACCTCAAGACTCGCACTCAATGTATGTCGTTCCAGGCGCCGCTTTTCGTACATAGTTGGCTCATTAACCGAAGTATTCATCCCTTCTTACCTTGCGAGATGTCAGCCCTGACAGTCTGCTTGAAATACATGCTGGCTAACAGCCATGTATTGCCTCTTTTTTCGATAACTGGAACACAGTTCTGAACATGGGAATCAGATGAAAATTCAGCGCCGCAATACTATTTTAGTATTACATCATTCTGCAAAAGATATCTGCGCTCAGGGTGCCTGACCAGGGATAGCATGAAATTGAGGCGCAGGTTAATCTTGAGTCTTTGCCTTCAGGAGTTACTGCATGAGATTGAAAAAGCTGGTCATCATCCTGGCCGCCACGCTAGGTAGCAGCTTGCTCGCCGGTCAGGTGATGGCTCATGAATACGATATTGCCGACCTGCATATTACCCATCCATGGTCGCGTGCCCTGCCCCCCGTAGCAAAGACGGGAGCAGCTTATCTCACTATCGTGAATCGCGGTGAGCAAGCTGACCGGTTGCTCGAGGTCACTACACCGGTAGCCGGCCATGCCGAGCTGCATGAGCATATACACCGGGACGGCCTGATGAAAATGCAGCAGATCGAGACTATGGCGTTACCCGCCGGAAGCAGTGTCAGTTTCAAACCCGGCAGTTACCACATCATGCTGTTTGACCTGAAGCAGCCTCTGGTGGCAGGGGAACAATTCCCTTTGACCCTGCACTTTGAACAGGCAGGCGAGCTGGAAGTCGACATTTCTGTCCAGCAGGACGCTCCGGCAGACGTTCAAGCCGAGTCTGGAGAGCACCAGCATCACTGATCACGATCAGGCGGGTCACGATCCAGTAAGTGAAACCGGGGAAGGCCAAGGTGCCAGCGGATAGCGGCCAGGCGGATCACCAAAACGGTCAACACCGAGATGGTGACATCCAGGTTAGGCGTGGTGTTGAGCTGGTGCAGAGCGATATACACCACTGAGCCGGCTATGCATGCGGTAGCGTAAATTTCCTTGTGGAAAATCAGCGGAATTTCATTACAGATAACATCGCGCATCACGCCACCGGCAACTCCGGTCATCACACCCATGATAACGGCCGCGCTAACCGGCACGTCGTGCTGCAGCGCTACCTGGGTGCCGATAACCGTAAATACGGCGAGCCCGAAGGCATCAGCAATCAGCAGCCCAGTTTCGTGGATAGGCCGCGTGAACCGTACCCAGAGAATGGTGCCAATAGCCGCCAACACAGCCACCAAGATGTAGACGTCGTTTCTGATCCAGCTGACGGGATGGTTATCCAGAATGGCATCACGCAAGGTCCCACCGCCCAGCGAGGTGATAATGGCGATGACCAGCACCCCGAAAAGATCCATCGACTTACGCCCGGCGACCAGCGCGCCAGATATGGCGAATACTGCAACGCCAAACAGGTCAAAGGCATAGAACCAGGTCATGCGGTCCGATCTCCGGGCTGGCGCGGAATCAGTCTGACCGCGTTGGGGTACGCATGGTAACAAACTCTTCTGCTGCGGTGGGATGAATCCCCAGCGTGGCATCGAACATGGCCTTGGTAGCACCGGCCTTGAGCGCAACGGCCATGCCCTGGACGATCTCGCCTGCGTCAGGACCAATCATGTGCACGCCCAATACCCGGTCGCTGGCCTTGTCGACAATCATCTTCATCAGGCTTTCTTCGCCCCTGCCCGCCAGCGTATTGCGCATGGGGCGGAAACGACTTTCGTAAATATTCAGCGCGTGGCCAGCTTCGCGGGCTTGTTCTTCGGTGAGACCCAGCGTAGCAATATTCGGAATACAGAACACTGCTGTAGGTATGTCGCGATAGTCCACAGGTACATAGTCGGCCGGTTGGAACAGCCGCCGAGCCAGCGCCATACCTTCCGCCAGCGCAACAGGCGTTAACTGCAGGGTATCGGTGACATCGCCAATGGCATAAATACCCGGGTCCTGGGTTTCGTAATCGGTGTTGACGGCGATAAAGCCTTTATCATCCAGGGTCACAGCGGTGTTTTCCAGGCCCAGGCCCTTGAGATTGGGCTTGCGGCCAGTGGCATAGAGTACCAGGTCGGTCTCCAGCGTGGTGCCGTCTTTCAGTGTAACCAGCAAACTGCCATCGGCCTGGCGTTCAATGTTCCTGACATCGGCATTGAAGCGCAGGTCTATGCCCTTGTGCTTGATGGTCGCTGCCATATGCTCACGAAGGCTGGTGTCAAAGCCACGCAGAAAAAGCTCGCCGCGATAGAGCAAGCTGACTTCGCGCTGCATGCCGTGGAAAATACTGGCAAACTCAATCGCGATATAACCGCCGCCCACTACCAGGATGCGTTTGGGCAGGGTTTCCAGATGGAACACCTCGTTCGAACTGATAACGTGCTCGCTACCCGGAAACTCGGGAATATGCGGCCAGCCGCCGGTCGCAATCAGAATATGTTCGGCGGTAACCTGCTTATCCCCCACCTGCAGGGTATGTGAATCGATAAAACGCGCGCGGGCATCCATGATGGTCACACCCGAGGCTTTGAGCATATTGCGATAGATGCCGTTGAGACGCGCGATCTCCTGGTTCTTGTTTTCCAGCAGCGCAGACCAGTCGAAGTGGGCGTCAGGCAGATCCCAGCCATAGCCCTTGGCGTCCTCGAAGTCCTCGGAATAATGCGCTGAATAGGCAAAGAGTTTTTTCGGTACACAGCCCACATTAACGCATGTGCCGCCCAGATAAAGATCTTCCGCCACCCCTACCCTAGCGCCGAAGCCTGCGGCCATCCGGCTGGCTCTTACTCCGCCGGAACCGGCACCAATGACGAAAAGATCAAAATCGTAGTGACTCATTTTTATACCTTAACTATCTGTTAACAGTGACTATGTACCAACAACGGACCAACAACCCGAATTAACTACCCATTTGCTCAATCGGCTACTCGACAACCCAGCATACCCTACGCCAATGGGTTTGGCAGATCGCCATCAATCCTCATCAATGATCTTTTCACCCTGCTCCTTGCCCTCCGCTGATGCATGTTCGACCACTGCATTCAGCTGGGCGCCATAGAGCATCACCGAGGCGGAAATATAGAAGTACAGCAGCAGAATGATCACAGCACCAATACCGCCGTAAAACAGCTGGAAGTTGCCAAAGTTGCGAGCAAAGATACCGAAACCGATCGAGGCGGCAATCCAGACCATCACAGCAATCACCGATCCTGGGGTAATGAAACGGAATTCCTGTTCTACATCCGGCGTGAGGTAGTAGATCATGGCCACGACGAACATCAGGATCAACACCACTATGGGCCAGCGTAGCCAGCTCCAGGAGAGTACCCAAAGATCCTTCATCCCCACCTGGTTTGCCAGCCACTCGGCTGCCGTGGGGCCTATCACCATGAAACCAGCAGCCACCATAAGCAATAGAGCCATGCCCAAGGTAAAACCTATTGATAGCGGAAATAGCTTCCACGCCGGGCGGCTTTCTTGCACGTCGTAGGCATTGTTCATGGCGTTCATCAGCGAGCGCATACCAGTAGACGAGACCCATAGGGCCATGACGATACTGATAGACAGGATACTGTTGTTGTCTTTCTGAAGTTGATCGATAACCGGATCAATCATTTCCATCACCATGCCCGGAAACGCGACGGCTGCCTGCTGACGCAACCAATCGAAGAATTCAGGGAGATTGAAGAAACTCAGCGTGGCGGTGAGAAACAACAGGAAGGGAAATAGTGACAACAGCGCGCGGAAAGCCAACGCAGCTGCGTAGGTCGACATGTCGTTATTGTCGAATTCGCGAAAGCTCCGTTTTATCAGCGCCCACTTGCTCACGCCGCGCAGATCCAGATATGACATAGTCCACCTTTTGGCTAACCTACCTAGTCGGACGACACTGTAACCTGGGAGTTCATACCTGACTTCAGACAAGGCTCATCTATCATTGCAAAAGATGACAGCAGGAAAGTAGGTTGAGACGGCTTGATATGTGGAGGTGTTGCAGAGGACGTAATACCCGATGGTGCCCGGAGCCGGAATCGAACCGGCACGGGGTTACCCCCGAGGGATTTTAAGTCCCTTGCGTCTACCAGTTTCGCCATCCGGGCTAACGAGTACGGTATTACTAACTACATAGTGCGAATTAATGGAGGCCGAGGTCGGAATCGAACCGGCGTTCACGGATTTGCAATCCGCTGCATAACCACTCTGCCACCCGGCCTCATAATTAACAGTTACGTTGTGGGTGAATCAAACGCAACTCTGATCGATACAAAGGTCTTGATTTTAGTCTTATCTTATTGATAAGACTGATATTTTTCAAAGCAAGTGCACTCGATGGGCTGCATTATGTATCAATTTGGAGGGCTTGGCAAGCGCACTCTGAATACTTGGCTCGCCCGTGCTCCCCCGATCAGTTTGCCGCGCAGACCGCCTGATACAAAGGCGCATCGCGCTCGACCCGACGCAGTGCAGTGACACGCAGTGAACCATCTTCGGCCATCGGTACCAGCTCCTGAGTAGAGCAGTTGAGTAGATGGGTCTGATGGGAGACCAGGTCTACGTACTCTTTATCGAACTTATAGAGTATGAATTGGCTGATGCTCTGCCCTTCCCGCTCGACCTGAGAGATGTTGCCCGTATCCAGCACGGTGAAACCTACGGTCATCGGGAACATAAACGTCCAGGGGCGCCAGAACACACCTTCCTGCTCGATCTCGACTACCTGTGAAGCTTCAGGCAACTGGGTTTGCTTATGCTCGAACCAGTTGTACTCGTAGTAAATCTGATAACTCAGCATACCTGCCCCTGCAAAGATCGGAATGATCCATTTAGGCAGTCTCTTTCCCGACAAACTACGTAGCGTCGCAGCGATTCCCGCCGCACCCAAACCTGCTACAGCCAATGCTAGCAAATGCCAGATCATGAATTCTTTTCCCGGAAATAAGGCGGGCTTCCATAAGGAAGCCCGCTTAGGTTCAGCCAGTTGCACAGCTCAGCTGTGCAGGTCTGGCCTGGATACTACTCAGTGATCTACGGCAGTGCCAGCGCCTTTTGGATAGCGAACGCTTTCCACCAGATCCTGAATTTCCTGTGAAGGCTCTTCAGTTGCATAGGCAACCCCGAAGGCGACTGCGAAGTTGATCAGTGCACCAACCGCGCCGAACGACAGTGGCGAGATGCCAAACAACCAGTTTTCCGGGATGTTCGCCAGGCTTGCAGTGCCTGGGATGAAGAACCAGCCCAGATAGGTAAAGATGTAGATACAGGTAGCAAACAGACCAGCCAGCATGCCCAATACCGCGCCTTTGCTGTTGATACGCTTGGAGAAGATACCCATCATCAGTACCGGGAAGATCGTTGCTGCGGCAATACCAAACGCCAGTGCAACCACCTGCGCCGCGAATCCAGGAGGGTTAATCCCCAGCCAGGTCGCAATCACGATGGCCACCGCCATGGAAATACGTGCTGCAAGCATTTCTCCCTTGTCGGTAATGTCGGGTTTGATCATCTTCTTGATAAGGTCGTGACTGATTGCCGAGGAGATCGCCAGCAACAGACCCGCCGCTGTAGATAGCGCAGCTGCGATACCACCTGCCGCAATCAAGCCGACAACCCAGCCTGGCAAGTTGGCAATCTCAGGGTTCGCCAATACCAGAATGTCGTTGTTTACGACCAGTTCATTGCCTGCCCAGCCACGCGCTTCAGCTGTTTCGGCAAATGCGGGTACTTCGTTGTACATCTGGATCCTGCCGTCATTATTCTTGTCTTCAAAGGTGACAAGTCCGGTTTCTTCCCAGGTTTGGATCCATTGTGGCCGTTCTGCATACTCCAGCGATTCGGCAGTTGGACCTTCCGGATAAATGGTGTCGATCAGGTTCAGTCGACCCATGGAGGCTACCGCAGGCGCTGTGGTGTACAGCAAAGCAATGAAGACCAGCGCCCAACCAGCAGTCCAGCGAGCATCTGCAACCTTGGGTACGGTGAAGAAACGAATGATGACGTGTGGCAGACCGGCAGTACCGATCATCAGCGACACAGTGAACAGGAACATGTTCAGCTTGTTAGGAACAGCAGCAGTGTAATCCTGAAAGCCCAGTTCACGAACCACTTCATCCAGTTTCTGCAGCATGGGCATGCCGGACTCAAGGTGCGTGCCGAACAGACCAGTTTGCGGCAGAACATGACCGGTGATTTGCAAGGAGATGAAGATCGCCGGAATGGTATAGGCAATGATCAGCACGACATACTGGGCTACCTGAGTGTAGGTAATGCCTTTCATGCCGCCCAATACCGCATACACAAATACCACTGCTGACGCGATGATCAAACCGGTGGTGGCGTCCACTTCAAGGAAACGTGCAAATGCTACGCCCGCCCCTGTCATCTGGCCGATAACGTAGGTAGTGGAAATCACCAACAGACAGATGATCGCCACTGCACGCGCGGCGTTGCTGTTGAAACGATCGCCAACGAAATCCGGCACCGTGTATTTGCCAAATTTACGCAGGTAAGGTGCCAGCAACATCGCCAGCAATACAAAACCGCCGGTCCAGCCCATCAGGAAGGAGGAGTTGACATACCCGACCGAAATAAGACCTGCCATTGAGATGAAGGATGCAGCAGACATCCAGTCAGCGGCTGTTGCCATGCCGTTGGTGATGGGATGGACACCCCCGCCTGCGACATAGAACTCCTTGGTGGAGCCGGCACGGGCCCAGATCGCGATAAAGATATAGACCGCGAAGGACCCGCCCACAAACAATAGATTAATAACAAATTGGCTCATATCCGTTACTCCTCCAGACCGTGTTCTTTGTCCAGACGATTCATTCTCCAGGCATAGAAGAAGATCAGGACAACAAACACCAGGATTGAGCCCTGTTGGGCGAACCAGAAACCGAGATCAGCGCCGCCTACTGAAATACCAGATAACATAGGCCGCAATATGATGCCGAAACCGAAGGACACTAAAGCCCACACTATTAGGCTGCAAAAGATCAGGCGTAGGTTCGCCGACCAATATGCAGCTCCTTTCTCTTTGTCATCCATCGTTTTACTCTCCACTTTATTGTTATTACCGCGTTGGGAAATTCCACAAGCTCGGAAGGATTCCGTGACATCGATTTTGCAAAATTCGGCCTGACAATAAATCCCCGACATTAGTCTTAGGCCTTATGGCGCGCACCAGAGCCGCGTCTCAAGCGGATTTGAAAGTGGCTGAGCGGGAGTTGAGCAACTGGGTGCCGCGGAAGATACGAGCGGTTTTCTGCAGGCAATAAAAAGCCGAAAGAGATGATCTTTCGGCTTTTTACGTCTGACAACGAAAAAAGCCACCCGGAGGTGGCTTTGATCTGAATATGGAGCGGGAAACGAGACTCGAACTCGCGACCCCGACCTTGGCAAGGTCGTGCTCTACCAACTGAGCTATTCCCGCTTTGGAACGGCGCCCATTCTATCCTCCTGCGCGGGCCTGTCAAGTCATTGATTCAGAAAAAGTTATTTGTCGCTTTTTTGCACAGCATGCATGCTCATATACGGCCATGCAGCGCGCAGATAGACGAACATTGACCATAGCGTCAGCACCGCCGAGATCATTAGCAGCACATAGCCAAGTACCACCCAATTGTTTATTAGCGGCGGATTGGCCAATAGTACGATGAGTGCGACCATTTGCGCGGCGGTCTTGTATTTGCCCAGTTGGGATACCGCCACATGCGCACGCTTGCCTAATTCGGCCATCCATTCACGCAACGACGAGATAACGATTTCACGGCCGATGATCACCATCGCCGGAGCAGTGACCCAGAAGTTGGCATGACTTTGCACCAGCAATACCAGCGCCACCGCGACCATCAGCTTGTCTGCTACCGGATCAAGAAAGGCACCAAAGGGCGTGCTCTGCTCCCATTTGCGAGCTAGATAGCCGTCGAGCCAGTCAGTGATGCTGGCCACAGTAAAGACGATCGCCGCAGCCATATAGCTCCAGTGAAAGGGCAAATAATAGAACAGGATGAAGATGGGGATCAGTCCGACCCGCAGCAACGTCAGAATATTCGGTATGTTCATGAGTGATTAGCGGCCTTTGTCTAATGGCGCATTCTAGTCGCTATGCAGCGCAGCATAAATCTGTTCCGCAAGTTTTTTACTGATCCCAGGCACTTTACCCATCTCGGCGGCACTCGCGCGCTTCAGTTCCTGCAGTCCGCCGAAGTGCTTTAACAGTTCACGCCGGCGTTTGGGCCCCACGCCTTCGATCCCTTCCAAGGGAGATGTATTGCGCGCTTTACCCCGGCGGGCGCGGTGACCAGTGATGGCAAAGCGGTGTGCTTCATCACGAATATGTTGAATCAGATGCAGCGCTGGTGAATGCGCCGGTAACACCAGCTCATTGTGCGGATCATTCAGGTACAGCGTTTCCATGCCGGCCTTGCGAGTGACGCCTTTGGCGACGCCCAGCAGCGTCAAGCCATGTATCGCCAGGTCCTGCAGCACCTCAAGCGCCATCGACATCTGACCCTTACCGCCATCGACCAAGAGAATGTCCGGCATCTTGCCCTCGCCGTCCTTGATCCGGCTGAAACGACGCGTCAGGGCCTGGCGCATGGCGGCGTAATCGTCACCCGCGGTAACCCCTTCGATATTGAATCGGCGGTAATCACTCTTCAAAGGCCCTTCCGGGCCGAACACCACACAGGAGGCGACGGTTGCCTCGCCGCTGGAATGGCTGATGTCGTAACACTCTAGACGCGTTGGTTGCTCGTCCAGCTTCAACGCCTCTTGCAGCGCCTCGAAACGGATTTGCACGTTCTGCCGATTGGCCAGCATGCCGGCAAGGGCCAGATCGGCGTTATTTACCGCCAGGCTTTGCCAGCGGCTACGCGTGCCTCTGACGCGGTGGCTGATGGTCAGGTTATGTCCGCGCGCCTGGGCCAATGCTTCAGCGATCACCGGCATGTCTTCATGCTCTGCGTTGACGATAATTTCACCCGGCAGCTCGCGTTCGGCGCCGCCCAGATAGTACTGGGGCAGGAAGGCTGCCAGCACCTCCCCCGGGGTTTGCTCGATAGGTACGCGGGGGAAATGATTCTTGCTGCCCAGCACCCTGCCCTGGCGCACCATAACAACATGCACACAGGCGCCGCCCGGTGAAACCGCAGCAGCGACGATATCCACATTGCCCTGCTCGGTATCCATGCTCTGCTGGTCCTGCACGCGGCGCAGCAGCGCCATCTGATCACGCAGCTCGGCAGCCCGTTCAAAATCCAGCTGCTCAGAGGCCTGCTCCATACTCTTGACCAGTTCATCCGCCAGTGCGTTGCTGCGGCCTTCGAGAAACATGATCGAGTGACGCACGTCTTCCGCATACTCCTGCTCATCCACCAACCCGACACAGGGCGCCTTGCAGCGATTGATCTGATGCTGCAGGCAGGGTCGAGTGCGATTGCGGTAATAGCTGTCTTCGCACTGGCGTACTTTGAAGGCTTTCTGCAGCAGGCTCAGACTTTCGCGGATGGCTCCGGCACTGGGGTAAGGCCCGAAATAGCGGCCCTTGAGCTTCTTTGTTCCGCGATGCAGGCCCAGCCGCGGAAAGCTGTCCAGGCTGGATAAATACACGTAGGGGTAGGATTTGTCGTCGCGCAACAGAATATTGTAAGGCGGCCTGGAGGCTTTGATCAGGCTCTGTTCCAGCAGCAGCGCCTCGGTTTCGTTCGAGGTGATGGTGGTGTCAATTTGCTGAATGCGCGCTACCAACGCTGCGGTCTTCGGGCTTAACCCGGTCTTGCGAAAGTAACTGGCCAGGCGCTTCTTCAGGTGCTTGGCCTTGCCCACATACAGCAGCTCACCCTGAGCATCGAACATGCGATACACGCCAGGCTTGTTGCTGGCCGTGGACAGGAAGGCATTGGGATCGAACATCGGAGGCGTCATGCTCAGCGAGGGATGGCGTCGACCATACCGTGGCGCACGGCCAACAGCGTCAGTTCAACGTCACTGGTGATGTTCAGCTTCTCGAATAAGCGGTAGCGGTAAGTATTGACGGTCTTCGGGCTCAGACACAGCTTGTCGGCAATATTCTGGACTTTTTCACAACTGACAATCATATAGGCGATCTGCATTTCGCGTTCGGAGAGATTGTCGAACGGCGAATCACTGGCCGGCGCGAAGGCCTTGAGCGCAAGCTGCTGGGCGATATCCGGGCTGATATACCGTTGCCCCGCCGCCACCTGGCGAATGGCCGTCACCATTTCATTCAACGCCGCGCCTTTGGTCACATAGCCAGCGGCCCCGGCCTGCATCAAACGCGTTGGAAACGGCTCCTCATCACACACCGTCACCGCAATGATGCGCAGATGTTTGTCATGCAGGAGGAGTTTACGCGTCGCTTCCAGACCACCAATACCGGGCATTCGCACATCCATCAAAACCACATCGGGCTTTAGTGTGCGTGCTTGCGTTACGGCGGATTCTCCGGAGTCTGCTTCGCCTACTACGCTGATGCCGGGCACATCACTGAGCATTCGGCTGATGCCCATGCGCACCAGATCATGGTCATCTACTACCAATACCTTGATCAAATCCGACCCCTTGTGCATTGAACGAGCGGCATTTCAAGAACTGCCCAACGTCCGACTCAGGCAGTTTGGCCGGCACAAGCTCAGCCCTGATTAACTAGGCGGTACCATAGCAAATCAGCGCCTCCAGGGGAACGGCTGATCTAGCGATCAGCGCGGCCAAGCTGCGCTGCCAACTCATCCAGGCAGGCAGGATCATCAATCGTGGATGGCACGCTGAAAGATTCGCCAGCAGCCATCTGCCGCATGATCCGCCGGAGTATTTTCCCTGAGCGGGTCTTGGGCAAGCGCTTGACGATCAGCGCGCCTTTGAAGCAGGCCAGCGCGCCTATATCCCGCCGAACCATCGCCACCAGTTCCGCGCTCAGCGTATCGGGGTCGATCGCCACCTCATTTTTCAGCACGACCAGGCCCAGCGGCAGTTCGCCCTTGAGTTCATCAGGTATGCCGATCACCGCACATTCAGCCACCGCGCTGTGAGCCCCGAGCACTTCTTCCATTTCTCCGGTCGATAATCGATGGCCGGCGACATTGATGATGTCGTCAGTGCGGCCCATTACAAACAAGTAGCCGTCACTGTCCAGGTAGCCCGCGTCGCCAGATTGGTAATAGCCAGGGAACACATTGAGATAACCTTCGCGAAAGCGTGCCGGATTGCCCCATATGCCGGTAAGACAGCCCGGCGGCAGCGGCATCTTCAGGGCAATGTTGCCTTGAGCACCTGCGGCTACCGGCAGCCCTTCATCGTCAAGTATCGCCACCTCAAACCCTGGCATGGGATAGGTCGCAGAGCCCATTTTTGCAGCTTGGAGTCCATAGCCCGCCGGGTTGGCAGCAATGGCCCAGCCGGTCTCGGTCTGCCACCAGTGGTCAATAATCGGCCTCTTGAAGTGTTCCTCAAGCCATGCCCATGTAGGTGGGTCCAGGCGCTCTCCAGCCAGATACAGCCGCTCCAGCCTGGACAAATCGGCAGCATGCGCGAGCGCCGCTTGCGGGTCTTCCTTTCGAATCGCGCGGAACGCCGTTGGCGCAGCAAACAGTGCCTTGACGCCGTATTCGGCACACACGCGCCAGAATGCACCTGCGTCCGGGGTGCGGACAGGCTTGCCTTCGTAGAGCACCGTTGTGCAGCCTGCCAGCAGCGGCCCATAGACAATATAGGAGTGCCCTACCACCCAACCAACGTCCGAGGCAGCCCAGAACACATCACCGGGCTGCATGTCATACACCACTCGCATGCTGTAGCGCATGGCTACGGCGTGGCCGCCATGATCGCGCACCACGCCCTTGGACTTGCCAGTGGTGCCAGAGGTGTAAAGTATGTAAAGCGGGTCGCCTGCCAGCACCGGTACCGCCTCAGCAGGCTCGGCATTGGCCAGAGCTCGCTGCCATTCCAGATCGCGGTCACTGTAAAGCTCTGCACGGCACTGTGGTCGCTGGTAGACCACACAATGCCGGACGGGATGTGCTGCTTCGTTGATAGCAGCATCGACTAGCGGTTTGTAGGGAATAATGCGATCAACTTCGACCCCACAGGATGCGGTCAGGATGACGTCCGCCTGGGCATCATCGATGCGCACCGCCAGCTCATGAGCGGCAAAGCCGCCAAACACCACACAGTGCACCGCGCCCAGCCGAGCGCAGGCAAGCATCGCGACTACGGCTTCAGGAATCATCGGCATATAGATGATTACCCGGTCGCCTTTGTTCACGCCCAAGTCACGCAGCATACCCGCACACTGAGCCACCCGACCGGCCAGCTCGCGGTAGCTGATACGCGCTTTGCCGTGGGTCACCGGTGAGTCGTAAATCAGTGCGGTTTGCTCGCCCCTGCCTGCAAGCACATGGGCGTCAACTGCCAGCCAGGCGGTATTCAGCCGGCCGTCAGCGAACCACTGATAGTTACCGTCGGCGTCCTGCTGCAAAATGGTAGTCGGCGGCGTGTGCCAGGCGAGGCCTGCAGCTTGCTCAGCCCAGAATATTTCAGGCTCGCGTAGCGCCTGGCTATAGGCCTGTGGATAGGTTGGCGGGTGCAAATGGGTGGATGGCATGAACGGTGATCCTCTTATTATGCCGTCAGACTAAACCACATCGTTTATAAGGGAACTAGACTTACGTAGGATGGGTGCTGGGCGGCGGTCTGCCATACTCGCTACACATACAAAAAGGTCATGCTCATGAGTAAGGAAGACCCCTTCGCCGCTACCGGCAAAACCGCGGTTATGCAGAATGTGCATGGCACCATGACCTTTTTGCTTAATTACCCGCCCTTCAACCTGATGGATACGCATCACCTGGCGTTTATGGTGGAGCACTGCCAGTTGTGCTTCTTTGCCAGCGGTGAATCCATCATCCGCCCGCAGGAAGGTCCGGTAAAACATTTTTATATCGTCAAACAGGGGTTGGTCAGGGGCGAGCGAATGCTCGCTGGCCAGGAAGCGCCAGAAACCACCTTTGAGATTACACAGGGTGAGTGCTTCCCACTCGCGGCATTGATTGGCGAGCGAGCCACGCGGACTGAGCATCTAGCCGGCAAGGACACATTTTGTCTGGCATTGCCCCGCGCTGACTTTGCCAGACTGTTTGCCATGTCTGCGCCCTTCCGTGACTTTGCCTTGCGTGGTGTGAGCAGTCTGCTGGATCAGGTCAATCAGCAAGCCCAGATGCAGGCGGCAGAAAATCTCGGCTCGCAATATTCGCTGGATACCCGCCTGGGCGATCTGGCCGTGCGCAGCCCGATCAGTTGCGCCGCGGAATTGCCCGTACGCGTTGCCGTCAGGCACATGCACGAGGCCAATGTCGGCAGTATTGTCATCGTTAACTCAGACAACAAGCCGCAAGGCATCTTTACCCTGCGCGACCTGCGCAAAGTCGTGGCGCTGGGCGAGGTCGACATGGATGAGCCGATCCATCGGGTGATGTCCTCTCCACCCTTCCACCTCCCTTCCAGCGCCTCCGCCTTCGATGCAGCGATTGCCATGACCGGTCGGCATATAGCGCACATCTGCGTGGTCGACCAGGAGAGATTGGTCGGCGTGGTATCGGAGAGAGATCTGTTTTCCTTGCAGCGCGTTGATCTGGTCCATTTAGCCAGGACCATTCGTCAGGCCGCCCGGGTCAGCACCCTTGCGGCGCTGCGCACCGATATTCGCCAACTGGTCGAAAGCATGATGGCCCACGGCGCCTCCTCAACCCAGATCACGCACATCATAACCCTGCTCAACGACCACACCGTCTGCCGGGTCATAGAGCTGTGCATTGAAGAGCACGGCGACCCCGGCTTTCCGTTCACCTGGCTGTGTTTTGGCAGTGAGGGGCGCCGCGAGCAAACGCTGCATACCGATCAGGACAACGGCATTCTATTCGAGGCCGATGACGCTGCAGAAGCGGCGCGAATGCGCGGCCTGCTGCTGCCGTTGGCGCAGAAAATCACCCTTGGGCTGGCAGAGTGTGGTTTTACCTTGTGCAAGGGCAACATCATGGCCAGTAACCCCGAGTTGTGTCTGTCGAGGCATGAGTGGGACAGGCGGTTTGAGCAGTTTATTAGCTCCGCGACGCCGAAAAACCTGATGGCCTCCTCGATTTTCTTCGACTACCGCGTCGTCTGGGGTGAGGCTGAAGGCGCCAGAAAACTGTTCGCCAGGGTGCTGGACAAGGTCAGCAACAACACGCTGTTCCAGCATATGCTTGCTCACAACGCGCTAGAGCAACGGCCACCCATCGGGCGCTTCCGTGACTTCGTGGTGGCGCGCAGCGGCGCGGAGAAGGATACGTTGGACTTGAAGAAGCAGGGCCTGATGCCCTTTGTCGACGGTGCACGATTGCTCGCCCTCGCCCATGGCATTGCCGAGTGCAATACGCTGGAGCGCTTTCGTCAGCTCAGCACCATTG
Source organism: Halopseudomonas laoshanensis (assembly GCF_008365385.1). Lineage (GTDB taxonomy): Bacteria > Pseudomonadota > Gammaproteobacteria > Pseudomonadales > Pseudomonadaceae > Halopseudomonas > Halopseudomonas laoshanensis. The sequence continues at coordinate 1,149,180 of NZ_QOVF01000001.1, read as the reverse complement.
AGGTCATCGACGCCAAGGATGCTGCCGCATACGAAGAGGCCTATCACTTCATCCAATTGATCCGCATGCAACAACACCAATTACAAGATCGGCAAGGTCTGCCGTTCAGCAACCGGATTGATCCTGACATCCTTAACCATCTGGATCGTCGCATCTTGCGTGAATCATTCCGCCAGGCAAAAAGGCTGCAAGCGAGCCTGGCTCTGAGGTACCAGTTATGAGCCCGCTGAGTTGGCTACAAAATCGTCGCACGGCGAGTATCAGTGAACTCCAGCGCGACCGCCGTGACCATCTTCCGGCGCCGCAACCGCTGGACCAGACACCACTGCACGAGACCAAGCTGGTGGTGGTGGACGTTGAAACCAGTGGCCTGAATACCCAGCGTGACAAGGTCCTGTCCATAGGTGCAGTGGTAATCGAGCGCGGCGCGATCGATATGGGCACTCAATACGAGAGCACCCTTTACCGGGCCAACCACAAGGTGACCGAAGCCATTCTCATACACGGCATACCGCCCAGCGAGGTGGCCCTGGGCATGGCGCCACAGGACGCATTGCTGGATTTTATGGAGTTTGCTGGCGAATGTGTTTTTCTCGCCTTCCACGCAGGCTTTGATCAGCGCATGCTGAGCAAGAGCCTGCGCCACGATCTGGGCTATCGCCTGCAGCATAAATTCCTCGATGTAGCCGAGATCGCACCGATGCTCTGTCCGGATGCGGTTGTCGGCCGTGGCGGCCTGGATGATTGGCAAAGCTATTTCGAGCTCAGTAATACCGAGCGTCACAATGCCGCTGCCGATGCGATGGCTACTGCCGAGATCATGTTGATCCTTCTGAGCAAGGCCCGGGCTCAAGGCATTCACCAATTGGACGAATTGAATACTCGGCTTGGGCACTGGCGAAAGCTCAAGCGCGCACGTCTTGGCGGAGTGTGAGTTTTCTGCATTATTTCGGTTGAGGCGCTTGCACCACTATTTTCTTCAAGCCATTTTTATTGAACCCCAGGAATTGATTTCAGTCGGAATCGTCGGTAGCCTCCGCGACCCTGACAACCCTGGAGTTTTGCATGATCAAGAAAGTCGTTTATAAAACCGCACTTGCACTGGCGGTAACCACCGTTTCTACCCACCTGATGGCCAATGGCGTTGCGATCAACGAACAAAGTGCCAGTGGTATGGGCACCGGTTTCGCCGGCCGGTCCTCCTCCGCGCAAGACGCCAGTACCGTATTCGGCAATCCCGCCGGGATGTCCAAGCTCGACCGCGCGCAAATCAGCGGCGGCTTTGCTGTCATCAGTGCCAACACCGACATCAGCAATGCACAAGGCAGCACAAGCGGCACTAACGACGGCGATATGGTCCCGGTCGCAGCGGTACCCTTCGGCTACTACGTCAGGCCATTGAATGATGACTGGCATTTCGGTCTGGGCGTATATGTACCCTTTGGTGTGATCAGCGATTACGAGGACAGCTTCCAGGGCCGCTACCACGGCCTGGAAAGTGAGGTGCAGGTAGTAACGCTGCAACCTACGCTCAGCTATCGCATTAACGACCGTGTTTCGATCGGTTTCGGCCCCACCATCAATCGCATCGAAGGCACCTTGACCAGTGCAGTTCCCGTCGGCCTGAGCGATGCCAACGTGGATATTCAGGGGGACGACATCGGCTATGGTTTCAACGCCGGCATACTGGTGGACCTGTCTGAGCGCGTGGCACTGGGTGTCACTTACCACTCCAGTGTCGATTACACACTGGAAGGAAGAACCCGAGTGTCCGGCTTCCCGGCACAGCTGCCGGTCAACGGCAGTTATGACGCCACTCTGGATGTGACCACGCCGGAGTCAGTCGACGTGTCCCTGACCTACGCTCATGATGAGCGCTGGACCCTCTATGCGGGGACTACCTGGACACGCTGGAGCCAGTTTGACCAGTTGATCATCGAAAATGAGAACTCTCCAGCGCTGTTTGGAACGGTAGAAGAAGAGCTCAACTGGTCGGATACCTGGGCGTTTGCGTTCGGCGCGGCCTATCAAATCACGCCGGAAGTGGTGCTGCGCACCGGCCTGGCGTTCGACCGCTCACCCACTACGGACGCTGATCGCACCGTTCGTATTCCAGTAGGTAACCGCAAGGTTCTGTCTCTGGGTGCCGGCTGGGAAGCGACCGACAACGTAACCGTGGATGTGGCTTATGCCTATCTGCGCGAAGACCAGGCGAGCGTCAGCTACACGGACTATAGCGCCGACTACCGCAATAGCGCTCATGGCTTGTCGACCCAGGTCACCTATAGCTACTAATACTTAGCGCAAAAAAAAACGCCTCGATTGCTCGGGGCGTTTTTCGTTGTGCTTTGCAGAATCAACTTGTGGTCGATTCAAGAAGCAATGAGTTCGAACACCTCGTTCCACATTTTTCGGCTTTGTTGCTTGAGCGCGTTAGAGCGTGTAATCAATGTCGATGACAGTTCGGCGGATAAGGCAGCATCGGTCAGATAATCCAAAGCCTGTTCCAACTGATCATCAGTCAGGTTTATATCCAGAACGCCTTGCTCGAAACTATAGTCGGCAAACAGCATTTGATACTTGTGACTCCAGCCAGTCGCCAGCGAAGGGACGCCCTGCGACAAAGCACTCACCAGACCATGGAAACGGCTGCCCACCGTGCCTTTGCAGGCGCCCAAAATCCCCTTGATTGCCAGCGGGTCGCTTTCCCTGACGATAGGCACGCCTCCCACCGCCTTGGACACCTGCTCAGCCAATCGCAGATCATCTACACCCTCATGCACCAGAAGGAAGGGCTTGGCATCCCGCTTAAGCAAAATGCGAGTGACCCGTTCCAGAAAGGGAATGTAGCCCTTGGCAACAGCGTCGGTGGTTTTATCCATCATGCGGAAATTAGGCACGATGCAGATCTGGTGGGTTGTGCGGTCGAAATAGTCCGGACATTGCCCCTCGATCAGGTTGGTGAAGTCCGGGCACTGCTTGATATGCTCAGCTTTGCCAACGATGTCGGTCAGATACTCGTAAGAAATCCTCTCGCGCGCATATATTAGGTCGGCATTATCCACGAAGCGCTTCACCGCCTCCTTGCTTTTACCGTCACGGAACGGCCCGAATGCTTGCGGCAACAGGATCACTTTTGCCCCCCGGCTTTTCCAGCGCGCTGAAGACCTTGCCAGCTCCTCAGACAGTTCCGGACCCCATTGATCTGTATAAGCAAAGCCCGCGGCATCCAGCACCACATCGATATCCTTGTCGAGCACGACGCCATACATCTCGCGCAATCTGCCCGGCATCAGTGCGGCCAAGTCACCAAAAGGAATTCCCTTGCGCCATAACCAGGCTTTTTGATAAAGGCCCAGCTTGGCTCTTTGCTGATAAGGGTAAGGGCTACTATCCCGGCCAGGCTCCATAACCGTCCGAGCCTCGGGATACTGCGTCTGTACTTGCTCCAGAACAGCCCTGAGCATCAGTTCAGCGCCCTTGTTCACAAATCCCGCTTTGCGCACTTCTACATACATAAAGGTTTTCCTAGGGTCTTGATAAAGCTGGAAAAATTAAAAGACGGACGACTCCAAGAGTGCGCCATCGTAAAGAAATGAGCGTTTTTTTGAGGCATGGAGCATCGCTGCCGCCTCAGACAGAGGTAGCCGCGAAGTTGCCGTAAACGCGTGCCTCCTCCAGGGAGATCTTTTGTGAGTACGGCACTAGTGATTCGTGGGCGGCATACCCCAGGGAAATGAACATGACGATGCGCTCATCTGGCTCCAGCCCCAACAGCTTGGTAGCTGCCCGTTCCCGTTCGGGTATATCCGGCCAGTTAATCGAGCACGAAGAGACCCCCAGGGTTTCCAGCGCGAAGATGAAAGACATTGCTGCCAGCGCCCCGTCTATATAGATAACGTGCCTGTCACGCGCATGCGGGTAGGCTCGCATGCGCCCTACGATGGCCACCATCGCCGGGAAGTTGTGATTAAAGCCCGCTACGCCCATGGGCAGTTCTGACACCTGCGCAATATCTTGTGGATCATCGAAAACAATAAATCTGAATGGCTGGCGATTACAGGCGCTCGGGGACTGCACGGCCAGCTCCACCGCCTGGTCGATAATTTGCCGGGGCACTGCCCTGCCGTCATACCAACGTACAGAGCGTCTCTTCATGCATAATTGAGTGAAGGATGCGTAGCTAACCGGTGCAACGGCATCACCCGCAGCGAAAGGCACGCGGCCTTCCCCTTCGTGACGCAGGTCATCCGCTATATCGTGAGGTGACTTGAACGCCAGGAACCTCTCCCGCGCCCTATTAATGACGGGATGGGTCGCCGACATCTCAAAGTACGCTGCCAACACATCATGTGCCCAGCAGATCTCGTAGGAGTCGACTGACCCGTCCAATGAGCGTGAGTAGGCTTCAACAGTCTGTTCGATATAGTCCAACGCGAACACGTCGCGCCGCGGCTGCATGATCAGCCCCTTCTCGATGCGGTGCACCGCGCGTCTGAGAAAGAAATTGCTACTTTCTACGCCGCTGCGATTTCGCACATGCCGCAGTTGCCCTTCCACCACTGCCTGAGCTTCGTGGTCGAAAGCGTCCGAAAAAAAGGCGTAATGGACGCGTCGCAAGAACGCGAAGCGGACCAGAGCTTTTACCCAAGCGATCGAGGCGTTGTCGCGCAGCCGCTTCAAACTTTCAATGCCACTTTGCGGCAATACCTTTTTCAGCGGATACTTCAAAATACTCATAAGCGTTAGTAGCCCTAAGTCGATTTACTTGTTTCTTGCATATGTCTTGTTCGGAACAGTAAGACACAGCCATCCCTAATCCAGATTTATTCAACACTGGAATACGAAGCTGTCGTTAGGGAGGATTAATTATTTGGAATGCTTGATTTTGACAGGCTGCGCTGGAATAGAGTTCCATTGGCAGTGACGGGAAACTGACAAAACATGACTTGGCGCACATTTTGTCAGTTATATGACTAATAGCCGGACAGTCGCCAGCTGAAACCACTTTAATGCCATATTGGTTTCACATTGACCGTCACGACCAAAATTAGCCTGTAGATATGAAGATGGCAGAGCCACTACCCACTGTTTTGATATCACTTGTTATTATTTGTAAAAACTTCAGACAATGCGTCTGGATTGTTTTTGAATGCCTTACTAAAGGCGTCGCGATGTTGAGCCATAAACAAACTGACTTCTTCTGCGGTCTTTTCATCCAACGACGGTACTGCCCTCTGCAAAACTTCGCCCAATGTCTCAGCCAGTTCAAGCATCTTGTCGTGGCGATCAGCTTCGGCTTTGTCCATGAACAATTGCTCCGGGTCTCTGCTACTGCGGTAAACAACTTCAACGGCCATAGTGGTACCTTCAGGCTGAATGGAGGTTCCGACACCTGTCGAGCGTCGGAGCTCGACATTGTACTGGATATTAATACAGTATTGAAAGACCGGTTAGTAAGGTGACAGCGCGGGAGACTCGGGCAATGCAGCGCTTCGCACGCTGCCAATCCGTTGAGGATGGGTCACAGAAACGAAAAAGGCCCCAGCTTTTTGGCTGAGGCCTTTTCATTTATTTGGCGGAGGGACAGGGATTACTCGGCGCTTCGCGCCTCACCCCTTCGGGGCCGCAGTCGCTGCGCTCCTGCGTTCCTACGCAAGCGTTGCTTGCTCCGGTCGAACGTGGGTTCTCACCGAGAACCCATCTGATAAACAAAAAAGCCTCAGCTTTCGCTGAGGCTTTTTTGTTTATTTGGCGGAGGGACAGGGATTCGAACCCTGGGTAGGCTATTAACCTACGCCGGTTTTCAAGACCGGTGCATTCAACCGCTCTGCCATCCCTCCACGGCCGGCAATACTACCGGAAACTTCTGGCTAGTCAATGGCTAACGTTGCAAATTGACATGATTCGCGCCATGTAAAACCTTGATTTGACCTGTTGAACGGGTATTATCGAGCGCATAGTGAAGGATCATCCTATTTGCCATTCTTGGAGCGCCATAGATGAACATGCAAAACCGCGAGACCACGCTGCAACATACAGGCGTGAATGAAGCTGAAGTCAGCAAGCTATTCCGCAACACCTATAGCCTGTTGGCCCTGACGCTGGCGTTCAGCGCCGTTGTTGCGTTCATTTCCATGAGCTTGAACCTGCCCCACCCCGGCCTGATCATTACTCTGGTCGGCTTTTACGGCCTGTTGTTTGCTACGTCCAAAATGCGAAATTCCGGTTGGGGTCTGGTGTTGACCTTTGCTTTTACTGGTTTCCTCGGTTACACCACTGGTCCGATTCTGAATGCATACCTATCATTGCCGAATGGCGGCTCGCTGGTTGCCATGGCATTGGGTATGACGGCGATGGTGTTCTTCGGCCTGTCTGCTTACGCGATTCTGACCCGTAAGGACTTCAGCTTTCTGTCGGGCTTTATCATGGCCGGCTTTGTAGTGCTGCTGTGTGCTGTGGTCGCCAGCTTCTTCCTTGAGATCAGCGGGCTGTCTCTGGCGATTTCCGCAGGTTTCGTGCTGTTCTCCTCGGCCATCATCCTGTATCAGACCGGTGCGATCATCCACGGTGGTGAAGATAACTACATCATGGCAACGATCACGCTGTTCGTTTCCATCTACAACATCTTCCTCAGCCTGCTGCAGATTCTGGGCATCATGGGCGAAGATTGATAGCCAAAATGGCTGTAAAACGGGCCCGCTAATTGCGGGCCTTTTTCATGCGAGCACCCTTGATGAAATTTGCCATCACTCTTCTTGCAGGCCCTCAGGATCCAGCAGCGCGTAGCGCGTTGGAATTTGCCCGCGCGGTGATTGAGTCTGGGCATCAGATTACTCGGTTGTTTTTCTATCGAGACGCAGTACAGATAGCCTCCCACCTCGGTGTTCAGCCCCAGGATGAGCAGGACACTAGCCTGCAATGGCGCGAATTCATTGCCGCCGAGCGGCTTGATGCGGTGGTGTGCATTGCTGCGGCTCTGCGTCGCGGCGTGCTTAATGAGCCCGAAGCCGCACGTTGGAAGAGGCCAGCCGCCAATACGGGGGCGCCTTATGATCTGTCCGGACTCGGGCAATGGGTCGACGCCCTCCAGACGGCCGATCGAGCCATCACTTTTGGTACCTGAGATGAAAAGCCTGCTGGTTATCAGTCGTCACCCCCCTGCCCGTCTGGCCGCGCGCGAAGCATTGGATATGGTGCTCGCTGCTGCCGCCTTTGGTGTGCCGACCGCTCTGCTATTCATGGAGGACGGCGTACTGCAGTTGCTCAAGGGGCAGGATGCCTCTGCAGTCGGGCAGAAGTCGCTGGCAGCCAATTTGCAGGCTCTGGATCTCTACGGTGTCGAGGAGGTGCTGGTGTGCCAGCACTCGCTGACCGAACGCGGCATTCAAAGCAGGCAGTGTGCGCTTGATTGCCGCGCTGTAGACAGCGTGCAGATCGCCCATCTGCTAGCCCATTATGACCAGGTAGTGTCTTTGTGAATTGCCGCATTGAAACGCCACGTCAAGGTCAACGTCCTGGAGGCCGATAGAAACATATGCTGCATATTCTCAGGCATTCACCCCACTCAGATGGCCGTTTTGCGAGTTGCCTCCGTGTACTGGCTGGCGAAGATGGCGTGCTGCTGACCGAAGAGGCGGTTTACGCATTGCTGCGAGACTCGGCAACGGCCGCACAACTTAGCCTGGTGCCCGCTGCGGTGCAGTTTTATGTATTGGAGGCGGATGTCCTGGCTCGGGGCTTGCCATTGGATGACCTGCCCGCCCGGGTAGAGGTGATCGATTACCTGGGCATGGTTGCCATTTGCGCAAAATTTCCCAAGGTAGTCAGCTGGTGAGTACGATGATTCAGCTTGGAGAGCAGTGCATACCGCTGGATGACGAAGGCTTTCTAATTGATCGGGATGACTGGTCCGAGCCGCTCGCTGCCCTCCTGGCGCAACGCGAGGGTATCGCTTTTGGCCCGGAGCACCTTGAAGTCATACTGTTGCTTCGCCAGTTTTACCTGCAGTACCAGCTATCTCCGGCAATGCGCCCCTTGGTCAAATATCTGGCCCAACAGCTCGGGGCCGACAAAGGTAATAGCCTTTACCTGCTGCGCCTGTTTCCCGGTAGCCCAGCTAAACTGGCGAGCAAAATTGCCGGCCTGCCGAAGCCGGACAATTGCTTATAGTACTAGGCCTGCACTGCTTCGACCGTAGTCAGAATAACCAGTTGATCACCTGGCTTGAGCTTCAGCGGAATATTACGTGGTGGGTTGAGCTGCAAGCGACGCCCATCATCGTCGGGATCATGCCGGTAAACCCCCAAAGCGGTTTCGCCGTTCAACGCGGCAACGGCTTCCAGGTCAGCAAAGTTATTCACACTGTGCATAGGGTAATCGGCTTGTGACCGGTAGAGAATTTCTGGGCCGCCAGCAGTAAACAGATCTTCGATAACCAGGCTTAGCTCCCGGCGCTGGGCGATCTGCGCCATCAGGTGACTGAGAATCATCGGGCTGATAATGCACTCGCCGCGATTACGCACCACTAGCGCTTCGTTGGATGGGTCGCTTAGTTCAAGTAACAATTGTGGCCGCTTGCTTGCGCCCTTGAGCAACTCGTCTACCACCATATAACCGACCATTGCCCGCGCATCCGCCTCTTCACCGGACGCCAGCAGATCACTGGAGATCAGCAGTATGCTGTCCCAACCACGCTCCAGCACCGGTTTCAGCAAGCCCTCAAGCATGAAGTCACCCTGCATATGCTCGCATGTGACCTGCGCGGTTCTCTCGCTGTACCGGGCAATCGTCGCGCGCTGCAGCGCCGTATCCAGGGTAGACAGCACCTGAACCTGAAACCGTTGTGGGCTGTAGGAAGCAAGTTCGTCGATGAGTGCCGGCAGGCGGTTGTTCCAACCGAGAATCAGGACTTTCAGGTCCCGCCCCGCCGCAGCATTACGCGGTGGAAAAGTCCCCGCAGGCCGCTCCAAGAGGCGGAGTTTTTCAATGGTTTTCTGTACCGGGTCAGCATCTGCATATTGGCGCGCAAGCATGACCAGCTTGTCTCCAGGGCCAACGATCTCGCTGGAAGGTGCGTTAAGCATGGAACGCCATTGCTCGCCCTCCGGGCGCATGATGCCGCACACGATCGCCGCAGGACAGGTGGCAGCGACCTCGGCCAGGCTCGCGCCCTGGCAGCCATCGCTGGAGCGCACATAAAACTCGTTGCCGTCGTGAACCGACATTACCTCGGCAAAAAATTCCGGCAGTCCCGGATGAATAATCGATTGCGCCATCAGCCGGCTGACGATGGCATCACTGGCCAGAATCTCCATCGGCCCTTTATAGGCGCGGCGCATGATCTTCACCTTGCGCACATCTTCTATTTCCGCAACTACATATGGCGGGGGTTGTCGGGTCAGATGCGCATGCGCTTGCAGGGTAAGCAGCGCCTTGATGGTCTCCATATCCCCGGTAACCAGATCCGTGCCGCCTTGTGAGCGGCCCGGGATCATCACCACTGTCGCTTGCATGCAGGCAACGCGATGCAGCGCCTCAGGCTGCAGAGCGGTGCCTGAGCGCAAAATGATGTGTTTGCCGTGCCTACCAATACCCGGCTCATCGCGCATTTCCTGCATGCGCTTGGTGTTCACCTCATCGGCAAGAATCACCAGACGTACCCGTTTGGTTTCTCTGGCCAGCAGTAAGCGCTGGATACCGCCGGCAGTATCGAGAATCTCGCGGATCAACGGAATGGTTCGGTTGGTCCAGCCGAGGATGACCACGTGATTGCGGATGGTGACCGGCGTCAGGCCCTGTTCCAGGGTTGCCATGCTGCTGATCAGCCAGCGCGTCATGATGGCGACCAGCGTGCCCATGAACACCACATAACCCATGATCGTCAGTGCAGTGGAAACGATACGGCGCCAGGTGCCCTGATCATCACCCAGATAACCCGGGTCGGTCAGGCGCAAAAAGGCCCACCAGACTGAATCGGCCAAGGGCATATCCGCTGCGGCGGAAGGCCAGGCCAACCAGCCTCCGATCAACGAAATCAGCCCGATAAATATGGCCACCACCATCAACTGATAATGCGCACCTTTGACCAGTTGTCGCTCAAGAATGTAGCGCAGTCGGCCCACCAGGGTAAAAGGCAGCATGGAAGTTCTCTCTAAGGATCAGATGCTTACAAGCCTACCGAAAGCCTGTTAGATTGGCCATCTGATAACGCTTGGCAACGCACCGCTACGGACTTCGATGGACAACCTGCAAAATATAATCGGTTTGGTTATTGCCGTTCTTTACTGGCTGCTCACTGCAACAGTCACCATTCGCGTCGTCATCTTCCGTCGGCCGGTCAGCGGCACGCTAGCCTGGCTATTGGTGATCTACATACTGCCTCTGGTGGGCGCCATTCTTTATCTGTTGCTCGGTGAGTTGAGCATGGGCCGCAAACGCGCCGCACGCGCCCAGGCGATGATCGAACCTTATCTGGAAAACCTCAACAGCCGCTTCTGTAATGACGATATCCCGCTGCCCGGCGGACACCTTGCCTACGCGGTGCATCAGATTCTAGCTGCGCGCATGGGCTTGGGTACGCTGGGCTATTCGAACATGCAGGTACTGGCTTCGCCGGACACCATTTTCAGCAGTCTGATTAGCGATATCCAGAGTGCGACTGAAAGCATCCGCATCGAAACCTACATCTGGCATCTCGGCGGCAGAGCAGATGAAGTGGCTCGCCAGCTAATTGAAGCCAGCCAGCGTGGGGTTAAAGTCAGCCTGCTTATCGACCACGCCGGCAGCCGCCAGTTTTTCCGCTCCAAATGGCGTAACCAGATGATCAAAGCCGGGATCGAAGTGGTGCCTGCCATGCCGGTCAAGTTATTGCGCGCTCTGGTTCAGCGCATTGACCTGCGCATGCACCGCAAGGTGCTGATCATCGATGATCGGATCGCCTATACCGGCTCAATGAACATGGCCGACCCACTATTGTTCAAGCGGAAGTCAAAATCGGCGCCCTGGATTGACGTCATGCTGCGACTGGACGGCCAGGCGGCAACTGGATTGGCGAAGGTCTTTGCCTGGGATTGGGAAGTAGAAACCGGGCAGCGAAATCTGCCGGATTATTACCCCGCCCCTGACGCCTGCAATAGTTGGCTGTCGATCATTCCTTCCGGCCCAGGGGTGGGGGAAGACATGATCGGTCAGGCGGTCCTGTCGAGCATCTACCGAGCGAACCGCAGCATCGTTATCAGTACGCCCTACTTTGTGCCCTCAGAGGCCATTTTCGACGCTCTCTGCCAGGCCGCTCGGCGCGGTGTGGCGGTCACAGTCTTATTGCCCAAGCGCGTTGACTCACTGATGGTGCACTGGGCCAGCCGCTCGTATTTTGAGTTGCTGCTGGAAGCCGGGGCTGATATCAAACAGTTCGATGGCGGACTGCTGCATACCAAAGCCATGTTGATGGACGATGAATTGGCGTTGGTCGGCAGTCTCAATCTGGATATTCGCAGCCTGCAGCTCAATTTCGAACTGACAGTCGCACTGTTCGGTAGAGAAAGCTGTGCCGGGATCAAGTCATTACTGGAATCCTACGCGGCCGCTAGCCAGTCGGTCGAGCGAACAGTGTGGCAGCAACGCGGCAGACCTGCGCGCATGCTGGAGCGCTTGATGTTTTTTATGAGTCCTTTGCTCTGAAATGAAAATAATTCTCACCCGCACCTTGCTGCCAGCAAAACGCGGTGCTAGCCTCTAGTTGAGATTGATTCTTGTTTATTTCAGTGAGGCCCGCTCATGCGCGTATATATGCTGCCCATTACTATCACTGCCACCCTTATGTCGGCCCACATGGCGATCGCGGACCGTGCACAGCAAGCACCGGCCCGTCCTGCTGTGCAGACTCAGGCCGATGCCGCCGCCAGCGGTAAAGAGCACAAAACGCCGCCTCGCTGAGGGCGTTATAACTGGTCTTCGATGGGCAACCAATCAAGCATCCAGGACATGAAACGGCGGATTCGTCCCGCCTCTGGTTCTGAGGTCCAGGTCTGATCCTTGGTGTGCCATTCAAGTCTGTCGCCTTCACCCAGGCGCAGCTCGAACGCGTAGTCATCCTCAGTCCAGCGTTGGAACAGATCAGCCAGCTTCTCGGACAACTCCTTCTGATACACCATCACCCCAGCTTCCGTATTCAGCTCAATGGAGCGCGGATCGATATTGATAGAGCCAATAAAGAGCTTGTAGCGATCAAACACAAAACTCTTTGCGTGCAAGCTCGCCACAGACTCACTGATAAAAGTGTTGGGTCGCGTCTGCTTGGCCGCCATGGGTTGCAATTCCCACAATTTGACGCCGCCTTTGAGCAACGGTACTCGATAGGGGGCGTAACTGCTGTGCACGGCCAGAACATCCGTGGTCGCCAATGAATTGGTCAGCACAGACACATCAGCTCCCTGCGCCACTACGCCGGTCAGCGCCTCAACGCCCCGTTGACCGGGAATGAAGTAAGCGGACTTCATCAGCACTTCGGAATGCACATCCAGCAGGTGGTTTCCCAGAATACGGGCCAGATAGGGATCTTCGCTGTTCGGGGAGTGTGCATCAGCCTTGGACGGCGGATCCGCCAGCCAGTCGGAGTGGCCCCAGTACAGTTTCAGGCGCCCTTCAATCAGCGACTTGCTGAACGAGGAGTCCTCCATCGCTTGAATGTAGGGTTTCTGTGCCTGGCGCTCGCGATGTGAAGCCAAGCCCTTGCGCATACGGTTCAAGGTTCCCTGTTTGGCATTTTCGTAGACCACGCTGGCAGGAATCGACAGCGGGCTATTCCAGAAAGCGTCAAAGCTTTCGGAGGCCTCCTGACTGATCGGGCCGATCCCCAGCAGATCTATGTCCTGAAAATCCCGCTCGCTAAGCGTGTAATATTCATCGCCGATGTTACGGCCACCAGTGATCATCGCCAGATTATCGGCGACCATCAGCTTGTTATGCATACGGTTGTTGATACGGCCAAATTCAACGATTTTGCTCGGCAACTTGAACCACTTGTTGCGCATACTCACCGGATTGAACAGCCGCAGTTCAATATTGGTATGCCTGTCGAGCGTCGCCACAGCCTTGTCTGACATGCTGTTGCCAATGTCATCCAGCAGGATGCGCACACGTACGCCCCGGTCTGCCGCTGCGAGTATCCGCTCGGCGATCAACCCACCAGTAACGTCACCACTGTAAATGTAATACTGCAGATCAAGGGTGGTCTCGGTCATGTCGATCAGTTGCAAGCGCGCAGACAACGCATCTACGCCACGATCAAGCATGTAGAACCCGGATTTTTTCAGATCATCTACCGGTTGTTGACGCATATAGGTGCTCAGCAACCCCTGGGCCGGCACATCTATCGCATAACTCGGGGAGACATCGTGCTCCGGCAGTGGGGTGGCGCAAGCGGTCAAACCAATAAACAGTGCAGAAATACTACCAACCAGAAGGTATTTTTTTAGGCGCATGGCGCTCTCGTTATCGTCTGAAAGGGGCTGGCAGTCATACTACCAGCCGCATACCCAAACCACTATTCAGTGACGACTAACTGATACTCGGTGCGTTGCCCCCCGCGGGTGTGGATCACAACGTAGCCCTGTTGCGACGGGGTGAAGCCTTGGGTCAGCGCGGCGCTGAACAGGGCTCGCCAGGTACTTTCCGCATCAGCCCGCTCCGGATCATAGTCAACACTCAAGACACGTTGCAGCGGTTTTTGTTCCAGAACGTAGTTGGCAACATTCGCAGCACCTACCGCAGTAACCGGAAAACTGACCAGCATCGGCAGACTGTTTTCGGTAATAGCGCCCAGGTCGGCAAAGGCTAGGGTCAGCGGGCCGACGATCTTCATTTTCCCGCGGCGCACTGCAGACATGCCCACCTGCCGGGCAATGCCGCCCATATCTTCGCGCAAACGTTCCGGTGTCAACTGCATGTTGCGCCCGAACAGGTGCATGGGCTGCCGTTCGATCAGCCGTATGCGGTAGTCCACGCCAGTGTCACGCAGGATCAGCGTATCGCCCGCACGTATGTCGACCACGGCCTGTTGTGACGGCGGCGGCGGTGTATACACATTGGCGCAAAGCGGCGCTTTTAAACGAGCGCGCTCGGCATCAGACAATTGCTGATTGCCATCAAGTGCCGCGCACACCTGCTGATGGTATCCGTCCCAGGCCTGCGCGGCAGCGCCGGCACTGACCAGCAAATCGATCAACGCAGCATCGGCGTTACTTGCAGCAATCAGCAAAGCTGTACGTCTGCCCTGCTCTGCTTCCTGACGATCAGGCCCGCCGACTCCGGCGAACTCAACTCGCCGGGTTTGCGCGTGCACATTGGCGCCCGCTTCGATCAAACGGCGAGCACCCGGCAACAGGTTCAACTCGGCAGCCGTCATCAATGGGGTTTTGCCCCACTGGTTCGCCGCATTCGGATCGAAGCCTTGCTGTAAAAGCAGTTCCAGACTGTCGGGATTGCCTACTGCCACCATCAGTGCCGGGCTCTGGTCCGGTCCTACGCCCCGCTCCTCGCCGAAGGTGTCGGTTTCATAGGCAATGAAGTCGCGAATCACGTTGGCGGGTGCATTATTCAGCACCACGCTGTACAAGGTGGCGAAGTTCCGCCCCTGTTCGAGCGCCCCGGCCGCAGGTGCTATGGCGTACCGTGGCTGATAGGGCTCCTGCGGCGTCAGAGGCAAACCTGGCACGGTCGCGGGTGGCGCAAGGTTTTCCATGCTCCTGGCCAGAGTTTCATGGAACAACAGATTTGCCGCAGCTTCACTCTCGGCAGCATTCAGACCTTGCGCAGCAAACATCTGGACCAGTTCCTGATGCGCTGGGCGCAACATGGGCATGACTTTGCGATACAGGGTTTTGGCGCCCAGATTACGCTCGGACCAGTTGAAAAACGCATCCAGAGCCTGGTCGTTGCGATGATAGATTGCGGCTTCACGATGGTAGCGAGTCAATGCATCAGCGCCCAGCAGTGGCAAATTCAATAGAGTCCACTGGCGTTCCTTCCAGCTCTGAAAATTGTCGCGCCGTTCATGTTGCGCATAGCCTGGCAATGGGTCGCCGGCCACCCTGTTCAGTTCCTTTTCCAATGCGGCATAGGCTGGCATGCCGGCCAGGGTATTGGTGCGCGGGGGGGTGAGGTAAGTCTGGAACAGGCACAGTGGCTGCACTCCCTGCCCCGAGATTTGATAAACCCCGCTGAATGCCGACTCGCCCCGGGCTGCAGGTGAATAGAAACCCCAGGTTTCGTTGGCCAACAACAGGGTCCTGCCATCACGCTGAAACACGTCGATGGAGCCGTAGTCACCGGTCTGAGATGATGATGCATAGGCTCTGCCACCGTAGTTGGATTGCTCGGCGACCCAACGCGGCAAGGTATGGTCGTCCATCACCGGCTGACCATTAATCAGCACGCCGCGGGCACGGGTCTGATAACCGGCGTAGGGGCCGGCGTTGTGCAAATCCACGCGAATTTCTCGCCCGTCAACCACTGCCGTGGTGCTCTCGCCATTACTGCCTGCGAGCAGTTTTACCCCAGGTAGCCGCGATGGGTCCGGCAGCCCATGGCGCTGGAGATCCTGATTCAACTGCTCGGTCAGCGCTGAGCACAGCGCGGGTTCACGGCTATCGGCCAAGCGGTACTCGACATAGCTGGCATAGGCGTGGGCGACCTGACGACTATCGGCAGTCATCGCCGGGGCAGACCAACTGCTCAGCTGTTGCCGGCGCTGGCGATACATCTGCTCCAGGCACATGATGGCGGCTGGGTCCGCTTCCACCTTGGTACCGCTTTGCGCAGTCAAACCGCAATGTGCGGCTCTACTGAGCATCCATTGACGCTGGTTGGCCTCCAACAACAACCCGCCAGCGGTATCCAGCTGGTTCGCAGCGCGTTGGTACTGGTCTGTCAGCTGTTTATCCAGGGACGACAGCTCGTCACTGGCACAGATCTGCCGGTGTACCGCTGGCAGCGCACCGCCGCATTCAAAGCTGGCACGCGTTTCAGCGCGCGCCTCAGCCAGTCGTGGTGTGGTGTCGTGATAGGCAACCGGGCCGGAAACCGGTGCGGCACAACCGGCAACCAGTAACGCCAGCGCGGCTGGCACGGCCTGTTTAGCGCGAGAAGGAAGACGCATCAGATGCTCCTGATTAATTGTCATTATTTGATGAAAATCGCCGTGCCATAAATGGTGTACTGAGCTGTTCCCCCGCCGGGCGGTGGCGGGAAAGGACCGGCCTGGCGGATCGCTTGATCGGCGGCCGCATCCAGCAGCTCATCACCGCAGCGATTGATCTGGTAAGAAAGCATCCGCCCGTTGGCATCCACAGTGATTTCATAGGGGATATAGCACTGACGCTTGAAGTCATTCGGATCACCCTTGTAGCCCGGCGGCGGCTTGTACACTGCTCCCTCTGGCCGCTTCAGCTGCGCTATAACCCGGTTTTTTACCGTGTCGGCGTATCCGGGCGGGGCCGTTCGGCCGCGCGTGGGCGCATCCGCAGGTGGCGCAGGTGGTGCGGCGAACTGGGTATTAGCGCCAAAAGCATGCACTGGCGGGCCCGCAGGTTTCGCAGCTGGTTTTGCCACCACAGGTTCCGGCCGACGCGGTGGCTCGGGCTCGGCAACCGGGGGTGGTTCGGGCTCGGGTTCGGGCTCGGGTTCCGGCTCTGGTTCAGGTTCAGGTTCAGGTTCGGGTTCCGGCTCTGGCTCTGGCTCTGGCGGTGGGGGAATACTGACCATATCCACCGCAACCACCACGGCTTCTTCAGGCATCGGCTGAGCCAGGCGGCCACTCAACAGCCAAGCAAGCAGCGCAGCGTGAAATACAACCGAAAGCAGGATAACCAGCAGCCTTCCAGACCACTTGAGGCCTGTCGTCGGGGCGCTCATCAGGGCTCCAACTCTTCCGAGGCAACCAGGCTAATGCGCGTGTAACCGGCCTTCTGCAACGTGTTCATGACCCGCATCAAGGTGCCGTAGTCCACCGCCTGGTCACCGCGCAGGAATAATCGGGTTTCAAGGTCACCCGAGGTGATACCCAGTATCTGTGATTGCAATTGGTTGAGGGCTATTTCCTGCTCCTGAACAAACAGCAAGCCGTCGGCCTGCACGCTCACATACACTGGATCCGTTGGCGGAGGGCTTGGCGTTGCCGCATTACTGGGTAGATCCACCGGCACATCTACTGTTGCCAGTGGCGCTGCCACCATGAAGATGATCAACAACACCAGCATCACGTCGACGAACGGGGTGATGTTCATTTCCGCGTTCTGCTGATAGTTATGTCGCTTGACCATGGGGCCTGAATTGAACTGGATGCCCATGGCTATTTCACCTCATCAAGCTTGCGCGACACGTCGGCAATCATCTCCGCCGAAAAGTTGTCCAGCCCACCGACGAAGCCGTTAATGTCTCGCGCGAACTTGTTGAAGATCATCACCGCCGGGATGGCGGCAAACAAGCCCAACGCGGTTGCCAACAAGGCTTCAGCGATGCCCGGTGCGACGATGGCCAGACTGGCCGACTTCATCGTGGCAATGCTGGCAAAGCTGTTGAGAATGCCCCACACGGTACCGAACAGGCCGATGAAAGGTGCGGTTGCACCAATGGTCGCCAGCACCCCCATCATGCTGCCCAGGCGTGCCAGGTCACGCTCCTGCACAATACTGGCAGTCAGCGACATGCGTTGTAGTAGTCGATTTATTTGATCTGCATCGGCGCTACGGTTACGCCCGAAGTGCGTGACTTCCGCCTGTGCCACCTGCCACATTCGGCCCATCGCGCTGTGCTCAGCCTGCTCATGCAGTAGCGTCAGATCGTTGTTGCGAAAACCCGCCAGAAAACGCTGATTGGCACGCCGCGCTTTGGCAAATACCACCAGCTTTTCAAATAGCACCGCCCAGGTTAAAAGCGAACACAGGACCAGGAAGATCATTACCGCTTTGACCACTACGTCCGCCTGCGTGAACATCTCGCGCACGCCAAAACGCTCAGGCACCGGCATTGGCGCTACAGCGGTTTCCGGGGCGTTCAAATCGCTGTTTTGGGTTGGGGTATTTATGGGCGTGGCTGACTCCTCTTCAACCTGGGCAAGCACCGCGCTGGCGGTCAGTCCCGTCACCCCGATTAACAGCACCAGCATCAGCATGCGCAACCGCGATTGCCAGCGTGTCGAATGAAAGCCTAATGTTCGCGTATCCATATAAACCCCGATTATTGATTATTGGTTGTTGTTAGGAGTGTTAGTCGGTGAGGCCTCAGCGCCGCCCAGCGAATCAATCGCCAGAATGGCATGCAGGGTTGCCACATAGCCGGAGAAAGCTTCACGCCCCCGTGCACTGAGGCACACACGTGTACGTGGCTTTTTCCCGGCGAAATCTTTCTTGATGCTGACGTAATGAGCGGCTTCCAGGGTGGCGAGGTGCGCACCCAGATTGCCATCTGTGGTATCGACTATGGCGCGTAGCGCGACGAACTCCAGCCACTGATTTGGCGCCAACGTGTTGAGCGCGGCCATGATCTTCAGCCGTACCGGCTGGTGGATGATTTCATTGGGGGTTTGCATGTCAGCGCGGCCTCAACCAGAGGCCAAACAGCACAAAGCTGCCACCGTAGGCAAAAGCCATCCACCACCAAAAGTAGGCGACGAAAAAGGCATAGCCGATCAGGCAGAGAGTGGCGACCAGTACCCCGATCAGAAAATACCGCGGCCGCAGGTGAACGCCGCGGAAAACATACAGTGTGCAGACCAGCAGTGGCCCGACTAGCGTTGCTTGCTGCGCTGCCACCGGCCACATGATGATATTGATCAGAATATGGAATAGCAGAATGGTGCCGATCACCACCAGGTAGCGCCAGACGATGCCAGGCAACAAAGGCGCAGCCCGGGCCGCAAGCACGGTGCCGCCAGCCAGGCCAAGTACAATCAGGGGAATCCAGATAAACAACAAGAAATGCGGGAAAAGAGCGGTGAGAACGAAACCGATGACATGCACGCTGCCCCACAGAATCAACTGGTTGGATTCTGCCTGGTAGTCCTGAAAACCAGCAGCACGCGCATTGATAGCCGCGATGTCGCGCAAAGCCTGAGCGGCTTCTTCAGCGGAGGGTGGCATTGGTCATCTCTTGTTATTATTAAATGCAATTTGTTATAAGCAAAGTACTCTATGCAACAGAGTGAATAAAGACAATAGGCTCGCGTGTTTTTTTCTGCGGGCCAGACATGCCGCACGAGTCAGGCAGATGAGCCGCCAACCCCGCGGATACTTTTCAGCCAATAATCCCGTACTCGCCACCGCGCTCCAGTGCTCTCTTGTAGGCAGGCCGATCATGCACGCGCTCAAGAAAGCTCATCAAATGTGGCCATTGTTTATCCAGCCCCCCGCGCGCGGCGGCGGCCTCCAACGGAAAACTCATCTGCACATCGGCAGCGCTGAATTCAGCCCCGGCAAACCAGCCTGTGGCAGCTAGTTCATTGTTCATGTAATTCAGATGTTGAAGGATCTGCGGTTCAACAAATTTGCCTTTGACCTGCCGAGCAATGCCCCTGGCAAAGGGTTTGGCAAAAAACGGCATCGGCGCCGTTTCAACGCGATTGAACACCAGCTTGAGCAGAAGCGGCAGCATCGCGGAGCCCTCGGCATAATGTAGCCAGTAGGTGTAACGCAGACGTTCGGGTGTGCCGCGTGCGGGTGCAAGATGCCCTTGGCCGTACGTCTCGACCAGGTACTCGATAATCGCGCCAGATTCTGCCACCGTCAGATCACCATCAGTAATTACCGGTGACTTTCCCAACGGATGTACCGCCTTGAGTTCCGGCGGTGCCAGCATCGTCTCTGGGTCACGCTCATAGCGCCGTACTTCATATTCCAGCCCCAGCTCCTCAAGCAGCCAGAGGATACGCTGTGAGCGTGAATTATTCAGGTGGTGGACAACAATCATGGTATTCCCAGCCTCATTGCAGATGGAAGATTGCCACTATGCCATATAGCAGTGCCATAGTCGGCACCGGGAGGCCGCCGGTGGCGGGCCCGGTGCCGTTTGGCGCTATTAGCCGCGCGTAGCTCGCCACATGGCCTTTTCAGTACGTTGATAGAGATCTACCAACTCCGGCTTGCCCAGCACTGATACCAATTCGGCTTGAGGCATCCACTGATTGACCTTGAGTAGACGCCCCTCCTGCAGTACGCCGCCCTTGATAACCGAGATAGCGACTATTTGGCCCTTGGACAAAAACTGCTGCTCAGCATAGACCCAATAGTGATCGCACCAGATGATCGTCGTCTGAATCTCGAAGCGTTGAAACAGCCACAACGGCCCTTTTACACTTAAAGACAGGCATTTGCCGAACGGAGCATAACGGCTGGTGAGAATCTGCCGGAAGATGCCCCAATCCATCAGCATCGACGCCCAGCCAAGATCGCCAAACGCGAAAAACCGCTCGATATTGACCTTTTTTATATCCACATCCACCGGCCACACTCTTAACTTTAACCGGCTGATATGGGACATGGGCTGTTTGGACCTGAACAGACTCGTCAGCATTAACAGCAACAAACGGAATCGCAATTTCATAGCATTCACCTCTCATTATGTTCAAAGACATTTCTCCGGCACCCCGAATGGCGGGGGCCGTGAGACACTATGTATTTGTCGTTGAGAGCGAATGCGTATGAGTGGTCCTGCAGAACAACCCAAACGAGCTATTCCCGGCTGGATAAAAGTCGTATTTCTGGTTTTGTTGATCGCCGGCATGGCGCTGGTGGTGTGGCAGCAATTGCCGCGCTCGGGTATTTCTACCGATTTGTCGGTGATCGGCGGCGAGCGCCCGGTGCTGGTTCTGACCCGTGACGTTAATCTGCTCAATGGTGCCGAGGTGTTGGAGCTGATGCGCCAGGTAGAGCCGCAATATCAGGACGCGATCCTTTTCAGGATCGCTCATCAGGGTCAGCCGGTCGGACGAGCCTTCGCCCGTCAGCACGGGACACAGGACGGCGACCTGACCCTGCTCGATCAGAATGCTGAGGTAATCGGGCGAATGGTGCAGCCACGCAATGCCGCGGAGCTCGCACAACTGTTGCCTGAACCGCCCACGCGCTGATGGCGGCCATCCAATGAAGTGCATGCTGACCATTGGCAACTATCGACCAATAGCTAATCCCCTCCTACCGCATTTTTGATGTATACGTTTGGCCATTCCGAAAAAATCCGATAACAATAAATAAGGACTGGCCAAGTGAACATCACAAGGAAATATTGTCTGTTCGGCATGCTGTTTTGCGCTCTGTTGAACAGCCAGACGGCGGGTGCCGCAGACCCTATTTTGCTGGGACTCAACGCGCCACGCTCGGGCGAGTATGAGCAAGAAGGTCTGATGCAGGTGCGCGGCGCGCTGATGGCGGTGGATGAGATCAATCAGGCTGGTGGTGTGCTGCGGCGCCCCTTGGCGATACTTGAACGCGACACCGCCTCCAAGCCAGCGCGAGCAGTAAGCAACGTCAACGAGTTGGCTGCAGAAGGCGCTCAGATGCTGTTTGGTGGCGCCTCCAGCGCGGTAGCGGTTGCGGCCGGGAAGCGCGCACGCGACCTCGGACTGCTATATTTCGGCACCCTCACCTACTCCAACGACACCACCGGCAAAGACGCTCATCGCTACATGTTTCGCGAGAGCTATAACGCCTGGATGGCGTCGCGGGTATTGGGGCAGCAGTTGAATGAACAGATGCCGGATACCCGCTACTTCTACGTCACGGCAGACTACACCTGGGGCCACACGACCGAGCAATCGATGCGCCACTTCACCGGTACCGATGACCTCAGCGAACATGGCCGCACACTGATCCCTTTCCCAGGGTCAATGCAGAAAGATCTGCGTGTGGCCATGCAGGCGGCGCTCGATGCCAAGCCGGAGGTCCTGGTATTGGTGCTGTTCGGTGATCAGATGGTCAAGGGTATGCGCATGGCTCACCAGATGGGTTTGACCAAAACCACCCAGATAGTCGTGCCTAACCTGACATTGAGTATGGTCGAGCAGGCTGGCCCGGCATTGATGGAAGGTGTACTGGGCGCATCTGCCTGGACCTGGAATGTGCCCTACGTATACAACCATGCGCGCGGGCAGGCTTTCGTGGAGCGGTTTGTGGAGCTTTACCAGACCTACCCCTCTACCTCAGCCGCCTCGGCGTACAGCATTGTCTATCAATGGGCCGATGCGGTCGCGCGGACGGGCAGCCTGGATACCGAAAGATTGATCACCGCGCTGGAGGGGCATGAATACCAATTGCTCAAAGACGCACAGAGTTGGCGCGCCTTTGATCACCAGAACGTGCAAACCGTGTACGCGGTAAGAATAAAGCCGCGCTCCAAGGTGATGCTCGACCCGCTCCGGCAGGATTACTTCGAGCTATTGGCGGCGATGCCCGGCGAACAGGCAGCGATGAGCAAAGAACAATGGATTGCCGAACGGCGAGCCCATAACCAACCTGAGCAATTGCGCTGAATCAGAGTACCGTCTCGACCGCTGCAAGCCGCAGGCCACGCTCCCAACTGAGGATGCGGTTGCGGCCCTGCTGTTTGGCCGCATAAAGCGCTTGATCAGCGCGGTCAGCCAGGTCGTATAGATTTTCCCGCTCATCCAGGGTGGCTTCAGCCAGGCCGATGGAAACAGTCGCCCGGAAATCACCGCGGCTGCTCTGGATAGCCACCTTCTCCCACTCGGCGCGAATGCGTTCGGCCAGCGTCCTCGCCTGCTCCTGGCTGGTATCGGGAAGCAGCACAACGAACTCCTCGCCGCCAAACCGGCAGATCAGGTCCGGCACCCGGGTATGGTCTACCAGGTGCTTGGCGAATTTAACCAACACTCCATCACCGGCCTTGTGCCCGTGATCGTCGTTGATGGCTTTAAAGTGATCCAGATCCATCAGCAATAAAGACACCGGTCGCCCGTTGCGCTGCCCTGCCACCAACATCCTGATCGCCGACTCTTCGAAAGCGCGACGGTTGAACAGTCCGGTTAACGGATCTATCGCCGCCTGCAGCCGCAAAGCATCCTGAAGGCTGCGGGTAGTCAGCACTATGCACAGCAAGGTAAAGCCGTAAACAAAAGCTATCCCCTCCATATAGTTCAGCGACTCGATCTCGGCTGCGGCTTGAAAGCTGCCGGCACCGGTATAGGCGGTATCCAGCAAGTACAGGAAAAAGCGCCTCAGGTAGATCAACCCATGTACCGACCACAACAGCGTCCAGAGCCAGAATAACGAACGTTGAAAGCCCGCCAGCAGCCGCAACTCCCGTATCGTCAGAATACTGAGCCCGACCACGATGGCGCTGTGCAGCATAGTGCTGTAGCGAAACGAATCGCGCAGCAGGAAGAACGCCAGACCCTGGACTAACAGGATGGCCAACATGACTTTGCTGAAACCCCAGAACTCATTGCCGCCACGGTAGAGACGGCTACCCCACCAGAGCACAAAATAAGCTTGGGTGATAACGGCTGCGCTGATCCACAGAGGCAATGGCGGGCTGGCCACCTGCAATACCAGGCCGGCGACAAACACAGCCAAACCCAACGTCCAATAGCGGATCGCTCTGACCTGACGATTAAGTGCCGCCGCCACCGCCAACCCTGCCACCGACAGAGCCGTGGTGAAAGCAAGCACCAGCATCAGGGTTTTTACGTCCAGCATTCCTTTTCACTCGACTCCGGATTTTCCATGTGCTCAGGATAGAGTAAAGCGGAATTACTGGCCAGCCGGCTTGACCCTGAACCACAAGGCATAGAGCGCTGGAAGAAACAAAAGTGTGATCAATGTCCCAACCAACGTACCGCCGATCAACACGTAAGCCATGGGCCCCCAGAAGGCGTCATGAGCGAGTGGTACGAAGGCCAGAGCCGCTGCCAGGGCGGTCAACAATACCGGGCGCGTGCGCTGGACCGTAGCTTCTACCAAGGCATCGAACTTATTCATGCCACTGGCCAGGTTATCGTCGATCTGCATGGTGAGAATCAGCGTATTGCGCATCAGGATGCCCGCCAGCCCGGTCAATCCAAGCAGAGCAACAAAGCCGAACGGCTGATTTCCGATGATCAACGCCAACGTGGCTCCAATGACGCCCAAAGGCGCGGTCGCCAGCACCATGAAAGTGCCCGAGAAGCTGCGCATCTGCAGCATGATGATGATCATCATCAAGCCAATCATGATGGGCTGCACCTTTTTGATCGAAGCCTGGCCTTTGGCGGACTGCTCAACAGAGCCACCGACCTCCAAGTGGTAGCCTGCCGGCAGCTGCTGCCGCAGCTCGTCCAACTGCTCCCACAGCGCCCAAGTCACGTCCGGTGGTTGCGCACCGCGCACATCGCCCTGAACGGTGATAAAGGGCTCGCGGTTGTAGCGTTTCAGCACCGGGTCCTCGCTGACCATCTCGATCAGGCCGGCCTGCTGCAGTGTAATATTGCGACCGTCAGCGGTACGCAGGGGCAAATCAGCAAAGTCCTTGATGCCCTCTGGCACACCGCGCATGACCAGTTGCACGCTACGTACGTCTTCGCGCAATACGGTGGCGGGCATGCCGCCCCATTGAAACTGCAATTGCCGGGACAGCTCACGGGGTGTCAAACCAATCGAGCGCAGGCGTTCGTTATCCAGCTTCAGGCGTGCGACAGGCACCCGCTCCGACCAGTCCAGATTCGCGTTGAACACCGCCGGGTGCTCGGCCATGATCTGCCGCACCTGGTCTGCCAAGCCTCTGAGCACGTCGGTATCTGGGCCCATGACGCGAAAGCTGACCGGCCAGACCACCGGCGGACCAAACACCAGCTGGTGCACCCGCACGCGCGCTTCTGGGAACTCGCCAGCAGCTACCCTTTCGCGCATGATACGGATCAGTTGATCGCGGCCTGCATCGTCACGGGCAATCGCCACCAGCTTGGCAAACCCGGGGTTGGGTTGCTCGGGGTTCAGCGAAAGGAAAAACCGCGGCGCGCCGGCGCCGACATAGGTGGACAATGACACCACCTCCTCATGCCCCTTGAGGGCCGCTTCCAGGCGGCGAGCCACGTCATCAGTCGCGCTGATGCTACTGCCTTCAGGCATGAACACCTCGATCAGCACTTCAGGCCGGTCCGAAGAGGGGAAAAACTGTTTCTGCACCACAGCGCCCATGCCAACGATCGCGAGAGCGAACAGGCCCACCGTCGCCAGCACCACGCTCTTGCGATAGCGCACGCAGCTTGCGATAAGCCGGCGGAAGCGCTGATAGCCGCGCGTATTGTAAGTCTGTGCATGGTCGGTGTGCGGCGATTTCACTTCTTTCAGCAGCGCCACACCGAGCCAGGGCGTAAACACCACAGCCACGAACCAGGAGGCCAGCAGCGCGAAGGCCAGGACCCAGAAAATATTGCCGGTATATTCCCCGACGCCGGATTTGGCAAAGCCGATGGGGACAAAACCGATCACCGTCACCAGGGTGCCTGAGAGCATCGGCGCCGCCGTCACTGTCCAGGCGTGCGCGGCAGCCCGGACCTTGTCCCAGCCCTCCTCCATCTTGACCAGCATCATCTCGATGGCAATGATCGCATCGTCTACCAACAGGCCCAGCGCAATGATCAGCGCCCCCAGGGTGATGCGGTCCAGGTTCATCCCGCGCATGAGCATCAACAAAAAGGTAATGCCCAGCGTCAGCGGCACTGCGATGCCGACGATCAGTCCAGGCCGCAGCCCAAGACTGACAAAGCTCACCAGCATGACCACCAACACCGCGATCAGAAACTTGATCTGGAACAGCTCAACGGCGCGGGTGATGGCTTCGCGCTGGTTGGTGACCTGGCGCAGCTCCATCCCCAGCGGCATCGAGTCGGCCAGTTGATGATAGGTGTCAGACAGATGTTCACCCACATCCAGGCCATTCTCACCCTTGCGCAGGACCACACCGAGCAGCAGCGCATCCTCACCGAAGGCTCGAACCATATAGCTTGGCGGATCCTCGTAACCGCGCACCACTTCGGCTACATCGCCCAAGCGGATCAAGCGATCGTCGACGCGCAAGGGCACGTCACGGATGGCATCCAGATCAGCGAGATCGGCATCGATGCGCCAGTACAAACGGCTACCCTGGGTTTCGATCAGGCCGGCGGGCAACAGCCGGTTGTAGGCTTCCAGCGCATCGGCGATCTGTTCCAGCGACAAGCCCAACTGCGCCATGCGATAGGCGTCCAGATCGACGAATACCCGCTCTGACTGCTCACCGATGATTCTGACCTTTTGCACGCCCTCAACGCGGTTGAAACTATTGCGCAGGGCTTCGGCTTCGCGCACCAGTTGGCGCTGCGGCATACCCGGCGCGGTCAGCGAGTACAGGGAAAAATACACATCGGAAAAGTCATCATTGACGAACGGGCCCTGAACGCCCGGCGGCAGTCGCGGCGCTTCGTCCTGCATACGTTTGCGCACTTCGTAGAACAGCTGCGGCAACTCCCCGGAAGGCGTGAAATCCTCGAAGGTCACCTGCATGGTCACCAGGCCCGGACGGGCGGTGGTTTCTATCTTGTCGAAATAAGCCACCTCCATGATGCGCTTTTCCAACGGGTCAGCGACCTGTTGCTGCATCTGTTCGGCACTGGCGCCAGGCCAGTTGACCGATACCACCATGGCGCGTACGGAGAACTGCGGATCCTCGGCCCGGCCCAGCGCAAAGAATGAGTAAATCCCCGCCAGCGCCACAATCAACAGGAAAAACAGGGTGACCGATTTCTCCCTGACCGCATGCGCCGAGAGATTGAAGCGCAATGGGTCGTGGCTCATGGCAGGACCTCAACCGCTTGCCCGGCCTCCAGAAGGTGGGCGCCGAGCGCAATAATATGGGTCCCGGCAGGCATCTCACTGTGGATGTACGCTTGCTCGGTGTCCATGCGCACCAGTTTCACCGGGTGGAACTGCACCTGGCCGTTGTCCACCACCCATACCCCCATGCCTTGCCCCAGATCGATCAACGCGCCGACCGGAATCCGTTGCAACGCTTGTCCATTCAGCTCCTGGACCAACTCAAGGGTCACGCTGCTGCCCAGCGACCAGGCTTCGGGGTCGTCCTCAATCGCGAAGCGGGCCCGCCAGCTGCGCGTCAACGGGTCTGCAGAGCCGGATATCTCGCGCAAGCTGGCGTCAGCCTGAACATCTTCGGCGTACAACTGCACCCGTGCGGTCTGCGGCAACTCATCCCGACGGCGCTCGGGTATGTAGACTTCAACATCGCGTGGGCCGTCATAAGCCAGCGTGGCCACCGGCGTACCCGCGGACACCACCTGCCCTACTTCGCCGCTGACGGTCAGTAGTATGCCGCTGGCGGGGGCCTTGAGTTCCACATAGCCACTCGCGCTGCGCGCCTGGGCAAGCTGGGCCTGGGCAGCCTTGACACTCTCGCTGGCGGCACTGGCTGCGGCGCGGGCATCTTCATAGGTCTGCTCGGGAATCAGGTCGCGGGCGCGCAGCGTATCCAGGCGCTTGCGATTGGCTTCGGCGTTGTTGGCCTTCACTCGCGCGGATTCCACGTCCGCCTGAGCGGCGGAAAGCTGCTGACGGATGTCTGCCGGGTCCAGGCGCAACAGTACGTCCCCCGCCTCTACGTGCTCGCCGGTATGCACCAGACGTTCGTTTATCTGGCCGGCCAGGCGGAACCCCAATTCGGCTTCGTTGCGTGGCTGTACCGTGCCGCTGAGCGTCCAGGTATGTTGCTCTGCCGATTGAATAACGGCCGTTCGCACCTTCAGCGCCGAACTCTGGGCTGATTTTGCGTTCTCAGGCTCAGCTCCGCAGCCAGCCAGGATAAATAACGCCAGGGTCGCAAGGGATAAAACCCGCATGGCCTGTTAACCTTTATCAAAGTGTGTATTCGAATATCTCGTGCCCGCATATTTACAGAACGCGTCCGTTCAGTAAATACTCAGCGGGCAAAATATCTGCGTGGTGAATACACACAGATCAATCAGATGCCGCACGTAGCTAGCCAACACAGGTAACCAAGATGGACGAAAGACCGCTGGCCGCTGCCGGCCCCGGCAGACCCGTTGACCCCGATAAGCTCGATCGCATTCTGGATGCAGTGCTCGACAGCTTCGCCGAGGGCGATATGCACTTCACCATCGAAGGGGTTGCCCGGCGGGCTGACGTATCCAAAGGCACTATTTACCGCCACTTCGACAATGCCGAAGCCCTGCTGCAAGCGGTCTTGACGCGCCTGCATAGAAACATGCTGGGTAATTTGCCGGAAATAGAGGAATGTGCCGGTGGCCTGCGCGAGCAGTTGATCATTCTGGGCACACAACTGCTGGACTTTCTCACCAGCGAACAGGGTGTGCGCATCATGCGCACCGTGATCGCGCATGGCGCGCGGCAGGCCGAGCACGGGCAGTGGATCTATCGCGATGGCCCGCAGGCCTTTGTCATTCGTGCAGCGAACTGCCTGAGTGCCGCGCATGAACGCGGCCGTATAGAACTGAAAGATCCGCTACTCACTGCCGAACAACTGATTGGTATGTGGAAAGGTAGCCTGGTGAGCGGTTTGTGGATGAATGGCCGGCCACTGCCCGACGCCGCTGAAAAGCGTTATCGAGTGGAATCGGCAGTGGATTTGCTGCTGCGCGGTCTCAACTGGTCGGGTTAAAAACCCGCCTCAGCCAACTTGCCAGCGATCAGCTCCAGCGTTTCAACGCCTTGCACGTCGGTCTCCAGCCAGGGTAAGCGCGGGCGGGGCAAATGCCCCAGTTCCTGATCGATACGCTCCAGCCAGCTAGCCTCCTGCTCTCGCCGCCGGCGCAAGAACTCACCATCGGCCTCCTCCGGTATAACCCGGTTTACCAGGGTCGCAACCACCGGTATGCCGACTGATTTGAGCGTCGCGACCGCGCGTACGGTTTCCAGAATCGGTAACCGTTCCGGCGTCAAAACGAACAGAAAGCCACTGACCTTGGGGTCCTCAAGATGCCGGCGCGCCTGCATGAACAGCCGCCGACGTTTAAGCAGGGTCTGGGCAATATCCTTGGTGCGCTCATCCAGATCGCTCAAGGTATTCTCGGCCGGGTCGTCAAAGGGCGTAGCGACGTCGCGGCCGCTCTTCGGGGTCAGGTGCTTGAGCACCTTGGCCAGTTCTTCGGACTTGCGGTTGTGCGTCAGCAGTCCATCGGTCCAGGCGGCCATGGCTTCCGGCAAGGTCAATAGCCGCAGCGTATGCCCGGTGGGTGCGGTATCGAAGATGATCTGATCATAGGGGCTGTCAGGGTCGTTGATCAGCCGCGCGATACGCTCCAGCAACGCCGCCTCCTGAGTGCCCGGAGACTGCCGCGTCAACTGCATCTGCCGCTGCAGCTCCTTCATCATCTCCGGCGCTGCGAACCGGCGCATCTGCTCGGTGACTCGCTTCAGATGGGCCTCTACCTCGATGTCCGGATCAATCTCCATCGCATCCAGGTTAGGTAACAGGCGCCTTGGGGTATCGTCCAGCTCACGGGCAAACACATCACCCAGACTGTGCGCCGGATCGGTCGACACCACCAGGCAGCGTTGCCCACGGCTGGCAGCCAACACCGCCAGCGCCGCTGAAACCGTGGTTTTGCCCACGCCACCTTTTCCGCCTACCCAGATCAGGCGGCGTTGCAACAGATCAAACATGATTGGCCTTGAGATTCAGCAGCAGCGGCAATGGTCGAGCGGCGAACGCTCCATGCCCATGCGCAGGTGCCATTGGTGGAAGCGCTCCAGCAACAACGGCTGGAGCTCGAGAGTGTAATAGGCGGCCGGATTCGGCAGCCCCATCATTTCAGCGAAAACCAACAGCATGAACAGGTCATCCTCGTCACGCCGCGCGCGGGCGATGGCGCCGCGGTAGCGGGCGCTGTACGCCTCTTCCAGAAAGAAGCGAGCCTGGCTGAGCCAGGCTCCTTTTCCTGACGGGGGGTTACCCTGCGTCATGCTTTAGTCCTCCGCAGCCACCTGCGCGCGGTGCCGCTTGAGCGCAGCGGCGCACTCCATGGCTACCGATATAGCGGCTACCAGCACTACCAGGTCCAGCCCCAGGAGGAACCAGTTCTGCTGCTCGTAGAAGGTGCGCAGTTGGAAAATCAACGCGGTTACCGTCATCACCAACAGGAAGCACAGTGGCGCCAGGGTGTACCACATGGGCCGGCGCAAATGCACCAGCATCACAGTGATCACCAACAGCGTCAGGCCCGCGAGCAACTGGTTGGTAGTACCAAACAGTGGCCAGATGATCATGCCGCCCGAGCCATCAGCGCCACCGGCGCCAAACGCCAGCAGCAGGCAACTACCGACCGCAAGCAGGGTGGCCGGCAGCGGCTTTTTCATCCACTCCTGATTATAGATCTCGCCCCACTCCTGGAATATGTAGCGCTGCAGACGCAGGCCGGTATCCATGGTGGTGCCGGCGAACAACGCAGCCATGACCGTCAACAGGGTCGCTGCGGTTACCTGGGGCAGCCCCAGACCGTTATGGATTATATACGCGCCACCTTCAACGAAGGCAGTTACGCCGCCCTGACCGAACGCGCTGTACATGGCCTGCCAGTCCGCCAGACTGGCAAAACCGGCGGTAGCTACCAGAATGGCTGCCAGGGCCAAGCCACCCTCACCGATTGCGCCGAAGAAGCCGACAAAGCGAATATCGGTTTCACGGTTCAACTGCTTGGAGGTGGTACCGGACGCAACCAGACCGTGGAAGCCGGAAATGGCACCGCAGGCGATGGTAACGAACAGCAAGGGCACAAGGGATGGTGTACCTGCCGGCACATCGACGTTGAACATCGGCGCGATCATTGTCGGATTCAGCACCACGATGGCACCGTACAGGATCAGCAAACCGATAAAGAGCTGCAGGCCGTTGATGTAGTCACGGGGTTGCAACAGCATCCATACCGGCAATACCGAGGCGATCGCCGCATAGAGGAACAACAACAGAATCCAGGCTGCATTGCCCGAAACACCAGGCATGACTTCTGCTGGCATCTGAATCGGCATCGACGGACCCATGAAGATCAGCGCATACAGCGCGATCACGCCCAGAATCGACACCACCGGCAAGGTCATGATGCGACGATAGATCAGTTGACCAATGATCAGTGCGACGAAGATCGCGCCCCAGACCGGCACTACCGCGGTCGGGAAGGTCATCATCAGGCGTGCGATCACCACCGCAAACACAGCGTTGACCATCAACAGCACCAGGAAGATAACGATCATGAAGATGCTACGGGCACGCTTGCCGACAACATCACCGGTCAGCGAGCCGACCGACTTGGCACGGTTGCGCACGCTGGCCCAGATGGCGCCGGCGTCATGGATACCGGCAAAGAACATGGTGCCCAGCACTACCCAGGCAAACGCCGGAGCCCAGCCCCAGATCACCGCAATAGCCGGCCCAACGATGGGCGCAGCGCCCGCGACGGAGGTAAAATGGTGGCCCCAGAGAACAAATTTGTTGGTGGGTACAAAGTCCACACCATCTTCAAATTCGTGGGCGGGTGTACGGAAGTCCGGGTCAAGCTTGAAGATCTTTTCGGCAATGAATTTGGAGTAGACAAAATACCCCAACGCCATCATGCCAAGACCTACGAAGAGCAAGATTACGGCACTCATGTAAGGCTCCTGATGTTCTATTTTTGTTTAATGGGTCAGCATCTAGCGCGAGCCGCCTGGGATCAATATAGACCAAGGTCTTATTGTTGACCCGCTTTTCATTTGACGCCCCTGGATTGGCCCGCCCTGCCTCGCCTGTCATCCAACTGCAATATGCTCATGTCACCGTTCTGTCATAGATCCACTTGCGAAGCCTTGGCATGCCAGAAACCCAGCAATTGATTCAGCGTCACCTGCCCGAACATGTACAGTTGGACCGCTTGCTGGAACAGGGCTCCCGGCACCTGCGTTGTCAGACCGTGCACACTGTGGCCATAGACAACATCGAGATCCCCGTGCGGGTAATAGAGCTCGGGACTCGGTCGGAGCAGGCGCCAGTGATCGGCTTTTTCGGCGGCGTACATGGCGTCGAGCGCATCGGTACTCAAGTGCTGTTGTCCTGGATGCACAGCCTGATTCATCGCCTGGACTGGGACGAGCAACTACGCCACCAGCTTGAACGCGTGCGTCTGGTATTTATGCCAATGATCAATCCGGGCGGCATCTGGCAGCATCGGCGCAGCAATCTCAACGGCGTGGACCTGATGCGCAACGCGCCGGTCGACGCCATGGGCCCGGTGCCCTGGCTGGTCAGTGGCCATCGTATAAGCCCTCGCCTGCCCTGGTACCGCGGCAAGCGTGATGATCCGATGGAAGCGGAGGCAGCCGCGCTGGTGGACACGGTACGCAAACGTCTGCTCAATGCGCCTTTTTCCCTCAGCGTGGATTGCCACAGCGGGTTCGGTCGGCAGGATCGCTTATGGTGCAGCTATGCCCGCACACACAAGCCGATGCACAACATCGCCGAGGTACTGGCGCTGAAGCGGCTTTATCAAAACGCCTACCCCAATCACCATCCTTATATTATCGAACCCCAATCGATCAATTACACCACCCATGGAGATCTGTGGGACTACCTCTATGACGAGTCAGTGGACGATTATCCGGAGAATATTTTCCTGCCGTTCACCCTGGAAATGGGTTCCTGGCTCTGGGTCAGAAAAAACCCGCGGCAGATGTTCGATTATTTCGGCTATTTCAATCCGATAATCGACCATCGCAAGCGTCGGGTGCTGCGTCAGCACCTGCCGCTGTTCGAGTTTCTGATGAATGCCACCCAGGCTTGGCGAAACTGGACGCCCAAACCAGCGCAGCGCCCGGCTTTGACTCAGGCGGCTATCGAGGAATGGTTTGCGAAATGATAACCTCCCGATGAGTCGCTGTTGGCACAGCCGCTGAGGTTCTGTTTTTCATCATAAAAACCCCGCAGCAGATTACCCAACGCACCCCGTTTTGCGGTATAAGGGCGCTATGAAAATCCCAAAACGCTTGGAACCCCTGGTCGAAGATGGCCTGATCGATGAAGTCATCCGCCCGCTGATGAGCGGCAAGGAAGCGGCTGTCTTTCTGGTGCGCTGCGGTTCGGAGATCCGCTGCGCCAAGGTCTATAAGGAAGCAGCCAAGCGCAGCTTCAAACAGGCCGTGCTCTACCAGGAAGGCCGCAAGGTCAGAAACACTCGTCGCTCGCGGGCGATGGAAAAGGGCTCGAAATTTGGTCGCAATCAGCAGGAAGAAGCCTGGCAAAACGCGGAAGTAGATGCACTCTACCGGCTGGATGCCGCTGGCGTTCGCGTGCCTAAACCTTATGGGTGTTTTGAGGGCGTGCTGCTGATGGAACTGGTCACCGACGACGAAGGCGGCGTAGCCCCACGTTTGAATGATGTGTCCATGGATGCCGAGCAGGCTATCGAAGACCATGCGACCGTGATGCATTACGTCAAGCTGATGCTCTGCGCCGGTCTCGTGCATGGCGATCTGTCTGAATTCAACGTGTTGGTCGACGCCTACGGCCCGGTCATCATCGACCTGCCCCAGGCGGTTGACGCCGCGGCCAATAACAATGCCCGCTCGATGCTGGACCGTGACGTCAACAACATGACCGACTACTACGGCCAATACGCTCCCGAGCTGTTGCAAACGCGTTACGCAAAGGAAATGTGGGCGTTGTATGAAGACGGCGAACTGACGCCTGAGACCGAGCTAACCGGCTACTTTGAAGAGAGCGACGTTGCGGCCGATGTAGATTCGGTGGTGGAAGAGATCAAAGCGGTCATGGCTGAGGAGCAGGCCCGCCAGGAACGCCTGCGAGAGGCTGAGGAAGAGGACTGATTTCAAAGCTTCGGCTTTGATCGCGCCTAAGCCCTATTCCACGATCGCCTCGATAGCCCCAGCCAACCCGTCACTCCCGCGAAGGCGGGAATCCAAGCGGATTTGCAGTACACACTCACCACCCAGGCGAAGCAGACCACCGCTTGGATCCCCGCCTTCGCGGGGATGACGGTGGGGTGGCGTCAACTTTACGCGCTCTCCGCACGCTCCCCACTCCTGAACCCACGCCCCCTTTCCGGGTGGGAGTACACCGCCTCCCAGCCTAACTTCGACATCCCAAACCCACGCCGTCATTCCCGCGCAGGCGGGAATCCAAGCGGATTTGCGCACACACACTGACTAGCAGAAGGAGAATGCCAAATGGATCCCCGCGTTCGCGAGGATGACGGTGGGTAGGCGTGGTGCATCGGCCAATCAATAATTGGGGCTTATCGATACTACGCGCCTAAGGGCGATTCCAGGACCACCTGGATGCCCAACCTCACCCGTCATTCCCGCGAAAGCGGGAATCCATTCGAGCTGATTGGCAGGCAACAAAGGTAGCTCAGATATCCACCCTACCCCGCAAAGACTTGGCCTGACCTCGTTTGGTCTTGCTGTCCATGCGCCGGGTTTGTGAGCCTTTGGTGGGTTTGGTTGGGCGGCGGCGTTTTTGTACTACTACGGCGCCGTTGATCAATTCCTGCAGGCGCCGGATGGCATCTTCGCGGTTCTGTTCCTGGTTGCGGTAGGACTGCGCCTTGATGATGATCACGCCGTCCTTGCTGATGCGCTGATCAGACAGCGCCAACAGCCGCTCCTTATAGAACGGCGGCAGGCTTGAGGTATTGATATCGAACCTGAGATGGATGGCGCTGGAGACCTTGTTGACGTTCTGCCCGCCCGCACCCTGGGAGCGGATGGCGGATATCTCCACCTCCCAGTCACCCAGCTCGACATTGTTGGATAGCTTGATCATGCCCGCAGTTTAACCCGCGAGCGCTTCCTGCATAAAGTTGATAATCCAGCTGCTCATCACCGGCGCGTCTACTTCCGCCGACAACGAGGCCTGCCCCTCACGCAAGCGGGCATGGGCAATCACACCGCGACGCGCGTCCATCAAATCCCGGGAATAGGATTTGCAGAACTCCGGATGCCCTTGCACGCTCATAAAATGCTGGCCGTACTGCACCAGGTAATAGGGGCAGAACTCACTACTGGCGAGAATCTCGGCTTGCGGCGGTAGCAGGCTGACCTGATCCTGATGGCTAACGACCAGGTCGAGCTTGTCCTGCCAGGGTTTCATCCAGCTTTTGCGCACCAGCACCTGGTTGAACGACATACCCACGCCCCAGCCCTTGGGCGATTTGATCACTTCGCCGCCCAATGCCTTGGCCATCAGTTGATGGCCGAAACAGACGCCCACCAGCGGTGTGCCTTGCTCCCACATGCGCGCAATACACTCCTGCAACGCATCAATCCACGGCAAACCATCATTGACGCCGAATTTACTGCCGCTGGTGATATACGCATCGCATTCGTTAAGGTCCTGCGGTAACTCGCCGTCCATGCAGCGATAAACACGAATCTGAGCGTCGGGGTGACGCGCCAACAGCAGTTCGTTGAACATCTCAGGGTAATTGCCATGCGCGACCTGCAGGCTTTCCATTACATCATCACATTGCAGCAGCCCGATTTTCATAACCCGCCCTTTCATTCAAACAGTGAGTCTAGAGTTGCCCGTGCAACGCTCGGGTAAAAATAGCACTGTACTGGCCGGCATCAAACTGAATCGGGTTGGTGCCCGAGGTGGCATCTTCTACCGCCATCTGACCCACTCGCTCGACCTGCAAGTCATCGATACCAATCTCGGCCAGATTATGCGCAATGTCCAGCTCGCTGCGCAGCTCCAGTACCCAGTCCAGCACCCCGGTAAAATCATGTCGCGGCAGATC
Organism: Halopseudomonas laoshanensis; assembly: GCF_008365385.1. Lineage (GTDB taxonomy): Bacteria > Pseudomonadota > Gammaproteobacteria > Pseudomonadales > Pseudomonadaceae > Halopseudomonas > Halopseudomonas laoshanensis. The sequence goes on along the minus strand of NZ_QOVF01000001.1, from coordinate 1,113,377 downwards.
CAGGTAGCGTCCAAGACGCTCCATCTGTGGTTCTATGCTGCTGCGATTGGCCTGTAACACGTAGGGCATCAGAATCGCATTCAAGGTGCCGTGATGCGCGTCGTAGAGCGCGCCTAGCGGATGCGCGAGCGCATGCATGCCACCCAGTCCTCGCTGGAAGGCGGTCGCACCCATGCTCGATGCCACGAGCATTTTCAGCCGCGCCTCCAGGTCGTCGCCCTGGGCGGTGGCTCTGGGTAGATACTCCTTGACCAGGCGCATGCCCTCCAGCGCGATGCCTTCGGCCATTGGGTGAAATACCGGCGAGCAGTAAGCTTCGAGATTATGCGACAAGGCGTCCATACCGGTCGCCGCAGTAATACGCGGCGGCAGACCCACAGTCAGTTCCGGATCAAGGATCACCAGCGCCGGCAACATGCGTGCATGAAAGATGATGCGTTTGATATGCGCTTCGTCATCGGTAATCACCGAAGCACGACCCACTTCAGAGCCCGTACCCGCTGTAGTCGGGACAGCCACCACCGGCGCCATTCCCGCAACATTGACGCGCAGATGGTTATCGCCAATATCTTCGAAATCCCACAGCGGTCGATCCTGTCCGGCCATCAAGGCTATCGCCTTGGCCGCGTCCAAAGCCGAGCCACCACCAAAGGCGATAACACCATCGTGATGACCCACGCGGTACACGACAACGCCGTCCATCACGTTCTGCCCGGTCGGGTTGCCTTTGATAGAGGAAAACACATCGGCGTTCAAACCGGCATCGCGGCATTGTTTCAGTGCGCTGTCGATCATAGGCAATGCAGCCAGACCGGGGTCGGTCACCAACAACGGCGCCTGCATGCCCAACTGCTTGCAGGCATCGGCCAGCTCAGCGATTCGCCCTGCCCCAACCCGTACCGACGTCGGATAATTCCAGTTCATGCGATACGCCTGCATGCTCAGCTCCTACAGAATCTTGAAGTGAAAGGATTTTGGTCGGGTGACATATTCATAGCCGACACTGGACAAGGTACAGCCCCGGCCAGAGTTTTTCACCCCGGTCCAGGCCAGCGCTGGGTCCAGATAGTCGCAACGATTAAGGAAAACCGTACCCGTCTGCAGCCGGTCCGCTATCGCCAGAGACGCATCTACGTCCTGGCTGAAAATCGCGGCAGTCAGGCCGTATTCGCTATCGTTCATGAAGGCCACCGCTTCTGCGTCGCTGCTGACCTTCTGTATACCCACCACCGGGCCAAAGGATTCCTCGGTCATGACCCGCATGCCATGATTGACCCCAGTCAGCACCTGCGGGGCCAGGTAGGCACTACCGGATCGGCTTAGCGGAAAGTCGTCGGCATCAATATGCGCTTCAGCGCCCTGGGCAACCGCTTCGGCGATTTGCGCACGAATGAACGCCGCCGCTTCAGGGCGCACCACTGGCCCCAGGGTGGTTTCCGGATCGTCCGAGCGGCCCAGCTTGTACTGGCGCACTAACGCGACCACCAGCTCGACAAACTCATCGTGCAGATCCTCGTGCACGTAGATGCGCTCGATACCACAACAGGACTGCCCTGAATTGAAAAAGGCGCCATCTACCAGTGTTTCCACCGCGTGGGCCAGATCCGCGTCAGCGCGCACATAGGCCGGGTCTTTGCCGCCCAGTTCCAGACCGCTGGCGATAAAGCGCCCCGCCGCCGCCTTTTCCACCATCTCACCGCCGGCCACTGAGCCGGTGAAAGCCACGTGAGCAATGCCCGACCGTGATATCAGTGCCTCCGTGTCCGCGTGACTCATATGCAGGTATTGAAAAACCCCTTCAAGCAGGCCTGCTTCGGCAAAGGACGCGACCATCCGCTCGGCGCACAGCGGCGTTTGTGCCGAATGCTTGAGCAGCACCGCATTACCCGCCAAAATCGCTGGCACCACCGCGTTGACGGCGGTCAGGTAAGGAAAATTCCACGGCGCAATGATCAGCGACACGCCGAGTGGCTCACGGCGAATAAAGCGTTTGAACCCGGCCTTCTCTGGCAATTCGATATCCGCCAGGGCCGTTTCGGCGATGTCGGCCATATAGATGGCGCGCTCCACATAGCCTTTGATCTCGCCCGCCGCATACCGAATTGGCCGGCCCATCATCCAGCACAGCTCCTCTGCAAGCACCGATTCTCTGGTGCTGAAAGCGGCTATGGCCTGGCGGACTACCTCCAGTCGCTCACGCAATGGCGTGGTTTTCCAGCGGCGCTGCGCCTTAATGGCAAGATCCAGGGCTTCATTGATCTGCTCTTCGGTCGCCAGAGGTCGCTCTACGTAGACCGAGCCGTCGATTGGAGAGATGGTTTGCAGGGTTTTGCTCATTTGATGCTCCCGGACAGGCTGTAAATCAGATAATTTCAAAATACCGATCCAGCTCCCAATCGCTTACATGCCGGCGATATTCGCGCTCTTCCCACTCGCGGCTGGCAGCGAAATGTTCGACAAAGGCATCGCCAAACAGCTCGCGCGCCGCATCCGATGCACGCAACCGCTGCGCCGCGTCCCACAGCGTTCTGGGCAGGGCCAGTTCAGGTGGATGTTTGATGTCATAGGCGTTGCCCTCCACCGGCTCACCGGGTTCCCATTCATGCATGATCCCGTACAGGCCCGACGCCAACGCCACCGAGAGAGCCAGATACGGGTTACCGTCCGCAGCGCCCAAGCGATACTCCTGGCGCTGAGATTTGTCACTACCGGGGATCACGCGCAACGCGGCGGTGCGATTTTCCACGCCCCAGGTCGCATCCGTCGGCGCCCAGAAACCCGGGATCATCCGCCGGTAGCTATTCAACGTCGGCGCCACCATGCACAGCATTTCCGGCATCAAGCGCTGCTGGCCGGCGAGAAAATGCCGCTGTATCTTGCTCATGCAGTGCTTTTCATTTGCGTCATAGAACGCTGATTTATCTGTCTTTTTATCTCTCAATGAAACGTGAATATGGCCGCTCTGGCCCGGATACTTGCCAGACCATTTGGCCATGAAAGTCGCCATCATGCCTTGACGCTGGGCCAGGACTTTCATGAACGTCTTGAACAGCGCCGCCTTGTCTGCAGCCGCTTCGGCTCGATCCACCGCTATTGCTGCTTCCAATACGCCGGGGCCGGTTTCGGTGTGCAGGCCTTCGATCGGAAAGTCCATGGCCTCGGACATGTCGAGAATCTGGTGATACAGCTCAGCGTGTACCGAGTTGCGGATCATCGAATAACCGAACCAGTCCGGGGTATAGGGAATCAGGTCGCGAAAACCCTTGGCCCGGGCCGATTCAGGTGTTTCGTTGAACATGAAAAACTCGTATTCCAGCGCCGCATAGGGTTCGAAACCCATCTCCTGGCAGCGCTCGATCACGCGGCGCAAGGTACCGCGCGGGCAGACCGCTTCGGCTTGCTTGTCAAATTCAGCAAGAAACAGCAGCATGCCGTCTTCAAAGGGAATATCCCGGCAACTGGCGGGAAGAATGCGTACCGGCGCGTCCGGGTAACCGGTGTGCCAGCCGGTGTAACTGGCGTTGTCGTACAGCTGATCCTTGACGTCCCAGCCCAGCACCACGTCGCAAAAAGCAAAGCCATCATCAAGCGAAGAAAAGAACTTCTCGCGGCTCATATATTTGCCGCGCATCACACCATCATTATCGAACAGCCCGACCTTGACGTGGCTGATGCCACGCTCCTCGACAATGCGTCTGGCATCCTCGACGGTTTTTACTTCCCGCGGTTTGAGCATTTGAATCTCCAGCGCAGCTTTTATCCGGTATCGTGTCCAGCTTGTGGGAGCGCCGGTGGACGCTCCCACATCCCAAAGCAAACCACTCAAGCACAGCGGTAAGGCGTGCCCGCTTTGGCCATCAGCGCGTTGTACTGCTTGAAAATCTCTACCACCTTGGCGCAGCGGGGGCTGGTCTTGGCGATTTCGTCCCAGAACTTCATGGCCTCCTGTTCAACTGTAGCCCATTCGGCATCGGGTATTGTGGTCAGCTGCAACTTGCTGCCGTTCACCCGCAGATCAGCTTCGCCGCCCCAATACCAGTGCTGCCGGTAATAGTTCGAGCTGTCCATGCACAGGCGGAACAGGGTTTTCAGATGCTCCGGCACCTCGTTCCATTTTTCTTCGTTGGCGAAGTAGGAGCCACACCAGGCGCCGGAGATATTATTGGTCAGGAAGTAGTTGGTCACATTCGCCCAGCCTACGGTGTAGTCCTCGGTAATGCCGGACCAGGCGATCCCGTCGAGCTCACCGGTTTGCATCGCCACTTCCACGTCTTCCCATGGCAAAGTCACCGGCACCACGCCGAAACGCGAGAGAAATTTGCCTGCCGTCGGGAAGGTAAAGATGCGCTTGCCCTTGAGATCCTCCAGCGAGTTGATTGGCTTCACCGTGGCGAAGTTGCACGGGTCCCAGGCCCCGGCGCCCAACCAGGTCACACCTTCCACTTCACCATAAGCCTCTTCCCAGATTTCCTTCAGGCCATACTTCTCGAACAGCACCGGAATATCCAGGCTGTAACGCGAAGCGAAAGGAAAATAGCCGCCAAATACCGACACATCCACCGGCGCGGCAATCGAATCATCATCGCTCTGCACCGCATCGATAGTGCCACGCTGCATCGCTCGGAACAGCTCGCCGGTGGGCACTAGCTGATCGGCAAAATACAGTTCGATTTCCATTTCGCCATTGGCGGCCTTGTTGAAGGCGTCAATTGACGGTTTGATCACGTGCTCGGCCAACGCCGGACCGGCATAAGTCTGCAGCCGCCAGGTGATCTTTTTGCTTTCCTGGGCGTAGATATGTGCACTGCCCAGCGTTGAGGCGCCTACCGCTCCGATAGCCGCGTTCTTTAGAAAGTTGCGTCTTGAACTCATGCTGGTCACTCCCTTTAATGTCGATTTTGTATTCCAACAACCGCATTACCCTGCAACGGCCAGCATGGTCGGAGCAGTGTTCCTTGAAGCCGACTCAAGCGGAGCCAGCTCTTAGTTCGATAAACCTGGCTACTGGGCGTAGTGCAGCTCCGGCAACCACAGCGCAATCTGCGGGAATATCATCACCAGGATCAAGGCCAGGACCATGATCAGCACGAAGGGCGTAACCGATACGTATATGTCACGCAGCGTCACCTCTGGCGGCGCCATGGCCCGCATCAGGAACAGGTTGTAACCAAAAGGTGGTGTCATATAGGCGATCTGACAGGTGATGGTATAAAGCACGCCGTACCAGATCAGGTCGAAACCCAGCGCGCCCACCAACGGGATATACAGCGGCGCGACAATCACCAACATCGCCGTATCGTCCAGGAACATGCCCATGACGATGAAGGACAGCTGCATCAATATCAGCACCTGCCAGGGGCCTAAACCCAGATTGTCGAGAAACAGCGACTCGATTGCGCGCACCGCGCCCAGACCGTCGAACACGGCGCCAAAACACAGCGCCGCCAGGATGATCCACATAAACATGCAACTGATCGCCAGCGTTTTGCGCAGTGTCTCTTCCATAACCTTGCGCGTCAGCCGACCTTTCAGCAAAGCCGCCAAAGTGGCCGCGGCAGCACCCACAGCAGAGCTCTCGACCAGACTTGTGTAGCCGAGCAGAAACAGCCCGGTCATGGAGAAAAAGATGAACACCGGAATGATGCCCGCCTGCAGCAACTTGAACTTGTCTGCGCGGGTAATCTGCCGCCGCTCTTCTTCCGGCAGCGCCGGCCCCAGCTGCGGCTGCAGGCGGCAGCGAATGGCGATATACAGTACAAACAGGCCGGCCATCATCAGCCCGGGAAACACCCCCGCCAACCACAACTGGCCGACCGGCTGGCGGGCAATCATGCCGTAGAGCACCAGCACCACACTGGGTGGAATCAGAATCCCCAGCGAGCTGCCGGCCTGGATCACCCCGGTGACCATGATCTTGTCGTAGCCGCGGCGCAGGAGCTCGGGTAACGCAATACTGGCGCCAATCGCCATGCCTGCCACGCTCAAGCCGTTCATCGCCGAGATAGCCACCATCAAACCGATGGTGCCGATCGCCAGGCCGCCGTGAACCGGACCCATCCACACATGAAACATGCGATACAGGTCCTCGGCCAACCCTGATTCGGAGAGCATGTAGCCCATATAAACGAACAACGGTAGCGTCAGCAGCGGGTACCATTTCATCAACTTCATAGCCGCACTGAAGGCGATTTCCGAGCCACCATCGCCCCACAGCAACAAGGCCGCGGCCACTGCGACAAAACCGATAGCGCCGAATACCCGCTTACCGGTCAACAACAGCAGCATCATGCTGGAGAACATCAACAGCGCTATGACGTTGTAGCTCATTCCAGCGGAGCCCCCCGCGCCTCGGCAATATCGCGACACAGCGTGGCCAGCGCCTGCAGGATCATCATCGCGACACCAATGCACATGATGATCTTGATCGGCGCCATGCGTGGCGACCAGGCTGAATAGCTGGTTTCGTTGTATTGCAACGCATACTGGGTGGAAGAAATGCCGCCATACAGCAGCCAGAACAGGTAGAAGATCAGCAGCAGCACGGTGACCGCATCCACCGCGCCTTTGGTCCGGGGTGACCATTTGCTGTACAGCAGGTCCATGCGCACATGGCCATCCAGCTGCATTGAATAGGCGCCGCCCAGCAGGAAGTAGGCGACCATCAAAAATTGCGCGACTTCCAGGGTCCAGATCGAGGGATTGAAGAAGGTTTTGCTGATCGAGGAGTACAACAACACGGCCATCATGACGAAAATAAGATACATCGCGCACCGGCCAATAAACCGGTTCATAGCATCCACTGCTTGCACGAACATCCGAATCGTCCTGGGCATGAAGCAACTCGTCGTAAAGAACGTATTACAAAAATATAGACGAGCTTTCAGTTAACGCTAATAAATACCTATCCCTCCTCGCCTATGTCCTCATTCCAGAGTTCCGGGCTCGCCTGAATAAACTCGCGCATCAGTGCTATGCATTCGGCGTCCTGCTTTACCTCGACAACCACGCCGCGCTCACGCAGCAGCTGTTCTTCACCCATAAAAGTTTGGTTCTCGCCAATAACCACCTTGGGAATGCCATACAGCAGAATAGCGCCACTGCACATCGCGCAGGGCGACAGGGTGGTATAGAGCACCGATTCGCTATAAACCGAGGCCGGCAACCGCCCGGCGTTCTCCAGCGCATCCATTTCGCCATGCAAAATGGCACTGCCATGCTGAACCCGGCGGTTATGCCCATGGCCGATGATCTTGCCGTTGTGAACCAGCACCGAGCCGATCGGTATTCCGCCCTCGGCCAAGCCCGCACGGGCCTCATCGATGGTCGCGCGCATAAAAGGATCCATGTTTCTGATTCTCCAGGTTGAGGGAAGCGGCAGGTCAAAACTAAGCCCCGGCAATACCCTTGTCCAGCAGTACCGGGGCCGTTGTCCTGGTGATGTGAGTTAGTGCTCTGAATGCGCGTCTAGCGGCGGGTGGCCGGCCCTGTCCTCCCAGGCTTTGAGCTCTCTGATTTCCCGCTCCTGTTCGCGAATCACCGCCTTGGCCATGGACCGCAAACCGGGGTGGTTGCTGTGAGCGAGAAGCACATAGGCCATATCCACTGCGGCCACATGATGCGGGATCATGCCCTGGGCGAAATCGCCTGCGGTACTGCCGGATGTGGTCAGCTGCATCTCCGCCATCATCCGCTGATCAATGCGCTGCCAGGCGGCAATAATGTCCTGTGCCTGCTCGCCGGGGCGAGGTTCTCCATGCTCTTTCAACCAGGTCTGCATCTGCGTGATCTCGGCTTCCTGAGCGTCGAGAATTTGCCGTGCGAGTGCAAGCATCTGCTCATCGCCGCCCTGCTCCAGCATCGCCTTGGCCATATCGATGGCGCCCTGATGATGCGGAATCATGCCGCGCATAAAGTCGTAATCGACGTCACCCGTGGGCACCAGGTTATGCATCGCCAGCATCATATCGGCATTTGCCGCGGCAAAGGGGTTTGGATTGATTTGCTCCGAGTGTGCACCGTGGTCGGCGTGCTCACGCGAGGTATCAGCGCTTACCATTTGGCCAGCAACCATCCCAGGCAACAATATTGTCAGCATATAAACCATCTTTATATTCATGGGCTTGCTCCAGCTATCTGATTAATTACATCACATTAAATCGGATGAGACATCAGGCCTTCGGCGGCTGGAAAGGGGGTGCCAGGTAGGGAGTATCGGGCGCCGGAACAGCGCCGGCATTATAACCGCGTGCGCCCGTCAGGGCCGGTAGCGCGAGATTGCTCAGCACCGCACTGAACGCGCATAACTGCACACAGGCGCCGTCCATCTGCATCGCGCATTCGCCGTGCGACTGGAGGGCTGACTGGGGGTTAGTGTGTGCCAGATGATCGGCAGGATGCTCACCCTGCACGGGTAGTGGTTGAGCAGCTTCGTGGGCAACCGCCATCCATCCGGGCAGGATCGGAGTAACAATTAACAACAGAAAGAGTAATGGTAGCGACAGTCGGCGAGTCATGAATCAAGTATAACGCTGATTGGCTGCGCAAGGATTGATCCGCGTCAGCCAGAAATCTTTCACAGAATCTTTTTTCAGCGCATATTCAGCAGAGCCCGAGAGCGGCTGCAGCCACAACAAGAGAGGAACCTCACTCCATGTTCGACCGCCATTACGCCGTATGGCCCGTTTCCGTTCCGCATGATCTGGAACTGCCGCAAACCTCCCTCTACAGTAACCTCACCGTATCGGCGCTGCGTTACCCGGATCACCCTGCGATCATCTATTACGGCTCTACCCTGACCTATAGAGAGTTAGACCAGCAGGCGCAGGCCCTGGCAGGCTACCTCCAGCAGGCAGGCGTCAAGGCCGGTGATCGGGTGTTGCTGTATATGCAGAACAGCCCGCAGTTTGTCATCGGCTTTTACGCCATCCTGCGCGCCAACGCCGTGGTCATCCCGGTCAACCCGATGAACCGCAAAGCCGAGCTGGAATACCTTCTGGAAGATACCGAGTCTGAGGTCGCGCTCTGTGGTCTTGAGCTGCTGGACAATATTGCCCCGCTTGTCGGCCAGCGTGGCCTGCGTGAAGTGATTACCAGCGCCTACAGCGAATATGTCCGTGAGCCAACCAGCATTGATTTGCCCGACGCAGTCAAGCTGCCCCCGTCCATACCCGCGCTACCGGGAGTGACCGACTGGCAACAGGCGCTGGCTGCCAATCATGCCCCCGGCCCCTTGACCGCCGGCCCGGATGATCTTTGTGTAATTCCTTACAGCTCCGGCACCACCGGCAACCCTAAAGGCTGCGTGCATACACATCACAGTGTGATGGCGACCACGGTTTATTGCTCGGTCTGGGGTAACGCTCAGCACAACAGTGTGCAATTGGTCTCCGTGCCGATGTTCCACGTCACCGGCATGCAGGTGTGCATGAACAGCTCGATCTTTATCGGTGGCACTCAGGTGGTCATGACCCGCTGGGATCGCAAGGTCGCGGCGCAGCTGATCGAGAACCACGGCATCACCAGCTGGCGTAATATTTCTACCATGGTCGTGGACCTGCTCTCGGATCCGGATATCGATCAATACAACATCACTAGCCTCAAAGCCATCGGCGGCGGCGGTGCAGCCATGCCCCTGGCGGTTGCAGAGAAGCTCAGGCTCAAAACCGGGCTGGAATATGCCGAAGGTTACGGCCTGTCGGAAACCATCAGCGCCACCCATATGAACCCATACCATGCGCCCAAACCGCAGTGCCTGGGCATCCCGATCATCGGCGTGGATTCGCGCGTGATCAATCTCGATACGCTGGAAGAAGTCGGCCCGGATGTTACCGGCGAGATCGTGGTTCAGGGCGAGCAACTGTTCCAGGGTTACTGGAAGCGCCCCGAGGCCACCGAAGAAGCTTTTGTCGAGCTGCAGGGCAAGCGCTTTTTCCGCACCGGCGATCTGGGCTACTACGACGAAGAGGGCTATTTCTTTCTGGTTGACCGGGTCAAACGCATGATCAACGCTGCCGGCTTCAAGGTCTGGCCGGCGGAAGTTGAATCCCTGCTCTACGGCCACCCGGCGGTACAGGAAGTCTGCGTGATTTCAGCCCCGGACACCCGGCGTGGTGAGACCACCAAGGCGGTTATTGTGCTGGCCGCAGGGCAGCAGGCCACCGAGGAAGAAATCATCAATTGGTGTCAGGCCAACATGTCGGCCTACAAGTGCCCCAAGCAGGTAACCTTCACCGACGCCTTGCCCAAGTCGCCTACCGGCAAGATTCTCTGGCGCACGCTACAGGAACAGGAATGGGCGGATAGTTAAAAGCGCTTAATTTCCCTTCCAGGCGCTACAGTCCGGCGCCGATACCCATTATGATGACGCATTGCTACCGGCCCTTGTGCCGGTAGCGCACGTTACCTTGTCTACAGGCCACCCATGCATTCCTTGACCCCTGCTCCCCTTAAAGGCGTTTCCTCCGGCGTCCAATGGCTCCTTGGTGCCGCCGCTTTGGTTATTGTACTGGGCGGGCTCAAGGCGATCGGGCATATCGTCACACCCTTTTTGCTTGCCGCCTTTCTGGCAATTATTTGTGCGCCGCCGTTAAATTGGATGCAACGGCACAAGTTGCCAGGACCGGTGGCAGTACTCGTGTTGTTCTCGGTCGTAGGTTTGACCTTCTTCCTGCTGTTTCTGGCCCTGAAGGACGCAGCCGAAAGCATGGCCTCCCAGGCGCCCCTGTACCAGGCCCGGTTCAACGGCTGGCTGATTGAGCTGCGCGAGATGCTTGCCGCGCGTGGCCTGCCCCGGGAATTGTTACCCAGCACCCTGCCCTTACCTGCGACCGCGACCATTACCGGAATAGCGCGGGGCGTCGCCGGCGGACTTGGGCAATTTACTGCCAGCACGCTGCTGGTGCTGCTGGCGTTCATGTTCCTGTTGCTCGAAGAGCGCTACCTGTCGGACAAACTCAACGCGGCCTTCCCCAGCCGCCGGCGAGCCCGGGTCAGGGCACGTCGCTTTCTGCGCTCGGTGTACCGTTATCTGTTGATAAAAACCGCCGCCAGCACCGCCACCGGGGTCATCATCGGGGGTGGTCTGGCCTTTATGGGCGTGGACTTTGCGGTGCTCTGGGGGATTGTCGCCGGGCTACTGAACTTCATCCCGACCATCGGCTCAATCATCGCGGCTATCCCAGCGGTGATCATCGCCTTTATGGGCATGGGCATTGTCGAGGGCCTGCTGGTGCTCGCCCTGTATGTCGCCGTCAACACCGCCATTGGCAGTATTATCGAGCCGCGCTTGATGGGTACCAGTCTGGGAATTTCTCCGCTCATCGTACTGGTGTCGCTGCTGATCTGGGGTTACGTGTTCGGACCAATAGGCATGTTGTTGGCCGTGCCATTGACGATGATCGCCAAGCTGGCACTGGACTCCTCACCCGAGACGCGCTGGGCCGGCATCCTCATGAGTGATTCCGTCAAGCGCCTGCACGACTGAGCGAGCCGCGGGTAACTGAGAAATCCTAGTTGGGTGGGGCCCAGGAGGGAGACAGCGCAGCGGCACTTTCCGCCAATATCAGTGCCTCTTCCAGCGCCCCCTGTTCGGCCGCCATCACCGCCTGCGCGGCCAGCTCTGAAGCTTCACCATTGTCTGGCGCCTGGCCGAGAATATAAGCCGCGCTACGCAACTGATCTGCATCCTCCTGAGCGCCACCGTTTTCACGGCTGTCGGCCATGCCATTGAGTAGTGCAATGGCGCGCCTGATTCGTTCACCCGCTTCAAGCTCAGGATCGCCAACGATCTGCATGGGATCATCAGACACCTGGGGCGCCTCCTGGGCACTGCCATTGACAGGCAGCAGCATAAAGCCCGCCAGCAGCCAGAGTGACATTTTAGACATGGGCAGTAGCTCTCTATTCAGGTTGCTGTTCAGTGCAGTTATTTGATTGGAGCCTGCCCACTGGGCAAAGTTTCCGGCTCCCACCCGGGGATGCCCTGGCGGATACGCCATGAAAAGTCTTCGGCCTGGTCAGCCGCGATCGCGCTCTGGGTGATGCGCCCGCGCTGCTTGAGCGTCTTCAAGCTGTAATCCAGCTGCAAACCCCGATGTTTTTGTACGTAGGCCGGCAAATAGCCTGAGAGCAGCAGCCGCACATCGAGTGGCAACCCACCGATGATGCGCCGCAGCATATTGAAAACCAGCGTGGTGCAATTGGCAGTGATGCTGTGATAAAAACGCGGCGTAGTGGCAAGCTTGTTGGCCTCCTCCACAAAGGAGACGAACAGCTGCCGGGCGGTCACGTCAGTCAGCCGCGTATGATAGAGGTAGGCATCTTCACCGCGCACATTGGTACGTACCCGCAGGGCATCGCGCTCGTCGGTAGCGACGATACTCAGCTCGAACTTTTTGAAAAAACCGCCAATTTCCGAAAACAGCTCCTTGCGTTCCTTGCGTATCTCAACGGAAAACACGACGAAGTCACCATTGTCGAATCCGAAGGACAGCAGCACGTGGGCAATCGCCGGCAAGCCCCAGTAGGAGGTCGTCATATCCACGGAATGCAGGCGGCTCAGATCGTACTCGCGGGTTTCCCAGCAAATGTCGTAATCGTCTTCGGTTCGCCAATTGAAGTTGCGTACATTGTGTAGCGTGACCAGATCACCCTGAATGGTGCCATGCGTGGTGCGCGCCAGATCGTCGGCCCAATCGCGGTCATTCGAGGGCTTGAGGCTGGCCCACCACCTGCGCAGCAACACGAACATCACCACATAAATCACCAGGCTTTGCCATATCCAGCCCTGCCATAGCAGTATCAGCAACGCCACGACCGCAACGCTCCAACCGATCATCAGCCCCTGCCGCGCCACTGTGCTCCCTGGCGCCTGAAACCAGAGCGCCAGTACAGCCCAGAGGCTGCTCAGGAGAATCGCCAGGCTGGTCAGAAACAACAGGGTGAGCAATGGGGTTACCTCAGGCAATTCAGCAAATGGTGCTCGGGTTGGGTGAACAAATGTTATTCAGTCACTTTACTCTGATTGCCATGCACGGGCGAGTTTCCGGTATTCGCACTACCGTGCTTGAAGCTCGTAGAACAGCCAGGCAGACTACTGTATGAATAGCTAGTAGAATACACGCCATGGCCGAACCCAACATCCCTTCGTTTTATTACCTGCAGAACTTTCTCACCGCCCTGCTCTGGGTGCAGGCGCGCTATGCCGATCTGCTGAGCGCCGAAGAGCTGGGGTTTATTCGCGAATTTCAGCAGTTGCCGCAGCCAAGCCAGGCGTTGCTGGTGAGAATGGTCATGCGCAAGGGTGAGCACTTTCGTGCCAGTAAACTCCACTACGCCGAGATCGGTGATATACACCAGGCAGCAACACCGCTTTGCAATACTGGCTGGGTGCGCCCGGACGTTGAACTGCACCTGTATGAGGTGCTCGCGCTGCTGCGTAAAGCCGAGGCCCTGCGTGCCTTCGATCTGCCGGCTGGGCCGCGCAGCCCGAGTAAGGCCGATCTGCTGCCGTTACTGAGCAGCGATCAGCCCGCACCGAAAACCTTCCAGCAGTGGTGTCCGCTGGTCGACGACCTCGTCTACAGCCTGACTATCAATGCGCTCTGCGAGCGCCTGCGTCTGCTGTTCTTCGGTAATCTGGAGCAAAGCTGGGCAGAGTTCGTCTTGGCTGACCTGGGCATATTCCGCTATGAGCAGGTGCCGATTGCTGAGGAATCGCGGGGCTTTGCTAGCCGCGCCGAGGTGGAGCAATACCTGTATCTATGGCAATGCCGGGCAGCTTTTGACGCTGATGAGCCGATAGAGGCGATTCTGGCGCAATTGAGTGGCTTCGAGCCGACCAGCGCCTACTTGAACTCGCGCCACAATCGGCTGCTGTTCAAGCTAGCTCGGCAGCTGGAGCGAGAGGAGCGTTTGCCCGAAGCTGTCGCGGCCTACCAGCGCTGTGGTCATCCGGGCGCCCGGCAACGGCTGATTCGCACCCTGGAAAAGCAGCACGACTACCACGCCGCCCATGCGCTCGCGCTGGCCGCCAGGCAAACGCCGGAAAGCGATACCGAGCTGCAACTGGTCGAGCGGGCGATCAAGCGCCTGGCCGCCAAAACCGGACAGCCAAGGCCGGCAGCGAGGCCTGAACCGCCTGCCGGCAGAATCGATCTGCTGTTACCACGCGAGCAGAGCCAAGCGTCCAGCGTTGAATACCGCGTGCGCGAACATCTGCATAGCGACGACGCCCCGGTGCACTATGTAGAGAACGGGCTGATCAACAGTCTGTTCGGCCTGCTCTGCTGGGAAGCCATTTTTGCTCCTTTGCCCGGCGCCTTTTTCCATCCGTTTCACAGCGGCCCGGTAGACCTGCACGAGCCGGAATTTCGGCTGCGACGTGCCGAGCTGTTCGATAACTGCTTCGCGCAGTTAAGCTCCGGCGACTATCACAACGTGATCCGTCGCACCTGGCAGGACAAGTACGGCATTCAATCACCCTTCGTGTTCTGGGGCTTGCTTGATCAGGCACTGTTGGATCAGGCCCTGCATTGCCTGCCAGCAGCGCATCTGCACATCTGGTTCGACCGGCTGCTGGCAGACATTCGCGCCAATCGCACCGGCATGCCGGATCTGATCCAGTTCTGGCCCGCAGAGCAGCGCTACCGCATGATCGAGGTCAAAGGCCCCGGTGATCGGCTACAGGACAACCAGCGCCGCTGGCTGGCGGTATGCGCTCAGCACGCCATGCCGGTGGACGTCTGCTACGTGCAATGGGCCAACACATGAGTTATCGCGTTGCGGTGCGCGCCCTGTGCGAATTCACGGCCAAGGAAGGTGACCTGGACCTGCGATTCACCCCGTCGCCCACGGCCCAGGAAGGGATTACCGGGCACCATACGGTAGTGTCCCGACGCGCGGCCGGCTATATAGCCGAATTGCCCCTGAGCGGTGAATACCCCGGATTGCTGGTGGCAGGCCGTGCTGATGGTTATGATCCCGAGCAGAATCTGCTGGAGGAGATCAAAACCCACCGCGGCGACATTTCGCGCATTCCGCAAAACCACCGGCTGTTGCATTGGGCCCAGGCCAAGGTATACGGCTGGTTGCTGTGCAGCGCCCAGGAGCTGACCGAGATTAACCTGGCGGTGGTGTATTTCAACGTCATCACCCAACAGGAAAGCGTGTTTCACGAAGAGCACAGCGCCGCGGACCTGAAAGCTTTCTTCGACCTGCTGTGCAGCCGCTTCGTCGCCTGGGCCGAGCAGGAAACGGCACATCGCAGCGCTCGCGATCAGAGCCTGGAAAAGTTGCGCTTTCCCTACCCCGACTTTCGCCGCGGCCAGCGCCAACTGGCAGAAAATGTATACCGCGCCGCCCGCGACGGTTACAGCCTGATGGCCCAGGCCACCACCGGGATAGGCAAAACGCTGGGCACCTTATTTCCTCAACTGAAAAGCTTCCCGGAGCAGAAACTCGATCGGCTATTCTTTCTCACCGCGAAAACGCCGGGCCGCAAACTGGGGCTGGATGCCCTGGAGGTACTGCGCAGTCAGGAGCCGGCGATGCCGTTGCGGGTACTTGAACATGTAGCGCGCAGCAAGGCTTGCGAGTATCCGGACAGGTCCTGCCACGGTGATTCCTGCCCACTGGCCCAGGGCTTTTTTGATCGGCTGCCGGCAGCACGGCAGGCCGCCGTGGAGCTGAACTGGCTGGACCAGTCAGCGGTGCGGCAGGTGGCGCTCGCGCATCAGATCTGCCCCTATTATCTGAGCCAGGAGCTGTGCCGCTGGTCCGATGTGGTGGTCTGCGATTACAACTACTACTTCGACATGAACGCCCTGCTCTACGGCCTGACCCAACTGAACGGTTGGCGCGTGACGCTGCTGGTGGATGAAGCGCATAACCTGATCGAACGTGGCCGCAGCATGTATACCGCGGAACTGGTACAGGAAGACTTGCACGCTCTGAGCCGCATCGTACCGGGCCGGGTCAAGGGTGCGCTGGAGCGGGTCAGCCGGCACTGGGAGCAGTTGCACCGGGATCAGATCATGCCCTACCAGGTGTATCCGGCGGTGGCCGATCTGTTTGTTGTGGCGCTGCAGAAATGCGTCAGCGCCATCACCGATCACCTGACCGACCAGCCCACCGGCAACCATACGCTGCTGCTGGAATTCTATCTGCAGGCCATGCTGTTCTGCCGGCTGGCCGAGGCCTACGGCCCGCACTCGCTGTTCGACATTACTCGCGATGAAGAAAGCAGCCTGTGCACCACCTCGATTCTGTGCCTGCGCAACGTAGTGCCTGCGCCCTTCCTGGCTCAGCGTTTCAATGCAGCGCACAGCACCACACTGTTTTCCGCCACTCTGAGCCCGGCCAATTACTACGCCGACCTGCTGGGTCTGCCCGAGGGCACTCAATGGATTGATGTGGAATCGCCCTTTGCCGCCGAGCAGCTGGAAGTGCTCAGCGTCAGCAACCTGTCTACCCGCTACCTGCATCGCCAATCCAGCCTGCAACCTATTGCTCAGTTGATGGCCGACCAGTTCCAGCGCCGACCGGGGAATTATCTGGCGTTTTTCAGCAGCTACGCTTACCTGCAGCAAGCAATGGACCAGTTCGCCAGGGACTACCCGCATATTCCAGTGTGGGCGCAGTCGCGCAGCATGAATGAAGTCGAGCGCTCGTATTTCCTTTCGCGCTTCCATCTGGCTTCGCAGGGCATTGGTTTTGCCGTGCTGGGCGGCGCCTTTGGTGAAGGTATCGACCTGCCCGGGGACCGGCTGATTGGCGCCTTTATAGCGACCTTGGGGCTGCCCCAGATCAATCCGATCAACGAAGAGATCCGCAATCGCATGGAGGCGATGTTTGGCAACGGTTATGACTACACCTACCTGTACCCCGGCCTGCAAAAGGTCGTGCAGGCTGCTGGTCGGGTAATTCGTACCACCGAGGATCAAGGCGTGGTGTACCTACTCGACGATAGGTATAACCAAAGGGCGGTTCGGGAGTTGCTGCCGCGATGGTGGCAACCGGAAGTGCACAGACTGTCAAAACCTGCAGTTCGTCCGATGCATACAGAAAATAAAAAGCTATAGTGTCATAATGACATCACTGCAGTAGTGATAGGCAGTTCAGCGGTATTCCACCATTTGAAGCTGTCAGGAACTGTCAATGCCACTATCCCCTTCCTACCCAGAACCTCTTACTACCCATCAGCGATATATCCGCCAGTCAATTATGTGTATGTCTGGTTTGTTATTCGGGCTGTTTTTCATCGGTGGCTTGGCATTGGTAGTGGTTGCGCTACAGCTCAACAGCAGCAGCCGCGAGCAAACCCTTTTTTATGTCGAAAAGGCTGTTGAACTGCGCTCCGACTCCATAATGACAGTGATGGGTGACTATGCGTTCTGGGGCGATGCCTATGAGCGCATGAACGGCGACATCGATGTGGATTGGGCTTATACCCGTAACAACCTCGGCGCTCACATGTTTGAGAGTTTCGAATATGAAGGCCTGTTCGTAGTCAACGGCAACAACATCACTACTTATGCGGTCATTGACGGCGAACTACGGCAGGACCTTACGCTCGACAATTGGCTCAAGCAAGATGTGGTTAGTCTGCTGGCGGAAGCCCGCCAGCTGGCCGAGGATGAGGAAGTCGCGTTTGCTGTAATTGCTGATCAGGGCCATCCGATGATGATTGCCACAGCAGCATTTACCAGCGGCGGCGACCCTTATGTCAAAGAAATGCCCGGTCCAGGTTCTGTTCTGGTAATGGTCGACCGGCTCGGGCCCGCGAAGTTGGCGGCTGCAGGAGAAAGCTTCGGTATAAGCCAACTGCGCGTGGCAAACGATAGCGATGATGCCAATGCACCACCAGCGCTCCGGCTTGATGTCATGAATGGTGAACCTATCACCCTGCGCTGGGAGCCTCCGCAGCCCGGTGACACCATGCTGATGTGGTTATTTCCAATACTCATTCTTGGCTTGCTGGTGTTTGCTTACATCACTCGCTTCAATCTCCGCGCAACCCTCGCCGCTGCCCGGAAAGCGGATGCCAGCCATAACGAGGCTCGGCGCTTTCAGGCGGAACTGGTTTTCCAGGCCACGCACGACAGCCTGACCGGTTTGCCGAACAGACCATTGCTGGAAGAAAGGTTGAAGCAGGCCTGCCTGGATGCTCAGCAAGCCGGGGGCCATTTGGCCGTCATGCTAATTGACCTCGATGGCTTCAAACCGATCAATGACAATTTCAGCCATTACCTTGGTGATCAAGTGCTGGTAGAGGTCGCTAAACGCATGCTCGCCATAGTTCGACCAGGAGATACAGTTGCGCGAATGGGCGGCGACGAATTTATCGTGATACTTCCAGGGGTGGCCAACGAACACGCGGTATCCACTATTGCCGAACGTTTGCTTGCGGATATTGCGGATCCTTATCAGATCGACACAATCGATTTGCGCGTGACTGCCAGCGTCGGCGTTGTGATGAGTGACGGGGACATTGAGCAACCGCTGCAGTTAATCCGGCAAGCCGACGCGGCAATGTACCAAGCCAAACAGGAGGGTCGTAATAACGCATCCTGGTATACCCGAGGCCTGTCGCAACAGGAATATGAAATGACCCAGCTGCGCAATGATCTGCAGCACGCGATCGATACGCATGCCCTGGAGCTGCACTATCAACCGCAAGTCGACAGTGGGACGCGCAAAGTAGCGGGAGCCGAAGCACTACTGCGTTGGTCGCACCCTGTTCGCGGCCCGGTATCGCCGGCCTATTTCATCCCCATCGCAGAGACAACCGGACAAATCATTCCGCTTACGCTGTGGGTACTCGACACCGCCTGCCGACATCTACGGGAGCTAACTGATGCCGGAATCGCACTTCCCTGTATTGCGGTCAACATTTCATCCACTCATCTACTGCGCGCCAGCTTCGTACCTACCATTCAAGCTGCGCTGGACAAGCACCGGTTGCGAGCTGATCAGTTGGAGCTGGAAATTACCGAGACCGTGCTAATGGATCACGCCGATAGGGCGCTGGATACCTTGCATCAGTTGAAAAATATGGGCGTGAAGCTGGCCATTGACGATTTTGGGGTCGGGTTCTCGAGCATGAACTATCTGAAGGTGTTGCCCATCAACAAGATCAAAATTGATCGAAGCTTCATAAAGGGAATCGACCATAATGCGCAGGATGCGGCGATCTGTCAGGGCATTATTTCAATGGCTCACCATTTAAACCTGCGTATCACCGCAGAAGGTGTAGAAAGAGAAGGCCAGCGCGACTTCCTGGTAAAAAACCAGTGTGATGAGCTGCAAGGCTACCTGTTCGCAAAACCCATGAATTTCACTGACCTTTGCTCGCTCATCAACCAGCTAAACCCTGCTTCTACCGATGCAGATCTAATCTAAATCTGCGTACTAAAGCTATCGCACTGGCTCACATCGCCGCTGGCAAATCCGCGCTTGAACCAGGTCATGCGTTGCTCGGACGTGCCGTGGGTAAAGCTGTCTGGCACCACATCGCCGCCACCTCGGCGTTGCAGGCGGTCATCGCCAATCGCCGACGCCGCAGTCAACGCCTCTTCCAGATCGCCCTCGTCAAGCAACTGCTGGTTATCTGCGTTGTGACCCCACACACCGGCAAAGCAATCGGCCTGCAACTCCTGGCGCACAGACAGCTCATTGACCTGAGCCGAGCTCTTGCCAGCACCGGCAGCACGCACCTTCTGGCTGATACCCATCAGATTCTGCACAAGGTGACCCACTTCATGGGCAATCACATAGGCCTGGGCAAAATCGCCCGGCGCACCTAGCTGAGACTTGAGGTCACGGAAGAACACCAGGTCCAGGTACACCTGATTGTCTGCCGGGCAATAGAAAGGCCCCACGGCAGAACTGGCCGTACCGCAGGCTGAATTTACGCGGTTGGAAAACAGCACCAGACGTGGTTCCTGGTAGCGCTCGCCGGAGGCGGCAAAAATGTTGTTCCAGGTATCCTCGGTATCCGCCAGCACTACGGAAACAAACTCGGCCAACTCCTGTTCCTGCGGGGTAAATTCCTGAGTGGGCTGAGCGGGGTTGGCGCGCCACCGTCAATGACCTGAAGCAGGTCAATACCGAGCAGGCGTGCGCCAAAAAACACCAATACGCCCAATACCAGCACCACGCGCCCTATTTTGCTGCGCAACATCATGGGCAGGAACCTGAGTAGCAACAGCACGCCGCCGGCACCACCGGCTCCGCGCATTGGCTGGCCACGTCTATCTTCCACATTGCGGCTCTGCCGCCGACCACGCCAATCCATTTTTATTCCCCAGGTTATAAACCATGCTGTAATGATTGAATCATAGCCTGTTATTCAAATCGGCACGTTACGTGTATAAGCATGCCCTGGCTTTTGCCGCCTATACTCGATATTCATGATGCCTGGTGCATTGTCAGACATGGATGACTCATGACACTTCAAAAGAAATTTGTTCTTACCCTGACCTGCCTGCTGCTGGTTTTTGTCGTCGGCGCAGTCATTCTCAGTTCCGCTACGCAAAGTGACAAGATCAGCAGTCTGGCGCAGTCGGAAGCATCCAGCCGTCAGGAAGAATTGGTCAGGCTTCTCAGCCTCACCAATTCCATCATGAGTGAACGCGTCAAGAACAGCATGCAACTGCTGATTCAACGCGGTACCCAGCTTGGCGAGGCGGAGCTGGCCGGCAACCTGAGTGTGGGCGCCGCTTCTGCCCCGCAATTGCTGCTGGGTGGTATTGAGCAGGCCAACAACTTCGATCTGGTAGACGGCGTGACGGCGATCATGGGTGGCACCGCTACGCTGTTTTCCAGGCAAGGCGATGATTTCATCCGCGTCTCCACCAATGTGCTGCGCGATGGCCAGCGGGCAATCGGCACCCAGCTTGATCCGAACGGCGCCGCAATCAAGGCGGTGCTCTCTGACCAAGCCTTTTACGGTCAAGTCGACATATTGGGCCAGCCCTACCTCACCGGCTATGAGCCGATCAAGGATGCACGCGGGCGCACAATAGGTATCTGGTATGTCGGCTACTCGGCTGACCTGAGTGCGCTTTCCGAGGCCATCTCTACGGCGCGCATTCTCGAAACCGGATTTGTCGCTCTGCGCGATCCGCAAGGCAACATCAGAATGCATTCTGACCATTTGACTGACGTTCAGATCAGCGACGCATTGCAAGGCAACAGTGGCGACTGGCATATCGAGCAGCGATCTTTCGCTCCCTGGGGCTATGAAATCATCACCGGCCATTCAATAGCGGAAATCCGCGAACAGGTCATAGCCAGTTCTCTCTCCGTTGCTGCCATGATCATCCTCGGCGGGATAGTGCTTGCCATCTGCATCGGCGCGCTCATGAACCTGATGGTTGCGCGCCCCTTGAACGCCAATATCAAAGCCATTGAGGAGATTGCCGATGGCAATGGTGATCTGACCGTGCGCTTCAACAGTCTCAACAAAGATGAGTTCGGCATCTTGGCCCGGGCGTTCGATCGACTGCTCGATCGCATTCAACATACCATCCGCGAGGCTTTGGCCTCATCCAGCACGCTTCTGCAGCAGGCCAATGAGTTGGCCCAGGTTGCAGAGCAGTCCAGCAAGTCGATCAGCGTGCAGAACCGGGAAACCGAAATGGTCGCAACGGCCATGCATGAGATGAGCCTTACTGCGCAAAGTGTGGCGCAAAGCGCCGCAACCGGAGAAGACGCCGCCAATCAAGCCAGCGCTCAAGCGCTAGACGGCAAGGATACGCTGACAAAAACGATTAGCAGTATTCAGAATCAGGCCGAGGAAATTTCGGCTTCCATGGCCGTCATGGAAGAGCTTGCATCAGCCAGCGATGACATAGGTTCGGTGCTTGAGGTGATTGTGAACATTGCCGGCCAGACCAATCTACTTGCGCTCAATGCGGCAATTGAAGCCGCTCGTGCCGGCGAACAGGGTCGTGGTTTTGCGGTTGTCGCCGATGAAGTACGGTCACTAGCCAAGCGCACACAGGCATCTACCGAACAGATTCGCGGCATGATCGAACGCGTGCAGCAGGGAGTCGCGCGCTCTTCTTCCATGATGGCTGAAAATCGCAATCTGGCAGTCAATAACGCTTCTGCAGCTCAGGGCGCTGGCACTGCGTTCGCGGATGTGATGAGCGCAGTCTCGCGCATTAATCAGGTCAATACCGAGATTGCCAGTGCGGCCGAGGAGCAAAGTCAGGTCGCCGAAGAGATCAACCGCAATGTGCTGCGCATCAGTGATGAAGCGCTCAAGAACGGGGAACTGGTCGCTCAGACTCGGGATGCCAGCCAGAATCTGACACAGCTGGCCGAGCAATTGCGTACGCTGTTGGCATACTACAAGGTGTAATCACCTGGCGGTGGTGCGGAAGCAAACGCAGAGTAAATCTGTGTAAAGTTACATTTACAATGCAGTTTTTATGTTCGTTTTGCGGTCATATGAATAATCCCCGCGCTGCAGGATGCATCAGACGCCGGTAATCACGCGGTCTGACCGAAGCGAGACAGCCAGATGAACATACTCCGTAGTGTCGCCCTTGTGGGCATTTCAACCTTGGTGCTCAGTGCTTGCGCCAACAACCCCTACGCCAGCCCGCGTGAGTCTGCGCATCACGGTGGGTATAAACAGGGTGTGTACGTCCAGCATCCACAGGCCTATCAATCGCAGCCGCGGGTGATCGTGGTGCAACAGCCGCACCGCCAGATATACAGCCAGGGTTCGCGGATCTACACACAGCCGCACCAGGTGCAGCAATACAATTATTATCCGGGCCATCAGCATCAGCAGCCAAAATACCATCAGCAACGGCCGCAGCACTATCAGCATCCCAAATACTCACAGCAGCCCAAGTACTACAACAAGTACCGTGATCCCCGGCCACAGCATCAGCGCCCCAATCATCAGCGCTATGAGCAATACCAGCGCCCGGACTACAGTGCTCAGCATCGGCAGAATCGTTCACAGCGCATTCAGATGCGTGAGACCTGGAGCCAGAACCGCGAGCGCATTACCCAGCAACCCAAGCGCCAGTATTACCAGAAGAGCCCGCGAGAGAATCACAACCGCAACTACGGCGGCGGCATTCGCCAGCAGCGTTCAGAGCGCTACTGAGCAGCAAGCCAAAGCCCAGATAGCAGAAAACCCGCCAAGTGCGGGTTTTCTCGTTTCAGGACCGGCTGAGCAGCTTATCTACCGCGCTCGACCTCCTCCATGTTCTCGCCAATCTTCTCGGCGTCGATCACGTCCAGATCATCACCTTCCACCGGGCCTTCCAGATCCTTCTCTTGATCCTTACCGGGGAATTTCTCATCGGGGATGCCCTTTTCGCCAGGCAATTTCTGTTCATTGCTCATCATTATCTCTCCGAGGCCGAAAATGGGATGGCCTACTTGATGAGATACAACAACTGACGGCAAGTTCGATTTTAATTGACAGTTTGGGGGGTTGGAACGTCGATATCTCAATACATTATTCTGGCGAAGGGCTACTATAAAAGAACTTTCATCGCTACGGAGCAGCGCTCAATTGATCAGCCAGCCAGGCACCTCAAAAAAACAAAAATACATCTCCTTCCTGCCCTCTCTTGTCGTTATTGCTTGCTCTGTGCTGTTAACTTCTTGTCTTGATGGAAGCGGGTCGTCTTCTTCTGACAACGACGCTGCACCTCCCTCGTCGAATACCAAACCCAATCTGATCCTGATCATCGCCGATGACGTCGGTGTGGACCAGCTCTCCAGCTTTGGTTTCGGTGGAGTGCAGCCGCCGTCCACACCGACTATCGATAGCCTGGCAGCTACCGGTGTGAGCTTCAGCAACACCTGGTCCATGCCGACCTGCTCGACGACGCGCGCCGCCCTGCTCAGCGGGCGTTATCCACCGCGCACCAATGTGAACACCGCGATCGTATCGACAGACTTCGCCAATTCGCAGACCTCGCCCTTTGAGCGCTCGCTGCCCACGGTACTGGGGGAGCAAGGTTACGTCAGTGCCTATATCGGCAAGATTCACGTCACCGGCTCGGATGTGAATCCAGCCAACCACCCATTTGGCGATGAAGCCATTCGCGCACTAGGCTTTGATTATTTTGCCGGCTACTTTGATGGCGGCCCACGGCCGATTGATGTGACTGCCGGGCTGGATAACCTGGACAGCAGTGCCCAGCCTTTCACCTGCGGTTTTGTACCGCTGGCCTCCGACCACCCGCAAGGTGCCGATACCGGCGCCTGCTATCAACCCAGCGGTGCCTGTGAAGAGCTGACTGCTGATGGTAGCTCGGTACCGGGCAAGATGTGCCTGGAGCGTGGCGGTTTGTTTGACCCCAACCAGCAGTGCGCGTCGACGTTGCCGGCCTATCTCGACTTCACCCGGCAGAACGCCTATTACACCGCCGAAGTGGTTATCAGTGAGGAAAGTGGCTCGCGACAGCTGGAAGTCGATAATCCCGCCACGCGTTTGTACCGCACGCAGCTGGAGTCCAATTTCGCTATCGACTGGATCCAGGCACAGTCCGATGAGCAACCCTGGATGCTGTCGCTTGGCTATTCCGCCTCACATGCCCCTCTACAGCCGACCCCGGCCAGCCTTGCACCTGTAACCGGTGCCCTGGATACCGGCATCGCCTGTGACAATGGCGCCGATACGCGTCAACTGATGGACCAGAATATGGAGGCGATGGATACCGAGATTCGCCGCGTGCTGTTGGCAGCGGGTGTCTATATCGAGAACGCCAACGGCGACCTGGAATACAACCCGGCAAGTAATACCGTCGTAGCCTTTATCGGTGATAACGGCACTTACGGCCCGGTAGTCAAGGCGCCGTTCCTGCCTGCGCGCAGCAAAGGCACGGTCTATCAGGGCGGGATCTGGGTGCCCTTGATCGTTACCGGCGCCACCGTTGAGCAGCCCGGGCGTTCCGTCGGCGCCATGGTCAATTCCACCGACCTCTATCACCTGTTTGCAACATTGGGCGGTGCTGACCTGAGTGCGCCCAAAGTTGCGGACCGGCTGGATGCGCAACCCATGGATGAATACCTTGTGAACGTCGACGCCCTACCCGTGCGGGACAGCAACTTTTCCATGTCGGGTCGCAACCTGGCGGGCAGTATCCCCCAGCCTTGCGTACTCACCGATGTGAATATCTGCCTGCAGTTGTTCCCGCAAAAGGGGCTTTGTATTTCCGAGGGTGGCACCTGGTACGGCGATGACGGCGTGGTGCCCGGGCAGTCGTTCAGTTCCTGCTGCGCGGTGAACACCTACCGGGTGAACGAAGGCGAATCACCTTTCGACATCCTTGCCGAAACCCAACGCACGGTGCGTGATGACCGTTTCAAGCTACTGCAACTGGAAGAGCCTAACTGCGATGCAGGCGGTTTGACCGAAAGCTTTGAGTTCTATGAAATCAACGAAAGCGGCTCGCCGCTGGGGCTGGATAACCTGGATGCGCAAGACCTGCTCACCCGCCCTGCGCTGACGCCGGAACAACAGCAGCATTACGATACGCTGCTGGCCGAGCTCGACAGCATTATTGACTCGGAACCCACCTGCCCCGGCGATGGCAATCTGGACCGTGTTATCAACGAGCAGGATCTGGAGGACTGGAGCTACTTCTCGCAACTCAACGGCGGGCGCTCCAGCTGGTACGACTTCAATCTGGACGGCCTGACCGATGCGGCAGACCGCCAGATCATCGAGGATAACCTGGGGCTGACCTGCCTATAAGCTGAACTGAAACGCTGCAAACAGCTCTGTTGTCGCATTCGGACGGAAATGTTGCAGGTTATCGCGGTCATACATAGGGTAGTCTTGGGTTGATGGCATCATCAGCCCAAGGCAACACCGCGAGTCACCCGCAATCAGGAGAATCGATGAGTTTTTTGCAACGGGCCTATCGCCGGCTCAACCCGGAGAAAAAGGCTGACCTGGAACCTGCCTTCCGGTACAGCGCCGAACATCTGCCGACCCTGTGGTTGATCGGCAAGACCGGTGCGGGCAAGTCATCCTTCATCCGCGCCGTGACCGGCCACAGCGACATCGAAGTCGGACGCGGCTTCCGACCCTGTACCGAAACCGCCGTACGCTACGACTTCCCTGCCAGCACACCGGTGATGACCTTCATGGATACCCGCGGCCTGGCTGAAGCTGGGTACGACGCCTCCGCTGACATCAAAGCCTGTGAAGGCAGCAGCCACGCGCTGGTCATCGTCATGCGCGCCGATGACCCCGAGCAATCGGAATTGCTCCACGCGATCAAACAGATCAAGCGCTCCGGCAAGATCAATAATGCTCTGGTGGTGCATACCGGTATCGAACTGCTCGACACCCAGGATGAACAGCGACGCTGCGTGCAGCACAATCAACAGGCAGTGGAGAAGATCTGGGGCGAAATTGAGCATGCCGCTGTGGACCTGGTAGGCCGCGAGGGCACGCCAGTAGGCATTCCCGATTTGATCGAAAAGCTGGGTAATTTCCTGCCGATTGTCGCTGAGCTGTTCGAACGCAAAGGCAACAGCAACGCTGAAGAAGCCAACTTCCAGAAGCTCAAAACCGAAATCATGTGGTACGCCGGCGCAGCTGGCGCCACCGACGCCGTGCCGGTGCTCGGCCTGGTGACAGTGCCGACCATTCAAACCAAGATGTTGCACAGTCTGGCGAACAAATACGGGCTGGAGTGGGACAAACGCCTGATTACCGAACTGGTCAGTACCCTGGGTGTGGGCTTTGGCGTTCAATACGCTTCACGCTTGGGTATTCAGCAGTTGGTCAAGCTGATCCCGGTGTACGGTCAGACCGTTGGCGCAGCCTCCGCGGCGGTGACCAGCTACTGCGTTACCTACGCGCTGGGGCGAGTCGGTTGCATCTACTTCTTCAACAAGAAGCGCGGCGAGCCCACCTCTGCGGAGGAGCTCAAGGCGACCTACCGCAAAGCCTTCGAACACATCATGCCAGTGGCGAAAAATGACGTTAAAAACGACGCTTAGCGCGGTACGCGCGGCCGCCCGGTTCTCTGACAGGCTGACGCCTTTCCTGCTGATCGCCATACTGCTGCCCATCGCTCTGCTGGCGTTCTTCGGCCTGTATGCGATCTTTCGCTACAACTACATTCTGACCTTTGTCGGCCTGCTCGGGCTATTGACCCTGGCGTCGATGGTGCCCTACTTCCTCGCCGCCCGTCGGCGACGCAAGACCGCTCCGCAGATCGAAGCCAGTCTTGAAGCCAGCCTGGAAAAAGAGGTGGAGACGCCGGCTTACTGGACACCCTGGGACAAACATGTGCAGCAGGAGCTGTTGCCGGAGGTAATTACCCTGGTGCAAGGCACCGAAACCTGGCGCGACGTACCTGAAAGCGCCCTGGTGTTGGCCCGCAGCGTCGCCGCGCAATACGGCAAGGGCAAACGCCACTCCGAATGGGCTTTTTCGCCCATCGCCTTGCTGGCGATCACCGAACAGCTCACCCAGCGCTACCGCAGCACGCTGAGAAACAACGTCCCCGGCATCAATCATCTGAAAGTCTCACACGTACTCTGGCTGGAAGAGAAAGCCGACCAGTTTGCGCCGGCCATGACGCTGGTTAACGTCTACCGCAAGGTACGCATGCTCACCCCCGAGGGCATGCTTGCCGAACTCGGCAGCCAGGCCCTGGGGCAATCCTTTGAAGGGCTCAGCGACGAAATGCAGCAACGCATGAAGCGCCTGCTGATGCTCGAAGTATTGCGCTCGGCAATTGATCTGTACGGTGGCCACTTCCGCTTTGATGATGACGAGCTGACGGTCACCGCCGCCACACGCAAGGATGACGAGCGCACCGTTGGCCGCCCCGAACCGGTGCGCGTCTGCCTGATCGGCCAGACCGGTGCCGGCAAATCGTCAGTGATCAATGCGCTGACCGAAGGCTGGCAAGCCGAGACCAGCGCCCTGCCCTCAACCGACCGCGGACTGGTCTATGAATGCAAGGTCGACGGGATTCCCTTCCTGCGCCTGCTCGATCTGCCCGGCCTGAACGGTGATGCCAAAATCGAGAAGGTGCTGTTCGAGGAGATGATCCAAGCCGACATGGTGCTCTGGGTACTGCGCGCCAATCAGCCCGCGCGCAAGCTCGACCAGGAATTCGGCGAGCACTTCCGCCAGTGGCACAGCAAACGCATCGACTACCAGCCGCCGCCGCTGATTGGCCTGCTCAATCAGGTTGACCGCCTGGGCATTCAGAATGAATGGCAGCCGCCCTACGAGCTGGACAGCCCGGAGCCCGGCAGCAAGGCCGAGCTGATCCGTGAAGCACTGGATTTCAATCAGGACGTACTGCAGCTCGACGACATCCTGCCACTGTGCGTCTCGCCCGAGCGCGAGCAATACAACGTCGACACCCTGCGCGCGGTGTTGAGCAAGCGCTATGACAAGGCCATCAACGTGCAGCTGAACCGCAAAAGGCGTGAAGCCAGCAAGTTTTCTGCATCAAGGGAATGGAAGCGTGCGCGCCAGGCGGCGGGGTCGTTGGTGGATCTGATGCGGCGGGAGAAATAAGCAACAACGACAATCCGGCCAGCTAATCAGCCGATATGCGTAGACAGCTTATGTACCGCCGCAATCTCACCACTCCAGATCATCTCGTAATGCGCCGTCTGCACTACCGATTTGACCTGGCGGGGCGTGAATAGCCCCCAACACACGCCTTCAGGCTGGCGCACCGAGTGGTAGCGCAACGCCGTGGCTGCCGCATCCAGAGCGCTGCGGCCGAGTACGCGCGATGCGCTGTAGTTTTCAGGTGCATAGATCGGATCGTTACGCGGCACCGTCAATACGTCCAGCGCACCCGCCTCATCAAAGCGCGTAGTCAATCCGCGGAACACAAAGCGCTCGTAACGCAGATCCGCCACGCGCGACCAGTAAGCCTGCTGGTGATAGCGCACCTCGGCGATCGCGGTATCCATCGAGTCAGCCAGATACAACACGCCGAAGCTGCCATCGCTGAAGCGCGAGCCTTCCGGATTCACGTGGGTAAAAGGTGCTGCGGCATAGGAGCAGCCCTGAATGCCGAAGGGGATCTCGCCACGCGGCAGCAATTCAAGGCTACCGGCCTGGCTGAGCATGCGCGGATTGGTCAAGGATTGCAGCGCATACAGCTGCTCGAACTCTTCCTCGTTCGCCACATCATCAAAGATCGCAATCGGCGGAAACTTGGAATGCACTAGGCGATAGGCCCGTACGGTGTTGGCTGGCAGCACCGGCAGATCAGTTACCGCTACCACTGGCCACCCCGCAACGCATCGATGCGCCGGAACGTTTCATACACCGCGACAATATCGCCCTCGCCCATCACCTCCAGCGGCGAGCGGCCGAAGAAAAACGCGTTATCGTTTGGCATGCGCATAAAGCCGTAGAGGTTTTCCGGGTTATCAAAAATCGTCCGCAGCGCCGCATGCATATTCAATACAAAGCTGACCCGCGTCAGCTGGTCGCGATCCAGATTGATCGACGCCAACCCGTCCTTGCGCTTGGCCCTGGCATAGGTGCTATGCGACACGCGCAAGATCGCCTCGCCCTGCTCGCCGGTCGCACCCCATCTATCCAGGATGGCGACGGCGGTCCGCAGGCCGGTAGCAGAAGCGGTTTTATCGGGTGTAGCAATGGGATTCGCGAGCATAATACTGTCCTGACAACTATTTATATCTACAGATACTAGTTTGCATATAACGTATTTGCAAATACTTGTGCAACTTATCTGCAGCCTTCCTGAACCTGAAGTCGCGTAGCGGCAAATCGATTCAACAGCAAATGCATCAAGTAGACCGCAATAAGTGACAGGGTCACGGCGATGCCTAATGAAAAGAAACGGTAGAGGTCGCTGTAAAACAGGTCTTGCCGAGGCGACAGATATTGGCCGAACAGGATGGCCATGGTGGTCATCGCCGCCATGCCCGCACCGGTACCACCCTCAAGCAGATGTATCCGGGCGAACAACATCAGGCTGAGCCAGAGCCCGACGGCGACAAAGGGCAATATGTCGAAGTGATCCATCAGCACAAACTGTACGATCAAGCCGACGTTACAGCCCACCAGTGTGCCCAGCGCGCGGTTCCACCCCGCAGGGCCTGCGCCCTTCCAGTTCAAGGGGAATAGCACAAGAATGCTGGCGACCTGGGCCGAGAGTCCGCCTTGCAAATTGAATACTTGAAACACAATAAACGACAGCGTCGCGACCGTGGTGGCCAGAATCACTTCATGGCGTTGATTGGTCAACGGCTTGCTCTGCATCTGCCGCGGCTGGCGCGGGGCTACATCGGCAAACAGCACCTGCATCAACATGGCAATGAACAGCGTGGTCAGCAAGGCCACAAGGTTCGAGGCGACAATGTCGCCGACGTCTGCCGTCGGGTAGCTGGCAAAATGCAGCTGCATCGACATATTCACTATGGCCATGGCACCAAACAGGAAATTGGGCCCGCGGCTCATCTCGCGAAACAGGAACGCGAACATGGCGATCACTAGCAGCGTCATGGGTACCGGCTTGTCGCCAAACAACCCCTGAATCACCAACACGGCAAAGCTCACCAACAGCATGTTGGCCAGAAACTGGCGCATTACATGGGCGTTCAGTGTCGGCACCATGGCCAACAGCAATATCGGCTGAACCACAAAGAAGGCGCCGTAATTCCAGCCCATCACCTTGCAGAGCAGAAAGCCCAGCGTGCCGCCAAAGGCAATTCGCAGGCATTGGCGTACATCGTTGGCGTCCAATCGGGTTTTACTGAAAAGCAGTATGGGTTTCATCGCCGGCCTCAGTACACGTAATGCATGAGGCTGATCAGCCGAATCTGCACGCTCCCAAACAGCTCAGCCAGGCCGTCGACCGGGTGAAGCTGCACGGTGGCCCGCGCGCCCGAAGGGAGTTGCGAGAGTATCTCCGGGGTTTCCAGCTGCAGATGAATACGTTGGCGCTGAGCATCACGCACCCAGCGGTCCGAGACTTCCGGCGCAGCCAGGCTTCCGTCAGGCAACAACTGGCCTTGCTGGGTGCCGGCATCCAGCGCCGAGACGTGCGCCGCAAAGACTTCGCCGGGCAAAGCGTCGAACACAATGGCCGCCGCTTCACCACGGCTCAGATGCACCAATGACTTTTCGCGGAAGTCGGCAATGACGTCCGCGTCGTCACTGACCAGGGCCACCAGAGAACTGCCGGCAGTCGCAAAGGTGCCCGGTTTGATCTGCAGGTTGGAGACAATGCCCGGGGTTTGCGCACGCACCTCGGTGTAGCTGAGTTGCAGCTCAGCGCGCTCCAGGTCGTTGCGCGCCTGCCGCAGCCGCAGGTTGTCTTCATCGGTCAGGCCGCGCTGAACCCGCAACTGCTCGGCGCGGGCCTTGGCGCTGGCCAGGCTGGCTTGTGCCGCCTGGTACTTGGACTGGGTTTGCTCATACAGCTGCTGTGACACGTTCTGACTGGCGACCAGCTTGGCCAGACGCTGGTGTTCGCGCTCCAGTTCATTGACCTGGACCCGCGCAGACCTTACCTCGGCCTCCGCCGCTGCCAATGACGCGTCGTAACCAGTATTGTCGCGCTCGGCTGCCTCCAATGTCAGTTGCGCCTGATCGACCGCCAACTGATACGGACGAGCGTCAATGGTGAACAGCACCTCGCCGGCCTCAACGTGCTGGTTGTTGGTTACCCGCACATCGAGCACCTGGCCGCTGACCTGCGGCGCTACCCGCACAACCGGATGCATGACCCGCGCCTGTGGCGTCAACGGCATCCATAGATCAGCTGCAAGAAAATAACCGAAGGCCACGGCAAACATCACCAGGGCAGCGCGCACCCAGCGCGCAAAAAGCAGATCCGGTGTCATGCGCTTTCCTCCGAATTGTTCAGCAGCTCCCGCACGTTGTGCTCCATACTCAGCAGCACTTCGGCAAAGGCATCCAGTTGCTGGTCGGACAGCCCCTGGTAAATATCCTTGCGTACCTGGGCAATGTGCACCGCCAGCAGCTCTACCTGCTCACGGCCCTGTTCGGTGAACCACAGGCAATGCACGCGGCGGTCCGTCTTGTCCCGGCGGCGCTCAATCAATTGTTGTTGCTCAAGCTGGTTCAGCGTGCGAGTCAGCGATGGCATCTCGATCGCCAATTCGGTCGCCAGCACCTGCTGGGTGCAGCCCTCACCCATCTTGTCCAGATGCATCATGACCGCCCAGCGAGCCTCGGTCATGCCCAGCTCCCCCACCGCCTGATTGATTGCCGCGCGCCACAGGCGATGCACACGGCCAAGCGCTGCGCCCATCGAGGGTTTAAGCGTTTCATGTAGCGAAGGTTCGGGTTTCGTGGGAGGTGTCATTCTGGTCTCCGGATATAACTAGTTAGCTTGCTAATCAATATATTCTACACCGGCGAATATATTTAGCAAGCTAACCTTTATTTTGTTCCAGAGGTGTTTGGGTGCTCAGACAGGCGGTAAGACAGGCGCAAGGTGAGGCAATGGGCTTTCAGTCAGGGTTACGCCGCCACACACTCGCAAGCCACGGCTGCTGCTCCCGCGGCAGACCGGCAGGCCGGTAGTAATGCTCAATCTCGACAAACCCCGCCGCTTGCATGAATGCCCGCCAGGTTTCCAGTCGGTAATAGGCAGCGTAGCGATCCCCGGTCCAGCCTTCCTGGTCCTCGCCACGCGGGTTGGAACTGAGCAGAACGCCGCCGGGCTTGAGGCTCTGGTGCAGCTGCCGTAACGCGGCGGGCAGCATCTTGCTGGGGATGTGGAACAGGGTCGCGTTGGCGAAGATGCCATCAAAGCGTTCAGCCGGTAGATCCAGCGCGAGGAAATCCTGCAGCCAGACTTCACAGCCGCTGTCTTGCCGGGCCATCTCGACAAAGCGTTCACAACCGTCCAGCCCTACCGGCAAATGCCCCATGGCCTTGAAGGTGCGTAAATCACGCCCTGGCCCGCAGCCCATATCGAGTATTTGCAGTGGCGCCGGCGCATGGATGTTGCGTAGCAAGGCATCAATGTTCTGGCTTACATCGTGATCGCGTGTGCCCTCACGAAAGCCCTCGGCGTTTTGCTCGTAATGCGCCAGCGTTTGCCGCGCGAGGCCGGCTAACTCGTCCTGTGGTTCAGGCAATTCCGCTGCGCCCAGCAGTTCCAACGTGCGCTCGTCCGGCTGCCCGGCAAAGAACGCCTGCAACACCTGAATGAAAATCCGTTTTTGCGGTGCTGCCAGCGCAAAAAGCGTCATGCTGGAGCGCAGCTTCATATCATCCGGTGATCCCATGATCTCTGTTGCCGAACGCTCGCGCCAGCGGAGCAAAGCCTGCGCACAGGCTTCCAATCGGGGCCCAAGCACCGGGTGACCAATATAGGCTTGAGCCTCGGCAATATCGGCAATCGCGTAACGCTGAGCCATGTCACTGCGCCCCAGCCCTGCCACCTGCGGAAACACAAACCACATCCAGTGCGTCGTTTTGCGCCCTGCTTCAAGCTCATCCAGGGCTTTGGGGTAGATTTGCGATTGCGCATCGAGAAAACGTTCCAGGTTATAAAGCTCATTCATTGTCATTCTCTCTAGCCTTTTTGGTCATCGGGTAGCGTCGCGAACTGATCTAAACCCAGGTCTTATGGTCTCAATGATCGTAGTTAACTCAATGGACCAACTTATGATCGCGTTCGATTGGCAGCGCATGCTGTTAGATGATTTCCCCTTGGCATTTCTGGGCGAGGTGGCGTTTCGCGCCCTTTTTGCATTTCTAATCGTTTTCCTGTTCTTGAAAGTCAGCGGACGCCGCGGCGTTCGCCAACTATCACTATTCGAACTGGTCATGATCCTGACGCTGGGGTCAGCTGCGGGCGATGTGTCCTTTTACGAGGACGTACCGCTATTACCTATAGCAATGGTGTTTATCACCCTACTGGTGCTTTATCGTCTCACTGTTCTGGGTACCAGGCACAGCAAACACTTTTCCAACTGGCTCGAGGGCAAACCGGTCACCATCATCAAGGAAGGCAAGTACGAATTGAAAAGCCTGGACCATCTGAATATATCCGCAGACGAGTTTTTCATGGAGCTCCGCCAACTAGGCGTAGAACATCTCGGCCAGGTGCGTTTGGGCATTCTTGAGACCGATGGCGACGTAAGTCTCTATTTTCACTCATCAGAAGAGGTCAAGCCGGGGCTATCGGTACTACCTCCCGAGCATCGCCCGGTTTATAAGCGAATGCCCGCCAGCGTTGTACATGCTTGTGTTCGCTGCGCGCATACGCAGCACATTGAAAGCCAGCAAACAGCGCTCTGCCCCCGCTGCGGGAATGACATTTGGTCGCCCGCGTTAAGCCATAAACGTGTGCGTTGAAATTATGTAATAGAACGATGGGCGACCGGCGCATGTTCCGCCATCAGTTCCGCAACCCAGTCGATAAACACCCGCAGCTTGAGGCTGATATGGCGGTTGGGCGGATAGGCGATATACAGCGGCATCGATTCCAGCGTCCAGTCCTCAAACAATTCCACCAGCTCGCCCCGGGCGACGTGGGCTGCAGACATGTAGGTCGGTAGCCAGATAATCCCCAGTCCTGCCAACCCGGCCGCGAGATAGGCATTGCCATCATCTACCGCCAGGCGGTACTGCGCTTTGACCTGCAGGTGCTCATCGCCCTTGTGCAGGCTGTAGGGCAAGGCTCGCCCGGTGCGCGCCCAGAGAAATCCAACGGTGTGATGCTCCGAGCGCTCCAGCTCCAGCGGGTGCTCTGGTCGTCCGCTGGCCTCGAGGTAGGCAGGCGCGGCAAACACGCCAAGCTGCAGATCAGCAACCCGCCGCGCCATCAGTGACAGATCGACCAACTCGCCGCCGCGCACCACGCAATCGACGTTTTCATCAATCATATCGACAATGCGATCGCTCACACCCATGTCGATCTGAATCTCCGGGTAGCGCGCATAGAACTGCGGCAGTGCCGGTATCAGAATCATCCGTGCCAGCGGGCTAGGTACATCTACCCGCAGCCGACCTCTGGGCGTCGCCGATGCGCCGGACAAGCTGGTCTCGGCATCGTGCATCTCGGCCAGCAAATGGATCACCCGCTGGTAATACACGGCGCCATCGGCCGTCACATTGACCTTGCGCGTGGTGCGATTAAGCAGCTTGACCCGCAGCCGCGTCTCCAGTTGCTGCACCAGGTGCGTGACAGTGGTTTTGCTCATGTGCAACGTCTCGGCGGCCTTGGTAAAGCTGCCCGCCTCAACCACCCGGACGAAAGCCTGCATTGCATCAAACCGGTCCATTTTCTGCCTCACTGGCGATGGATTGTTTGGATTTTACAAACAGTGCTGATTACTTTCGCCAGTTTATCCCCCCGGCGCAAGCTTCTAGAGTAGCTGCATCGGGCCTCCACGGCCCCCAAATTGATGTTGGAGGTAGTTATGTCACAACGTGATGTCGTTTTCCCACCTGGGCGCCATGCTCTTTACGAACAGCACCACTACTCACCGGCCATTCGGTCAAATGGTTTTCTGTTCGTCTCCGGGCAGGTTGGAAGCAAAGTCGATGGCACCCCCGAGCCGGACCTGTTGGCTCAGGTCGCGCTGGCATTCAAGAACCTCAATGGCATCCTGGAAGCCGCCGGCAGCAGCTTTGAAGATGTGGTAGACGTGACCGTATTTATCGTCGACCCACAATCACGCTTTGAAACCATCTGGCCCGTGGTAGTGAAAGACCACTGGGGCGAAGCGCCATACCCTAACATCACCTGCGTGGGCGTGACCTGGCTGGCCGGATTCGATTTTGAAATAAAGGTGATCGCCAAGCTGCCAGAGTGAGGTGTAGCCGATCAACAAAAAAGGGGCCGACTTGTCGTCAGCCCCTTTTTAATGCCCAACACTGGTGTTATGGCTTCAAGCATTGAATCCCGCATCCACCGTCATCACCGAGCCGGTCATGAAATGTGCGGCCGGGCTGGCAAGGAACAGCGCATGCGTGTGTACGCTGCGGAAATGTACAGCGTTTAAACAGCCAGGTATCAGCGGTCTGCCCTCGCTGCAATAACGATACCTGGTCCCGCGCATTGGACCACCCGCGTTCGCGTTGAGGGTGGGTGGCCATGAGACTGTTCCCTCGCGCATGGGCTATACGCCTACTCCGACTCCGGCAGGCGCAGCTCGGCTCCCTCGCGCGGGAAAGCAGATGCATTCAGAGGGGGAACGATGCCGCATGCTCCCGCCTCTTACTTGACGCTGATCAGTAGTCCCAAGCCAGTGTCAGCATGGCGTGACGGGGAGCACCGTAGTAGCTCTGCGCAAAATAGAGACTTGTCAGGTACTTCTCGTCGGTAACGTTGTTGACGTTGAGCGTCGCGGTCAGATTCTCGCTGAGGTCATAACTGGCCATAAGGTCCACCAGCGCATAAGCATCCTGGCGAGAAGTAATACCCGCTCCCTGCTCGCGATAGATGACATCCTGCCAGCTTGCCTGCGCCCCTACCTTGACCGCCTCGTAGAAGGGCAAACGATAGGTGCTCATCGCCCGCACCATATGCTGGGGAATGAAAGCGCGCGCCCTTTCGCCTTCTGAGTCCTGAAGGTCAATATAGGTGTAACCCAAGCTGGCCTGCAGATTCGGTAGCACCTCCCCCGCGAGTGTCGCCTCGACACCCTCGCTGGTCAGACCCTGCCTCCCTACATAGGCAGTATCGACACTCCCCGGGATGGTGCCGCGTGCTTCGGCAACGTTGTCCTGTTCGATGCGGAAAAGGGCCAGGCTGGCATCTGCGCCGCCCGGCATTTCTGCCTTGATACCGGTCTCGTATTGAACGCCTTCGATCGGATCCAGCCGATCCCGATTGGCATCGACCTCGGTCTGCGGCTGGAAAATTTCGGTATAGCTGGCATATAGCGACATCCGCTCGTTCAGGTCGAACACCAGCCCGGCAAACGGCGTAAAGACGCCGCTATAGCTGGTATCGCGGGTCACACCGTAACTGTTGCCGTCTCCCTCGAATCGGCTGAGACGGCCGCCAACCAGCCCCGTCAGCCGGTCGGTCAGGGACAGCCTCGCGGTAGAATAGAGGCCGGCCTGCTTATCGATCCATTCGCTGCCGTCCACACCCGAGTTGTATGGCGGCTTGGGATAATTGCCATTCCACTGGTCAAGGGGCGGTAGCGGCGTGCCGATGCCCTGACCGTAATTCGACATATCTTCCAGTTCAGAACGCGACCACTGCACACCAGCTACGAGCTCATGATCTCTACCAGCAAACGCAAATGGTCCTTTCACGTGCAAATCGGCAACCAGCTTTTCAATGTTAAGTTCATATTGGCTTGGATAGGCAAACAGACCCAGCCCGGTCTGCCGATCGGGCGTGCCGTACTGATAGAACAGCTCGGAATTGGAGTCGTGATCGAGATAGTTCAGCGCCCCTTTGACCTCCCAGCCACTGGCCAACAAATGGGACAGCTCAACGAAGCTGCGGTTATCGGTATTGTCCCAGTAAGCCCAGTCCGCCGAGGTGCTGGTAGACGCGTCATAATCGGTCGGGCTTCCGTCGGTGTAGTACAGCGGCAACGCGCCCCACAGCGGGCTATCAGTATTATTCTGCTGCCAGCTGTGGCCCGCTGTTAGCAGCGTACGGTCAGTCATGTCGATTTCGACGACGCCATACACCGTGTGTCGTTCGCGCTCCATACGGTCCAGGTACGACTCGCCATCCTGCGCCGAAACGACCAATCTGCCACGGACCTTGTCAGCGGCTCCCAATGGCCCCGACACATCTGCCTCCAGTCGCTTGTGGTTCCAGGAGCCAACAGTTCCGGATAGCGAAGTCTGTGCCTCCCGCGTTGGGCGCTTGCGCACAAAGTTGACCGTTGCAGAAGGATTACCGGTGCCAGAGAGCAAACCATTGGCGCCGCGCAGAACCTCGACCCGTTCGTAGACAGCCGTGTCGATATCGCCCTGGATGTTCTTGTACATCATGGGAGTGCCCAGTCCGTCGAACTGGAAGTTGGTGATGTCAAAACCGCGGGCGGTAAAGTAAGTGCGATCGGTTTCAACCCGCTCTACGCTGACCCCGGGCGTCGTCTCGAGGGCGTCAATTGCGCCGGTTAGCTGAAAATCCCTGAGCTGGGCCGCGGTGACAACCGATACCGACTGCGGAGTTTCCCTGGGCGTCAGGCTCAAACGCGTCGCAGTACTGCTCCGTTCTACCTTGTAGCTATCAGCTGATTGAACCGTAGCTCCGGTTGAGGCCTCAACAACGGTGTCATCCAGTTTATACGCGGCGTCCCTGTCATCAGAGGCGGATTGCGCTACTGCCACCGGGGTAAGCAGGCACAGAGTGCTTGCGGCGGCAAACCAACGGGCGCGGCGAATGGCGCAGGTTAAAAGTGTCAGATCTGCAACTTGGCTGGGGTGAGGTTTCACGGTGTCTCCACGATAGTCAGAACGAACCATGTTCAGAGCAAACGCGCCCGAACTTCGGTCGCGAATGGTAATACTTATCGTTTAGATCCACAAGAATCATATTTCTGCCACGTTCGGTGTCTGCTACCAGGTGTAGCCCTAAAGCGAACCTTTGCAGCAGCGCACTTATCAACCTGCACAGGCGCTGTCTGCAGCTAAATAGCTGCCGTTCCACTACAATCCGCGTACAGGGTCTAGCGTGCTAGAGTGCGAACAGGCGCTCGGCTGGCAATAGCCACCCCACAGCGCATTGAAATCCCCCGAACACCAGAGGCCCTCAGCCATGACTGACGACAACACCCCCGCCAAGCCGTCGCGCAAACACTCCAGCCAAGTCGTGGAAGGCGTCGAACGCGCCGCCAGCCGCGCCATGTTGCATGCGGTTGGCTTCAGCGCTGATGACTTTCGCAAACCTCAGGTGGGCGTAGCCTCCACCTGGAGCATGGTCACGCCCTGCAACATGCACATCAACGGCCTGGCCGAGACCGTCAACGCCAGCATCAATGCCGCTGGCGGCAAAGGCGTGATCTACAACACCATCACCATCTCGGACGGCATTTCCATGGGTACCGAAGGCATGAAGTACTCGCTGGTATCGCGCGAGATCATTGCCGATTCCATTGAAGCCGTCTCCGGCTGCATGGGCCATGACGGCATTATCGCCATTGGCGGCTGCGACAAGAACATGCCCGGCTGCATCATGGGTCTGGCGCGGCTGAACCGCCCCGCCATCTTTATCTACGGCGGCACCATTCGCCCGGGCAAGAACCACACCGACATCATTTCCGTGTTCGAGGCGGTGGGTGGCCATGCCAAGGGTACGGTATCCGATATCGAGCTCAAGCAGATCGAGGAAACGGCGATTCCGGGCGCCGGCTCCTGCGGCGGCATGTACACCGCCAACACCATGGCCTCGGCCATTGAAGCCATGGGCATGAGCCTGCCCGGCAGCTCGGCCCAGGACGCCGTATCCGCAGACAAGACCCAGGACTGTGAACGCGCCGGCCAGGCCATCCTCGAGCTGCTGCGCCGGGACATCAAACCCAGCGACATCATGACCCGTGAAGCCTTTGAGAACGCCATTACCGTAGTGATCGCCCTGGGCGGCTCAACCAATGCCGTGCTGCATCTGATCGCCATGGCCTCGACTATCGGCGTGCGGATTACCCTGGACGACTTCACCCGCATCGGCCAGAAAGTACCGGTACTCGCCGACCTGCGCCCCAGTGGGCAATACCTGATGTCCGAGCTGATCCAGATTGGCGGTATTCAGCCCCTGATGAAGATGCTGCTGGAGCGCGGCCTGCTGCACGGTGACTGCCTGACCGTCACCGGCCAGACGCTGGCCGATAACCTGGCCAAGGTGCAGCCCTACCCGCAAGGGCAGGACATCATTCGCAGCTTCGATAACCCGATCAAGCGCAACAGTCATCTGGTCATCCTCAAGGGCAACCTCGCCCCTGGCGGCGCAGTGGCCAAGATCACCGGCAAGGAAGGCTTGCAGTTCACCGGCAAGGCCCGGGTATTCCACTCCGAAGAAGAAGCCATGGCCGCCATACTTGCCAACAAGATAGTCGCCGGTGATGTAATGGTTATCCGCTATGAAGGCCCCAAAGGCGGCCCCGGCATGCGCGAAATGCTTAGCCCCACCTCAGCCATCATGGGCCAGCAACTGGGTGACAAGGTTGCGCTGATTACCGACGGCCGTTTCTCCGGCGGCAGCCACGGCTTTGTGGTGGGCCATGTCACACCAGAAGCCCAGGCAGGCGGCCCGATAGCTATTGTGCAGGACGGCGACGAGATCACCATCGACGCGGAAACCCGGCAAATCGTCCTCAACCTGACTGACGAAGAAATCACCCGACGGCTGAGTAACTGGCAAGAACCCGCACCGCGCTATACCCGCGGCGTGCTGGCGAAGTACGCCAAAACAGTCGCCTCGGCCTCGGAAGGTGCGGTGACGGATACCAATCTATAGAGCCCTCATGCGGTGCGCGCTAGCGCTTGCAGTTGATCACTGGCAGCACCGCAAGGACTATCAACACGCCACCCAGAACACGTACCAGCTTCAGTTTGTGCCATTAGTTGATAATAAGTCTGCCGCGTGAGAAATCAGGATCAGGTCTAGTATTGCCCCGCCCTGGCATCTGACATGACCTCGCTGACGGACAGCTAATGCATTACAACAAAACCAACATCAGGGATCAGAATGAAAAAAGCCATTTACGGAGCGCTCCTGCTGGGCTCAACCCTACTGCTCAGCGCATGCTCGAGCGGGCCGTCGGAAAAGGACGTCAAAGCGCTGCTGGAAGCGCAAATGGAGCAGATGTCCGCCATGTTGGGTGAGCTCGGCGGTGAGAGCATGTCCGGCATGCTGAAAGTCGAGATCCACGACGTCACCCTCCATAGTTGCGAAGAAGAACGCACGGATGTCTACCGCTGCGATGTAGAAGTGGATGCGACAGCACCGGTCGTCGGCCGCTCGGTACAACGCTCGGAAATGTTAATGGCCAAATCCAAGGATGGCTGGATACAGGCGCAGTGACGTCGGCCTCATTTGTGGCCGTAAAGCTGAAGCTGTGGGTTGACTATGTAGCCTTAACCCGTCTTACCCAACCGGCGTGCCGCCAGCAGCAACACAGCGGCAATAATTACCTCCGGGGCGATCAGATCAAGCGCCAGCGTAGCATCATGCACCGCCCAAGCCAGCACCCTCCCCACCGCAGCGATGCCCAACAATAGGCCGTGAAAACCATCCGGAAGGACAAAGTCACCTTCATTTCAGATGAGGCTTACCAAGCAGTGTGTCGGACCATTCTCCAGCCGGATTGGTCGGCTTTCGGTCTCAATCGGCAAGCGAGATCGGCCGGAATTCGACCTAGGGTCGCCCCGCCTTACCAAGACCAACGGGATTGAGAGCCAAGCTGGTGAACCGCACGCCGGAGCGCCGCAGGGTCATCATTTTCCAATATATCCAACGGAGTCCGACCACCACAAACGGGGTTGGGCCAGTTTGCGAACTTGTTCCGATTCGTAGAATTTTCGAATGTGGCGTTGCTGACAATGCTCAGCTCCAACATTAGCCTTGAGCGTTCCACTTGCTCCATCGTTACCCGATGTTGTAGTGGTCGACTAATCCCAAAAGCAACGACACGCCGCAGCAAATAAGGCAAAATCTGACGGCATAAGCCAGCTGCGACTGCAGCGATAGACGGCACTACTGAAAAGGATTCACGCCCCAGATGTTTGAACAAACCTTCAAAGCCATTGACGATGTTCTGTGGAAAGACGCTGGTTGCTCCAGTGAGCTGGATTACACCGAGCAGACCAGCTGGATGCTGTTTCTCAAATACCTGGACGACTTGGAGCATGAGCGTAGCCTTGCAGCCGAGCTGATGGGCGAAGGCTACCAGTACATCATCGACGACGCCCACCGCTGGAGCCGCTGGGCCGCGCCCAAGGACGCCGCGGGCAACTTTGACCACAACAACGCCCTCACCGGCGATGACCTGATGGACTATGTGGATGGCGAACTCTTCCCCTACCTCAAGGGTTTTAAAAAGCGCGCCGACGGCCCCGACACCATCGAATACAAAATTGGCGAGATCTTTGGCGAGATCAAAAACAAAATTCAGAGCGGCTATTCATTAAGAGACGCCCTGGAAAAGGTCGACGAGCTGCGCTTCCGTTCCCAGGAAGAAAAGCACGAACTCAGCCACCTGTACGAAACCAAGATCAAGAATATGGGCAACGCCGGGCGTAACGGTGGCGAGTACTACACGCCCCGCCCGCTGATTCGCGCCATGATCGACGTGGTACAACCGCACATCGGCGAAACCATTTACGACGGCGCGGCTGGGTCGGCAGGCTTCTTGTGTGAGGCATTCGATTATTTGTATTACGAAGATGAGCAGAAGACCAAGCCAAAACGCAGCTTATCCACCAGCGATAAGGAAACACTGCTAGAGCGAACGTTTTATGCCAAAGAGAAAAAATCCCTCGCCTACGTCATCGCCATCATGAACATGATCCTGCACGGCATCGAAACCCCCAACGTGATCCACACCAACACGCTGGCGGAAAACCTGCAGGACATACAACCCAGCAATCAGCACGACATCATCCTCGCCAACCCGCCCTTTGGCGGCAAAGAACGCAAAGAGGTGCAGCAGAACTTCCCGATTAAAACCGGCGAAACCGCCTTTCTGTTTCTGCAGCACTTTATGAAGATACTCAAACCCGGTGGCCGCGCCGCCGTGGTGATCAAAAACACCTTTTTAAGCAACACCGACAACGCCGCTGTCGCCCTGCGCAAAGAGCTGCTGCAAAACCACAACCTGCACACCGTGCTCGACTGCCCCGCCAAGACCTTCCTCGGCGCTGGCGTGAAAACCGTGGTGCTCTTCTTTACCAAAGGCGAACCCACGCAAAAGGTGTGGTACTACCAGCTCGACCCCGGCCGCAGCCTGGGCAAAACCAACCCGCTCAACGACAACGATCTGCAGGCGTTTGTGCAGCTGCAGAAAGGCTTGGCAGATTCGGACCAATCCTGGTCACTCAATGTCGCTGACCTTGATCGGGCCACCTGGGACCTATCGGTCAAAAACCCCAATGCGAAGGAAGAATCCGAGCTGCGGGAGCCGAAAGAGATCATTGCCGAGATTATTGCGCTGGATAAAGAGAGTGAGGCGATATTGGCGAAGATTCAGAGGGTTACAGGCTGATGACTTGGAAGAATGTCAGGCTGGCAGAATGCTGCGAGATCAAACCACCAAAATCAGAAGCCAAAAAGACATTGAAAGAAAGTGATTTGGTTTCGTTTGTCCCAATGAACAACTTGGGCATTGGTACCCCTCATCTAGCACTGGAGGAAGACAAAGCACTTTCCGAAGTAACTGGCAGCTATACTTACTTTGCTGAAAATGATGTTCTGCTGGCCAAAATCACACCATGCTTTGAAAATGGAAAGCTAGGCATTGCAAAAGGCCTGACGAATGGGGTCGGCTTTGGATCGAGCGAGTTCATCGTATTTCGGACCTCGAACCAGTTAATTCCAGAGTACCTGTACTACTACCTTCTGCGCCCATCGTTCCGAGAGCAGGGTCAGGCCGTAATGACTGGTGCAGTTGGACATAAACGAGTACCTAAGGAATTTATTGAAGATTCAGAAATTCCACTCCCCCTCGTAGAAGAACAAAAACGCATCGTCGCCATCCTCGACCAGGCCTTTGCCGACATCGACAAAGCCCGCGCCTTAACCGAACAAAACCTCAAAAACGCCCGCGAACTGTTTGAAAGCTATTTGCAGCAGGTGTTTAGCCTGAGTGGGGATGGGTGGGTTGACTCTACGCTTGCGGACATCGCAGAAAACCTTGATAGCAAAAGAATCCCAATCACAAAGAAGGATAGAGTTGAGGGTGAACACCCTTATTATGGGGCCTCTGGAATCGTTGATTACGTAAATGATTATATTTTTGATGAAGAGTTGCTATTAGTTTCAGAAGATGGTGCGAATCTATTGGCTAGAACCTATCCAATTGCATTTACAGCCACTGGCAAATACTGGGTTAACAATCATGCCCACGTATTGAGGTTTAAGGATTCGTTTATTCAAAAGTTCATAGAGTACTATCTGAACTCCATTTCTCTGGAGCCTTATGTCTCCGGAATGGCTCAGCCAAAACTGAACCAAAAGGCCCTCAACAGCATCTCCGTCCCCTCGGTCGATAGTGTGATAGCCAAAGATATTGTAGAAAGGATTTCTGCTCTAGAAGATGAATTAAATCAGGTTCAAAGAATATACAAAGCTAAGCTCGATCGATTAGATGAGCTAAAAAAATCTCTGTTACAAAAAGCCTTTTCAGGAGAGCTGACAAAGCGTTGCAATGAGGTAGCTGCCTGATCTGGCATTTGTCTCT
Organism: Halopseudomonas laoshanensis; assembly: GCF_008365385.1. GTDB lineage: Bacteria > Pseudomonadota > Gammaproteobacteria > Pseudomonadales > Pseudomonadaceae > Halopseudomonas > Halopseudomonas laoshanensis. Next base: position 1,069,019 of record NZ_QOVF01000001.1, on the reverse strand, counting down.
TTGCTAAGAACAGAACAGGCCAGCTGGATTTCATATTAGATATTTAGAATTGCAGGGAACGGACAACCCATGACCATGAACGAAGCGGATACCAGAGCCAACCTGATCGACCCCAAACTGGTCGAGGCGGGCTGGGGCGTGGTGGAGCACAGCTATATCCGCCGCGAGTGGTCGATTACCCAGGGCCGGATCATCGGTGGCGGCAAACGCGCGGCCAGCCTGAACAGTGACTATGTAATGGAGTATCAGGGCCGCAAGCTGGCGGCCATTGAGGCCAAAAAGGAGAGTCTGAGTTATACCGAGGGCGTGCGTCAGGCCAAGGACTACGCCCAGCGCCTGCAGTGCCGCTTTGGCTACGCCACCAATGGCCACGATATCTACCAGATGGATATGCTCACCGGTGAAGAAAAGCTGGTAGAGCGCTTTTTAAGCCCCGCTGAGTTGTGGCAGCTGACCTTTGACCCCAGCCATAAGCCCGGCGCCCTGCCCGAGCCGGGCTTTGCCGCCGTGTGGCGCGAGCGCTTTGCCCAGATTCCCTTTGAGTGCAAAGGCGATTGGCAGCCCCGCTACTATCAGGAAAACGCCATCAATAGCGCGTTGGAGGCCATCGCTCAGGGCCGGCAGCGCATTCTGTTGACGCTCGCCACCGGCACCGGCAAAACCTGCATTGCCTTTCAAGCCGCCTGGAAGCTGTTCCACAGCCGCTGGAGCCTGCATGCGCAAACCCACCCCGCTGCCGCCAAAAAGCGCCCGCGCATTCTATTTCTGGCCGACCGCAACGTACTGGCCAATCAGGCCTTTAACGATTTTGGCCCCTTTGGTGAAGACGCCATTGTGCGCATTGAACCGGGGGAGGTTAGAAAACTGGGGGCGGTGCCTAAGAATGCCAGCGTCTTCTTCACCATCTTCCAGACCTTTATGAGCGGGCCAGAAGACGAGCACGGCAACAAGACGCCCTACTTCGGCGACTACCCGGAAGACTTCTTCGACTTCATTATCATCGATGAGTGTCACCGCGGCGGCGCCAACGACGAGAGCAGCTGGCGCGATATTCTTGATTACTTCTCACCGGCAGTGCAGCTGGGCCTCACCGCCACGCCCAAGCGCACGGTGAATGCCAACACCTACAGCTACTTTGGCGAGCCGGTTTACAGCTACGCCCTGAAGGAAGGCATTAACGACGGCTTCCTCACCCCGTTTAAAGTGCTGCCCATCGTCGGCACCCTGGACGAGTACGTCTACACCCCCGGCGATGGTGTGGTGATCAAAGGCGAGTCGGAACCAGGCCGCGTCTACAAAGAGGCGGACTTCAACCGCATTATCACCATCCCCCAGCGCGAGCAGATGCGCGTGCGCTACTGGATGGATCGCATCAACCCCCATGACAAAACTATCGTTTTCTGCGCCACCCAGGAACACGCCGGCATGGTGCGGGACTTTATCAACCAGTACGCAGTAGAGAGGAAATGGACCAGCAACCCCGGCTACTGCGTGCGTGTGACCGCCAACGATGGCAGCGCCGGGGAGAGTGACCTGAAGGTATTTCAGGACAACGAAAAGACCATCCCCACCATTCTCACTACCTCGCGCAAACTCTCCACCGGGGTGGATGCCCGCAATGTGCGCAATATCGTGCTGATGCGGCCCTGCAACAACATGATCGAGTTCAAGCAAATCATCGGTCGCGGCACCCGCCTGTACGATGGCAAAGACTATTTCACCATCTACGACTTCGTCAAAGCGCACTACAACTTTGCCGACCCAGCGTGGGATGGCGAGCCGCTGCCGCCAGAGGATAAAGACTGCGCAACCTGCGGCCACAACCCCTGCACCTGCTCCAAAGAGCCCTGCCCGGTTTGCGGCTTTAATCCCTGTGGCTGCGTAACGGCCTGCCCGGTTTGTGCGGAAGTGCCCTGCAACTGCCCAGCAGCAGGCTGCGCGGAATGTGGGCAAAACCCTTGTGTGTGTGCCGACCAGCCATGCCCGGTATGCGGTGAATCCCCTTGCGCGTGCAAAAAACCTGAAAAGCTGGTGATTCACCTTAGCGACGGCAAAGCGCGCAGCATCAAACATATTGCCTCGGCGCTGTACTGGAGCCCCGAAGGCAAGCCGATTACTGCCAAAGAGTTTATCGAGCGTTTGTTTGGCCAGATTCCCCAGTTCTTCAGCGACGAAGACCAGCTGCGCCAGATATGGAGCGACCCCGCCACCCGCGAAAAGCTGCTGGAAGACCTGAGTGAGGCCGGTTACGGCGAGGAGCAGCTGGACAGCATGAAAGAACTCATCGACGCCAAAGACAGCGACGTCTACGACGTGCTGGCTTACGTTGCCTATGCCGCCGAAACCCACACCCGCACAGAGCGGGTACACAGCGCCAAGCCCGCCATCGCTCAGGCCTACAGCAACTACAAACAACAGGAATTCATCGATTTTGTGCTGAGCAAATACATCGAAGACGGTGTGGCAGAGTTATCACCGAAAAAGATGCGCGGCCTGATCGAGCTGAAATACAACACCATCAGCGATGCAGCGAGTGAAATGGGCTCAACGGCAACGATCCGCGAAACCTTTCTGGGCTTTCAACGGCTCCTTTACGCAGCGCAGAGCCAGGATAAAAACCGGCGGACCTGACGCCACAGCCTTAAAAAGATGATAGGTCGTGCAGCGAACAACTTCTCCGGGTTGGTGTCTTCACCACCTGAGTAATCGGGGTCAGATGAATATTACCCCCGCAGGTAATTCACTCTGGGTCAACGCCCCACGGAAGAGGTGCAGCCAGACCTACAGTGACGTTTATGAGGTGGAAACTGCTCATGGTGAGCAACCGCTTTTTTTGGCCGAAAACTGCCCTTCAAAGAATTTTATCCTCACCCAGACCCAACCCCTCCCGATCCCTCATATCGCCTAGCCCCACAAACTCCGGCAACCACCCCTCACGCCGTTTAACCCAAAGCTCATAAGCCGGCACAAACTGATCCGGCACATCCAGCAAGCCCAGGTTCACTTCAATTTCCCACGTGGGCAGATGCTCTCTTTTTACAATATGTATGGCCCCGGAGTTGTCTTTATTTCTAGGTAGCTTATGGTAGCCAGTGTAGAACACGAGAAAGACCAATTTGCCATGCCCATGACTGATAGAAATACCGCAAGACCTTTCGCCTTCCTGAATTAAGCCGGGACGGGGCCACCGTACCCGGCTTATCGTTTATCTCAAACATCACATAGGATTTTGAAATGTCGTCCGTTATTGGCGCTCGCGCGCATGTGCGCGGAAAAAAGATCAGTGGCTCGACTTGCCTTATGATTGGTCCGCGCGAACTGGCCACTGTAGTGGGAAAACTGGAGTCTTTAGGTCTCGATGGGGCAAAAGCACTTAATGATCCTCGAGCACGAATCAACAGCACCGTTGTTTTATTGGATAGAGAAACTTTGGAGTTCCAAACGCTGACCTTAACCGCCAAAAATTACAGCAAAGGATCTCAAATTTCGATTTTCTCCCCCCTCGGTTGTGCTCTGCTGGCGTGCCTGCCGGGACATAGCCTGACGATTCCCGGCTATGGCAGCGGATATAAATTTTTAGTTTCGAGCGTTAAACACCCAGAATAAATATCCAGAACCCGGGCTCTCACCACGAGAGTCCTACTGCTTTTGGGGGTTGGGTCATTCGGCTTTTCCGTCCCGCAGCGCCCTCTGAATTGGCCCCGGCTTCGAAGTTACTCAAGGACCGCTTCTGGCCGTTAGCTGTCGCTAACCGAAGACTTCGCAACTAGATAGAACTCATTTACACCGCGCCGTCCACAACTGATCCCAGCGGGTGGTGTAGTTGGGGCTTTTCAGGTCCTGCTTCATGCCCCATTCGGGCGTGACCGGCACGCGGGCCGGGCGCATGGTGCCCCTGCCCCAGCGGTTATTGATGCTGTCCAGCACGCTCATGACCTTTTCGGCGGCGACGGGCTGAGTCTCGGCGAACAGATCATCGGTGAACTCGCCCTGTTGGCGCAGATCCAGCAGCATGACTTCTGCCTTGGCGTAGGCGTGCCCTTTCCTGAATACGGCGTCCAGCCCTTGTAGCGCGGCGCGGATGATCAGCCGCGTATCGTCCGTGGGGTATGGCAGTTCGCAGACGATGCCCTTGGCAAACTTGGCTTCGGTGGGGTTGAACATGCCGGTGCGGATAGCGACCCGGACCTTTTTGCACAGCGAGCCTTGCGCCCTTAGTTTCTCGCATGCGCGGGATGCGTAAGTGGCCACCGCTTCGCGGATCGGCTCTATTTCTTTCAGGCGGTGACCGAATGAACGGCTGCTGCAGATTTCCTGTTTGGCCGGGGCTGCTTCTTCCAGCGCGAGGCAGGATACGCCGCGCAGTTCGCGGGCGGTCTTTTCCACTACGATGCTGAACTTCTGGCGCAGGGTCCAGGCGTCGGCCTGGGCCAGGTCCCACGCGGTGTTTATACCCATGGCCGTGAGGTGTTCGTTCATGCGCCGGCCCACACCCCATACTTCATTGACCTTTACTGCCTTCAGCACCTTGTCGCGGCGCTCGGGATCGCAGATGTCCATTACGCCGCCGTAGTGCTTTTGCCAGCGTTTAGCTGCGTGGTTCGCCAGCTTGGCCAATGTTTTGGTTTGAGCTATGCCGACGCAGGTGGGTATGCCGGTGGTCTTGAGTACCTTGGCGCGTATCTGGCGGCCTAGCTGGTCCCGGTCCTGGATGCCGCTCATATCGGCGAAGGCTTCATCGATTGAGTACACCTCCAGGCCCGGTACCAGGCCTTCGATCACGGTCATGACGCGCTCGCTGATATCGCCGTACAACGAATAATTACTGCTGAAGGCGAGGATGCCGTGCTGCCTCAACACTTCATGCACCTGATGGTAGGGGGCGCCCATTTTGACGTAGGGTTTGGCATCGGCCGAGCGGGCGATGACGCAGCCGTCGTTGTTGCTCAGCACCACAATGGGCGTGCGTGCCAGATCAGGGCGAAACACCCGCTCGCAACTGGCATAAAAAGAGTTGCAGTCGATCAACGCAAACACCGGGTCAGCCATGACACAGATGCCCGTGTATGTTGAATTTCACCACACCCCAGATCAGCAGCTCATCGCCTTCCATCACGTATACCGGCGGATACTTGGGGTTTTCGGCTCTGAGCACTACCTCATCACCGCGAATGCACAACCGCTTCACCAGTGCTTCGCCGTTGATGGCGGCAATCACGATATTGCCGTTCTGTTCCTTGACCGCGCGGTTGACCACCAGAATATCGCCATCAAAGATGCCGGCGCCTTCCATGCTGTCGCCGGCTGAGCGCACCAGGTAGGTGTGCGGCGCGTCGATATCCAGCAGTTCATCAAGGGACAGAGCCTGCTCCATATGGTCCAGCGCGGGGCTGGCAAAGCCGGCAGAAACACGCGAGGAAAAAAAAGGCAGCTCAATCAGCGAGCTGCCCAAGGGGCCTAAGTTGGTAATGACGTTCATATCAGGTAACCTTGATAAATACTGTACGTGCATACAGTAAACGAGATTACCCATTCAGGGTCAAAAGAAATGTGTAACCAGCAGACGGGCGGAATCTATGTGCGGTCGCTATACCCAATATCAGTCTGAAGTGCGCTACCTGGAGCGCCTTAACTGGCAGGCCGCGTTGGCTTTTGCGCCCAGCGATCAGCCACTTGAGCGCTACAACGTCGCGCCTACTACTCGGGTTCAGCTGTTGCACTGGGATGAAGACGGGTTACGGATGAGCGCCGTACCATGGCATTACGCGCCGCACTGGGCTCAAGCTAAAAGCGCTGGCAAAGCCACAAAGCCTAGAAAACCGGTGATCAACGCGACCATCGAAGAAGCTCCGACCAACCCCTATTGGGGCGCGGCATGGACGAACCGTTGTCTGGTAGTCGCAGACGGCTGGTACGAGTGGGTCAAGGATCCTGAAGACAAAACCCGCAAGCAGCCATATTACATTCGCCTCCAGTCTGGCGAGCCGATGTTCTGGGCCGCTATTGGTCAATTTCCGCGGGGCCCTGATGGCAAGCCAAGCGAGCTGGACGGCTTTGCGGTGATCACTACGGCCAGCGAACGCGGGATGATCGACATTCATGACCGCACGCCTGTGGTATTGCCACCTGAGGTTGCGCGGGAATGGCTTGAGCCAGGCTTGACCTCTGAGCGCGCTGAGGAGCTGGCCAGGTATTACGCCGAACCCGTGGAGTCCTTTGAGTGGTTCAAGGTGGGCAAGGAAGTGGGTAACGTGACTAGTCACGGCGCAGACCTGATTAAACCTATGGCAGAGAAGGCGGTGTCTCCTCCCCTGCCCCTGAGCGAACAGCATTCACTCGAATTGATCTAGCGCTGCCCCGCTCATTGGCCTATTGAAGTGCGTTACCAATTGGATAATTATAAAGACTGGTCTATATGGTTGTATAAATCTCAATTGAGGGCACGTCATGGAAAACGCTCAAGCAATACCCGCCGGTTTCAAACCCCACACCCGCAAGAGCGGCCTGACCGATCCCTGGGAGCCAATCTACGCTGCCAGCGTTGAAAGCACCTTCTGCCTGGGCTTGCTCGCCGATGCGCCGCACGTAAACAGCCGCGGCTTTGTGCATGGCGGGCTGCTCTCCGCGTTGGCGGACAATGCCATGGGGCTGAGTTGTGCCAGGCAGTTGGAGAATATCGGGGGGCTGGTGACCGTGAGTATGACGATCGATTTTTTGGGTACGGCGCACGTAGGCCATTGGGTGGAAGTGCGTGCGACGCCGTCGCGGGTGGGTAAATCACTGTGCTTTGCTGACGCGAATATCTATTCCAATGATCAGCTCTGCGCGACGGCCAAGGCGGTGTTCAAGGTGCAGCCGCTGAAATGACCTGGGAAATACTGCCCTATCCGCGCAAGGTCAGAAACAAGCGCAGGTCCAGCTCCAACTGGTGATAGTCCGCTTCCATATGCTGGCACAGCTGGTAGAAGCTTTTGTTGTGTTCTTTCTCGCGCAGATGCGCGAGCTCATGCACCACGACCATGCGCAGTAACGGTTCGGGTAGGGTTTTGAGGATCGCGGAGACCTTGATCTCGTTCTTGCGCTTGAGCTTGCTGCCCTGCACGCGGCTGACGAACTGGTGCTGGCCCAGAGCGTTGTCGATGACGTGCATGCGGGTGTCGTAGAACACCTTGCTGACCGGATCGCTGCTGCGCATATGCTGTTGTTTGAGGCGCTGGGTGTAGTCGTAGAGCGCAGCGTCGGATTGGATCAGGTGCTGGGTTTGCGGCGGGTAGCGCTGTTCCAGCCAACTGCCTAGCTGGTTCTTGTCGATCAGTGCCTGTACCTGCTGTTGCAGGCTGGGGCTGTATCCGTTGAGGTATTTGAGCGTGGCCACGGTCGCTTCATAGTCAGAACATTGAAGCGACCGATGATACAGGACTCAGGCGGCGAAGGCTTTGCGCCGCCAACGGTCAGAAAAAGCCCAGGGGATTCACGTCGTAGCTGACCAGCAGGTTTTTGGTCTGTTGATAGCTGTCGAGAATCATCTTGTGCGTTTCCCGGCCTACGCCAGATTGCTTGTAACCGCCGAAGGCGGCGTGCGCGGGATACAGGTGATAACAGTTGGTCCACACCCGGCCAGCCTGAATTGCCCGGCCCATGCGGTAAGCGCGGTTGGTGTCGCGGGTCCATAGCCCTGCTCCGAGACCGAACTGGCTGTCATTGGCGATGGCCAAGGCTTCTTCTTCATCCTTGAAGGTGGTGACGCTGACCACCGGGCCAAAGATTTCTTCCTGGAAGATACGCATCTGGTTGTTGCCCTTGAGCAGGGTCGGCTGGATGTAAAAGCCTTTGTTCATATTGCCTTCCAGCTGTTCGGCACTGCCACCAATCAAAAACTCTGCGCCTTCCTGCCGGGCGATTTCCATGTAGGACAGGATCTTGTCGAACTGCTGCTCAGAGGCCTGCGCGCCGACCATGGTGTCGGTATCCAGCGGGTTACCGCGTGTGATGCTCTGCGTACGTTTGATCGCCAGGGCGATGAAATCGTCGTACATGCTGTCTTGAATCAGCGCCCGCGACGGGCAGGTGCAGACTTCGCCCTGATTGAAGAACGCCAGCACCAGGCCTTCGACGGCTTTGCTGATAAAGGCCTCTTCAGCCTGCATGATGTCGGCAAAAAAGATGTTCGGCGACTTGCCACCCAGCTCTACGGTGGAGGGGATAATGTTTTCCGCGGCGGCATGCATGATGTGTCGGCCGACCGGGGTTGAGCCGGTAAAGGCGATCTTGGCGATGCGTTTGCTGGTCGCCAGGGCTTCACCGGCTTCACGGCCGTAGCCATTGACCACATTGAGTACGCCGGGTGGCAATAGATCCCCAATGATCTCCATCAGTACCAGGATGCCCAGCGGGGTCTGTTCAGCTGGTTTGAGTACCACGCAATTGCCTGCTGCCAACGCCGGCGCCAGCTTCCAGGCGGCCATCAGTAGCGGGAAATTCCAGGGAATGATCTGGCCCACGACGCCCAGCGGTTCATGAAAGTGATAGGCGGTGGTGAACTCGTCAATCTCCGCCAGGGTGCCTTCCTGAGCACGGATGCAACCAGCGAAGTAGCGGAAGTGATCGGCCGCCAACGGGATATCCGCATTCAGCGTTTCACGCACGGCTTTGCCGTTATCCCAGGTTTCGGTAACGGCGAGTTTTTCCAGATTCTGTTCGATGCGGTCGGCGATCTGCAGCAGGATATTGCCCCGCTCCTGCACAGAGGTTTTGCCCCAGGCGGCCCTGGCGGCGTGGGCTGCGTCCAGTGCCTTCTCGATATCTTCAGCGCCGGACCGGGGAATTTCACAGACCGCGTCGCCGGTGACGGGGGAAATATTGCTGAAGTACTGCCCTTTGACCGGCGCGACGAACTCGCCGTTGATGAAGTTGCCGTAACGTTCCTTGAACGAGACGACGGAGCCATCGGCTCCCGGATTTGCATAAATCATGATGGTTACCCTCTGCGCGTTGCCTGGCCCGTCACGAGCCAGGTCATGGGACAGTACTGATTACAGCAGAGGGTTGCCGGGTACGCCTGTTTAGCCAGTTGATCTGGGTTACTTTGTATTACTGAAAGCGAATGCGGCCAGTTGGTACTCAGGCGGCTGAGGTTTTGCCCGAGCGAATATGACCTGCCCTGCCCTCAATCGTCGCGCGCAGCTTTGGCAAAGCGCCAAGCATGAACAGCGCTTCGGCAACAACGAACAGCGGGCCGATAATCAGGCCGGCAACGTCATCAATAAAGGCCGGCTTTTTGCCTTCCCAGAAGTGACCGATAAACTGGAATACCCAGCCCACCACAAAGAGCCCGACGCCGGCAGACAGCCAGAGCGCAGTCGATTCAGCCGCCAGCAGCGCACCCGCCCAGACAGACAGCGCCATAAGCACGCTCATGATCGCGCCCAGAAACCAGTCAAGCTTGAGGTAGTAGAAAGACGCCGCCAGCCCTGCCAGCAGCGCAGGCGATACGGCAATACCAGCCAGCTCAATGGCGGGCCGGGATAACAGAACGGCAACGCCCACCACGATCATCGGAATGCCGATAAAATGCGTGGCGATATTACGGGCGTCGCGGTGGTAAGCCGCGTATTGCGACAGTTGGTCTTCCAGGTTTTTCATCAGAACCTCCAGGTTCGGGGATAGCTTGGAAGACAGTAGCGCGGATAGTCCTATGTGGCGAATGCTGATTTTTCAGGAGATTCGATGCAGGATATTCATTCATCAACTTTCTAGTAGCTTATAAAAAGTATAGTAAACGGAGACCTAGAGCGGGTTATTCAAGTTCGTAATAAGAACTGAACACCGACTGATTTTCCCGAGTTTCCGGCAACGTGTACACAATGCCATTGGTGCCGGCAAATGCGGGAAGCACGACCTCATCGAAAAACGCCACTGGCACGTTAATACAACCATAGGAAATCCGGTTGTCTTCAATGAGCGGTGAGGCCAAGCGTTCGGCTCGGCGCTCCTTGGCATTACTAGTGACGACCCGGTGCAGTGAGATGGCTGCGTCGTAGTCCACCCAGAGAATCTCCTTGCCCGCTAGATTGCGGCCTACCGATGCTTCAAACCGACCTGCAGGCGTGGTGCGTTCGTTCGGCAGAATACTGGACAGTCTGCGCTGACCAATGCCGGGCACGGTGTCATCCCCCACCGCCATACCCAATAGAGCCGACGCTGAACCCGTTAGCTGCCCTTGGGCATCAAACATCAACACTCTTGCTTGCACCTTGTCGACAATCAGAAATGGCAGGCCGGCGTTGTCGCCTGAGTCTACGACCCAGTTGACGACCTGCCGTGCAGCCTCGGAGACATTTTCACCCTTGAAATTTGCAACCTTGCGAATAGGAACCGGTGCTGGGGCTATTGCTGTTGGAACAACCTGCTGCCAGACAACGGGTTTACCCAGCGCCCCCGTTTCCCAGGCGCCATCCGCCCACGCCAGGTGATTAGTAGTCATTCCGGCAAGCAGCAGGATACCCGTGTAAAGCCCCTTCGCACGGGCATTGCCCACGATCCTGGCAGTGTTGTTGCTGATCTCCTCCGTTCTCATGGGTTTGGCTCAGTTACGATCCTGCCTCGGCGCATATACCGGTGGCACATAAATCGCTCTGGGTTCCTCTTCTACGATAGCGACGGGGTCAGCTGACAGCTGGGTAAGTTGCGCTACCTCCAGGTTGATACCGGTACCTTCAGTTGCGTAGTTCACACCAGCTGCACGATGGGTTGATCCAGCGACGAATTGTCGGCCGGTACTGTCGTCATAGGGGCTGCTGGTATTCGGGTTAGTGACACCCGGCAGGGTCTCGGTTGGCAAGTCTGGTTCAGTCGGGTCTGGCGTCGAGCCCGGGGGCGTGGAGCCCGGAGGAGTTGAGCCTGGGGGATCCACTGGGTCCACCGGATCTACTGGAATCACCGGATCTACTGGATCTACTGGAATCACGGGATCTGGTACCACCTGGCTGATCAACAAGGTGCCATCGACATAATTAATGGCGTAATTGTTCTGATCAAAGGTGCCGGGAACCGCATCACTCGGAGTAATGGCGTAGGGATTACCATCCACTGTAGCCGTACCCACTGCTCCAGGGCTGGTCAGGGTCACACCGCCAATGGTCTCGCCCGCTACCAGGCCTACCGAGGTGAAGGCCGATGTTCCCAACACCAGCGTTTCACCAAATACCTTGGTGGCGTTATTGGCGGTGATGGTCAACGGTGCCGGAGTTATATCGGCGCGCGTGACATAGGTACCCACCGCCGTACCGAAAGGAGAAAAAAGATCAAAGACCGGATCAGCAAAGGTGCTTTCATAGGTGATCAGTTTTTCAACACCCACATCCTTGGTATCGAATAACGCGTTGGTAACGGCGCCCAGAGCGACAGGAGGCGGTGTGTTGGTGATATCCGTCTCAAGGCCGCTGACAGTGGCATCGCGCAAACCGTCGTAAACCTTGTTGTCGCCCAAGCCGAACACCCAGGCCTTGGCATCAAGTGCGCCGCCGCCAGTCAGGTTCAGTCCATAGGCAAGAATTTCAGCATTGGTCTGCGCGTAATTCACCGGGTTGAAGCGAATGCTCAGATCGCCCGTACCTATAGTGATGCAGTTGCTGCCGCAGGTAATGAGCACCGTGCCACCTAGGATGGCTCCCGGCCCGGTACCGTCGTTATCCGCACGCAGGATGACATCGCCCGTAGTGACCGTCATTGCTGCGTTGAGATTGACGTTCTGCCCAGCGACCGCGGTGAGGTTACCTGTGGTAATGGTCGTGGCCGCGTTAACGGTAACGTCGTTGACGGCGATAAAGCTAAGACCACCTGTGGTGGTGGTGATATCCGCATTAACGTTGATATCCCGACCGGCATTTGCTTCAAGGCTACCCAGGGTGCCGGTGATATCGGCGCCCAGGTTCACGTTGACATCCCGGTCTGCGTTAAGCGTCAGTGTCGTCGGCGCCACCCAGGTAACGGCGTTCATAACCGTTATATCGCCGTTACCGCTACCACTGGCGCCCGTATTCTCGGTCGTTACGGTGATATTGCTACCACCCAAGGCCATGACCAGGTCGTTTACATTGATGTTCGCCACATTCATTCCGGAATCGGGGGCGAATACATTGCCTGTGGACGTGGCACCTGATGCTGGCGCGCTGGAGATGGTGATATCTGCGGGGTCAAGCAGCCACATGCCGAACTGGCCGTTGGGTGCACTGGTATTCACCCGTATCCCGGAAACGTCCAGCCAACCGCCGGAGGTCTCGATCATGCCGCCGTTGCCGGACTCGGCGCCGCCGCGGGCTGTAATGCTGCCATAGGCGCGGGTCGATTCATTACCCCACAGCACAACGGTGCCGCCGTCGCCGGAACTCAGCGCGTCAGCGGTGATGCTGGAGTCAGCACTCATATGGGTTGCTTTGGCGTTCTGTACTGCCGCGTCCTTGCCCTGATAGCCGCCGCCCAGCAACACAGTACCGCCGCCCGCGTCACCGGAGGCATCGATGTTGGCCTTAACCAAGCCGACCTGGTTAGCTGTGGCAACAACGCTACCACCCGTCTGCCCTGCCCCGTCGCCCGACACATCCAGCTCACCGCCTAGATCTACCGTGCCACTGTGCATATCGCCCAGCAGGGTAATGGTGCCATTGCGGTTGTGGATGCTCTGGGCACGGACCACGCCGGTGTTGTTCACCGCAGACTGGAACAAGTTTCCCGCGGACCTGGCCGTCATCAATACCTTGCCGCCATCGGCTTGGATCATCCCGCCGTTCTGCACCAATGCCGCTACTGAACCTTGGTCAACGGCGACATTTAACAGGCCGTCGCCTGCGACATCGAGGGTTATTGCGTCACCGGCCGCCAGCGCAACGGTGCCCAGATTGGCCTGGATAACGCCCTGGTTGCTGACATTCGCGCCAAGCAGCGCGACATAGCCGCCATCGGCATTGATCGCACCCTGGTTGACGACACTGCCATCACTGGCACCGGCGAAGTTGTAGTCGCCTGCCATGAAATCGCTGTCGCTAAGATTCAGCGTCGAGGCCACCAGACCGCCGACATTGACCGAAGCGCTTTGGCCGAAGAGCACGCCATTGGGGTTGATCAGGAACACCTGCCCGTTAGCATCCAGGCTACCCAGAATGCTCGATGGGTCAGAACCCAGCACCCGATTGAGCGCCACTGCGCTGCTGTTGGGTTGCACAAACGTGACCGATTCGCCCTGGCCGATATTGAAGCTCTGCCAGTTGATACTGACATTCTGCGATGCTTGGTTAACGGTCATGCTACCTTCACCGTTAGCAATACTGGCAGCGCCTGCCGCTACCGAACCATCAACTGGCAGGGCGTGGGCACTGAATCCAGTTGCCAACATGACTGCAGCGGCAAGCGATTGCAGGGCAAAACCTACCGCTCGGCTTATGCCGCCTTTAACGGCGCCGGCACTTCTCTTGCCACCGACTTTAGCGTGTTCGGATGCGGCGATATACGTACCGCTTTTGGCGTTCCAGATCGACTGGTAGATATTATTCATTATGTGTTCCTACCCTGTTGCAGGCATTTTTTGCGAGCCTTTCAGGCCCGTGTTCTTTGTACTGAGCCAAGTCGGCCATCAAAAGTATTTGACCAGTTGCACCCAGAAGCGCCCATTCGAATCCGGCGCCGCCGTAGCATCTTCACTACCGAGCTTTCGCGCGTAGGAAGCCTTCACAGAGAAATTATTGGTATCCACCCAGTTAACGCCCACACCCGCACCGGTCAGGGTGCGCGAGTTATCCGAACCGTCCCAGGGATCCTTGTTGACGGTGACAGAGCCGCCGTCAACAAAGCCGACCAGATGCACTTGGCCAAGTTGCTGGCTGGACAGCTGGGCCAGCAGGTACCTGGCCTCTAGCGTGGCCAGATAACCCTCATCACCAAAAGCTTCGCCCTGGGGATAAGCGCGCACACCGTACATGCCGCCCAGGGACATCTGCTCGGAGCTGTCGAGGTTCTTGGAAGCGAGCTGACCGCTGATCGCGCCATAAAGCGAGACGCGTTCGGTAATGTTCTGCAGGCGCATGGCATACATGCCGAGCTTGTTGTAATTGCCATTTCTGCGCGCTGAGATGTCGTCCGCAGCACGAGCTTCTGGCGTTTCTATATCCAGCACGCCAGTTGACCAGGTCACCCCACCCGCCGTCACACCGCCACGGCCGAGGTCATCGCGATGGTCGCCGCGCAGGGTCGTCATCAGCACATGGATATTCTTGTCGACAACTATAGGCGGCGATAACGCGTCGATGCGGTCTTCAAAAGTCTTGTAGTCATAGCCCACCTGAGCATAGAGGTTGCTGCGGCGCGAACGAATCAGCGGATAACTGGCAAAGACGCTGGCAATGTCCGCCGTGCCGTTGGCATCCAGGTCACTGAAATCCTTACCCAGCTCGTATTCCATCCGGCTGTAGGCCACGCCCGCAGTGGCCCGACCAAACTGCATCTGGTAGGCGGCACGGCCATAGTTCAAGCCATCGAAGCCGTGTAGCACGCGTAACGTGGCAACATCGCCCTGGCCTGCCAGATTATTGATGTTTAGCGTGGCACCCAGGCGATATTCGCCGGTGTAGTAGTTGCCGGCATTGTCGGCATCGATGCTGCCGTTCACTCGCTGCCCGGGAACGACATCGACTACCAGATCAGCTGCACCGACAGATGCGCCGGGAACCAACGTTGATCTGACGTTCACGCCGGGGGTATCCGACAGGAGTAGCAAACGGCTCTCCAGTGCGGATGATTCGATCACCTCACCACTATTAAGACCCGCAAGGGAGCTATTTACCTGGCGATCGGACAGGTTACTTTGGTTGCGCAAACTGATGTCGCCATAACGACCTTCCACCACCGCGATAGTGACGGCGCCCTGCTGGATCTCCTGGGCAGGGAGATATGCCTGAGCAACGAAATAACCTTTTTCATGGTAGAAAGCTGCGATACGCGTAGCCATCTGCTGCAGTTCGCCGAGACTCAGCTCTTGCCCTGCGGTAAAGCCAGTCACGCTTAGCAACTCGGCTTCGGTGTACAGACTCTGGCCGGTCAGATGCAATGAATTGACCTGGATTCTGGCGGAATCGGCTGGGGTAACCGCAGGTGTTTGGGTTTGTTCGACCTGAATCTCTGGTTCGGCTTGTTCCAGGGTAGGTGATGGCGGGATTTGTTGTAGCTGGCTGCCGCCGTCAGGAAATTGTGCAAAGGCAGTGGAACTCAACGTTAGAAGTGCAAATGTCATTATTTTTTTTTGCAAAATAGACCCCTTGGCACACCCAGACGCGTTCGAACGAGCCTGCGAGTAATCCGCATGTGCCCGTTTCGCGCATCCTGCGCAAAAGTCGTAGAGGGTGTGAAATATGGAGAAGAGGTGAAACTACCCGAATGGGCGAAAACATTCTGGGCGATCTCGGATGAACGCGAGGCCGCTAAAACAAAGCGTGAAACTTGAACCAGGTCTCATACAGCAAAAAAATGGCGCCAGTTATTCGGCTATAACGGCACGTTACAACATTTTGAAACAAAGTCCTAACGAATACCGCCGGCGATTGATAATCTCAGCAAACCGTAACAGTGCTGGGGCACTTCCCCGCGAAATCCCATAATCAGGCTATCGGCAGGTTGAGCCAATTCAGTAGAGCGCTGGTGGGAAATAGTGCGTGCAACGACCCACTCGTTGCAGCGCCCCAGAGCATGGTACGGCAGCGTTACTCTTCGCGTATTCAGGTCTGGGGCGACCCAGTGCAGGCGTGCTGATGTAGCCGCGTGCGGCTATGCCGCAGTAATTGGCTTATCTGGATACCATGCATCCAATAACGGACTGACTTCGACTTTTGTCAGTTCGCTACGGCCCTTGAGCCAGCTTTCGACTGCCGCGCGCTGTTCTTCGGTGACCGAGCCACGCCCGGCCAGGCACACCAGGCCGAAGTCTTCGCCGCCAACATAATCCAGGCCGTTTGCATCCAGGGCCTGCAGGATGAATTGGTCGAGAAAGGTATCAATCTCTTCAACGCTGAGGTCGTCTTTCAAGTCCAGATTCAGTTCAAAACCCAGCTCCTGAAATTCATCAACACAGAGTTTTTTGCGCAAACGACGTGAGCGGTTGGTAGCCATGGGATATTCCTCTTGGATGGATTAAGCAGTGAGAGTAGCAAGCTTGAAGTTCAGGCAGATTAAAGACGCGCGGAGAGTTGTGTCGCTGGGAAGCGCAATGCGCGCTTTTGGAATAAACAGAGCGCATAAGCCCCGCAAAGTCCCCACAAATGAAAAAGCCCAATGCGCGAACATTGGGCTAAGTCATCGATAATATTGGTCGGGACGGAGTGATTCGAACACTCGACCCCTTGCACCCCATGCAAGTGCGCTACCAGGCTGCGCTACGCCCCGACGTCGCTTCGACTTTGTCTGTCGAAGCGGGTCGCATAATACATTAACTATCTGAAATGAGAAAGTTTTTTTTCGGGTTGAGGCAGGTTCAGTGGGTGCGCAGAACCTGCAGAACTTCTTCCAGCTCAGTGATCGTTTGACGGATCAACTGCTTGTAATGGGTGACGTCTTCCTTGGCTTCGTCGCCGGAGAGACGCTGTCGCGCACCGCCGATGGTAAAGCCCTGGTCATACAGCAGCGCGCGAATCTGACGGATCATCAGAACGTCCTGGCGCTGGTAGTAACGACGGTTGCCGCGGCGCTTGACCGGAGACAATTGCGGGAATTCCTGTTCCCAGTAGCGCAGTACATGGGGTTTGACTGCGCAAAGATCGCTCACTTCACCGATGGTGAAGTAACGTTTACCAGGTATGACTGGTAGTTCATCGTTATGGCTGGGTTCCAGCATACGCTTCTACTCGTGCCTTGAGTTTTTGTCCGGGGCGAAAGGTGACCACACGCCGGGCGGTAATGGGAATTTCTTCACCGGTCTTGGGATTACGGCCTGGCCGCTGGCGCTTGTCGCGCAGATCAAAATTGCCGAAACCGGATAATTTGACCTGCTCGTTGCTTTCCAGGGCATTGCGAATCTCTTCGAAAAACAGTTCTACCAGTTCCTTGGCTTCACGCTTGTTGAAGCCGAGTTCCTCGTAGAGACGTTCTGCCATTTCTGCTTTTGTCAGAGCCCCCATAGGCTATTTCCTTAGTGTGGCATTGAACCTTTGCTCCAGGGACGTCAGCACCTTGTCCATGACAGCGTTCACCTCATCATCAGTAAGAGTGCGCGAGGAATGCTGTAACGTCAAGCCGATTGCCAGACTTTTTCTATGCGGATCAATACCTTTACCCTCATACACGTCAAACAACCTGAGGTTTTTAAGGGCATCACCTGCATTTGCACGAATGTCTGCCAACAAATCTTCAGCTACGACCGTCTTGTCGACGAGCAATGCCACATCCCTTCGGACTTCCGGGAAACGTGACAGTTCAGCGAATTTAGGCAGCCGACCCTGAATGATCCTGCTTAAGGTTAGCTCAAAAACGAACAATGGGCCTTGAATGTCCAGCTCGGTCAGCAATTGCGGATGCAGCGCGCCAAGCCAGCCGACAGTTTCGCCGTCACGACTGATGCGGGCGCTCTGACCCGGGTGCAGCGCGGGGTGCTCGGCCGGTTCGAACAGATACTGATTGCCAGCACCGCCCTGCCCCAGCAACGCTTCAACGTCGCCCTTTACATCATGAAAGTCGAGCTTGTCGCTGCCATTGGCCCAACCTTCCGGCAGACGTGACGCACAAGCGACGCCGGACAGCATCGGCTCCTGTAGCAACTCGCCATTGCTTTGAGGCACGAAGCGCAGGCCGCTTTCAAACAAACGCACGCGGCCCTGCTGGCGGTTCTGGTTGTATTGCACGGCCTTGCTCAGGCCCGGCCACAGCGAGGTACGCATCACTGCCATATCAGATGAGATAGGGTTAGCCAGTGCCAGCGGTTCAACCTCGGGGTCAAAGAGCTTGTTGAGGCCCGGCTCGACAAAGCTGTAGGTGATAGCTTCGTGATAACCGCGGGCAACCAACAGACGACGCAGAACTGGCAACTCACCGCGGGTTTCCGGCTTGGCTGTCAGGTTCAGCGCCGCAGTCGGCGCGCTGACCGGCAAACGGTTGTAACCGTACAGGCGGGCGAGCTCTTCGATCAGATCAACTTCAATGCTGATATCGAAACGATGACTCGGCACGTCGACCTGCCATTGGCCTTCGCCGTCGGCCGTAATGTATAGCCCCAGACCGGACAGGTAGGCTTCAACGTCGGCGCCTTTCATCTGCATGCCGAGCATCTGGTTGATACGTTCGCTGCGCAGGGTGATCTGCTTTAATGTTGGCAATGTCGTTTCGTTGACGGCTTCAATCACCGGACCGGGCTCACCGCCAACGATCTCCACCACCAGCGCGGTGGCGCGCTCTATGGCGTCGCGCTGCAGCTGCCAATCCACGCCGCGCTCAAAGCGATGCGAGGAGTCGGTGTGCAAGCTGTAGCCGCGGGCTTTGCCGGCAATAGCGATGGTGTCGAAAAACGCGCTTTCCAGAAACAGATCACGCGTGCCTGCGCTGACGCCGCTATGCTCACCACCCATAATGCCGGCCATGGCCAGCGGACGTTCGTGGTCGGCGATGACCAGGGTATCGGCGCGCAGGCTGATTTCCTGGCCATCAAGCAGAACCAGTTTTTCGCCCTCCTCGGCCATGCGCACGCGAATACCGCCCTTGATTTCGGCGAGATCGAACGCATGCAGTGGCTGACCCAGTTCCAGCATGACGTAGTTGGTGATGTCCACAACCGCATCGATGCTGCGGATATCGCTGCGACGCAGGCGCTCGACCATCCACAAGGGCGTCTGGCGCGACAAATCCACATTACGGACAACGCGACCCAGATAGCGCGGGCAGGCCTTGGGGGCGTTGAGCTCGACTGGACGCACCTCATCATGCACCGCCGCCACGGCATCAATCTGCACGGGCGAAACCGCCTCGCCGTAATTGGCACCGACTTCACGGGCCAGCCCAGCGATGGACAGACAGTCGCCACGGTTGGGGGTCAGATCGACTTCGATAATCGCGTCATCCAGGCCCAGGTATTCACGCAGGTTTTGACCTGTGGGGGCGTCCGTTGGCAGCTCGTAGAGGCCATCGTGATCGTCGGATAGTTTCAGTTCGGCAGCGGAACAGAGCATGCCGAAGGATTCCACACCGCGCAGCTTGGCCTTCTTGATCTTGAAGTCTTCGCCCAGTTCGGCGCCGACCATGGCAAAGGGGATCTTGATGCCGGGTCGCGCATTCGGCGCGCCGCAAACCACCTGAAACTGCTCGCTACCATTGCTGACCTGGCACACGCGCAGTTTGTCAGCATCGGGATGCTGCTCGGCGCTGACGATCTCGCCCACCACCACACCGCTGAACACACCAGCGGCCGGGGTGACGCTGTCTACTTCGAGTCCGGTCATGGACAGGCGCGAGACCAGTTCGTCACGGGAGACGTTGGGGTTCACCCAGGTGCGCAGCCACTGTTCACTGAATTTCATTGTTGGTTCCTGCTCTCAAAAGGGTTGCGGGTGCGGCGCTCAGCGAAACTGCTCAAGAAAACGCAGGTCGTTGTCGAAGAAGATGCGCAGATCGCCCACGCCGTAGCGCAGCATCGTCAGGCGCTCGACGCCCATGCCGAAGGCAAAACCCTGGTACTTTTCCGGGTCGATGCCAGACATGCGCAGCACATCCGGGTGCACCATGCCGCAGCCCAGCACTTCCAGCCAATCGGCCTTTTCTTCACCGTTCTTGATCACAGTGCGGCGGATATCCACCTCGGCGGACGGCTCGGTGAACGGGAAGAACGAGGGTCGGAAGCGTACTTCCAGATCCGCCTCGAAAAACTCGCGCAGGAACTGCTCAATGGTGCCTTTCAGATCAGCAAAGCTCACGCCCTCGTCGATCAGCAGGCCTTCGACCTGATGGAACATCGGCGAGTGGGTCTGATCCGAATCGCAGCGGTAAACACGGCCCGGACAGATGATCCGGATCGGCGGCTGCGTGCTTTCCATGGTACGTACCTGCACCGGTGAGGTGTGGGTACGCAGCAGGGTGTTGGCGTTGAAATAGAAGGTGTCATGCATTGCCCGGGCCGGGTGATGGCCGGGAATGTTGAGAGCTTCAAAGTTATGGTAGTCGTCCTCGACTTCAGGACCTTCCTCGACGGTGTAACCGACGTGGGCAAAAATCTGTTCGATCCGCTCCATGGTGCGCGTGACCGGGTGCAACCCGCCACTGACCTGGCCACGGCCTGGCAGAGTGACGTCGATACGTTCGGCAGCCAGCTTGGCATTCAGCGCCGCGGCTTCCATATCGCTCTTGCGCGCGTTCAGCACGCTGGAGACTTGTTCTTTGGCGTCATTGACCATGGCGCCGACTTTCGGGCGCTCTTCAGCCGGGATGTTGCCCAGGGTTTTCATCACCTGAGTCAGCTCGCCCTTCTTACCCAGGTACTGCACGCGGATCTGTTCCAGCGCGTTGATATCAGCTGCCTGCTCGATAGCTTCAAGGGCTTGGGAGACCAGGGCGTCAAGGTTTTCCATTTACAGACTCCAGAAACAAAAATAGGGGAAGAGCGATGAGGCTCTTCCCCTATTAATGACGTTGCCAACCGGAGCCAGGCTCCGGTGATTGTCGTAACGAGGGCTTAAGCCAGGCTAGCCTTTGCTTTTTCGACAATCGCGGTAAACGCCGCTTTTTCGTTCACAGCCAGATCGGCCAGAACTTTACGGTCGATTTCGATGGACGACTTTTTCAAACCAGCGATCAAACGGCTATAAGACATGCCGTTCATACGAGCACCAGCGTTGATACGAGCGATCCACAGAGCACGGAACTGACGCTTGCGCTGCTTGCGGTCACGATAGGCATATTGACCTGCCTTGATGACCGCCTGCTTGGCAACACGGAATACGCGTGAGCGTGCACCGTAGTAGCCTTTGGCGAGTTTCAGAATTTTCTTGTGACGCTTACGCGCCATTACACCACGCTTAACACGAGCCATTCTTTATATCCTCAACCTTGACTTAACGGAGACGCAACATGCGCTCGACTTTTTGCACATCAGCAGGGTGCAACTCGGAAGTACCCCGAAGTTGACGCTTACGCTTAGTGCTCATCTTGGTCAGGATGTGGCTCTTGAAAGCATGCTTGTGCTTAATACCGTTGCCGGTAGCCTTGAAGCGCTTTGCAGCACCTCTTTTGGTCTTCATCTTTACTTTAGCCATGTTCATGTACTCCGCATATTGCGTTAATAAGATAACCGCAAGGCCTGGCGTTGCCCTGGAGGTTACTTTTTCTTCTTGGGTGCGATGACCATCATCAGCTGACGACCTTCCATTTTCGGATACTGTTCGACGGTACCGTATTCAAGCAGGTCTTGTTCGACCCGTTTCAACAGTTCCATCCCCAGCTCCTGGTGGGCCATTTCGCGGCCGCGGAATCGCAATGAAACCTTGGCCTTATCCCCATCACTTAGGAAGCGTATAAGGTTGCGTAACTTCACCTTATAGTCCCCTTCTTCCGTCCCTGGTCGAAACTTTATTTCTTTGATCTGAATCTGTTTCTGATTCTTGCGCGCGACGGCCTGCTGTTTCTTCTTTTCGAAGACGTGCTTGCCGTAGTCCATGACTCGGCAAACCGGCGGCTCTGCATCAGGAGAGATCTCAACCAGGTCCATCTTGGCCTCTTCTGCAGCGGCCATGGCTTCCTGAATGGACACGATACCGATTTGTTCACCTTCGGCACCGATCAGGCGGACTTCGCGCGCCGTGATGTTCTCATTGATCGGCGGGCGTTGTGCGGCTCTTTTGTCTTGTCTCATCTCGCGTTTAATCTTTATAGCTCCGAATTCTGGCGGCCTCGTTGTGCAACGTCACGGGCGAGGTATTCGGAGAACTCGGTAACAGTCATGGAACCCAGATCTTTACCCTCCCGTGTGCGCACGGCCACAGTGTGCGATTCGACTTCCCTATCTCCAATTACCAGGAGGTAAGGTGTCTTGTGCAAAGTATGCTCGCGAATCTTAAAGCCAATTTTCTCGTTTCTCAAGTCCGCAGTGGCCCGATAGCCCATTTCATTGAGACTTTTCTCCACTTCGGAGCAAAAATCGGCCTGATTGTCGGTGATATTGAGAATTGCGGCCTGAGTTGGAGCAAGCCAGGCTGGAAAATCGCCAGCGTAGTGTTCGATCAGAATCCCGATGAATCGTTCAAAGGAACCCAGGATCGCGCGGTGCAACATGACCGGAGTCTTGCGTGCACCATCTTCTGCGACATATTGCGCGCCCAACCGGCCCGGCAACATGAAATCCAGTTGTAAAGTACCGCACTGCCATACCCGGCCGATGCAGTCTTTAAGGGAAAATTCGATCTTGGGACCATAAAAAGCACCCTCACCCGGCTGCAGATCCCATTTCAGGCCCGCTTCGTTGAGTGCGGCTTCCAGACCCTGTTCGGCTTGGTCCCAGTCGGCGTCGTCGCCCATGCGGTCTTCAGGACGGGTCGAGAGTTTCAGCTCGACATCATCAAAGCCGAAGTCCTTGTACACCTGCAGGGTCAGCTTGATGAAATCAGCCGCCTCGGACTTGACCTGCTCATCGGTACAGAAGATATGCGCGTCGTCCTGGGTAAAGCCGCGTACGCGCATCAGGCCGTGCAGCGAGCCGGATGGCTCGTTGCGGTGGCAGGAGCCGAACTCGGCCAGACGCAGAGGCAGCTCGCGGTAACTTTTCAGGCCCTGATTGAACACCTGTACGTGGCACGGGCAGTTCATCGGCTTGATCGCGTAGTCGCGGCTTTCCGACTCGGTGGTGAACATGTTCGCCGAGTAGTGCTCCCAGTGGCCGGAGCGCTCCCAGAGGACGCGGTCAACGACCTGTGGGGTTTTGATCTCTTTGTAACCGCTGACGCGCTGCAGGTTGCGCATGTACTGCTCGAGCACCTGATAGATGGTCCAGCCATTCGGGTGCCAGAACACCATGCCCGGCGCTTCTTCCTGGGTATGGAACAGGCCCAGGCGCTTGCCGATCTTGCGGTGGTCGCGCTTCTCGGCTTCTTCCATACGCTGAATGTAGGCAGCCAGCTGCTTCTTGTCGGCCCAGGCGGTGCCGTAAATGCGCTGCAGCTGTTCATTCTTCGCATCGCCACGCCAGTAGGCGCCGGAGATCCGAGTCAGCTGGAAGGCTTTGAGGAAGCGGGTGTTCGGCACGTGCGGTCCGCGGCACATGTCGACGTATTCTTCGTGGTAGTACAGACCCATGGCCTGCTCGTCCGGCATGTCTTCGACCAGACGCAGTTTGTAGTCTTCACCGCGGGACTCGAACACCTCGATGACCTGATCACGCGGGGTGACCTTCTTGATCACGTCGTAATCGGTAGCGATCAGCTCACGCATGCGCGCTTCGATCGCGGCCATGTCGTCAGGGGTAAAGGAGCGCTCGTAGGCGATGTCGTAATAGAAGCCATCGTCAATTACCGGACCGATCACCATCTTGGCAGTCGGGTACAGCTGCTTGACCGCGTGGCCAATCAAGTGGGCACAGGAGTGGCGGATGATTTCCAGCCCCTCTTCGTCCTTCGGCGTAATGATCTGCAGGGTCGCATCGGTATCGATGATGTCGCAGGCGTCGACCAGACGGCCATCGACCTTGCCGGCCAGCGTCGCTTTGGCCAGGCCAGCGCCAATAGAGGCGGCCACATCGGCTACGGATACAGGATGATCGAAACTGCGTTGACTGCCGTCGGGGAGAGTAATAGTGGGCATATGCCGCTCCTTCTCAGTGGTGACCCCTACGCAAGGCCACATGATGGAAAAGTCCGCTTGGGTTGCCTGCTACTGCAGTTCATACCGGCTGACGATTGCCGGCAGCCAGCTTCTGGCTACTGCAAAGGCGCCCCAAATGGCGTTGAAAAAGAAAAGCCCGGTCACATGGACCGGGCTTTCAATTTGGTAGGCACGATTGGATTCGAACCAACGACCCCCACCATGTCAAGGTGGTGCTCTAACCAACTGAGCTACGTGCCTGCAATGGCCGCGAACTTTACGCACGGCGCAGGACCTTGTCAAGCATAAGCTACTGATAAAAGCGGATAAATCGTTTACTTGCTCGGATTGATGTGTGGCTGGGTAAACAGGGCTCCGTTTAACGACAAGGCTAGTGTGAAGCCATACTCCGCTTGGATTCCCGCCTGCGCGGGAATGACGGGGTTCTGGGGAGGCCCCATGCATCCACCCGAACTTTCGCGCCACTTGCCAATCTCGTCATCCTCGCGAAAGCGGGCATCCATTGTAGGTATTGGGCACAGAGCCGCTGTGCGGGCCATGAAGGTCAAAATGGATTCCCGCGTGCGCGGGAATGACGAGGTATTGGGGCGGATCGTTGTATTACCTCCAACAACTCACAACTCACACCTCGCCCTTGCCGTCATCCTCGCGAACGCGGGGATCCATCGTAGGGGTTGGGTACAGAGCCGCTGTGCTGGCCATGAAGGTCAAAATGGATCCCCGCCTGCGCGGGAATGATGAGGTGTTGGAAGTTGTTCGGTGCATGACCTCACCCCCGGCGCCCGCTCACCCCGTCATCCCCGCGCAAGCGGGGATCCAAGCGGTATCGCGGATTTACACCTTAAGCAGCTGATTACGCAGCTTCTGAATCTCGTCCCGCATACCCGCCGCGGCCTCAAACTCCAGATCCCGCGCATGGTGATACATCTTTTCTTCCAGCTGCTTGATGCGCTTGGTGATCTCCGAGGGCGAGCGTAGCTGAGCTGCGCTGTACTCCGCGGCATCCTCGGCGGCTTTGAGCTTTTTGCGCTTGTTCGAGCG
The DNA here is from genome assembly GCF_008365385.1 of Halopseudomonas laoshanensis. GTDB lineage: Bacteria > Pseudomonadota > Gammaproteobacteria > Pseudomonadales > Pseudomonadaceae > Halopseudomonas > Halopseudomonas laoshanensis. The sequence goes on along the minus strand of NZ_QOVF01000001.1, from coordinate 1,044,152 downwards.
GCTGTTGCTACCCGGCACCACGGCTCCTTCCATGATGTCCTGAACGCTTTTGGTGATCCCGATAGGGGTAATGTTGTGCTCAAGGTTAAACGCGATCTGCTTCTCACGGCGCCGCTCTGTCTCGCCAATCGCGCGCTCCATGGAGCCGGTCATCCGGTCGGCATAGAGGATTGCCTTGCCGTTGAGGTTCCGCGCCGCTCGGCCGATGGTCTGGATCAGCGAGCGCTCGGAACGCAGAAAGCCTTCCTTGTCTGCATCCAGGATAGCCACAAGAGAAACCTCTGGCATATCAAGGCCTTCGCGCAACAAGTTAATCCCAACCAGCACATCAAAAGCGCCAATCCGCAGGTCGCGAATAATCTCCACGCGCTCGACCGTATCGATATCGGAGTGCAGGTAACGCACCCGCACGCCATGATCAGACAGGTAATCGGTCAGGTCTTCAGCCATGCGCTTGGTCAGGGTAGTAACCAGCACGCGCTCTTCCTTGGCCGCGCGCAAGGCGATTTCAGACAACAGGTCGTCCACCTGACTGGTCGCCGGCCGCACTTCAATCAACGGATCGACCAGACCGGTGGGCCGCACTACCTGCTCCACCGTACGCCCGGCGTGTTCTGCCTCATAAGGACCTGGTGTTGCGGATACGAAAATTGCCTGCGGCGAGATCAGCTCCCACTCATCAAAGCGCATTGGCCGGTTGTCCAACGCAGACGGCAGGCGGAAGCCATACTCCACCAGCGTTTCCTTGCGCGAGCGGTCGCCCTTGTACATGGCGCCTACCTGGGGCACTGATACGTGAGACTCGTCGATAATCAGCAGCGCATTCTTGGGCAGGTAATCAAACAATGTCGGCGGCGCCTGGCCATGGCCACGGCCGGACAGATAGCGCGAGTAGTTCTCGATCCCGTTGCAGTAACCCAGCTCGAGAATCATCTCCATATCAAAGCGCGTGCGCTGCTCAAGACGCTGCGCCTCAACCAGTTTGTTCTGGCTTTTCAAGACTTCCAGACGCTCCGCCAGCTCGACCTTGATCAGCTCGACTGCATCCAGCAGCTTCTCACGCGGCGTAACATAATGTGATTTAGGATAAATAGTTACGCGCGGAACCTTACGTAATACTTCACCTGTAAGCGGGTCAAAATAGCTGATGGTTTCGACCACGTCATCGAACAGTTCGATACGAATTGCCTCCAGGTCGGATTCCGCCGGGAAGATGTCAATCACATCCCCACGCACGCGGTAATTGGCCCGGGATAATTCCATATCGTTGCGCGTGTACTGCAGCTCGGCGAGGCGGCGCAGCAGCGAGCGCTGATCAAGCTGATCCCCGCGATCGACATGCAACACCATGCGCAAATAAGAAGCTGGATCACCCAAGCCATAAATAGCCGACACAGTAGCAACGATAATCGCATCGGGCCGCTCGAGCAGCGCCTTGGTCGCGGACAGGCGCATCTGTTCGATATGGTCGTTGATCGACGCGTCTTTCTCGATAAAGGTGTCCGAGGACGGCACATAGGCCTCGGGCTGGTAGTAGTCGTAATAGGAAACGAAGTATTCCACCGAGTTATTCGGGAAGAACTCGCGAAACTCACCGTACAACTGCGCGGCCAGGGTCTTGTTGGGCGCCATGATGATCGCCGGGCGCTGTACCTGCTGGATCACGTTGGCAATGGTGAAGGTCTTGCCGGAGCCGGTTACCCCGAGCAACGTCTGGTGCGACAGCCCGGCTTCCAGGCCTTCCACCAGCTGCGCGATGGCCGTGGGCTGGTCGCCGGCGGGCTGAAAACGGGTCTGTAGCTTGAATTGGCTCATGAATACGGGCTTCCGGGCTGAAAATCGGTGACTACTATAGCACTGCGTGCGCCCTCCTTCTGACACCCTTGATCGGTAAAGGGTTTCACCATACTGCACTCGCCGCCGCACTCGCACACAAGGGCTTGTCTGTTTATAATGGCCGCCGGTTCCACCCCACCCACCTGCTTTGAGTTTGCCTATACCATGACTCTGTTCTCCCCTATTGAAATGGCTCCACGCGACCCGATTCTTGGCCTGAACGAAGCCTTCAATGCCGATACGCGCGCTGACAAGGTCAACCTGGGTGTCGGGGTGTATTACGACGAAAACGGCAAGGTGCCCTTGTTGCGCGCCGTGCAGACTGCCGAAGAGGCGCGCGTCGCTGAGCACGCCGCACGGGCCTACCTGCCGATGGAAGGTCTGGCGCCGTATGACCAGGCAGTGCAGACGCTGCTGTTCGGTACCGATTCGCCGCTGCTGCAATCCGGCAAACTGATTACCGCGCAAGCATTGGGCGGCACCGGCGCTTTGAAGCTGGGTGCAGATTTTCTCTATCGCCTGCTCGACAAGCGCCTGGTCGCGATCAGCGATCCGAGCTGGGAAAACCACCGCGCGCTGTTCGAGGCCGCCGGCTTTGAGGTGGTGAACTACCCCTATTACAACCCGACCACCCATGGGGTGGATCTGGAAGGCATGCTGCAAGGTATTGAAGCCCTGCCTGAGGGCAGTGTGGTGCTGCTGCACGCCTGCTGCCACAACCCGACCGGCGCCGACCTGTCCTTCGCCGACTGGACTCGGGTTATTGACGTAGTGCAGCGTCGCAAGCATGTGCCCTTCCTGGATATCGCCTATCAGGGCTTTGGCGACAACCTGCAGGACGATGCCATTGCCGTGCGCCTGTTCGCCGAATCCGGTCTGCCGATGTTCATCGCCAGCTCGTTCTCCAAGTCCTTTTCGCTGTACGGCGAGCGCGTAGGCGCCCTGACCCTGGTGACTGAGAGCAAAGTAGAAAGCGCGATGGTCATGTCGCAACTCAAGCGTGTGATCCGCACCAACTACTCCAATCCGCCTACCCACGGCGCCAAGGTGGTAGCCAAGGTGCTGACCGATCCTGCGCTGTATGAGCTCTGGGAAGAAGAACTGGCTGAGATGCGCGACCGCATCCGGCTGATGCGCCAGGCCCTGGTCGAAAAGCTCAAGGCCGCTGGCGTTACCAGCGACGTGGAATTTATCCAGCACCAACGCGGAATGTTCTCCTATTCCGGGTTGACGCAACTGCAGGTTGCGACGCTGGCTGAGGATTTCGGCATCTATGCGGTGGGTAGTGGACGCATCTGTGTAGCGGCGTTGAATCACGGCAATATTGATCACGTTGCCAATGCAATGGCGCAGGTACTGCTTACTACCAAGGGCTGATTTGAAGCTGCGCACTTTGATAAAAAGGTGCCCCAAGACATTGACTTGGATCATATTTTTGATAAAGTGCGCAGCGTCCGATCCGCGATAGCTCAGTTGGTAGAGCAAATGACTGTTAATCATTGGGTCCCAGGTTCGAGTCCTGGTCGCGGAGCCACTATTTGAAAAAGCCTGTGCTGATGCACGGGCTTTTTTGTGTCTGCTTTTCCCCTCAACCACCGTCATTCCCGCGCAGGCGGGAATCCAATCGGAGTCACGTATAATCCAGTGGCTATCTCGCCAGCATCTGCCACCCGACACACCGCTTGGATCCCCGCATTCGCGAGGATGACGACTGTGGGCGGGGAATAGGTAGTCAGACACATTGGTTAAAACTCAGCCGCAAGCATGCAAGAGATCTAACCTACAACTTCAACCCCCGACTGATAATCTCCTTCATGATCTCCGACGTACCGGCAAAAATACGCTGAATCCGCGCATTGGCATACATGCGGCAGATTGGGTATTCCCACATGTATCCCGCGCCGCCATGCAGCTGCACGCCCTCGTCCACCACTCTGCCCAACAACTCGGTAGTAAACAACTTGGCCTCGGCTGCCACTTCGGCGGTGAGCTTTTTCTCGTTGTGGTCCATCACGCAGCGGTCGACAAATACCTGCGCGACGTCAATCTGGGTGCGCATCTCCGCTAGCTTAAACCGGGTATTCTGAAAGTCAGCCACCGCGCGTCCAAACGCCTTGCGCTCTTTCACATATTCCAGCGTCGCCTGAAAAGCAGCTTCCGCTCCAGCCACCGCGCCGCAGGCATTGGTAAGACGTTCCTGGGCGAGCATTTGCATCAGATAGATGAATCCCGCCTTGCCGTCACCCAACAGATTGGCCTTGGGCACTTTGACGTCGTTGAAGAACAGCTCGGCGGTATCCTGGCTGTGCATACCCAGCTTCTTCAGTTTGCGCCCCCGCTCAAATCCCGGCATGCCCCGCTCGACCAGAAACAGCCCCATCGCATGCTTGTTTTCCGGATCGGTCTTGGCCGCGACTATCACCAGATCGCTGAGCAGGCCGTTGGAGATATAGGTCTTCGAGCCGTTGAGCAGATAATGATCGCCCTTATCCACCGCGCTGGTGCGCATACCAGCCAGGTCCGAGCCCGCACCAGGCTCGGTCATGGCCACGGCTAGAATGCACTCGCCGCGAATAATCGCCGGCAGAAACCGCTGTTTCTGCTCTTCATTGCCGTACTCGGTTATGTAAGGCCCGCATAGCGCCGAGTGCAACGGCAACATAAAGCCCGGCTCGTTGATATAGGCCAGCTCCTCGCTCATGATCTGTTCATAGCGGAAGTCCTTGAGACCCAGCCCGCCGTACGCCTCATCAGCCCAGGGCAGCAAAAATCCCATTTCCCCTGCCTTGGCCCACACCTCGCGATCCACCACGCCCGCTTCTTCCCAACGCTCCTGATGTGGCACCACCTCTTTCTGCAGGAAGGTGCGAAAGGACTCGCGAAACAGATTGTGCTCGGTATCAAAATGGATGCGCTGCATGGGGCTGACTCCTTGTGGTTATAGCTCAGAGTAGGTCGGCAACCGCCAGGCCTCAATGACCCGAACGCTCACCACAATTGACCATTTCGCCGGGTTGCGGGGGCGGGGTCGCTGTGGCTAACTCGCTAGCATCTACCAGAAAGGCTGTTTTCATGAACAACAGGTCGGTCGCCATCCATTTTGTGCAGGCAGTGCTGCGCGGTGCAGAACGCCACAAGCACGATGGCCACGCTTTGTTGCACGCGGCCGGAATTAACCCGGAGTTACTCAGCCAGCCGCGTGCGCGGGTCGACCCTGAGCAGTACGCGCGACTGGTACAGCTCACCTGGCAGACGCTGAACGACGAATATATGGGACTGGGCCGCAGCGCCAGCAAGCCCGGCACCTTCGCAATGATGTGCCATTCCCTGATTCACTGCCCGACGCTGGAAAAGGCACTGCAACGCGGTATGTTGTTTTATGGACTGTTCGCCGACGCACCTCGCGTGCAGTTGCGCCAGGAGGGTGGGTTGAGCTGGTTGGAAATTAACACCAGCATGATGGATGACCCTGACCATTTCCTGACCGAGTCTTTGCTGGTGATCTGGCATCGGCTGGGGAGCTGGTTGATCGGCAAACGGATTCCGCTGGAAACCGCCTGTTTTGATTATCCCGCCCCCGCTCACTACCGGGAATACGAACTGATCTTTGGTTGCCCCTTGGAGTTCGATCAGCCGGTCACCGCGGTCGCCATGCGCACCAGCTACCTACAGATGCCACTGATTCAGGATGAGCGAACGCTCAAGCGCTTTCTGGCCCACTCACCGGCGGACCTGCTGTCGCGCCGCGACTTTGGCAATAGCCTGTCGAGCCGTTTGCGACAATTGATCGGCAAGCGGGTCGGCGCTGATATGCCGGACATGGAAGCGATAGCCGCTCAGCTCAATATGAGCCCGCCGACGCTACGCCGGCATCTGCGCGAGGAAGGTACCTCATGGCAGGAGCTAAAGGATCATCTGCGGCGCGATATCGCGATCTATCATCTGACGCGCCAAGATCTGCCCATCCAGGACATCGCCGCGCTGCTCGGTTTCTCCGAGCCCTCTGCGTTCCATCGCGCATTCAAAAAATGGACGGGGCTGACGCCCGGCGAGTACCGCTGAACGAAATCGATAAAGAAACCCGGTATTAGCCCTTTATCTATCGAGCAAATGAATACTACTATTGCGCAGAGCAGGCGACAGACACACGCACCCGGACGATTTCACGGCTGAACGCTTGAGTCACCACCGTTTCTTCACCCGGATTGAGCCTGGCGCGGTTGACGTAAGGGCGCTCAGGGCCGTTGACGAAGGTGGCTTCACACAACACGGTCTGGTCACCGCTGTTGTTCAGCGTAACCGTGGCGATGTTGCTGATCTGCCCGCTGGATGCACGAATGCCCAGAGCCTCGCCTTCAAGCTCCACTTCAATAGGAAAGGGCTTGTTGGCGGCTGGAATGCTCTGCGCAAACAACGGCATCGACAACATCATAAATATCAGCATGGACAAGAATTTCATCATGACAGCTCCCGTTCAGTTGACGTTCAGAGTACGCCAGAGATATCTGCGATGAAAGCTCCCCGGGTTACTTTGGAGCAATGGCGCACCCTGCAGGCCGTGGTTGATCACGGCGGCTTTGCCCAGGCGGCGGAAGCCATGCACCGGTCGCAATCGTCGGTCAGTTACACCGTGGCCAAGATGCAGGAGCAGCTAGACGTGCCCCTGCTGGTTATTGAGGGTCGCAAGGCGGTGCTGACTGAAGCCGGTGAGGTTTTGCTCAGGCGCTCGCGTACGCTGGTGAAACAGGCCAGTCAGCTGGAAATGCTTGCCATCAATATGGATCAGGGCTGGGAGCCTGAGGTCCGCCTGGTAGTGGATGCAGCCTTCCCGACTGATCGCCTGGCCACCGCGCTAAAAGCCTTCATGCCGCTCAGTCAGGGCTGCCGGGTGCAGCTTCGCGAGGAGGTATTGTCCGGGGTGGAAGATTGTCTGCTGGATGACTCTGCTGACCTGGCTATTTCCGGCATGAGCATCGCAGGCTATCTGCCGCACCAGATCAACCAGGTCGAATTCATCGCTGTGGCTCACCCTGAGCATCCCCTGCATCAGTTACAACGGCAGTTGACTCATGATGACCTGCAAACCCAACTGCAAGTAGTCATCCGCGACTCGGGGCATCACCCGATTGACGCCGGCTGGCTAGGCGCCGAGCAACGCTGGACAGTGACGAGTATCAGCACCGCCGCCAGCCTGGTCGCCAGCGGCCTGGGTTTCGCCTGGCTGCCCCGCCACGCTATCGAGCGCCCGCTACAACAGGGGCAACTGCTACCCCTGGCGCTGCAACAAGGCACGCATCGCTCGCATTACATGTATCTGTACGCCAATAAGGACAAACCGCTGGGGCCGGCGACGCGCATCCTCGCCGACCTGTTGATTGAACATTCGATGACAAACTGACATCTGCACGGGATGCTGGCTAGAATAGAAGTTCTGCATCCCTTTTTACACAGGACCGGACCATGCCGCACGCGATGATTAATGGCTGTAGCCTGTTTTACACGGACCAGGGCGACGGCGAAGTGGTGCTGTTGATCCACGGGCTGGGCTCCAGCACCCGTGACTGGGAATATCAGCTGCCCAGCCTGCTGCCGCAATATCGGGTGATCTGCCTGGATATGCGCGGCCACGGTCAAAGCGACAAGCCCAAGGGTGGGTATTCAATCAAAGGCTTCGCCGACGACTGCATCGCCTTTATCGAGCAGTTGAACCTGGAAAAGCCGCATATCGTCGGCATTTCCATGGGCGGCATGATTGCTTTCCAATTGGCCACCCAGCGCCCGGAATTGCCCGCTAGCCTGACCATCGTCAACAGCGCGCCGGAAGTGATTCCGCGTAAACCGGCTGAATACCTGATGGTCGCCAAACGCTTGTTCTTTGCCCATGTGTTGCCGTTATCGGTAACTGCTCGCGGTTTGGCCAAGCTGCTGTTCCCCAAGCCCGAGCACGCATCCATTCGTGAAACGTTTGAAAGCCGCTGGAACGAGAATGACCGAAGTGCGTACCTGGCCTCCTTACGTGCGATTATTGGCTGGGGGGTGAGTGACCGCCTCGACCGCATCAATTGCCCGGTGCTGGTGATCAGCGGCGACCAGGACTACACACCGGTTGAAAGCAAGCGTGAGTATGTCAGCCGGCTTGGCGATGCACGGCTTGAGGTCATTGAGGATTCCCGTCACGGCACGCCGATCGATCAGGCCGACAATTTTAACGCCCTGCTGCTGGACTTTTTGCGGCAATCAGGGTCTGCTGCACCCACTCAAAACGCTATGAACCAGCCCCTCTAAAACGGAGAATAACAATGTTGAAACGCCTGATTGGCGCCTGTGCCCTGTTGATGTTCGCTACCACTGCTGCGGCCGAGAATCCGCGCGTCATGCTGGAAACCAGTCATGGCGACATGCTGATTGAACTGTACGCCGAAAAGGCGCCGATCAGCGTTGAGAACTTCCTGCGTTACGCTGACGCTGGGCATTATGACGGGCTGATCTTCCATCGGGTTATTCCCGGTTTCATGATTCAAGGCGGTGGATTCACCCCAGACATGCGCCAGCGTGACGTGGGTCAGCCGATCAAGAACGAGGCGGATAATGGCCTGCTGAACAAGCGCTATACGCTGGCCATGGCTCGCACTCAGGTAGTGGACAGTGCCACCAGCCAATTCTTTATCAACCTGGGCAGCAATGACTTCCTCAACCACGGCGGTCGTGATTTCGGTTATGCGGTTTTCGGTGAAGTGGTCGACGGCCAGCACGTGGTAGAGACCATTGCCAAGGTACCGACCAGCACCCAGGGCATGCACCAGAACGTTCCCAGCAGCCCGGTCACCATCATCAGCGCCAAGCGCGTAGAAGCGTCCGAAGAGTAATCCTGCTGCAGCGGCGGCTCTGCCCTACTCGGCTTGCCGATAGGGCAGATAGCCCCGCGCTTCCAGATGATAAGCCTGCACCCCCTCTCGCTCACGCACCAGAAAATCCGCCACCGCTGCGTGCAGAGGCTCCTGCAGTTTGTGCCAGGATTGCGTCAGCACCGGCTCGAAACCCCGTATCAGTTTGTGCTCGCCCTGCGCACCGGCATCGAAGCGTGCCAGGCCTTCGGCAATGCACCGCTCCATGCCCTGATAGAAACAGGTTTCGAAGTGCAACCGGTCATATTCCTCCAGGCAGCCCCAGTAGCGTCCGTACAGTGCATTACCGTCCGCCAGGAAAAATGCCCCTGCTACATCGCGGTCACCATGCCGGGCGAAGACCAGGCGGATGGCATCGGGCATGGAGTCGCCCAACATCCGGAAGAACGCCGGAGTCAGATAGGGCTGCTGGCCGCGCTTGAGATAGGTGGCTGCATAGAACGGATAGAACCTGTCCCACACCTGCGTCGTCAGTTGGGCGCCAGACAGCCAATGAAAGCTGATACCCTGCGCTTCCACAGCTTGCCGTTCCTTGCGGAAGTTTTTGCGCTTGCGTGAATTGCAGGCGGCGAGAAAATCGTCAAACTGCTGATAACCACGGTTGAACCAGTGAAACTGGCAACCCAGTCGCTGAACCCAGCCGGCAGCCTGCAAGCTGACATTTTCTTCACCGAGATTGAACAGCAAGTGCGCACCCGATGACTGCTTGTGCAGCAGATTGTTATCGATGTATTCCAGCAACAGATCGCGGCTGGTTTCGCAGCGCGCCAACAGCCGCGGACCTTGAACCGGAGAATAGGGAATGGCGGCGAGCAGCTTGGGATAGTAGTCCTGCCCCGCTCGCTCCCAGGCCTGCGCCCACTGAAAATCGAACACGTATTCGCCGTAGGAGTGCATCTTGCGGTACAGCGGCAAAGCCGCCTGCAGGCTGTTATCGGCGTTGACCACCAGCAAATGCGCTGGCTCCCAACCTTGTTCCACACCCACTGAGCCACTGGCTTCCAGGGCGGCCAGAAAAGCATGGCGGATAAACGGATAGTCGTTAGTCAACAGGCCATCCCACTGTTCAGCGGGGACCTCTTCAATGGCGGCGAGTTGGCGTATTTTCATCAGCACAGCATGCCACACCGCACCGGATCTTCGCAGCAATGTACGCGCCTCAGCAGATCCTTTTGCCTAATTTCCGTTGTGACTCAATCCATCAATCCCGCTCAGTCGTTCCCACTGTCATGCCGCTTCACCTCTGTCACTCCTACATTTTCACCGTCACTCCTACACTTCCACCGTCATTCCTACAGCTCCCCCGTTATTCCTACACCTCCACGTTATTCCTACACCTCGACGTCATTCCCGCACTTCCACCGTCATTCCCGCGAAGGCGGGAATCCATTCTGATTTTCCTCCCAACAAACACCCATAAAAAAACCCCGCCAAAGCAGGGTTTTCAATACCGATACGAGCTTTACTCTTCAGCCCACTGCAAAAATGCCTTGCGGCTCTCTGGGCTGAGCAGCAACCACAGTTGCTGCAGGGTCGTCAGAGTAGCGTCAGAATGCGGCAGGGTCTGTTGCGCAGCTGGAGCCTGTGATGGAGCCATAGGCGCTGGGGTGGCAGCTGCCTGAGCACCCAACGGCTTGACCTCTTCGGAGTAAGTCGGTGAGTTGCCACCCCCCATTAACTGGCCTACCAGGGAAACATAGGCTGGGCCTGGCTCGGTGGGGTTGCGCTGACCTGTACGCGTGTTCTGCGCCCAACCAGCAAAGTTGTCTTTCATTGCCTGTGCTTCAGCCAGGTTTTCCGGCGCATCAAAGCCCAGCGTCCAGACGTCGCCCGCCTTGCCGTCAATCATGAAGGTCGCACTGCGGGTGCGCACCACTTCATGGCTCAAGCCGCCGCCAATATCGTAGACATCTTCATAATAAGCATTGATACGATACTGGCCAGGCTGCAGGTGCAGCTTGCGGTCACGATTACCGGTCATGCTGTTAGCGGCGGGGACCGGCTGACCATTGATGTTCAGCACTTCCAGGGTGTAGGGCATTTCCACGACGACAATCTGCCCGGTCGATTGCTCGGCACCGGAATAGAGTTTCACCGGCTCTCGCTGGGCACAGGCGGCGAGCATACAGGCAACAGCGATAACGAACAGACTTCGCATGACAACTCCTTGATATAGCTGCAAATAGAATTAGAAGAAGGACGAGCTTCCGCAGAGCGGTTGAGGGCGATAATAAGACGGAAAGATGTCAGTAAGATGACAAAAGGGTTGTACCTCTCGGCACAACCCTTTTGTATTACAAGGCTAAACCGCTAGATCAGAAATCGTAGCGCAGACCTACTGTCAGACCTGTAGCCTCTTCACCAGCAGCGCCGTCTGGGCTGGCAGTACGAGCCTGGCTCCAAGGAGTCAGAGCAGCATTATCTTCGTTATCAACCAGCGCGTAGTTGGCATAAACGCGTACGGCTTTGTCCAGCTTGTGCTCTACGCCAACAACCCACATGTCGCTGTCAAAGTTATCCGCATCTGATTCGCGAGTCATCCACATGCCTTTGAGGGCGGTATTGGAGGCGACTTTAAACTCTGCACCCAGACCAACAGTATCGGCAGTCAACTGATCACGAACTTCTTCAGTAACAGAGTCGTTTTTGTAATCAACGGTCTGATAGAAAGCAACAGCCTTGATCGCGTCGGTGATCTTGTAGGCACCAGCCAGACGTACACCTTCACGCTCGCCACGACCGGTATCTTCTTCAGCCTGCTCATAAGCAATAGCGGCTTCGACAACTGAACCGGCGTAGTTCAAAGATGTGCTGATGGTATCGGTGTCTACGTCCTGCTCGTTCACAGTGGTTTCATGCACTGAGTAGCCCAGTTTACCGGTGAAACCGCTGAAGTCAGGAGTGGTGTACTCAACTGTGTTGTCATAACGCTCATCGAAACGGGCGTTACCAACACGAGTCAGGTTGCGCATATCACCGACTTGGTCACCGAACAGGTTGGCCGGGCCACGTGCTGCCTTGAATGGGCTGTCGAAACGACCCATGCGCACGGCACCAAAGTTGCCGCCCAGACCTACGAAAGTGTCACGAGTGTTAAAAGAACTGCCGTTATCGGTGCCGAAGTCGATTTGCTGTTCAATTTGGAAAAAAGCGGTCAGGTTCGGGTTGATCTCATGATCGCCCTTGAAGCCCAGGCGCGAAGAGTTGCTGGAAAGGTTGGTCTCGGAGTAATCAGCGCCATCGTCCAGAAAGTCAACGGACACGTGTGCACGGCCATAGACGTTCACATCGGCCATGGCCATCATCGGCATGGCGGCAGCAGCCCCAACAACAATCGCAAGCAGCTTCTTATTCATCAGTAATCTCCTAGGTTTTTTAAACGCCAGCTCAGGTGACGTGACGTCGTTGTTTCGACTGGAGCGATTATGGAAATCCCAGATGAACAAACGGTTACGGTCAGATGAAGTTTTAAATTTCCAAGGAACTTTTGAAGCTGCGGGCAATACATAGCGGATTATGGGGATTACAAAAAAAGCCCCACCGAAGTGGGGCTCAAGGAGCAGTGCACAAAGTGATACAGGCGGCAGCAGCCGAATGAATCAGGTGCCATGGTGTGCCAGCGGTGTGTCAGGGCCATGACAACTGGAAGACAATATCGAGACAGTTACTCCATCATTGGCAAGCCGACCGCCCTCTTACTGGTTCAACCGCCGCCCCGTTGCCGCTCCGCCAGGTTCTGCGCAAGTGCATCCACGTTAGGTATGGGATCTTCCGGCAGCGCGCGAATGACCTGCTGAGCCATACGCAATTGACGAATAAAGCGGCGGCATTTCCAGCAAATAGCCAGATGCGTTCGCACAGCCAGCTGCCGCCGAAAGCTTAATCGGCCATCAAGCAGATCGCTGGAATGCATCACCAGGTCTTTGCAACTCAACATTCTCCGGTCACCTCGTAGTGTTCAAGGGTAGCGAACACGCTCAAGCGGGCACGGTGCAATAACACACGAGCATTGGAGAGTGAAATATCCAGAAGATTACAGATGTCGGCCAACTCAATACCCTGACGTTCCCGCAACACCAGCACGCTGCGTTGTAATTCAGACAAGGACGCAAGGGTATGTTCCAGGCATTCGGCCAATTGCTGCTCGCACAGAAGCTCCTCGGGTGAGTCGCTATGCCAGGACGCTGGAGCAACGCGCCAATGACCGTCGGCCAGGAAACGGTCAGCGCCTACGGTACCGTGGGGTCCGCTCCGGTCATCCAGCTGCACCTGCCGGCGTTGCTGTTTCAACCGAGTTTTCGCGGTGTTGGCAGTGACGGTAATCAACCAGGTTTTCAGCGTGGCCCGGCCGGCAAAACTGTGCAGGTGCCTGACGACGGCCAACCAGCTGTCCTGCACCACTTCATCAGCCAGTGAGCCACCGACAATCGCCACCGCGACTGCGCGCATTGCCCCTTGGTAGCGATAGACCAGATGACGAAAAGCAGGCTGATCGCCCTTGAGCAGCAGCGCTACCAGCTCCTCGTCATCCAGTTCCTTCATTAATGCTTGCGCACGATCACGCTGCCAATGGAGTAACCCGCACCAAAGGAGCAGATGACCCCGTGGCTGCCGCTGGGTAGATCTTCCTGATGCTTGTGGAAGGCGATAATCGAGCCGGCCGAACTGGTGTTCGCGTACTCATCCAGCACCACGGGTGCCTCATGCGCCTCCGGGTCACGGCCCAGCAGCTTGCGGGCGATCAGCATATTCATGTTCAGGTTGGCCTGGTGCAACCAGAATCGGCGAATATCGCTGACCGGCAGATTGAATTCCCTGAGGTGCTCGCCGATCAGCTCTGCCACCATCGGGCATACATCCTTGAACACCTTGCGGCCCTGCTGAACAAAGAGCTTGTCATCCTTGCCCACACCGCTGTCGTCAGCGCGGTTGAGGAAGCCGAAGTTGTTGCGGATGTTGTTGGAGAACTTGGTCAGCAGCTTGGTGCCGAGAATGTCGAACTGGCAATCGGACACTGCCTGATCGGCGCGCTCAACGATCACCGCGGTGCAGGCATCACCAAAGATAAAGTGGCTATCGCGGTCACAGAAGTTCATGTGGCCGGTACAGATTTCCGGGTTGACCATCAAGATAGCGCGGGCCTGGCCGAGCTGCACCGAGTTGGCGGCGACCTGAATACCGAAGGTCGCCGACGAGCAGGCAACGTTCATGTCGAAGCCGAAACCTTCAATGCCCAACGCTTCCTGCACCTCTACTGCGATCGCCGGGTAGGCACGCTGCAGATTGGAGCAGGCAACAATCACCCCATCAATATCCGCGGCAGTGCGGCCAGCGCGAGCCAGAGCCTCAGTAGCGGCCTTGACCGCCATCTCGCAGAGGATCGACCATTCGTCATTGCTGCGCTCGGGGATATCCGGTTTCATGCGGTTGATATCCAGAATGCCGCTCTTGTTCATCACGAAGCGGCTCTTGATGCCCGAGGCCTTCTCGATGAAATCGGTACTGGACGGTGCCAACGCGGCGACGGTTCCTGCCTCAATGGCAGCAGCATTGCGGCTGTTGAACTGCTCGACATAGCCATTGAAGCTGGCAACCAACTCTTCGTTGCTGATGCTGCTGCTCGGGGTATACAAACCTGTTCCGCTGATCACGACTTTCTGCACGGTCGGTCCTCTTCTGTTATGGGCAATGCATCACCAATCGAGGTAATGCCTGAACAGCGCGCTATTGGCTGACTGTCCATGAATAAGTTAGTTGCTGTGCTGCAATAGCCAGGAACGGACCAGGGGAAAGTGGTCATCCCGCGCATTTGCGTGTGTCAGCATATCGTTATGACCGTAGTCTCTGGAGCATCCTGTGCCTTTCTCCAGCAATACGATCTGTGCATCATGGTTGCCCAGCTCCCGGGCGAAGGCTTTCACGTCATCAACATGGCCCAAATAAAGGTCATGCTTGCCAGCCAGATACAGACCCGGCGGCCAGTGCAAAGCGTCCAATGCCAAAGCATAGTCGAATCCGTCCTCCAGATCACGCCATTCGCCACCGTTCATCCACGCCAGGTTGTCTCGGTGAAGTGCACAGGACTCATCCGCCGAACCGGCGCCCAGTGAACGCGCGGGAATAAAGCCCTTGATCCGGCCCAATAGCCCGGCCACCTTGCCCCACAAAAGATCGATCATGATACGTTTGCGCAAACTGCGCTGGTAGATCACCCGCTTGCAGCCGAAGTGCACCATACCGGCGATCCGCGGCAAATAGTGCGGCTGGCGAATCAGCGCGCTAGCCAACCAGACTCCGCCCCAGGAATGCGTGGCAGCGAAAAACGGCTTTCCGGGATACTCACGTTCAATCAGATCAAAAAGCGCTGGCATGTCCTCGGTAATCAGCTGCTGCTGAGTAATCTGCATGCCGGGCTGGAGCGACGGCGTGCTCTGCCCACGGCCGCGCAGATCCGGCACAAAAACGTCATAGCCCAGCTGCGCCAGCCAGGGTGCAAGCCCCTTGCCCGACTGGGAGTAGAATATTCGTCCGTCCTCCACCAGCCCGTGCACCAGGAGTATCGGTGCGCAAGGAGTGGTTGGTCGAAAACGTTGTACATGCAGAACGATGCCAGGCGCCGCTTCCAGCTGCAGGGCCGAACTGAGAATATCGACCATCAGGCGGCGATCTCCTGCCACAATTTCGCCAGACGTTTGGCTGACACTGGATAGCGGGTGCCCAGCTGTTGCGCAAACAGCGATACCCGGTACTCCTCCAATAACCAGCGCCACTGCTGCAACTGCTCGTCCCATCTGCCTTCCTGACGGTGCTTTTGTTCGCGGGCCTGATACTGGCTCACCAGTTGCTGAATCTCACCGGTCCAGACGCGGTCACGCTGGACCTGGCCGGGCAACTTATCCAGGCGCTGCTCGATGGCTTGCAGATAGCGCGGGTATTGGCTCAGCCACTGGGCTGGTACATCCCGAACAAAATGCTTGAATACCAACCCCTCCAACTGACCGCGAATGTCGGTCAGCGCCACGGCCCAGGCCAGGTCAATCTTGCCTTTGAGGCGCTTCTGCACGCCATGCCATTGCTTGAGCAAGGCCAGCAGCTCACGCGCCAGACTTTCCGCTATCGGCACCCATTCCGCCCGGCCTTTGGCCAGACAGTCCGCTAATGTCTGCGGATCGCGCGGCAGCGGCTGGCCTTCCGGCAGAAATACCCGGTCAATGGAGGCGAGCAACAGGTCTTCGGTCAACTGCTGTTGATTGCCCCACTCGCGATAATAGATCGCGGCTTCTTTTAACGCCGACAGTTTCTGTCGCAGGAAACGCGCCTGTTCGCCCTGGGCCTGCAACAGCAATCGCTGTAAGCCGCGGCGATGTGCCTGTTCAGCCTGCACCGGGGTATCAAAGAGCTGCTCAACTACCTGTTCGCCCTGCTCGGCCCAGGCCGGCCAGAAGGTCACTTCAATCCCCGCCTGTTTGCGTACCAGGCTGAGCGGCAAGGCATATTCGCCTGGCGGCTGAGCTTTGGCCTGGTCACTGCTCGTAACCTGTACCGGTTTGGCTGGTGCCTGGGGCTGGCCGGCCAGTTGACTGCACAGAGCGCTGTGATCGCGGCCGCTGGCAATCACCTTGCCGTCGGCATCCACCACTTCAATGCGCATACGCAGGTGCGGCTCCAGCTCGATATCATCCCAGGCGGCATCGTCCAACCGGGTGCCGGTCATGCGGCTCAACTCGCGGCCCAAGGTCTGTGCCAAATGGCCCTGCCCGAAGGGCATACGCTCCAACGCCGCACGGACAAAATCCGGCACCGGCACGAAGTTGCGTCGCAGCGACTTGGGCAGGCCGCGTACCAGTGCCACGCACTTATCAAAGATCAAGCCAGGCACTAACCAGTCGAGCCGTTCCGCGGGAATCTGCCGTAACAGTGCGGCAGGTACTTTAATGCTAACGCCATCCTCCTCATGCCCCGGTTCAAAATGGTAGCTAAGCGGTAATGCCACCTGCTCCCAACGCCAGGCATCAGGATACTGCTCGACCGTGACCTCGCCCGCTTCGCGCTTGAGCAGATCCTCCCGAGTCATGTGCAGCAGATTGGGCTGGTCGTGCTGGGATTTTTTCAGCCAGCGTTCGAAGCTGGCCAACTGGTAGACGTTAGCGGGCACGTGACGGTCGAAAAACGCGTAGAGAGCTTCATCGTCCACCAGGATATCCCGGCGTCGGGCTTTGGCTTCCAGCTCGTCGAGTTCCGCAAGCAGCTGCAGATTGGCCTTGTTGAACGCCGAGCGGCCATGCCACTCACCGCCGACCAATGCCCGGCGAATAAAGATTTCCCGCGAGGCGACCGGATCAATCGGACCGAAATGCACTTTGCGCTTGGGTACGATGATCAAGCCATAGAGCGTGACCTGCTCAAAGGCGACGACCTGGCCGCGCTTTTTCTCCCAATGCGGCTCGCTGTGGCTGGTCTTGACCAGATGCGCCGCCAGCGGCTCGACCCATAAAGGATCAATCTTCGCGGCCAGGCGACCATACAACCGGCGCGTTTCGGTCAGCTCGGCAACCATGACCCAGTTCGGGCGTTTTTTCGCCAGTGCCGAAGACGGATGCAGCATAAAACGCCGCTGACGTGCACCGAGATAATCGCCCTCCTCGGTCTTGTTGCCCAGCTGGCTCAGCAGGCCGGACAACAAGGCTTTATGCACCGCCTCTTCTGACGCCGGTTGCGCATTGCGCACCAGCTCCAGGTCCTTGCAAGTGAGTACCAGCTGCCGGTGCGTTTCGCGCCATTCGCGCAGACGCATAAAGTTCAAAAACTGCCGGCGGCACCAACTGCGCAATTGCCCTTGCGTCAGCGCCTGGCGCTGCTCCTCGAAACCGCGCCACAGATTCAGGAAGGCAGCAAAATCCGAGCCTTCGTCTTTCCACTGGGCATGCGCCTGGTCCGCGGCCTGCTGACGCTCCAGGGGGCGTTCGCGCGGGTCTTGCACGGCCAACGCACTAGCGATGATCAATACCTCTTCCAGACTGCCGCTGGTACTGGCTTCGAGCAACATACGACCAATGCGCGGGTCGACCGGCAACCTCGCCAATTGGCGCCCGTTGGCGGTAATCACACCCTCGCGGTCTACCGCGCCGAGCTCCTGCAGCAGGTTGAAACCGTCACTGATCGAGCGCCCATCCGGCGGCTCGATAAAGGGAAAATCCTCGATCCGGCCCAGCCGCAGATGCAACATCTGCAGGATCACCGCAGCCAGGTTGGTACGCAGAATTTCCGGGTCGGTAAACTCCGGCCGCGCGTTGAAGTCCTCTTCGGCGTACAAACGCACGCAAATACCCGGTGCCACCCGCCCGCAGCGACCCTTGCGCTGATTAGCGCTGGCCTGGGAGATCGCCTCCACCGGCAAACGCTGCACTTTCGAACGTGGGCTGTAGCGGCTGATGCGCGCTTCACCGGGATCAATCACGTAGACGATGCCCGGCACGGTCAGCGAGGTTTCAGCGACGTTGGTCGCCAGCACCACCCGGCGGCCGGCATGCGAGGCAAAAATTTTCTGCTGCTCGGCCACCGACAAACGCGCATATAACGGCAGTATTTCGGTATGGCGCAGATTGGCCTTGCGCAGGTAGTCGGCGGTATCGCGAATCTCCCGCTCACCCGGCAGGAATATCAACGCATCACCTGGGCCCTTGCCGTTGGCCCGTTCGTACTTTTCCAGTTCTCGTAGAGCGGCGAGAATGCCCTGTTCGATACTCAGGTCTTCCTCGACCTGATTACCCTCTTCATCCATCTCCGCGCTGAGCGGTCGATACCAGACATCCACCGGGTAGGCACGACCTGAGACCTCAATCACCGGAGCATTGTCAAAATGCTCGGAAAAGCGCTGCAGATCGATGGTCGCCGAGGTAATGATGATCTTGAGATCCGGGCGCTCCGGCAGGATGGTTTTCAGATAACCCAGCAGAAAATCGATATTCAGGCTGCGCTCGTGGGCCTCATCGATAATCAAGGTGTCGTAGCGCTGCAGCAGCCGGTCGTGCTGGGTTTCAGCCAGCAGGATGCCATCGGTCATCAACTTGATCAGCGTGCTGTCTTTGCTCTGATCGGTAAAGCGTACCTGGAAGCCGACCAGCTCTCCCAGGGGCGTACCTATTTCATCCGCCACACGGCTGGCGACACTGCGCGCGGCCAGACGGCGCGGCTGCGTGTGGCCTATCTGGCCATGACTGCCACGGCCCAATTCGAGACAGATTTTCGGAATCTGCGTGGTCTTGCCCGAGCCGGTTTCACCGGCAATCACCACTACCTGATGCTCGGCAATCGCCGCTCTGATCTGCTCGCGGCGCTCGGCAATCGGCAGTTGATCGTCGTAGCGCATCGGCGGAATGCTGGCGCGGCGCGCCTCAACCCGTGCGCACGAACGGCTGAAGCGCTCTTGCCACTGGGCCAGACGCTGGGCATCCGGCTTTTTTCCCAGGCTGGCAAGCTGGCGTTCCAGGCGTGGACGGTCAGCGGCCATGGCCTGGTTGAGGTGGGCGGCAAGGGAATTCAAATCAGTCATCAATTCGGCTCTGGAGAAAACAAAAACCCCGCCAGTGCAGAGCAATGGCGGGGTCGTATTGTCGCAGATTTACTCTAAGCGTTGCTGCAGCTGAGACCGCTAATGTTACTTATTGGCGATTTTCTTCAACTCTTCATCGCGCAGCTCACGACGCAGGATCTTGCCGACGTTGGTGGTCGGCAGCGCGTCGCGGAACTCGACAAACTTCGGTACTTTGTACGCGGTCAGGCTGTCACGCATCTGCGCTTTGACCTGCTCTTCACTCAACTCGGCACCCGGTGCCTTGACCAGGAATACCTTGATCGCTTCGCCGGATTTCTCGTCGGGTACACCGATAGCGGCGCACTGGGTCACACCAGGAATCGCCGCCATGACATCTTCCAGCTCGTTCGGATAAACGTTGAAGCCGGAAACCAGGATCATGTCTTTTTTGCGATCCACAATACGCAGGAAGCCGTCTTCCTGGATGATGGCGATGTCACCCGTCTTCAGCCAGCCTTCAGCGTCGAGCATTTCATCGGTCGCTTCCTGACGCTGCCAATAGCCCTTCATTACCTGGGGGCCTTTGACGCACAGCTCGCCGCGCTCGCCCATAGGCACTTCGGTGCCGTCATCATCGATGATCTTGCACAGAGTGGATGGTACTGGAATACCAATAGTGCCCAACTGAATTGCTTTGATCGGATTCACTGTAGCCAGCGGGCTGGTTTCGGTCATGCCATAACCTTCGCAGACCTTACAGCCGGTGATTTTTTCCCAGCGCTCGGCTGTGGCCTGTTGCAGCGCCATGCCACCAGAGAGGGTGACCTTGAACTGGCTGAAATCCAGCCCGCGGAAAGTTTCATCGTTGCACAGTGCGACAAACAGTGTATTCAGACCAACAAAGCCGGTGAAGCGGACCTTTGACAGCTCCTTGACGAACGCCGGGATATCGCGCGGATTGGTGATCAGAATATTGTGATTACCACTGATCATCATCGCCATGCAGTGAAAGGTGAAGGCGTAGATGTGATACAGCGGCAGCGGGCAGATCAGCACTTCCTCGCCGTCCTTGATGCTGTTGCCCATCATCGCCTTGGCCTGCAGCATGTTGGCGACCAGATTGCGGTGGGTCAGCATCGCGCCTTTGGCAACGCCTGTGGTGCCGCCGGTATATTGCAATACCGCCACATCGTCATTGGTGGGCGAAGCTTCGGTAAAGCTCTGCCCTTTGCCCTTGGCCAGCGCATCGTTGAACTTGATCGCGTCCGGAATATTGAAGGCCGGCACCATCTTTTTCACATGCTTGACGACAAAGTTGATCAATGTCCGCTTGAGCGGCGGCAGCATGTCACCGACTTCGGTAACGATGACTTTCTTCACACCGGTTTTTGGAACTACCTGCTCAGCCAGATGAGCCATGTTGGCCAGGCAGATCAGCAGTTTGGCACCGGAGTCGTTGAACTGGTGTTCCATCTCGCGGGGCGTATACAACGGGTTGGTATTCACCACGACATAGCCGGCGCGCATGGCACCAAACACCGCTATGGGGTACTGCAGGACGTTGGGCATCTGGATGGCAACCCGATCGCCTGGCTGCAGACCGCTATGCTTCTGCAGGTAAGCGGCAAAATCACCAGAGAGTTTGTACATTTCACCGTAGGTAAGGGTTTTACCCAGGTTGGTAAAGGCAGGCTTGTCTGCAAAGCGCTGGCAGGATTCCTTCAAAACGGCAA
Source organism: Halopseudomonas laoshanensis (assembly GCF_008365385.1). Classification (GTDB taxonomy): domain Bacteria; phylum Pseudomonadota; class Gammaproteobacteria; order Pseudomonadales; family Pseudomonadaceae; genus Halopseudomonas; species Halopseudomonas laoshanensis. The sequence goes on along the minus strand of NZ_QOVF01000001.1, from coordinate 1,023,144 downwards.
GGATGTTGGGGTATTGGTCCGCATTAATCTCGAAAGGAATGTCTGCCGGGTATTTGTCTTTCCAGAAATTCTCAAGCATGGATGCCTGCTCCTGAACTAGTCGGCCACGCAAGCCGATTCTCTCTTATGGGTTATAAAGGCTACTCCGAAAACGCGTAGAAAGCGCGGTAGCGGAGTTTCCTGCACAGAACTGGCTTATCGGCGTCAATGATGAACAAAAACAGCATTTCAGTCGAAAAGTGGCCGAAGACTAGCAGTTTTTGCCAGATCAGACCAGCGTGGCTATTGAGCGGCGTGGGGGCATGGAAGAATGAGCTTGCGGGGGAGTAGCCCGGTGTGAAACCACCGGGCTTGAGGCTGGCGATGCCAGCCTGGCAGGTTGCGCTTGGTTACTTGTCGCGCAGCTCCCGGCGCAGAATCTTGCCGACCGGGGTCATCGGCAGAGAATCGCGGATTTCATAATGCTTGGGTACTTTGTAGCCAGTAAAGTTGGCGCGGCAATACGCTTTCAACTCATCGATGTTCAGATCATCCGCGCTAGGCACAACGAACAGTTTGACGGCTTCGCCGGACTTCTCGTCAGGTACACCGATCGCCGCAGCGTTGGCGACCTTCGGGTGCGCAGCTACCACGTCTTCAATCTCGTTCGGATAGACGTTGAAGCCCGAGACAATGATCAGATCCTTGATGCGGTCAACGATGGAAACAAAACCGTCCTCGTCAATCACAGCAACGTCTCCGGTTTTCAACCAGCCTTCAGGGTCGAGCATTTCTGCGGTTGCATCGTCGCGCTGCCAATAACCCTTCATCACCTGCGGGCCTTTCACGCACAACTCGCCGCGCTCGCCGACTGGTAGTTCAACGCCATTTTCATCGATCACCTTGATCGCGGTGCTAGGTACCGGCAAACCGACGCTACCCAGCCGCGCCAAACCATCACCTGGGCTGGAGCAGACTACCGGCGAGCATTCGGTCAGGCCATAGCCTTCGCCGATCAGGCTGCCGGTCTTGCCTTGCCAACGTTCGGCAGTCGCTTTGACCAGGGCGGTACCGCCAGAGGTAGTGCTCTTGAGATGGGAGAAATCGATCTCGGTAAACTCGGGGTGCTCCATCAACGCCACGAACAGCGTATTGAGGCCAACCATGGAAGAGAACTTCCACTTCTTCAGCTCTTTAACGAAACCGGGAATATCACGTGGATTGGTAATCAGCACGTTATGGTGCCCCGCCAGCATCATGCACATGCAGTTCGCGGTGAAAGCGAAGATATGATAGAGCGGCAGTGGGCAGATAACGATCTCACCGCTGTCGCTCATGATCTTCTTGCCGTCTTTATCCACCTGCTGCATGTTGGCGTAAACCTGCAGCATGTTCGCCACCAGGTTGCCATGGGTCAGCATCGCGCCCTTGGAGGGGCCGGTAGTACCGCCGGTATATTGCAGCACGGCGACATCGTCCAGGGTCTTGGTCACCGGGGTCGGCGTCTTGCCCTTGCTGGCTTTCAGTGCGGCCTTGAATGACACTGCCTGAGGCAGGTTGAAGGATGGCACCATCTTCTTCACACGCTTGACGACGGTATTGACCAGCATGCCCTTGAGGCCAGGCAGCATATCGCCCATGCGCGCTTCAAACAGGTATTTCAGATCGGTATCGGGGAGGACTTCCTCCACCAGATGGCCAAACATATTCATGTAGATCAAGGCTTTAGCGCCGGAATCTTTGAACTGGTGACGCATTTCCCGCGCGGTGTACAGCGGGTTGGTATTGACCACGATCAGGCCGGCGCGAATAGCGCCAAAGACGGCAACAGGGAACTGCAATACGTTGGGCATCTGGATGGCGATGCGATCGCCAGGTTTGAGGTCGGTCTGCGTCTGGATATAGCTGGCAAAGTTGCCGGACAAACGATCAATTTCACCGTAAGTCAGCGTGGTGTCCATATTAGTAAACGCAGGACGATCAGCGAATTTCTTGCAGGAGCTTGCGAATACTTCATTGATCGAACCGTATTGCGTCAGGTCGATCTCGTTAGGTACACCCGGTGGGCGCTTGTCGTTCCAGAACGCTGCTTCCATTATTGTTGTCCTCTTCCCCGTATCATTTACCCAAGGTGCAATCGGGTTAGCCCCTCGGTACTCTTGTTCCAGCAGACAGCCCTGTCGGCAGCGGGCTTGTCATTCGGTTCACGTCTATGCGTAACTCGTAAAAATACCAGCATTGCCGGGAAACACAAAATGCTGTTCTGTTTCATTTGGTATGTGAATAAGGAGAGTAACAAGAGTGACTTACCAAACCCGCAGACTGCTCAGTGACGACCAATACCCGCTGATGCTGCACGAATGGCTGCCGGAGGATCGCCAGTGCAAAGCACTGATGCTGATCAGCCACGGCATGGCCGAGCATGCGGCCCGTTACGACCGTTTGGCCCAACAGTTGAACTTCCACGGCTTTGCCGTCGCGGCGCTCGACCAGAGAGGTCATGGCCAGAGCAGCCTGGGCCAGAAACAAGGGCATTTTGCCGACCAGGATGGCTGGCGCAAGGTAACCGATGATATTGCCCTGCTGTTGCGTGAAGGCCAGGCGTTGGCGCCGGGCAAACCGGTTTTTCTTTTCGGCCACAGCATGGGCTCTTACATAGTGCAGGGCTTTCTGCTGCGTCACAGAGCGGATCTGGCTGGCGTGGTATTGAGTGGCAGCAATGCCCATCCTCCTGCGCTCAGCCGCTTTGGCCGAGCTGCGGCCACGCTCGAAGGGCGGATACGCGGAGCTGACCAGCCGGCGCTGGGCATCAGCAAACTCAGCTTTGGCCAGTTCAATAAGGCGTTTCGGCCAGCACGTACCGAGTTTGATTGGTTGAGCCGGGATCCTGCAGAGGTAGACCGGTACGTTGCCGACCCCATGTGCGGCTTCAACTGTACTGCGCGTCTTTGGCAAGATCTGTTTGGCGGCCTGCTACAGATCGCCGACCCACGTGAGCTGAAACGCATTCCCGACACGTTCCCAGTGCTGATCATCGGCGGCAGCGCAGACCCGGTCAGCGCCGGCAACGGCCTGGCGCGGTTGCAGCGGCGCTTGCAGGACGCAGGGCTGTCGCAGGTCAGTCTGCAATTGTATGATGACGCCCGCCATGAAATTCTCAATGAAACCAACCGCGATCAGGTGACTGCCGAACTGATCGAGTGGCTGGATACACAATTGCTGGCAACGTCCAACACAGCCAACTCAACGGAGAGCACTGATGTCCAAGCTTGAAAATCGCACCTACGACGAACTTGCCCTGGGTGACAAAGCTGAGGTCACCCATATGGTCAGCGAGCGCGATCTGATCCTGTTCGCCGAGGTGTCCGGTGATGTGAACCCGGTGCACCTGGATGAGGAGTTTGCTGCAGCCACTCCGTTCAAAGGCCGTATTGCCCACGGCATGTTTTCCGGCGCCTTGATCTCCGCCGCTATTGCCTGCGAACTGCCGGGGCCGGGCACTATTTATATAGGTCAGGAAATGAGCTTCCTGCGTCCAGTACGCCTGGGCGACGAGATTCGCATTGAACTGGAAGTGATCGAGAAGCTGCCGAAGAACCGCGCGCGCATTGCTACGCGGGTGTTCAATCAGGATGGCAAACAGGTCGTCGATGGGGTCGCCACCGTGATGGTGCCCACCGAGAAGGTCAGCGTCGCGCGGCCGGTACTGCCAGAGGTGAAAATCGGTTAAAAAAAAACGGGAAGCCGGTCATGCACTGACCGGTTCCCGCTTTCACTTTCTGTTTCCAAGCTAGATAGCCAAAGGCTATTTACTCAGGTACCTCATCCCCTCTTCCAACCCTTCCAGCGTCAAGGGATACATCCGGTCCTCGATCAGATCACGCACAATGCGTGTCGAGGTGGTGTAGTCCCAGGCGTCTTTGGGGTAAGGGTTAATCCAGATCATCTTCTTGTACTTTTCCATAAAGCGCTGGATCCATACATGACCGGCCTCTTCATTCCAATGCTCGACGCTGCCGCCGGGCTGGGTGATTTCGTAGGGCGCCATCGCCGCGTCACCAACAAACACGACCTTGTAGTCCGGACCGTATTTATGCAGCAGATCCATGGTCGAGGTGCGTTCATTGGTGCGACGCAGATTGTTTTTCCAGACGGATTCATACGGGCAGTTATGGAAGTAGAAGTACTCCAGATGCTTGAACTCGGTACGGCAGGCGGAGAACAATTCTTCGCAAACCTTGATATGCGCATCCATCGAGCCGCCGATATCAAATAACAGCAGCAACTTGACCGCGTTGCGACGTTCGGGGCGCATCTGAATGTTCAGTAGGCCTGCATCGCGAGCGGTGTGATCGATGGTGCCATCGATATCCAGCTCCTCAGCGGCGCCCTGGCGCGCGAACTTGCGCAGCCGACGCAAAGCCACCTTGATATTGCGCGTACCCAGCTCAACCTGATCATCCAGGTTCTTGTACTCGCGCTGATCCCAGACCTTGGCGGCCTTGCCCTGGCGCTTGCCGGCATCACCTACACGGATCCCTTCCGGGTTGTAGCCGCCTGAACCGAACGGGCTGGTACCACCGGTGCCGATCCACTTGTTGCCACCTTCGTGGCGCTCTTTCTGCTCTTCGAGACGCTTCTTGAACTCCTCGATCAGCTTGTCCAGCCCGCCAAGCGACTTGATTTTCTCGCGCTCTTCGTCGGTGAGCATCTTCTCGAACTCTTTGCGCAGCCAATCCTCGGGGATGAGCGCTTCGAGAAGTTGATCCAGGTTCTGCAGACCATTGAAATAAGCCCCGAAGGCCCGGTCGAACTTGTCGAAGTGGCGCTCATCCTTGACCATCACGGTACGCGCCAGGTAGTAGAATTCGTCCATATCGGCGAAAACCACATGGTGCTTGAGCGCACGGATCAGATCGAGCAGCTCGCGGACCGATACCGGCACCTTGGCTGCGCGCATTTCATTGAACAGGCCCAATAACATGGGCGCCCTCCTTCTTAACGGTTTTGGCGGCGGGTCATGAACGCCAGACGTTCCAGCAACTGCACGTCCTGCTCGTTCTTCACCAGCGCACCGTAGAGCGGCGGAATGGCTTTGGTCGGATCACGATCACGCAGCACCGCCTCGGGGATCTGGTCAGCCATCAGCAGCTTGAGCCAGTCAACCAGCTCGGAGGTGGACGGCTTTTTCTTCAGGCCGGGCACCTTGCGTACGTCAAAGAAGATGTCCATCGCTTCGGAGACCAGCTCTTTCTTGATCTCGGGAAAATGCACATCGACGATGCGCTGCATGGTGTTGCGATCGGGGAAGGCGATGTAGTGGAAGAAGCAGCGACGCAGGAAGGCGTCCGGCAGTTCTTTTTCGTTGTTCGAGGTAATAATGATGATCGGGCGCTTGTCAGCCTTGATCGTCTCATTGGTCTCGTAAACGTAGAACTCCATCTTGTCGAGTTCCTGGAGCAAATCGTTGGGGAACTCGATATCGGCCTTGTCGATCTCATCAATCAGCAGGATGACCTTTTCTTCTGCTTCAAAGGCTTCCCAGAGCTTGCCTTTCTTGATGTAGTTGCGAACGTCGTGCACCTTGTCAGTGCCCAACTGGGAATCACGCAGACGGCTCACGGCATCGTATTCGTACAAGCCCTGGTGCGCCTTGGTGGTCGATTTGATGTGCCAGGTGATCAGCTTGGCGCCCATGGACTCGGCCAACTGCTCGGCGAGCATGGTTTTGCCGGTACCCGGCTCGCCCTTGACCAGCAAGGGGCGTTCCAGGGTAATGGCAGCGTTGACCGCCAGTTTCAGGTCATCCGTAGCAACGTAGGCGTCAGTACCTTCAAATTTCATTCAGGCTATCCTCTGGAGAATTCAGGAGCAGGGCCAGCTCTAATTGGCGCCCGGTCAAAACAGCGACTATAACGTGACGGTAGGCGCACTGTGAACCTGGATGTAGTATTCAGTCACTGAATGATCCCCGCACCCAACAGGATGTCATTATGAGCAAAATCTATACAGACAACTCACAATCCATCGGCAATACGCCGCTGGTCCGCATCAATCGTATCGGCCCTTCCGGCGTGACTATCCTGGCCAAGATCGAGGGACGCAACCCGGCTTACTCGGTCAAATGCCGCATTGGTGCCAGCATGGTCTGGGACGCGGAAGAGTCCGGGCGTCTGAAGCCGGGCATGACCATAGTCGAGCCGACATCCGGCAATACCGGCATTGGCCTGGCTTTCGTTGCCGCTGCACGGGGCTACAAACTGAAGCTGAGCATGCCCTCCTCCATGAGTCTGGAGCGGCGCAAAGTGCTCAAAGCGTTGGGCGCTGAACTGGTCCTGACTGACCCGGCCAAGGGTATGAAAGGCGCGATTGCCGCAGCGGAAGAAATCACCGCCCAGGACCCTGCCAACCACATTCTGCTGCAGCAATTCGAAAATCCAGCCAACCCGGCGATCCATGAAAAAACAACCGGGCCGGAAATCTGGAAAGACACTGAAGGCAGTATTGATGTGCTGGTCTCTGGCGTTGGTACTGGCGGCACTATCACGGGCGTGTCGCGCTATATAAAGAACACCTGCAAGAAAAACATCCTGTCGGTGGCAGTAGAGCCGGTCAGCTCACCGGTAATCACCCAGACGCGCGATGGTCAGGAGGTCAAACCCTCCCCGCACAAGATTCAGGGCATTGGCGCCGGTTTCGTTCCCGGCAACCTGGACATGTCACTGGTGGATCGTATCGAACAGGTGACTGACGAAGAGTCGAAGGCGATGGCTTTGCGACTGATGCGTGAGGAAGGCATTCTCTGCGGCATTTCCTGCGGTGCGGCTATGGCAGCTGCCGTGCGCATGGCAGAAGAGCCGGAGATGCAGGGAAAGACCATGGTAGTAATCCTGCCAGACTCAGGTGAACGCTATCTCAGCAGCATGCTGTTCAGCGATATGTTCAGCGAGGCAGAACTACAGCAGTAACCTCGCTGCCTGATGGATAAGAACGACAGACTTCGCCGGAGACTATTCAGTCTCCGGCGCGTCTTTTTCGAAGCCGGCACTGAAGGCCTCAATAAAACCATTACGCAGAATCCCGAAGAATGCCTGAAGCGGGCTTACATCCGCGTCCTGCAAGCTGCCGCTTAAATCGACGCGGGTGGCAATCTGATCGCGATTGCGATTTTTCACTGCCGCACCACCAGCACCTACCAGCGCCTCCCACATCCCGCGGAAAAAGCCTTTATCTTCGTTCTGCAGATCTTGCTCGACATTGAACACATCCACGTCACGCAACAACGGCTTGATGTAACCGCCTAACTGACCTTCCTCTGCATCAACCTCCACAACCAACTCGCCATTGCCGGAATTGAAATCGAAATTCCCATAGGCTGAGGCGAAATCATTCAGTTGGGTCAGATCCACCTCACTGACACGAAAGCGCAACTCGAAATCCTCCATCCGCAATAGCGGATCGAACGCAGCTTCTATTTCCAACGGGGCGTGGTTGAGAAAATCGGCAGTACCTTCCAGGCTGGCATCACGAGTGCCTTGCAGATCACGCGCGGTACTTAGGTTGCGCACGGTCATATCCAGATTATTGGCGTAGACGTTGACCGGGGGCTCCGAGGTAAAGTTGCGAAAAGCGAGGGTCCCGTTGACGACCTGAAGCTCGTCCACTTCAATCAGAATTTGCTCGGTCAGCCGTTCACGCCAGTCAACGCCTTCACCGGTTTGACGATCCTGCTCATTTTCCGAGTCAATAAAGTTCAGCTCCGGGTCGGTGAACCGCACCTTGGCCACCAAAGCGCGCTCCTCCCACAGCGCTCGCCAACTGACGGCAATATCAATAAGCGGCGCTGTAAAAAAGGGCGCCTGCACGTTGCCGACATTTTTCTGAATGTTCAGGTTATGAATGCTGTAAGCACCTCGCCACCAGAACAGGTCAACCTCCTCTACATGCCCGGTGTAATCCCCCATCTCCGCCATGTTCTCGTTCAACAGGTTACGGACCCAGGTGGCGAGTGACAGATGCACAATTATCAACAACACAACTATGACGGCCAATGCGGCCAAGGGAACGCTATAAGTCTTTTTCATTCTCAAATGACTTCGCTGAATTAAAACAGTTCAGCTACTTTATCCACTTCAGTGAGGATTGGCGATTTATCCGCTGATAACAATAGAGCACTTTCGCTGAATCACCAGACTGGCTATTCTGCGGTTTCCTACCTGGCACAGGCAGTACCTATTTCATGCCCTACAGCCCCAAACGCATTGCTCAGAACATCCTGGATCAATTCGATCATTATCGTGACGAATTTCGCAGCATCACGTCCGGCGCGAGAGTGCGGTTTGAGCAAGCCCGCTGGAATGACATTCAATCGGCGTCCACCGCGCGCATCAATCTTTATGAAGATTGCGTGTCCAGCACCGCGCAGAATCTGCACCAGTCAACTGATGCCGAATACATACTGGATGTCCGCAACTGGCCAGATATCCGCAAAGCCTATATCACTCTCATCGACCAGCGCTTCGACGACGAGTTGGCCGAAACCTGGTTCAACTCGATCTTCACTTCACTGCATCAGCATGACCAGATCAGTGACGAGACCATGTTCGTGCACAGTTCACGTCCGGCTACGCGACCGCCGTCACGGATACCACTGACGCGCGGCTTTATTTCCGATGGCTCGCTGGACGGGCTGGTCCGGCAGATTCTCGACGAGCACAGCTTCGACGCGCCCTGGGCAAACTTCGAACGCGACTGCAAGATGATTATCGAACATCTGCACAAAGGCCTGCCGGATTGGGCGCAGAAAGACCGCGGCCTGACCGTAGAGCTGATCCAGTCGGTGTTCTATCGCAACAAGGGCGCCTATCTGGTGGGCCGGGTGATCAGTCAGCAGGAGCAATGGCCTTTCGTTCTCCCGCTGATTCATCACGAGCATGAAGGCATCAGTGTCGACACCTTGATTACCGATGAATCCCAGGTTTCGATCATCTTCTCTTTTACCCGCTCCTATTTCATGGTTGAAGCAGCCGTTCCGGCGGAGATGGTGGCCTTCCTCAAGCAGTTGCTGCCGAGCAAACATATTGCCGAGTTGTATACCGCCATCGGCTTTTATAAGCAGGGCAAATCCGAATTCTATCGGGCGCTGATAGCACACCTGGCGACCAGCGAAGACCGCTTTATCATGGCGCCGGGTGTGCGTGGCATGGTGATGAGCGTGTTCACCCTGCCCGGCTTCAATACGGTGTTCAAGATCATCAAGGACAAGTTCGCGCCGTCGAAGAATATCGATCGCGCCACGGTAATAGACCGGTACCGGCTGGTGAAGCGCCATGACCGCGTGGGACGCCTGGCTGATACCCAGGAATTTGCTGACTTCCGCTTCCCCCGCGAACGCTTTGACCCTGAGTGCCTGGCAGAGCTTCTCGAAGTGGCAGCCTCGACGGTGATCGAGGAAGGCGACGTGATCCTGGTACGCCACTGCTGGACCGAACGCCGGATGACGCCGCTGAACATCTATCTGGAGAGCGCGAGCGAGACTCAGACGCAGGAAGCCCTGCTCGACTATGGCAAAGCGATCAAGGAACTGGCCGCAGCCAATATCTTCCCAGGTGACATGTTGCTGAAGAATTTCGGAGTAACGCGCCATGGCCGCGTGGTGTTCTACGACTACGACGAAATCAGCTATCTGACCGAGGTCAACTTCCGCGACATCCCCGAAGCCATGTACCCCGAACAGGAAATGGCTTCCGAGCCCTGGTATTCGGTAGGGCCGAACGATGTGTTCCCGGAAGAGTTTCCGGTGTTTCTGTTTGCCGACATCCGCCATCGCAAGGCTTTTTCCAGCATGCATGGCAACTTGTTCGAGGCCAGTTACTGGAGGGGTCTGCAGGAGCGTATAAAGGATGGGCAGGTGCTGGACGTGTTTCCGTACAAGCGAAACTGAAGGCGATTTTCAGACGAACGGCAGTGCATATTTAAAAAAAACTCAGGTAAAGGGTGTTATTTCCTGAATCTGTCGTATACTGAGTTTCGTTCATCGCAAGCCCGATGCAGCGAGTCATAGCCTAGCTTGACTTGATTTGCATTAAGGCGCACAGTGAGCGCGTAGGTTTTCAAGATAGAGTAGTAGGCTGCAAGCGCACTTTTCAGTACGTAAGTTTGTCATTCTCGTAATCTTTGATTCCCCACGCTTTAATTGAGCTCAGCTCAGATTTTTTTATTTGATAGGAATTATCCGAAATGGCAACTGGTACAGTTAAGTGGTTCAACGACACTAAAGGCTTTGGCTTCATTACTCCGGACGGCGGTGGTGATGATCTGTTCGCCCACTTCTCCGAAATCAAGGTTCAGGGCTTCAAGTCCCTCGCCGAGAACCAGAAGGTATCTTTCGATATCACTACTGGTCCTAAAGGTAAGCAAGCTGCAAACATTCAGGTTATCGGTTAATTCCGAAGTCTGACTGAAAAACCCGGCTCCGGCCGGGTTTTTTAATGCCTGAAATTTACCCTCCCTTAGTTGTACGCGACACCTCCTGCTGCAAAAAATACTCGCCTGATAAGCCCTTAAGTCGTAACCTAGTGCGCATAATCTGAGTGTCATCACTCTGAAGGCCATTTGGGACACAACCGGCGCTGCCTTATTCAGTGTTGCCTTGGTACCCCCACCACCAGGATGTCTATAACAGTGGAAAGCATCGATTCAACCAAAGAAAATGAAAACCGCCGTCTGAATATCTTCCGCGCGGCAGAAGCCATCGTCAGCGAGCTAGGCGCTTCACAGCTCACCTTCGCCAGCCTGAGCGAACGTACCGGCATCGCCGAGAGTGATCTGCAAGGAATGTTTCCTGATCGGGAAGCCTTGCTTTCAGCCATGATCGAGCACCGGCTGGAGCGTTTCCGTGTTCGTTGGAGAGCCTACGAAAGCGTGCTGCCAGATGAGCCTATGCGCGAGCTGAAATCACTGCTGCTGAGCAATCTGAGCGAGTCGAACGAGGAGAAGAACCTGGACTCCGCGATTCTCGCCGCCGCTGCCAGCAACCCCGCGTTGCTGCAGACCACATCAGACGATGTTCAGGGGTTGTTCAACATTCTTGCCGAGTCGCCTTTGGGCCTGGCGCAGGCGAGCATCCTGTTCTTTTCTGTACGAGGCTATCGGCTGTTTGAACAGATTGGTATCTGCCCGATGACGGATATTCAGCGCAGTGAATTCCAGGAGCAGATCATGCGCATGGCGCGCACGCTTTACGAACAGAAGAACGAGGGCTGAGAAGCCCTCAAGGTGCCTTGTAATGCCCTTTGGCGTGAGCAGTCTCCTGCTGGCGCCAATGCTTCCAACCTGCCCTGCCCGCCGCGATCAACAGATAAAGCAATAGCGCGAGCCCCATCGCCAGCGCGAGATCACCCAGCATCCGCGCTTCGTTGTCTCCTGTATCAAGCACCGTATCCAGTAGAAAGATCATGGTCGCAGGTGCCATCCATGATTCCATCGGATCAACTCGGACCGGCGTGAACAGTAGTATCGCCATGATCAGCCACAGCGGTTCGCGTACATACCAGAGCGGAATCCAACTGGTCATCTTCCACCAGACCAACCAGGCGCAAGCTGCCGCCGCCAGATATATCATCCACATCATCTGGTATTCGGATTCGTTGAACATCAGGCAGTCACCGGTCAGCAAAAATGTGGGCCTATAATAACGGTTTTATTCAGGGAGTCCCAACTCGATGCTACAACCTACACGCCGCGATACCGGCAATGATCCGTATGCCTGGCTTGAGCAACGTGATGCGCCCGAGGTACTGACCTTTCTCGAGCAGGAGAACCAGGCGACCGAAACCTGGTTGGCCAGCCATGATGATCAGCGGGAAATACTCTTTGAAGAGATCCGCGGGCGAATCCGTGAAACCGATTTGTCATTGCCCGGCGTGTGGGGCCCATGGCTGTACTACCAGCGCACCGAAACCGGAGCCGAATACCCGCGATACTTCCGCTGCGCCAAGCCTGTCGATGGGTCTCTGACAATAGACCCGGCGAGTGAAGCTCTGCTGCTGGATCTGAACCTGCTGGCCGGCGATGGTTTTCTGCAACTGGGCGACTATGCCATCAGCCCTGATCATCAATGGCTTGCCTACAGCCTCGACCGTCAGGGCGATGAAACCTACTCGTTGTATCTGCAGAAGATTGATAGCGGCACAGTGACCGAGCTGCCACTGGAAAACGCCGACGGCAGTCTGGTCTGGGCCCAGGATAGTCAGCACCTGTTTGCTATCAGCATGGACGAGACCTCGCGACCTGCGCACCTGTGGCGGCTGCGAGCCGACGCTGCGCCTGTGCATCTGTTTCATGAGCAGGACCAGCGCTTCTACCTGCACATTTACCGCAGCAGCTCCGAGCAATGGCTGCTGCTGGCCAGCTCCAGTAAAAACACCTGCGAAGTGCAGCTGCTGCCAGCGGATCAGCCCACCGGCACATGGCGACTGATTGAAGCCCGTCGTAGCGGGCATGAGTATCATGTGGACCATGGCCCCGAGGGTCTGATTATTCGTAGCAATGCGCCGGGTGAGAATTTTGCCTTGTTCCAGGCGGAACCTGAACATCCTGCATTTGAGCACTGGCAGCAGATTGCCGAGCTGGACACGCAACGCACCCTGGAAGACATGAGCGTGCAAAAAGCAGGCTTGCTCCTGCATTACCGTGACCAGGGGTTGATCACTCTGGAAGTCCGGCCAGAGGCCGGCGCCCCCTACCAGGTGAAGATGCCGGACGCCGTCTATAGCCTGCACGTACAGGGCGGCGAAGAATATGCCAGCGAGTTTGTGCGCTTGCGTTATGAATCCCTGAACCGACCAGCACAAGTCAGCGCCTTGCATATCGCCAACGGCGAGCAACGCGTGCTCAAGCAAATACCGGTGGAAGGCAAGTTTGACCCCGACGACTATGAGGTCATGCGGGAATGGGCCACTGCCGCAGACGGCAGCAGGATCCCGATCAGTCTTGTCGCCGCGCGAGAGCGAGCTCCCGGGCCTGCGCCGCTTTATCTTTACGGCTATGGCGCCTACGGTGCGAGCATGGACCCCTGGTTCTCACACGCCCGCCTTTCGCTGCTTGAGCGCGGCTGGATATTCGCCATCGCCCATGTTCGCGGCGGCGCCGATCTGGGCGAAGCTTGGTATCAGAACGGCAAGCTCGAACATAAGGAAAACACCTTCAGCGACTTTATCGCCTGCGCCGAACACCTGTTGCAGCGAGGTCTGACGGATTCTGCGCGGCTGGTCATCGCCGGGGGCAGCGCGGGCGGTCTGCTGATTGGCAATGTAATCAACCAGCGGCCCGAGCTGTTCGCTGCCGCAGTGGCTGACGTGCCCTTCGTCGACGTGTTCAATACCATGAACAATCCGGATCTGCCGCTGACCATTGGTGAGTACGAGGAATGGGGCGACATGAATGATCCTGTCGTTGCCGAACGTGTACGCGGTTACGCGCCCTATGAACAGGTACGGGAGCAGGAATACCCGGCCCTGTTCGTCACCGCGGGTTATCACGACATGCGCGTGCAGTATTGGGAAGCGGCCAAATGGGTGGCCAAGCTGCGGCATTGCAAAACCGACTCCCGGCCGCTGTTGTTGCGCACCCAGATGAGCGCCGGGCACGGCGGTGCCAGTGGACGTTACCAGGCGATACGCGAGCTGGCCGAGGAATACAGCTTCTTATTGGCCGTGATCCCTCCCGCCGGGTGAGCCACCCTGCCCTTGTCGGCGATAAGCGACAAGGGCAGTCTGTTTTACTCGGTGCGCTTGAACCCCCTCTGCTCCAGCAACATGTAGAACACCGGCACGAAGATCAGCGCCAGGGTACTGGCGGCGACCATGCCACCGACTACCACGGTACCGATTTCCTGACGACTCACGGCACCGGCGCCAGTACTGATTGCCAGCGGCAAGCTGCCGATGATAAAGGTCAGGGCGGTCATCATGATCGCGCGAAAGCGTTGACGTGCTGCGGTCAAGGCCGAGTCATAGGGCGACATGCCTTCCTTGCGGTTCTGTGCCGCGAACTCGACGATCAGAATCGCGTTCTTGGCCGCCAGACCGATCAACACCAGCAACCCGACCTGGAAGTAGATATCGTTCGGGAAGCCCCGCAACATCGACGCTACCACTGCACCGAAGACGCCGAAAGGAATGGCTGTGGCTACCGCCAGGGGCAGACTCCAGCGTTCGTACTGCGCTGACAGAATCAGGAATACCATCATGATGCCCATCCCGAAAGCCAGCGCCCCGGAGGATGCCGAATCCAGCAGCTGATAGGCCTCACCGACCCAGCCCAACTGCGCATCCGCAGCCAGAACCTCGGCACCAACTTCCTGCAAGGCAGCCAAGGCCGCCGCCGTGTTGTAGCCCGGCGCTGGGTCGGCGGTCACTTTGGTGGCAGGGTAGAGATTGAAGCGGCTCACCGAATCGACACCCTGGGTACGTTCAAGGGTCACCACGTTATTCAGAGACACCAGCTCGCCAGTGCCCGAGCGCACGAACACCCTGCGCAGGTCATCCGGATGGCTACGGAACTCACCCTCTGACTGCAGATTGACTTGCCAGTTACGCCCTTGCAGGGTGAAATCGTTCACATACAGAGCACCAAAAGTACTGCGCATGGCGGTGAAGATTTCGTTGATGGGCACTCCCATGGCCTTGGCCTTGTCCCAATCCACCTCTGCCTGGTAGCGAGGTACGCCGACATCCAATGCCGCACGCACGTTGGTCAGCTCGGGACGCTCGCTGGCGGCACCGACCAAGCGATCTGCTTCCGCCTTGAGTTTCAAGGGATCGCTTTCGCCGCGCAGCTGCAGATAGCCTTCGACACCCCCGGTCAGTGACAGTCCGTTAATCGGCGGCGGTACAAAGGCCATGACGTTGGCTTCCTGGATATTCGCACCCAGGCCGACGATACGGTTGGCCATACCCTGCGCGCTCTGCTCTACTTCGGTACGGTCATCCCAGTCGATCAGCGTGACGAAGGCGACGCCCATATTGGTGCGTAGACCCCGGTTCATGATGTCGAAACCGGCAAAGCTGGTGATCCCTTTGATCTCTTCCATGTCGACGATCTTCTGACTCAACTCCTCACGCACGGCCTCCGTACGTTCCAGTGATGAGACTGGCGGCAGTTGATAGACCGTCAGCAAAAAGCCCTGATCTTCCTGCGGCACAAGGCCGCTGGACATGCGATCCAGGAGAAACAGGGTAGATCCAATCAGTAGCAGAAACAGCACCAGGGTAATTTTGGCGTGATTGAGCATCCAGCCAACCAGACGGGTGAAACCGTCAGTCAGCCGATCAAAGCCATTATTGAACCAGGCGAATTTGGGAGACGGCTCGGTTTCCTTGCGGTCGAGCAGCAACGCGCACATGACCGGACTGAGCGTCAGCGCCACGATGCCGGAAATACCCACGGACACGGCGATGGTAATGGCGAACTGACGATACAGCTCGCCGCTGAGGCCGCCGAGAAAGGATACCGGGGCAAACACCGCAATCAGCACCAGCGTGGAGCCTACTACCGCGCCGGATACCTGCTTCATGGTCTTGCTGGCGGCTTCATAGCTGGAGAGCCCCTCCTCCTTGATCAAGCGCTCAGCATTCTCCATCACGATAATGGCGTTATCCACCACCACCCCAATCGCCAGAATCAGCCCGAACAGGGTTAAAAGGTTGACGGAAAAACCCATCAACATCATCCCGGCGAAGGTACCGATGAGCGAGACCGGAATAGCCACCAGCGGAATCAGCGTCGCCTTGAGATGCTGCAGAAACAGGAAGGTGACCAATACCACCAAAGCCAATGCTTGAATGAACGTGATCAACACTTCTTTGATCGAGACATCGATAAACAGGGTGGTGTCGTAAGGTATGTCGTAGCGCAGGTCGCCGGGAAAGCGCTGAGAAATGCGCTCCATCGCCTGACGAACTTCGTCCGCGGTATCCAGCGCATTAGCCCCGGGCTGGAGATAGATGCCCAGTGGCACCGCATTTTTCGCATTGAAGGTGGCGCTGAAATCGTAGTTCTGTGCGCCCAGCTCGGCGCGTGCCACTTCCCCCAAGCGCAATGTGCGCCCGTCAGAATCGCTGCGCAGAATGATCTGTTCAAACTCTTCAGGGGTCGACATCCGCCCAGGCGTGCTGACACTGAAGGTAAAGGCCTGGCCTTCGGGCGCAGGGTTGGCGCCGATACGGCCAGCGGCGAACTGTGCATTCTGCTCACGCAGTGCTGTGGCGACATCACTCGGCGTCAGGTCGTATTCAGCCAGCTTGTCCGGTCGCAACCAGATTCGCATGGAATAATCCTGGGCACCAAACAGACGCGCATCACCAACGCCGGGCAAACGCACCAACTCATCGAGTACGTTGAGCAGCGCATAGTTGCTGATTTCCAGCACGCCGAGTTGTTCTGTATCCGACGACAGAGCGACCACCTGGAGAATGGAGGTCGAGCGGGCCTGGACCACTACGCCCAGATCACGCACTTCCTGGGGCAGCTCCGCAGTTGCTTTCTGCACGCGATTGTTGACGTCGATAGTCGCCTGATCAGGGTCGGTGCCAATCCGGAAATAGACCGTCAGTTGCATGTTGCCGGAGTCGCCACTGAAGGACTCCATATACAGCATGTCGTCGACCCCGTTGATCGCTTGCTCCAATGGCGCCGACACCGCGTCGGCAATTACCTGCGAACTGGCGCCCGGGTAGCTGGCCTCCACCACAATCTGCGGGGGTACCACGTTGGGGTACTGCTCAATTGGCAACTGATAAAGCGAGGTGCCACCGGCAATCAGGATCAGGATCGACAACACCGTCGAAAAGATCGGCCGATCAATAAAGAACTGCAGCATGCCCTTACTCCTCGGCGTCGTCGGTTGCAGGGTCCTGCTCGGGTTCCCCACCATCTACGCGCACCTTGGCGCCCGCACGCAGGCCTACCTGGCCGTTGACCACCACGCGGTCACCCGGCTCGACACCTTCAAGAATGATCTGTCTTGCACCCAGGATGTCACCGAGTTTTACCTTGCGAATTTCAATCTCGGAATCGTCATTGACTACCAACACCTGGGGGCCGTCACCGCTGGCACCCACTGCCTCTGAAGGTAGCAACACTTGATCAGTGAAGTGCTTGAGAACTAGCCGGATACGCACGAATTGTCCGGGAATAAGCTGGCGATCGGGATTATCAAACACTGCCCTGAGCGTGATGCTGCCGGTGGCGTTATCAATACTGCTTGAAGTGAAATCGATGCTGCCTGTGCGGGGGTACTCACTGCCATCGGCCATCAACATGGTAACGGCGCCATTCAGCGTATCGTCTTCAATCTGGGCTGCACGCTGCATAGCCGCATCACGCTCAGGCAGAGCGAAGATCACGTGCACCGGATCCTGCTTGACCAGCGTGGTCAGCAGCGCGCCGACAGCCAGTACGCTCCCTTCCGGTACTACTTCCAGACTCGCGCTGCCATCCATCGGCGCACGTACATTGGTATAGGACAGGTTCAGTTTGGCCTCATCCAGCAGCGCATCAGCTTCATCCAGTCCGGCGCGGGCGAAATCCAGCTGCGATTGCGTGCGATCCCGCTCGCTGGCACTCAATGCACCCCGCTCAAACAATTGCTTGGCTCGCTCCCACTCGCGCTCGGCCTGTTTGACCTCGGCGATGGCATTGCTCTTCGCCGCTTCGGCTTGCTTTACCAGAATCTGCATCGGCTCCGGAAAAATGCGAAACAGAATGTCGCCCTCTTTGACGTCGGCACCCTCGACGTACACACGCTCCTGCAGCACACCGGAAATACGTGCTCTGACCTCAACCTCCCTGGCGCCGCGCACCCGTGCTGGATACTCCTGAATCAGGTCAGCATCGGAAAGTGTCACTTCCTGCACCGTCACCATGGGCGGCGTTTTTTCCGTGGACTTGGACTTATCATCACTGCCACAAGCCGATACCAGAGCTGCCACTGCTAGCACAGACAACGCGCGGATCCATGCCGCTGCTTGAGAACTACGGAAAGGAAACTGAGGGGTTTGCATAAACGTCAATCGCTCGAAAATTGGAGAAAGAGATACCCGGAGCGGCTGCCCGAGCATGAAGATGGTGTGGGGAACGCTACTGCACGGACCGCTACTCATCGCTAGCGGCCACTATCTGCGTGGGCCCTAGAACGCCATGCAGCAGCGTATCCAGCAGCTCGTCAGCCATCACTTCCAGCGAGCTGTTACGTCCGGAAATCCGATTGACCAGCACACTGCCATACGCCAGGTTGCTGATAGCGTTCAAGATTTGCTCGGGGTCATTGACTCGACAACGACCGCTGTCGATCAGTTGCTGGTACACATTCAACCAGGTCGTGCGACGCAGGTCCGAATAGACAAAGTACCGCGGCTTGCTCACCTTGCCGAACTCGGCGCATTCGTGAACAAAGAGTTCAACAGCTTCAGGATGCTGCTGAAAGAACGACATGTAGGTTCTGAAACCCTGTTTGAGGTGCTCAAGAGGGTCGGTAATTTCTTGAACCGCAGCATCAACCTGGCTGGTCAGCCGCAGCATCACATCGTCGACTGCGGCCTGAAACAATTCGTCTTTGGTGGGATAAAAGCGGTATACCGTGCCTTTGCCCACCCCGGCCAGATCGGCAATCTGTTGCACATCCGTGCAGCGAAATCCCTGCTCGGCAAAGACTTTGATCGCCGCGTAAAGAATCTCTTCACAGCGCTCGGCCGGGGGTTTGCGCAAGCGTTTGGCTTGGCATTCATTGTTATTAACGGGCATTTGTTACTCACGGACTGACGCGTCAGTCCGTATTAGAAAACACTGGGCGCCGGGAAACAACCCGCAGTGCGCAAATACACTGTTGGCAGTTGTGTCAGAAGTCGGGGGAAGTGCGGCAGGAGAACGCTATGGCAGAAGGATACGGCAGCTTGTCTGCCGAGCTGCCGGACAGCTTGCGCTGCCCGGCAATATTGCTCAGTAGCGGTTGGCTACCTCGTCAAAGGTTGCTTCTATGGTCGCTGAAGGCGGAGGGCTCAGCAGCGTGGCTACAACGATAGCGATGGTCGCCAGAATGACACCGGGGATGATCTCATAGAGACCGATGGTATCAATCTGCTTGTACAGCACCACCGTCAGGCCACCGACGATGATCCCGGCCAAAGCGCCGTTGCGGTTCATGCGTTTCCAGAACAGCGACAGAATCACCGCAGGACCGAAGGCCGCACCGAAGCCGGCCCAGGCGTAGGAAACCAGACCCAATACAGTGCTTTCCGGATTGAAGGCGAACAACAGTGCCAGCAAGGCGATGCCGATTACCGCAAAGCGGCCCACCCAGACCAGCTCGTTCTGGGTAGCATCACGGCGGAACAGCGCCTTGTAGAAATCTTCCGCCAGAGCAGAAGATGACACCAGCAGCTGGGAATCGGCGGTCGACATGATCGCTGCCAGTACGGCCGCGAGCAGAATGCCAGCCACAACTGGATGCATCATGGCCTGGATCAGCGCCAGGAAGACCGTTTCCGCATCGCCAATCCCCGCTTCGCCGAGGAAGCCAATGCCGACCCAGCCGACCATCAGCGCGGCGATCAGACAGATGCCAGTCCAAATAACGGCAATGCGGCGGGCGGTAGGCAGAGCAGCGTCGTCACCAATAGCCTTGAAACGCGCAAGAATGTGCGGCTGCCCAAAATAACCCAGACCCCAGGCCAACAGCGAAATGATCGCGACAAAGCCCAGTGGATTACCTTCAACGTCGTTGAAGAATGTCAGCAGTTCCGGATTGCTCGCCTCCATCGCTGCACGGGCTTCGTCCCAGCCGCCCATGGTGTTGAGCGCAATGATCGGCACGATCACCAGCGCCGCAGCCATCAGCAGACCCTGGATCACATCCGTCCACGACACCGCAAGAAAACCGCCGAAGAAGGTGTAAGAGACGATAACCAGCGTGCCCAGTACCACGGCAATTTCGTAGCTAAGGCCGAAAGTGCTTTCAAACAGCTTGCCGGCAGCCACCAGGCCCGAACTGGTGTAGAAGAGGAAGAACAGCAGAATGAAAATAGCTGAAATCACACGCAATGCGCGGCTTTTATCTTCGAAACGAAATTCGAAATAGGCCGGCAATGTCAGCGAATCGTTAACCGCATGCGAGTACACCCGCAAACGCCGTGCGACGATCAGCCAGTTGAGCCAGGTACCCGCCAGCAGGCCAGCCGCAATCCAGGTCGCTTCATAACCGGCCGCCAGTGCATAGCCAGGCAAACCCAGCAGCAGCCAGCCGCTCATGTCCGAGGCGCCGGCAGACAAAGCAGCCGTGCCCGGGCCTAGCGTGCGTCCGCCGAGAATATAATCGGACAGGTTATTGGTTCGTTTATAAGCGATATAGCCGATGGCCAACATCACCACGATATAGACCGCGAAGGTCGCACTCACAATGCCTATGTTACCAGTCATGGCGTTCTTCTCTCATTGTAGTGAACAGTCCCTGTTCTGTTATTGGTATGGGGAAGTACTGATCAATTCCCTCTGTTTCCTGGCGGCAGCCCGGTGGCTGCCGCGTTCGTGCTCAAGGCTCACCATTGCCCAGCGACAGCAGGCTGGCATTGCCGCCGACTGCCGTGGTGTTGATGGTGCGCGTGCGTTCGGTAACGAAACGCAGCAAATAATGCGGCCCACCTGCTTTCGGCCCGGTGCCTGACAGCCCCATACCGCCAAACGGCTGAACCCCGACCACCGCCCCAATCTGATTGCGATTGATATAGACGTTGCCGATGCGTACCCGGCGATCGATATGCAGGGCGGTATCTTCATTGCGGCTGTGAATGCCCAGCGTCAAGCCGAATCCGGTGGCATTGATCTCGTCGATGACCTTGTCGAGGGTATCGTTGCGCCAGGTAATTACATGCAGTACCGGGCCAAAATGTTCGCGATCCAGTTGCTTTATGCTGTCCAGGCGGAAGGCTACAGGAGCCACGAAGTGTCCATCAAGCCCCTCTGGCAAAGGTGTTTCAGCGATAAGGCGATCTGCGACCTTCATCGTCTCGATATGCTTGAGCAAACCCTCGCGGGCATCGGCATCAATGACCGGACCTACATCCGTGGCGCGGCTGAAGGGATCACCGACATGCAGTTCGGCCATCGCACCCTTGAGCAGCTCCATCACCCGCGGGGCAATATCTTCCTGAATATACAAGACCCTCAATGCCGAACAGCGCTGCCCGGCACTGGTAAAGGCCGAATGCACCACGTCCTTGACCACCTGTTCCGGCAGCGCGGTCGAGTCGACCAGCATCGCGTTCTGCCCGCCGGTTTCAGCGACCATGGGCGCAATCGCGCTGTCCC
Organism: Halopseudomonas laoshanensis; assembly: GCF_008365385.1. Taxonomy (GTDB): domain Bacteria; phylum Pseudomonadota; class Gammaproteobacteria; order Pseudomonadales; family Pseudomonadaceae; genus Halopseudomonas; species Halopseudomonas laoshanensis. The sequence goes on along the minus strand of NZ_QOVF01000001.1, from coordinate 1,001,802 downwards.
GCGCTGCCAATGCGCGATTGATCAGATGGGCGGTCTGGGTTGAACCGGTAAAGGCCACGCCAGTTATTCGCGGATCAGACGTGATCACGCTACCCACTTGCGCGCCGTCGCCCGGCAACAACGCCAACGCATTACTTGGCAGGCCAGCCTCGAACATCAGCTCGACACAGCGCACGGCCAACAGACTGGTCTGCTCAGCCGGCTTGGCGACCACGGTATTACCGGTTACCAGTGCGGCTGACACCTGACCCAGAAAAATCGCCAGGGGGAAATTCCACGGGCTGATACAGGCAAATACGCCGCGACCTTGCAGGTACAGCTCGTTACTTTCGCCGGTCGGTCCTGGCAGAGTGATCAGCGCAAATCGCTGACGCGCCTGCAGTGCGTAATAGCGGCAGAAATCAACGGCTTCGCGCACCTCATCAATGCCGTCCTGCAAACTCTTCCCGGCTTCGCGGGTGCACAGCGCCATCAGCTCTGGCATGTGCTGTTCGAGCAAGTCCGCAGTGCGCTCCAGCACGGCGGCTCGAGTATCAACCGGGGTAGCATTCCAGGCCGGGAATGCGGCAGCCAACTGATCGATCGCGCCGTGGGTTTGTTCGGCCGTGGCCCAGATGACCTCGCCAACCTGATGTGACAAGGCGTAGGGGCACATGACCGCCCTGCTTTCACCTGACAGCCGCTTGCCATTGACCAGCGGCGCACCGGTCCAGCTTGACTGCATATGCTGGTCGAGCTGTTGCTTGAGCGGCAACCATTGAGAGAGCACATCAAGGTTGATGCCTTTGGAATTGCGCCGCTCCGTGCCGTAAATATCTGCGGGCATAGGGATGCGGTGGTTGGCGGGTGAGGCATGCCGACGCAGACTGACCAGCGGATGCTCAATAAGCGTTTCTATCGGAACCTTCTTGTCCACCAGCTTGTGCACGAATGAGGAATTGGCGCCGTTCTCCAGCAAGCGCCGGACCAGATAGGGCAGCAGATCCTTGTGCGCGCCGACCGGCGCATAAATGCGCACGGCACAGCTGTTCTGCTTGATCACGGTGTCATACAAGGCGTCGCCCATACCGTGCAGGCGCTGGAATTCAAACGCGCGCTGGCCAGCCATCGAGAGTATGCAGGTCACGGTATGCGCGTTATGTGTGGCAAATTGGGAGTAAATCAGGCCATCCGTCAGCGGGCTGAGCAGATAACGGGCGCAGGCCAGGTAGGACACATCAGTGCCTTCCTTGCGGGTAAATACCGGATAACCATCCAGCCCCGCCTGCTGGCAGAGTTTGATCTCCGTATCCCAGTAAGCACCCTTGACCAGGCGCACCGGAATCAGATCGCCCTGCTGCTTGGCCACCAGCGTCAGCCAGCAAAGTACTGGCAGCGCACGTTTGGTATACGCCTGAACCACCAGACCGAAATTGCCCCAGCCCTTGACGTCAGCATGGTTATACACGCGGCGAAATAGCTTTAACGACAGCTCCAGGCGATCGGCTTCTTCCGCGTCGATGGTGATACCCACGCCGCCCGCCCGCGCCTGGCGCGCCAGACCCAGAACGATCTCGCTCAGCTCATCCAGCACCTGCTGCTCGCGGGCCGTTTCATAGTGCGGGTGCAACGCTGACAGCTTGATCGAAATGGTCGGCTTGGGGCTGGTGCCCTTGTAGCTGTCATTAGCCAGGGCATTGATCGCGTCGCTGTAATCGGCCAGGTACTTGCTCGCATCGGCGCGAGTCAGCGCCGCTTCGCCGAGCATATCGAAGGAGTAGGTATAGCCGTTGTCGCGCTGTTCTTTACCGTTCTTCAGCGCTTCCTTGATATTGCGCCCGAGTACGAACTGCTTGCCCATGATGCGCATGGCTTGCAGCATGGCGCTGCGGATCACCGGTTCACCGCTACGCTTGACCAGCCGGCCGAGCACGGTGCCGGGAGTACCGTCCTGGCGCTTGTCCATGTTCACAACCTTGCCGGTCATGACCAGCCCCCAGGCGGCAGCATTGACCAGTGCGCTCTCACTCTGGCCTACGTGCTTGTCCCACTGGGCAGCGTTCAACTTGTCGCGGATCAGTGCATCGGCCGTCTCGGCATCCGGCACGCGCAACAACGCCTCGGCCAGGCACATGAGCATGATGCCTTCCTGGGTGTCGAGGCTGTATTGTTGCAGCAGGGCGTCGATACTATCGCTGGCATTGTCACGCTTGCGTACATCTTCGATCAGCCGGGTCGCACGTTGCGACAGGGCCGCCACATCTTCTGGCTCGGCCAGAGGCTCCAGCTCGGCGACATAAGCAGCTTCGTCTACCGCGTAGTTGTCGCTGACAACCTTGAGAAAGTCATCCGGGTTGCTGGCAAGGAAATCACCTTGCAGAGCCTGACTGGCTTTGAACATCTATTTTGCTCCGTTGATGCCTGCGCCACCTGCCGGGATAAACTCCGGTAAGGATCGGAATCAATCTTTACTTGATCCTAGACCATAGGCAGCGTTTGGACGAATTCACTTGTTGTTATCGGCTGCGCCTCTCCTGGCGGAGCAGGCACGTAAAAGCCGTATCCCGACTGTAGGAGCCTGAAGCAGTCAAATCTTGCAGAAAGCTGGGTTTTTTTTGCGAAAAGCTCTGAAACCAGAGCCCGCGTGGAACTTAGCCCCGCGCCGCCAGCCTGAGTTTGCGCGGTGTGCGCCCGCTCTGGGCCCGCACTGCATGGGTCAGGGCGCTCTGGCTGGAGAAGCCGCAGCGACTGGCCACTTCGCACAAGGGCATGGGTGTCTGGCAAATCAGCCTGAGCGCTTCGGCGACCCTGGCCCGCAACAGGTACTGATGCGGCGAGTGCCCGGCCACCTGCTTGAAAAGAGCATGAAAATGACTGGGGCTGATATATACCTGGGCAGCCATATCGGCAACGCTGATCGGTTGATCAAGGCGCTGCTGAATAAAGGCATCGATACGCGCCAGGTCCAGACTGGGCACAGGCTGAGCAGTCAGAGGCAGGGAAAACAAACGGTCATGCAGCGTGTGCAGCAGCACGCCACCCAGGTGCCAGGCCATCGGCAATTGCCTGTTCTGAGCCTGACTCTCGCGCAACTCATGCGAAGCAAAATCGAGCAAGCCTTGAAGACGCTGGTCCAGCTGCAGGAAACGCGGCTTGTCGAACAGCCTGGACAGGTCGTCTGCGCCATAACCGTAAGTCGTCTCCGAGCCCTGAGCCAGATCCAGAATGAGCATGTGATTACTGCCGCGCCCGGAAAACGCATGCGCCTCATGCCCGGGAACCAGGCAGGCATGCAAGCGGTTGACTGCACCGCCCTGCCCCATCACTTCGAAATCCGCGCAGCCGTCCAGCCCCACAATCAGCTGATGCTGTGAATGGGCATGGGTGGAAGTTTGCACCGGCAGGTCTAATATTTTGGTCTTGATCATGCCTCTGACCACTGCGCATGGAGCACCAATATTAGTCCTTGCTCATGCTTGTCACAAGATAGACGTCCTGTTGGCATTGAAAAGCCCTGAATCGGCACCATCTCTTACTTCATACGGCGCCATCGACTACCGAACCCCGACGAGAACCGACATGACCGATCAGGACAGCAATCAATCCGACTACTTTGAGAACGAGCAACAAGCGGACTCGGATAAATCCAGCACCGAGCTGGTCGTACCCAGCCAGCGCTTACCCAACAAGCTGTATTTATTGCCGATCAACAATCGTCCCTTTTTTCCGGCTCAGGTCATGCCTGTGGTGGTGGACGAGTCTCCCTGGGCGAAAACCCTGGAGCGGGTAGCTGACACCCCGCACCATGCGTTGTCGCTGTTCTATGTCGACGGCCCCATGTCTCCCGAGGGAGAGCTCGACCCGGCACGCCTCCCGGACACGGGCTGCGCGGTAAAGGTGCACCATGCGGTCAAGGAGAACGGCAAGATCCAGTTCATTGCCCAGGGCCTGACCCGCGTACGGATCACCCAGTGGCTGAGCCGCAAGCCACCCTATCTGGTGGAAGTGGAATACCCTGAAGCGCCCAGCGATGAGCGTGACGAAGTGCGCGCCTATGCCATGGCACTGATCAATGCGATCAAGGAACTGCTGCCGCTCAACCCGCTGTACAGCGAAGAGCTGAAGAATTACCTGAATCGATTCAGCCCCAACCAGCCTTCGCCGCTGTCTGACTTCGCCGCCACCCTGACGTCTGCCAAGAGCACCGAACTGCAGGATATTCTGAATACCATTCCGGTGCTGCGGCGCATGGAAAAAGTCCTGGTGCTGCTGAAAAAGGAGATCGATGTCGCGCGTTTGCAAGGCGAGATCAGCGCCGAGGTTAACCGCACCATCAGCGACCATCAACGCACGTTCTTTCTCAAGGAGCAGCTCAAGGTCATCCAAAAGGAGCTGGGGCTGTCCAAGGATGACCGCACCGCCGATATAGAACAGTTCCGCGCACGCATCGCGGACAAGGATGTGCCAGAAGCTGCGAGCAAAAAGATAGAAGAGGAGCTGAACAAGCTTTCGATTCTGGAAACAGGCTCTCCCGAGTACGCGGTGACGCGCAATTATCTGGACTGGATAACTGCCATCCCCTGGGGCGTGACTCATCAGGACAAACTCGACATCGATCACGCGCGCAAAGTGCTCGACCGCGATCACGATGGCCTGGAAGACGTGAAGCAACGGATTCTCGAGTTTCTCGCCCTGGGCGCGTTCAAAGGCTCGGTGTCGGGCTCGATCATTCTGCTGGTCGGCCCTCCAGGTGTGGGCAAAACCAGTATCGGCCACTCGATTGCCGAAAGCCTCGGTCGGCCCTTTTATCGCTTCAGCGTCGGCGGCATGCGCGATGAAGCGGAGATCAAAGGCCACCGGCGGACCTATATAGGGGCGATGCCCGGCAAATTCGTTCAGGCCTTCAAGGAAGTCGGCGTGATGAATCCAGTAATCATGCTCGATGAAATCGATAAGCTGGGGGCCAGCCACCAGGGTGATCCAGCTTCAGCGCTGCTGGAAACCCTGGATCCGGAGCAGAACAACCAGTTTCTTGATCACTACCTGGATCTGCGCCTGGATCTGTCCAAGGTGCTCTTCGTGTGTACCGCTAACACTCTCGACAGCATTCCCGGCCCACTGCTGGACCGCATGGACGTAATCCGCCTCTCAGGCTATATAAGCGAAGAGAAGCTGGCGATTGCCAAACATCACCTCTGGCCGCGTCAACTGGAACGCGCCGGACTGCGCAAGAGCCAACTGCGCATCACCGACAAGGCGCTGCGCAGCCTGATCGAAGGTTATGCCCGCGAAGCCGGGGTGCGCAACCTGGAGAAACAGTTAGCTAAGATTGTACGCAAATCGATCATGCGGCTACTCCAGGATCGAGAGCAGAAGATCACCGTCAAACCTGACGACCTGGTCGAGTTGCTTGGCTCCGCGCCCTTCCGTACCGAGAAAACTCTGAAAGGCGTTGGCATCATCACTGGTTTGGCCTGGACCTCCATGGGCGGCGCCACATTACCGATTGAAGTCACCCGCATTCATACACTCAATCGCGGCTTTAAACTGACTGGCAAACTGGGCGAGGTAATGCGCGAATCGGCAGAGATTGCCTACAGCTACATTTGCGCCAACCTGAAGACCTACAAGGCGGATACCAGTTTCTTCGACGAAGCCTTTGTGCACATGCATGTGCCTGAAGGTGCCACGCCGAAGGATGGCCCCAGCGCCGGCGTCACCATGGCCAGTGCACTGTTGTCGCTGGCGCGTAATCAGGCGCCTCGAGCCGGACTGGCGATGACCGGTGAAATCACTTTGACTGGCCAGGTACTGCCCGTGGGCGGCATCCGTGAGAAGGTCATTGCTGCACGCCGGCAATCGATCTTCGAACTGATCGTGCCCGAAGCCAACCGCGGGGACTACGAAGAGTTGCCGGCATATCTGAAAGACGGCATGCAGGTTCACTTCGCCAGTCACTTCCGTGATGTGGCCAAAAAGCTGTTTGACTGAAACTGAAAAGGCGCCCCTGGGGGCGCCTTTGATTACAGCTCGACAACCTTAGCGCTTACGGCCACCGGACCGGTCATCATCAGGAGCAAAATGCTCGTCATGATCGTGATCCAGTTCTTCTACTTCCGGCAGCTCATGCAAGCTGGACTCGAAGTCATCTTCCTTGGCTTCCTTCCGTGCTTTTTCCTTGGCAGCGTCACGCTCGGCATTCAGACGGCTGGGCTCAGGACTCAGGCCTTCGATCAGATCCCAGTCAGGATCCAGCGTGAAGTCGTTGAGATTCAGCTGGCTGGTGCTCGACTCGTCATGTTCGTCCGGGATACCCGAATGAAACTCGGCTGAGTCCTTGATCTCGAGATCGTCGTCCAGCAGCGGCTCCACCTGGTCAACTTGCTCGACCATGTCACCGTTGTCGTCAAACAGCAGCGGGAAGCGGGCCTTGACCTGTTCAACACGCTCAGGATCGCCACCCAGGTCCTTGATCTCTTCTTCCTGTTCTGCAAAAGCCGGCGCATCACCCAGTTCAGCCAGCACCCGCAGTTGCTTGTAGCGCAGATCAAGACGCTCAGGCTCTTCATCTATCGCCTTGTCGAGCATGATGCGCGCTTCGGCGAAACGGCCGTAAGTAATGTACAGCTCCACCCCATCCAGCGGATCAACTGGCGCCTTCGGCGCTTGCTTGACGGGGCGCGCTACCATGGCTGGGACGGTAGTGATGTTCGAGGAAAAGCCAGCGGGATTCTCCGGCTGAACCACGTTCGGGCGTTCTTCTTCAGCAGCATCCGGCGAACGGCGACGGGCAAGGAACAGGCCTAACAGGAAGGCTATCAGCACCAGAGGCAACGTCAGCCAGGCAACCCAGGATGAGCCGCTCGGTGCAACTTCAGCCGGCTCTTCGCCAGGCAACACATTCGCATCCACCGAGCCGGGTGCAGGGTTGTCACTGCCATCGGCAGCACCGGGACCGGAATCAGCGTCACTGCTTCCGAGACTACCGGCACCGGTCACCCCTGCCAGCGAGCTGTCGCCTTCCACCTCGGCATCACGCGCCTGGCGCAGCACCTCGAGTTCAGCCTGAAGACTGGCGATCTGGGCGTCGCGCGCATCCAGTTCGCTGAGCAGCACATTGAAGCGCCCCTCAAGCGAACGCAAGCGATCCAGGAGCACCTCAGAATCAGCTTCCGCCGTTTCGATACTGGACTCTTCAATGCGCAGACGCGCATCTATGCCTTCATCGGGCTCTGCTTCGCTGACAACGTCAGGCGTAGCAAGCTCCGAAGGATCTTCTTCTGGACGTGCTTGGGGCTGCGGCGCAGCCTCTACTACTGGCTGCTGGGTAGGCTCTGCATTGGATTCAGGCTCATCAACGGCAACGCCTTCCATGATTGAAACAGGTGCGCCCGAGGCAACAAGCTGTTCGCGGGTCGGCAGCACCAGGCGCTGATTCGCGCGCAGGCGATTGATATTGCCATTCACAAAGGCATCAGGATTCAGCGCACGGATCGCCAGCATGCTGGTGGGAATATCTACACTGCTGTCAGGTCTTTGCGCGGCAGCGATGTCCCAGAGTGTGTCACCTGATACCGTGGTGTACTCATCAGCACCGGAGGCTGGCTGAATTTCTGGCAGTTCAGGCAATGCAGGCTGGGCAAACTGCGCATCAGAAGACTGCTGCCCTTCCGATCGCGGCTCAGCCGACTGGACCTGATCTCGCGGCTGCGCGGCGGCTACTATCGGGCGACGGTTGCCAGCAGCAGGGACCGGTGGCGGCGCACTCGCTATGGATCCCGCTTGAGGGTCATACAGCGGCGGGTCCAGCAGCAATGTGTACTCGCGCAACATCCGACCATTCGGCCGACGCAGTTCTACGAGGAAATTCAGAAAGGGTTCACGCACCGGTCGGGTAGATTCAACACGGATAAATAACCTGTTGTTTTCCACTACCGGCACAAAGCGCAAGTCTGTCAGAAAGAACGGCCGATCAATGCCAGCGTTCTGAAAGGCTTCCTGATTAGCCAGGGAAACGCGAATGTCCTCTGGAGACAGACCCTCGCCACCCTGCAACTGAATACTGGCACTTAATGGCTGATTCAGCGCTGAATCAAGCCGCAACTCACCTAATCCCAATGCGTTACTGACGCCCACATACAGAGCAGCCAGCGTAGCGACTCCCGCAATCACTTGGCGTTTCACTGCCATACCCTTTCCTCTTGTTCTGTGGGCGAAAACCTCAAAGGGCGTTACCCTGACCGGCTTATCACCAACGATGCTTTCCATCGCATTCCCTTCAGGGAACGGGAGTACTCATCAACTGAAATCAGTTCAACCAAACCCGGCGCATTATGCCATCGCGACAGCCTAAACTAATCGGCCTATTGAGCCAAATCGTCAAAAAAAACTGCAATAAGCAAAACTGATTGCTTTATGCCACAAATTTGACTGCAGCACACCACCCATTACCAGTCTTTTGCATTATTTGGCCTGGGACGACTGGAACAAATGATACCACTATGGCATCACGCGAACAGCCGGCAGTCAAGCAGTGTCTGAGCTCTTCTGCCAAGCGGCTCGACATGGGTTAATATGCGCTTTTTAACCAGTAGACAGACATGTATCTATGAACGAGGTCGACAAGCTGTTTTCCGCCCCCCTCGCCCAAGTCAGTGACTTCGTATTCGACGCTGACGTGGCGCGCGTGTTCCCTGACATGATCAAAAGATCCGTGCCGGGATACCCGACTATTATAGAGAGCATCGGACTGATTGCTGGTCAATATGCTAGACCGCATAGCCTGATATACGACCTGGGCAGCTCACTGGGTGCGGCCACTCAGGCAATGCGCCGCCATGTGCGCGTGCCGGACTGCCGCATCATTGCGGTGGACAGTTCCGCGGCGATGACCGAGCGCTGCCAGGAATATCTGCAAGCCCAGGACGCCATGGTCGAGGAGCTAACGCCCGCCGAGGTCATGCAGGCCGACATCCTCGAGCTGCCGCTGAAAAGCTGCTCAGTGGTGGTGCTGAACTTTACTTTGCAATTTGTAGCACCTGACAAACGTCTTGAGCTGCTTGAGGCCATCTATACAGCGCTGCTGCCGGGCGGCGTGCTGATACTCTCGGAAAAGCTGCGTTTCGACGACCCGAATACCCAGCGAAGCCTGGAGAACATGCACTACGCGTTCAAGCGCGCCAATGGTTACAGCGAGCTTGAAATAGCTCAGAAGCGCAGCGCCATTGAAAAGGTCATGCTGCCTGATACGCTGGAAACGCACCTGGCTCGGTTGCAGGAAGCTGGTTTCAGCCACAGTCACAGCTGGTTTCAGTCCCTCAACTTCTGCTCGATAATGGCCCATAAGTGATCGATTACACCCCCCTGTACCAGCAACTGGCCGATACTCCGCTTTCTCCCTGGCTTACCGTGCTGCCCAATGCATTGGAAAAGCGTTTTAGCGACATGAATCATGGCGACCTGGAACGCTGGCAGGCGGCACTGCAGCAACTGCCAAGCGTCGCTGACTCGGTAGCGGACCTGAGTCAGGGCGTGCTGATCGAAGCGCCTCAGGCATTGAGCGATGAGCAACAGGCCGATCTGCTGGCTGGCCTGCAGGGCTTGCATCCCTGGCGCAAGGGTCCGTTCACGCTGTTCGGCACTCATATTGATTGTGAGTGGCGTTCCGACTGGAAGTGGGAGCGTATTGCCCCGCACCTCGATATGAAAGGCAGGCGCGTACTGGATGTAGGTTGCGGCAACGGCTATTACATGTGGCGCATGTGGCAGGCGGGGGCGCACATGGTGCTGGGCGTTGACCCCAATCTGCTGTTCTACCACCAATTCATGGCCGTGCAGCGTTACCTGCCTGGCGCACCGGTATGGCAATTGCCCTTCACCCTAGAGGAGCTGCCTGAACCCGCTGGCGGCTTCGACACGGTATTCTCGATGGGCGTGCTTTATCATCGCCGCTCACCGGTTGATCATCTCCTGCAGCTAAAAGCCTGCCTGCGCCCCGGTGGCGAACTGGTGATCGAAACATTGGTAATCGAAGGCGATGAAAATGCCTGTCTATTGCCCGAAGATCGCTATGCACAGATGCGCAATGTATGGTTTTTACCGTCGGTGGCGATGCTTGAGCGGCTGTTGCGCCGCAGCGGGTTTCAGCAGGTGAAATGTATCGATCTCACCCCGACCAGCACCGACGAGCAGCGCAGTACCGAATGGATGCGCTTTCAGTCGTTACCCGAATTTCTTGACCCGGAGAATCCAGCCTTGACCCGCGAGGGATACCCGGCTCCCCTGCGCGCCACGCTGACCGCAAAAAAACCGGGGAACTGAACCACCTGACCTGGCCAGGCTATTGCTGCGCCAGCCAGTCCGGCAACCCTGCCGGCGGCAATGCACGGGAAAACAAGAAGCCCTGGCAGGCTCCACATCCACGGCCCTGCAGAAAACGCCACTGCGCTTCTGTTTCCACGCCCTCGGCCACCACGTGCAGACGCATGTTGGCGGCCATGTCGAGAATGGTCGTGACCAGTTGATTGTCCTCGGTATTCTGCGGCACCCCCGCGAGGAAGCTCTTGTCGATCTTCAGCTTGTCCAGCGGGAAGCGGCGCAGGTACGCCAGTGAAGAATAACCCGTGCCGAAATCGTCGATTGCCAGGGTGACCCCAAGGTCTTTCAACTGCCTGAGCGTCTGCTCACCTTGCTGGGCATTGGCCATCAATGCGCTTTCGGTAATCTCCAGTTCCAGCATGCTGGCGGGCAAACCGCTCTCCTCCAACACCGTGCGCACCAGCGCAACCACATCCTGCTGAATAAACTGACGGGGAGACAGGTTCACTGCAATCATTTCCAGCCCAAGCCCCTGCTCCTGCCACTGCCGCGCCTGACGACAAGCTTCATGTAGCACCCAGCTGCCGATCTGCACGATCAAACCGTTCTGCTCTGCCAACGGGATGAACTTGTCCGGCGCTATCAAGCCATGTTGCGGGTGACGCCAACGCAGCAATGCCTCTACCCCATAGGCACGGCGACTGCGGACCTGGATCAAAGGTTGGTAATGCAGCTCGAATTCATGGTTCTCCAACGCTTTGCGCAGCCCACGTTCCAACTCAAAACGCTGGCTTGCTTCCTCGGTCATCGCCCGTGAATAACCGCACACCTGATCACGGCCGATGCTCTTGGCGGTATCCATCGCGGCATCGGCATTGCGTACCAGGTCTGCGGAACTGTCGCCATCCAGCGGATAGCAGGCGTAGCCTACGCTGGCACCAATGTAAATTTCCCGGCCGTCTTCGAGCACCACCGGTGCGCGCATGCTGGTGCAGATGTGCTCACCCAACTCACGTACGGATTCAGGCTGCCGGCCATGTGATATGAGCAGAAACTCATCGCCGCTCAAGCGCGCCAGGGTATCCGCGTCGTCACAGCAGCGGGCAAGGCGCCGCCCGGCCTGGCGCAGCACTTCATCGCCGATGGCATGACCAAGACTGTCATTGATGGCCTTGAATCTGTCCAGATCGATATACAGAACAGCCAAGGGTATTTTTTGAGCTGCAGCCCGTTGCATGCCTTGGTCCAGTTTAAGCAGCGCCAAAGTGCGATTGGCCAACCCGGTCAAGCTGTCAAAATGCGCCATATGCTGAAGCTGCTGCTGGCTGCGCTGCAAACCGCTAAGATCACTGAACATCGCCATATAGCGGCTGATCTGGTTGCCGCCATCCCTGACTGCCGTGGCTGTCACCCAGATGGGCACATCGCGCTCACCCGGGCGGTCCAACAGCACCTCACCCTGCCAGCGCCCGTCTTGCACCAGAGCAGACACAACGTGATGAGTAAGCGTGCGAGAGTCCATATCGTCCCGGTGGGCGGAGGGCCGCTGACCGAGAATGTCCTCTACATTCAAACCGGTTATGTGGGTGAACGCAGGATTGACCCTGAGAATATGGAACTTGCTGTCCATGACCATCATCCCCTCACCGCTGCTTTCGAACAGCGCAGCCGCCTCCTTGAGCGACTGCTCCTGCTCCTTGCGCTCGGAGATGTCCTCGGTGATAAACACGTAGTACAGCGCCACTCCCTCGGGGTCGCGCACCAGCGTAATGGTCAGATTGATCCAGACAACCGACTTATCGTATTTGTAGTAGCGGGCTTCGAGCACAAACTCATCAACCAGCCCAAAACGAAGATCGCGTAAGCCGCGCTCTACCAGCGGGATATCGTCGGCCACCAGCAGGTCTCGCGGAGTCATGCGCTGCAGCGTTTCCTCACTGTACCCTGAGCCTTCCAGATAACAGGGGTTGGCGCTTATATAACGTCCCGTAGGCGAGACCAGTAATATTCCCACAGCAGCATGTTCGAAAATCGCGGAAAAACGCTTTTCAGTAAACTCCCGCTCCTGGGCAAGGCGTGATTTCTGCACGATCAGTGCAGTCAGCCGGGTAAACTCGCTCATGAGTTGCAGGTCGTGGTCATCGGGCCAGCGGGCCTGGTCGGCATAGACGGCAAATGAACCCAGGATCTGACCGTCCTGATCGCTGAACGGCGTGGACCAGCACGAGACCACCGAACCCAGCTCGGCAAGATCCTGAAAGTCTTGCCATAGGGGATCATTACGGACATCGCTCACATACACCGGCTCACCGCGGTGAATCGCCGTACCGCAGGAGCCCACGCCCTCGGCAGGCATGGTGCCATTGAGCGCCTGATTGTACTGCTCAGGCATGCTCGGCGCCGCCAGCGTCTGCAAGGCCCCGGTGTCGGGATCGAGCAACAGCACTGATACTCGCTGCCCCATTTGCACGTTTTCCCAGGCCTTGGCCAGTTGGCTGGCCATTTCCCGGACACCCGCCTTGCCCAGCAGGCCATCAAGCACATTCAGGCGCGCCGATTGGATCATCGCTTGTTCCTGTTGCGCCTGGATATCCTGCAAGGTCCCGATGATGACCGCCCCGCTCTCCGTGGTGAGATACGGCCGCGCCGTCAGGCGGCTCCAGCGATAGCGTCCGGCCAGATCACGCAAGCGCAGATCCGCCTGCAGCGGTTCGGTGTGACCGCCTCGGACCTGATGCAGATAATCTTTTAGCAGGCCGCGGTCGCTCTCATGAAAGCCTTCAAGTATGGAATGCCCTCTGACGCTTGCTGCATCCATACCCGTCAAGTCCTGCCAGGCCCGGTTGACATACACCAGGCTGCCATCGAACTCAGCGCGAAAAACCACATCCCGGACCGCGGCCATCACCTGAATATTGCGCTCCAGTGCCGCACGTGCATCGCGCCGAAGCTGTCGGATCAATTTTTGCGAGCAGTAGAAGTGACAGAGCAGGCTGCCAGTAATGACCAGCACCAGCGCAAGCAACCACTGAGTCGCGGTTGCTGAAAGATCAAAGGACGGGGAAATCGCGCCTAGCGCCCACTGTAGTACCAGCAGACTGGCCAGGGCCGCGATCAGGGCAATTACAATTTTGTTTTTTATCACCAGCACGCTCCGCTCTTGCACCGCGCTGGTTGCTGTTCAACCAAACACGGTGACTGTCTGACGGCTTATAGCAACCAGCGTACCATCTTCTCGCCAAACCATGGCAGACACGTGGCCATATCCATCACGCGCATGCTCGATCTCAGCTCGATACAACAACCAGTCGGTATTGCCGATCTCAGGTTGTGGTTGCATGAACTCAATGGTCCAGGTCAGCGAGCTGGCCGGCACACGTTGCTGCAGGTGTGGAAGCAGCGCAGGTGGCCATACATCCACGAGACCAAGAATATGCGCCGCTTTCACGCTGCCCTCATCCTCGCGAAAGCGCATCCAGCCGCCCATCTCGCGCTTGCGACTGTTGGTAAACGGCAGGTCGCCAAACGCCCAGCGCACTGCAAAATGTTTGATAAACACCGGATTCAGGCCTTCCACATAAGGCATGTCCGGGCAATCGGCCGGCGCCTTTGCAGCGGGTGCGGGCAAGCTGGGGACCGCCACCACAGACTCCCTTGAGGCGCCAAAACTGCCTTGAATGATGCACATGACCTGCCCATTCTGTTTGCCCATGCCAAGCATCTGCGTGACAGCTTTGCCTTCGCGCAGCACCTGCGCTTCAACCTGCATGCTTTCACCCGGTGCGACCGGGCCAACAAAGGTAATCGCCAGCGATCTGACGGGTCTGTCGCCCGGCACCTTGGCGCGCATACCCTGATAAACCAGCGCGGCAATCAAACCGCCGTAGCCGGCACGGCCCTGAGCCCAGCCAGTGGGAATGGTGACTTCCTGTTGCGGGGAGTCGGCTAGTGCAGCAAGCAGTTCAGCAAAGGTCATGAAAGGAGTCCTGTAATTCGCGAAAACGCATGGTAGGTCATCAGCACCGCGTGGCAAAGGGCTGATGACGCAACATAGTCTTGCAGAATGAACCCCTATTTCGGCTGAAAGTCGCCGTCGGCGTCCAGCCTTAAGCTGGACAGCCAGCCAAGCGCCAGCCAGGACGGCGGCATCTCCGGCCAGTCGTCGGCGCCGAGTCCTTCGAGGCCATACTCCTGCACTCCGGCCCTGGCCAACAACCGGTCATGCCACCAGCCCAGGTAACTACCATTGCCTGGCGGATGCTCGCCGGCAAGCACTGCGCGCAAACGCATTGGCAAGGAGGCAAACAGCAACTCGTCGATGGCGATGCGGATCTGCTGTTCGTTTTCCAGATAGGCAGATTCGGCAATCACCGGCAAACCCAACTGCCGCGCCAGTATGACCAACTGCGCAGCGTACTCGCGGTGGCTATGCAGCGGATCAAGCTGACAACGCCAGTCGAGTTGTAAACGTTCCACCGCCTCCACCAACGTCAGCGCCCCAGCGCAAGGCGCACTCAATAACGCCGCCAGCCAGCGCCGTTGGAGCAGTGGCGCGCGCTCGAGCAACAACAGCAGCTCCGCACTGCTTGAGCCGCTGCGCGGTTGCCATGCACCCACGTTGCCCTCGGGAAGCTGTAACATCCGCTCGCAGCGCTGTGGCCACTGCATGGGTAGCAGTTGCCCCTTGAGCGTTTGCCAATGCACGAGCAACTGATCGCGCCTGGCCGCCAGCCAGCGCTCGGTCAGCCAGCGTGCCCTGCTTTTATAAGCTGGCATCGGATTTACGTCCTAAACGGGTACGAATGCCTTGGATGATCCCGCGGTTGTCTTCTGCCAGGCTGCTCTGGTCGGCAAGTGGCGCTGCGCGGCACAGGTCCAGGGTAAAATGGCCCAGTCTCGAGCTGTAAAGCCCGATGCCAATGCCCTGGCCAATGCGCGCGGCAAGCTTCTCCAGCATGCCCGAGAGCAGGCTGTCGCTGAGCGCGCCAATCGCCATTTCGCTGCCGCCCGCCAGGGCGATATTCCGCAGCACATGGCGAGCCAGGCGCCAACGGCCCAGCTGTCCGATTGGCAACCCGTAACAGATGGCCACGCGCTGCATCATGCGGATATTGCGCCAGACCACCAACAACAGATCTATCGACACCCAGGGACTGGTTGCCACCAACATTCCGGTGCTGACTGATTCGTTGCGGATCATCAGCCGGGCCTGTATATCCAACGGCTGATAGAACTGCTGATTCAGTCGCCGACTTACCTCCTGGGCGCTGTGCGACTGATCCAATGCTGAACACACCTCCGCCATGCGCGGGGCCAGAGGTGTATCACGATACAAGGCTTGCAAGCGCTCCAGCCAATCCAGCGCTAAACGCTCGGAAGGGTCCGCCAGTGCAATGCGCATTTCTTTCCGCAGTTGCTCGAGTGTGGTCAGGCGTTGCCGTTGCTGCCGCAGTGCGCGCCAACTGAGCAAGCCGGTTCCGGCCAGCCCTAACCCCAGCGCACCGATTACCCCACCTGCCACAGGATTCCAGGTCCAGGCGTCCAGGGTCCAGCGGCCCCACTCCAGCGCTGCACCGCCAACGACCACGGCCAGCAAAAGCTTGCCCATGCGCGCCGGCCAAGGGCTGACGGGCGGCGCATTCAGTGTGCCTGGCAAGGGCACCTCGGTTGCCGTCGCCCGTGGCCTGAGTTGCTCCGCCGACTCACCGAGGACCTTCACTTCGTCAGCCGGCTGCGCCGGTGCCGGCTCCCAGGTTTCCAGAATGTGGGGCTGGTCACTGGTAGGTTTGTAGGTCATGGTTGCGCCCCCTCAAGGATCCAATTGACCAGATCATCCATCCGATAATGCGGAAAAGGCTCGTTGCGATGCAGCCCGGCCGGCGGTCGCAACTGCAGTAACGAGGGCCCCTTCAGCTGCAGATCGAGGGGCAGATGCTCGGGAATACTGGCTGGCTGGTAGCGGATAAACGCCGTCTGCCCAACCAGGCCGCCGATCATGGTTTCGCCATCCTGCTCGGCAGCGCGCACTGCGGCCAGCGGAAAACCCTGGACCTGTACACCGCCGTGGCGTACTTCAGACAGGCTATCGGTGACCAGGTCCTCGAGGCACTGCTGCAGCGCTCGTTGCTGATTCGGTGCAACCTGATCGACCTTGGTGGCACACACCGCCATATGAGCGATGCGCGGTTTGAACAGACGCTGGAACAGGGTGTTCTGGCCGTAGCGGAAGCTACCGAGCACTCCCTCCAACGCCAGTTGCAGGTCACGCAGAGCGGCCTGGCCCGCTTGCATGGGCGCAAGCATATCGACCAGCAAAATCTGCCGATCCAGCCGACTGAAATGCTGTTCATAAAAGCCCTTCACCACGAAGTCGCGATAATAATCGAACCGCTCGCGGCATTGCTCCCACCAACTGCCAGCGCCCCCCTGACTATGCTGATTGGCGCTTAGCAGAGGTACAAACATCAACATCTGCGGCGCAATACCGCTGCCAGGCAACATGAAACGCCCAGGTTGATTGCGTGACAAGCCTGCCTCACTGCGGCAGCGCAAGAGAAAATCCGTCCACTCGCGGGTCAGTTGCTCCAGCAGCGCCTGATCACAGGGCGCCGCGGGATCGATGGCCAGTAGTCGTTCACGCAAATCGCCAGCCAGGCTGGCACGCGGCTCAGCATCCAGCAAGGCGCGCATCTGCTCATTCCACTGCCCGAACGTCATGCCCAGCAGCGGTAGATCCAGCAACCACTCGCCCGGGTAGTCGAGCAACTCCAGACGCACGTGGCGTTGGCTCTGCAAGCTTTTCAACAGACCCTCCGGGCGAAACTGCAGGTCAATAACGACCCGCGACAGATCAGAAGTCGATAACGGCCATTGCGGCGGCTGGCCCGACAGCGCCCCCAGCGCCTGCAGATAGGCAAACGGCTGCTCTACCTGTTCACGCTGCCAACGCACTGACAGCAAACGATCAAACGGGCGACGACGGGACAGCAAACCACGCTGGTGATTCTCCAGCTGATTGATCAAACTGGTTATGAAGGTGGTCTTGCCAGCACCACTCAATCCGGTCACGCCCACGCGGATTGTCTGGCCACTCAAGCGTGCCGCTTGCTGCTGCACCTGTTTGAACCAGTTCACATTTTTTACTGCAACCATGCAGGCACTCCGGGAATCATTTAAGGTCTATGCTCTTTGGCAGTATCGCATAGTCCACTCAATCAATAGAGGTTGGCCACATGGCCTATTCAGACACACACAGCAAAGGCATCGGTTATCTACTCTGGATCTTCGGTTTCATGGGGGCACATCGTTTCTATTACGGCAAACCCATTACCGGCACCATCTGGTTCTTCACCCTGGGGCTGTTCTTTATCGGCTGGATTGTTGACCTGTTTCTGATCCCCTCGATGGACGCCCAGGC
Organism: Halopseudomonas laoshanensis; assembly: GCF_008365385.1. GTDB lineage: Bacteria > Pseudomonadota > Gammaproteobacteria > Pseudomonadales > Pseudomonadaceae > Halopseudomonas > Halopseudomonas laoshanensis. The sequence continues at coordinate 984,089 of NZ_QOVF01000001.1, read as the reverse complement.
CGACCGGCGCTTTCGCAGCGGCCCGGTCAATTTCAATCTTAGCTGGGTGCTATTGACCTTTCTCGGCATCTTCGGCGCGCATCGCCTGTATATGGGCAAATGGATCACCGCGATCATCTACTTCTTCACCGGCGGACTGTTTCTTTTGGGCGTGCTCTACGACTACTGGACACTGAACGAGCAGATCTCCACCCGCAACATGCAGCGCGAATGGTGAAGGTCAGTTGAAGACTGCGCGGGTTTACAGATTCAGATAAACTTGCGCCCCTTCAATAAGCTCAGGTTCAGCAGCCTGGGCTTAGTCACCTAGCCAGGTAGTCATCGTGGAAATATTCAAGGAATTTACCTTCGAGGCAGCGCACTTGCTGCCGCATGTACCGCAGGGCCACAAGTGCGGGCGTCTGCACGGGCATTCTTTCATGGTGGCAGTGCATATCAGCGGCGAACCGAATGCGCATACCGGTTGGATTCGTGATTTCTCCGAACTCAAGGCGATTTTCAGGCCGCTGTATGACCAGCTTGATCATAACTACCTGAATGACATTCCCGGCCTGGAAAACCCGACCAGCGAGGTTCTGGCCAAGTGGATATGGCGTGAGCTGAAACCGCTGTTGCCCGAACTCAGTCAGATCACCATTCGCGAGACCTGCACCAGTGGCTGCGTGTACCGCGGCGACTGAACGAACACTTAGCCAACCCTGGCCAGCCGCGCTTCCATTAAAAAGGCAATTTCTTCGGTGGATTCCAGCACCGGCCTGGCGCTGGATTCGACCCGTGCCTGAATTAATGCGCCTTCGATGGTCGCAATGGCCAGTTGCGCGAGCCGCCTGGCGGTTTCGGCATCGGCGCCCTGGTGTTCGAGCAGAGTCCTGATTTCAGCGGTCCATTGGTCAAATGCCTGTTGCCCGGCCGCGGCCATTCGTGTGGATTGCGGAGTGGTTTCCAGCAGGGTAGTGGCCAGCGGGCAGCCATCTTCAAAAGTAGAAGCTTCCAGCCAACCGGCGAGCAGCTTGCCATAAGCACGCATTACGTCAGCCGCTGAGCTGTGTTCCTCGCCCAGTTTCCGCAAGGTTTGCGAGACAACAGCCCCTGCCAGCAGTGCCGCCTCCTCGCCCAGCTGTTCCTTTCCCTGGGGGAAGTAGTGATACAGCGAACCTTTGGGCGCACCACTGAGCTGCAAAATATCGGCAAGCCCGGTGGCCGCATATCCGCGGCGGCGGAATAGCGTTACGGCGGCATTCAGAATATTACTGCGATGTCTTGAGGGGGCGCCCATTCCAGCTCCTGCTGCTGCGGATCAAGCCGCTGCGAATCGCTCTTGGAGATAATCATCAATGGCTTTGGAGTCATATAGCCAGGTAGTGCCACCCGCCTCGTCTATTCGCAGGCATGGCACTTGAATCTTGCCACCTTGCTCGAGTAGCGTCTGACGGTCCTGCTGATTGTTCTTGGCGTCGCGCAGCGTGACCGGCAGGTTGAGTTTGTGCAGCGTACGCCGAGTCTTGATGCAGAAAGGACAGGCACGAAACTGGTACAGACTCAAGGCAGCGGCTGCCCGCTCAACATCCGCCTGATCCTCGGCCGAACGCTTCATCTTGGCCGGACGAGTCAGAAAATCGACAAAAATGATAATATTTCCCAATCCATTACGAAGTGCTTTAACAATCATGACTTATCCTGTTGTGTGTATAGCAACGCGGTCAGTTGCTGAACGCGAAGATAGCATGCAACGACCCTGGACACCCGGAACCTGCGATGAACCCAGAAGATCTACCGCTGTTGCTCGAGCGTCAAATGCCCTATGGCAAATACCAGGGCCGAGTCATCGCCGACTTGCCCGGGCATTACCTTAACTGGTTTGCCCGTGAGGGATTTCCGCGCGGGGAGATAGGTCGCTTACTCGCGCTTATGCAGGAAATCGATCATAACGGGCTTTCTTACCTACTGGATCCATTGAGAAAAGCGCAGCAGCAGCGACCTTCAAGGTCGTTGCGCTGATTCAGATCGGGTCGTTGCGATAGAGCAGTTCGTCTGGCAAATGCACCAGGTATTCGTCTTCCTGAGGCGGCATCTGCAGGTGGTACCCCTGCTCTTCGAGATTGCGCAACACGGTATTAATATCTTCACGTGCCAGCTTGCGCTCGGGCGTAAGCACCAGATCCATGGACAGCTCCGGTTTGCCGAAAAACTGCATCAGCGCCTCGGGCAGTTCACTCATGTCCTTTTTACGCGGCACGTACAGGTACATGCCATCCTTGCGCTTGCTGCGGTAGATGGAACACATGACTTTCATTCGGCTTGATCTCTGGCATTGGCAACCGCTAACAGCTGCTCACCCATAAGGACGCGCCGCCAGCCATTCAACTCATCAGGCAGTTGATAGGGCCCGCCTGGATAACCGCTGCGTACTAGGGCCTCCAGATGCTTCTTGCGCAACATCAGCTCCTCAGCCATGCCGAGGGTTGAGGCATGCTGCTGGCCGACTTTCTTCAAAACCTTGAGCAGCTTGTTTGCTTCCGCCGGCAAGGGTTCCGGCAGGCGCTGAGGCCAGTCATGTTCAGGCACCTCTTGCCCTGCCCGTATAAGGTCGAGGATCGCTTGACCGTCCTGCCTGACGCTGCGTGGGTGCATATCTTCAATACGTGACAGCGACTGCAGGCTATCCGGTTGACGCTGGGCCAACGGGCATAATGTTTTTTCGCGCAGCAGGCGATTGCGCGCCTGATCACGCTGACGCGACTCACGTTCACGCCAACTGGCCAGGACCTTGAGGACTGCCAGCTCGGAGGGCTTCAGCCGCCAGGCCTGTTTGACGTTCAGATAAGCCGTTTCTGGCTCCTGAACCCGCGCGGCGGCATTGACCAGCTCTGCGCTGTCTTCCAGCAACCAATCGGTCAAGCCTGCAGCCTCGATACGCGGGCCCAGCACCTGATAAAGCTCGGCAAGATGCAAGGCATCAGCAGCGGCATAGGTGATCTGGTTGGGGCTCAGGGGTCGTTGCAACCAGTTGGAACGGGTTTCAGCATTGGACAGGTCAATATCCAGCAGCGCCTTCACCAGGCGCGAGTAGCCCATGGAAAAGTCCATACCCAGATAGGCCGCGGCCATCTGCGTGTCGAACAGTGGCGCCGGCGCCACGCCGCAGAGCTTCATGAACACTTCCAGATCTTCGCTGCAAGCATGCAGCACCTTGATCACGTCTGGGTTTTGCAGTAGCGCCACCAGCGGTGACCAATCGGTGATTGCCAATGGGTCAATCAGGTAAGCCGCTTCTCCATCGCCGATCTGAATCAGGCCTGCAATCGGGAAGAATGTCTCCGTGCGCTCGAATTCAGTGTCAACGGCGACATAGGGCAGCTGGAGCCAACGCTCGCACCAATGCGCCAGATCGGCATTACGATCAATCATCAAGGGTTCAACCAGCGCGCTCGTCATATGCAACCTTCATCCGTTTTCAGCGAATGAGTATACCTGAATCAAACAGTGAAACGCGGCCCGTACCGCGCACTGTTGTATGACAAAACTCATTCAAGTTTGATCCTCGTCAACCGATACTGCTAAAGCATATTTATACTGGCTACACAGTGTATTCGCGGCGGCGATTGCACGGCCTCAAAGGAGCAATGGCGTGGTTCTTCAGCATCTACCGTTAAAATACAAATTCTGGGCCGTCAATTCGGTAGCATTCGTCACCACCCTGATGCTGGTTCTGGCCGCACTCTGGATCGAGCAGCACAGCCTGCAGGATCAGCGAAAGCAGCTCGCCGGTGCCGTGCTAGCCTCCAACAACAGCTCCATCCCCGCACTACCTGGACTGAAAGAAATTCCACCAGAACCCCGGCACAACCGATTGACCTCAAGCAACATTGCCACTCCTCTGTGGAAATCTGCTGAGCAATTAGACCCAGCGGATGCTCGCGAGTTCTATGGACTTTGGGCTGGCCAACAGGCAGGACAACCCTACCTGCTGGGTGTTGAGCGTATCCCTTATATGCAGTTGCTGATCGAACGAGCGCCTTTCTACGCTTTCACCGTGACGCTGTTGATGCTGTTGCTGCTGGTTGTCTCGCAACTGCTGATTTCGTTCATTACCGGGCACATCGTCGCGCTGCGTGATGTGATGCTCAAGGTCCAGCAAAGCGGTGATCTGACCCTGCGCGCGCAGGCTGACTCACGTGACGAGATCGGCTCCATAGCGCGAGCGTTCAATGCCATGCAAGCATCGCAACACGACATTGTCCGCTCGGTCAGGCAGGCCGCGGAACAACTCGACGCAGGTACAGCCAATCTGGTGCAAGTCATGGCCCAGGTGCGCGCGGGCATGACCAGCCAACAGAGCCAGACTGACATGGTCGCCGCTGCTGCCAACGAGATGAGTGCGACCGTCCAGGACATCGCGCGCAATTCGTCGACGACCCGCGACCAATCCAGGCAAGCGGATTTGCTGGCACGCGAAGGCCATGATCGGGTGAACCTGGTTAGTCAGACGATTGCCGGCCTGGCGACCAGCATCGAACGTTGCACTCGGCATATGGAAACCCTGCAAGGACATAGCCGGGAAATCAGTGGCGTGGTCAGCGTGATTCGCAATATCGCCGAGCAAACCAACCTGCTTGCACTTAATGCCGCCATTGAAGCCGCACGCGCCGGCGAGTCAGGCCGCGGATTTGCGGTGGTAGCAGACGAAGTACGAGCTCTGGCGCAACGGGTCCAGATCTCCACCGAGGAAATTCAGCGCATGATAGAGGCGCTGCAAAGCGGTACCAGCGCGGCGGTGAGCGATATGCATGCCAGTGCAGCGCTAACGCATGAATCAGTCGAGCAAAGCCAGCAGGCGGGAGAGGCACTGGAGATTATTGCGGCCGCCGTCAGCCAGATTCGCGACGGAAATAGCGAAATCGCCTCTGCCGTAGAGCAGCAGAGCCAAGCGGCAGAAGCCATTACCGAGAGTGTCGTGCAGATAAGGGATGTGACAGAAACTACCGTGAGGCAAACCTCACTCAGCGCCGCCACCAGCGAGCAACTGGCCAGTCTGGCGCACACCTTGAGCGAGTCGGTAAGCAAACTCAAAACCTGATATCGACAACGCTGCGCCGATATCAGGTAAACCACGATTACTTCAGGGTGATCCGCTCCTGATTCTTGGCCAGGGTAGCCTCGCCAATACCCTTGACCTCCCCCAGGTCTTCAATCGCGGCAAAGGCGCCATTGGATTCGCGGTAGTCGACGATCGCCTGAGCCTTGGCCTGACCTACGCCCTGAAGCACTTCGGCTATCTCATCGGCACTGGCAGAATTGATGTTGACGCTGACCACAGGGGCTGGGGTGGATTCTGCCAGAGCAGGCAGGGCAAAGACCGAGGCAAAAGAAAGACAAACAGCAAGAATAAAATGCTTCATGGTAAAGCTCCTTTTTTATGAAAGATCGCCGCACTGCAGGGGTGACTGCAGCGGATCTGGCCCGCTTCCCTGCGGCCGAATCAACTTAAAACAGCTGTATCTGAAAATAAAAAGCTTTTTACCCTTGTTGTGAGACGCGTCTCACTATCAGGCGCGTAGCGCCGCCAGTCCGCGTATCAGATCGGCTTGCAGATCCTCTACTTCTTCCAGACCCACCGCAATGCGGATCAGATTGTCGCGAATCCCCGCTGTAGCTCGGGTTTCCGGCGTCAGACGGCCATGAGTAGTGGTCGCAGGATGGGTAATGGTGCTCTTGCTGTCGCCCAGGTTAGCGGTGATGGACAACAACCGGGTCGCATCAATGAAACGCCAGGCCGCCTCACGGCCACCGGCCACCTCAAAGCTGAGCACAGCACCGAAGGCCTTTTGTTGACGCTTGGCCAACTCATGCTGCGGGTGACTGGGTAGCCCAGCGTAATACACGTGCTCGACGCCCTCCTGCTGTTCCAGCCATTCAGCCAGTGTCTGCGCGCTGGCGCAATGTGCCTGCATGCGCAGGCGCAAGGTCTCCAAACCTTTGAGAAACACCCAGGCATTGAACGGGCTGAGGGTCGGTCCGGCAGTGCGCAAAAAGCCCACCACTTCCTGCATGTGCTCGCGGCGACCCGCTACTACACCCCCCAGGCAACGGCCTTGACCGTCGATATACTTGGTTGCCGAATGAATGATGATGTCGGCGCCCAGTTCCAGAGGTTTTTGCAGTGCTGGCGTACAGAAGCAATTATCAACCGCCAACAGGGCGCCCTGCGCATGAGCCACTTCCGACAGGCCGCGAATGTCTACCAGCTCGGCGAGCGGGTTGGAGGGCGATTCGACAAAGAACAGTTTGGTATTGGGCTTGCACGCGGACTTCCAGGCATTCAAGTCCGCTAGCTCGACATAATCGAACTCGACCCCGAAGCGCTTGAAGTATTTGTCGAACAGACTGACCGTGGCTCCAAACACACTGCGCGAGACCAGAATATGATCGCCGGCAGAACACAGGCTCATGACCATGGCCAGAATCGCAGCCATGCCTGAAGACGTAGCGACAGCCTGCTCGGCGCCTTCCAGCGCAGCCATACGCTCTTCAAAGGTGCGCACAGTGGGATTCATGTAGCGCGAGTAGACGTTGCCCTTGGCTTCGCCAGCAAAACAGGCAGCTGCATCGGCGGCGCTGCGAAACACATAGCTGGAAGTCAGAAACAAGGCTTCGCCGTGTTCGGCTTCGGGCCCGCGGCGCTGGCCCGCGCGCACGGCCAGGGTATCGAAACCCACTTCGCTCAGATCGCTATCCAGGCGACCCGCATCCCATTCTGTAGTCATGGCTCGAATCTCTTTGCTGCGCTGACGAGTGGCTTTACGCGGCTCGCCAGCGGCTGTTGTTCTTGCTTAATTATTGTGCAGTTCGATCACCGCGTTGCCCTGATCACCTGTGGCCATGGCAGCATCATTGCGCGCGCGCTCGATCTTGCCCAGGTAAGCCTCGTTCACATCGCCAGTAATGTAGTCACCGTCAAACACCGAACAATCAAAGCGCTTCAGCTTGGGATTGCCCTCACTGACCGCGTCCACCAGGTCATGCAGATCCTGGTAGATCAACCAGTCCGCGCCGATCAATTCAGCCACTTCTTCAGTAGTACGATTGTGCGCGATCAGCTCGTGGACGCTGGGCATATCGATGCCATACACGTTCGGGTAGCGCACTGCAGGTGCAGCAGAGCAGAAATAAACCTGTTTGGCACCCGCTTCACGGGCCATCTGAATGATCTGCTTGCAGGTGGTACCGCGAACGATAGAGTCGTCCACCAGTAGAACATTCTTGCCACGAAACTCCAGCTCAATTGCGTTGAGTTTCTGCCGTACAGATTTTTTCCGCGCGGCCTGGCCGGGCATGATGAAAGTACGCCCGATGTAGCGGTTCTTGACGAAGCCTTCACGAAACTTGACGCCCAAATGGTTCGCCAGCTCCACCGCCGAGGTACGGCTGGTGTCCGGAATCGGGATAACAACGTCGATACCGTGATCAGGGTTGTCGCGCAGAATTTTTTCCGCGAGCTTCTCACCCATGCGCAACCGCGCCTTATAGACCAGCACGTTGTCGATCATCGAATCCGGGCGCGCCAGATACACATGTTCGAAAATGCAGGGCGAGTAATGTGGATTTTCCGCGCACTGACGGGTATGCAGTTCGCCCTTGTCAGTGATGTAAACAGCCTCGCCCGGCTCCAGATCGCGGATCAGATCGAAGCCCAGCACATCCAGCGAAACGCTTTCCGAGGCGATCATGTACTCGACGCCATTCTCGGTTTCGCGCTGGCCAAAGACGATGGGGCGAATCGCATTGGGGTCGCGGAAGCCGACGATGCCGTAGCCGGTAACCATCGCAATCGCCGCATAGCCGCCAACACAACGCTTGTGCACAGCGCGCACAGCATCAAAGATATCTTCCTGGCTGGGCTGCAGTTTCCCGCAACGGGCCAGTTCGTGAGCGAAGACGTTGAGCAATACTTCCGAGTCGGAGTTGGTATTGATGTGGCGCAGGTCGGACTCGTAGATCTCGCGAGACAGCTGCTCGACGTTGGTCAGATTGCCGTTGTGCGCCAGGGTGATGCCGTAGGGAGAGTTGACGTAGAACGGTTGCGCTTCGGCTGAACTGGACGACCCAGCTGTTGGGTAGCGCACATGGCCTATGCCCATGTTGCCTACCAAACGCTGCATATGCCGCTGATGAAACACGTCTCGTACCAGGCCGTTATCCTTGCGCAGGTAGAGCCGCCCACGGTCGCAGGTTACGATGCCGGCGGCGTCCTGGCCGCGATGCTGCAGGACTGTCAGGGCATCATAGAGCGCCTGATTGACGTTCGCTTTGCCCACTATGCCAACAATGCCACACATGCCTAAACACCTTTTCGTCTATGGATACACCACACCTGCCACTGCCAGGTGCAAGGATCAGCGCCCAACAAACCCGAGAATCATGCTCTTGGACCAGTCAGCAACCAGGAGAAAATGCGGAATCAGCTCGGACTGCCGCCACCATTCGTCAGCATCGACCGGCGCCAGGCTCAACAGCCCTACACCAACGGTAACCAACAATGCACCGCGGGCGGCACCAAATATCATACCCAGAAAACGGTCTGTACCACTCAGGCCAGTGACCATCACCAACTGGCCGATCAGATAATTGACCAGTCCGCCTAGAATCAATGTCAGAACAAATAATATAGCGCAGGCGGCAATCACCCGGAGCGAAGGTGTCGCGATATACGGAATCAGATACTCGGCCAGCGCACCGCCAAACATCCAGGCTACCAGGCCAGCGACCACCCAGGTCACCAGCGATAGCGCTTCCTTGACGAAACCCCGGGCTAAACTGATCACAGTCGAGACGGTAATAATGGCGATGATGGCCCAATCAATCCAGGCTAGTGTCACGACGAAACACCCGTTGGCGGAAAGGCCGATATTCTACCAGAGCCGCCCTTTGACCGGAACCGCTATCGCTTACCCGAAGCCGCATCAAACGCCGTTACGAAACCCTTGGTCTCATGCCGGCGACTCAGCTCGTCGCGCACCCGGTTGGCGCTTTCGCGATCCAGAAGCGGCCCTACGTAAACCCGGGTAATCTCTTTGCCATCCGCCTTTGCCGTTACCGTATAGGCGTTGTAGCCCTGCTCCACCAGTTTCTGCTTGAAACCCTCGGCATTCGCCACCGCTGAAAAACTGCCTAACTGGATGACCCAATCGCCTTGCGTGGCGGTCGGTGCAACGGGTGCTGGCGCGGCTTCAGGCTCGGGGGCGGGCACAGGCTCGGCGACTGGAGCTTCGCTAATCGCTGGCTCAGCGACCTCCTCTTCCACCGGCAGAGGAATGCCTTCAGCCTCCGGAATATCGTTCACCGGCTCGGGCGCCGGCAATTCGATAGGGGCCGCTGATTCGATAGGCTCGCTCGACATCACCGGCTGCTCGGGGGCTTCGACTTCAACACTCACGGTCTCGTCCTGACCGGATAACAGCATGGGCAGAAAAACCACCGCAGCAATGATCAACACCAACGCACCGATAAGCCGCTGTTTCAATTTGTCATCCATTATTCAGATCCCGGGACTGGAGGTTTAGCCAGAGTATGGCTGCTGAGACGCAGAAAAACGACCCGAAAATGACTATTTCGGTAGAAGCTGGCGTTGTGTCAAGGCTCTGCTCCAACGCTTCGGCGACGGAGCCGTAACCTTCACTTCGCTCCCCTAGAACGGTCAGGCAGGTAGCCAGATCGCTAACGGGCCGCGTTCTCGGGCTGGGTAAAGGGGCTAGTGCCCAGCGACTGAATACACCGACCAGAGGCGCAACCACACCGGCAAGATCCTTGTCTGCCAGCAGACCAAAAACCGCCAACCGCTCTACGCTATCAGATTCAAGTTCGGCGGCGAGAAAAGCCGCAGCATGCGGATTGTGCCCCACATCCAGCAGCAGTTGCCGTGGCTGGCCGCGCCAGCTGACAGTGCGGCGCTGCATGCGGCCTGGCACGCAAACATTGGCCAACGCATCGACGATCTGCTTGTCGGAAAGCTCCAGCCCCGCCGCCCAGAATGCCTGCAAGGCCGTGACCAGGTTGTCCTTGGGTAAGGAAACTGCTGGCAGACCAGTTACGCTTCGCGATTCGCCCCGCGCGTCCCGGCCATATAACAGCCAATGCCCACCTTCCGCGCGCCACCCATAATCTTTATTGCGTTGCAGCATCAACGCTTGCTGCCGCCCTACTTCCGCAACGAATGTAGAGGGCAGATCGATTTCACTGCAGACCAGTTTTATCGAGGGTCGCAAGATGCCGGCTTTTTCGTAACCCACAGACTCCCGGGTGTTGCCCAGATATTCCTGATGGTCCAGGCCAATACTGGTGACCACAGCCACATCGGCATCGACAATATTCACCGCGTCAAGGCGGCCACCAAGGCCGACTTCCAACACTACCGCGTCCAGTTCCGCCTGCTCGAATAACAGCAGTGCTGCCAGCGTACCGAACTCGAAATAGGTCAGAGAGGTTTCTGCGCGGGCGGCCTCTATTCGAGCAAAAGCCTCGCAGAGGCTATCGTCGGACACAGGCTTGCCGTCTATGCAAACTCGCTCGTTATAGGCCAGCAAATGTGGGGAGGTATAAACACCTGAGCGCAGCCCGGCGTGCCGCAACAGCGCATCCAGGGTCGCGCAAGTGGACCCCTTGCCGTTAGTGCCTGTGACGGTAAACACTAACGGTGCGGGACGGGAGAGCCCCATACGGGCCGCAACAGTGGCCACCCGCTGCAAACCCATATCGATCTCGGTAGGATGCAGCTGCTCCAGCCGCGCCAACCAGCCAGCTAGATCAGTGTGCGCCATCAGGCCTCGCCGGTCAGGGGCTCAAGCGGCGGATCCCGTTCCGGTGCGGGCAAGCCCGTGAACATGGTCAGCATACTGGACAGCCGATCACGCAACTCGGCGCGGGGGATGATCATATCCAAGGCCCCATGGGCGAGCAGGAATTCACTGCGCTGGAAGCCCGCGGGGAGCTTCTCGCGAACGGTCTGCTCGATAACCCGAGGACCGGCAAAACCGATCAGCGCATTTGGCTCAGCCACGTTCAGGTCGCCGAGCATCGCCAAGCTGGCAGATACGCCGCCGTATACCGGATCGGTCATCACCGAAATAAACGGAATGCCCTCTTCCTTCATTTTTGCCAGAGCGGCACTGGTCTTGGCCATCTGCATCAATGAAAACAGCGCTTCCTGCATACGCGCGCCACCGGACGCTGAAAAGCACACGTAGGGAATACGTTCTTTAAGTGCAATTTCGGCACCGCGTACAAAGCGCGCGCCAACCACACTGCCCATCGAACCGCCCATGAAATTGAATTCAAAGGCGCTGGCGACAATCGGATTGCCTTTCAAGGCGCCCTGCATGACCACTAACGCATCTTTCTCGCCGGTATCTTTCTGCGCTGCGGTCAGGCGATCCTTGTATTTCTTGCTGTCGCGGAACTTCAGCCGGTCGACTGGCTCCAGTTCGGCAGCGATCTCGGTGCGTCCTTCCGGATCAAGAAAAATATCCAGGCGACGGCGGGCGTTGATCCGCAGGTGATGGCTGCACTTGGGGCAGATATCCAGGTTTTTTTCCAGCTCGGGGCGGTACAGTACGGCATCGCAGGACGGACATTTGCGCCACAGGCCCTCGGGCACACTGCTCTTTTGTGCTTCGGAACGCACTATGGAGGGTATCAACTTATCTACCAGCCAGTTGCTCATCGCCAATCCTTATTTTCGTTGTCTGCTATACCAAAGAGGGTTGTTCTATCGCTGATCCATAGCCAGGCGCATGTCGCGAATAATAGCGCCAATTGCCTTGCGAGCCTGTTCAGGCTGCCCAACATGATCGGCAATCTGATTAACCAGTACCGAGCCAACCACCACACCGTCAGCCACAGCGCCAACAGCTGCTGCAGTCTTTCCGTCACGAATACCAAATCCCACGCCAATCGGCAAATCGGTCACGGTGCGCAGTTGATCCAGCTTGGCTGCCACATCAGTGACGTTCAATGCACTGGACCCGGTCACACCCTTGAGTGAAACATAATAGACATAGCCGCTGGCGTGGTGACAGATTTTCGCCGCCCGCTGCAGCGTGGTGGTAGGTGACAGAAGGAAAATCACATCCAGCCCGCGCGCCTTGAACAGCGCAGCGACCTCGTCGGCTTCTTCCGGAGGCAAGTCCACGGTCAGAACTCCATCAACCCCTGCAGCCAGGGCCGCATCGGCAAAGGTTTCATAACCCATGCGTTCAACCGGGTTGAGATAGCCCATCAATACCACCGGGGTAGTCTGATTGGTCTCGCGGAACTGACGCACCATCTCCAGCACTTGAGTCAGGCTAACCTGGTGCTTCAAGGCTCGTTCCATCGCTTGCTGAATCACCGGGCCATCGGCCATCGGATCAGAAAAAGGCACACCCAACTCAATGACGTCAGCGCCCGCCTCTACCAGTTCGTGCATCAGCGGCAAGGTCATTGCCGGATCCGGATCACCGGCTGTCACGTAGGGAATCAACGCCTTGCGGCCATCTGTACGCAACTGTTCAAAACACGCTTGTATTCGACTCATATCACACTCTGTTCAAAGACTGATGCCGTCAATGCCGGCCACGGTATGAATATCCTTGTCACCACGCCCGGACAGATTGACCACAATAGTCTGATCTGGACGCATGGTGGCTGCCAGCTTCATGGCGTACGCCACTGCGTGGGCAGACTCCAATGCCGGCATGATGCCTTCGACGCAGGTCAGCTCGCGGAAAGCGGTCAGGGCTTCTTCGTCAGTGGCGTTCACATAGTTCACCCGGCCGATGTCCTTCAGCCAGCTATGCTCTGGCCCGACGCCAGGATAATCCAACCCTGCAGAAACTGAATGGGTCTCAATGATCTGGCCAGCGTCATCTTCCATCAGATAAGTCCGATTGCCGTGCAGCACGCCAGGCCGGCCGGCTGCTAGCGGTGCGGCATGCTGGCCGGTCTCCAGGCCCAGGCCGCCCGCTTCAACGCCATACATGGCCACGCCAGTGTCTTCAAGAAATGGATGAAACAGTCCGATCGCGTTGGACCCGCCGCCGACGCACGCCACCAGCGCGTCAGGTAACTTGCCATACTGGGTCAAACACTGTGCGCGTGCCTCACGACCGATCACGCACTGAAAGTCCCTCACCAGCTTCGGGTAGGGATGCGGGCCGGCGACGGTGCCGATAATGTAGAAGGTGTCATCAATATTGGTGACCCAATCACGCATTGCCTCATTCATCGCGTCTTTCAAGGTGCGGGAACCAGACGTTACCGGTATCACTTCGGCACCGAGAAGCTTCATGCGGTAAACGTTGAGCGATTGCCGCTGAACGTCATCAGCGCCCATGTACACCTGGCACTTAAGCCCCAGCCGTGCAGCGACTGTTGCCGTGGCTACGCCATGCTGACCAGCGCCAGTCTCGGCGATGACGCGTGGCTTGCCCATATGCTTGGCCAGCAGCGCCTGGCCGATCGTATTGTTGACCTTGTGCGCGCCAGTGTGGTTGAGGTCTTCACGCTTGAGATAGATCTGCGCTCCGCCAACCTTGGCGGTCAAGCGCTCAGCCAGATACAGCGGCGAGGGACGGCCAACATAATGGGCGAGGTCGTAATCGAACTCCGCCTGAAAATCTGGATCAGCGGACAAGCGCTGATAAAGCGCCTCCAGCTCTTCCAGCGCGTCCATCAGCGTTTCGGAAACAAACCGACCGCCATAGGGTCCGAAATGCCCTCGCTGATCAGGAATAGTGGTGTAATCCACGGGCTTTGTGTCAGACACGCTTCACCTCTTGAACAAAGGAATTGATTTTAGCGGCATTCTTGATGCCCTTGGCCTGCTCTACCCCGCCGCTGACATCCACTGCCCAGGGGGCAGATCGGGCAATGGCATCGGCCACATTGTCTGCGGTCAACCCGCCAGCCAGCACCAGCGGCCAATTCCGCTCGAGCGGAATAAGCGACCAGTCAAAGATCTCTCCAGTACCGCCGGGCACACCGTCCTTGTAACTATCCAGGAGAATGCCGGAAGCGTCTGGCCACTGAGCGGCTAAGGCGTTCAGGTCATCGCCAGGTTTCACTCTGAGCGCCTTGAGATAGGGCCGGCCAAACTGATTACAGAACTCTGCGGATTCATTGCCATGAAATTGCAAAACGTCCAGGGGAGCTTCCGCCAGCACTTGATGGACTTCTGTCGCAGACGCATCCACAAACAGGCCAACGGAAGTGACAAAAGGGGGCAGCGCGCGAATGATCTGACGCGCGACTGTTGGGCTCACTGCGCGCGGACTGGCGGGATAAAACACCAAACCTATGGCATCGGCTCCAGCCCGCGCAGCGGCCAGCGCGTCTTCAACCCGCGTGATACCGCATATCTTGATTCGCACCATGTACGGAGAAATACCTGAATTGATCTGGCCCTGAATAGTAGCAGATCAGCCCGCCAGCGTCAGTCGAGCGTATTCAGCGCCGCCAGAAAGTGCGGGCCCATATACCGTTCCGGCAAGGAAAAGCGCTCGGGATAAGTGACATCAACCAGATACAGACCGTAGGGTGGCGCAGTCAGCCCGCCCTCGCGTCGACAGCGGGCTTCAAGCACCTCGCCCGCCCAGCTAACCGGTCTTTCTCCACAGCCAATCTGCATCAACACACCAGCAATGTTGCGCACCATATGATGCAAAAATGCATCAGAGCGAATATCGATGACGATAAATCGACCAAACTCGTACAATTTCAGGTGATGCACCCGCTTGACCGGTGATTTTGCCTGGCATGCCAGCGCCCGGTAGGAAGTGAAATCGTGTTCGCCGACCAGAGGCTCGGCCGCACGTCGCATCAGATCGATATCCAGCGGGCGATAATTCCAGGTCACTTCGTGCGCCAGGTGCGCCGGTCGGACCGGATCATTGTAGATAACATAGCGATAACGTCGCGCTACCGCCGAGAACCGGGCATGAAAGTCCTTCGGCACAGTTTGCGCCCAGGCCAGGCTGATATCCGCCGGCAGATTGGCATTGGCGCCATGCACCCAGTTGAACGCGGTACGCACCGCATTGGTTTCAAAATGGATGATCTGGCAGGAGGCGTGTACGCCGGCATCAGTACGGCCTGCGCAAAACAGGTTCACCGGATGATTGGCGACTCGTCCGAGGGCTTTTTCGACCGCCTCCTGGACGCTCTTGACTCCCGGTTGCTGCCGCTGCCAGCCGCGGTACGCGGTGCCGCGATATTCGACGCAGGCCGCTACCCTGGAAACAACAGCGGCCGCCTCTGGGGCGGCCGCGTCTGAGGTTGAACTACTCATTGTTTAGTCAAGTTGCTCCATCATGTCCCGAGCGTCCTGCTTTTGCTGGTCATTCCCCTCTTCCAATACTTCGCCAAGAATATCACGAGCCCCTTCCTGATCGCCCATATCGATGTAGGCCCGCGCCAGATCCAGCTTGGTTGCGCATTCATCCGTGCCGGAGAGAAAGTCGAATTCGTCTTCGTCATCTTCGGCAATGCTGTCTGCCAACGCCTGTTCCGCCGTTGAGGAAGGCAGCGCGTCGATTTCGTCGTCGTCATCGAGTTGAGAGTCGTTCAGCTCATCCGACTCGAAAGAGATATCGTCAGATGTCAGGTTGCTCGCTGGAGCATCCGACTCAACTCCCGACTGACCAAAACCAGCCTCTTCGTTTTCGGCCTCGTTGAGTTCCTCTTCGAAGCGCATCAACTCTTCGTCGGACAGATCGAACGAGGTCTCGGAAGGCTCCGCATCAGTAGGTGTCTTGGCTTCAGATTGGCCCATGGCATCCATCTCGGCCATCAGACTGTCGGCCTGAAGATCATCGGTCAGCGACAGGTCAAAATCTTCGTCCAGGGTAAAGTCCGATTCAGTTTCAGTTTTCGCTGGCTGAGAGGATTCATCCAGATTGAAATCCAGCTCAAACTCATCTTCAGCTGTCTGGGAAGATGGCGCGCTGACACCAGGATCAGCCAGGTCCTTGGCCAGATTGTCATCCAGGTCAAAATCCAGGTCCAGGTCGTCGTGTTCCGACTCAGCCGCGACCGGGCCCGCATCAGTAGCAGGCTCTTCAGGCTCAAAGCCGCCAACGTCATATTCGATTGTTTCCAGCTCATCCTGCTCGAAGACGGTCTCAGCATCGCCTTCCATCAATGAGTCCCGGGTAGCGTCATCATCAGCTACCGCAGCACCGGCGACGAGCGCCGCGGCCATGACCGGGAAGCGCGCGTTCATGGCCGCTATCTGCGACTCGGGAGCACCCATGTCGCGCAGCGCTGTCATTTGCTCGGCGTAACCTTCACGGTTGTCCAGCAGCCCTTCAACCTCCATCAGTTTGAAGCGAAGATCGGTACGCTCGGGTTCGACCTCTATCGCCGCGTTCAGTACTTCGGCTGCTTCAGCGAGCTTGCCGTAGGCAATGAGTGCGTCGGCCTCAGTAATCGGATCATGACTGATCCCCAGCTCTTGCGATTCCTCATCAAAGCCGGCCAGTGCGACATTGAACTCTTCGGCATCGCCTGACTCATCGCCTTCCCGGTTTTCGGCAGCACGCGCTATGAAGTTGTCCGCCATTTCCGACTCGCGGCGCGCATTGCGACGCGCCAGGGCCATCAGCAGCAGCAGTATCAGCAGCAATATGATGCCGCCACCGACCATCAGGAATGTCTGGTTCTGCATCATCCGTTGCAGCAGCGCCTCGACGCCGTCCTGCTCTGCATCTACCACAGCAGGAGCCTGATCATTGCTCTCGGCAGCGGGGGTTTCAGGAACGGGGGCTGCCGAAGGCGACAGTTCCGCAGCTGCAGTATCGGCCTGATCAGCTACCTCACCACTATCGTCGGCAACTGCTTCATCAAGCTCGATTGGCGTTTCCGTGCTTTCGGGCATTTCCGCCAGGCTATCTGCCGGGGCGTCCATCTGATCAGCGGGCAGGCCCGATTCATCAACAGCGGGCAGTTCAGGATCCTGAGCACTCTCGCCAGCAACCACATCGGCGGTGGACTCGTCCGCAGCTGGTTCTGGCGCTATATCTGGCAGCTCAGCCGAATCACCCAGCTGTTCCTGCATCGCTGCCAATTGAGCATCCTTCAGCTCGAGCAAGCGCTGCAAGGTGTCCATCTGTGCCTGCATGTCAGTCAGGCGGCTATCCGCCTCCGCTTTCTCCCGCTCGAGCGAATCAAGCTGTTCCTTGGTCTCGTCAAGCTGATCACGCAGGCGACTGGCGGAATCGGTGCTGGCACTGTCTGAAGCGCCTTCACCCTGTTCGGCACTGCCGGCCACCAGGCGCAGCGAGTCGCCCTCAGGAGCCGTTTCCGGTGCCGCAGGCGCGGCATCTTGCTGCCGGGCATCCAACTGACGCTGTGCGGGCTCAGCCCGTTGACCGCCTTGCCAGGCACTGTTCTGCGCTGCAACCTGAGCCACTGCGTCGGCCTGGCCGAGACGCCGTGCCTGTTCAGCGTCAGGCAGCGTCAAGGTCTGATCCGCTTTCAGCCGATTGATATTGTTATCGATAAAGGCGTTCGGGTTGAGCTCCTGGATCGCCAGCATGGTCTGGTGTACCGAGGCGCCGGACGGCCGACTCCGAAGCGCGATTTCCCACAAGGTATCAGTGCGGCTGGTACGCCACTCGCCAGAGGCCTGCTCGGACGACGGGCGAGCTGATGCAGGCGCAGTTGACTGAGGCCGCGGCTGAGACGGAGGCTGAGACGAAGGCTGAGTATCTCTGGGTTGGGCAGCGGCAACCGTAGGCACCGGGCGCTGGGTTGGCTCGACAGGAGCACGCCAGGCTTGCGTGGCCGGGGCGCTGGCGGTGACCGGCGTCGGACTGTACAGCGGAGGGTCGAGCAATAGGGTAAATTCGCGTAATACGCGACCGGACGGCCAGCGCACTTCCATCAGAAAGTTGAGAAAAGGCTCCTTGACTGGCTTGCTAGAAGTGACGCGGATCACCGCACGACCATCAGGCCGGATAACCGGCGTGAACACCAGATCGTTAAGGAAAAAGTCCCGTTCGATACCGGCTCTGCCAAATTCATCTGGCGACGCGAGATTAGGCAGAATTTCCTGGCTGGTTAAATCCTTGACCTGGAGCAGCTCGATCTCTGCATCCAATGGCTGATTCAGCGCCGAGCGCAGGTTGATATCCCCAACGCCCAAAGCGAGTGTCATATTCGATGACATCAGAGCGCTTGCTGCGGCGACAGCCAAAACCAGTTTGCGAACCATAGCGAAGTTCCTTTGCTTTTATCGTTTTCTCTCGCGTCAACAGATCCCGTTGCTCACGTACCGACCCTCTCTACAACTCCCCTTCCGGTCCGCAGCAACCTGGCACACCTATTAGGCCTGAGTGGTCAAAAACCCAAACCTAATCTGCTTAATACGAAATCCACAGCAAGTATTGATTACAAATAGTCTTTTATCAACAGGTCGAGGGTCTGAAGACTGTTAAGTACAACACCTTTTCGCAGATTATCTGACACAATCCACATATTCAGTCCAGCGGGATCGAGCAGATCCTGACGTAACCGACCAATCCATACCGAATCACTTCCTGTCGCCTCCGAAACCGGCGTCGGGTAGCCACCTGGCGCTGGCTTATCCAGCAATTTCACTCCCGGAGCCTTGCGAATCAGTCCCGCCAGTCGTTTGACGTCAACTAATTCAGTCGTTTTAGCATGAACCACCGCCGCATTGCCATAAAATACCGGCACGAGTACGCATGTCACGCTGATAGGCATATGCGGGGCCTCGAAAATACGCCGTAAATCGTCCGCCAGCCGGACCTCATCGCGGGTGTAACCCAACTCATCCACATCCCCGGTACGCGGGATCAAATTGAATGCGGCCTGTTTTTCCAGCGCCCCCGTTTCCGGCGGTTGCCCGTTAAGCAGACGACCGGTCTGCAGAGCCAAACCTTCTACCGCGTCCAGGTCCCGAGTAGACATGGACTGATAGGTAGCGATGGACAAGGCCTCAACTCCAGACCCGGCGACTGCGCGCAGGGCCAACACGGTTTGCACCACCTGGCTATCCGGGCAAGCCACAATACCGGGCCAGCTGCGCCCTTCCAGCACATGGGGGTTGGCGCCTGCAACCATTAACGGCACGCTGGTATCCGCGCGGAAATGCCCGCTGCCATCGATCACACTACACCCCGCCTCCACCGCTCGCGGCGCCCAGGCCGCGGTAACAGATTCGGCGCAAAAGAACACCGCGACACGGACGCTGCTGAAGTCGAAGCGCTCCAGCGGCTCAACCCGCAGACTCTGGCCTTTGTACATCAGCCGCCCGCCAGCCGAGGCCTCCTCGTCAACCAAATAGAGTCTTCCGATAGGGAACTCGTGATCCTCCAGCACATTGATCAGCACGTCACCGATCATGCCGGTTACACCCACTATCGCTACGTCACAGGTCTTGCTCATACGTATTCCTCAACTGAAAAAACCTTGCTCAAAAACAAAGGGGCACCCAGGCGAATGCCAGGGTGCCCCTGAAAAAAGACCGGCCGGCAGATTAGCTCTCCTGCAGAATCCGCAGCATGCGGCGCAGCGGTTCAGCCGCACCCCACAGGAGCTGGTCACCGACAGTGAACGCGGACAGGTACTGCGAGCCCATGTTCAGCTTGCGCAGACGCCCGACCGGGACCGACAAGGTGCCGGTCACAGCTGTCGGCGTCAGATCACGCAATGTATCTTCTTTAGTATTGGGTACCACTTTTGACCAGGAATTGTGCTCGGCGAGCATGGATTCAATATCCGCCAGCGGCACGTCCTTGTTCAACTTGATGGTCAGCGCCTGGCTGTGGCAACGCATGGCGCCGATACGCACACAAATACCGTCGACCGGGATCGGACGGCCACTGCGGCCGATGATCTTGTTGGTCTCCGCCTGGGCTTTCCATTCTTCGCGGCTCTGACCGTTGGGCAACTGCTTGTCGATCCAGGGTATCAGGCTGCCTGCCAATGGCACGCCAAAGTGCTCGGCCGGAAAGTCGTCAGAGCGCAGGGTTTGCGCTACCTGGCGATCGATCTCAAGAATCGCACTGGCCGGATCGGCCAGCTTATCCGCCACCGAGCCATGAATAGTGCCCATCTGCCCGATCAGTTCGCGCATGTTCTGCGCACCGGCACCACTGGCCGCCTGATAAGTCATGGCGCTCATCCACTCCACCAGACCGTGCTCGAACAGACCGCCAAGGCCCATCAGCATCAGGCTTACAGTGCAGTTGCCGCCAACGTAGGTCTTGACCCCGTCACGCAGCGCCTGATCGATATTCTTGCGATTCACCGGATCCAGAATGATGACCGCTTCGTCTTCCATACGCAGCGTGGAGGCCGCATCAATCCAGTAACCATTCCAACCTTCGGCACGTAGCTTCGGGTAGACCGCCTGGGTGTAATCGCCACCCTGGCAGGTAATGATCACGTCCAGCGGCTTCAGCGATTCGAGATCGAAGGCATCTTTAAGCGGTGGAGTATCCTTGCCGATATCCGGACCTGCTCCGCCAACATTCGATGTCGTGAAGAACACCGGCTCGATATCGGCAAAATCGTTTTCTTCGCGCATGCGCTGCATCAACACGGAACCAACCATGCCGCGCCAGCCAACCAGACCTACTTGTTTCATAACTACAACCCCCGTGGGGTGAATTCAAAGACTATTACGCCCGGACCAGCCGGGCGCAACGCAAAGCCGTACAGTTTACAGGTTTTTAAGAGCTGCGGCCACGGCGTCGCCCATCTGCGCTGTGCCGACCAACTGACAACCCTCGGACATGATATCGCCAGTGCGCAGCTTTTGATCGAGCACCAGACTCACCGCCTGCTCGATTGCATCGGCTGCCTCGACCTGATTGAAGCTGTAACGCAGCATCATCGAGACCGACAGGATGGTCGCCAGCGGATTGGCAATGCCTTTGCCGGCAATGTCAGGTGCGCTGCCATGGCAGGGCTCGTACATGCCCTTGTTATTGGCATCCAGTGACGCCGACGGCAGCATGCCGATCGAGCCGGTGAGCATTGACGCCTGATCAGACAGGATGTCCCCGAACAGATTGTCAGTGACGACCACATCAAACTGCTTCGGCGCCCGCACCAGCTGCATGGCGGCGTTGTCGACATACATGTGCGACAGTTCTACATCCGGGTAGTCCTTGCCTACCTCCTCCACCACTTCACGCCACAGTTGGCTGGAGGCCAGGACGTTCGCCTTGTCTACTGAGCAGAGCTTCTTGCCACGCACCCGCGCCGAGTCGAAACCGACCTTGGCAATGCGCCGTACTTCAGACTCGCTGTAAGGCAGGGTATCGAAGGCGAAGCGCTCGCCGGATTCCAGCACCTTGCGCTCACGCGGCTGACCAAAATAGATGCCGCCGGTGAGTTCGCGAACGATAAGGATATCCAGCCCGGAGACCACTTCAGGCTTCAAGGTGGAGGCCTCGGCCAATTGCGGGTAGAGAATCGCCGGGCGCAAGTTGCCAAACAGCTCCAGCTGCGAGCGAATCTTCAGCAGACCGCGCTCAGGGCGCAGCGCCGGATCGATGGCGTCCCACTTGGGGCCACCGACTGCGCCGAGCAGAATGGCATCAGCCTGCCGAGCACGCTCCAGGGTTTCATCCGCCAGCGGACTGCCATAACGGTCATAGGCCGCACCGCCCAGATCGTCATAGCTGAGCTCCGCGCCGAGGTCGAACTTGTCGTTGGCCAACTCCAGCACCTTGACCGCTTCGGCCATGATCTCGGGGCCAATACCGTCGCCGGGCAGAACCAGAATCTTCATGCTCATTATGTCTTCCTTCAAATCAGAACCGTTGCTGGCGATTTCAGATGCCCTTGATAGCGTCGAACAGCCAGGGATTATTTTGCTTGTGACCGACCTCAAAGGCGCGGATCGCGTCCGCGTCTTCCAGCGTCAGGCCTATATCGTCCAGGCCGTTGAGCAGGCAGTGCTTGCGAAACGCGTCTACCTCGAAGCTGTACTGCTTGCCGTCAGGACGAGTGACCGTCTGCGCCTGCAAATCGACGGTCAGCTCGTAGCCCGGCACCTGTTCCGCTTGTATAAACAGCTCATCGATATCTTCTTCAGTTAAAACAATGGGTAATAACCCATTCTTAAAGCTGTTGTTATAAAAAATATCGGCATAGCTGGGAGCCAGAATTGCTCGGAAACCATATTCTTCCAACGCCCAGGGTGCGTGCTCACGGCTGGAACCACAGCCAAAATTCTTGCGCGCGAGCAGCACGCTGGCGCCCTGGTAGCGCGGCTGATTGAGGACAAAATCCGGGTTCAATGGACGATGCGAGGCATCCTGATCCGGCAAACCCTCATCCAGATAGCGCCACTCATCGAACAGATTCTTGCCGAAACCACTGCGGCGAATCGACTTGAGAAACTGCTTTGGAATGATTTGATCGGTATCCACATTGGCACGATCCAAAGGCGCGACCAGGCCGGTATGCTGAGTAAAAGGCTTCATGCGCTGACCTCCTGGTTGAGCATGTCACGAACATCAACGAAATGACCGGCGATAGCAGCAGCCGCAGCCATGGCCGGGCTGACCAGGTGCGTACGCCCGCCGTTACCCTGACGTCCTTCGAAGTTGCGGTTGGATGTAGAGGCGCAATGCTCGCCAGACTCAAGGCGGTCCGGGTTCATCGCCAGGCACATGGAACAACCCGGATCACGCCATTCGAAACCGGCTGCGGTAAAGATCTGGTCCAGACCTTCCAGCTCAGCCTGCTCTTTTACCAACCCGGACCCCGGCACGACCATCGCCTGCTTGATGCCGGGCGATACCTGGCGGCCCTTGGCGACGGCGGCGGCGGCACGCAAATCCTCAATGCGTGAATTGGTGCAGGAGCCGATAAACACCCGATCAAGCTTGATCGAGGTGATCGGCTGATTGGCCTCCAGGCCCATATACTTTAGCGCGCGCTCGTAACCGTTGCGCTTGACCGCATCCAGTTCCTGGGTCGGATCCGGCACCAGTGCGTCTACGGCGACCACCATTTCCGGCGAGGTACCCCAGGACACCTGCGGCTTGATGCTTGCCGCATCCAAATGGACCACGGTATCGAACACGGCCCCCTCGTCGGAGACCAGATCTTTCCAGGCGGCTACGGCCTGGTCCCAGTCCGCACCCTTGGGTGCATAAGGACGGCCTTCCACATAGGCAATGGTCTTGTCGTCGCAAGCGACCATGCCCACGCGCGCGCCTGCTTCAATGGCCATGTTGCAGATGGTCATGCGCCCTTCCATCGACAGATCACGGATCGCCGACCCGGCGAACTCAATCGCATGACCATTGCCACCGGCGGTGCCGATCTGACCAATCACCGCGAGGACTATGTCCTTGGCAGTCACACCAAAGCCCAACTCTCCGTCGACCTGGACCAGCATGTTCTTCATCTTCTTGGCTACCAGACACTGGGTAGCCAACACATGTTCGACCTCAGAGGTACCGATGCCGTGCGCCAGCGCAGCAAAGGCTCCATGCGTAGCGGTGTGCGAATCACCACAAACCACGGTCATGCCCGGCAAGGTAGCGCCCTGCTCCGGGCCGACCACGTGCACGATGCCTTGGCGGCGGTCGGTCATCTTGAATTCAAGAATGCCGAAATCCGTGCAGTTATCGTCCAGAGTGGTGACCTGCAGTTTGGATACCAGATCGCTGATACCGGAAACGCCGGCCGCCCGATTGGTGGTCGGTACGTTGTGATCCGGAGTGGCCAGATTGGCGTCGATACGCCAGGGCTTGCGACCGGCCAGGCGCAGGCCTTCGAAAGCCTGCGGCGAGGTCACTTCGTGCAACAGGTGACGGTCTATATAAAGCAGTGCAGATCCATCATCGCGCTGCTTGACGATATGATTGTCCCAAAGCTTGTCGTAAAGGGTCTTGGCGGACATGCTGTACTCCTGAACCAGGCTGGTGCTGCCAGGCGAGCATTGATCGCTCGTTCGGTGGCGTGCTTATTTCAAATAGATCACGTTGAATCACGCAACAAGCTTAAAAGCTGGCAACGGATAACACAAATTCATATTATTCATGTATTGGATAACTATATGGAATCTCAATCATGGACACTGCCAACCTGTCAGCCTTTCTCGCGGTAGCCGAGCATGCCTCGTTTTCCCGCGCGGCGGAGCAGCTGCATCTCACTCAACCGGCGATCAGCAAAAGGATTGCCACTCTTGAGCAGCAGCTGGAGGCGCGACTATTCGACCGTATAGGCCGTCATATCAGCATGACGGAGGCAGGCCGGGCGTTAAAACCGCGCGCCGAACAGATCATCACCGCCCTGAAAGACACCAGGCGCGCGCTTGGCAACCTGTCCAGCCAGGTCCAGGGGCGCCTGAGCATGGCTACCAGTCATCACATTGGCCTTCATCGCCTCCCTCCGGTCCTGCGTAACTACACTGCGGCTTATCCAGACGTGGCGCTGGATATAGAGTTCCTCGATTCGGAGGTGGCCTATGACAAAGTCCTGCACGGTGAGATTGAACTGGCGGTGATCACCCTGGCGCCGATCCTGGAAGCACCGATCATGGCCAAAGCTGTCTGGGATGATCCGCTTGACTTTGTAGTGGCTCCGGAGCATCCGCTGGCCAGCCTGCCACAGGTCGATCTTGCGCAACTGGCCGCTTACCCGGCGGTGTTCCCAGGGGTCAATACCTTTACTCACAAGGTGGTCAGCCAGCTATTTCAGCAGCGCGGGGTGATTCCGCAAATAAGCATGAGCACCAACTATCTGGAAACCATTAAGATGATGGTGTCGATCGGCCTGGCCTGGAGCGTATTGCCACGTACCATGCTGGATACACAGGTCAAAGCCTTGCAGGTCCCCGACGTGACGCTACAGCGTCAGCTCGGCGTGATCTGGCACAGCGGTAGAACCCTGTCGAATGCGGGCCAGGCGCTGGTGCGCCAGCTTGATTGCAAACAAATGTAATGGGGCCTTGTTTGCAACCTTTTCTAAGTCTATTTTCAATCTAGCTAGAGAGAGAATTGTCTTGCCTGTTCGTCGGAAGCAAACCCAGTCAGGGATGGATTAATGCCGCAGTTACCCAGCGCTAACAAGCATAAAGCGGGCAGCGATCAGGATGTCGCGTTCAAACGGCTGTTCCACCGCATGCCTATTGCCAGCATGCTGGCAGAGGCCGCCACCAGCCGTGTGGTAGACGTCAACCCGGCGTTTCAGGAGCTGTTCGGCTGGCTTCCGGAAAACATTATTGATCAGCTTTCGTCTGAATTCCCGCTTTGGGCGAGCAAGAAGCAGCGCCTGCAGTTGCTCGATCGCTTTGCCAGTGAAGGTCGGATTGTCGAGTTCGAAGCTGTATTACGCTGCCGCAATGGGGAGATGAAAACCTGTCTGGTTTCGATGGAAGCCATTGTCGTGCATGGCATCGAATGCCGCCTATCGATGGCCCATGATATTACCGCACGCATTCGTACCGAGCGTGAGCTGAAAATTTCCCAGGAAAAATATCTCAAGGCGTTCAATGCCAGCCATGAAGCCATCGTGGTGCTGGATATGCAGACTGAGCTGTTGCTTGAGGCCAATCAAAGCTTCGAACTCTTGACGGGTCTCAAGCCGACCGATGCGCTTGGGCATACGCTGTGTGAGCTGGACGTGATGGACCGCGCTACCTACGAACTGATGCATGAGTTGCTGCGCCAGGAAGGCCGTATCCGGAATCGCGAGGTGCACATTCACCATCAGAATGGTACTCGCCTCGACGTCACCCTGTATGCCGAGCCGGTGATGGTCAATGGCAGTGAATGCCTGGTGATTACCGCGCACGATATCACCGAGCAGAAGCAGCACGACAACGCCCTGCGCGAAAGTCAGGAGCGCTTGAACATGGCGCTGGAAGCAGCGCAGATGGGCATATGGGATTGGAGCCCACATACTGACCTGCTTCACTGTTCGGCGCGCGCCGCTGCACTGCACGGTCACGCCGAAGAAGCATGGGATGGCCCATTGCAGCTGTTCATGAAGGACATTCCCGGCAAACACCGCCGTGAGCTGCGTCGCAGCTTCATCGCCATCCGCCGAGGCACGCAGTCGCGTTATCGGCTGACTTACAGCCTAGTTCCGGAAAACGGCAGCCTGCGCTGGGTGGAAGTGACCGCCACGCTTCATCGCCACACCGATGGCAGCATTCAGCGCATGGTCGGCACCTTGAAAGACATTACCGATCGACGCCGCAGTGAGCAGGCCTTGCAGCGCAGTGAAGCCAAGTTCTCGGCATTATTTCAGGGCTCGCCCGATCCTTACATCCTGGTCAATGCGACCACGCAACTGGTCATCGAGATCAACCAGAGTTTCAGCCGAGTATTTGGTTATCGCACTGAAGATATCATTGGCAAAACCGCTCTTGAGGTGGGGTTCTGGCGCGATGCACAGCAGCGTGCGCAAGTGCTGAAAAGAATCGATCCAGCGGCCGGCCTCAACAGTATGGAAATCGACTTCGTGACCCGCGACGGCCTGTACCTGACCTGCGAAGTCTCGAGCAGTTTCATCACCATCAACCGTCAGTTGTGCATGCTTTCCACCTTCAAGGACATTACCGCCCGCAAGGAAGCGGAAGCAGCACTGCGCGCGTCCGAGGATAAATTTTCCCGGGCTTTCAGAGCCAGCCCTGACTCCATCAGTATCAGCGAAAAGGCCACTGGCAAGCACCTGGACGTCAACGAAGGTTTCACCCGCTTAACCGGTTTTACCGCCACTGATGCCATCGGCAGAACCGCACGGGACATGAACATCTGGGCAGACTATTCCGAACGCGCGGTGCTGATTGACGAGCTGGAAAGGTACGGGCGCGTACGGCAGCGAGAAATGCGCGTGAATGGCAAGTTTGGCCAGGAGCTTCTGGTGTCGGTTTCGATAGAACCGATGATTATCAACGGCACCGAATGCATGTTGTTGACCGCTCGCGATATTACCGAGCAGAAACTGATTGAAGCGCGAGTCAAACATCTGGCTTATCACGACGCCCTCACTGACCTGCCCAACCGCATGCTGCTGAGTGACCGCGTGACGCAGAACCTGGCGGCTTGCGAGCGATTACTGCAAAGCAGCGCAATCCTGTTTTTTGATCTTGACCACTTCAAACACATCAACGACTCCCTGGGGCACTCCTGCGGTGATGCGGTATTACAGGAGGTCAGCCGTCGCCTGTTGGCGCAGGTGCGCAAGGTCGACACGGTCGCACGCCTGGGCGGCGACGAGTTTGTAGTACTGCTTTGCGGTATGGAAGGTCCCTCCGAGGCCATTCACCTGCAAGTGCAACATACCGCTGAGAAGCTGCTTGCCGCGCTGTCGGCACCGATGCTGATCGAAGGCCATAGCCTGCAATTGGGTTGCAGCATAGGCATCACTCTGCTGCCGGAACACGGAACCAACCCGGACGATTTGCTCAAACGCGCGGATATCGCTCTTTACAAAGTCAAAGAAAATGGCAGAAACGGCATCGCCTTTTTCGAACAGGCGATGCAGATTGCCGCCAGCGAGCGACTTTCCGTGGAAACCGAGTTACGCGTCGCGGTGAGCAAATGTGAATTCGTGCTCTTCTATCAACCGCAATTCGACGCTCTGGAACAACGCATTGTCGGCGCTGAAGCGCTGATTCGCTGGATGCATCCAACAAAAGGTCTTACCGGCCCAATGGGTTTCATCCATGTACTGGAAGAAAGCGGCATGATTCTCGAGGTTGGTACCTGGGTGCTGGGCCGAGCCTGCCAATTCATCGCCGAACTGTTGCGCCAGGGCCATATCAACCCTGAGGAGTTCAGCCTCAGCGTGAATATCAGCCCCCGACAATTTCGCCAACCCGATTTTGTTGACCAGGTGCGCCACGCTATAGAGAGCCGCGGCGTGCCTGCACGATGCCTGAAACTGGAAATTACCGAAAACATCGTTATTCAGAATATCAGCGATACCATCGCCAAGATGCAGGAACTGCGTGACATGGGCGTAAGGTTTGCGCTGGACGATTTCGGCACCGGCTATTCGTCACTTAGCTACCTCAAGCGTTTACCCCTCGATCTGTTGAAGATCGATCAGTCGTTTATTCGCGACTGTACCCGCGACGCCAATGATGCGGAGATCGTACGCGCGATTATTGCGATGGCGCGTAACCTCCGGCTAGAACTCATTGCCGAAGGTGTGGAAACCCAGGAACAGCTGGATTTCCTCCAAACTCAGTCCTGCCACGCGTTCCAAGGCTATTTATATAGCCCGCCAGTGGCAGAGGGAGATTTCGTCCGCATTTTGAAACGCGACTCTCACGCCCTGCCGCTACCCTGACCCGCTGCCTCTGCGCGCCAGGCTGCCAAAACCAGCAAAAATAAAGCAGAATGCCGGCTCATCTTGTAAGGATTTGCCGGTGACCCTGCACAAAAAAGCGCTGTTAGTCTGCTCCCATGCCCATCAGAACAAGCTCGAGGATATCCGTGTCTTTGCCGTGGCAGAAGACAT
This sequence comes from Halopseudomonas laoshanensis, assembly GCF_008365385.1. Lineage (GTDB taxonomy): Bacteria > Pseudomonadota > Gammaproteobacteria > Pseudomonadales > Pseudomonadaceae > Halopseudomonas > Halopseudomonas laoshanensis. The sequence continues at coordinate 955,592 of NZ_QOVF01000001.1, read as the reverse complement.
AGAGCTGTTTGAATTCACTACCGAAGATTTTTTCAAAACGCCCGGAAGCTGTCTGACGATGGCGGATCACGTGGTCATCGTGGTCGATGAAGAAAACATCACAGAACACGTCAACCTGGCAAAAACACTTAATTTTTCCCTGGGAATACTGCCTGCGGCGAGCAAAAGCCGGCTGCACAAATGGTTCGGCATTCCGAGCAAAGCGCCCGACGCCCTTAAGCTGGCCTTTCGCGTCGACGCGACTGCCATGGACATCGCCCGCTGTAATGACGAAGTGGTTCTCGGCATGGTCATGCTGGGTGAAACACCCTTCATTGATCAGCGTAGTAAAACCTATCTGAACCGACAGGCATCGCGCTGGCAGCACCTGCTCTACTGGCTTGCGCTGATATGGAGCAGCCTGAAGAACCTGCGGGCTATCAAGCCTTTTCCGGTCACTTTGACCACCGGCAAGGATGTGACGCTGAAAACAGCCATCACCGGCATGGTGGTAATCGAAAATGATATCAATGCGGCGGCGGCACGACTGATCAACGCGAGTCTCTCGGCACAGGACGGCAAGGTATCAAGCATCCTGATCGCGCCAAAATCCATCAGCGAGTATCTGGGTTTCCTGGTTGCCGGGGTGGTCAGCGGAGAAAGCCGGGTAAACCGGCTGCCCAAGGCTGTCAGCTATATCAAAAGTCAGTACCTGAAGATCGAATCGAGCAAACCGCTTGCCTACTATGTGGATGGGCGCCGGCGCGAGGCGGCTACCATTGAGCTGCGTCTGTACCCACAGGCAGTGCGGATCAATACCGGTGACATCGCTCAGGCTAATCCGGCGCCAGGCAACCATAGCAAAGACACCATGAAGATCGACAACCTGCCGACCAATCAGGCGCGGTTGAGCATGATCCAGAGCCACCTGCCGCTTTTTACCCGAGCTCTGGAAGACGATTTCAAGGATCTCTTCCTGCTCTTGCGCGATAACGCCCAACTGCATACCCACTACGTCGCGCTGATGGTGCTCAGCGTGGTGGTAGCCAGCTTCGGCTTGTTTCTCTCCAGTGCCGCGGTGATCATTGGCGCCATGGTGCTGGCGCCGTTGATGGCGCCGATCATTTCTCTGGCGATGGGGTTGCTGCGCGGCAACAGCAACCTGCTGCAGCGCTCTCTCACCACTATTGGCGCAGGTGTTCTGTTGGCGCTAGGGACTGCGGCCATTCTCGGCCTGTTGATTCCGATTAATAAAATCACTCCGGAAATGGCTGGTCGCCTACACCCCAACCTTCTCGATCTGGGCGTCGCGATTGCGTCAGGTATTGCCGGCGGTTATGCCCACGCCCGCGAAAGCGTGATGAAAAGTCTGCCCGGCGTGGCCATTGCCGTGGCTCTGGTACCACCCTTGTCGGTGGCGGGCATCGGTATCGGCTGGTGGCAGTGGGACGTTTTCAGCGGTGCCATGCTGCTGTTTCTGACTAACCTGGTGGGGATTGCCCTCAGTGCGGCTCTGACTTTTCTGGTACTTGGCTATGCACCGCTACTGCAGGCGCGCAGAGGTTTGGCGGTCTCCGCTTTGCTGTTGGCCACCGTAGCAATACCCCTGACGATTGCTTTCAAGGACATCAACGATAGATGGCAGATCGAAAATGACCTGACCCGTGAAGCCTTTGTCATTCATGGCAAGAGTATGAGCCTACTGGTGCCGCAGGTGAGTCGCTCAGGCGATGAGGTGATTATCCGCGGCGATCTGGTCGCGGAGCAGCCCATTCTGTTGGCCGATCTACGCGTATTGCGACAAAAGCTAGAGGATCAGTGGCGGCGTCCGGTGACACTTGAGCTTACCACGCGCTTGAGAATGCGACCTGCGTCACATTAGTTACAGACTAAAGTGTGAACCTATGTCACAGTGTCTTGTCAGAACAGTGCGTACTAAAAAAATGCACACATTTCATCGCACTGGAGTTTCATCATGAACAAGTCAATGCTGTCGGGCATCATTATCGGTGCTGTAGTAGCCACCGCCGGCGGTGCGATTGCCGGCTATACCGCGCTTTCGGACAAAGAGCCTACCTACGCCCAAGTGGTTAATGTGGAAGAAATCACGCAAACCGAGAAAACTCCCAGAGAGGTTTGCCAAGAGGTGGCCGTCAACCGGCAGAAGCCTGTTCAGGATCAACATCAAGTGCTCGGCTCGGTCGCTGGTGCCGTTGTAGGTGGCCTGCTTGGTAACCAGGTAGGTGGTGGCAGCGGCAAGAAAATTGCTACCGTCGCAGGCGCTGCAGCTGGCGGTTACGCTGGGAATAAAACCCAGGAAAGAATGCAGCAGAACAGCACTTACACCACAACTGAAACCCGTTGCGAGACTGTTTACGACAGCAATGACCGGGTAGTTGCCTATCAGGTGGATTACACCATCGGCGAGGAAGAAGGCAGCGTTCGCATGGATCACAAACCAGGCAACCGCATTCCGCTGGAAGAAGGCCAATTGGTTCTTTCCAAGCAGTAATACGCAGCTCCCATCAAGCCTGACGTTTAATCACAAGCATGTGATGACGTCAGGCTTTTTTGTGCACGCGATTTATCCTAGAGGTGTTCTTCAAACGGACGCGCGGCATAACTCCAGCCAGCTTTGCAATCCTGCCGTTCGGAATTTGCTGCGATGCAATGCAAAGTAGAAACCCCGCCGGAAATCCCGCTGCGGTACTGATAACGGCACCAGACTGCCCCTGCGGAAGGCTTCCACCAGGGTAATTGCCGACAGGCAGCCTACGCCCAACCCGGCCTCTACTGCGCGCTTGATCGCCTCGGTATGCTGAAGCTCGAGTTTGATCTGCAATTGCGGCAGCAAGCCGTGCATGGCCCACTCAAAATGTTGGCGCGTACCCGACCCAGGTTCACGAATAATCCATTGCGCCGCCAGCAGGTCTTCATCATTCAGCCAAGGTTTGCCCGCCCAGGGGTGATCGGGGGCACAAAAGACCACCAACTCATCGTCCCGCCACGGCAGCATCTCCAGATCAGCATGCTGCGTCTCCCCTTCTATAAGGCCGATATCCAACTCGAAATTAAGCAGCTTCTGAACAATGGTGGACGTGTTGGCCACCTGCAGCTGCACTTTTGCGCCCGGTTGTTCGAGCATGTATTGGGCCATGATCTCCACTGCGAGATAATTACCGATACTCAGGGTCGCCCCGACTTTCAGATGGCCCGGCTCCTCATGCCGAGCCATTGCCTGCTCGAGGCTGCGCGCCTGATCCAGCAACGCCTCAACCCGAGGCCGAATGTTCTGGCCCAACTCGTTAAGCTGCAGACGTTTGCCAATACGGTCGAACAACTGCACAGAGAACTGCTGCTCAAGATCTCGCAGCGCGCTACTGGCGGCCGACTGAGACATGGCCAGGCTCTCGGCCGCCCGCGTAAGATTTTCATGCGCCGCGGTGGCGAGAAAGACTTCAAGCTGCCTGAAACTGTATTTCATTATCGGTTTTTCCGTTTACATATAGCCAAACTATTTGTTTTACCGATAGGTTAGCCAGCCCTTACACTGCACGCAAGTTAAAGATATCCAGGCTTTATATCTCAAGTCTTACAGGGGGAATTTAAATGGCGGGCTTCAATTCCGAAACGGTACTCAGCGTGCACCACTGGACTGATAATCTGTTCAGCTTCCGAACAACGCGGGATCCGGGTTTTCGTTTCAAAAACGGTCATTTCATCATGATTGGGCTGGAAGTTGAAGGCCGTCCGCTGATGCGCGCCTACAGTATTGCCAGTCCCAACTATGAAGACACCCTGGAGTTCTTCAGCATCAAGGTGCCGGACGGCCCGCTGACATCTCGCCTGCAGAATATTGCCGAAGGCGACCAGATCGTCATCAGCCGTAAACCCACAGGTACGCTGGTACTGGATCACCTGTTACCAGGACGCAACCTTTACCTGCTCAGCACCGGCACTGGGTTAGCACCCTTTATCAGCATCATTCAGGATCCCGAAACCTACGAGCAGTATGACAAGGTCATCCTCACCCACGGTTGCCGACACGTGCGCGAGCTGGCTTATCAGGATCTGATCACCGATGAACTGCCTAACCATGAATACTTTGGTGAAGAGATCAGGGAAAAACTGATTTATTACCCCACTGTGACACGGGAGCCGTTTCGCAATCAGGGCCGCCTGACGGACCTGATGACCGGCGGAAAGCTGTTCGACGATATCGGGTTGCCCGCCTTTGATCTGGAGCAGGACAGATTCATGCTGTGCGGTAGCCCAAGCATGCTCAAGGATTTCTGCGCCATTCTCGATGAGCGCGGCTTCAAGGAAGCCCGTCATGGCGACCAGGGGCACTATGTAATCGAGCGGGCATTCGTCGAAAAATAGAGCAACTGCACTCTACACCGCCATACCAGCGCCGGCTAATACTCCGGCGCTGGCACTCTGGCGAGTAGCGTTGGCCGGTCACTCAAAGGCAGGGCTAGCAACAACGCTTCACCAGAGCCCGGAAACTCACCGGTCAAGGCCGTAATATTCACCTGATGACTGACCATGATGACCGGTTCGCCTGCAGGCAGCGCAGCGATAAAGCGGCGCAATGATTGCATTTGTTCCTGAGCGTTCGCTCGATCCTGAAAAAACGAATCCAGTTCTGGCAATAGCTGCACTTGTCCCAGCTTGAAGCCTTCTGCGGTATCGACTGCCCGGCACCAACGGCTGGTATACACGGTAGCGGAACCCAGCCCCTGCTTGCGCAGGTAATCACCCCAGCGTCTAGACTCCTCCCTTCCCTGCGCATTCAGATTCCGCTGCGTGGCGCAGTCGTTCAGGCTGAAGTTATCGGGATCTCCGATACCCGGTGCGTAGGCATGCCGCAGGATAACCATCGCCCTGCCCTCGCGCACCGCATCCCAGGCCGAGGGGTCGGCCAATAACAGCCCCGAGCTCCCTAAAGCCAGGGCAAAAAGGCAGCAACGAATCAAGAACATGGGGGCTAACCGGAGAGGGATAGAAACTTTATTCTACGTAAATCATCTGGCGCGTCATCCCGCCATCTGCAACAAGATTTTGCCCGGTCACAAATCCTGCTGCTGGCCCCAGCAAAAACACCACCAAAGCACCGATATCACGAGGTTGGCCAACACGCCCTACTGCGTGTTGTTGATGGTCGACCGCGCGTAAGGGGTCGCTTTGTTGCTGGGCATTGTCACGCGTATCTATCCAGCCCGGACTTACTGCGTTAACCCTGATGGTCGGCCCCAAGCTAACAGCCAATGCGTGCGTCAGCGCGACCAAGCCACCTTTACTGGCCGCGTATGCCTCGGTATGCGCTTCAGACTGTACTGCTCGCGTGGAAGCTATATTGACGATTGCACCCCCGCTTTCACGTAGCATGGGGATACAGTGCTTGGCTACCAGAAACGCACCAGTGAGATTGGTCCCCAACTTGCGATTCCACGCCTCCAGGCTCAGTTGTTCGATCGGCCCATTGTCCGGGTCAGCCATACCGGCATTATTGACCAGACCATCAAGCTGGCCGAAATCACCTTCAATACGTTCGATGCAGGCCATCACGCTCGCCTCATCGCTCACATCCATAGGGATGAATTCAACCGTACCCAGCCGAGCCAGCTTTTCTGCCGCGGCCTGACCCGCGGGCTCGTCTACATCGGTGAGAACTACCGACCAGCCTGCACGCAGCAGGCTGGCGGCAATGCCTTTACCTATCCCTCTGGCGGCACCGGTAACCAGTGCCACAGGAAGATTTTCAGACTCCATTCAAACCTTTCCACCGCGCGGGCCGGCAAAGAACCAGATAATCAGGCCGACTACCGGAAGCAGCAGTACCAACACCACCCACAACACCTTGGCGCCAGTGCTGGCATTACTCTGCACGATATTGATGATCGCCCAGATATCCAGAATCAGAATAACCAGACCAAGAAAGCCGTTACCGACGCTCACATTCATATAAAGCTCCTTTTACAATGGGTCTTTACTATAGCTCAAGCGCGCACCCAACGTTTTACAATTCAAGCACCTGATAACGGCTGGCAATATCATTACCGGTTAGCTCCGCGATCAGCGCTTGCTGCGTCGCAGCCGCATGAATCACCAGGCTGGGCTGTCCGGCGCTGGGAACAAACCAATGGGCCAGACGCGCAGGGAGTGTCAGCAAATCACCCTGACGACAGCTCAACACCAGCAGTTGGCGATCCTGATGCAGACAGACGACACCCGCGCCCCTCACCTGCAGCCGTGCTGTAGCTTGCTCGAAACACTGCTCATCTGCGTGCGGCGCTTCATCTGCATAACCCGGTAGCGCTTCCATTCTCTGTACTCGCAAACAGGGCAAGGGGCCCGCTGTTTGACTGTCAGCCAATACCGGTTCAAAGGCCGAGGTAATGGTCTGATCAGAATCATCTTGCCCTAGAGTAGGCAGCGGTTGCAGGCGCTCAAGGCGCACACCCATGCCAGCCAGCAGCGGCTCAATATCCTCGGAATGGGTCAGGACTTTGCCTGGTAGCTGGAGCTGGTCGTGATCATAGACAGCGAGGATATTCATCCTGGACGTCGCCTGTTATTTGGAATGTAAGGGCAGTATAAAGGCCCTGGCTAGCAGCGGACAGTCAGCTGAAAGTATGACCTCGAGCCTGCTCAATGTCGGCCGAGGGCAAACAGCGCAGTAACACGATCGCGGCAAGCAGAGCTGCCAGACCACCAACGGTGAAGGTCCAGAAGGCGCCAATAGTATTCCAGCTATAACCGGCATATAGCGCGCCGAGAGCTCCCCCCATACCTGACAATGTCGCGTAAAGCGCCTGGCCCTGGCCTTGCAAGCGGTCGTTGAAGCTGCGTTGAATAAAATGGATTGCCGCTACGTGGAAACAACCAAAAGTCGCCGCGTGCAACAGCTGGGCAAACAGCAATGCAATGAGATACTCGGCCAAGGACCCCAGTACCAACCAGCGTATGGCGGCGAGCAGCAAGCTGGTGACCAATAGCTGTTTTAGGGTGAAGCGCGATAGCACCTTGGCCATGACCAGAAACAGCAGAATTTCTGCGATCACACCAAGGGCCCAGAGCAACCCAATCACGCTGCGGCTGTAGCCAAGGGCTTCAAGATGCAGTGTCAGAAACGTGTAGTAAGGCCCGTGAGAGAACTGCATCAGACCAGCGCAAAGAAAAAACGCCAGCACGCCGGGTCGGCGCAACACCCGCAAAAAGCCTTCGGTATGTACCCCTGTGTGATTCGGCTTGGTTACGGGCGCCGCAGGCACCGTCAGGCTGCAGAAGAAAATGGCCAGCATGATACCGAGCATGACGACCGGATATACATCCAGACTGAGGATCTGCAGCAGCCAGCCCAAGCCGACTACGGTCGCGATGAATCCAACCGAGCCCCACAATCGCACCATGGTGTAGCGCGACGATTGGGCGCCCAGATGACTCAAGGTAATGGCTTCGAACTGCGGTAACACGGCGTGCCAGAAAAAGCTGTGCAGCGCCATGATCATTGCCAACCAGAGGTAATCCTGGCGATAAAATATTCCGGTGAATGCCAGCGCGGTAAACAAGGCTCCCAAGCGTACGATCGTCAAACGCCGCCCGGTTACATCACCCAGCCAGCCCCACAAATTGGGTGCCAGGCAACGCATCAGCATCGGGATGGCCACCAGTTCGCCAATCCGCGCTGCGTTGTAACCCAGATGACTGAAATACAGCGCAAGAAAGGGTGCTACGCCGCCAAGCAAGGCGAAGTAGGCGAAGTAGAAACCGGAGAGGCGCCAATAAGGCAGCATCAACGCCTCAATCTAAACCCGGCAGCTCACAGCTGGCCGAGTATCGGAGTAGTGACGGTGACATCGGCGTTCTGCGCGCGATGGCGCAGCAGATGGTCCATCAGTACCATAGCCATCATCGCCTCGGCAATCGGTGTGGCGCGTATGCCCACACAGGGATCATGTCGACCCTTGGTGATCACATCCACCGGATTGCCGTTGACGTCAATCGAGCGACCAGGCGTGGTGATACTGGAGGTGGGTTTGAGCGCAAGATGCGCAACAATAGGCTGACCCGAGGAAATACCCCCGAGTACACCGCCGGCATTATTACTGGTGAAACCTTCTGGAGTCAGCTCATCACGGTGCTCCGTGCCCAAATGCGCCACCGACGCAAAACCGGCACCAATCTCGACGCCCTTGACTGCATTGATGCTCATCAGCGCGTAAGCCAATTCGGCATCCAGACGATCAAATACCGGCTCACCCAGACCTGGCGGCACCCCTTCTGCGACCACGGTAATCTTCGCCCCGACCGAGTTCTGGTCGCGGCGCAGTTGATCCATATAGGCTTCAAGCTCCGGCACCTTGTCAGGATCAGCGCTGAAAAACGCGTTGTTTGCTACCGCATCCCAGCTTTTAAATGGGATCTCGATCGGCCCCAGCTGGCTCATGTAGCCGCGAATGACAATGCCCTGCCCTTCCAGATACTTGCGCGCGATCGCACCTGCCGCTACGCGCATGGCTGTTTCCCGGGCGGAGGAGCGGCCACCGCCACGGTAGTCGCGCACACCGTATTTGTGGTGATAGGTGTAATCGGCATGCGCTGGGCGGAAGGTATCCTTGATCGCCGAGTAATCCTTGGATTTCTGATCGGTATTGCGAATCAGCAGACCAATCGGGCAGCCGGTGGTTTTACCCTCGAACACACCGGTGAGAATTTCCACCTCGTCCGGCTCCTGACGCTGAGTGGTGTGCCGGCTGGTGCCGGGCTTGCGCCGATCCAGGTCGCGCTGCAGATCGCTGGCGTCCAGCGCCAACCCCGGCGGGCACCCATCGACAATAGCCACCAGCGCCGGGCCATGGCTTTCACCAGCAGTGGTCACGGTAAAAAGAGTGCCTAGGGTATTTCCGGACATGCGCGCAACCTGATGTCTTGTGAGCGAAGCTGACAAGTATACCGTTCCCTCTCGACAGGTGACAGCCTGGCAGCAGGCCGCTAGGCTATGCGTTTTCTCCTGACGGACGCATTCATGCAGGCAGTACTGGAGCTTGTGTTGCCCACCGGTGTCCCCGGCCTGGTGATCGTACTGTTGATCATTTCCTCGATATTGACCTCGGCGCTCACTGCCTCCATGGGTATCGGTGGCGGCGTGTTGCTGCTGGCGATCATGGCGTTGGTCATGCCCCCGGCAGCCATTATTCCCGTTCACGGTATGGTGCAATTCGGCTCCAACGCCAACCGCGCGCTAATGACCATCCGACATATCAATTGGCGTGTCATTCTCTGGTTCTTGCCCGGCGTGATTATCGGCGCATGGCTGGCGAGTCTGTTTCTGGTCGACCTGCCGCTGCCCCTGGTGCAGCTATGGATCGCTGGCTTTATCCTGTTGCTGTGCTGGGGGCCGGCGATTCCGAAGGTGGCTACCGGGCGGGCCGGCACCATGATTGCCGCGACCTTCACCACCTTCGTAAGCCTGTTTGTGGGTGCGACCGGGCCACTGGTCGCCGCCTTCATCAAGCAGCAACAGGAAGGTGAAAGGCTGTCTACCGTCGCTACCTTTGCCGCGGCGATGAGCCTGCAACATGCGCCCAAGGCAATCGTCTACGGCGCGGCCGGTTTCGTGTTCGGCGAATGGCTGGGGCTGATACTGTTGATGATCGCAGCAGGCGCCTTGGGTACCTGGGCGGGTTTGCACCTGCTCAAGCGCATCAGTGACCAGCGCTTCGGCCTCATCTTCAACCTGCTATTGACGCTATTGGCCCTGCGCCTGATCTGGCAAGCAGCCAGTAGCTGGTGGTGACCAAGGCAGATTTTCATTGCAGAATCCCGATTAACGGCCGATAAATACCCTCATAACCCATTGCCCACTGTTGTTCGGAATGCCGATGAATCAAGTCACCTCTTCAGAGCAGGACAACAACGAGCAGAAAATCGTTACTGCGCCGCGCGACCCTTTCGCCCGCGCCCGGCCTACCGACGTTTACTGGATACAGCTCAAACCCATCTATAAAGGCCGGCAGATCGCCCATGCCGAACGCTTGGCCCGGGTCACGCTTATCCAGGAACGTGCGGCTCATCTGGAGTTATTCCGCCTCAGGGTCAATACCGATGGCGAAAACAAAACCGATGATACCAACCTGCTGGAAGTGCTGGTTGACCACAAGAACCGCCGCGTGCGCTTTGGCCCACTTGAGCAGGTACGCATGCAACCTGCTCAACGCGGCCTGGGCGGCTACTTACTGGCCCAGCTTATCGAGTGGTGCCAGCGCAGTTGCGGCGACTACTCGATCACACCGATCATATTGCACGCGGAGGAAGTCAGCAGCGAAGAAAGCCGGCTGATTCGGGAAAAGTTGTTGCTGCGTGCCGGATTTGATCTGAGCTATTCGAACGAGGAGCGCACTGCAGGGCGCGCCCAGGCCAACCGGGTCAGTAGCTTGATCAGTAGCTGGAATACTGAAAAAGTCGCCGCGATCCAAATCAGCGATATTCTCAACCAGTTGCGCGAGCAGGAACAGTTGAACCGCAAGCAACAGGCGCAGCTTTCACAGTTCCAGCGGGTGATAGACAACTTCAAGAACAATGAAATGAATCAGCGCTTCGCCATCGGCTGTCTGATCGTGTTCGCGATATTTCAAGCGCTGATGCTGCTTTGGGTGGTCATGAGCTGAGATGAGCTGAATTTTTTTCAGCTCATCTCAGCTCCGCGCTTCAGCTCAGGTGGGAGGCAAACAGGCCCTGATACTCCCGGCATTGCCTGGCGCTGAGTACAAACACGCCATGCCCGCCCTGGCTGAATGTCACCCATTCGAAATCCACTTCAGGCCACTCCGCCATCACATGCACCATGCTATTGCCGACCTCTATCACCAGTAAGCCCTGCTCGGTCAAATGATCTGCAGCCTGCGCGAGCATCCTGCGTACCAGATCCAGGCCATCCAGACCGGCCGCCAGGCCCATTTCCGGCTCGTGCATGTACTCGTCAGGTAACTCGGCCATATCCTCGGCATCGACATAGGGCGGGTTACTGACGATCAGGTCAAATCGCTCGCCAGGCATGCCTTCAAAACCATCCGACCAGCGTGCTTCTACGCGGCCCTGTAATTGATGGGCATCGATATTCAGCTCGGCGACCGCCAGCGCATCGGCGGACAGATCGGCCAGCAGCACTTCAGCTTCGGGGAAGGCATAAGCGCAGGCGATACCAATGCAGCCACTGCCCGTGCACAGATCGAGGATCCGTGTCGGCTCCGCCTCAAGCCAGGGTTGGAAGCGTTGGGCGATCAGCTCGGCTATCGGCGAACGCGGCACCAATACTCGCTCATCGACGATAAAGTCCAAACCGGCAAACCTGGCCTGCCCGGTCAGGTATGCCGCTGGAATGCGCTGTTCTATCCGCCGTTGCAGCAGCGCCAGGGTCAACTGGCGCTCGCTTTCGGTTACTTGGCACGCCATATACTCTTCGGGCGTTTCCCATGGCAGATACAGCGCATGCAATACCAGCAGCCGGGCTTCGTCCCAGGCGTTATCCGAGCCGTGGCCAAAAAACACCCCGTCTTCATGAAAGCGGCTGACACCCCAGCGCACCAGGTCGCGGATAGTGGTGAGGGCGGTGTGCTCGGTCATGACGATGCCTCCAGAGGGCTTAAACAGCTCGATCGCGGGTTGCTGACAAGCGCTCATTCTAACCTGCATGGGCTTGGAAACTACTGATACACTTGCCTTTTTATCACGCAGAATGACTACCATGAGCCACGACCCGAGCGAACCGGACGATCTGGAACTTTTCCGCCAGGCTACCCAAGGGGCCAGGCGCATCAAGGTAGACCAGGCCGACACCGGCAAAGCCCGCACCGACCGCACGCGAATCAAGACCCTGCGCCAGGGCGCCGTGCAGCCGACCAATCGCGTTCGCGTGGACGGCATGTCGGATCAGTTCGTGATTGATGTGCTGCCCGAGGAAGAGCTCATCTGGGCAGCAAACGGCGTTCAGGAAAGCCAGCTACGCAAATTGAAAAGCGGCCAGATCCCCTTTGAAGGTTCGATTGACCTGCATGGCCTGACGGTGGAAAAGGCCCGGGAACTGCTTTGGGCCTTTCTCGCGGAAGCGAACAAAATGGAGGTGCGCTGCGTACGGGTCACACATGGCAAGGCCCAGCGTAAAGACGGTCGCAGCCCGATCATCAAAAGCCACGTGAACACCTGGTTGCGTCAACACAGCCAGGTGCTGGGCTTTACCTCTTGCCTGCCCCGCCACGGCGGCACCGGCTCCGTTTATATTCTGCTCAAACGGGTAATGATGGAGGGGCGGGACGACTAAGGGTCTAGATGCAGGTGGCGCCGCCGTCTACTGGCAAGGCGATACCGGTGGTGAAACCTGCGCCTTCGGAGCACAGATAGAGCACCGCAGCAGCAATTTCCTCGGCTTTGCCAATGCGCCCAACCGGGTGCATTGCGGCAGCGAACTCGGCTTTACGCGGGTCAATGGCTGCGGCGCGACGGAACATTTCGGTATCGATCACGGCCGGGCATACCGCATTGATGCGAATCGATTTCTTCGCGTACTCCACTGCGGCCGAACGAGTCAAACCCAGCACCGCGTGCTTGCTAGCGGCGTAGATACTCATTTTAGGTGCAGCGCCCAGCGCTGCCACGGAAGCGGTATTGACGATCGCGCCGCCGCCTTGCTTGAGCATCAAGGGTATCTGGAAACGCATGCACTGCCACACGCCCTTGACGTTAACGTCCATGATGGCATCGAACACATCTTCATTGCCGTCCGCCAGCTTGTCCTGCTCGATCTCGATACCCGCGTTGTTGAACGCGCAATCCAATCGGCCGTAGTGGGCGATCACCGCATCCATCAACGCCTTGACCTCATCAGCCTTGGCCACGTTGCAAGCAACAAACACCGCATCACCACCCTTGGCCTTGATTCCTTCAACGACCGCCTGACCGGCGGCTTCGCTGATGTCGGACACCACCACCTTGGCTCCCTGAGCAGCAAAAGCCTCCGCTGTGGCTTGGCCAATACCTGCCGCGCCCCCGGTGACCAATGCAACTTTACCGGCAAATGTAGTGCTCATAGTGTCTCGACTCCTGACAGAATTGGTTGAACTGGCAGGATAGTACCAGCAGCAAACGTCACAATCCGACTGAATCAGCTATGTTGTTCACGCTTTATACTGATTATCTATGGCTTGTTGCTGCAGAAATTCGACCACTGCCTGCTGATCACCGCTGAACACCACCCGTTCGTCCTTGCCTGAGCGTTGATAGGCATACATCGGATCGTAGTAATGCGTCAGCAAGCCCTCGATCCATGCCCGGTGATCATGCACCTCTCCAGTTGAACGCTGAACCTCGAGCGCGTCCTGCATGATAGCCTGCAGACTCTGGTAACGCTCACCGCCAAGTCGCTTGCGGATGCGTAATAGCCCGCCGGTGAGGTGTTCTGAGAAGGCATTGAACGCGATTTCGGGCTGATCTGGATGCAGCAGGGCAAATTCGGCATGCATATCGATCACATAGTCGCCGAGAATCCGCCCGACGCGATTGTCGAAGCTGTCCTCCAGCCAGATCAGTGGCGCGGTTTGCATGGTCTGGTACAGCTCCAGCGGCACTGTGCAGCTTCCGACCATCCGCCCTTCGTCCTCAAGCACCAGCTGCCCATGCCCAGCTTCTCTCACGCGTAACGCTTCGATGGCCAAGGCGTTCTCGAAATCGATCTGCACCGGCTGCGCGGTGGCATGGCGGCCGAAACTCGAACCACGATGATGGGCATGCCCTTCCAGATCCAGACTATTGCCCAGCGCATGGATCACTTCAGTTTTGCCAGTACCGGTCAGGCCCGCGACAATATGCATGGGGCAACTCTGTATGGTCGATTCCATACTATCAATCAAGTAGCGCCGCATGGCCTTGTAACCGCCGACTACCCGCGGATAGTCAATCCCCGCCTCGGCCAACCACTGCTGGACTATCTGTGAACGCAGCCCGCCGCGAAAGCAATAAAGGTATCCTTCGGGGTGCTTGCGCGCGAAATCTGCCCATTGGGCGATACGCTGCTCCTTGATATCGCCACAGACCAGGCGGTTACCCAGGTCGATCGCCGCCTGCTGGCCGGAATGCTTGTAGCAAGTACCCACCTGTCGACGTTCATCATCGTTCATCAACGGGCGGTTAATCGCTGCAGGAAAGGCACCCTTGTTGAACTCCACCGGCGCGCGGACATCCATCAACGGCACCGCGTTGAGAAACAGCTGCCGATAGTCCTGACTATTTTCGCGCATCAAACGACCTCGACGCAGGGACCCGCGTCCGCCGCCAGACATTCGCCAATCGCCTGCAGCTGATAGCCCTCTGCGGCGGCCATGGCCAGAAACTCGGCTTCCGCCTGAGGATCTACCGCCACCAGGAGCCCGCCACTGGTTTGCGGGTCACAAAGCAAGTTACGCCAAGCCTGTGGCATCTCGGCGACCTTCGCGCCGTAGCTGTCGAAGTTGCGCCCCGAGCCGCCCGGCACACAACCCTGACCGAGGTAATACTCGACACTGGCCAACCGCGGCACCAGCCTTTCCTCTATGCGCGCCTTGACCCCGGAGCCCTCAGCCATCTCCACCAGATGCCCGAGCAGACCAAAACCGGTGACGTCGGTCATCGCCTGCACGCCTTCCAGGGTCGCAAAGCGCGCACCGACGCTGTTCAACTGGCACATCAGGTCGCGCGCCACACCGGCATCTTCCGGGCGCAATTTTTTCTGTTTTTCTGCGGTAGTCAGAATGCCAATACCCAAGGGTTTGGTCAGGAACAGGCGCGCACCAGGCCGTGCGCTATCATTGCGCTTGAGCTGGCTGCGTTTCAGCTGGCCGGTCACGGCCAGACCGAATATCGGCTCGGGGGCGTCAATCGAGTGCCCACCGGCCAACGGCATGCCCGCGGCAGTACAGACCGAGCGCGCTCCGGCGATCACCTGACCGGCCAGTTCGGCCGGCAGCAGATTGATTGGCCAGCCGAGAATCGCGATAGCCATCATCGGGCTGCCACCCATGGCGTAGATATCGCTGATCGCATTGGTCGCGGCGATTCTGCCGAAATCGAAGGCGTCGTCAACAATCGGCATAAAGAAATCGGTGGTGCTGACAATGCCCTGTTCGGCATCCAGACCAAATACCGCCGCATCGTCACGACTCGCGTTGCCTACCCACAACTGTGGAAAATCGGGACCTGGCTGACCCACAGCAAGAATCTCATCCAGCACCTTTGGCGAAATCTTGCAGCCACAACCGGCACCATGGCTGAACTCGGTCAGACGTATATTTTCACTCATCCCGCTCTCCCGCTATGACATAAGCCGGAGATTTTAGCATGCTGTCTGCCTTCAGCGCTTGAGCCCCTCGTGGCGATCAAGGGTGTCGCTGGCAACCATACGACCCAACTCGATCAGTTCAGGGGCCTTGTGAAACTCGAAGAAGCGGCAAAGACGCTTGGGTACTTCTATCAACACGTCAGGCGGGTAGCCGGCGATCTTGTATTGGGTCAACGAGGCCTGCATAGCTTCAAATGACAGGTTCACCAGCTCCAGCAAACTTGCAGGCCCGACCGGGACTTCCGCCACCTTGGCTGGGGGCTCTGGTTCATTGCGGTCAATCTGCGGTAATTTATCGGATGCCGGTGACGGTTCTTCCGGTGATTCGTCCTCCGGCAAAAAGGCCATTTGATCGGACAAAGCGCCCTGCTCGTCTATTTCCCGACGAGCCAACCAATTGCGTACATTCAAGGTACCGGTCCATTGATCCCATTGACGGCGGATGGGTGCCGGGCGCTCCACCACCGGCAGGGTGTAGCCGGCACAGTGGGTGGCGTTCAGGTTGACTGCCATGATCAGATCACAATGGGCCGAGACCACCGGCACAATCGGCAAGGGATTCAGCAAACCACCGTCGACCAGCACCCGGCCGCCCTGGCGTACCGGCGAAAACAGGCTGGGTATCGCGGCCGAGGCGCGCATGGCTTGATGCAGGCAACCCTGCTGAAACCAGACTTCCTGTTGATTGGTCAGATCGGTAGCCACTGCAGTAAAGGGAATCGGCAGGTCCTCGATATTCACCTCGCCGATGATCTCGCGAATACGCCCGAATACCCGCTCCCCGCGAATCGCACCCAGATTGCCGAAGCCCACATCCAACAAACGCAATACATCCAGATAGGCCAATCCCGATACCCATTCGCGGTAGGCCTCCAGTCCTCCAGCAGCATAAATACCCCCGACCACGGCGCCCATAGAGCAACCGGCGATGCAGTCAATCTTGTAACCCCGACGTTCGATTTCTTCGATTACGCCAATATGCGCATAACCTCTGGCGCCACCACTTCCCAATACCAATGCAACCCGTTGGGACATGCTTCCCCCTGCAAAATAATCTCGATTGACGGCGGATGACTGTCTGAGCATCATGCGCGGACATCTTCCAATAGCGTTAAGGTTACCCGTGATCAATACCCGTGTGCTGATTTCTTTGAAGTGGGCTTTTGCTGTGCTGCTGCTGGTGGCTGTGCTGGGTACATTGGGAGCCTGGGCCCTCTATAATGCAGAACCACAGCGCGATGGGCAGCTCGATCTGCCAGGGCTGCAAAAGCCCGTTTCAGTCTTCTACGACGCCTGGGGCGTACCGCATATCGATGCGCGCAATGATCACGACGCCTACCTTGCGCTGGGTTATTTGCATGCCCAGGACCGGCTGTTCCAGATGGACATGCTGCGGCGCATAGGCGCGGGACGCCTGTCCGAACTCTATGGCCAGGAAACCTTTGAAACCGACCGGTTTTTTCGCTCTCTGGGCATAAGCCGCTTTGCTCGGCAATATGCCGAACGGCTGGAACAGCAGTCCGAAGAGCCGCACGTCAAACTGATCCACGCTTACCAAGCCGGCATCAACTCCTACATAGAGAGCGGCAAAACACCTCTGGAATACCGCTTGCTGCTGGCTCGACCAGACTATTTTGATGCCGCCGACATCGCGCATGTCATGGGCTATATGGCCTATTCCTTTGCCGAGGCGTTCAAGACCGATGCGTTGATGGATAACATCAGGGGCAATCTCGGCGAGCGCCACGCCCGTGATCTGGTCCCCAGCTGGCCGGATAGCATGCCGCCGCGCAGGGCCGTGGACAGCGAGGTAACCGGCCTGCTCGACCCGCTGCTGAAGCAGATCGTCAAAGCCGAGCAGCAAGTGCCCGCAGGACAGTTTCTCGGCAGCAACGCCTGGACGGTCAATGGCAAGCGTAGCCTGAGCGGTTCGCCGCTACTGGCCAACGATCCGCATATCGGTTACTCAGCGCCTGCGGTGTGGTTTGAAGCGCACCTGCGTACCCCTGAGCACGAAGTCTACGGCCACTTTCTTGCCGGCATCCCCTTCCCTTTGCTGGGCCAGACGCGTCGGCACGCCTGGGGGCTGACGATGCTGATGAATGACGAAGTGGATTTCTACCGCGAGCGGGTCAACCCCGATAACCCCGATCAAGTACGCGCGGGCGACAGCGGCTGGCAGGACCTGACCATACATGAAGAAGTTATCAAGGTTCGCGGACAAGAAGATCGCCTGCTGCGCATGCGCAGTTCGCGACATGGGCCGATCATCAATGATCCAGCACCGGGGGTCGCATTGGACGCTGAAACCGCGGCGCGGCCGCCAGTCAGCCTGTTCTGGAGTTTCCTCAACATCGACAATGACGCCGCGCAGGCGTTTTATGGACTGGCCCGCGCCAAGAGCATGGATGAGTTTGAACAGGCTGCAGCGCTCCACAGTTCTCCCGGGCTCAACCTGATTTATGCCGACGTCGAAGATAACATCGCCATGTGGGCGATCGGCCGGCTCAAGCGCTGGCCAAACAGCAACAACAGCTACTCGCTGCTCAGCGGCTCCAGTGGCCGGGACGATTTTCTCGGCTATCAGCCGTTCAGCGCCAATCCGCGCATTATCAACCCTTCTTCAGGGCATATTTTCAGTGCCAATAATCCTTATACCGAAGCCGGCCGACGACGCATCATGCCTGGCTATTACGCCCCCAGCGAGCGCGCCGAACGTCTGGCAGAGTTGCTGAACAACGAAGAGCAGTTCGACCTGTCGCAGTTCAAGGACATGCAACTGGATACGCGCAAGCCGCAGGCATTGGCGATGCTGGATGATGCGCTGCCCTTGCTGGACCATCAGTTGTTAAGCAAGGACCTGCGTGCACCGGCGGCCCGAGCGGCTGAGATACTCAGCGAATGGAATGGCACCTTCACCCGTGAGCAGGTTGGCGCAACGCTGTTTCAGCGCTGGCAGGACCATCTAATGCAGGCGCTGTTTGCCGATGAACTGGGCGAGCAGTTTGACGTTTTCCGCAATACTGATCTGGCCGAAAAAAGCCTGTACAGCCTGTACTGGAAGCCATCCTCCCCCTGGTGGGATAACCGACTCCAACCGATCATGGACGGTCGCCAGGCGGCCATTGAACAAGCCTGGGTAAAGACGATCGAGTCGCTGACAGACGAGCTGGGCATCGAGCCAGACAGCTGGAGCTGGAGCCGAGTTACCCGCCTGCAGCATGAACATGCGTTAAGCGAGCGCCTACCGGTGGGGCGGTTTTTCGACAGCCGGGTTGCCGCCGTTGACGGCGGACCAGAAAGCCTTAACAGCATGACCTTCGATACAGGTGTGGGGATCTACCAGATCAAAGCGGGGCCTTCGACCCGCCGCCTGATTGATCTGGCGGACCTGGATCGCAGTTTGGGCATCAATCCGATGGGGCAATCTGGCAATCCGTTAGACCCGCATTATCGTGACCAGAACGAGCTATTCAATCAGGGGCGGTATCGCAGCCAGCTGTTCGACTGGCAGGCGATTCAGGCTCTGCCGGATCAGGTCACCTTACGGCCGCGATGAGTCGGCGTTTATGGGTCAGAGCTTGATGATCAAAATGGCGTCTTGGGGAAGTGCTTCGCCCACTTCCAGGCGCTGGCTACGTATTCCCAGTTCCACCAGTTGCCGGGTTACCGCAGGCGCCTGATCACCGTTGACCGATATCCGCAGACGGGTATCGGAACGCAGCATGCGATTGATCAAATTGACCCAGGCCTGCGCTGTTTCTGGATCCGCGGCATGGTTTGCCGGAATCACCAGTTGGCCCTCCGCATGCAACAATTTGAGCATAGTAGCGGGCGTGGGGTAGAGCGTTTCAGCCACCGGCTGTTCGGGAGTGAACTGTTCAACATGCAGGTACACCCGCCGGTTGCCGCGGGTAATCGCATACAAGCTGACAAATCGTTGTGGTTCGCTATCCAACTGCATGACCAGATAGGCCTGATTATCTTCCGGGCCATACAACGTCGAGTTGTTCAACACCTGATTCGCCCACAAGCTGCTACTGCCACACTCCCGGCCCTGGCAGAAAAACAGCATGCTGCCTGGCTGAGCCAACAATTGCTCCTTGGCATGTTCAAATGCTTCATGGCGATCATGTGGGTCGGGTATCCGATAGGTGGCACGGATGAGCTCGCCCATGGTGCGTACTTCACGCTCCGCACGTAGCTGATTGTTGATGCGCCGAATACTGCCCATCACCACCGCATGATCGACAGCCGCTTCGCTGGAAGAATCCACCAGCGTTGCACCAGGAAAGGCGCTCAGTAGAAGGCGCTCTGACAGATCATCTGCGGCCGCAGGCCGGGCCAGCACACAAAGCAAGAGGCCAGCAAAACCCAGGGTGGGTAGAAAAAAGGGCATTCAATCTCCTGTTGGCACCCTCAGAACGGGGCACATGGGACCATACACTACTCAGCAGCATTATATTGGTAAGGTGCTCTCCCCTGACCTCTGATGGATGCTGTAGTCCAAGCCGCTGCTGGTACTGATCATTTGCGTCTGACGGTTCAGGGTCAAGTCAGCTTTCTGAAAAAACTGTCAAATATCGTTGCGACTTCCGAAGCTGGTTCCTCAAGATGCAGGTGATGCCCCCCGTCCAATTGATGCAACTCGATATTCTGAAAGCGTTCGATACGGTCCAGCACTTGAGGGTGTTTATGCATTACGCCCTGGTTGGCCAGTACCAGGCAGGTCGGCGAAGTGATGGCCTCGATAAACGCCACAGCATGGTTGCTGGTGAAGCGCATGGGTGAAGGCAGCATGAGTTGCGGATCGGTGCGCCAGGTCCAGCCGCCGTTGTCCGGCATCAACCCGCGCTCCACGAGTATCTTCACCGCCTCATTGCTGATATCCGTATTGCTGCCCTTGGCCCGCGCTTGAATGGCTTTGTCGACACTGTCGTAAACCGGTTTGCGCTTGCTCTCCAGTGCCAGGCTGGCAGCGAAGAAACGCGCCATCTGTTTGGGTGCATCTTCGGCTTCGGAGGTAAATGGCAGCAGGCCATCGATCAGGCAGGCACCCATGATCCGCTCAGGCAGGCTGCCGGCCAGCACCCCACTGATAATCGCGCCCATGGAATGGCCAAGCAACGCAAAGCGTTTCCAACCCAGATTCTCGGCTACCTGCAGTACGGTCGCGGCTTGTTGCCACAGGCTGTAGCCAGCCGCTGGCATATGCCCGGACAACCCGTGACCCGGTAGGTCGAGCGCTACCAGGTGCACATCATTCAGCAACGGCGCGATACGGTCAAAGGTGGCAGCATTATCCAGCCATCCATGCAAACCGATCACCGGCAAGCCGTCTGGGTTGCCCCATACCTTGGCAGCAACCTCTAGCGACGGCAGTGAAAATCGAACTTCGTGACTACTCACGCTCATGACAGAATCCTATGGGTGGGATACAGAAAATCGCAGCCTGGACCGCAGTACCGGCGGGCAATCTATGCCACCACTGGATGCGAGACAAGTAATGCAGAGCCCATGAATGACCCGGCATAAGGCCTTATCTGACCGGCACCACAGCCATCGTCAACCGAGCAATACAGGTCAGTTGGTCCGCGGCATTGTGCAGCCGAATATCCCATACGTGAGTGGTACGCCCCAGATGGATCGGCTTGGCTAGGGCTGTCACGCGGCCACTGCGTACCGCCTTGAGGTGATTGGCATTGACTTCCAGGCCCACGCAATACGATGTGCTGTTGTCGATGCAGAGATAGGATGCGGTACTGCCCAGCGACTCTGCCAGCACCACCGACGCCCCTCCATGCAATATGCCGTAGGGCTGATGGGTGCGCGCATCCACTGGCATACTGGCGCTGATCCAATCATCACCCACGTCCTCAAAGCGGATATCGAGCAACGAGTTGATATGCTCGCCGGGTTTGTTGAGCTCTTCAAGATCGACTTTCTGGTGCCAGATTGCGGCCATTCTTCCTCCTAGATACTGATGCGTTAGCTTACTGGCCTTGCCAGAGCACCCGGTGCCCACTCACCGACCATAATTCGAACTGGTCCTGGTAGGTCGCCTCCACCACATTGCGCTTGATCTTCAAGGTCGGCGTCATAAAGCCATTCTCTATTGTCCAGTTATCCTCCACGATCACCAGGCAACTGAGCTGTTCATGACGTTCAACTTTTGCATTAACATCGTCCAGCAACACGCTGAAATCCTTGGACAACTGCTCACGATTGCTTTGCGCTTCCTGCTGACCAGCCTCGGACAATTGCACCAACGCCAAGGGTTGTCCGAGGTTATTCCCGACCACACAGACCTGCTCAACGCGGCTGTGCGCAGCGAGCAGATTTTCGATCGGCGCCGGTGCCACGTACTTGCCTTTGGAGGTCTTGAAAATGTCCTTGATGCGCCCGGTCAGGCGCAGAAAGCCTTCGTTATCGATCTCGCCTACGTCACCGGTGCGCAGGAATCCGTCTTCGGTAAGGGTTTCTGCGGTTTTCTCGGGCTCTTTAAAATAGCCCAGCATGGTCGCATTGCTACGTACCTGCAGCTCGCCTTCTGCCGAAAGACGACTTTCCACGCCAGGATTGGGCAACCCGATCCAACCTGGCTTGACCCGGCTGGGCCGCCCCAGATGCGAATAACCGCAGTTTTCGGTCATGCCGTATACCTCGGCAATGCTCAAGCCAAGACGCCGGTACCACGCCAGCGTGGTGTCGGCGACTGGCGCGGCACCGCACACAGCATAACGAATCTGATCAAGCCCCAGGCCGGTGAGCACCTTACGCGCCATTAGCCGCCCAATTACCGGTATTTTCAACAGCTTATCCAACAAAGCTGCGGGAATTTTACTGATAACCCCCATATGGAATTTGACCCAGATACGCGGCACGCCAAAGAACACGGTGGGTCGAGCGCGCTGCATATCGCGCTGGAAGCTATCCAGGGTATCGGCGAAAAATACGGTCTCCCCCGCCAACAGCGAAGCCACCTCGACAAACTGGCGTTCGGCAACGTGACATAGCGGGAGATAGGACATCAACCGGTCGGCGTCGCTGATATTGAACAAACGCAGGCAATTGTTGGCAGAAAAATACATGCTGGCAAAACTGAGCATGACGCCTTTGGGCATCCCGGTAGTGCCGGAGGTATAGATGATTGTTGCCAGTTGCTCTGGATCAGGTAATGGCTCACCTTGCATGGGGTCATTGGCTTGCAGCAACGACTGCCAACTGAGCAATTGTGGGTCCTCCGGCGCCAGCGGCAACCCGAGCATGGGCAGGTTTGGCGGCATACCAGGACGCATGCTTTGCCAATCATCAAGCTTACCGATAAACACCGCTCGCGCTTCTGAGTGTTCAAGAATCTGGCGCGCCGAATCGGCGGTCAGGTTCGGGTACAGCGGAACGGAGACATGCCCTGCCATCCAGATCGCCAGGTCTGCGATTATCCAGTGCGCGCAGTTCTTCGAGACCAAGGCAATATGACTGTGCTCGGGAAAATCCAGGCTGCGCAAGTAAGCCGCCACCCGTCGAGCCTGATCACCAGCCTGCCCCCAACTGATCTCTTCGACCTGCCCGTCGGGCAAAGGCTGGACCAGATAGATTTTCTCCGGATGCTTTGCCTCTCGCTGGTAGAAGGCTTCCAGCGCAGATGACACGGTCAGCCTGACCTGATCTCCCATGACGGCACCTCGGTTCTGATTGTTTTTTTATGAGATAAGCTGCACTGCAATACCTACTGGTAAAGTTGCTCACCCGTATGAATGAACACTATCCCATCTAGCTACACCCTCGACAAGATAGAAGAAGCACGTAATAAAGGGCATATCGGCCGCCCCGTGTACTGGTTGCGTGATCAGTTAAGCAGATCGGCCGGACTGCTCAGGAGCCGCAGTTGACCCAGACCGGCAGCGGGGAAGTCCAGTTCGATGCACGCCAGTCCGGCTGTTGGCATCGGGTAGTGCCCGGCCCGATGGCCCTCGACCAGCAGGCTGATCAACTGACTGACCAAGGGTTGGTGGCTGACCAGCAACAAGTTCTGTTCAGCGCGCTCAGCAAGGAAATCCAGCACCCGACGCGGGTCATCGTCCGGGGTCAGCCAGGCCACGGTAGCCACGCCACGGCGTAGTTGTATCTGCTGCTGGACAATCTGAGCTGTTTGCTGGGCGCGCAGGTAAGGGCTGGCCAGAACGGCATCCAGGGACTGGCCAGCTAATTGCGCCGCCATCACCTGCACCTCTTCACGACCTTCGTCGGTCAATGCTCGCAACTCATCGCTGGGCGCCAACCCTTGCGCCTGACCATGACGCAGAATCCAGATCTTCATATTTTCTCGGCGGGCGCTTCGGAGACAGGTGCCGCGGCATTGTCCGTTGGCCATTCCATGAACGGCCAGGGTTTCTGCTCCGACGCGCCGGTAACGTAGCGTCCGATCTGTGCGGCGTAAGCCGACAGGCTACTGCCGAACTCAGCCAGCCTGGGGTCAGCCTTCGCAGTGAACACTCGATAGCCGATCTGGAGTATCACCACCGCTATCAACAGCAACTCCGTAACCTGCCAGGCGAGCGCCAAGAGCAAGGTATAGAGCAGGCGCAGCCAGAAATCGGCCGAGCCGACGGATTGATTCAGTTTACTCATCAAGGTTTCTCCTGCACCGCTGTAGTGGACATGAACGCGGCAAACTCCACATCGTGCTTCTGTTCAGCGCTCATCAGGCGACTGATAACCGCTGCCAGCGGCTGCTGTTCGAACAGGATTGCATGCAAGCCCGCTACCAGCGGCATGTAAACGCCCTCTTCCTCAGACTTCTGCCGCAATACCCGCAACGTATTAACGCCTTCGGCCACTTGCCCCAACTGGGCAACCGCCTCCTCCAGCGTTTTACCCTGCCCCAGCGCGAATCCCACCTGGTAATTGCGCGACAGCGGTGACATGCAGGTCACAATCAGATCGCCTACTCCAGCCAAGCCCAGGAAGGTCAGCGGATTGGCACCCATATGCACGGCGAAGCGACTCATTTCCGCCAACGAACGGGTAATCAACATGCTCCGGGTGTTCTCGCCCATACCCATCGCGGCTGCCATGCCGGAAATGATCGCATAGACGTTTTTCAATGCACCGCCCAGTTCTACGCCGTATCGATCCTGACTGGCATACACGCGCAAGCGCTTGCTGCCCAGCACGCCCTGCACCTCGGAACAGAGCGCCTGGTCATCGCTCGCTACCACAGTGGCGGTCAATTCACCGGCAGCCATCTCCTTGGCCAGATTGGGGCCGGAGAGCACCGCAACGCGGGCCTCTGGCGCTTCCTCAGCGGCGATGTCGCTCATCATCAGGAAGCCCGGCTGCTCGATACCCTTGGTGGTACTGATCACGCCCTTGCCGGCCAGAGCCGGTCCGATGTCCTTGAGCACCGAGCGAAAAGCGCTGCTGGGGATGGCTAGAAACACCAGCTCGGCATTAGCCACTGCCGTTTGCATATCAGTGCTCACCGTCAGCCGCGGATCAAGCTTGAAACCCGGCATGTAGCGACGATTCTCGTGCAGCCGGTTGATTTCCTCGGCTACCTTTTCATCCCGCAGCCACAAGGTGACAGGTACACCTTCTGCGGCCATCAGTCCTGCCAGTGTCGTGCCGAAACTACCGCCACCCAGTATGCAGACAGGCGTCTTGTGATCGGTCATCTGAGATCCTTGGAACAGTGATTGATGGGCGCAGTATAAATCGTGCTAAGGCTAAATGGGGCGCTGCCGATAAATCAGTTCGTCAAAGGTGGTAAAAAAGCCGCCTCTGGGTAAGATGGGCTGACAAAAACCTGCATGGTTGCAAAATGATGGCATCACCGTTGAGATATCCCTTTTTTCCACTGCTGTGCCTGGTTGCCAGCATGCCTGCCTTTGCCGTGGACGGCCTGAGTTCAGGCGACTCCGAACTGCCCTCGGTACTCAGCGCTACGCGACTGAAGCAATCGCCGGCTGAGGTGCCCGGCAGCATGACAGTTCTTGATCGTGATTTGATTCGCGCCACAGGGGCCCGGGATATCCCGGAGATACTCCGTCTCGTGCCCGGCATGATGGTCGGCTATCTGTACGGTCATCGCGGCAACGTCAACTACCACGGCACCAACACCACTGAAGCGCGCCGCATGCAGGTGCTGGTCGATGGCCGCTCGGTATATCGCCCCGGGCTAGCCACCGTTGACTGGACGGACATTCCGTTGGCGATTGAAGATATCGAGCGCATTGAAGTTTTCCGTGGCCCGAATACCGCGACCTATGGCGCCAATGCCTTGATGGGCGTGATCAATATCATTTCCACCCGGCCAGAACTGGCTCAAGGCACGCGCTTGAAGGTCACTCAAGGTAACCGTGGCGTCAAGGACCTGTATGCAAGCCAAGGCCTCGAGTTTGGCAACAGCCTGGCTCGGCTCAGCGTATTTGGTAAGGAAGATACCGGCTTCGATATCGATGAAGATGGCAACGACTTTCGCGATGGCAGGCGTCTGAACGCCTTCAACATGTTGGGAGACACCACGTTATCCGCCAACCAGACGTTGAGCTGGCAATTTGGTGCCAAAGAAGGCACCAATCAGCGCGCCAACGACTATACCGTGCTGGCAGAGCCAACTGACAATAGCTTTACATATGATCGGATGATGAACGAGCATCAAGCCAATTCTGACATCGAGTCCAGCGACTACTTCGCCCAGCTGCATTGGAAAAATGACCTCTCGCCTACGCACCGCCTGGAAATAAAAACCTACGCCCAGCATATGGAGCGCCTCAGCCAGTGGCGAGCCTGTGACTCACCCGTGGTGTTCTCCCCTGCGTTGCGGGCGCTGGCGGATATCGGCGAGGTATACCCGCGGCGAATAAATTATATTCTGCGCAACAGAGGCTTTTGGGGGGACCGTGAGCTACGTAACGAATACCTTACAAGGCCAGAGGACCATCCTTATATTGGCGATGACCTCCCCCCTGGAGGGGATGCGTTACCAGTAGAGTACTTGCCCCTGGTTGACGCCGTTGTCGCCGAACACGCCGCTGCGCGTGACGGCGAGCCTGCCTGCTGGGATCTTAACGAGAACCTGCGAGAAACGCGCTACGAGGTGGAAGTACAGAACACCATGCAGCTCGCCGACAACCTGCGTACCGTATTTGGCGGCAGCCTGCGCTATGACGAAGCTCAATCTGACACGCTGTTTGGCGGCCGCGTGAACAACCACATCGGTCAGATGTTCGGCAACCTGGAGTACCGCCCGCACCACCGCTGGCTGTTGCACGCGGGCGCCATGGCAGAAGACGACAAACTCAGCGGCTTTTCGGTCTCGCCACGTGTGGCAGCGCATTTCTTCATATATCCCACTCACAGCTTGCGCGCGGTCTACTCCGAAGCTGTGCGCTCGCCCGACATGTATGAAAACAACGCTCACTGGACCTACACCGCCAATAACCTCAGCGGTCCCGTTTCTGGTAGCGATCAGTACTACGCACTGGCGCAGGCACCGGGTAACTTAAAGCAGGAGCGCATGCGCTCACACGAGATTGGCTACAACGGCTACTTTCACAACCTGGGTCTGTCGATCGACATAAAAGGCTTTTATGACGAGATCGAAGACATGATCAGCCAGCCCTTGCAGCTTTGGAACTTCGAGCCAAACAACGATAACTTTTCCCGCTTTACCGGGGCAGAAACGCAGATCGACTGGACGATAACCCGTTCTGACCGGCTGCGACTAACCTATGCCTACGTCGATTTTATTGCCACCAGCAGGCTCGACCAGCGTCTGACCGCCCGTAACAGCGGTTCTGCGGCCTGGTTGCGACAGTGGCCAGGCAAGATTGAAAGCAGCCTGATCTACTATGGCGCCGACATGCTCAACGAGCGTCGCTTCGAACGGCTTGACAGTCGCATTGCCAAGCGCTTTGATTTAAGCAACTCAAGCAATCTCAACCTGGCATTGACCTGGCAGTACCGCCTGGATGACGAGGGCCTGACCTGGCCGGAAAATCAGTTCAATAGCCCCAGCCATTATTATCTTAGTGCCGAGCTCAATTTCTGAGGCACCATAGCAATCAGCAGCAGCGATCGCTGCTGCTGATAGATAGCGCATTAGACAGGGAATGTCGCATGAACAGACCAATCACCAAGGCACCTGGGCGATGAATCGCCTTCGCCTGCTGCTGATTGTTTGCTGCATGGCGTTCTGCGCAGTCGCACGCGCCGATACCCTGCTGGTGGTCATTCCCGAGCCTAGTAGCCTGACAGAAGAGTTTGTCGAGCGTCTGCGCGAACAGCGTCGCTACGACGACGTATTGGTTCACAGCCTTGCCAGTTCAGGCTCTGCCCCCGATGCCTCACGCCTCATAACCATGGGCAGTCGCAGCCTGCAATGGCGGCTCAACCAGAAGCTTGATACGCCAACCATCGGTACCTATATCAGCCGCAGCAGTCTGAGCGATCTTGGGATATCGTCCCCGGCAAAGTCGGTGCAGATATTGCTGGCCAACCCTGCACCGTCCAGGCAACTGCGACTGGCGCAACTACTGATACCCAGAATAGAAAATATCGGCGCGCTGTTTACACCGCAGCATCAAGCACAACTGGCCGAATGGGAGCAATCCGCTACAACTCTCGGGCTGAACCTGGTCAGTATGCCTCTCAACACACAGGCGCAACTTGGCAGGCAGATGATCGATCTGCTTGATCGCAGCGACGTGCTGGTTGCCCTGGACGATCCGAATATCTACAACGCGGACAATCTGAAGACCATTTTGCTCAGCAGCTACACCCGCAACAAAGTGCTGATCGGCCCAAGCGCCCCGTTTATCAATGCCGGCAGCCTGAGCACCACCTACAGCACACCTGAGCAGATGGCGCAGAGCGTCGATGATTTACTCGATGCGCCCTGGCGCGGCGGCGTGATCAGCTACCCACGATATTTTTCCGTTCTCAGTAACGCTCAGGTCGCCCGCTCTCTCGGCTTCCCGCCGCCGGATGACGATGCTCTGAGCAGTCAGTTGAGACAACAGGAGGTGGGCCAATGAGCCCAAGGAACACCGGCAGTATTCACAACCGGCTGATTCTGATCGCCCTGGCCCCCGCACTGATGCTGGGTTTGGTGGTCTTCGCCTACTTTGTCAGCGCACGCCTGGATGACGTCAGTCGTCAATTACAGGACACCGGCGCGCTGATCGCGAAGCAACTGGCACCCACCGCCGAATACGGCGTGATCAGCGGCAACCTGAAGACCCTCGAAAGCTTGATCAAAGGCACTCTGGACACGCCGCACGTGCGCAGCGTAGAGGTATATGACCAAGCCGGCACGCTGATGCTGGATTTGCAGTCCGAATCCCAAAAAGCTAAGCCCGCCCCTTTGCAATACTTCGCTGCGGATATCCAGCGCCAAAGCATTCCATTGCGCAATGAGCTCTACCTGCTGGACGCCCCCGCGATGCAAGGTGACGAAGCGTCCCGCTATCTCGGGCAGGTGCGAGTGGGTCTGAGCCGCGAAGCCTTCGATGATCGACAGGATGAAATCCTGCTCGGCGCCCTGCTTCTTGCAGCGCTGGTGATCATGGCCGCGCTGATCCTTGCGCTGCGGCTCGCCAGCGCCCTGTCGAGTCCGCTGGCACGCATGAGCCAAGCGGTTCAGGCGCTGCAGGATGGGCAGTTGGACACTCGCTTGACCGAAGATCAGCAGCACGAAATGGGCAAGTTGATGCATAACATCAACACCCTCGCAGGCGCATTACAGCAGTCGGCGTTTGAGCAGCAGCAAGCGCTGAATCAGATGAATACCGCAAAGGAAGAGGCCGAGGCCGCCAACAGGGCAAAATCGGATTTTCTCGCCATGATGAGCCACGAGCTGCGCACACCCATGAACGGCGTGCTGGGCATGTTGCAACTACTGGAAACAACCGAGCTGAATAATGAGCAGGCCGAGTATGTGCAGATTGCCGGCGAATCTACCGATCACCTGCTCAGGGTCATCAACGATATCCTGGACTTCTCTCGTATCGAACGCGGCGTGCTGGACCTGGAAGAGATAGCCTTCAACCTGCCCGAGCTGATCAACCATTCGGTGACCGTGTTCGAGCACACCGCCGCGCAGAAGAGTCTCTCCCTGATCACGCACACCCAGGGTAGTCCTGCATCGCCCACGGTGATCGGCGACCCGACCCGGATCCGGCAGATCCTGGTCAACCTGATCGGTAACGCGCTCAAATTCACCGAGCAGGGGCGCATCGAGATCGACGCAAGTTGGCAGGCGGATGCCGATGCACGCAATATCCGGCTGCGCTGCGAGGTTCGCGATAGCGGCATCGGCATCGCACCCGATCGTCTGGAAAGCATGTTTCAGGCCTTTCAGCAAGCGGACAGCAGCACCTCCCGACGCTTCGGCGGCACCGGACTCGGTCTTTCGATCGCACGGACCTTTGCGGTGAAAATGGGCGGTAGCCTGGAAGCGCAAAGCACTGAAGGCCAGGGCTCATGCTTCACCCTGACAATGACCTTGCCCCTGACCGACACACTAGCCGAGACGCCCAGCACGGCTGTCCCGCCAACGGCAATGACCGCAGAGTTACCGATACTGCTGGTGGAGGACAACCCGGTGAACCAGATGGTCATCGAGGGCATGTTGCACAGCCTGGGTTATCGCGTTATCACCGCGGATAGCGGGCAGGCCGCGCTGAACCATCTGGCCATGAACGATCAAGCCTTCTCGGTAATCCTGATGGACCTTCAGCTACCTGATATCGACGGCCTGAGCGTCTATCGCCAGTATTTACAGCATTGCCGCAAGCAGCAACACGCGCCCATCAGCTGCATCGCTTTGACGGCCAGCGCCATGCCCGATGACCGACAGCAGTGTGTCGACGCTGGCATGCAGGGTTTCCTCAGCAAACCGCTCTCGCGCCAGGCATTGCAAAAAGCGGTGGAAGACCAGATACAGGCGAAAAAAGCCGATCATTGACCGCGCTGATCCACCACTATTTCACTCCTGTGCAAGGCCGCACCGAGCGGCGATACTAGGCAGCTGTCATCAACAGTCTGCGAGTATTGTCACCATGACCATCACCCTTGAAACGCCCTTTAGCGTATTGCCTGACCTCATCGCCCTGCACGCCAAGACGCGAGGCAGCCATCCTGCGCTGATTCAGGATGGTCAGCAGCTTGATTACGCGGCGCTGAACAGCAAGGTCGATCAGGTCGCCGCAGCGCTGCAGCGCGACGGTTTCCAAGCCGGCGACAGCATCGCCATCTGCGGCAGCAATTCGATCCCCTATGCCTTGCTGTATATCGGCGCCCTGCGCGCTGGCATGGTGGTAGCGCCCCTGGCGCCCTCCTCCACCCCCGAGGGCCTGGTCACCATGATCAAGGATTCGGCAGCCAAGCTGGTATTCGTCGATCAAGCCGTGGACCAAGCGCTGGGCAAAACCGCAGAGCAACATCAGATCAAATTGATGAGCATGGATGACAGCTGCACGGAAAATGCCTTTAGCCAGTGGCTGGCCGATGCAACCCCAACTCCCGTGACGATTACCCCGGAGATGCCGTTCAACATCATCTACTCTTCAGGCACCACTGGTGACCCCAAGGGCATCGTGCAATCACACGGCATGCGTTGGTCGCATATTCAGCGCGGCATTGTGTTCGGTTACGGCCCGGAATGCGTCACGCTGATTTCCACCCCGCTGTATTCCAATACCACGCTGGTGTCCTTCCTACCCTCCTTGGGCTTGGGCGGCACCGTGGCGTTGATGGCCAAGTTCGATGCGGCCAAGTATCTGAAACTCGCGGAGCAGCTCTCAGTAACCCACACCATGCTGGTGCCGGTGCAGTATCAGCGCATCATGGCGCGCGAGGATTTTGATCAGTACGACTTGTCATCCTTCCACATGAAGTTCAGCACCAGCGCGCCCTTCCACGCCGAACTCAAGGCTGACATTCTCAAGCGTTGGCCGGGCGGGCTTATCGAGTTCTACGGTATGACCGAAGGCGGTGGTTCCTGCATGCTCGCTGCGCATCAATTTCCGGACAAGCTTGCCACTGTTGGCAAGCCGCTGGAAAACCACGATATGCGCGTGATTGACGAGGACGGCGTAGAGCTGCCTGCTGGCGAGATCGGTGAAGTGGTCGGGCATTCTCCCGCGATGATGACCGGCTATCTGAACAAGCCGGAAAAAACCGCCGAGGCTGAATGGTACGACGCCGAGGGCAAACGCTTTATTCGCACGGGCGATGTTGGCCGCTTTGACGAAGAAGGTTTCCTGACGTTGATGGATCGCCGTAAGGATATGATCATTAGCGGCGGTTTCAACATTTACCCCAGTGACCTGGAGCAGGAACTGCGCAAGCACCCGGACCTGCAGGAGGTCACCGTAATCGGTGTGCAATCGCGCAGCTGGGGCGAGACGCCAGTGGGTTATGCGGTACTACGGCCGGGTGCGAACACCGATGCGCAGGCCATCTGCGAGTGGTTCAACGAACGGGTCGGCAAGACCCAGCGGCTCAACCGCCTGATCCTCACCGATGAGCTGCCGCGCAGCGCGATTGGCAAAGTACTCAAGCGCGAACTGCGTGATCAGTTCCAGGCGCAATATGGCGAGCTGGATTGATTCAGCGCAACCCGCCGTTAGTCGGGGGCAGAGAAACTTTGTCCTCGGCTCCCATCGCAGGTATCCTCAACGCCTGACTCGCCAGTCCGTTCCCGGTTGTGACTCTGAACCGGTCCGGGCTGTCTGAGCTTACGCTGGCGGATAAATCCGTAAGCACCGCAGAGCCGAATTAATCGCACCCCACCGAACGGGGTTGAGCAGGAGCCAACATGTCTAAACAGAATGCGTACACCCGGGAAGAGTTGCTTAAATGCAGCCGTGGCGAATTGTTCGGGCCCGGAAACGCACAATTGCCCGCCCCCAACATGCTGATGATCGACCGCATCACCCACATCAGCGAAACCGGCGGTAGATACGGCAAGGGCGAGATCGTCGCCGAACTGGATATCAATCCTGATCTCTGGTTTTTTGCTTGCCACTTTGAGGGCGACCCGGTCATGCCTGGCTGCCTGGGTCTGGATGCCATGTGGCAGTTGGTGGGTTTCCACCTTGGCTGGCTCGGCTATGAAGGCAAAGGCCGCGCACTGGGCTCCGGCGAAGTGAAGTTCTTCGGCCAGGTCCTGCCCACTGCGAAAAAAGTCACGTATACCATCCATATCAAACGCACCATCAATCGCTCTCTGACGCTCGGCATCGCCGAAGGCAGCATGGCCGTCGATGGGCGTGAAATCTACACCGCCGAAGGTTTGCGGGTAGGTCTGTTTACATCTACCGATAGCTTCTGAGGATACTCACCATGCGTCGCGTCGTTATTACCGGTATGGGCATCATTTCCTGCCTGGGCCAGGACCTGGAATCGGTCGCCGCCAGCCTCAAAGCTGGTAAATCTGGAATTCGTCATAATCCTTCATACGCTGAAATGGGGCTACGCAGTCACGTTTCCGGCACCGTCGATATCGACCTGGAAGCTGCCATTGACCGCAAGGTCAAGCGCTTCATGGGCGATGCTGCGGGTTTCGCTTACCTATCCATGGAGCAGGCGATCGCCGACGCCGGCCTGAGCGCGGAAGACATCAGCCACCCGCGCATCGGCCTGATCGCCGGTAGCGGCGGCGCCTCCACCTTGAATCAGATGGAAGCGATCGACATCCTGCGTGAGAAAGGCGTCAAGAAGATCGGGCCATACCGCGTGCCGCGCACCATGGGCAGCACCGTTTCCGCCTGTCTGGCCACGCCATTCAAGATCAAGGGCATCAACTACTCGATCTCTTCCGCTTGTGCCACCAGTGCGCATTGCATCGGCAGCGCCATGGAACAGATTCAGCTCGGCAAGCAGGACATGGTCTTTGCCGGCGGCGGCGAGGAAGAGCATTGGTCGCAGTCGATGTTGTTCGATGCGATGGGCGCCCTCTCTACCCAGTACAACGATACCCCCGAGAAAGCCTCCCGCGCCTATGACAACAAGCGTGACGGTTTCGTCATCGCCGGTGGCGGCGGTATGGTGGTGGTTGAAGAACTGGAACACGCCCTGGCTCGCGGCGCCAAGATCTATGCCGAAGTGGTTGGCTACGGCGCCACCTCCGATGGCTACGACATGGTCGCACCCAGTGGTGAAGGCGCAGTGCGCTGCATGCAGCAAGCCCTGGCTACCGTTGATGGCACTATCGATTACCTTAACACCCACGGCACCTCCACACCGGTAGGCGACGTCGCAGAACTCAAGGCGATCCGTGAAGTGTTTGGCGACAAGGCACCGAAGATCAGCTCGACCAAGAGCCTCTCCGGGCACTCACTGGGTGCTGCTGGCGTACAGGAAGCCATCTACTGCCTGTTGATGATGCGCGACAACTTCCTCACCGCCTCGGCCAATATCGACGAGCTGGACGAGAATGCCGCCGGCCTGCCCATTCTGCGCGAACGCGCCGATGAAGCAGCGGACCTGATGATGTCCAACAGCTTCGGCTTTGGCGGCACCAACGCCACGCTCGTACTCAAGCGCTGGACTGGCGCCTGACCGCACATCAATACTGCAGCACAAGACGGGCGCTAACGGCGCCCGTTTTTTATTGCGCAACTGAACTGACCGGTCCGCGCCCGCAACTCCAGATGCACTAGCTGTGATTCCCGACGCACCATTGCGTTCTCCCATAAGACCGCCCGCACCAAATCAATGCATGCAATCGCCTCCAGCCGCGCGTGTCCGCAGGCTAGAGCGTGGCACTCTATTTGCTTGGCAGCAAAGACTGATATCAGTTTGATAGCCTAACTCTGCCAAGGAACCTGTCATGAGCCTTTTCAACTTCTCCCGCAAGGATAGAAACGGAGCCGAACAGCTGGACAGGCTGTTCGATCACCTGGATCTGAGTGTCACTGTGCCGGAACAAGCCGGCCTGCTTGGCAGAATCGGTCGGTGGACCGGCAAACTGCAGCAGCGCATTACGCTTAGCCTGCACGCGGCCGTGGGGATAGCTGCGCATGCGCCGAAACTGGCGAGCATTGCCAGAGCGACGGAAACCCAGGGCGATCAATTGGCCGAATCCTCGGAGATGATCGCCAGCGCGATTGAGGAAATCAGTGCGAGCCTCGAGTCGGAACTGGTGCCGGGCGCAACTGCCGTGGCGAATCTGGCCAGCAGCGTATCCACCCAATTGCAGGCTTGTGAAACCGATAGTCAACTGGTACTCGGTCAGGTCGACACCATACAAGCGACCGAACAATCGCTAGCAACGGAAATCCAGACTCTGAGCAAGCAGCTTGAAGAGGTCAACCAGGTCATCGCGATGATCGCCAACATCTCTCAGCAGACCAATCTGCTAGCCCTCAATGCGGCCATTGAAGCGGCCCGCGCCGGTGAACAAGGCCGCGGCTTCGCCGTAGTCGCCGACGAGGTACGACGTTTGGCGGGCCACACAACCCAGGCGACGGACCAGGTCGGGCAGATCATCAATGGCCTGCGCAGCGGCATGCAACGATTGCATCAAGCCGGCGATAGCATGCATCAGGCCATCTCCGACGGCCGGGAAGGCATTTTACGAGTTGATCAGGGTCTCAGCCATGCAACCGAATCCATGGCCCAGCTGGATCAACGCGTGGCTGGCATGGCCAGTGGTACCGAGCAGATCGGCGCAGCCGTGCGCTCGGTCAGCGCCGACGTGCAAAAAGTCGCGGACGTCGCCGGCGAGCTGAAACAGAGCGCCACTCAGGTGCGCAAACACAGCGACGCGGTTCGATTGGAGAGTGACCGCCTGCTTGAGGGTCTGGGCGAATTCCAGCTAGGGGTTCATCAACAGATACGCGAGCGCGTGGTCGCATTGGCGCGTGAACCCGCGATATGCAGCAACATGGCGGCAGCAGAAAAGCTGATGCGCAACTGCCTGGCCCAGGACGGCCGCTTTGAACTGATGTATCTGGTGGGCGCAGATGGCCTGCAAGTCAGCGAAAACCTTCTGGCACCAGACCTTGAGTGCAGCGGTGCCAAGAGCATGAAAGGCAGCAACTGGTCGAGCAGAAGCTGGTTTCGCAAGGTCAAAGATCAGCTCACCCCGCAGATCAGCCCGGTGTACCGCTCCTCGGCCACCGATGCCTTTTGTTTTACCCTCTCGGCCCCGGTGTTCTCCGGGGACGGGCAACTGCGTTATGTGATCGGAGCGGACGTGCGCCTGTCGGCGCTGCTGGAGCACGGTGGCCCCAGCGGGCGGCCACAGCTGACCGCAATAGCCAGCTGAAGGGCCCTGCGGAAATACCACAGTGAGACAGCTTAGCCATCGCAAGCTAAGGTGCACACCCGTCTCGATATACGACAGTGGGCGAGCACCATCAAACCCAATGATAGTGCTTGCCTGTGGCGCTCAAACTGCTACAACTCAGGTATGCAAACATTACCTGATGGACTCATCGTTATTCTCAAGCGCGCTTGCCCGACCTGCGCCTTGATCGAACCTGTACTCGCTCAATTGGCCAGTGGCGATCAACCGCTCACGGTTATTGTGCAGGACACGGCCGACTTTGATGTTGGCTCTGGCCAACAGATCCAGGATGATACGCTGGAGTGGTCCTGGCAACTGGACTGTGAAATCGTCCCCACCTTGATTCAACGCGCCAACGGTCAGGAGCAGAGTCGCACCTACGGCTGGTTCCGTGAAGACTGGGAGGAGCTGACCGGCATACCTGGGCTTGGCTCCGACCTGCCCCCTTCCCGCCCCGGCTGCGGGTCGAAAACCCAGGATCCGGGTATGGCAGAGAAGCTGGCAATCCGCTTTGGCGCCGTTACCTTCCAGTCTCGCGAAGTGGAAATCGGTGAAAGCGAAGATCCTATAGAAGCCTGTCATGAGCGCGGCTGGAGCGATGGCCTTCCCGTCGTCCCGCCGACCCCTGAACGCGTATACAGCATGCTGCAAGGCACCGAGCGCAAAGCCGACGAAGTGCTCGGTTTGATGCCGCCGGATCTGGTGCCCTGCACTGTGGAAAAAGTCGCGATCAACGCGGTCATGGCCGGCTGCAAACCTGAATATATGCCTGTGGTCATCGCCGCAGTCGAGGCTGCATTGATTGACGAATTCGGCATGCATGGGCTGCTTTGCACCACGATGTTTGGCAGTCCATTGGTGCTGGTCAACGGCCCCGTGGCCAAACGTATTGGCATGAACTCCGGTGTCAATTGCCTGGGCCAGGGCAACCGTGCCAATGCCAGTATTGGCCGCGCGCTGCAGTTGGTAGTGCGCAATGTCGGCGGTGGCCGCCCCGGCGAAATCGATCGCGCGACCATGGGCAACCCCGGCAAATACAGCTTCTGTTTTGCTGAAGCGGAAGACAGCGAGTGGGATTCTCTGGCCGTTGAACGTGGCTTCAGCAAAGACCAATCGGTGGTCACCCTATTTGCTGGCGAAGGCGTACAGGCGATCGTCGATCAGAAGTCTCGCACCCCCGAATCCCTGGCCCGCAGTTTTGCCCTGTCCTTGCGCGCGGTGGATCACTACAAGCTGGTCATGCACGGCGACGCCATCCTGGTAATATCACCCGAACACTGCCGGGTATTTACCGATGCCGGCTGGAGCAAGGCGCGCCTGCACGAAGAGCTTACCCGCCTGCTGACTCTGCCGGGCAAGGATCTGGTGATGGGTGCGCAAGACATTACCGAGGGCATGCCGGAGAATTTTGCCGGCGCCGATCTACCCAAGTTTCGACCTGGTGGATTACTGATCGTCAGGGCCGGTGGCCCGGCTGGTCTGTTTTCCGCTGTTATCGCTGGTTGGGCCGCTTCCGGACCCACTGGCTCCACCCCGGTTAGCAAGGAGGTAACGGCATGATATCGCCGACCGTATTGCTCGACCCGACCGCTGAACGCTCGGCTGCCAGCCGCGCGTTGACGGCCAGACCCGCCACACTGGAGGGCCTGACTGTCGGCTTGCTGGATATTTCCAAAGCACGTGGCAACGTGCTGCTGGACCGTCTGGATGAGCTGCTCAGCGAGCGCGGCATCGAGGTAAAACGCTATCGCAAACCTACTTTCGCACGTATTGCCCCCACGGATCTGAAACAACAGATCGCCAGTGAGTGTGATCTGCTGGTGGAAGGTCTGGCTGACTGAGGCTCCTGTACCTCGTGCTGTATGCATGATATAGGCGACTTGGAAGGCCGGCAGATCCCCGGCGTAGGCATAGCTTCCAGCGAATTTGTTGAAGCGGCAGCGCTGCAGTCCAAGGCATTGGGCATGGACCCGAAAATGGTGTTTGTTCCTCACCCGATTCAGGACCGTACCGATGACGAATTGCGCGCACTGGCCGACAACGCTTTCGAGAGCATTTTGGAGGCGTTAACGCTGCAAGGCTCGTGATGGTGGCGGGCCTTGCAGCCCGTGCATGAAGGCTGTTGAACTCGGTGCTCAGTCAGGGTGGATGGGGGCACCCCTGTACAAGACCATCGATGCCAGGGACGGCATCGCTGAGCTACAAGGACGTACTTGCTGCGTGTCTTGTACAGGGGTGCCCGCATCCGCCCAGAACACCAATCTCACCCAGTCGTCTTGCTTCGCATTACTTCACGAGGCTAGTGTTCCGTGCAGAATACCGACCTGGCCACATCCTCCGATGTGCGTCGTACCCTGCCCTCCGTTGACCAGATATTGAACTGGCCAATCATTCACGAACTGACCGAGCTCCACGGCCGCACACTGACCAA
This sequence comes from Halopseudomonas laoshanensis, assembly GCF_008365385.1. Lineage (GTDB taxonomy): Bacteria > Pseudomonadota > Gammaproteobacteria > Pseudomonadales > Pseudomonadaceae > Halopseudomonas > Halopseudomonas laoshanensis. The sequence goes on along the minus strand of NZ_QOVF01000001.1, from coordinate 917,510 downwards.
GCAGATCATCAGCGATGAGCTGAGCCGGCTTAGAATCAACAGTGACCCTTGCGACCCGAATCAGTTTGTCGAGCATGTGCAGCAGCAGTTGCACGCCCTGCTCGCCCCCTCTTTACGCAAGGTGTTCAATCTCACCGGCACCGTTTTGCACACCAACCTGGGCCGCGCGCCATTGCCGGAAGAAGCCATTAGCGCCATGTGCGATGTGGCCCGAGGCGCAAGCAATCTGGAATTCGATCTGGCCAAGGGCAAACGCGGTGACCGTGACAGCCATGTCGAGGACTGGCTCTGCCGTCTGACCGGCGCCGAAGCGGCCACCGTGGTCAACAACAACGCCGCCGCCGTGCTGTTAACCCTCAACACCCTGGCCAAAGGCAAGGACGTACTGGTCTCACGGGGAGAGCTGGTGGAAATCGGCGGCGCCTTTCGCGTACCGGATATCATGCGCCGCGCCCAGGCCAAGCTGCTTGAAGTAGGCACGACCAATCGCACGCATCTGCGCGACTATGTCGAAGCAATCAGCCCGAGAACCGGCCTGCTGATGACCATCCATGCCAGCAACTACGCCATCCAGGGCTTTACCGCCAGCGTGCCGGAAGTGCAAATAGCCCAGGCCGCGCATGAACAGGGATTGCCCTACGCCATAGATCTGGGCAGTGGCAGCCTGATCGATATGCGCCACTGGGGCCTGCCCTACGAACCCACGCCGATGGACAGCATTGCCAGCGGCGCCGACCTGATCACCTTCAGCGGCGACAAACTGCTCGGCGGACCGCAGGCCGGGATTATCGTCGGCAAACGGGCATTGATAGACCAGCTGAAAAAGAACCCGCTCAAGCGCGCCCTGCGCTGCGACAAGTTAACCCTGGCCGCGCTGGAAGCAGTGCTCAAGCTCTACGCACAGCCGGAAAAGCTCGCCGAGCGCCTGCCCAGCCTGCGCTGGCTAAGCCGGCCGCAACACGACATCCGCCAGCAAGTGAACAGGCTGTTGCCGTTGTTTCAAGCCTGGGCAGGCGATATCGCGCAGATCTCGACAATCGACGTCATGGGACAGATTGGCAGTGGCTCCTTACCGGTGGAAAGGCTGCCAAGTAGCGCCATTGCCCTGCAGCCGACCTCCGGAAAGCGCGGTGCTAATAAACAGCTACAACGTCTGCAAAATGCCTTGATGAAGCTGCCGGTACCCGTCATTGGTCGGCTGCACGACGGCCGGTTATTGCTCGACCTGCGCTGCCTGGACGAAGAACAGTTGCTGATCGACCAGCTCCAGACGCGGCCTTTCGCATGATCATCGCCACCGCCGGCCACGTTGACCACGGCAAGACGGCGCTGATCAAGGCGCTAACCGGCCAGCATACTGATCGTACCGCCGAGGAACAGCGCCGCGGCATGAGTATCGAGCTGGGCTACGCCTGGATGGACTGCGCTGACGGCAAGACGATTGATCTGGTGGATGTACCCGGCCACGAAAAATTCATGCGCACCCTGCTCGCCGGCATGGGGTGTGTGGACGCGGTGATGCTGGTGGTCGCGGCGGATGACGGGGTTATGCCGCAAACGCTGGAGCATCTGCAAGTGCTCAAGTTGCTCGGCGGCCGACCTGTTCTGGTGGTCATCAGCAAATGCGCCAACGTCACTAACGAGCGTGCCTTGCACGTGCAGCAAGAAATCTTACAGCTTCTGGCTGAGCTAGCTGTTCATAAACCACCGAGCTTTTTGCTCGATAGTCTGAGCGGCGATGGAATGGCTGCGCTTGTCGAGCAGCTCAACACCTGGGCCGAAAGCTTTTCCCCGGCGGATGACCAAGGGCCGGCACGGATGAGCATCGACCGCCATTTCAGCCAGCCGGGCGCAGGCGATATCGTGACTGGCACCCTGCTGAGCGGGCGTGCTCAGATCGGTGACGTTCTTCGCCTATCTGATAACGGCGCTTCCTTGCGTATCCGCAGCATACAGGTGCACGGTCGGGCAGCTAGTGCCGCCCATGCAGGCCAGCGCTGCGCGTTGAATCTGGTGGGCGACCTGGCGGGCGCGGACTTGACCCGTGGCAGTCAATTACTCGACGCAGCCATTTTCGCGCCGACCGCTTGCCTGGACGCACGCCTGCAGCTGATCTCCCGCCTGCCCAATCGCGGCACTCTGCAGTTGCATATGGGCAATGCGGTTATCAACGCCCGCTGTGTTCCCTTGAGGGGCGAGCCGTTAACCGCAGATCAGCACTACGGACAGTGGATTCTGGACCGGCCCGTATGTTGCCGTTACGGCGAGCGGTTTATCATCCGCGACCCAGCGAGCCGCAAGCTGCTTGGCAGCGGCCAGGTGCTTGATCCTTTTGCCGAGAGCAAGGGCCGGCAACGACCGGAACGTCTCGCAGCCTTGGTGGCCGTGGATGCTTCCGATGCTGATCAGGCTCTGCAGAACTTGCTGGCCGTGTTGGCCGACGGCGTAGATCTGGGCCGTTTCATGCGTGCTCGGCACCTGACCATCGAGCCTGGGCGAGCACGGCATCCAGAAACTCTTCGCGTGGCTGGCTGGCTTTGCAGGCAGCCCGATTTCGAACATTGTCTGCAGCGTCTGCTGGCGGCATTAGCCGCGCATCATCTTCAGCATCCCGATCAGGCTGGCATGAGCCGCCAGCGCTTCACAAGACATCTGGGTTTGCCTATCAGGAGTCGACTACTGAGCGCGGTGATTCGCCATGCACTTGACCGGCACATGCTGCAGCAAAGCGGTCCCAACCTGCACTTGCCGGGCCATCAACCCCAAGCCGATGCACAAAGTCTGGAATGGTTCGAGCAGCTGCAGCCTGCCTTCAGCGCTTGCGCCCCACGCCCGCCTATTATCGGCGAGCTGATGGCTGATTTGAACCTGGACAAGGCCGAGCTACTGACAAGGCTGGATAAACTAAGCGCCCTGGGGTTACTGGCGTGCGTGGGACGCAATCGCTACCTGCTTCCGGCAAGCGTTGATCACTTGCTCAGCGTCGCTGGCGAGTTGGCAAGGCAACAGGATGACGGGCAATTCAGCACGGCAAGCTTCCGCGATCACAGCGGCATCGGTCGCAATCACAGCGTCGCGGTTCTGGAATACTTCGACAAGGCCGGCATGACCCGACAAAGCGGACAATCTCGACGGCTCGCTTGAATTCAGCGCCCTGGAAAATCCAGGCCATAGGCAGGTTCAGAAATGCAGACCGCCAGCGCGCCGTGCCTGCCGCGCCATCAACACCACCAGAACGCCACAGGTGGCCATTACGCCCGCCATGGGCAAGGCGGTGCCGTTGTGCAGCAGCCCAACCAATGCAGAAGTAATGCCCGCAATCACAAACTGCATGGTGCCCATCAGCGCCGACGCTACCCCTGCCTGATGCCCATGCCCGGCCATCGCACAGGCCGAAGAGTTGGGCAATACCAGTGCGATCACCGCGACGCTACCAAACAGCGGGAGCATGAGGGGCCATAGCGATTCTGGCTGCCATAGCGCCGTACCCAGTAGCCAGAAGGTGCACAGCAGATAGATCAACGTGGTGCGTTGCAGCAGCTTTACCGGCGGCCGACGGCGCAGCATCCTGCTGTTGAACTGGGCGAACAGAATAAAGCCCGCGGCGTTGGCACCAAAGAACCAGCCGAAATGCTCCGGGGCAATGCCATAGAGTTCGATAATGATGAAGGGCGAGCCTGCGATGTAGGCGAACATGCCAGCGATGGCAATGCCGCCAGTCAACGCGTGGTACATGAACACCGGTTCGCGCAATAAGCGCATATAGCGGCCCCACGCGGTGGATAGCGCCGGCCGTTCGTGCACAGACAACGTCTCACGCAAGCCGAAATAAACTGCGAAGGCAAACAGCCCGGAGAACACTGTGAGAAACAGAAAGATCGACGGCCAGCCGCCCAGCTTGAGCAGCCAACCGCCGGCCAAGGGCGCCAGAATCGGTGCTACGCCCATAACCAGCATCAACTGCGAGAAAGCTTTCGCGGCGTCAATCGGCTTGCATAGGTCACGCACTACCGCGCGCGTCACCACCATGCCAGCGCAGCCACCTAGCGCCTGACCAAAGCGGCCCACCAGTAGCCACTCGAGCGTGGGTGCCAAAGCACAGGCCAGCGAGGCCAGACAGAACAGCGCAATGCCAAACATCAGCGGTTTGCGGCGGCCATAACGGTCGGCGACAGGGCCGTAGAAGAGTTGGCCTGAAGCCAATCCAAGAAAATACACTGACATGCTGAGCTGAATGTGCTCGATATCGGTGCCAAAGGCGGTAGCCATGGCTGGAAAGGCAGGCAGATAAAGATCAATCGCCAGCGGGCCGAAAGCGCTGAGACCACCCAGAATGAGCAGTATTTTGAGAGGCATGTAATATCCGAATAACGGGCGGTCTGCTCGGAAGATAGCAGAACATAGAGGTTCATGATGCCAGAAAAGCCCCGCCACTGCTGGCAACAGACTGTTGCCGCAGAAGCCCGATGCGTGGAGTCATGACTGCTGCAAGGGAACCAAAATCAGCCTGGCGAGCCATAGCACAGAGACGGCGCAATTGACGTGCGTCAGTCTGAATGGCCATATCGAGCTCCTACGTACGAGCAGCGACTAAACCCAAAAAGGTAATTTTATGCAGACTGCCCCTCCCGGCGTACTTGATGATGAAGCACTCGCTTTTGCCGAAAAGGTCTTTGACTTTGCCCGGGACGGAAATACCCGGGGATTGGCGCCACTGCTGCAAGCAGGGCTACCCGCCAATCTGAGAAATCACAAGGGTGATAGTCTGCTGATGCTGGCCAGCTACCACGGTCACCTGGAAACATCGACCTTACTGCTGAAACACGGAGCAGATCCAGACCTGGCCAATGATCGCGGACAGACACCGCTGGCCGGAGTGGTTTTCAAGGGCGAAAGAGCGCTGATCGACGCGTTGATCCTTGGTGGAGCTGACGTCAACTTTCGCCCGCCAGGAGGTAAAACCGCGCTGATGTTTGCTGCCATGTTCAACCAGCGCGATATCTTCAATCAATTGCTGGGTGCCGGCGCAGACACCCGCGCTACCGACGATGAGGGCAAAACCGCTCTGGACCTTGCCCGGGCGATGGGTGCCACTGACGTAGTCGCTTTGCTTCAGCCCAACGGTTGAGGCTGCCGATTACTGGCAACCTCCCAGCAGGCCTAGCCTTCAGCGCAGAACGGGCAACACCCCCGCCAACCACTGGCAATGCTTTTCTTAAGGCAAAACGGTGATATATTGCCAGCACTTGACGTAATGAATTCCTGTGTCGGGTATGCGGCATACTTGTCACTTAGTTCAGCAGAACTAGGATTACCAGCATGCTTGTCTGAACAGAGTACGCATGTGAGGTTAACGGGTGAAGCTGGCTGATTTTATTCGCGGCAATATCGAGATACTGCTTCTGGAATGGGACAAGTTTGCGCTGAGTATCGACTCAGCCAACAACCTCGACAAGAAAGGCCGTCGCGATCACGCCCGCGAAATGCTCATGGCCATCGCCGCCGATCTGGACAAGCCGCAAACCGAAGCTCAGCAAATCGCCCGCTCCAAGGGCCAGGCCCCCTTTGATCCCGATGCAGACACCGCTGCAGAAGAGCACGGCGTTGACCGCCTGACCGCTGGATTCACCATCAATGAAGCCGTATCGGAATATCGCGCCCTGCGCGTCAACGTGCTGCGCCTGTGGATGAAGGAAATCGACCCCGCCAACTCCCCCAACTGCCTGGACGACATTCTTCGTTTCAACGAGGCAATCGACCAGTCGCTGGATGAATCGCTGGCCAGCTACACCAACGAAAAAGACATGGACACTCGCCTGCTGAAAACCATCCTCAGCGCGTCCACCGACCAGACTTTCGTACTCGATCCCGAGGGTCGGTTTTTATACGTTAATGCAGCGACCGCCGATTTGTTCGACCGCCCGCATTACCAGATAATCGGCAAAACCTGCTTTGATCTGGGCTTTGATTTCGCCGCCAGCCTGCAGCGCAACCTGCTGCAGGTGGTCAGCAGCGGCGAAAGCTATCGAGGTGAATTTTCCTACACCCTCGGCGCTGGCCAGCAGCTGGAATATATTCTCTCGCCAGTGTTGGTCAAGGAAGGCGATCACCCTGAAATGGTCGAAGCCGTGGTAGGCATCGCCAGGGATATCACGCTGCGCAAAGCGGCGGAAGACCAGAGCTGGCACCAGGCCAATTTCGACATTCTCACCGACCTTCCGAACCGCCGCCTGTTTATGGATCGGCTGCAGCAGGATCTGCGTCATGCCGAAAGGGCCAAGCTGTCCATTGCAGTCATGTTCATTGACCTGGATGGGTTTAAAGAGGTGAATGACAGCATGGGTCATGAGGCTGGCGATGTGCTGCTGCGCCTGGTGGCACAGCGCATCAAGGATTGCGTCCGCGAATCCGACACGGTCGCGCGCATGGGCGGCGACGAATTCACTGTTGCGCTGAACGAAATCAGCGCGCCCGAACAGGTGATGGCGGTGGCGAAAAAGATCACCACCGACCTGTGTCGGCCCTTCAGTGTTCTGGACACGCTGGTCCAGATCTCCGCCAGCGTCGGTGTGGCGACCTACCCTTTTGATGGCCTGGCCCCGGAAGATTTGGTCAACATCGCCGACCAGGCCATGTATGAGGCCAAGCGGGCTGGTCGTAACCAGGTTGCGCTAGCCGCGCACACATCCCGCCTGACCGTCTCGATAGAGCAGAGCTGAACGGCTCCCCGCTCCTGCTCTTCGCTTCAGCCGATCCTGCGCCGTGCCAACAGCCTTCTGCCAACGCTAAACGCAACGATCATCAATACTGCCAGCACGGCCGGACGCAGATTGCCCTCGATCTGCGGAATGGTGCGCAGAAAAACAAACGCCACAGCCGTGGGGGCGATAAAGCGCACCAGGAATTGCCAGATACTGAACCAACCGGTGTTGGTGCCCATTTCCCGTATTACTGCATCGCGGCTCAACGCCCAACCGGCAAACAGCGCGATCAACAGACCGCCCAGCGGCATCAGGATATTGGTTATGAATTCCAGCACGTCAAAGGGTGAGCGGTCGAACAGCTGATGGGTAATGGTCCCTTCCGACCACAGATTGAAGCTGAATACTGTTACCAACCCCAGCAACCAGCAAAGCGCCACCATCAGTGCCACCGCTTTCGGACGGCTGAAACCAAAACGCTCGACCAACCAGGCCGCCACAGGCTCCACCAACGAGATTGCCGACGTTAAGGCCGCGCCAATTACCAATACGAAAAACACCCCGCCCAGAATCGAGCCGCCCGGCAACTGGGCAAAAGCGATAGGCAGAGTGACGAACATCAAGCCAGGGCCTTGTGCAGCTTCCAGCCCGCTGCCGAAGACCAGAGCAAAGATCGCCACACCGGCCATCAGCGCCACCACAGTGTCCACCAGCGCAATAGCGAAGGCGGTACGCGTCAGCGATGCCTCACCAGACATATAAGCGCCATAAGCCATGATCGCGCCCATACCCAGACTCAGCGTAAAGAACGATTGCCCCATTGCTTCCAACCAGCCTTCCAGGCTCAGATCCTGCAGGTTGAAGGTGAACAGGAAGCTGAACGCTGCCGCCGCGTCGCCGACCATGAGTGAATACACCAGCACGATCAGCAGAATCAGAAACAATGAAGGCATCAGAAAACGCAAACTGCCCTCGATGCCTTTGTGAATACCCATGCCGACGATCAGCCCGGAGCCGACAATAAACAGCGTGTGGTATATCAACAGCAATACCGGTGAGGCCAACAGGTTGTCAAATGACGCGCCAATGGCTTCCGCGTCCGCACCCGCCAGAGAACCGCTGAACATCAGCCCGGTGTAATGCACTGCCCAGCCGGCAATCACCGAATAGAAGCTCAGAATAATGAACGCGGCTGCAGCGCCCATCCAACCGATGCTGCGCCAGGCATTGTTCAAGCCCTGGCTTTCGGTAAGGTGTTTCATGCCCATGATCGGGCTGCGGCGGCTGGCGCGGCCAATCAGGGTTTCGGCGATCAGAATGGGGATCCCGACAATGGCAATGGTCATCGCATAGACCAGAATAAAGGCTCCGCCGCCGTTTTCGCCAGTCAGATAGGGGAAACGCCATAGGTTGCCGAGGCCGACCGCAGAACCAACCGCGGCGAGGAGAAAGGTACCCTTGTGGGTCCAGATGTTTCGAGAGCTCATCAGTAGGGTTCCAGCAGGCAATTAACGGGAAAAAAATGAGCGCGCAAGGGTACCATAGCTAATATCGAATCTCGACTGGGCCCTCAATGAAGACTATAGCCGGCACGCATCGCCAAGCTCTGGCACTGACACTACGCTTTATTGCCCCTTACCGCTGGCAGGTAGCCGGAGCCATGCTGGCCTTGACCTTCACTGCGGCGATCACCCTGTCCCTGGGTCAGGGGCTGCGCTTGCTGGTCGATCAAGGCTTCGCTACTCGATCGCCGGAACTACTCAATCAGTCAGTTGGCTTTTTTGCGGTGCTGGTGATCGCCCTGGCGGTAGGCACCTTTGCGCGTTTCTACCTGGTGTCGTGGATTGGCGAACGGGTGGTGGCTGACATACGCCGGCAAGTGTTCGATCATCTGATCGAACTGCATCCGGGATTCTACGAAAGCAACCGCGGTCTGGAAATCCAGTCACGGCTTACCGCCGACACCACCGTGCTGCAATCCGTTATCGGCTCGACCGTATCCATCGCCCTGCGTAACGCATTAATGCTGCTGGGCGGTATTGTTCTGTTATTCGTCACCAATCCCAAGCTGACCAGTATCGTCATGCTGGCAATTCCCCTGGTGATCGCGCCTATCCTGTTTTTCGGCCGACGGGTCAGAAGCCTGTCTCGGCAAAGTCAGGATCGCGTTGCGGACGTTGGCAGCTACGTGGGCGAGATTCTCGGCCAGATCAAGACAGTGCAGGCCTATAACCATCAGGAGCAGGATCGCCAGCGTTTTTCCAGCGTAGTCGAGCAGGCCTTCGAGGTCGCGCGACAGCGAATCCGCCAGCGGGCCTGGCTGACTTTTGTGGTGATTGTGCTGGTGCTCGGCGCTATCGGCGTAATGCTCTGGGTGGGCGGCATGGACGTGATCGCCGGGCGTATCAGCGGTGGCGAACTGGCCGCCTTCGTCTTCTACAGTTTGATCGTCGGCGTCTCTGCCGCTGCGTTGAGCGAGGTGATCGGCGAGTTGCAGCGTGCTGCTGGCGCGGGGGCGCGCATCGTCGAGTTGCTTCAGACCCAGCGGGAAATTACCGCGCCCGTGAGCGGCCTGTTGCAGTTGCCCGCCCGAGTCAGCGGCAACCTTGCATTTGAGCAGGTGCGGTTTGCCTACCCCACGCGGCCTGAGGTTTATGCCATCGACGGCCTGGATTTGCAGGTTTACGCGGGGGAAACGCTGGCTCTGGTCGGCCCCTCAGGGTCGGGCAAGTCGACCCTGCTCGACCTGTTACTGCGTTTCTTCGATCCCAGCGCAGGACGGATCACCTTGGAAGGCTGCGATATCCGCCAACTGGACCCGGTCGATTTGCGTCGCTGCTTTGCGCTGGTGTCGCAAAATCCGGCGCTGTTCTACGGCAGTGTGGCCGACAATATCCGCTACGGGCGTCCTCAAGCCGATATGCAGGCGGTCATCAATGCCGCGCGTGCAGCGCATGCCGAAGAGTTTATCAACGCCATGCCGCAGGGCTACGACACGCAGCTGGGCGATGCCGGCCTGGGCTTGTCTGGTGGCCAGAAGCAACGTTTGGCCATCGCCCGGGCACTACTCACCGACGCGCCGATACTGCTGCTGGATGAGGCGACCAGCGCGCTGGATGCCCAGAGCGAGCACCTGATTCAGCAGGCGCTACCCGCGCTAATGCACGGCCGCACTACGCTGGTGATTGCGCACCGGTTAGCCACGGTTCAGCATGCCGACCGTATCGCGGTGATTGAGCATGGCAAATTGGTGGCGTTGGGCACTCACCAGCAACTGATACAAAGCAGCCCGCTATACGCGCGTCTGGCCGAGTTGCAGTTTGGTCTGAGCCAGCGTACTGACTGAGATCTTGCGACTCGACGCTCTAACGCGACTCACGGCCGAGCGCGGTGGCCACATGTGCCTGGACAGCGTCGCGTATCTGCTCGAGAGCCTGCTGTAACAACGCGCGCCGGGTACCGATATTGATCCGCATATAGCCACTGCCCGCGGCCCCAAAGCTGATACCCGGGTTCAGCCCGACACCGGCTTTTTGAATAAAAAAGGCCTTGAGCTGCCCATCGGTCATCCCCAGCGCGCGACAATCCAACCATAACAGGTAAGTACCCTGAGCCTGGGCACAGCGGATCTGTGGCACATGCTGCTGCAAATACTGCCGGACAAATTGCATGTTCGACTGTAGATATGGCAGCAGCGCATCCAGCCAGGGGCCGCCATGCCGATAGGCCGCTTCAAATGCGACAATACTGAAGGGATTCGCCTGCTGCATATGCAGGGAATCGAACACCCGCTTGATTGCCTGGCGTTGGCCGGCATCCGCAATCACCAGCGCCGAGAGGCCCATGCCCGGGATATTGAAGGTCTTGCTGGGTGCCAATGCGGTGATGATGCGATCCTCGCGCGTCGCCATACTGGCGAGCATCTGTTGGCGATGCCCATCAAACACCAGATCGCAATGGATATCATCAGAGACCACCAGCAGATCGTGCTGCCGAGTGATCTCCAATAACCCCTCTAGCTCTTCGCGCCGCCAGACTCGCCCGACGGGATTATGGGGCGAGCACAGAACCAGCATCCTGGCGCCCTGCTGCGCACACGCGGCCAGATGCTCCAGATCCATCCGGTATTCGCCGTCAACCCACTGCAGCGGGTTTTCAATCACCCGGCGCCCGGTTTTTTGTACCGAACTGAAAAACGGAGGATACACCGGCGGCTGAATAATGATCCCTTCGCCCTCAGCGGCGAATGCCATAGCAGCGGCGTGCAGCGAAGGCACCACACCCGGCGCCAGCAGGATCCAATCACGTTCGATATGCCAGCCATGCCGGGAAGCGAACCAGTCGATCATCGACTGGTACAGGGACTCCGGAAACAGGCTGTAGCCGTAGACCGGATGCCGGGCTCGCTCCTCAAGCGCGCGGGTAACGGCTTGCGGCGCAGCGAAATCCATATCCGCCACCCATAGCGGAATCACCTGATCAGTGCCGAATACCGATTTGCGCGCATCGAACTTGACAGATTCGGTGTGCTCGCGGGTGATCAACTGGTCAAAATCAATACCCAATCCGTTGCCCCTCATCTAAAGCCCGGTCACAGGATACGTTCCCAGACACTGGCTTCAGAATAGCTATGTTGGAATTTATGCCGAGTCTCACGGATGACAAATTCGACCTTCTGCGGCTCGCCTACTTGCCGGAAGTGTTTGCCAAGCAGATCCTGCAGCCCATCCAGGGTGGTGTAGTTTTCACCGTCTTTCTTGAACCCGCCCACCCATTGCGCGCGCGGGGTGTGCTCCTCAAGCCAGGTGTAAGGTGACGCCAATACCAGTTTGCCACCCAGCTTCAAACGCTCATGCACGGTCTCGAGGAAACTGGCGGGGTTATACAGCCGGTCAATCAGATTGACCGCCAGAACAAGATCGTAGCCGCTGAACTGCGGCTTGAGATTGCACGCATCACCCTGGTAGAACGCTACCTTTGACGCGTACTCGGCCAGTTGCAGGTCCGCTAGACTGCTGGACTTGTAGGAAACCAGCTCGCCCTCATCCGTCAGCGTGTAACGTAATATGCCCTGCTCCGCCATCTCTGCCCCCTGACCGACAAAGCGCGCGGAAAAATCGATCCCGGTAACATGGGCAAAATGCCTGGCCAGCTCAAAAGTCGCACGACCGGAGGCGCAGCCCAGATCAAGCGCGGTTTCAGCCGGTTGATCGCCCATTGCAGCAATCGCCAGCTCGGCCATCGCCTTGGGAAAATTCGCCACGTTGAAGTAGCTGTCACCGTAATGAAACTCGGCATATTCGGACATCTGCCGGTCACTTTCGTAATAGGCATTCGGCTCTTGGGCCTGAGCATCGGAAGACACGTAACGGAACCCCGCATGTTGGAAAAAATGACGGCGGAAAGCATAGCGCGCACTGCGCCGGGTTTCGTTGCCGCAGGAGGCCCAGGACCCGCCCTTGATCAGATTATGCTGATTATCGAAGGTCGGGGTGGTGAAATCATCGTATAGCGGATGCACCTGAAAGCCGTCGAATGGATAAATAGGCGTGTGGGTCCATTGCCAGACATTGCCCACCACATCGTAAAAGTCGCCGTGGGCGAATTCGGTGACCGGGCAAGGAGAGGCAAAATGCTCCAGCTGAAGATTGGCACTGGCTGGGGCTGATGATACTTCCTGCACCCCGGCGTGATCATACAGCCGATACCACTCATCTTCACTGGGCAAGCGGATCGGCTCACCGGTCTCGCGTGCTTTCCAGCGGCAGAACGCGCTGGCCTCGAGACAATTGACCTCTACTGGCCAGTCCCAAGGCATGCTGACTTCTTCGCTCATCAGGCGCAAATACCAGGCATCGCGCCAAACCCAGAACGCGGGATGTCGCGCCGCGGCGAAATTACGCCACTTGAGGCCCTCATCGTCCCAGACATCATCATCGGCGTACCCGCCGGCCTCAACGAACTGCAGAAACTCGGCATTACTGACCAGATAGCGGCTGGCCTGGAAGGCTTCAACATCCACCTGCCGGTGACCGTATTCATTATCCCATCCATAACGATCCGCATTGCGCGCCTTGCCCAAGGTCACCTGACCGGCCGGCAATGACAACAGCTGGTTTTCCGGGGCAGCGCTCTGAACGGCGCACGAAGACTTGCATGGCGACCATTCGGGTGACGAGCGGACGTACTCGAGCTTGTGCTGACGTATCAGCACTGTGCTGGTTTCCAGATGAATCAGCTCATGTTCAATACACATGATTATCGGCCACCAAGTGCCCTCCCACTGAATCGGCAGTTGCAATGGCAAGCTGTTGATCACCTTGAGCACCGCGGCACGCACTTTCTGTCGATAGGCGCGCACCTCTCCCACACTGGGCCATTCGTAATGAGTGTCGTCGAGGTCGTCCCAGCTCATCTCATCCACGCCGACCGCGCATATGGACTCAAGCCGCGGGTCAATGCGCTCGGGAAGCAGTTTGGCCAATACCAGTTTGTTGGTATAAAAAGTCGCCGTGTGACCGAAGTAGAAAATCAACGGATGACGCAGCGCTATGGGCTTGTCGTAGAAAGCCGCATCATTGGCCAACAGGTCAAAAAGAGATTCGTATCGATCAAATACACTGGTGAAATACTCAGCCATCTCCGCGCGCTTGGCTTCTGGATCGCTGCCGTCCAATGCAGGGGAACGGGGAAGGTAGGACGAGCTGAGCTGGGGTCGCTGTGTTTCTACTGCAGTCATATGACGGAATCCTTTTGCGGTGGTCCGCAGATCTTGATAACCCGTCAATTATGGCTCCAGCGCGGACTCAGTGCTTATACAAATCGTGTACATTCATGTCCTGATGTACCGTTAATCCAAGAATCTTAGCAAAACACAGTGCCTTGCGGGCTTGCAAGCCCACAAGGCGCTAGCTGTTTCAGGCCTTGTTGGCGTGCAGTCTTACATTCAGCTCATCAACAATCGGCGCCCACTCTGCGTCCTCAAGGATCTCGGCCTTCAGGAACGCCGCCTGGCTATCGCTCCAGAACGGTGCTTCCGACAGTTTCACCTCGTCGGGCAGCGGATAATGGCTAGCAATAAACTCATCGATACTCGCTTCATCTGCGGGTAAACCCAATTGCTCAAACAGTGTGCCAATGTCTTTCAGTGCCGGTTCCATGGGTACATCCTCAATGTCGGTTTCAGTGTTCCTTATCCATCTAAATAGAGAGAGGCAAGCCCGATTCGTTCCCTGCCTCCGCTCAAGGCCATACATCTTTTGTAGCAATGCCTTGCAGCACCGCGCGCCCAGTGCGTTGCACTGAAGAAGGGCCTGTGTATGCTGTATTCAATCTATTTTCCGGCCGCTTGAGCAATGATGAACTCACCTTTCCTGCACTCCATGTCCCGGCAGCGCCAAGTGCTGTGCGCCCTTCTGTTTTCCGCACTTTCCTTGCAAGTTGGCCTGGTTCAGGCCGACAACGCAGTGATTGTTGAAGTGGGTGAAGCGCGCGAACAACAGTTGGTCAACGAAGTGCCCATCAGCGGCAGCGTCTCGGCTTCACAGATCGCCTTACTCTCATCGCAAGTGGCCGGTCTGGTGCAACGGATCCACGTTGAAGCCGGCGACCAGGTCGCCGCCGGAGATTTGCTTATCGAGCTGGACAGCGAACTGGCGGAAATTGCCCTGGACGGTGCCCGCGCTTCGGCCCGCAGTGCGCGGGAAGCTCAGGCCGACAGCCAGCGGCGCTTTGACGAAGCCCAGACACTGGTGTCGCGCAACGCAATCGCCGCCAGCGAGGTTCGCGGGCTGGAGTCTCAGGCGCGCGTGGATGCTGCCTCGGTCCAGGTTGCCGATGCCCAGGTGCGCCAACGTCAGGCCGAACTGCAGCGCCATCAGATCGCGGTACCATTTGACGGTACGCTCAGTCGTAAGCTGGTAGAGGTCGGTGAATGGGTGACGCCGGGTACTGATCTGCTGGAGCTGGTCTCCACTGAACAGCTGCGCATCGATTTCCAGTTAGCCCAGCGCTTCTACCCGCTGGTCGAAGACAGCGCGACGCTGAGCATCCGCTTCGACGCGCACCCGCAGCGCCGCTTCACCGGCAAGGTTATTAACAAAGTGCCTTTGAGCAGCAGCGATGCACGCACCTTCTTGTTGCGTACCCAGATTGAAGACGCGGATCAGCCACTGCTGATCCCTGGCATGTCGGCCCACGCCACCCTGAGGCTGGCTGAAAAACGCCGCGGTATTGTTGTCAATCGTGACGCGTTGCGACGTTACCCCGACGGCCGCGTCAGCGTCTGGATAGTCGCGGATGCGAGCGCGGAGGAAGGCGAGAATCAAACCGTGCGCGAACTCCAGGTAGAGACCGGCCTGAGCTTTGCCGGCCAGGTGGAAATCCGCTCTGGACTGGAAGCCGGGCAGACCGTGGTCACCCGCGGCAATGAAACACTCAGAGACGGCCAGGCCGTGAAGATTACCGACACGGAAAGCGAGTAAGCCGAATGTTTGAACATATTGTCCGGCACGGCATCCTGGTTACCGTCACGGTATTGATTGTTTGCGTGCTGGGCGTGATTGCTGCACTGCGGATTCCGGTGCAGATGATCCCGGATCTGGAAACCCGCACCATTACCATCGAGACCAGTTGGCCGGGGGCAACGCCACAGGATATCGAAAAGGAAATTCTCATCGAGCAGGAAGAATTCCTGCGCAACATTCCCTACCTGGAAGAGATCACCTCCACCGCCACTACCGGCTCGGCTGAAATCGAGTTGGACTTTCCCTTTGGCGTGGATATCACCGAGACCCTGATCCGCGTCAACAATGCTCTCACCCAGGTGCCCTCCTACCCGGAGAATGTCGATGAGCCGCGCGTCAGCGCAACCTCGTTCTCCTCCAACGCTTTCATGTACTTCACCGTCTCGCCGCTGGAGGATAATCCACGCGGGCTGGATATGGACATGATGCGTGACTACATCGAAGACAATGTACGCACGCGCATGTCCAGTGTTGCTGGCGTGGCCCAGGTCGAAGTCCGGGGCGGCGCCGCCCGTCAGGTGCAGATCCGTATCGACCCGGAACGCTTGTCCGCCCGCGGCCTGAGCCTGAATGACGTGCGCGAGGCCATCGGCGAGCGCAATCAGGATATCTCCGGCGGCGAGATCGATAGCGGCAAACGCAGCTATCTGCTGCGTACGGTGGGTCGTTTTGATGATCTGGCAGACCTGGAAAACATGATTCTGACCCGCCGCGACGACAGCCTTACGCGGCTACGCGACGTGGCTGATGTGGAGCTGGATCATTTCCGGATTCGTGATCGCTCCTATTACAACGGCAGCCCGGTAATCAGTTTGGCGGTTCGCCGGGAAAGTGGCTCGAATGTCATCCGTATCAAGGAGGACATGCAGGCCGAGATCGAGCTGATCAACCAGGAACTGCTTAACCCGGAAGGCATGCAGCTGCGTTTGACCGCCGATGACGTAGTCTATGTGCAGGCCTCGATCATCAACGTCTGGAAAAACCTGCTGCTGGGCGCCCTGCTTTCGACGCTGATCATGTATCTGTTCATGCGCTCGTTTCGCGCTACCGCAGTGGGCGTGATCGGCATTCCCATCTGCACTATCGCCGCCTTCCTGGGGCTGGCATTGGCCGGGCGCACCATTAACGTTATTTCCCTGGCGGGCGTCGCCTTTGCTATCGGCATGACGCTGGATAACAGCATCGTCGTGCTGGAGAGCATCGAACTGGAGCGCCGCCGGGGATTGGATCGGCTCAAGGCCGCCATCAGTGGGGTAAAGAAAGTCTGGCCCGCGGTACTGGCCTCTACCCTTACCACCATCATGGTCTTCCTGCCGGTGGCCTTTATTGCCGAAGAGGCCGGCCAACTGTATTCCGACGTCGCCATCGCCATCGCCGCCTCCATCCTGGTCTCGATGCTGGTAGCGATTACCGTCATTCCGACTATCAGTGCGCGGCTGGACTTCAAACAGAAATCCGATCCGGCCAGTGCCGGCGCGCGCTTGCATGCAGCGGTCGTGCGCCGCCTGGACTGGTTGGTGGCCACCGCTACCCGGCGTATCGGCTGCCTGGCCGTCACGCTGATTGTCAGCCTGTCGATCATTGTCTTTCTCACCCCACCGGCTGAGTATCTGCCAGAGGGCGAGGAGCCGAAGACCTTCGCCTCCATGAACGCCCCGCCCGGCTACAACCTGGCGACGATGGAAGCCTATGCAGAAGAAATACAGGCCTATTTTCTGCCATTCCTGGATGACGATCCCGCCGCTTACGAGAACGGTGATACCGACGTACCAGCGATGAAATACATGAACCTGGGGGTCAATGCGCAAAGCCTGAGAATCATTACCGAGCCCAAGGATCCGTCGCAGATCAATGATCTGATGGCAGCTCTGGAACGCAAGTATGAAACCTATCCTGGCATGCGCGCTTTCGCCGCGCGCGGGTCCATCATCAGCAGCAACGACGGCGGAACGCGCAGCGTCAACCTGGACATCTCCGGCCCGGACCTGGCCACGCTTTACCGCGTCGCGCAGACTGCCTACAACCGGGCAGGAGAAGTGTTCGACGACCCCGGTCTGCAATCCCAGCCACCCAGCCTCTCGCTGGCGCAACCGTTGTTGCAGGTTCGGCCTGACTGGGAGCGCGCAGCGGAAGTCGGCATGAGTACCGAAGACGTGGGCTTTTCCATCGCAGCACTCACCGATGGCGCCTTTGTTAACGAGTTTTTCCTGGCTGACGACAAGATCGACATGTACCTGTACAACCAGCAAGGCCCAGGCGCGACGCTGGAAACCCTGGACAATATTGCGGTCTACACACCCGCCGGCGAAACGCTGCTGTTATCCGAACTAACTCGTACTGAAGAAAGCGTCGACACCAGCACGGTGAGGCGCAAGGATGGCCGCCGCACCATTACCTTGAACATCATCCCGCCCCGCTCGGTGCCATTGGAGACCGGCGTGGAGATCGTCCGCCGCGATGTAGTTGAATACCTGCGAGACAACGGCGAAGTACCCACCGGGGTAAACCTGACCATTTCCGGTGCGGCCGACCAGTTGGACGCGACTCGTGAATCCCTGGCCAGCAACTACCTGGTGGCACTGATCATTGTCTATCTGTTGATGGTCGCGATCTTCAGTCATTGGGGCTACCCGCTGCTGATCATGACCACTATCCCGCTGGGTATCGCGGGCGGTATTGCCGGGCTGGCCCTGCTCAACCTCACGGGCTGGGTGATGCAACAAATGGGTATGAATGGCTTCACCCAGCCTTTTGACATGATTTCTATGCTCGGCTTCCTGATCCTGATGGGTACCGTGGTCAACAATCCGATACTGATCGTCGATCGGGCTATCCGCAATGGTCTGGAAGACGGCATGAATGCTGTCGATGCGGTCAATGAAGCGGTGGCTTCGCGCCTGCGTCCAATCGCGATATCCACCATCACCACCATCTGTGGTCTGGCGCCACTGGTGTTCCTGCCCGGCGCGGGCAGCGAGCTGTACCGCGGTGTCGGCGTGATCGTCATGGCGGGCATCATCGGCGCCACGCTGGTCACTCTGACGATGCTTCCGGCATTGACCATTATGGTGCTGCAATGGCAGGAAAAACGACAGGCGCAAAAGGGACAGAAATCTGTTTGACAAGCATTCTCATTCACATTAGCATGCAGAGCATAGTCATTTGCCCCAGGGTCAACGCCATGTATGTATGTCTTTGCAAAGGTGTATCAGACAAACAAATTCGTAACGCCGTTGCCGAAGGTGCATGCAGCATGCGCGATCTGCGCAACACTCTTGATGTAGCCAACCAGTGCGGCAAGTGCGCACGCGATTGCAAGTCGCTGTTGAACGAATCCGTGCTGGCTGCCGCCAATGCATTCAGCGGTCAGTTCGTCGCCGCCTGATAAAAGCCCCGCTTATTTTCTGATCCAAGCCCTATCAAATTCAGTTCTTGACCAACGCTTAGCTCAGGCCTGCGCTGCATGCCTGAGACCAGACTCTATGCTCTGATCAAGCAACCAGCGACGCAATATCTGAATCCCCGGCTCATGTCGCCGACTGGTTTTCCAGGCGAAGAAGAACTGGTCTCCGGTCATCAGATGGTGACAAGGCAAGCGCACAAAATCCGCCGAATCCGCGCGATTACTCAGCATATAGTCATTAGTCAGTGCTATGCCCTGATGATAGCGCGCCGCCTCCAGCGCCAACAGCATATGGCTGAAGTGCTGCAAACGACTGCCCTTGGGTAAGGGTTCGCCGCCCGCGTCGAACCAGGCCGCCCAATCTCCACCGGCGCGATTGTAAATACTATGTGTAGACAGCAGCGGATATGCCGCCAGCAGCGACGGGTGTATTGAGGCCCGTGGCGACAAATGCAGCGCCGGGTCAATCTCCTGCTCGCGGCATAACGTCTGCCAATATTGCTGGCTGCAGACCGGGAACAGCCGTTCGGTGTAGAGCAACTCATAGCTGAATGCCGAAGAATCGGGCCTGACCGTAATAAAACAATCCGCAACCCGATCAGACAATTGCGGATTCCCGCCGCTCATCTCCAACGACAGATCAAGCTGAGGCCACTGCTTCTGTAGTACCGGCAGTCGGGGTACCAGCCAGCGTACGGCAAAAGAACTGAATACCGACAAGCGCAGCCGCGCCGTCTCGTGGCCCAGCAGCTGCTCACTGGCGCGTTCGATCTGCAACAGGGCGGTACTGACCGCATCGAAGTACTGCCGCCCTTCGTCGGTGAGCGCCAGGTATCGTCCCGTGCGAATAAACAAAGGCTCACCCAGGTAGGTTTCCAGCAACTTGATCTGATGGCTCACCGCGCTCTGCCCTACTGCTAACTCTTCGGCAGCCAGGGAAAAGCTGTTAAGCCGCGCCACAGCTTCAAATACCGGCAGCGCTTTAAGGGGAGGTAGTTTCATGGCTCGTCTTTAGTATCTATATTTCTAATAGATACTAGCCAAATATCATTTTCACGGATAGCCCCCGCTCTTTACACTCTCGCCTCGTCAATCAGTCATGTGGAGGCCGTCATGTCAGGAAAAACCGTCAACAGTGCCATTCTGTTGCTGGTGATCGGCAACGCCCTGGCCTTGATCTCCGATGTGTTCATCAAATTTCTGCAGGCGGATGCACCGGTCTTTCAGTACGCCTTCCTGCGCTGCGTGATTACCCTGGCATTGCTGTTGCCGTTCTGGCGGCAGTTGGATACCGGCAATCTGTTTGCCGGCGGCCGGCTGCATTTCATCCGCGGCCATGTGCACCTGGTCGGCATCGTATGCATGGTCTATGCCTTGATCGCCCTGCCCCTGGCTACCGCCAATGCGGTTTTCTATGCGGCGCCCATCATGGTGATGCTGCTCTCAGTGATGTTCTTTGGCGAGCGCCTGACCAAGCTCAGTCTAGCCGCGGTGATCAGCGGCTTTGCCGGCATTCTGGTGATCCTCCGGCCGGTCGACTTCAGCTGGGCGGCGCTGGCCGCACTGGGATCTGCGGCGGCCTTGGCGATCAACGCAGTGCTGGTACGCAAACTGCCCCGGCAGCAGTCCACAATGCACAAGCTGTTTCTCAACTACTTGATGATCACACCAATGTGTCTGGGATTGATGCTTTGGGAAGCTGCGCCATGGAGCCAGGCGGTACTTATCAGCGCCGCCGGTTCATCCTTGTTTATTCTCGGCTACAACGTCTGCGTGTTGCTCGCCTACAAGCATGTGGATGCCAACCAGGTCACCAGCGCGGAATACACTGGCCTGATCTGGGCAGTGATCATTGGCTGGGTGTTCTTCGCCGAAGTGCCGGATATCTGGTTTCTGGCCGGCAGCGCGATGATTGTCGTACCGCTGCTCCTGATTGGATTGCAGCAGCACCGCAAACGTCCGCGGCCCAATCACCATGAATTGGCTGACACACGTTTTCACGGGGCGCCTGATGAAGCAGAGCAAAGCTGCGCACAAAAGACCAGCTAGCGTCCGGCTCATCCAGGGTTGAATCTGGGGTTGAACCTGGGCTAAACCTTTGTTCAAACCAAGGCAAAGGCAGCAGTAGCACCGCTGTGTCGGGCCTCGTGCTCAAGCAACCAGTGCTTGCGCCACAAACCGCCACCGTAGCCGGTCAGTTTGCCGCTGGCGCCAATCACCCGATGACAGGGCACCACCAACGCCACCGGATTGGAGCCATTGGCCAAACCCACTGCCCGGCTTGCGGAGGGACGGCCAATAGCCACGGCCAACTGACCGTAACTGCGCGTGTGCCCTGCGGGAATATCCCTCAGGGCCTGCCACACTGCGCGCTGAAAGGCAGTGCCTGCGGTTTCGGTCTGTATACTATCCAGCGCGCTCAGATCCCCGGCAAAATACGCACTTAAAGCTTGCCTGAGTGGTTCGGGCGTGGAACCGGGTCCAGGTTCCAGCTGATAATCGCCGTAGTGTTTATCGAGCAGCCGGATGAGTCGTGCGTGGTAGTCCTCGAAATCCAGCGCGCGCAGCCTGCCCTGTTCATCTGTGACCAGAAACAGCTGGCCCACCGGTGTGGCAAAAGTATCAAGCAGGAAGCGCATCTTTATTCTCCTTAATTGACTTACGCATACCATCGTTAAGACCGTCGGCAGCCCAAAGGTGCATCACCGCATAGGCTCGCCAGGGCCGCCACTGCTCGGCTAAAGCAAGCAGTTGTTTGGCGTCAGGTCGCCCATCGTCGCCAGCCATCGCTCTCTGCAGAGCCACATCCGAGGCAAGAAAAGCATCGCTTTCCTGCATGGCCCGCATGGCGATGTAGTTAGCCGTCCAATCACCGATACCCGGTAACGCGCATAGTCGCTCTAACGTGTGTGGCAAGTCGCACTGACGCTCAAGCAAACCCGGCTCGGCCAGACAAGCTTGAGCCAGATTTGCCAAGGCGGCTGCACGCGCGCGGGGCATGCCGAGGGCGACAATTTGCTCCGGATCAAACGCTTCCGGCGCTGGGAAATACCGCGTTAATCCGCTAGTGGTCGGAGCCTCCAACGGCTTTCCCAGCTGGGCTACCAGGCGGCTGACCAGCGCTACGCCAGCGGCGACCGTCACTTGCTGGCCGAGAATCGCACGCACGGCAACTTCAAATGCATCCCAGCCGCCGGCTACCCGCAAACCCGGTCTGGCTGCCAGCATCAGCGCCAATGCCGAATCATGCGTCAGGGCGCGCTGGATCACCTCGGGATCAGCCTTCAGATCAAACATGCGGCGTAACCGGTCTATGATCAACGGCAAGGACTGCAATCGGGAAAAGCCTATTCTGACACGCAGAGCACTGCGTGCCGGGACATGCTCGACGGACACTGCGCCCACATCCGTACCGATGCGGATCGTACGCTGATAGACGCCAGCCACTACCTGCTCCATGCCAGGAATCGCCCGGCGTTGGAGGAAATCCAGCATTGCGTCCCAGTCGTAGGGCGGCCGGTAGGGTAACAAAAGCACGATGTCCGAATGCTCTGGAGCGTTGTTGCTCTCGCGTCTCAAGCTGCTCGGTGAGCGGCCATATAGCTGACTGAAGGCTTCGTTGAAACGCCTTATGCTGGCGAACCCGCTAGCCAGTGCTACGTCGCTCATCGGCAGGCGGGTTTGATGAAGCAGTTGCTTGGCCAGCAACAGCCGCCGGGTTTGCGCTACGGTACTCGGCGCCGCGCCCAGGTGCTTGATGAATAGCCGGCGCAACTGTCTGGTGCCCAGCCCTACCCGTTCGGCCAAGGATTCCAGGCTGCCACTATCCAGCGCTCCGGCTTCGATCAGTGCCAACGCGCGCGACACCACGGCAGATGTGCCGGCCCAGGCGGCGGATGAAGGCGAGCTTTCCGGACGGCAGCGCAAGCAAGGCCGAAACCCCGCCTCCTGAGCGGCAGCCGCAGTGGCTACAAAGCGGCAGTTGGCAAAACGCGGTGCGCGCGCAGGGCAGACCGGGCGGCAGTAAATCCCCGTGCTGGTGACACAGGTGAAGAACCGGCCGTCGTAACGTTCGTCACGCGCCACAACAGCCTGATAGCAATCGTTCGCTGAGATATCCATGAGCTAATACTACATCCGCTCAGCAGAAAAGCTGGCGGTTTTCGGACCTGAATGGAAAAGGCCATAGCTGCCAGCATCCGCTGAGTCTTCGCGAACGCAGACTCGTGGAACTGCTTGACTGTGGCGAGATGCGGCGTAACTATCAGGCAAATATCAGCGCAGATATCAGCGCAAACACTGCCTGTCTTTCAATCACGCTGCAGATACTTCCATGTCCGTTAGCACGCAAGTCGATCTAGTTTATCAGCGCGAGTCGCGGCGGGTCCTGGCTACCCTGATTCGGCTATTGGGTGATTTCGAGCTGGCCGAAGAAGCCATGCAGGAGGCCTTCGCCGCGGCATTGCAGCAATGGCCGCTGCAGGGTGTACCCGACAACCCGCGTGCCTGGCTGGTCAGTACCGGCAGGCACAAGGGGATAGACCAGATTCGCCGCCGCCAGACGGCCAGCCAACATTTGCAGCGCCTGGACCTGGATGACGTTCCCACCCACGAGTTGAACGAAGACAGCATCGCCGACGATCAACTGCGGCTGATTTTCACTTGTTGCCACCCTGCATTAGCTATAGAAACCCAACTGGCCATGACCCTGCGGGAAATGTGCGGTCTGAGCACCGAGCAGGTCGCGCGAGCACTGCTCCAGCAACCGGCGACCGTGGCGCAGCGGATCGTAAGGGCCAAGCGCAAGATCCGCGAAGCTGGCATCCCCTATGACGTGCCCGAACGTAAAGCGCTGCCGCAACGTTTACACAGCGTATTGCAGGTCATTTATTTGGTGTTCAACGAGGGCTATTCAAGCACCAGCGGCGAGCACGTGGTCAACATTGACATGGCCCGGGAAGCTATCCGGCTCGGCACCTTGATGGCCAACTTGCTGCCTGATACCGAAGTCTACGGATTGCTGGCGTTGATGTTGCTGCAGGATTCGCGTCGCGATGCCCGGCAATCAACCCAGGGTGAACTGATCACATTGGAGGATCAGGACCGCAGCCTCTGGCACCAGACGCAGATCAACGAAGGTGTCCGCTGGCTGGAAGCGGCGTTACAGCGCCCGCCTGCGGGGAGCTACACGCTCCAGGCAGCGATCGCTGCGGTACACGCCGAGGCCAGCAGTACCGCCAATACTGACTGGACCCAAATAATCGGTCTGTATGACGTTTTGCTGCAACGCAACCCCTCCCCGGTCATCGCGCTGAACCGCGCCGTGGCCGTGGCCATGCGCGATGGCCCGCAAGCAGGTCTGGCCTTGCTGGATGTGCTCACTGATGCCCCGGCACTGCAGAACTACCATTTGTTGCCCGCGGCGCGCGCCGACCTTTTGCGCCGTTCAGGTCAGCTGTCAGCAGCGCGAGAGGCTTACCAACAAGCGCTGCAACTGGTCCAGCTCGGGCCGGAACAGCGCTTTCTGCAGCAGCGGCTTGATACCTTGGCGTTGGCCGCTACTCAAACAGATAGATCGCAAAAAAGTTAAATGGCTGTCGATTTCGCGCTTTGCTCCCCGACTCATCCATGTAGCACTCATTAACGTTCAGCTTATGGAGAGAAGGACATGAAATACATGTTGATGCGCAAGGCCGATGACCGGACGGAGCGCGGTGAAATGCCGAGCAATGAGATGCTCGCGACCATGGCAAGTTACAACCAGCAAATGCTCGACGCCGGTGTATTCGTCGACGGCAATGGCCTGAGCCCCAGTTCCGAGGGTTGTCGCATTACCTTTCGTGATGGCGTGCCGACGGTCACTGATGGCCCCTTCACAGAAACCCGCGAACTGCTGGCCGGCTACAGCATTCTGGATGTCGATTCGCGGGAAGAAGCCATCGCGTGGGCCTGCAAATGGCCGCGGATGGATAACGAAGGCAACGTCACTCTGGAACTACGGCGCTATTTCGACCTCGAGGATTTTGTACCGGGCGCTGGTCTTGATCAACATCGGCAGATGGCCGCCAGCATGGCCCGCAGACCCAGTAGCGTCAGCATGCATCTGGTGTTCAACGGCAATTGTCGCGAAGCAATGAACTGGTATGCCGAGGTACTGGGTGCGCGGGTCGTCGCCATGCTGACCCACGCCGAAACCCCGGCCGCCAGTGAGGTTCCACCCGAGTGCCAGGAGTTGATCATCCATTCCGAGATCCAGATCGGCCGCTATATCATCATGGCCGCAGACATGATGGGCGACTGCTACCAGTCACCTCGGGGCCACTGTGTGCAACTGCAGTACGACAAGGCGCAAGACGCGCGCGTGGTATTTGACCAATTGGCTACCGGCGGCTCGGTGCAAATGCCCTTCGATAAAACCTTCTGGGCTGAAGGTTTTGGCATGTTGACCGACCGCTTCGGGATTGCCTGGATGCTGAATGCCGGGGTTGCACCCATAGAGAACTGCGCGCAAACAACCACTGCTTCAGCATAGAACCAGCTCAGCATAGAAAAGGGAGATGACGATGAAATACCTGGCACTGGTTTATTATCAGGAAAGCCTGATCAACGCGATGACGGAACAGGAGTGGCATGATCTGAACCAGCAATGCATTCGCTGCGTCGAGAATCTTACGGAGAAAGGCCACTACCTGGCGGGCCAGGCGCTGCAGCCGATCAGCAACGCGACCACCGTACGGGTACGCGATGGAGAAGCCATTATTTCCGATGGGCCCTTCGCCGAAACCAAAGAACAGCTGGCCGGTTTCTATATGCTCGAAGCGCGAGACCTGAACGAAGCACTGCAACTGGCCAGCCACATCCCTCCCGCCAGGCTTGGCAGTGTAGAGGTGCGACCGGTGCGGGAACTGCCGCCGAAAGACCAGAGTGTTTGATATAGCTCAGGCTGGCTGTTGCACAGCGGCAACGCCAGCCTGAGTCACCCCATCAGGCGTCGACGATCATCTGAAAACCACCGTAGATCATGCGTTTGCCATCAAACGGCATAGGATTGTTTTCCATGTCAAGACGCGGATCAGCCATGACTTTCTCCATACCCACATCGCGCACTTCTCGGGACGGCCAGGTGATCCAGGAAAAAACCACCGTCTCGTCATCACGCAATTTGACCGCCATCGGAAAGGAGGTGACCTCGCCATCCGGCACATCGTCGCCCCAGCATTCAACCAGACTCAACGCGCCATGGTCCTTGAAAACCACAGCGGCGTCAGCCGCATGCTGGCGATATTTCTCTTTATTCGCAGTAGGCACCGCGACCACAAAGCCGTCTACATAAAGCATAAAATTCTCCACTGTCAGTACCATTGTCGGGATAGAAAATCAGGTCTGCGCATTGATACACGCTACCTGAGTATCAGTCGTTCCAGACCCGGACAAATCGACAAATGCGGATCAAAATCATTACTCCAGGTATTTCAACGATTTACCCCAACAGCCATTTGACAGCCCTGCCAGCGATGACCAAACTCAACACTTGATAAACGCGAGGAAGCAGTCATGAAAGGCGACAGAAAGGTCATCCAACATCTGAACATCATCCTGGGCAATGAGCTGGTAGCCATTAACCAGTACTTTTTGCACGCACGCATGCTGCAGGACTGGGGCTTGAACAAGATGGGTGACCATGAATATCACGAGTCCATCGACGAAATGAAACACGCCGACATGCTGGTCAAGCGCATTCTGTTTCTCGAAGGTCTGCCGAATCTTCAGGATCTGGGCAAGCTGATGATCGGCGAGACTGTGCCGGAAATCATCGATTGCGACTTGAGACTGGAAATGAAAGCCATACCGGATCTGCGTGAAGCCATCGCCTATTGCGAAAGCGTCGCGGATTACGGTAGCCGTGAGCTGTGCGAAAGCATCCTTGAGTCCGAGGAAGAGCACGTCGACTGGCTGGAAACCCAGAAAGGTCTTATCGATAAAGTCGGTCTGGAAAATTTCCTGCAATCACAAATGTAATCTTGCTCTGAGGCTGATGCGGGTGGCCCTACTGGCTGGCCCGCGCAGCCTGCCGACCACTGCTTGCTTTATTGGTCAAAGTCGCCGCCTGTCAACCAATGTATTTCAGTACTATAATCCTGCCCCTTACTTCCAAGGACAGGGCTCTAGCCAATGCTTCTCACAAAACCCGCTGCCGTTACCTGCGCATTGATTACCACTCTGGCCCTTTCCGGCTGCGCCAGCCTGAAAGGCGATTCAGACGCTGCCCCAGCCTCCGCTGATGAGCTGCTGCCTGCCTACTACTGGACTCTGGAAGAAGCCGAAGATCAGCATGGCAATCGCAATCAGGACCTTTTCGGCGGCGATGCCGAACCGTTGCAACTGCGATTTGATAACAACATGATCAACGTGTCCGGCGCCTGCAACCGGCTCAGCGGCTCCTACAGCATCAAGGGTGATGACCTGGTTGCCGGCAATCTGATGCAAACCATGATGGCCTGTGAACAGCCATTGATGCTCCGTGAAGGGAGCATCAAGACCTACCTGGAAACCCCATTGGAAATGGCGCTGGAGGCACACCCGCACAGCCCCAGGCTGACTTTGAGCAGCGATGAAGCCGGCAAACTCATATTGCAAGGCAAGGCTACCCCGCAAACACGCTATGGCAGTGAGGGTGAAACCCTGTTCATGGAGGTGCAGGCGCAGACCGTCGCCTGTCCACACCCGTTGATTCCTGATTATCAATGTATGCGAGTGCGCGAGCTAACGTACGACGCTCAAGGTCTGAAAACCTCGGACAGTGAATGGACGCTGCTTTACCAAGGCATCGAAGGTTTTGAGCATCAACCTGGCACACGCAATATTCTGCGCCTGCAACGCTTTGTCGTCGCTAACCCGCGAGCCGATGAGCCGGGTATCGCCTACGTGCTGGACACGGTCATCGAGTCGGTCAGGGTGATGGAATAAACCATCACTCAGGATCAGTGGTGGGCCAGATCCTTATCGGTGAACAGCCAGTCACGTAGCTCCTTATCAAATACCGGATCGCGCCGGCGGATCCATTCCAGGGTCATCGCGGCGTGTTCTTTCTCTTCGTCACGGTTGTGCTTGAGCACAGCCTTGAGGTCGGCATCCTTGCACGCGTCGACGCGCTGGTTGTACCAGTCCATGGCTTCCAGTTCTTCCATCAGCGACACAATGGCGCGGTGCATGTCTCGGGTCTCGTCGCTCAGCTCGGATACGGGTTCGTGGTAACCTTCATTTGACATTAAAACGTCCTCTTGATTGATGTTCCAGCATGCTATTGAAGCGCTCCCAATTGGGCAACCCTACCAACGCGATAAACCCCTGCCCCGGTGAGATGGCAAGCGTTGGCTCAGCCTACCTGCCAACCATCTGCCCGGCACAGTGCAAGTAATCGAGCACGGCATGGCAGGTAGTTGCCCAGCGCCTGTTTAAATTCCTCACTATTGATCGCCGCACCCTGCTTAGCCGCTGCTGCCAGCAACGGTTCCGGACAATCAGGATCTTGCTCAACGGTCGCCCCGGAAGCGTGTAACTGGGCAAAGTTGTGGATACTGCTATTGGCTACCTGCAACACGCCCACTGGCGCGCGCCGATCTGGAGCAGCTACCTGCAACACAAAGCAGGTATCCGCCAACAGCAACACAGCACGCGCTGGAGAAAAATCCACCGAAGTGGCATGAAAATACGCCAATATCGGATAAGCCAGGTGCTTGAGTCGCTGGTGATCAATCTCTCCCGCAGTGGTCAGAAAATGATTTTTCAGCGAATCGCGCGGATCGCTCAATCTGGCGTTGTCTATAACCTGCGTTACGCTCGCGCCCATGCCAAAAACCGACTGCGCCAACTTCTTGCGATCGATCGCCGCCGACACTACGGACAACACATAGGACAGAGAGACCGTCAGCACCACCGTTCCAGTCAGGGTTCCCATGGTTGCCAGCAACGTCCATGGAAACGCCGACGGCACCCAGTCACCATAGCCGAGTCCGGACAGAGTGGTGTTAATGAAGTAGTAACGCGTCTCCAGCGACGCCGGCGCATTCGAACTGCCGTGCACTACCGAGTCGGGCTGCACCGAGAAAATCAGCAGCAGCGCCAGCCCAATCAGACAGTACCAGAGCAGAATGCTGCTGAGCAGCACGAAGGGTCCCGCCAGCGACAGTACCCGATGGATCGGCCGCCGCCGGTGCACGTGCAGCAGCCCAGCCCAGATCCATTTACCCCAACGATAGGACAGTGGCCCTGCCCCCTGCGTACTGAACACCGTAATAAACACATCCCACAGTGTCAGCAGTAAAACAAAGACCGCCAGAATGACCAACAGCATCTGTGTCCTCCATGCCTGATGATGGTATGCGGTCAGACTCAGATAGACGGCGAAGGGTTCAGTTGGCAGCCCGACGGACGCAGGCCAGAAGCCCTGCGGCGCCGGCAAACAACCCGGCAAAGGTACGGTTGAGCAGCCGCTGTTGCCGCGGTGAGCGCAGCAATCCCAGTACACGCGCCGCCAGGCCGGTATAGCCCGCCATGACGATCAGATCAACCACCACCATGGTTATGGCAATCAGCAGATACTGACCCAGCAACGGCCTGCTCAGATCCAGAAATTGCGGCAGCACCGCCAACATGAACACCACCGCTTTCGGATTACTGGCGTTGATCAGAAAGCCGCGCATGACCAGGCTTAGCGGCCGACCTACCGGTCTGGTCAAAGAAGCTGCATGCATATCCACCGGTGCTGCGCGCCATTGACGCCAGGCCAGGAAGAGTAAATAGCCGACCCCAAACCATTTGATCAACCTGAAGGCCAGCTCAGAAGTTGCCAGCAAAGCGCCGACACCAGCAGCCACGACGGCGATCTGCAACAGCAGTCCGAACTGCAAACCGAGGGCCGTCCAGTAGCCGCGCAGGAAGCCGTAATTCAGGCCACTGGACATGGACGCGATAGCACCGGCGCCAGGCGACAAGCTGATGATCCAGCACGCCAGCAGAAAGGCCAGCCAGGTTTCGATACTCATTTTTTACTCTGCCAGGATGGGTCGATAGCGAGGAACTCTAGCAACAAAATACGGCATTGGCTCGCGGGTTTTTAAAACTTCACTGCCAGACTGAACAGCCGAGGGGATTGCCTGTCTATCACTTAGTAGCCTGCCATAACATGCACTCATCATTACCCCTTCAGGCTGCCTAACAGGAGAAGTGTCCATGCCTACTTTCAGATTACTCACTGCCGCCCTGGCGCTCAGCGTCCTGGGAATGGCCGCCCCTGCGCTTGCCGACGAGCACGCCGCAGATCACGGAGCCGAGCATACCCGGGATTCGGATACAGAAGCTGAGATCGGTGGCTCCGCCCAGGTGCCGAACACGCGCGAGGGTGCGGAAACAACCAACCCCTATGACGATGTCGGCCTGGATGAAATGGGCGATGAAATAAGTGATGAAATGAATACCGACGAAGACGCCATTCAGGATGACGATCAACCGATCAACGAATGAGGCTTGCCAAGCGCCGGCTGATGGCGCAATTTGGAACAGTGGAAGGGTCGCAAATGCAATGCGCAAAGTCGGCTCTTCGCAAGTGGGAACTTTGATCGCCGCAAGGCGTTGAAGCGCAGGTAAATAACCATAAGGAATTTCCTATGCAGGTACAGGTCAACAGCAAGCACATTCAAGGCAGCGCACGGCTGCAGGAATGGGTCAGCGCTACAGTCACCGACCAACTTGATCACTTCGATGATTACCTCACCCGAGTCGAAATACACCTTAGCGACGAGAATGCGCATAAGGCTGGAACCGACGACAAGCGTTGTCAGATCGAACTTCGTCCCAAAGGCCATCAGGCCATGTCTGTCACGCACAAGGCCGAATCTCTGGAACAGGCAGTTAACGGCGCCGCCACCAAGGCACGCCATGCCTTGGAGCACCTGATGGGCAAACTGGAAGCCAAAGGCACGCCCGCCAAACTGCTCAGCGACCCCTTGCAGGACGAAGAGCCCAAAGCGGTCAAAGACGCCCTATTGCAGGAAGAGTTTCTCGCTCGGCAACACGAGCTGGGCAATAGCTGACTAGCGTTTCACTCTAGACACTTTTCAGTCTAGACCCATGGGGAGCGCCTCTCCGGCGCTTCCCTCTTGATACCACCTTATACCCCGGAGCCATGCAGGTTTCTGGATAGATAACATGGAACACCCTCATGCGTCAGAAGCCTTGTATTATTCGCCGCATGCAGCAGGATGATCTGGTCGCAGCTGCAGAAATCCACAAAGACGCATTTATCCGACAGCGCAATTCCTATCACTGGCTGGCATGCAACCTGGTGGCCTACCCGCGCATATTGGCTTACATAGCGACGCATGATGAGCGATGTATAGGCTACTGCCTGTGGACCCAGAAAAGCGGCTTTCGCCCGGAAGTGGTACTTGAACTGGAACAGATCGCCGTATCAACTGAATTTCAGGGCAAAGGCGTTGGCACACAGTTGATTAGCGAATCACTGCAGGATGTTCGCTCGATTCTGGCGACGCATGGATCAGCGCTCAAACATGTCTTGATAACAACCCGCGCGGACAACAGTGCACAACGACTCTACGCGGCTGTGCTGGGTGCCAAGGTCGAGGCTGTCATCAACAACCTGTACTCTGCCGATGAGGTGATCATGGTCGCCCGTGACCTGTCACATATTGGCCAGGAACCGCGATCACCCGGTGTCGACAATCCGCTACAGAGCTAACAATCCGACTGAATTACTGATCTTCGAGCTGCTGCTCGATCAGCCCTGACAGCTGCTCCCAGCCTGGCCGGGTAAGCGGGATGTTATCGACCAGCACGGTAGGCGTGCTCGCCACTCGCAGCTGTTGCGCAATCGCCGCACTGGCTTCTACCTGATCGCGGCGCTGCTCCGTATTCATGCAGCGTTCAAAGCGTCCTTCGTTCAATTCCAGGTTCTGAGCATAACCGTTGAAAATTCTCAGCGGATCACCCTGCGCACTCCAGCTGGATTGACTGGCAAACAATTGATCATGCATTGCCCAATAGGCACCCTGATCCCCTGCGCAACGGGCTGCCTGTGCGGCAGGAAGCGCATTGCGATGCTGACTCAGCGGTAGCTCGAAGAACACCAGACGCACCTTGCCAGTATCTATATAGTCCGTGCGCAACTGCTCATGTACCCGAGCAAAGCTGGCACATGCCGGGCATTGATAATCGGCGAACTCGCGCACCACTACGGGCGCATCCGGATCACCCAGTTCAACGCCATAACGATCCAGTTCCGCGGGAAACGGCGGCGTGTTTTCCGGCACGCTTGGCAGTGCGGTAGTGGGGCCGCTACCAGGTGTGGCCAGGTATACCGTTAACCCGACGAGTGCCAGAACCACCACCAGCCCGCCGCCCCATAGCAGCGACTGTTTGTGTTTGCGCTTCTCGCGCTGCGGTGCTGGTTCCCCGGTAGTCCGTCGGCGCTTTGCTTCTCCCATGATGCCCATCCTGTTAACAATGTTGTGCTTGAAGCCAATGCTGGCATCGGCAAAATTCAGGGGCCAAGCGTACACCCAGAAACGACGCGGGGGTGAGCATAAAGAAAACTCTTGAAACTTTTTTCAGCCCCCCCATGTCGCATGGGTACGGCGAAGGTCATTCCGCAACACAATCTGGCGGCGCAGTTGCCGCGACAGCTTGAACATCCGTAGCGCGTACTAAAGCAAGGCTCGCTTCGAGCAACCTGATTCATCCCTGTATGAACAATCTCTGCTGCCACGCTCTGACGGAATACAACCCGCGATCATTGGACCTTTGCCCAGGGCGCTGAACTGTGCTCTTACAGACAGATAACAGATAACCCTGGAGGTTACTCGCATGACGAAATCGTTGGATTTATACCCCACCCGCCTGCCGGAACACCACGCGCCGGTAAGACGCCGCGACCCCGTAGTGCACTCGCGCAATCAACATCGCTGGAATGGCCCGCTGGATGAAGTGGCTTTGTCCCACTACGAGCGCGATGGTTTTCTCTGGTTTGAGGGCTTCTTTTCCCAGGAAAGCATGCAGCCGTTCTTCGAAGAGCTGAAGGAAATGGCTCAGGACCCTGAAATGCTCAAATCCGAACAGGTCATCTCCGACCCGGCCAGCGGCGCCATTCGCTCGGTATTCGGTATGCATGAGCTGTCGGAACGGTTCAGCAAGTTGACCCGCGACCCGCGGATCCTGGGCATGGTCCGCCAGTTGTTGGGCAGCGAGGTGTACATCCACCAGTCGCGCATCAACGACAAGTACGGCTTTCAAGGCAGCGGATTTGACTGGCATTCGGACTTTGAAACCTGGCACGCCGAAGACGGCATGCCACGCATGCGCGCCGTCAGTGCGTCGCTAATGCTGACAGACAACAACGAGTTCAACGGCCCGCTGATGCTGATTCCTGGCTCGCATCACCAGTTCGTGCCCTGTGTCGGTGAAACGCCCGAGGCCAATTGGGAGAGCTCGCTCAAGGCGCAGAAAGTGGGTGTGCCGGACGAAACCGTGCTTGCGGATCTGGGCAAACGCGGCGGCATTCAGTCCCCCAAAGGGCCTGCGGGCTCTCTGCTGTTATTCGAATGCAATGTGCTGCATGCGTCAAACGGCAATATGTCGCCCTGGCCACGCTCCAATCTGTTCTTCGTCTACAACAGTGTCGACAACCCATTGGGCGTACCTTACGCCGCGAAGAGCGAACGGCCTGAATACCTGGGGGCGCGCCGCAACGTGAAGCCCCTGGAAATTCACGATGACTTCCCGGAACTGGCTGGCCAGGGCGTTGAACCCCTGCAAGGCCACGGCTAGATTCGGGGTCGGCTAGCGAAGCTGCAGCGATAGAGGCGTGGCTCCTGCTCTGAAGACAGGACCACGCTCTGCCGGCCGATAAAGCACTGAACCACGAGCAATACTCAGGTTCTGAAACGACCTACCTGCTGCTGTAATCCCGCCGCCAGCCTGGCCATTGATTCGCTGGCTTGGCGACTTTCCTCTGAGCTCTGCGCTGCCTGGTTGGACAGATCGCGAATGCCGCTGATATTACGAGCGATCTCTTCAGTGGTTTGGCTTTGCTCTTCACAAGCCGACGCTATCTGCGCGGCCATGTCATTGATGCGTACTACCGATTGGGCGGTATCGTTCAACGAGCGCTCCGCACCGGCGGCTTGTTCCACGCTTTGCGAGGCCAGCCCCGCACCGCGCTGCATGACCGCCACCGCCTGACCACTGCCTGCCTGCAAGCTCTGGATCATCTCCTGAATATCCCGCGTGGAGGCTTGTGTGCGGGCGGCCAGCGCCCGTACTTCATCGGCCACTACCGCAAAGCCCCTGCCCTGCTCACCGGCGCGCGCCGCTTCAATCGCCGCGTTTAACGCCAACAGGTTGGTCTGTTCGGCAATCGCCTGGATGACACTGAGCACCCCGCCGATCTTGTCACTGTCCTGCTCCAGGCGATTGATCACCCCGGCAGCCTCTTCAACGTCTGCCGCCAACCGGCGCAGCGCATTCATGGTCTGGCCCACGACCTCGGAGGCAGCGTGCCCCTGCTTATCTGCCTGGCTGGCAGCCTCTGCGGTGCTATGCGCGTTATCCGCGACCTCATGAATGGCTGCGGTCATCTCTGTCGCGGCGGTACTGACCTGATCGATTGCACTGTACTGTTCATTGACCAGGCGATCCTGGTGCGCAGCAATGGTGCTCATCTGCTCGGACGCCGCTGCCACTTGCAGAGTGGAGTCAGCGACTTCGCGGATCAACGTCTGCAGTTGGGAGAGGAACTGGTTAATAGTGGTGCCCAACTGGCCTATTTCATCAGTCGAATTGACCTCCACCCGCTTGGTCAGATCACCTTCACCATCGGCTATATCGCCAATGCGCCGCAAAATATCCTGAATCGGGCGCAGAATAAGCCCGGGGAACAGCAAAATCATCAGCGCGCAAACGGCCAGCCCGATCAACGTCATGGTGGTGACGATGGCAGAGTCCTTGGCCGATGCTGCCTGTGCTTCGGAAACTTCCAGAGCAGCCTGCGCATCAATCTGCTGAGTCATCTGGTCAATCAGGTCTCGCGCACGACCGAATAGTTGGTCGGACTCTCCAAAACTCAGTGTTTCAGCGCGCAGCATATCGGCTTCGTAATCACTTTTTGCCAGTTTTACCACCTCCTCGGTCGAGCGTTTCCATGCCGCAAAAGCGTCACTGAAGCGCTGCGCCATAGCCTTGCCTTCACTCGACTGGCTACTAGCTGCGAACGCATTCACCCGATCAATCGCCTGCTGCATATTCTCGCTATGCGCGGCAGTCATATCGGCAAACTGTTCAGGATCAAGGCCCGTGACGAATGCCCGTTCCGCCACCAGTGCCTGGTACAGGTCACGGTCTGCCTCAAGCAAGGTAGTGGCCTGCGGCAACAGCTCCGTGGAAAAACGATTGAGCCGGCCCGTCAGATCCATCACTGCGGTGTAGGACACAATACCTAGGGCAAGAAACAGAACCGCCAGCACGCCCAGAGGCAATGTCAGCTTCCAACGGAAGCCCATGTTGCGGAAAAAACCAAACATAGAAGTTACTCCAATATCACCCAGCGGATATGCGCTTTGCAGAAAGCCCGTGACAGCAACACTGGTGTCCTGGCGCATCTATCCTGAATATCGGCCGAAAAGCCGCCGTCTTTAGTGACGATTGCATCTGGCGCAACTAATCGTGCGAGGAAAGACAACAATAAGCGAAGGGATTCCCGCGGGTGCTGGGCAAATCGAATAACACTGGGGAGTGAAACCAGCCAACCGCCATGGGGTTAGCTGGTTTAACAGGAGGGAGAATGGATCAGGAGAGCATCACCAGGCGGTTCGGCAGCTCGTTGCGCTCGTGGGTAGCGGGTACGTGCTGCTGCAATTGCTCACCACAAGCCTGAATACAGGTTAGAAAGCCCTGGAGCACTTCGCCTTCGCGCACCTGCGCAGTAAAGCGCTCGATGATCGACTCCCACACCGCATCATCAATCCGCGCAGAAATGCCGCGGTCGACCAGTATTTCCACATAGCGCTCGGCCTCTGACACGAATATCAGCATGCCGGTATCGCCTTCGGTGTGATGCAAACCCTGCTCGACGAACTGCCGACGCGCAAGATTACCCGCGCGCCAGAATCGAACCGGTGCCGGTATCAACCGGGTCATGATTCCCGGTAGCCGGAACACCAGCGCCAGCACGATAAAGCTCAGCCACTGCACCAGCAGCAATTGCCACGGCCCCAGCCAGTCGGTCAGCAGCAGTACCGCTCCCGGCAAGACCAGGGCAATCAAGCTGGCCCACAGCAGCGGGATGTAATGATAGTCATCAGCCTGCGCGGCCAATACCGTGACCACCTCGGCATCGGTTGTCAGTTCAATTCGGTCGATCGCATCAGCTACTTGCTGCTGCTCATTTTGCGTAAGAAGTGTCATTGCTTTTCCATCCTGGACATTACCAGCCACCCGAGGCGCCACCGCCTCCAAAGCCGCCACCACCACCACCGAAACCGCCGCCACCGCCCATACCGCCACCACGGCCGCCCATACCACCGAGCAAAGCACCTGCGAGCATGGCTGTGCCTAGGCGGCCGCGTTTACCACGCCCACCACGGCCACCGCCGCCAATCAGGCCCATGACGATAAAGAACAGCAGAATAAATATCCCGACCGGCGGCTTGTCACCTTTGCCTGCGGGCTGCGCATCCGGAGCGCGAAGTGGATCACCCCCGAGCACCTGAATCATCGCCGTCGTACCTTCAACGATACCGCGCTCGAATTCATTCTGACGAAAAGCCGGGGTAATAATGCTGTTGATGATCAGCGAAGACTGGGCATCTGTCAGACGGCCTTCCAGGCCATAGCCAACCTCGATACGCAGAAGCCGATCATCGCGGGCAATAATCAGCAAGGCACCGGTATCTTCTTCGGCCTGACCTATGCCCCAGGTACGCCCGAGCTCCAGACCAAACTCTTCGATACTGCGCCCCTGCAGGTCCGGAACCGTGACCACAACAACCTGCTCGCCGGTAGCCTGCTCGTGGCTGGCCAACATCGAGGTCAGTTGCGACTCGGTAGCAGATTCGAGCATCTCGGCCTGGTCAACGACTCGGCCGGTCAGCTCAGGAACGGTTAATTCCTGCGCCGTAACTGTGCTCGCCATCAGCACCAGACCCGCGATCAGCGCGGTTTTCATGCCCGACCTTATAACTGACAAGGGTGATGCATAGCTCATTCGAACTCCACAGCAGGCGCTTGTTCAGCGTTATCGGTTGTCGCTTCAAAGTTTTCCCGGATAGGCATATCGCTGTACATCACGCTATGCCAAAGACGCCCTGGGAAGGTGCGTATCTCGGTGTTGTACTGCTCGACGGCAGCAATGTAATCCCGGCGAGCAACCGCAATACGATTCTCGGTGCCTTCAAGTTGCGACTGCAGCGCCAGGAAGTTCTGATTCGACTTCAGTTCCGGATAGCGCTCGGAGACCGCCATCAAGCGACTCAATGCCCCTGTCAGTTGACCTTGGGCCTGTTCGAAGGCGCGCATCTTCGCCGGATCATTCAAGTCATCCGCGCTGATCTGGATAGACGTTGCACGGGCGCGGGCTTCGACAACCGCGGTCAAGGTTTCCTGCTCCTGGCGGGCGAAACCTTTTACCGTTTCCACCAGATTTGGAATCAGATCCGCACGGCGCTGATACTGGTTCTCGACCTGCGACCAGGCGGACTTGACCTGTTCATCGTAGGTTGGAATATTGTTGATGCCGCAACCGGCCAGAAACGTGGTAATCACGAGAAGAGCTGCCAGGTGCCAAGGTAATCGCAAATGCTGCGTATGCATTTTGTACTCGTCCATGCTGAAAGGGTTTCAAGTCAGACCATCTGCCCGAACGTGAGTTCAGAGCATTGTGCAGAGCCCACCCTAACAGCATTGCGGCCGTTTTTCTTGCAGCGACAGCCGCAGGGCTACAAAAGCGCGCCGCAGCAACAACCTTGAGAGGGTAAACTGTTGCTCTGACTCTCTATACCGGTTCCGCAAACAATGACCTTCGCCTCCCTCGGCTTGATTGAGCCGCTCGTACGCACTCTGATAACACTTGGCTACGAGACCCCGACGCCCATCCAGCTACAAGCCATACCCGCCGTTCTCCAAGGGGGCGATCTGCTGGCTGCCGCCCAAACCGGCACGGGTAAAACGGCCGGTTTCGCCTTGCCACTGTTACAACGGCTCTCCCAGGAAGGCGCCAAGACCGCCAGCAACTGCGTGCGTGCCCTGGTCCTGGTGCCGACCAGGGAGTTGGCCGAGCAGCTATTGCACAGCTTCACGGCCTACGGCGAACTACTGCCATTGCGCAGCTACGCGGTATACGGCGGTGTGGCGATTAATCCGCAGATGATGGCATTACGCAAAGGGACGGATGTGCTCATCGCCACGCCGGGCCGGCTACTCGACCTGTATCGTCAGAACGCGGTGAAGTTCAGTCAGTTGCAGGTACTGGTCCTGGATGAGGCCGACCGTATGCTCGATCTGGGCTTTGCCGACGAGTTGCAACAGCTTTTCATGACGCTGCCGAAACGGCGTCAGACGCTACTGTTCTCCGCGACCTTTTCCGCGACCATCCGCAGCCTGGCGGATGAGCTGCTGCACGATCCCCTGCAGATCGATATCAGCCCGCGTAACTCCGCCGCGCGTACCGTTACCCAGCACGTCATTCCGGTGGACAAGAAGCGCAAAAGCGAGCTTTTTCTCCACTTGCTCGCTCAGCGCAGCTGGGGCCAAGTGTTGGTCTTTGCGAAAACCCGTGTTGCCGTCGATCAGCTAGCGGAGGCGCTGCAGGCTCAAGGCATACAGGCGGACGCCATCCATGGCGACCGGCCACAGCCCAGCCGCTTGCGCGCCCTCGCCCGATTCAAGGCTGGCGAGGTGCAGGTGTTGGTGGCTACCGACGTGGCCGCTCGTGGCTTGGATATCGAAGCGCTGCCGGTAGTGGTCAATCTGGACCTGCCCATAGTCGCCGAAGATTACATCCACCGCATTGGCCGGACTGGTCGAGCTGGCGCTGATGGGGAAGCTATATCGCTAGTCAGCGCGGATGAAGTCCGGCAGCTCGCCGCCATAGAAACGCTGCTGCAAACCTTGCTGCCACGCGAGTCCGAGCCGGGTTTCGAACCCGAGCACAAAGTCCCCGTTACCGGACTCGGCGGCCAGTTGATCAAGAAACCGAAAAAGTTGAAAAAGAACAAAAGCGCTAAAGGACGTATCCACCTGGGCGACTGGTTCGAAGAGAAATAGCGTCCGGTTGGGGCGCAGCGCCCGAAGCAAAATGTGCAGCAGGTCTCAGCTTCGCGTCTTACCAGCCTCCTGGCGCCTTACAGCAGCGAAAAATCGCGCTACAATCCGCGCGGTTTTTTTGCGTCTGAGCGGCATTTCGATCCGTATAGCCGATAAATAAATACGGACCGCATCGGTGTCCGTAGTGAGTCATCAGGGAGCAAGACGATGGACAGGAAGTGGGGATTGAGAGTGCTGGCCGTTGCGGCAGCTTTGAGCGTCACCCAGGCTCACGGCAAAGTTGACAGTACGCAGGCGGCCCAGCTGGGCAATGAACTCACGCCATTGGGGGCGGAACGCGCCGGTAACGCAGAAGGCACCATTCCGGCCTGGACGGGTGGAGCCAGTGCCCCCCCCCATTACCGCTCAGGCATGCACCACCCTGACCCTTATGCCGACGACGCCGTGCTCTACCAAATCTCTCACGAGCACACCGAACAGAACGCCAGCCTGCTACCCGAGGGGCTGCGTGACTTGCTTGAGCGCTACCCTGAGTACTACCTGCGGGTCTTTCCCACACGCCGCAGTGCCGCGGCACCGGAGCGGGTCTATGAAGCAACCCGGCAAAACGCCTTGAATGCTGAGCTGGTCGAAAATGGCAACGGCATCACTGGCGCCGCTGCCGGCATCCCCTTTCCCATCCCGCAAAATGGTACCGAGGTGATCTGGAACCACATCCTGCATTACCGCGGCGACCAGAACCATTTCATCAACAATCAGGCAGTGGTTCTTAACGGCAATGCCAACCTGATCAAGCGCGACCGGCAAATCTACTATGTCTACGGTCGCGAGGGCATGACGCCGGACAAGCTCGACAATACGCTACTGCACTACAAATACACTGTCACCGCGCCAGCTCGCTTGGCTGGCACTTCGTTGGTCGTCGAGGATCCGTTAGACCAGATCTTCAGTACGCGCAAGGCCTGGCGTTACAGCCCGGATAACCGCCGGGTTCGCCGCCTGCCCTCGCTGGCTTATGACTCCTTGCAACCCGATACCAGCGGCCTGGCCACTGCCGACGTGGTGGACTCCTACAATGGCGCGCCGGATCGCTATGAATGGACGTTGGCGGGAAAGCGCGAAATGCTGGTGCCTTACAACAGTTATGCCGTTCACCAAAAGGGCATTCCCTACGACCAGATCGTCCAGGCCAAGACCTTGAACCCAGAGCTGTTGCGCTACGAGCTGCATCGGGTTTGGGTCGTTGACGCGAATTTGCGCTACGGCTACACCCATCCCTACGTGGTGCGCCGTTTCTATATCGATGAGGACAGTTGGCAAATCCTCGCGGTGGACTTGCGGGACAAGAATGGTGAGTTGATCGGATTACAGGAAAGCCATCCGATCAACTATTACGATGTGCCCATGTTCGGCAGTACACTGGAAACCCTGTACCACTTGAAGACCGGCAACTATTTCGTCGACGGCCTGGATAACAACGAGCCGATGTACAACTTCGAGGCTCAATTGAGCCCCCGGGATTTTTCGCCCCAGGCGTTGCGCCGGGAAGGAAACTGACCCAATCGCTCCGCGCCCTGGCCAGCCAGTCGCGGAGCTGCCCACGTGGGGCTACCCGTCTGGCGACCTGGCTGGGGCTACTCGCCCAGCACGAACTCCGCGGCCGAAAGAACCTCAGCGGTTTCTTTAGTCCTTCTTATCGAGTTGCTCGCGTATTTTGCCGGGATCTATCTCATTCAGCTCTTCGCCCTCCAGCGGGCCTTCCCACTGATCATGAGGCGGCTCATCACTGGGACGCGGCTTGTGAGGCGGATTATTTTCACCGGGATGTTGATGGTCGTTGGTCATGAGAACTCCAGCCAATACAGATGCATGTTCTGTTGTGATAGGTAAAAAGCGGGCCGAGTTCCGCTGACCTGTGTCTATCTCACTTCAAATGCGGCGCCAGAATGGCATATAGCTCTGGTCGGTTGGCCCTGATCTCTTCATGCGACAACCCCTCCAGCGAATGCGGATACTTTAGCCAGGCATCGGTATTGTGCTGATAGTAATCGGGTTCCCAGCCCACCTCGTTGCGGCTTGGCTTGTAGTACGGCACGGCGACGCGGATGTCATTCGGAGTATTGAGCCGCGCCTTCTGACGCAGTTCCTCGATAATCGCAGCAACCGACCTGCCGGTATCGAATACATCATCAACGATCAGCAGCCGGTCTTCCTGAGTGACGTGTTTAACCAGGTAATTCAGCCCATGCACTCGTACCGTGCGGCTTTGCTGGTCAATTCCGTGGTAGGAAGAAGTGCGAATGGCAATGTTGTCGGTCTGCACGCCGTGATAATCAAGAAATTCCTGAACGGCGATACCCATGGGCACACCGCCGCGCCACACGGCGATCATGAACGTGGGGCGAAACCCGGAGTTGAGCACCTGCGCGGCGAGATGAAAGGCATCTTCAAGCAAACTTTGTGCGCTGAGGTATTGTTTCTCTGGCATAAGACCGTTAGCGTTTGTGACTTCGCGCCATAGTCCCACCAGTCGGAGCATCCTGGCAAGTCATGCAAGAGCCCTCAGCACCTCAGCAAACCCCACGGCAGCGGCGGTTCCTACAGGAAAACGAGCTGATCGAAGATGCCTTTCGCCTGGGGGTGCAAATCTATGAAAGCGGCTTCCGGCCCAATTTTATCGTCGGCCTGTGGCGTGGCGGCAGCGCCATCGGCATCTATGTGCAGGAATGCTTGCAAACTCTTGGTGTAGCTACTGACCATATCGCCCTGCGCACGTCCTATCGGGGTATGGATCATTACGATGCGATGGTGGCCTCGCCCGAGGAAGAAATACGGGTTCACGGCACCCATTACCTGCTAGACAACCTGAACCACGATGATCGCCTGCTGATCGTGGACGATGCCTTTGGCACGGGTTACAGCATGACGGCCGTATTGAATCGGCTTAGCCAGCAACTCAAGCGCAATATGCCGCAGGACACGCGCATTGCTACGCTTTATCAGCGCCAGGGTGCCGGGCGCACCGCGCTAAAACCTGACTTCTGTCTGCACAGCACCGAAGACTGGCTGGTCTTTCCTTACGAAATGAACGGCCTGAGTCGCGCGGATATCGACCAGCACAAGCCCTACCTCAGCGCCATACTCGATAGCGTCAAATCGCGGACATAAACAGGGCGCCATCTGGCGCCTTGTTCCCAGAAATAAAATCAGGCCTTAGTCAATCAGCACCACATGACCTTCACGCGGATCAATGCGCCCGGCACAAAGATCCTCGACCAGCGCCTGCGCGGCTTCCAGACCGTTATGCTCGTTGACCCGCATCCAGGGTTGCTGTTTGTCGCCGACCCGGCGAATAAACGCCAGCTGCGCCTCATTGAACCGACGTGTCACTTCAGCCGCGCCCCAATCGGCATTGCGCTTCTTGATCTGATAGGGCGCGAAGTAGAACTGCGGCGCAGGCCCCGGCAAGTTTTTCTCACTCTCGTCCAGATGCTCATGGGACTGTGCAGAGCCCGCGTAACAGTCGTAGACCAGCGAATCGCCAAAATGATGGTGTACACGCGAGCGCAACTGATCATCGCCGGAGAAATCCACATACAGCGTGGGTACGGATGGATCGAGGGTTTCCAGCTCGTCATAACCCACGCTCTGATCGTAGCATCCCAGAGTGTCGACAAATGCCTGGTTGCCGGAAGAGGTCAAGCCAAACAGTTGCACCTGATCCAGGTTCTCCAGACAGAACGCCGTCCCGTAAGCGGTCTTGCTCGAAGCGCTGGATACCGCAATCTGCCGCGCACCGAAAAAGCCATTGTCCTCCAGAAAGTCCGCCAGCATGAATGAGGTGATGAACAGCGGGCGCAGCAGCATCTGGTAGTACTCGTCATCCTCGCGGTAGGCGGCATCAGTACGGCTACGCTGGTATTGATTATAGGCGGAGGTCAGCTCCAGCCGATGTTCGCTACCATCATAGAAACCGCGCTCACCGACCCTGACCGGCTTGACCACCAGATGGCTCGCAATCGGCCAGTAGCCATAGAAGCGCTCACCTTTTTCCAGTCCTTCCACAGTGGACTCGACCACCTCGGCAAAGCCCCAGGCCGGCATATGACCCCAGCCCTTTTCCTGAGCAGGAAAGAAGTGCCAGTAGCGCAAATGTGGCGTGTCACCGAAGGCGGCATAGGTGATATTGTTGGTCGTAACCGCAAGCCCGTCGATTTTCATCAGCGCTTCGCCTTGCTGCAGCGTCGGTAATTCGCTGGTCACAATACGGGTGCGCTCCAGCGCGGACTTATCAGTTTGCAGTTGAGTCAGCTTTGTCATCGCTTGTTGCTCCATAGGAGGGGTGGTTCAGGATGCAATTACTCTATCGCGTTGAATCGGGCCCCGGGTTCGGTTATTGAACATGCGCCCCGCTGCCCCTGAACCCAAGGCCCGGCCGCTCAAAAGACCTTCGCAAGCGCGTGCCAAGTTCACCGTTCAAGCCATTTTTGATGCCTTTGTTCGGATTTGGCAGCGCGACGGTTGGCAGCGCATCACCACGCGCGCAGTCGCGCTGGAAACGGGTATCGCCGTAGGTACCCTGTACGACTACTTCCCGAACAAGACCGCCCTGCACTCTGGCTACATGCGCTACTGCATAGAGTCGCTGATTGAAAAGGTCGATACTCAAGTGACGCAGGCGCAAGGCCTGGACTGGGAAGCCCGCCTGCACGGTCTGTTACAGATACTCTGTGGCGTGGACCGTACGGGCTTGCCCTGGTTTCATCCAGATATGCTGGACCTGGAGCCGTCCATCGCTGAACTCAAACACCAGCAGCGCGCGCACCAGGAACTGAGCCAGATGTGGCAGCGCGTGTTTCAAGCCTGTACCGATCTGCCCCGCATCCCTTCCCCAGCAACCATAGAGGCGTTACACATCGCAGTCTGGGGCGGGCGGCGTTATGCCCTGTTACTGCAGATGGATGACGATTACATGCGTCAGTGGGCGGAACAGATGGAACAGCTGTGCCGTGCCGCAATTCAAGCCGACAACAACATCCCGACATCCAACTGAAAACGCCGGGCCCTGATCGGGTCCCGGCGCTTTATTAGCAGCTTGCCGCTTAGTAAGGGCAGTTACCGCGATACTCGGAAATGTCGTTGTCGTCCTCATGGTCAGGACCGCAGAGGAACTGCTGATAACGCTCATCATTATCCAGATGCAGCTTCATCCAGGACACACCGAAACGG
Source organism: Halopseudomonas laoshanensis (assembly GCF_008365385.1). Taxonomy (GTDB): domain Bacteria; phylum Pseudomonadota; class Gammaproteobacteria; order Pseudomonadales; family Pseudomonadaceae; genus Halopseudomonas; species Halopseudomonas laoshanensis. Next base: position 873,321 of record NZ_QOVF01000001.1, on the reverse strand, counting down.
CTCAGCACATCATTGTTGAACCCTCCACCGTTGCCGCAGTAGTGGCTGCCACCGTCGATCTCGACGAAAGCCTTGTCCACGTCATCGGGGATGCGGTTGTAGAACGGTGATGCATGACTGCCCACCGGAGCAATAATGTCGGACTCGCAGGCAATGATCAGCGTCGGCGCCTCTACATTGCGAAAGCGCAAGCTGGAGGTATCCCAAGGCGCCAACGGTATGGCCGCACTGATACGACCCTCAGTGGCCACGCGCAGCGTGCCGCCGCCGCCCATCGACCAGCCAACTACACCCAGGCGATCGGTATCGATCATGCCCTGCACCGGGCTACCCGAGCTGGTGTTTTCATCAACCAGATAATCCAGAGCGGCATTGATCTGATCAGCACGGCTTGGCGGCTGATCGAAGCCGCTGTTGGTATCGATGGTCATGACCACAAAGCCGTGGGAAGCCAGCTTGGGCCCCCACCATTCGATAGACGACTCGGCAGATACATAACCGGGGATGACAACGATCGCCGCCATGGTGCCGGTGGTGTCTTCAGGGTAGTGAATAGTACCGCCCCCGAAACCACTCACGAAGCTGGAGACCCGCTCGGTATCGACAGAATAAGGACCGGTAGCTGCTTCCAGAAAAGACACGCTTGGATCTGGACCGCGCTCAAAGCCTGAACCTGGCTCACGGGGCTCGTCTGGAGGAACTGGGTTTGCGGCCATCGCAGTAGCAGAGAGCATCAACGCACTCGCCGTCAGGAACGTGGACAGCGTCTTGGAAAGGCGGGCTGGGCGGGAATTAGTATTTTTCATTGAAACTCCATGGATATAACAACGGTTTTATTATTCAAACTTGTTTTAGCTGACGGTCCACGGACCAGAGAAATACCATCAGCCGGCCGAAGTTTTAATCCATAAAGAACACAAGTCAATGCCATCAAGGCACTTTCACCCATATGGGTTAAAGTTATAAATGATACATTTTCATTTTATGACCATACAAAATGAATGCTTTTAAATCAATTACTTAACCCAAATGGGTGAGATAGCGTTGTGCCGGATTGCATAGGGACACTTCGTCATTAACAACACGAACATTTAAATAGAAAGACCAAAGTTACCGATATAGAAAGTTAGGAACTAAAACACCAACTTAAAAAGTTCAGGCGCGGTGCGATTGACACTAGTACTCACGAATAAGTCAGCCAACGTGTGCTTATTGAGCAGTGGTGTTAAGCGCTGCGCTGCCTATCAAAAAAGCCAGGAACACAACCGGCTTATGCCCAGGCGCCCGCACTCATGCGTCAAAGTGTGATGTGCCCAGCAAAGCTGTCACCTTCGAATTGACCTGAGCGCCTGGGTTATTAAGCTCATGCGCCAGAGTGTTGTGGTCATGCCTGTGCATCTAGAGCAAATCCAAGCTCCTACTTACCACAACTGGCTAAAGTGGTTTTACCAGGAGCATTGGGCGTCATGCTGAAAATAGGGATTGGTTCTAAGACCTCCACAGGAGGTGCCGTAATTGAGGGCAACTCGGGACTGATGTTCGATGGCCTTGTAGCCAGCTCCGTTGGCCACAAGGCCACCTGCCCAGCTTGCAAGAAAGGGATTGGCGAGATCGTGGCGGTCGGCAAAAGAACCGTCACTCTGCCCGCGGGCCTGGCAGCCAGAGCTGGCGATTACGTTGCCTGCGGTTGCCCGCCGGGGTCCAATACGCTGCTTGGCGAAGGAACCATCACCTTGGGCAGTAACAGTGCGCGTGGTTAACCCTGGGGCGTGACGCCAAGACGCAGCGCCATCAATCAAGGCAATGGAATAAACTCGTCCTCATCACCCACTACCTTGGCGAACTGCCCCTCCCGCCAAGCCTGTTTGGCCTGTTCTATCCTTTCTCTGCGGCTGGATACAAAATTCCATTCGATAAAACGCCGGCCCAGTGGTTCGCCCCCAATCAGCGCGATGCGGGCGTCCTCGGTGGCAGTCACCACGATGTCTGAGGCACTGGAGAAGATCGCCATCGAGTGCAGGGGTAACGCCGTGCCTCCTGCCTGCAATGCACCACTGGCGACATACACCGCACGCTCGCCGGCCTCGGGGAGCGTCAGCGATTGCCCGGCTTTTAAATGCGCCTCTACGTACAGCGTTTCGGAGAACACCCGCACTGGCGAGGTGACGCCGAAGGCGCTACCCATCATGACTCTAACTGTTACGCCTTCTATATCGACGGCAGGTATATCGCGGCTCGGATAGTGGTGAAATGCCGGTGCCACCTCTTCATCTGCTTCGGGTAGCACCAGCCACAATTGCAGACCATGCAGCTCATGCTCGACTGCCGTGACTTCTGGTCGTTCGCGCTCGGAGTGCACCATGCCGCTCCCCGTCACCATCAGGTTGATATCGCCAGGCCGGATCGGCTGCAGACTCCCGATGGAGTCCCGATGCAAAATTTCGCCGGCAAACAGGTAGGTCACGGTGGCAATACCAATATGCGGATGTGGCCGGACGTTGATGCCCTGCCCCGCGGAAAAACGTGCGGGCCCCATATGGTCGAAAAATATCCAGGGGCCGACCGTCTTGCGTTTCGCGGTGGGCAACGCCCGCCGGACCACCAAGCCGCCGATATCGTGCTCGCGCGGCTGGATGATCAGCTCAATGGCGGCGCAAGGCGGGTCAGATACTGAGCAGGACTGAACGGCATCTGGCAACGTATTGCTCATGTGATTTTTCCTCCCAAGTTAAATCCGCGTAAGGCCCGGCCCGTCAACTAGCTCAGCATAGCTCCAGCAATCCAAACAGGTCGAGTTCCCCCAGACCTTTCCATCATTGCTCTGAATATCTCTACAACCGCACGTTTGCCGAGCCCCTGCCACTCTGACTACACTTCAGCGATCCCCTGTACACCAAGGACAGAACCATGAGCTTTGCTACCCCTCTCTACCTTTGCGGGCCACTGCGCGAACCCAGGCAGATGCTGGCCGACCAGCAATACAGCGGCCACACCTCCATTCATGATGACAGCATGGCGGAAAAGCTCGGCTTCCGAGCCGGACCTATTGAAGGTCCCACACACTTCAGCCTGTTCGTTCCGCTGCTGGCGGAAATCTGGGGCCAGGCCTGGTTTGAACGGGGCTGCTTCTCATCGCACTTCCAGAATATGGTCGTTGAGGGGGAGTTGGTTCGCGCTTTTGTCGAGCGACCTGCTCCCGGCACCACTCGTGTGCGCGCCTGGGCGGAGAAAGCCGATGGCACCCCGGTACTGGAAGCCAGCGCCAGCCTCGGTCCGGATGACGGCGCTACCCTGCTGGATGAGCGTATGGCGAAACTGCGCGCGCCGGAGAAGCTGGTCATCCTCTCCGGTCTGTACGTCGGCATGCTGGGTGCTGAGGACGAGAAAGTACGCATGGATGCCGAGCAGCACATGGGCGACCTGTATCCCTTCTCGCTTGCGCAAAAGCTTGAGGGCATAACGGAAAATTCACCCTGGTATTCCGACGCCGCCAGCACCCCCTGGGGTCGCGCGGTCATTCCGCTGGAGATGGTCAGCGTACTGGCCGAGTACACCAGCAAGCAGGCCGCCTTTCCGGTCAAGCAGCCGGTGATCGGCCTGTTTGCCGATCAGGAGATCCGCATGATCGACGGCCCCCTGTTTGTCGGCGAGGACTACTTGATCCGTCGCGAGATCGTTGCACTGTCAGAAAGCAAACGCACCGAATCCTACTGGGTCCGCAGCCGCATCTACGACGCCAGCGGCGAAACACTCAAGGCTGAAATGCTGCTAAACCACGCTACGCTGAAGCACTCTTATGCCGACTACGAGGCTGAAGCCTCGGCTTGATGGGTCGCGCCGTTACTCCACAGGTAGCGGCGCTTCCTCCCGCCCCTCTAGCGCTGCCAGATATCAGCATCGGTGTTGATGAATCTTGCATGACAGTCATGCATCCGTAATACCCGCATCCTAGGTTTGAAGTACTTCGTCATACACAACCAAGGATGCGTCAATGTTGAACAATCGATTCAAGGGACTGGCTTGTCTGGTCATCTGCACTTCTCTGGCAGCCTGTAACAGCGACTCTTCGGATGATTCCAACGATGATCCGGCTCAGGCTGACCCACTGACGCTCAACATAGCGCACATAAACGATCATCACTCGCAGCTCGACGCCACCAGCAATTTTGAAATCCAACTGGACGGTGAACCTACCCGCGTTGAGCTCGGTGGCTTTTCACGCGTTACCGCGGCCTTTGCCGAGATGGAACAAAATGTTCCCAACCTGCTGAAGTTGCACGCCGGTGACGCTATTACCGGCACTCTTTACTACACCTTTTATCAAGGTGAAGCGGACGCGGACATGATGAATACTGTCTGCTTCGATGCCTTTGCTCTCGGCAACCATGAGTTTGATGACAGCGATGCCGGCTTGAAAACCTTTCTGGATTACCTGGCTGAGGGTGACTGTGACACCCCGGTGCTGGCCGCCAACGTCAAACCACAGGTCGGCACACCACTGGCTCCCTCGGCAACTGACGATTACATCAAGCCTTACATGATCCGCGAAGTCGACGGCGTGCAAGTCGGCGTTATTGGTATCGACATCAGCGGCAAGACCACCAACTCCTCTCGTCCTCTGGACACCACTGAGTTTCTCGATGAAGTTCAGACAGCCCAAGATACCATTGACGATCTCCAGAGCCAGGGCGTTGAGCATATCGTTCTGCTCACCCATCAAGGTTATGAGAACGACCAGACCATGGCCGCGAGCCTGAGCGGTGTAGACGTCATCATCGGGGGTGACTCACACTCGTTGCTTGGCGATTTCAGCGCCCTGGGCCTGGGCTCCTCCGGAGACTACCCGACCCGCACCACCAACGCCGATGGCGACCTGGTCTGCATCGGCCAGGCGTGGGAGTACAGCAAAGCGCTGGGGCTGATGAGTATTGAGTTCGACAGCGAAGGTAAAGTGGCCAGCTGCGAGGGTCAGGCATCATTGCTGGTGGGCGATAGCTTCCAACAGGCAGTAGAGGGAAGCTTTGCGGAGGTAGGCGAAACTCGGCGTCAGGAACTGCTGGCGCTGGTTGAAGGCATCGACGAGTTGCGCGTCACCACGCCGGACGCCGCTGCAGATGCGATTCTAGCAACCTACAAGGAGCAGATAGACGAGCGCAAGCAGGAGATCATTGGTCTGGCCAACGAGTCATTCTGCCTGGTACGTGTTCCTGGCGAGACCACTAATCGCAGCAGCGGCACGCCCGGTTGTGACACAGCCAATACACTGGCTCAGGGCAGCGATGCCGCACAATTGGTGGCCGAGGCGTTCCTCAATGCCAGTCAACGAGCTGACTTTGCATTACAGAACGCAGGCGGTGTGCGTATCCCCTTACCTGCAGGCAACATTACCTATAACACCGCATCGACCATGCTGCCTTTCACCAACGTGCTGGTTGAACTGGACATCACCGGTGCCGAGGTGATCTCAACCCTGGAAGACGCGGTAGCCAACCATCTTGACGCTTCAGGTTCCGACGGCTCCCAGCCTTATGCAGCGGGTTTGCGCTGGGATGTTGATCTATCCGAAATACCTGGCTCACGCTTCAGCAACGTCGAAGTGCGGGATGTGAACGGCCAATGGGCGCCGATAGAGCTGAATCGTACTTACGTGTTGGTGACCAATGACTTTATCGCTGAAGGTCGTGATGGTTACACCACACTGGGTACGGTGACAGAGGATGGGCGGTCGGTAAATACTTACCTGCTATACACCCAAAGCCTTGTCGATTACCTGATCGCTCAGAACAATGTGTCTCGCCCGGTGCGAGCAGATTATTCCCATCAGGCGGTAGTGACCGCTGATGGTGTGCGACTGTTGGACTGAGGACTGCCACTGCGCTAATAAGCGCTCCGTCTGGGGCGCTTATAACTGGCTCAGGAGTTCTTGTCTGACGCCACGATAAATGACACCAGATAACGCACCACCGGCACCACCACGGTAATGGTCGGGAACGCTACCAGGAACGCCAGCATCCATGCCTTGAGCCAGATCGCCAGAATATTGTCTACCCAGCCGATATTGAACAGCGAAATCACCATCGACATGATGCCAGACATGATCAAGGCCATCAGAAAGGAAAAAACGTAAGCGGCGTATTTCTGCGGTATCAAACTGGAGCTTCCTCTTGGGCGATGCCGACATTGGGCATCTCAGCAGGTCGTCATGATACCCGCTGCAGGCGCGACAGGGGCATGAACACTGTGTTGCAGAATAAGGTATTGCTCCGCCACCCCCGCTCTGGCGCTAGAAACTGTAGGCCAGGTAGAGAGACGTTCGCGTCGCATCATCATTGAGCTCATCCGCCCAGTAGCGTCCCAGGCGCCAGCTGATAGTGGTCTTGCTCAACCCCTTGTATTCGAGCATCAGATCCAGGCCGTTGCCATAGTGGGCGTCACCGGTGTCGGCGTTATAGTCGTAGAGCACCGTGAGGAATGTCAGGGCGTCGACGCCAGGCACCTTGCCCGCGGCATTGACGGAAAACACCTCAAGCCCGTGGTTGTCTCCGACGCTAGGGTTGACCAGAAACAGCTCGGTCAGACTGTTGAAGCTATGCGACAAAGGCGTGATGAACTTGTTGGTGAGCGACTCGCCACTGAGCAAATTGTAGCCCGCACGGTAGGCGATATCGGATACCTGAAAGCCCAACTCCAGCAGCTGATACTCCGCATCGACATGATTCGGGTTGTGTCCGGCATCGCGCTGAATTGCGTATTCCAGGGTGGACAAGAGCTGCCAGCCGGCCATAGGCGAACCACCTTCAAAGCGCACGCCGTAAGTATCGACGGAATTGGTCGGCTCACTGTCATAGTCCAGCAGCACGCCATAGGTTTTCAACGTACCCAGGTTGTCGATCTGATAGCCCAGATTGTAGAAATGTGAATCCATATCGGCACGGCCGTTGCTCGCCCGTTCGCCAAGCACCCGCAGGGCGCGATTGAGGTAGCCATATTCCAGCTTCAAACCTGCCACTGGCACAGTGGTAAGAGTAAAGCCGTTGAAGGATTGATGGTTCTGGCGCAACCCCGAGGTGCTGATAAAGCGGCCGTTGTTGAGCATGATTTCCTGGCGACCTGCGCGCATCTGCAACAGCCCGGCCGGGTCGGCATATTGCACATAGGCCTGATTCATCTCGGAGCCACTGGGGTCAGCAATCACCGGGTAACCCGGCTTGTTCTGGTCTGGAACGGTCGGCACGTTGTAGCCGTCGTTGAACTGCTCTACCGCTTCGAATTCGGCGAAGCCACTGAAGTAATCGCCGACATTGGCCTTGGCCTTGAGCCCCAGACGAATGGTCGAAGCCTTGGACGTCTCGTCGATATCAAACCATTCGTAGCGATAACGCAGGTCTGCGCCGTACTCCATACTGACCTGGGCATTTGAAACATCGCTGATCAGCAAGCCAGCACAGCCAACCCCTACTACAAGTAAGGGTGCGCGCGACGCCTTCGATAAGGTTTTCAGCATTTTTATTATTCTCTATGGGTGAAACGCATGCGCAATCCAGCACAAGTTTCGCACTGCGAGGCATGAGCCTATATCACCTTGGCGCTTCGACCAATTAGCGCGCGAGCATAATAAATGACAGGAATGACAAAGCCCCGGCTGAAAACGACCGGGGCTTTGGGCGGCGTTACACGTTACTGATTAGAAGTCGAACTTAACCCCCACGGTCAAATTTCGGCCAGGTAAAAGAACGTCATCCTTGATAAAAGACGAATGCTGGCGTGCTTTTTCATCGAGCAGGTTATTGGCCCGGGCATACAGCAGGTAACCCAGATCCTCATTCGCCTGCCCGCGATAACTCAAACCGGCGCCCAGCATGGTGTAGCCCGAGGTGGAGGTTTCATCATCAGCTACCCGGCTCTGCCCCTTCACACGGTAAGCTTCCACCTGCCCAGCCAGGCTTGCAGTGATGCGTTGATCGAAACGCACACCCAGGCGGCTCGCGGGAATGCGGGGTAGATAGCCGTCGCCCTTCAGCTTGCCGCGCACCAGATCGCCAAACAGGCTGACTTTCAGACCGTCAGTGGCCTGCAGTCCGATAACCCCTTCCATTCCGTGCAGCACAGCATCGCGCTGGCGATACTCGAACTCGCGTACTCCGTCGCCGGGATCGGTGCCGGCATCGGCCATGTAGATGAAGTCGGAAATCTGATTGCGATACACGCTCAGGTCATAAGTCACCACCCCAGCCAGCTTGCTCAACCCGAACTCGATGTTGTAGGCAGTCTCCTTCTTCAGGTCAGGATCACCCACTTCGATCACACCGGTCGCCGCGTGTGGGCCGAAGGCGTACAACTCTTCCGCGCTGGGCAGACGCTGCGAACGGGACAGGCTGCCACGCAACGCGTAGTCCGGTGCAAAGCGCCATGTAGCACCGGCCGAGGCCGAGGTACCGCTATGTGACCGGTCTGGTGCGGCGACCCCGGCGCGAATACCGTCGGCATCAATATCCTGCCAGTCATGCCGCAGACCCAGTTCGTAGCGCCAGTCGCCGACCTTCAGCTCTTCCAGCAGGAAGACCGCATGGCTGCGGGTAAGCGTGGGTATCAGGTAATCCTCTTCGCCTTCGGCGGAGAAGTCCCGTCGGGAGGTCTGCCCACCGACCACGCCACGCCAACCGTGGAAGGGTTGATGAGTCAGCTCCAGACGCGCCTCAGTGCCCTGGTTCTCAAACCGGGTACCCACCACGCCCTCCTCGATTTCGTCGTGCTCGTAATCGGTATGCGACACGCGCAGCTTGGCCAGCTCAAAACCGGCGAAGGGATCAGCGTACTCACCTCGCACATCCCAGCGGCGCTGAACCATGCTGATATAGGCGCCATGGTCATCTTCATGCTCGTGATCATGATCGTGGTCGTTGTGATCGCCGTGATCGCCGTGGCCGCCGCAGTGCCACTCGGTCTGATGGTGGGTGTGGCAGTCGATGTGCTCATGCGCGAGCAGACCGTACTCCTTCTCTAGGCGACTGAATGCAGCGCCCAGATAGCCGCGCTCGCCAATCCAGCTCAAGCCCAGTGAATAGGACTCCGAATCATTGAACGCACCTTCCTGCCGTGAAGGATTGCCGGGTATGCGATAAGGATCCGCTTCGGATTTACTCGCTTCGATATGCCCGGCAACCTGGCCTGCGCCCAGGGTTACGCCCACAGCCCCGGCTCTTTCGTCAGCGACGGTGTTGCCGCGCAGGTGCACGTTCCCTTCAATGCCTTTCTCCGGGACGTAGGTAGGCACTTTGCGGTCGATCAGATTGACCACACCACCTATGGCGCCACCGCCGTAAAGCAGGGTCGCCGGTCCCTTCAATACCTCTATCTGTTCCACCAGCAGCGTATCTGTGGTGATGGCGTGGTCCGGGCTGATGGTCGAGGCGTCCATCACGTCGACGCCATCGCTCAGCACTCTGACCCGCGCACCTTCGAGGCCGCGTATCACCGGCCGGCCCACACCGGGGCCAAATCCCGAGGCATGTACACCGGGCAGGCCGTTAAGCGTATCGCCCAATGTCGTTTCAGTGCGCTGGGTCAGCTCATCGCCACGCAGCACCTCCACCGGGGTGGTCATTTCCGTCGGCCGGGTATTCAAGGCCGAAGCGGTAACGGTTACCTCCTCCAGCGCGATTGGTTTATTCGTTTGAGCAAACGCCGATGCGCTGCAAGCCAGTGTGGCCATGGCCACCGACCAGGCTAATGGATGGTGTAGCAGTCTCATAAATCTCCCTTATGCGTATTATTTGTGCGCAATGTGTCGCCAGTAGCGAACCGGGGGAGAATATAAACGTTATGTTATAACAATAGAACAAAAGAATGAGGTAATTTTGTCCCTGGCACCGCAAGTGAGGGCCTGCGGCATTCGCATTGCTGCCAATTGGTAAGGGGGGGGCTATGAGAGTAAGGCGCCCTGGGGCGCCTTCAGATCAGGTGTTGCTGCAATCTGGGTCGGTGGTAAAAGTCTTGCTGGAATCTACTACCGCACCGATGCTTTCCAGCGTGCGACGGCCGATAAGAACAGGATAGTTCATCCGATCACGGTCGTTCAGCGAGAACTGCTCGTCATAGACCTTGTCACCAATACAAATTTTCATCATCACGACTGGGCGTCGCTCGGCCCCGCCAGCACCACGCACCTTGATGTAGCGCTGCACTTCGCGCTCAAAGGTCGATTCGACCTTCTCGTCACTATCGACGTCTTCCAGTTCTACGCTGAAACGAACCCAGTCATCCCCATCCTTTTCAAATTCATCGATGTCCTCAGCGTGCATGGATGAGGTCAATGCCCCCGTATCCAGCTTGAATTTCACTGCGACTCTTTCGGGTAATACCAGCCCTTTTTCAATCCACCCCAGCGGATCTGACTCAGCGAGGGCCAGAGGAGCCGCCACACAGAAACTCAGGAGCGTGGCCGCCATTAGCCGTCGTGGAAATAGATGTCGCGAACAAATTGTCATGCTAGGACGCCTGCTTGATAGGCACTCAGTGCCAGAAAAGTTGTGTACGATGGATTGGGAGCGGTTGGATAAGTTCATACCGTCCGACCAGTAACGTGCGCCACCGAGCGCCTGCTGGTGCTTTGGGGTGATGCGTTGCTAGGCCATGGCAGATTCTTCGTGCGGTGATCAGCACGAAAAGTGCATGGGGATCTGTAATGTGATAACTGTCGAAACCTGTTGCACAGCATAAATCTCGAACCGATTCCCGCGAGCACCTGGAGGCCACATTGATCCTACGCAACGCAGTCCAGCTCATCTGTTACCCCAACCGCATCGGTAACAACCTCACCGACCTGCACACGGCGATCAACCGTCACCTGTCCGATGCCATCGGCGGCATACACATTCTGCCGTTCTTCCCCTCCAACGCTGACGGCGGTTTTTCACCGCTGACGCACAAGGAAGTCGATCCGGCATTTGGCACCTGGGAGGACATCGAGCGGCTGGCAGCCGAATACGACATTTGTTCGGATCTGACGGTGAATCACATCTCCGATGAATCCGAGCAGTTCAAGGATTTTCTCCAGAACGGCTTTGATTCGCCTTATGCCGAGCTATTTGTACACGTCAACCGATTTGGCGAGATCACGCCGGATGACCTGGCCAAGATCCATATTCGCAAGGAGAAAGAACCCTTCCGCGAGGTGACCTTCGCCGACGGCACGACCGACCGCGTCTGGTGCACCTTTACCGAGCGGCAGATTGATCTGAACTACGAGGCAGACATCACCTACCGGCTGATGGAGGAATACATCCAGTTTCTTACCAGCAAAGGCATCAAGCTGCTACGTCTGGATGCCTTCGGCTATACCACCAAACGCATCGGCACCAGCTGCTTCCTGGTCGAACCGGATGTGTATCGCATTCTCGAATGGGTCAATGAAACAGCGGCCCGGCATGGCGCCGAGTGTCTGCCGGAAGTGCACGACCATACCAGCTTCCAGTACGCGATCAGCCGCCGCAATATGCATCCTTATGCGTTCGCCCTACCGCCATTGCTGCTGTATACGCTCCTCGACAACAACAGTGTGTACCTGAAGAACTGGCTGCGCATGTGCCCGCGCAACAGCATCACGGTGCTGGATACCCACGACGGCATTTGCATCCCCGATGTCGAAGGCGTACTGCCCGAGAACAAGATTCGCGAACTGATCGACAACATCAACGCCCGCAGTGCCGACCCGATCCTGCGCCGCTCCGCCGCCCGAGTGAACAGTGTGGGCGCTATCTACCAGCTCACCTGCACCTTCTACGATGCACTGATGAACAACGACGACAGCTACATCGCTGCCCGCGCGATTCAGTTCTTCACCCCCGGCATACCCCAGGTGTATTACGTCGGGCTGCTGGCCGGTTGTAACGATGAAGAATTGATGAACGCGACTGGCGAGCTGCGTGATATCAACCGGCATTTCTACAGCCTGGAGGAAATGGACGAGGCCATCGAGCAGCCTGTAGTGCAGCGCCTGCTGAAGCTGATGCGCTTTCGCTCCAATTACCCGGCCTTTGATGGCCGCTTCGAGCTCAACTATTCAAACGATTCCAGCGTAGCGATGGCCTGGCGTCACGGCGAGTATTATTGCCACCTGTTGGTCGATCTCAACTTCAAGACCGCCCGTATCACCTATCGAGACGAAGATGATTTCAGCGAAAAACTCTTCACTTGCTAAGCACGCTTACCCAGGGAGCAACAGGTGAGTAGCCATAGCACGGACGCAGCGCACGGCGCCCATGATCACCACCATGGGCATGGGCATGGGCATGGGCACCATCATGGCCACTCCCATGCGCCGGAGGTGAACACCTCGAACGAGCGTAGGCTGCTGGTGGTATTTGCCTTAACGTTCGGTTACGCCTTGATCCAGGCCTTGGGTGGCTGGTTGTCCGGGTCACTGGCGTTAATTGCCGACTCCGGCCACATGATTTCCGATGCCGCCGCCCTGCTGCTCGCGTTGATCGCCTACCGGATTGCCCGCAAGCCGGCTGATGCCACGCGTACTTACGGCTTTCATCGCATACGCGTGCTTGCCGCGCTGGCCAACGGCGCCAGTCTGCTGATTCTGGTCGCCTGGATTGGTTGGGAGGCCATAAGCCGAATCAACTCACCGGTCGAAGTCCTGGCCGGACCCATGCTGGTGGTCGCGGTGATCGGTCTGCTGGTGAATATTATTGGCGCCTGGACGCTCTGGTCAGGCAATCGGGATGATGGCAACCTGCGCGGCGCTCTGCTGCACGTGATCGGCGATCTGCTCGGCTCGGTGGCTGCCATCGCTGCAGCCATCGGCATCATGCTCACGGGCTGGACGATTCTCGACCCGCTGCTGTCGATACTGGTCGCGCTGCTGGTGGTCAAATCTGCCTGGGGGTTGGTTACGGACTCCATCCGCGTGCTGCTTCAGGCCGCACCCCGGGGGCTGGACGCCGCAGCGGCAGAGCGCGAAATCGCGCAATTGCCTGGCGTGCTCGAGGCCGGCCATTTCCACGCCTGGACGCTGATGGATCAAACCTGCGTCGCCACCGTACATGTTACCCCTCAGCCTGGCACCGATGCCTTGGCACTGCCGCCGCTGGTCGCCCAATGGCTGAAGGACCAGTACGCCATCGAGCATGTCACTGTCCAGGTAGATCCGCCGGGGGGATTGATCCAGGCTTCGCACTAGCACAGGCTCTAACGCATTAAGCGTCGACTATCTGCCCTTCTCAGTGCCTTTCTACATGGAGGGCAGTTATCGCGCCGCGGTGGATCTGCAACCGTAAGCTATCCTGAGGCTTGATCCAGAACTATCATCAACCTCGTATTGCCCCAGCCTCGCGCGGAGCAATGCGCTTAGCGCCACGAAAGCAGCCTGGTATTTGCTCATGTATCCACGCCCTTTGACGCCCGACTCACCCCGCCCAGCGGTTGCGCTGGTGCACTACGCGCCAGCCATGGCGCTGCTGCCGTGGATTCAAAGTTACTGGGTGCTTGAGCAGACATTTTCTGCACTGCCCACCCCGCAAAAGTTGCACCCTGATGGTGGGGTCAGTCTGATACTTGATCTTGCCAGCGCCGCGCCGCAGGCCACTCTAATGGCGTCCTCCAGGCTGGTTTACCAATCATTCAGTGGGCCAGTCAGCCGCCTGGGCATTCGGTTCCAGCCTGGGGGGCTGGTCGCGCTGTTCGGTCTGGATATACAAGAGCTCATGGATACGCCAATTCCGGTGGCGGATCTGTCGCTACCGGGGTGGGACAGATTGTTCGCCTGCATAACTGACGCCCCCTGGCCCCTGGTCCGACATCTACCGCTACTGGATAACTGGCTGCTGCTCCAGGCCAGAGCCCAACAAGCGGCTCCTGGCACCTTGCAGCGCTTACTGCCGTGGTTACTGACCGGCCGGTTGGATATCAGCACCCAGGGCTTGAGCCGCAGAACCCTTGAACGGCTGCTGCGCGATCAGGTCGGGCTTGCCCCGGCGCAGCTGAACCGCCTTGGCCAAATAAAACGGGCTCGTAATCTACTCATTGGCGGCGTCCAACCAGTGTCGAGTATCGCTCTGGACTGCGGCTTTCATGACCAGGCGCATTTCACCCATCACTTTCGCCGGCATACCGATGAAACGCCAGGCGCCTACCGGAAACGCAAATTGACGCAAATATACAATCGCCCACCAGACTCATAACGCATGCTCTCCTCAACGACTCAAGAGGAGCAATACCATGCAAGAACGTCTGAGCTACCCTAAATTTCACCGCCTGCAACCTGCGACTGCCGAAGGCTTGGGCCTCATCCACGAAGCGGTGGCGACTTCACTGGATCCGCAATTGGTCCACCTGATTCACTATCGGGTGTCGCAGATCAACGGCTGCGCTTTCTGCCAACATATGCACGCCGCAGAGGGGCGGCAGGATGGCGAACAGCAGGAGCGCCTGGATATGCTAGCGGGCTGGCATGACGCGCCCGGCTTCAGCACCCGCGAACGCTTGGCATTGGCCTGGGCTGAAGCCCTGACCCATATTGCCGATGCGCCGGTGGACGACGAACTCTACGGCTCGGTAAAGGCGGAATTTGGCGACAAAGGCATGATCGACCTGACCGCTGAAGTGCTGATCATCAACAGCTGGAACCGCATAGCCATTTCCAACCGTTTCATGCCAAAGCTGGCAGCCCAATAAACCGAAATGGATCCCCGCTTTCACGGGGATCCATTTTCAGCGCTAATTACTCCATCAACTCAACCAGTGCCCAGGTATCAAGGAACGCCATCACCCGAGTAATAGCGCCGTCTTCCATCACCAGATGCCAGGCATAGCTGTTGTTATAGGGCGCGCCGTTCCGTGCAGTGGCGGTACCATCCCAGAGCACCACTACGTTGTTACCTTGGGCGATGATGTGCTTGACCTCTGGCGTGATCGCCGTCGCCAGCTGCGCGTGAATCGGCTCAACAGCCTCCTCTACCAATGCTTGCCTGGTCGGATAGACGGCCGATACCGGACTGACGCCCGCCACCGTCCACTCGGCATCCTCAGCCAGCAGGTCAAATACACTGCCTCGGCCATTCTCCCAATCGTCGAACGCCTGACGAATCAGTGCGCTATTGGTCTCTTCCACAGATTGGGCATTGGCTTGGCTGCTGATGACCAGCAGAAGCAGCAGAGCCAGCACGCCAGGAATGTTGCTACTGCGATGCTTGATAATCATGGGACGATCCTTCTGTAGTCTGTTCTATAGTCGGCTTAATGTGCGCTAGCCGTGGGCCGAACGATAATCTCGCTGGTATCGACATCATCAGGCTGCTCAACCGCGAAACAGATCGCCCGGGCGATGGCGGAGGCGCTGATAGCCACCTTGCGAAACTCCTTCATTTCTTCCCGGCCTTGCTCGTCCGAGATACTCTCGGCCAGCTCCGACTCGGTAACGCCGGGGCTAATCGTAGTAACGCGAATCTCGGGGCTTTCCTGGCGCAGCCCGTCGGAAATCGCCCACACCGCATACTTGGTCGCGCAGTAAACCGCAGCTGTAGGAGACACCGCATGCGCGCCGATGGATGCCACGTTGATCACCTGACCCCTGCCCTGCTTCTGCATCACGGGCAACACCGCCGCGATCCCGTGCAGCACGCCACGAATGTTCACATCGATCATGCGATCCCACTCGTCCACCTTGAGCGCAGCCAGGGGCGAGAGCGGCATGACGCCAGCGTTGTTGATGATCACGTCAATCTGGCCGAAATCGTTGAGCGCCGCGTCGACGAACTCCTGCACTTCTTCGCGCTGCGTCACGTCTAACTGGCGTGCCATGGCGATTTCACCGGCGTTACGGATCTCAGCTACCAGGCGCTCCAACCGATCTGTGCGGCGAGCCCCCAGCACCACCTTGGCACCCTTCTGCGCAAGCAGCCGTGCGGCGGCTTCACCAATACCGCTACTGGCGCCGGTAATCAGAATGACCTTGCCTTGAATATTGCTGTTCATCGTCATGACTCCTGCTGATACCTGAATGAAAAATGATTACCGCTTCATCCTAGGTAGCCACGACGCGAACGCTAAGGCCCGTTCATCTCGAAACCTTGCCTATTCGTATCAGGGGCCTGTCAAGCAGCGGAAAATATGCTGATATATAAGCTGGTTCTCCAGTCGGTACTCAGCAAAAATGGCCAGCACATCAGATCAGCAGGCACGCATGATCGAGCTGATAAAGCGCTTGGCGCCAACCGAGGGTTACACCCAGTCAGCGCTGGATAGCGTCACTTTCATGCGCTCGAATCGTTCTATCCCGCGTACGCAGGCACTCTATGAACCCAGCATCGTTTTCGTGCTGCAGGGCAAAAAACGCGGCTATTACGGTGGCGAGATGATTGTCTATGACGCCGGGCATTACCTGGCCCTCTCGGTGCCGCTACCGTTCAGCACGCAAACTGAAGCCAGCGAAGCAGAACCCATGCTCGGGCTGGCACTGCGCATAGATGCGGCAGTGACCGCAGAGTTGGCGATGGGCGTGGACGAGACGGCGCCACCAGATACGAAAAAGCCGGCGACCCTCTACGCGACGCCCATCGACACCAAGCTGGAAGATGC
This sequence comes from Halopseudomonas laoshanensis, assembly GCF_008365385.1. Lineage (GTDB taxonomy): Bacteria > Pseudomonadota > Gammaproteobacteria > Pseudomonadales > Pseudomonadaceae > Halopseudomonas > Halopseudomonas laoshanensis. The sequence goes on along the minus strand of NZ_QOVF01000001.1, from coordinate 856,737 downwards.
GATCCTCAGGTTATTGGAGGCGCTGAGCTCGCCGGTGGAAAGCAAGCTGCTCGCCCCCTCGATCTTTCGCGAAATCACTTTCCGGGTACTCACCAGCGAACAGGGTGGCGGGCTGCGCGCCGCATTACTACAAGACGGCCATTTCGGCCGCATCGCCAAGGTGCTCAGACATATTCACGGCAAGTTCGACAGCAACCTGGATGTAAGCACGCTAGCGAAGGAGGCTTATATGAGCGTCCCTTCTTTTCACAACCATTTCAAAGCCGTAACCCAGACCTCACCCATTCAGTACATCAAGGCCATACGCTTGCACCAGGCACGGCTGATGATGATCCGCAACGGCATCAGCGCGTCCAGTGCGTCACAACGAGTGGGGTATGAGAGTCCATCGCAGTTCAGCCGCGAGTTCAAGCGGCTGTTTGGTCGCAGCCCGCTGGAAGAGGCGCGTTATTTCCAGGAGGTTCTTACACTGTCAGCACCGGTAGCGACTCCGGCGCTATAGCTGAGGGCACCAAGCCTGCACCCGCGGAACAGACTAATAAATCTCAGGTACGAACATCTCTTTGGACACCGGCCGGCGAACATAGTCTTCATGATGTTCACGCGGGGGTAATTGGATAGACGGACGCTTTACTTCGGTATAGGGAATTTGCGTGAGCAAGTGATGAATACAATTCAGCCGCGCCTTTTTCTTGTCGACCGCTTCCACAACCCACCAGGGTGCCTCACTGATATGCGTGCGCTCCAGCATCACTTCCTTCGCTTTGGTGTACTGTTCCCAGCGCCGGCGCGACTCAAGATCCATGGGGCTCAATTTCCACTGCTTCAGCGGATCGTGGATACGACCCATAAAACGCAGATACTGCTCGTCATCAGAAATAGAGAACCAGTATTTGATTACCTGAATACCCGAGCGTACGAGCATGCGCTCAAAATCCGGCACTGTGCGAAAGAACTCCTCGTATTCATGCTCATCGCAAAACCCCATTACTCGCTCAACTCCAGCGCGGTTGTACCAGCTGCGATCAAATAGCACCATTTCACCGGCCGCGGGCAGGTGCGATACATAACGCTGGAAGTACCACTGGGTACGCTCGCGCTCATTGGGTGCGGGGAGCGCCGCGACACGGCAAATACGCGGATTGAGGCGTTGGGTGATCCGTTTGATTACCCCACCCTTGCCAGCGGCATCACGGCCTTCAAATAGAATCACCACCTTGTGGCCCGTGTGGGCAACCCAGTCCTGGAGTTTTACCAATTCGATCTGCAGGCGGAATAGCTCTCTGAAATATTGCCGCCGACCCTCCTTACGCGTGAGCGCCTCCTGGGGTGACTCCGTTGCGCTGGCCATGCCCGGTACCAGGTCGTAAAACTGATCCTCAAGCTCCAGCTCGAACTCTTCGTCATGACTATCGAGCAGATCATCATTGATTCGCTGCATGATTTGAAGATGGTTAAGATTCATGGAATTCTCGATGAGGGATTTCTGAACCTCTCATGCTAGAACCCCTGAGTGACAGAATTATTTCACTCCGTCCCCTGCGTTGGCAGCGTGGTTTCTTGCGGCCGCGCGGTCCTTGCTCGGTGCCAGGCCAAACATCCGTGAATAGTCCCGCGCGAAGTGAGAAGCGCCTTCATAGCCCACATCGAATGCGGCACGGCTGGATGACTTGCCTTCCATGATCAACCGTCGAGCCTCAATCAATCGCAACTGCTTCTGAAACTGCAAAGGCGTAAGCGAAGTCACAGCCCGGAAATGCTGGTGAAACGAGGAACGACTCATACCCGCCAAGCTGGCCAGACGCTCGACCGGCAAGCTTTCGGCGAACTCGGTTCGCAGTACTGCCACGGCGCGGGCGATGCGGTGCACATGACTGTCTGTAAGCCCCAGGCGCCGTATCTCCCCGCCGTGCCTCCCACTCAGCAACCAGAAATGGATTTCACGAAGCAGTTGTTTTTGTAACAACGGCAATGCCGCCGGCCGGTCAAGCAATCGCATCAGCCGCAAAACGGCATCAGCTACTTCCGCATCTGTTGAAATATCCCGATGTGCGAGACCAGGTTCTTGATTCTGCATCTCAAGCACCAGGTCGGCAATGATGGAAAGATCCAGATCAAGCGCGACGGACAGGTAAGGAGTGCGCGCACTCGCCTGGATAATCTGGCTAACCATAGGCTGGTTGGCTGTCACTACCATAGAGTCGCCAGCAGCAAAAATTAACTGCTTGTTGCCGATGGACACCCGCTTGCGGCCCTGCAGCACCAGGCACAAAAGCGGCCTGGGCAAGGTGTGTTCCAGCGCGGTGGGTGTGGCAGAACGAATGGCGATAGGCCCGCAAGCCATGGCGGCGACACCATCAGGCGCCACGCTTGGCTTTGTATGGCGGTAAACAATATCAAGCAGTGTTTCGGTCATACCTCTACATTGCCACAATGACCGGGTGACGTGAGCTTATTCTGGATGAATAGGCTCATAATGGCGATAAAGCAGCGCCGGGTTTGGTGCAGCGGGTCCTATATTGAAGCCTCATCTAGACAGGAGGCGACAAATGACTGATAGCAAAACCTTACCAGGCCCGGTTCCCTTTCCAGCTCCAGCCGATGCAGTACTGTCGCATCGCGGCGTTCAGGTGAGTGGCGAACAAGGTGGAGAAGGCCGCAAGGCCTTCTATATCCATATCGAAGCCATTCCCGGCAAAGAGCAGCAGGTAGTGCAGATGTTAAGCGATATTCTTGCGTGCGTTGAACAGGAACCTGCGACCGGCCCCTGGTATGGGGTACGTTATTCGCAGACCACCTTCGGCGTGTTCGAAGCTTTTCCTAACCTGGCCGGTAGACAAGCGCACGTGGAAGGTGGCGGTGGCAAAATCTTCAGGGATGTAGAACGGATGAACGCGATACTCGCCTACCCTGCCCATGTTTATCGTGTTGATGTGCTCATGAGCAAGGAAGTGTTCGCGCGCTGAGATCAGATCTGCGATTGCAGATAGTTCTCCATGCCCAGCAGCTTGATCAGGCGCAGTTGCTGTTCCAGCCAATAAGCATGATCTTCCTCGGTATCCTTGAGTTGAATCTCAAGCATCTCGCGGGTCTGGTAGTCGCGGTGTTTTTCGCACAGGGTAATGGCATTGGCCAGGTTCTCGCGCACCTCATATTCCAGCTTGAGGTCAGCGGCGAGCATGTCAGGCACGGTATAGCCGGGGTGGATCTCGGAGGGGCGCATGTCCGGCATGCCCTCCAGAAACAGGATGCGCTTGAGGATCGCATCGGCGTGCTGGGTTTCCTCTTCCATCTCATGGTTTATGCGCTCGTACAACTTGGCGTAACCCATATCTTCGTACAACCGGGAGTGCAGAAAATACTGATCGCGAGCACCGAGCTCGCCGCGCAGCAATGCGATGAGACAGTTAATGACGTCCTGTTGGCCTTTCATGGTACTGCTCCCCTGCTACGGCTGTAATGAGTGAATTGTGCCGAACAGCGGCGTCAATTACCACCCTTTCCTTTGAACAAAAAATCAATACGAACAAAGGTTTATGTGGATTTTTATCGTAGCCGCAAGCGCAACTATTGGCATTCTCATCCCGTCATGCAGTCAACGTTCTGAAAAACAACCAGGAACCGGCTTGTTACGATAAGCCTGTTGACTGGCCAGGCGTTTCACTGAAGTCTAGAGGGGTTAAACCGCACAATAAACCTAACAATCAAAGGAAACATCATGTTCAGTCACGTCATGCTCGGCGCCAATGATATCCAGGCCTCCAAGGTGTTCTACGACGCCATCCTCGGCGTCGTAGGCTGCAAACCCGGCGTTATCGACGATAAGGGTCGCTGCTTCTATTTCACCAAGACCGGCACATTCGCACTCAGCAAACCGATTAACGGCGAGCCCGCTTCCTGCGGCAACGGCAGCACCATCGGCTTCGCCATGGAAACCTCCGAACAGGCCGACGCCTGGCACGCGGCCGGCATCGCCAATGGCGGCACTACCTGTGAAGATCCGCCGGGCGTGCGCGAAGGCGGCGGCATGAAACTCTACCTCGCCTACCTGCGCGACCCATCCGGCAACAAGATCTGTGCCTTGCACCGCATGGGCTGATGCCCGATCAATGCCCAAAAAAAAGGACCCCGAGGGGTCCTTTTTCAGTAGTACCGCTAATCTCAGGGTTGAGTGGCGGTTACCGCGTCCAGCGTCACCAGGGTTTGGGCAAGCGCACGGCCGTTAAAGGTAGCGCCGGTTTCCATCACGATCTGCGTCTTGCTCAGCAAGATGCCGTTCAACGTTGCGCCAGTGCGCAGCGTCGCCTGGCCAGCTACCTGCCAGAAGATATTCTCTATCTTGGCACCGCCGGACAATTGCACCGCTACGCCCGTTTCCAGCAACAGGTCCTGGTCAATCTGCAGAATCCAAACGTCGTTCGGACCACCATCAAAGGTGAAGTCAGATGAAGCGCTGACACCCGTGCCCCATTTGTACAAGCCTGGGGTCAACGTCAAACCACTGATATCACCAGCACCTAGCTCAGTAGCTGAAGGATTGCTGCGACCGGCGGCATCATTGAATGCCAGCTCCATGTCGCTGATGGCGGTAGTCAGGTAAGTCGGCGTTGGCGTGGCCATATTGGCCGCGTAGATCTTGCCGGTAACCAGATCCGAAGTGGAAAAGGTATCGGTCGAATCCCGTACCTGACCAAAGCCGGTAATGGCGGCCTCGCTAATCGGGCTAACGCCCATATCACCGGTAATCGCAGTGGCACCAGTGGTAGTAATACCTGCCTTGGACAGGATCACAAAGTTACCCGCGGTACCCAGCAGAACCGGATCCGGACCAGCGGCAGGCAGTATGCTGTTTTCGGTCGTGAATGATACTGTCTGATCGGTGGGCAGCGCATTGGCCGGGTTAGCCAAGTCAGTAATTGCCGTGGTCAGGGTCGCGGTGTACACCGTACCTGGCAGCAAATCTACCGCAGGATTGAACACAGCCGTGGTGCCTATATAGGTCACCGTGCCAAGTACAGGCGTACCGGCAGTTTCCAGCGTAAAGCTGTCTGCAGTCACTGTGGTCGGATCAATACTTTCGGAGAAAGTCGCGGTGACGTTACGGCTGATCGCCACATCAACAGCGCCGTCCAGCAGGCTGAACGCTGCGGTAGGCGCAACGTTATCTGTCGTGCTGCCGGTGGTGAACTGCCAGCTCAGATCGTCTTCCAGGGCAACACCCAGCGCATCTTCCACATCAGTGGTCAGGGTTGCGGTGTACAGAGTGTCATCAGTCAGACCGCTGTCGGGAGTGAAGATCGCGGTGCGGGTGTCCGCGTCATAAGTGACTACGCCCACAATCGCCGGGCCGGAGTCGCCCTGCAGCAGGAAGCTAGTGCCATTGATGGTGTCGGCATCCATATCCTGATTAAAGGTCACGGCCAACTTCTTGTTGGTATCAACAGTGACGCTCTCGCTGATGGGACGCACTGCCTGAACCAGATCAGACTCGGTGATCGGCACCAGAGGCGCGGCAACCGGAGGATTGGTTCCGCCACCTGTGTTGTCATCACTTGAACTGCCACCGCCGCTGCCGCCGAAGCAACCAGCCAGCGACAAGCCGGACAAAACGATAGCGCTTACTGCCAGCAACCTGGCAATAGGAAGAGATTTTTTCATGGAAATTACCTATGGTCGAACACTGACCGCGTAACACTGAAGGCGATCGCATTCGGTAAAATGGAAACTCAAATCTGAAACGGACGCTCAAAACCCCTGATCGGTTGTTAGTAGAGTTCAGGGTGATGAGATGGCGTCGGGATGGGAGTCTGGCGCAAAATATTCACTAGCCAGTCAGTTATACGCGGTATTTAAGTGGTTGGTTGGTTTATTTACAGTACTCCAAGGAACAGCACGTGGTCTTTCACTGCGCCAAGACCTGCGCTGGCCTCGCACGCTGCCTAATGACCCCTGCCCCTCAAACAGGTATCATTCCCCCCTTTTCCACCCGTCACCAACAGAAGCCGAATGTCCATGTCCAGCCATAGCAAACCCCGTCAAATTCTGGTTACCAGCGCCCTGCCCTATGCCAATGGATCCATCCATTTGGGGCATATGCTTGAGTACATTCAGACCGACATGTGGGTGCGCTTTCAGAAGCTGCGCGGCAATCAGTGCATCTACGTATGTGCAGACGACGCCCACGGTTCGGCAATCATGCTGCGCGCGGAGAAGGAAGGCATTACCTCCGAGCAATTGATAGATAACGTCAAGGCCGAGCACACGGCGGATTTTGCCGATTTTCTGGTCAACTTCGACAATTACCACTCCACCCATTCGGAAGAGAACCGTGAGCTGTCGGCGCTGATCTATGAGCGTTTGAAGGATGCCGGGCATATCAGTACGCGGTCGGTGACGCAGTATTTTGATCCTGAGAAGGAAATGTTCCTGGCTGACCGCTTTATCAAAGGCACCTGCCCGAAGTGTGCCTCGGAAGACCAGTACGGCGATAATTGCGAAAAGTGCGGCGCGACCTACGAGCCGACCGAGCTGAAAGATCCACGCTCGGCGATCTCCGGTGCGACACCGATATTGAAGGATTCCAAACACTTCTTCTTCCGCCTGCAAGACTTCAGCGACATGCTGAAGGAATGGACCCGCAGCGGTGCGTTGCAGGATGCAGTGGCGAACAAGATTGCCGAGTGGCTGGATTCCGGCCTGCAGGAATGGGACATCAGCCGTGATGCGCCCTACTTTGGCTTCGAGATTCCTGGCGAGCCAGGTAAATACTTCTACGTCTGGCTGGATGCGCCGGTTGGCTACATGGCCAGCTTCAAGAACCTGTGTGAGCGCCGACCGGAGCTGAGCTTTGATGCCTTCTGGAACACTGATTCCGAAGCCGAGCTCTATCACTTTATCGGCAAGGACATCGTCAACTTCCACGCCCTGTTCTGGCCGGCGATGCTTGAGGGTGCGAACTTCCGCAAGCCGACCGGCATCAATGTGCATGGTTACCTGACGGTGAATGGGCAGAAGATGTCCAAATCGCGCGGCACCTTTATCAAGGCGCGCACCTACCTGGATCATCTGTCACCGGAATATCTGCGTTACTACTACGCGGCCAAGCTGAGCCGCGGCGTTGAAGATCTGGACCTGAGCCTGGACGACTTTGTACAGAAGGTGAATTCCGATCTGGTTGGCAAGGTAGTGAATATCGCCAGCCGCTGCGCGGGCTTTATTCACAAGGGTAACGGCGGCGTGATGGTGGCAGCTAATCCTGCGCCCGAGCTGACCGATGCGTTTGTCGCCGCCGCGCCGAGCATTGCCGACGCTTATGAAAAGCGCGACTTTTCCCGCGCCATGCGTGAAATCATGGGCCTGGCGGACAAGGCCAATGCCTATATCGCCGACAAGGCACCCTGGGCGCTTAACAAGGTGGAAGGCAAGCAGGCCGAAGTGCAGGAAATCTGCGCGCTGGGTATCAACCTGTTCCGCCAACTGGTGATCTTCCTCAAACCGGTACTGCCGAAACTGGCCGCCGATGCGGAAGCCTTTCTGAACGTGCCGGAATTGACTTGGGATAGCCACACGAAGTTGCTGGCTGATCATCAGTTGAATGCCTTTACCCCGCTACTCACGCGTATCGAGCCCGCGAAGATTCAGGCCATGGTCGACGCATCCAAGGAAGATCTGGAAGCCGCTGCCACAGAGACTACGCCCGCTGCCGCTACTAATGGCAATGGCGAACTGGCTAAGGATCCGATAGCACCCGAGATCGATTTCAACACCTTTGCCGCGGTGGATCTGCGCGTGGCTCTGATCGAGAAAGCCGAGTTTGTCGAAGGTGCGGATAAGCTACTGCGTCTGACACTGGATATTGGCGATGCCAAACGCAATGTGTTCTCCGGGATCAAGAGCGCTTATCCTGATCCAAGTAAATTGGAAGGCAAGCTAACGCTCTATGTGGCTAACCTGGCGGCGCGAAAGATGAAATTTGGCCTGTCTGAAGGTATGGTGCTGGCCGCTGGCCCCGGTGGCGACGAGATTTACCTGCTGAGCCCGGATGCCGGTGCTAAGCCGGGGCAACGGGTTAAATAATAGAACGGCAGACTGCGCGGAATTCAAAGCGGTGTTGACGACCGCTTGTTTCGGACCGTCGATGCCCTGGACGGACATCGCCGAGCTTACAGGGATGTATTTACAGCGTGTCCGGAACAGGCGGTCGGCAACGACGCAAACACAACAAGCCGAGCACTGACAAGCCAAGCGATCTCAATACGGTTAAGTAAGATGACGGAATTTGCCCTGATCCTGGTCAGTACCATACTGGTCAACAATTTTGTGCTGGTGCAGTTTCTCGGGTTATGTCCCTTTATGGGCGTGTCCGGCAAGCTGGAAACCGCTATTGGTATGTCGGCGGCCACCACCTTCGTGCTGACGCTGGCGTCGATCCTCAGCTACCTGACCTTCCAGTACATTCTGGTGCCCTTCGATCTGGAATTTCTGCGTACCATTTCCTTTATTCTGGTGATTGCGGTGGTTGTGCAGTTCACCGAAATGGTTGTGCACAAGACCAGCCCATTGCTGTATCGCGTACTGGGCATCTTTCTGCCACTCATTACCACCAACTGCGCAGTACTGGGTGTGGCGCTGCTGAACACCAACCGCGCCGAGCAGACCTTTATGAAGTCCGCCGTGTATGGGCTTGGCGCGGCGCTGGGTTTTTCGCTGATTCTGATTCTGTTTGCCGGCCTGCGTGAGCGCATCGCCATTGCCGATGTGCCCAAGCCCTTCCAGGGCGCCGCCATCGGCATGATCACTGCCGGGCTGATGTCCCTGGCGTTTATGGGCTTTACCGGGTTGATCAGGCTTTAACATGTCCATCGTCCTCACTGCCATCCTCGTCCTGCTGGGCCTGGCGCTGATCTTCGGCGCCATCCTCGGCTATGCCGCCATTCGCTTCAAGGTCGAAGGCGATCCTATCGTCGACCAGATCAATGCCCTGTTGCCGCAAACCCAGTGTGGCCAGTGCGGCCATCCTGGTTGCAAGCCCTACGCCGAAGGCATCGCCAATGGCGAACCGATCAACAAGTGCCCGCCCGGCGGCGAGGCCACGATTCACGCGCTGGCCGACCTGCTGGATGTGGAAGCGCCGCCGCTGGACGCCGAACACGGTGAAGAAAAGCCGAAGATGGTCGCCTACATTCGCGAGGCCGAGTGCATTGGCTGTACCAAGTGCATTCAAGCCTGCCCGGTGGATGCGATTCTTGGCGCGGCCAAGCAGATGCATACCGTAATCGTCGATGAATGTACTGGCTGCGATCTGTGCGTTGAGCCCTGCCCGGTTGACTGCATTGATATGTTGCCGCTGCCAACCACCGCGCAAAACTGGAAGTGGGACTTCCCGCTGCCACCCGCCCGGCTGATTGCCACTGACGCCCAACACGGAGCTGCCTGATGCTGGCCAAGGTGAGAATCTGGGACATTCCCGGTGGTATCCACCCCGAAGAACACAAGCATGAGTCTACCCAGCATGGACTCGAGCCTATGCCCCTACCGAAACAGCTGATACTTCCACTGCTGCAGCATATAGGCGCCCGCGCCGAGCCGGTGGTGAACATTGGCGACCGCGTACTCAAGGGTCAGCTGCTCGCCGAAGCCAGCGGCCTGGTGAGTTGCCCACTGCATGCGCCGACGTCCGGCACTGTGACGGCGATTGGGCCTGCGCCCTACCCGCATGCGTCCGGCCTGGAAGAGTGGGCAATCACGCTGGATACCGACGGCCTGGATGAATGGACCGAGCTGCAGCCAGCGACTGATTACTCAGCGCTGGAAGCCACTACCCTGCTGGACATGATCCGGAATGCCGGCGTTAGCGGACTGGGCGGTGCCGGTTTTCCGACGGCGGCCAAGCTCAAGGCCCGGCCGGAGCAAAAGCTGCATACGCTGATCATCAACGGCACCGAGTGCGAGCCCTATATCACCGCCGACGATACCGCGATGCGCTACAAGGCAGCCGAGATCGTCGCCGGTATTGAAATCCTGATGCATATCCTGCACCCCGAACAGGTGCTGATCGGCATCGAGGACAACAAGCCCGAAGCCATTGCGGCGATGCGCGCGGCGGTCGGCGACAAGCCGATGCAAGTGATCGAGTTCCCGACGAAATACCCTTCCGGCGGCGAGAAGCAGCTGATCCAGATCCTGACCGGCATGGAAGTCCCCAGTGGCGGACTGCCGGCGGATATCGGCATGGTCTGCCAGAACATTGGGACCTTGATCGCGATTCACGACGCCGTGCTGCTGGGTCAGCCCTTGATCAAACGCATCACCACCTTGACCGGTGCAGCACTGCAGCATCCGACCAATGTGGAAGCGCTGATCGGTACGCCGATTCGCGACATGCTGAATTTCGCCGGGTTACAGCCCGAGCAGCTGTACCGCCTGGTCATGGGCGGGCCGATGATGGGCTTTACCCTGCAAAGCCTGGATGCGCCCATTGTCAAAACCAGCAACTGCTTGCTCGCAGGCACCCAGGCAGAGCTGCCGCCGCCGCCACCTGCGCAAGCCTGCATTCGCTGCGGCCTGTGCTCCGAAGCTTGCCCCGCCGAGCTGCTGCCGCAGCAGCTTCACTGGTTTGCTCTGGGCAAGGACTATGAACAGCTCAAGCGCCAGCACCTGTTCGACTGCATCGAATGCGGCGCCTGCTCCTACGTATGCCCCAGCAGCATTCCGCTGGTGCAGTACTACCGCGCGGCCAAGGCGGATATCCGTGCGCAGGATCTGCAGCAGCACAAGGCTGACCATTCCAAGCAACGCTTCGAGCAACGTCAGGAGCGCCTGCAGCGCGAAGCCGAGCAGAAGGAAGCCGACCGTCAGGCCCGCGCGGAAAAAGCCGTACGTCTGAAAGCTGCCAAGGAAGCCGAAGCCGCCAAAGCACCGGAAGACGCTCCGGCTACAGGCAATGCCGAACCAGACGTAGCGCGCATGGAGGCGAAAAAGCCCAGCGGCCTGACGCCGGAACAGAAACAGCTGAAGATCGCCGCCGCTACAGCGCAAATGGCGCTGAAAAAAGCCCAGAAGCAACTCGCCGCCAATCCGGACAATACTGACCTGCAGGCACAGATTCCCGAACTGGAGCAGGCCTGCGAACAGACCCAGCGCGCCTATGACCAGGGCATGGGCGAGGCCGCAGTAGAGTCTGCACCTGCGCCCGCCTCCGCCGCAACGGACGACACCAAGCGCTTGAAAATCGAAGCAGCTATGCTCAAAGCCAGCCTGCGCAAGGCGGAAAAAACCGCGGGTGACACGCCGACTGACGAACAGCAGGCCGAGATCGCCAAATTGCGCGAAGAGTTGGCTGCCGCCGAAGCGCGTTTGCCCAACGACGCCAAGCCGACCGCGAGTGCCGGGAGCAATCAAGCTGAACCGGAGACCAAAGCGAAAAAGCCGGTCGACCCCGTCACCCAACAACTGAAGACCGATATGGCAATGGCCAAGGCTGCATTCAAGAAAGCCGAACGCGCGGTGCAGGCCGACCCAGACAGTGCTGAGGCGCAGGTGGCGCTGTCCGACGCCAAGCAGGCCCTGGATATTGCTGCCAAAGCCTTTGCCGAGCACATGACCAGCAAGGAGCGAGCGTAGTGGCCCTGCCCCGCATTACCTCACCCCACGCCCGGGGCAATAACCGTACCCAGACCATCATGCTCTGGGTGTTGGCCGCGACCCTGCCCGGCATCATCGCCATGACCTGGTTTTTCGGTTGGGGCACGCTGATCAATATTGTCCTGGCCAGCGTCGTGGCCCTGGGTACCGAGGCACTGATTCTGCTGCTGCGCAAGCGTCCGCTGAGCTTCTTTCTCAGCGATGGCAGCGCTCTGGTCACCGCCTGGCTATTGGCGCTGGCCCTGCCATCCCTGGCGCCCTGGTGGCTGGTGCTGATCGCCAGCAGTTTCGCCATTGTGTTCGGTAAGCAGTTATACGGCGGTCTGGGCCAGAACCCGTTCAATCCGGCGATGCTCGGTTATGCCGTGGTGTTGATCTCTTTCCCGGTGGAAATGACCAGTTGGCCGGCGCCGCGCGGCATTGAACAGTTGATGCCCGATATGCAGGCCACTCTGGGGCTGATGGAAGCGCTGCAACGTGTATTCCTGCCCGCCACCCAGGCAATGGATGGCTGGGCCATGGCGACGCCGCTGGATGTGGTCAAGAACAATACCAGCCTGAGCATGGCCGAACTGGCCACCGCACAACCTATCTTCGGCAACTTTGCCGGTTATGGCTGGGAGTGGGTCAGCCTGGCGTATCTGGCCGGTGGCGCCCTGCTGCTCTATAAGCGCATTTTTACCTGGCACGCACCCGCCGGCATGTTGATTGGGCTGGGGCTGATGAGCCTGCTGTTTTGGGGCGGTTCCGGGTCGAATTCCAATGGCTCCCCGCTGTTCCACCTGCTCAGCGGCGCGACCATGCTCGGCGCGTTCTTTATTGTGACTGATCCGGTTTCCGGTGCGACCAGTAAACTGGGCCGGCTGGTCTTCGGGCTCGGCGTCGGGGTGCTGGTGTACTGTATTCGCGCCTGGGGTGGTTACCCCGATGCGGTGGCTTTCGCCGTGCTGCTGATGAATCTGGCCGCACCAACCATTGATTACTACACCACTCCGCGCACCTACGGCCATCGCAAGGCCGAGCGCGGCATGGGCAAGGTGGACTGAGCATGCAGAACCCTCTTACCGCTGGCAGCTCTATCGTCCGTAACAGCATCATTCTTGGCGTGTTTGCGATGGTCACCGTGGGGCTGATTGCGCTGACCCAACAGGGTACCGCTTCGCGAATTGCCGAAGAGCAGCGGCGCATGCAGATGAGCGCGCTCAATGAAATCCTTCCCCACGATCAGCACGACAACGACCTGCTCGAAGATGCCTTCGCCATCAACAATCGGGAGCTGCTGAACCTCCCTGGCGATGCCATGGCCTATCGGGGCAAACTGGACGGTGAAGTTGTCGCGGTGATTCTGCCAACCATAGCTCCGGACGGCTACAGCGGCCGCATCGACCTGCTGGTAGGCGTGCGCGCCAACGGCGAGATTGCCGGGGTACGTATTACCAATCACCGTGAAACACCCGGCCTGGGCGACAAGGTGCAACTGAACAAGAGCACCTGGGTACTGGATTTCAACGGCACCAGCCTGAGCATGCCCGCCCCCGAGAATTGGGGCGTGCGCAAGGATGGGGGCGATTTTGACCAGTTTACCGGCGCTACCATCACCCCGCGTGCCGTGGTGCAAGCGGTGTATCGCGCGTTGCAGTACTTTGAAGCCAACCGTGATCAGTTGCTGGAACTTAACAACAAGGAGCCTGCCCGTGGCTAGTACCCGTTTCGTCGACATCACCAAGGAAGGCCTCTGGCACAACAACCCTGGCCTGGTGCAGTTGCTAGGCTTGTGTCCGCTGCTGGGCGTCAGCAGCACCGCCGTTAACGCGCTGGGCCTGGGAATTGCGACCATTCTGGTGCTGGTCGGCTCCAACTTTGCCGTCTCCTTGATTCGCAGCGCCGTCACCGATGCAGTGCGCCTGCCAGCGTTCGTGATGATCATCGCCGCGCTGACCACCTGTATTGAGCTGCTGATGCAGGCATTTACCTTTGAGCTCTATCAGATCCTGGGCATTTTTATCCCGCTGATCGTGACCAACTGCGCGATCCTCGGCCGCGCCGACGCCTATGCTTCGAAGAACCCGATTCTGCCTTCGGTGATCGACGGTTTCATGATGGGGCTGGGGTTTGCATTGGTGCTGCTGGTGCTGGGCATGCTGCGGGAGCTGGTGGGGTATGGGACCTTGTTTGCAGGAATGGATCTGCTGTTAGGGCCGATGGCCGCTGACTGGCGCATTGTCGTATTCCCCAACTACAAGGACGTGCTCTTCGTCATCTTGCCCCCCGGTGCGTTTTTGTTTATGGGCTTGCTGATTGCGGTGAAGAATGTGATTGATGGGGTGGTAAAGGACCGCGCTGCGGCGCGTGCGGCCAAACCTGCGGTGGGTGGCAAGCGAGTACGGGTGACTGGAGCGGTGGGACCCTGACTAGGAAGGCGTGAGTGGTCTTGATATTCCGCTTGGATTCCCGCCTGCGCGGGAATGGCCGGAACGACGGGGAGTTCGCCCGCCCCACCCCGTCATTCCCGCGAAGGCGGGAATCCATTCTGAATGTCAGATGAATGCAGGAAGGCGTTAGGCTCGCCCCCTCCCCACTGAATCACCCCATGAGTTTCCCGCTTGTTGCCTGCCCCGGTACAGACAAACAACCATCAACCAGACGCAAGAAAACCACTGCCCATGAACAAACAAAAACGCGAAGAAATCTTTCGTCGTCTGCGTGAAGACAACCCCACTCCGACTACCGAACTGGCCTACAGCAATCCTTTTGAGCTACTGATTGCAGTGATCCTCTCAGCGCAGGCAACGGATGTGGGCGTAAACAAGGCCACCGCCAAACTCTACCCGGTGGCCAATACGCCAGAGACCATCTATGCCCTGGGGGTCGAGGGGCTGAGCGAATACATCAAGACCATCGGCCTGTACAACAGCAAGGCGCGCAACGTGATCGAGACCTGCCGCATGCTGGTCGAGCTGCATAACAGCCAGGTACCAGACAACCGCGAAGCGCTGGAGGCACTGCCTGGGGTCGGCCGCAAGACGGCCAACGTGGTACTCAATACCGCCTTCGGGCACGCCGCCATGGCGGTGGATACGCATATCTTTCGTGTCAGTAACCGCACCGGCATCGCGCCGGGTAAAAATGTGCTGGAGGTCGAGCGTCAGTTAATGCGTCACGTTCCCAAGGAATATCTGGTCGATGCTCACCATTGGCTGATCCTGCACGGCCGCTATGTATGCAAGGCACGCACCCCGCAATGCGGTAGTTGCCGCATCGAAGACTTGTGCGATTACAAGTTCAAAACCAGCAACTGAAAACCTATTGGTAAAACTCGCCCGGTTTGATTGAAAAAATCTATTTCCGCTAAATTCGATTGCCCGTTATAAGGTGCGCAAATGGCATCTTCATAGTGGAGTTGAGTCATGGCCAAAGCAAAAGCGGAAATAGAACTGGACGACGATGACTTTGTTGAAGAAGACGATGCGCCCGATACGGACTCAGCGGCCAATTCCAAAGCCAATCTGACCAAACGCAGATTGATTGATAACTATCTGGAAGAACGACGTCTGCAGAAACAGCTGCTGGATTTCGACTTCGACGTGTAAAGGTTATGGCCGCTCCTGACGGGGCGGCTGGCTTGCGACCCGCAGGCAATCATTGAGCAAAACAATCGAAGCTATTATTCAAATCTGTTTTATCTATTAACACCAATCTCCTACACTCGAGTCATCGGGAATGATTCCCATTTATGATTTGAGGTGCACCATGGTCAAGACCACTACTTTCGCAATCATGCACTTCACCGTGGCCTTTGTTGTGGTGTATGCAATGACCGGCAGCCTGATGATTGGCGGTGCCGTCGCATTGGTCGAACCCGCCATCAACACGGTGGCTTTCCACTTCCATGAAAAGGTCTGGAAGCGGATCGAACAAAAGCGTAGCGGCCGCTTGCCCCCTCCAGTGTTCAATGCGTAGGCCAATGCGTAACGTGCTGCTCCAGAAGGGGTCTTTAATTCCGCTATAAGTTGCTCTGACAGCACCTATTCAACGGTGCTGTGGAACTTTATTCGTGTTATTCGGGTATAGTCAGTGGAGTCCACTGGAAAACCACATGCCCCTATATATTTATGCCTTGATTCTCAGCCTGTTCGCCGCGTCGGCTCAGGCTCAACAGATTGATAACTTCAGTTATCCCGACATTAACGCTTTCATGTCCACTATCGGTGGTACCCCAGAGCCATTGCGTGCTCCGGTCTCCGATGACGTGGATGTGCGCCAGACAGATCTGTCCGTGCGCGTGCTGCCTGATCGAAAGCTGCCGCCAGCGCTGTCACGCTATCGCGACATGCACTATCGGCTGGCCTATCAGACCGGACCCGCGCCGTTGATCTTCCTCATCGCCGGTACCGGTTCGGGCTTCGACAGCCCGCGTCTGGATTACCTCAAAGCCCTGTTCTGGGATGCTGGCATGCATGTGATCATGCTGTCATCGCCGACCAACCACGACTTTATCGCCTCAGCCTCCAGCACCGGTTTGCCGGGCCTGGGCCGCGAAGATGCCCGCGATCTGCATACGGCCATGTCCTTGGCGGTTGAACACGCTCGCGATGAAAAGGGTATCGAAATTACTGAATACCGCATGGCCGGATTCAGCCTAGGTGCCTTGAACGCCGCCTTCGTCAGCCACCTCGATGAAACGCTCGGTCAATTCAACTTTACCAAGGTATTGATGCTCAACCCGCCGGTGGATCTGTATTCCTCCATCCAGCGTCTGGATGCGCTGTCAGACACCAAGGTGGAAGGTATCAGCAATACCGAAAGCTTCTATGAACATATTTTCGACAAGCTCTCTCGTCACTTTGCCCGCAGCGGCGACACTGACGTGGAAGCGGGTCTGTTCACTAGCATCCAGACCTCTGAAGAAGCCTTGACCGATGCCGAGATGGCGTTGCTGATTGGCGCGGTGTTCCGCTTTGCCGCTGCCGACTTGAACTTCATGACCGACGTGATCAATGGGACTGGCCGTTATGCACCTCCTGGCGCGACCATCAAGGTCAGTACCTCGCTGACGCCGTACCTGCGCCGTGCCTTGTTCTGTGACTTCAACTGCTATGTGCAGAGCCAGCTGTGGCCGTCCTGGAACAGCCGCAACATCGAAAAGACCATTAATGACATGGCCTATGAAACCAGCCTGCGCAGT
This sequence comes from Halopseudomonas laoshanensis, assembly GCF_008365385.1. Lineage (GTDB taxonomy): Bacteria > Pseudomonadota > Gammaproteobacteria > Pseudomonadales > Pseudomonadaceae > Halopseudomonas > Halopseudomonas laoshanensis. The sequence goes on along the minus strand of NZ_QOVF01000001.1, from coordinate 839,909 downwards.
ATTGAAGGGCACCTGGTTGATAACCCGAATATCGCAGCCATTACCAATGCCGATGACTTTATTCTCGATGCCGGCGACTATGCGTACCTCACACAGTTGCTGGGCGAGCGTGCTTATGTGTATCCGCGCGGGGGCCATGGTGGAAATCTGCAACACGTCAACGTGACCGCACGGATGCTGAGTTTTCTTGAGGGAACAGAATAATGCGTAGAACTACCCTGACCCTGTGCCTGGCGCTGTGTGCCACGCCACTGTTTGCCCAGGAAACGCCCGAAAGCACCCGTGAAGCTGTTTCCACCGCGCGCATGGCGCCGGAGTACAGAGACCCCTTTGCCGAGCTGGAGATCGACCCCTACGCCAGCCAGTACCAGTTTGAGCGCTCCAGCCTGCGCGCGCTGAATGTGCAGGATCCGATCGAAGGTTTCAACCGGCGCATCTATCGTTTCAATGGCCAGTTTGACGAGCTTGTGTATTTGCCGGTGATCCGCACTTACGAATGGGCCACCCCCAAATTTGTTCGCACGGGCGTCTCTAACGTGTTCTCCAACCTTGCGGACATACCCAACCTGGGTAACAGCATCCTGCAGGGCAAGGCGCAGAAAAGCATGCGTACCACTGCACGCCTGTTGTTCAACACTACCTTGGGTGTAGTTGGCTTGTTCGATGTGGCCAAGGCCATGGGCCTGCCGCAGGAATCGGAAGACTTTGGCCAGACGCTGGGCTTTTATGGCGTACCGCCAGGACCCTATCTGGTCGTACCCTTTCTGGGCCCATCATCCCTGCGCGACACCGGTGGTCGAGTGGTGGATTGGACCCTGGAGGACGCCGCAGCCTACTTGAACAACCGCGAGATCATGAATGAGAATCCGTGGAGCTATGGACTGTATGCTATTGATATAAGGTATAAAAATGGCTTCCGCTATGGTGCTCTGGATAGCCCGTTTGAATATGACCAGGTACGTTACCTGTATACCAAGCTGCGCGAGTTTCAGATAAGCCAGTAGCCCGACGCCGCTGCCCTACACCGGCAGCGGCAAGCTTCTAGCCGCATGAAGCGGCCCCTACCCCACTCTGAAGATAATCTGATCTTCCCAATCATCCTCGGCTACAGCGTTTTCCGCGAGCATGCGACCGGCCTGTGAAATCCCGGCGGCGTGCACCGCCTTGCGGTCGCCGCAGACCAGATGGTGCCATACGGGCAGATCCTTGCCTTCGGCTACCAGGCGATAGCCGCAAGTGGGCGGCAGCCAGGCAAAACCGGCGGCAGATGTCGGGGTCAACTGGATGCAGTCAGGAACGAAATCCCGGCGCTGCGGGTAGTTGCTGCATTGGCAGGTGTTCAGATCCAGTAGCTTGCAGGCAACCCGCGTGTAGTAGATGGCCTGGGCATCATCTTCATCTTCGAGTTTCTGCAGGCAACAGAGCCCGCAGCCGTCACAGAGTGACTCCCACTCCTGCTCATCCAGCTGCTCCAGCGTCTTGCGTTGCCAGAAGGGTTTGACGATTTGTGCCATGCCTCAGCCCTCCTCTACCAGCAAGTCGCCCAGCCAGTCCATCAACTGAGGCAAATTGAACGGCCAATCCAGCTCGGCGCCGGTGTCCTCGCGACGCAATACGGGGATGCGCAGCTGGTAACGGGACATGAGCTCCGCGCTCTCGGTAATATCCTGCTCGCGCACCTGCACCCCATTACCTGAAAGTAGTGCCAAAAGACTGCTGGCCTCCTCACAAAGGTGACAGGCCTGGGTACCGTAGAGGGTGAGTTCTGGGTTGGTTTGCATCAAAGGATAATCAGGGTCGTGAATCAGTGCCTAGTGTAACCCGCCTGCTTGGCAGTGGCGACGCCATGCAACATACTGCCGTCAAATCACGGAGACACGATATGGATTGGGAAACACTGCTGTGCCGCGAGCGCCTGGGTAAACCCGTGGCCGGTTCCGATGAACTCGGCCGCACGCCCTTTCACAAGGATCATGACCGAGTCATCTTTTCCGGGGCGTTTCGCCGTCTGGGCAAAAAAACCCAGGTGCATCCTGTTTCCAGTAACGACCACATCCATACCCGCTTGACTCATAGCCTGGAAGTCGGCTGCGTTGGTCGCTCATTGGGCATGCGCGTAGCAGAGATGCTTCGCGATCAACTGCCCGACTGGTGTGAGCCGGCGGACATTGGCGTAATTGTTCAGGCCGCCTGCCTGGCTCACGACATCGGTAACCCACCCTACGGGCACTCGGGCGAAGACGCGATCCGCCATTGGTTCCATCAGGCAGATCAGCGCGGCTGGCTGGCACCGCTGACTGACGCCCAGCGTCTGGACTTTCTCAGCTTCGAGGGTAACGCCCAGGGCTTTCGGGTATTGACTGAGCTGGAATACCACCAGTTCGAAGGCGGTATGCGCCTGACCTACGCGACGCTGGGGGCTTACCTGAAATACCCCTGGACCGCCCGGCATGCCGACAGCCAGGGCTACAAGAAACACAAGTTCGGTTGCTATCAGGCCGAATTCCCCCTGCTGGAACAGATCGCGGAAAAACTTGGCCTACCGCTGCAGGCAGATCAGTGCTGGGCGCGGCATCCGCTGGTGTATCTGGTCGAGGCGGCGGACGATATATGCTATGGCCTAATCGACCTGGAAGACGGCATGGAAATGGAGTTGCTGGATTACGCCGAGGTCGAAGAGGTGTTATTGCAACTGGTCGGCGATGACCTGCCAGAAACCTACAGACTGCTTGGCCCGCAGGACTCGACCCGGCGTAAACTGGCGATTCTGCGTGGCAAGGCGATCGAGCATCTGGTCAATGCCGCCGCCGAGGCGTTTATCAATCAGCAAGACGCGTTGCTGGCTGGCGACCTGAAAGGTGATCTGGTCGAGCATATGCATGAGAACGCGCGCCGCTGCGTACAAACGGCGAAGAACATGGCGCGCGAACGGATTTTCCAGGACAAGCGCAAGACCCTGCACGAGATCGGTGCCTACAGTACGCTGGAAACGCTGCTGGATGCGTTCTGCGGCGCTGTCAATGAGCAACACGCCGGGCAGCACCTGAGCTTCAAGCATCAGCGCATTCTCGATCTGATGGGCAATAATGCACCCAAGCCGGATTGGGATCTGTATCGCAGTTATATGCGCGTGATCGATTTTATTGCCGGGATGACCGACCTCTACGCCGCCGACATGGCCGCGCGCATTCGCGGTGTCAGCCCGATATGAGCCGGACCTTCACTGGCGGAATCTGAGGATCATTTATACGCCAGCGCGCCGGGGGCCTGTAACCGCTCCAGCAGCAAATCGACGATCGCCAGCGTAGCACTGATGGCCTGCGTGGCGATGCTGAAATAGCGATTGGACGCCAGGCCTGGCCTGTCGCCACTTTCCAACAACTGATCTACCGCCTGGAGCAGGCTGTCCAGGCTATCTTCGGCAGCGCGCACGGGTTTATCCACTGACAAACGCAGCAGCGGCTCGGTGCATAAGCGTGCCAATGGCTGATAACACTGAGTATTGATCTGCTCGCGCAAGCGTTGCAGCTCCTGATGCTGCAACGCGCTGTTTTGTCGTCGCGCAGCTATGCCGGTACCCACCGCCCGGGCGCGGCCGAGCAACTCGGTGTTTTTCAGCAACTCCAGCCACATACCTTGCGGTTGCGGCGCCAGCGCGCCCAGGCACACCAGGTCATGGCGGACCGCCAGCGCTTCAATGGTATTGATCAGTTGCTCGGCCATGCGGTGGTGCAACAGCAGAACCGCTTCGGCAGAGGCATTTTGCGCCCGTTGCTCAGCAATCTGTTGCCAAACCGGCAGCACCGGATGCCAGGCGGTGTACCAGAACAAGCTGCCCTGGTGGACTGCGACAGCTTCAAGCGTTTGCGCTACCTGCGCTTCGACCTGCCAGCGCTGATTTTCCAGGCTGTGCTCTCCGGACATTACACCAAAACACAGCCCCCGGTGACGCTGCACCTGCTCAAGCAGCAAACGCAACAGGCGGATCTGTTCCAGCGCTTTGAGCCGGACTTGACGCTTTTGAAGGGTGCGACGCCGGCTGCCGATTCTTTCCAACAACACCGCCAATACAACTGCTACTGCGAATAAGGTCCAGACCATAGTGCACCAGCTTCACGCTGTCAGCGAGCCACTCCGGGCGTGCGCCCCGACAGCAATTCAATACGATACCCGTCCGGATCCTCGACAAAAGCCAGGATACTGCTGCCGTGTTTCATCGGCCCAGCTTCTCTGACGACCTTGCCCCCCGCGGCTTTGATTTGCTCACAGGCCTTGTAGACGTCCAGCACTTCTATCGCAATATGACCATAACCGTCGCCAAGATCATAGCGTGACGTATCCCAGTTATGCGTCAGCTCCAACACCGCTTGATCAACTTCGTTGCCGTAGCCGACAAAAGCCAGGGTAAAGCGTCCCTCGGGGTAATCCTTGCGACGCAACAAGGTCATACCCAGCACTTCGGTATAAAACGCAATCGAAGCGTCCAGATCACCAACGCGAAGCATGGTATGTAGTATGCGCATGACAGCAGCCTTTGATTGAGCTTCAAGCCTTAACTTACAAGCTTCAAGCGGTAGGTGCAAAACGAAAACGGGCGCCGGACCATTACAGTCAGGCGCCCGAATGAACGGCCTTTGCCAAGCTGCTAGCGCTTTGAAGCCGGCAGTTGGCAACTAGGCGTCAGAGCAGCTTGCGGCCTTTACCAGCGGCAATGCGCATACGCAGGGCGTTGAGCTTGATAAAGCCTGCAGCATCAGCCTGATCATAGGCGCCCGCATCGTCTTCGAAGGTAGCGATGGCAGCGTCGAACAGAGAGTCGTCAGACTGACGGCCAACGACGATGACGTTGCCCTTGTAGAGCTTCAGCCGCACTACACCATTCACGTTGGCCTGAGATGCGTCGATCATCTTCTGCATCATCAGACGTTCCGGGCTCCACCAGAAACCGTTGTAGATCAGCTCGGCATACTTGGGCATCAGGCTGTCTTTCAGGTGCGCGACTTCACGGTCCAGGGTGATGGACTCGATGGCGCGGTGGCCCTTGAGCATGATGGTGCCGCCGGGGGTTTCATAGCAGCCGCGGGACTTCATGCCGACGAAACGGTTCTCGACAATATCCAGGCGACCAATGCCATTCTCACCACCAATGCGGTTCAACTCGGCCAGCACGGTTGCCGGTGACAGCTCTTTGCCGTCGATTGCGGTGATGTCGCCATTGCGATAGGTCAGCTCGATATAGGTCGGGCTATCCGGGGCATTTTCCGGTGACTTGGTCCACTTCCACATGTCTTCTTCGTGCTCGGCCCAGGTATCTTCCAACACGCCGCCTTCATAGGAAATATGCAGCAGGTTCGCGTCCATGGAATAAGGCGATTTCTTCTTGCCGTGGCGTTCGATCGGAATATCGTGATGCGCGGCGTAATCCATCAGCTTCTCACGGGACAGCAGATCCCACTCGCGCCAGGGAGCAATCACTTTAACGCCAGGCTTGAGCGCGTAGGCACCCAGCTCGAAGCGAACCTGGTCATTGCCTTTGCCGGTCGCACCATGGGAAATGGCATCCGCGCCGGTTTCATTGGCGATTTCGATCAGCCGCTTGGCAATCAACGGGCGCGCAATAGAGGTACCCAGCAGGTACTCACCTTCATAGACCGTATTGGCGCGGAACATCGGGAACACGAAGTCACGTACGAATTCTTCACGCAGATCGTCGATGTAGATTTCCTTGACGCCCATGGCCTTGGCCTTGGCACGTGCAGGCTCAACCTCTTCACCCTGACCCAGATCGGCTGTGAAGGTAACCACCTCACAGTTATAGGTTTCCTGCAGCCATTTGAGGATTACCGAGGTATCCAGACCACCGGAATAAGCCAGGACGACTTTTTTCACATCAGACATTACGCGCTCCCTAGAAGATTGATCAGCGCCACATGGGGCGACGGGCAAAAGCGCTATTCTAGCGCCGCACTGCGAGGAATCACAGGGGAGATAGTCTTCGCCGGCCTGCCGAGGGGCTAGTTTTTCTCTAGCCGCAGGGTAACGCGGCGATTCTGCTGGCGGCCTGAATTGCTGGCGTTAGTGGCCACCGGATAGCTTTCGCCGTGAAAGCGCATGGTGAACAGGTCTTCTTCCACGCCCTGTTCCATCAAGTAATCGCGCACTGCCAGGGCGCGCTGGCGCGATAGCTCGCGGTTGGTCAGCCGATCGCCCAGGTTGTCGGAATGGCCATCGAGTTGAATAACACCAATGTCTTCATCCGCCTTGATATAGACCAGTGCGGTATCCAGCAATGCTTTGGCTTCGTCGGTGAGTCTGCTGCCGCCGCTGGCAAAACTGACCACACTGCGCGATACCTGATCGAAATTCAGCGGCAGCAAACCGCCGGCGCAGGTTTGAAACTCAGTCCAGGCCTGCTGATAACCTACGCTCGAGACCACCACCCTGACTGACTCCACAGCGCTGGCCCAGGCCGCGCGCTGAATGGTCGGATGCATGCCTGAAGCCAACCCCGCCAGCATTTGCCCGGCCTGCTGTTGAGAAGCCCGTAACGTCACTGGCCCGTTTTCGACCAACGCCGCGCCCAGCACGGATGCGCGCAGGTTATGCCGCCAGGGTGGCGGATCGTTAAACAACTGGGCCTGGCCCGGCTGCATCAGATTGCTGGTGGCCTCCAGTTGAAATACCGGACGCTCACCTGCCCTGCGTACAAACACCGCTTGGCCGTAACCGCTGACGGGTTGCGCCATACGACATTCGAACTGATCACCTTCCACCGTCCATTCGACCTCTTCCATCCGGGTCTGAAAGGTGATGGCCTGCACAGGCAAGGCGACTCCCAGCAGTAAGGCACAATACATTCGACGCACGACGATCTCCATGCACAATTGACTCTCTCAGCTCCTGCATCGGCCGTCGCAGTTAAAACTTTACCCGGCGCATGCTTTGACGCTGAGACTTAAGTCCGGGGTGAAAGCAGGTGTGAAAACAGGGCGTTTCCGGTAGCATGACGGGATTGAAATTGTCTGGAATTAGCTGATGACTGATCGTCTTACCCTGATCCGGCCGGATGACTGGCACATTCACTTGCGTGACGGAGAGGTACTGAGCAATACCGTGGCCGACGCTAGCCGCACCTTTGCCCGGGCGATCATCATGCCCAACCTGGTGCCGCCAGTTCGCAACGGCCAGCAGGCCGCCGCCTATCGTCAGCGCATTCTCGCTGCTCGGCCCAGCGGGTCTGGTTTCGAGCCGCTGATGGTGCTCTATCTCACCGATCAGACCACCGCCGAATGTATCCGCGAAGCACACAGCGCTGGCCAGGCCATCGCGGCCAAGCTTTACCCTGCTGGTGCCACCACCAACTCCGATTCCGGCGTGACCCGGCTAGAGCACATTTATCCGGCACTGGAAGCGATGGCCGATGTAGGCATGCCGCTGCTCGTGCACGGCGAAGTGACGCATGCCGAGGTGGACATTTTTGATCGCGAAAAGGCCTTTATCGATCAACAGCTGGTCGGTCTGGTCGAGCGCTTCCCGACCTTGAAAGTGGTCTTCGAGCACATCACCACCGCTGACGCGGTGGACTTTGTCAATTCTGCACCGGACCGCGTAGGCGCGACCATCACCGCCCACCATCTGCTGTATAACCGCAACCACATGCTGGTTGGCGGCATTCGCCCGCACCTGTTCTGCCTGCCGATCCTCAAGCGCCAGCGCCATCAGCAAGCACTCTGTGATGCGGTGGTATCCGGCTCGAGCAAATTTTTCCTCGGCACCGATTCCGCTCCGCACGCGCGTCACGCCAAAGAGGCCGCATGCGGTTGCGCTGGCTGTTATAGCGCCCACGCAGCATTGGAGCTGTATGCAGAAGCCTTTGACGAACTCGGCGCGCTGGACAAACTGGAAGGCTTTGCCAGCTTGCATGGTCCTGATTTCTACGGACTGCCGCGCAATACCGATACCGTCACATTGGTGCGCGAGTCCTGGAGCGTGCCCGCCAGTATGCCGTTGGGCGACCAGACCATTGTGCCGCTGCGAGCGGGCGAGAGTATCCATTGGCGCGTTGCCTGACATCCTGGATTTGAGCGGTATAACCATTAAGGATCGCCCGTGAGCGAGTTTGAGTTCGATAGTGAAGACCAGCAAGAGACTATAGCCAAAGGCCACAAGCCACCCATGGCCTACCGTTTCCGCGGTTTCTTGCCGGTGGTAGTCGATGTCGAGACCGGCGGCTTCAATGCAGCCACCGATGCGCTGCTGGAGATTGCCGCAACACCTCTGCTGATGGACGAAGAGGGCATGCTGTATCCGGATCAGACCCACTTCTTCCGCGTCGAACCTTTTGCCGGCGCCAATGTAGAGCCGGCCGCTCTGGAATTTACCGGCATCAAGCTTGATCATCCGCTGCGCATGGCGGTAGACGAATCCGAAGCGCTAACGGAAATATTCAAACACGTGCGCAAGGCGGTCAAATCTGCCGGCTGCACCCGCGCTGTACTGGTCGGGCATAACGCGTTCTTTGATCTGGGCTTTCTCAATGCCGCGGTCGAACGCACACAAATCAAACGCAACCCCTTCCACCCCTTTTCCTGTTTCGACACGGCTACCCTGGGCGGCTTGGCGTATGGCCAGACTGTACTGGCCAAGGCCTGCGCGGCAGCGGACATCGATTTTGACGGCAAGGAAGCACACTCCGCCCGTTATGACACGGAAAAGACTGCAGAGCTGTTCTGCAGCATCGTCAACCGCTGGCGCGAGATGGGCGGATGGCCACCCGTCTGAGGTAGCCGTCTGGCAGCACACAGCACCCCGTGTCGCAATTCCATAGATATCAGTCGAATCAATAACTTGCCCGAAACCCGGGCTAGGGTTATTTTCCAGCGTTGGCGGAATACTCCGCTACACTTCTAGGACCGGGCACTAAATCATCGACCACGAGTTGATAATCTCTCCCTGGCCAAAACGCTAGGGAATACCGTGACATCGGCAGTTGATTGCAGTGATGTATTGCAGCGTTGCCGATTGATAACCAGAAAAAAGGAGTCACCCTCTAATGAAACGTCAATCACTCGCCATGCTGTTTTCCGCAGCAATCGGATGTGCCGCACTGGCATCCACTCCGGCTGTGGCCCAGCAAAACTTCGTAACCATCGGCACCGGCGGCCAGACCGGCGTCTACTACGTCGTTGGCCAGTCTGTTTGCCGCTTGATCAATCGCAATACTGACGAGCACGGCATTCGCTGTAACGCCCCGTCCAGCGGCGGCTCCGTGGCTAACGTCAACGCCATTCGTGGTGGTGAAATGAACATGGGCGTAGTCCAGTCGGACATTCAGTACAAAGCCTATGAAGGTGTTGAGAACTTTGAAGACGCTGGCAAGTTCGACGGTATGCGTGCCATGTTCGCGCTGCACGGTGAACCACTGACGGTGGTTGCCCGTCGTGACGCCAACATCACTGACGTCAAGGATCTGAAAGGCAAGCGTGTGAATATCGGCAATCCGGGGTCCGGTCAGCGCGACACCATGGATGTTGTACTCGATGCACTGGGCTGGACGCACGAAGACTTCTCCCTGGTTTCGGCACTTGACGCTGCAGAGCAGGCCGCGGCACTGGGTGACAACAACATCGATGCCATGGTCTACGTTGCTGGCCATCCCAATGGTTCCATTCAGGAAGCGACCACTACCGTAGATGCAGTACTGGTGTCAGTCGACGGTGAAGAAATCGACAAACTGATCGCCGAGCGGCCTTACTACGCCAAAGCGACCATCCCGGGCGGCATCTACCGGGGCAACGATAATGACGTGAACACCTTTGGTGTCCGCGCCACACTGGTAACCTCAACCGATACTGATGACGAAACCGTTTACCAGACCGTGAAGGCAGTGTTCGAGAACTTCGATCGCTTCAAGCGTCTGCACCCCGCTTTCGCCACACTGAAAGAAGAAGAGATGATCAAGGAAGGTCTCTCCATTCCTCTGCATGATGGCGCCGTTCGCTACTACAAGGAACGCGGCTGGATGTAAGCCCCCCAAACCCGGATCACTGATCCGGGTTTGTTTTTTGCATGTTTCATTCCTTTATTCGCACCATGCAACTACTCAAGGGCTACCATGAGCGTACAAAACAACCAACGTGATGATCTGAGCACCGAACTGGAAGACCTGGTAGCCACCAGTGATACCGGCGCTCGAAAACCCCACGGTTTTACCGGCAAATTAATCGTGTCGGTCGCAGCAGCCTGGTCTCTCTTTCAACTGTGGATCGCGTCCCCACTGCCCTACTTGGTCGGCTTTGGCGTGTTCAACAGTGCAGAATCCCGGTCTATTCACCTGGCTTTTGCGATTTTTCTCGGCTTTATGGCCTTTCCAGCGCTCAAGCGCTCACCGCGAGAACGCGTTCCCGTGCTGGACTGGGTTCTGGCCTTCGCAGCCTCGTTCTGCGCCGCCTACCTGTTTATTTTCTATACCGAGCTGGCCAGCCGCCCGGGCAACCCGACTACGCTGGATGTGATCGTCGGCGTAGCAGGTCTGGTGCTGCTGCTGGAAGCCACTCGCAGAGCTCTGGGTCCGCCTTTGATGGTCGTGGCGCTGGTGTTTCTGGTCTACTGTCTCGCCGGCCCCTATATGCCCGGCATTATGGCGCACCGCGGCGTCAGCATTGAGGCACTGGTCAATCATCAATGGCTGACCAGCCAGGGCGTCTTTGGCATTGCGCTGGGCGTATCCACCAGCTTCGTCTTCCTGTTTGTCCTGTTCGGCTCCCTGCTGGATAAAGCCGGCGCAGGTAACTACTTCATCAAGGTCGCGTTTTCGCTTTTGGGTCATTATCGCGGAGGCCCGGCAAAGGCAGCGGTGGTTGCATCGGCGATGACAGGCCTGATTTCCGGCTCATCAATCGCCAACGTAGTGACTACCGGTACCTTTACCGTCCCGATGATGAAGCGCGTAGGTTTCAGCTCCGAAAAAGCCGGCGCAGTAGAAGTGGCCTCGTCAGTGAACGGCCAAATCATGCCGCCGGTAATGGGCGCTGCGGCGTTTCTGATGGTGGAATATGTCGGCATTTCCTACGTCGACGTGATCAAGCATGCCTTTCTACCTGCGCTGATCTCCTATATCGCGCTTGTTTACATTGTGCACCTGGAGGCAATGAAGGCGGACATGCAGGGCCTGCAGAGCAGCAACCCGCCGCGGCCATTGTTGCGTAAAATTTTTGGCTTCATGACCGGCCTGATTCTGTTGATGGCACTGTCATTTGCAGTGTATTACGGGCTGGGGTGGCTCAAACCGCTGCTGGGCGACGCTGCCGGCTGGGTCATTGGCGCCTGTCTGTTGGTTGTGTACGTTGGGCTGCTGAAGGTCGGATCACGCTACCCGGTGCTCGAGATGGACGATCCCGAATCCCCCGTGGTGACGCTGCCGCAAACCAAACCCACAGTGATGTCCGGTCTGCATTACATTCTGCCGGTGATCGTGCTGGTCTGGTGCTTGATGGTAGAACGCCTGTCCCCTGGCCTGTCGGCCTTCTGGGCCACGGTACTGATGATCGTGATCATCATCACCCAGCGCCCTCTGATGGCCATGTTCCGCGGCGAAAGCAAGCTCGCACATGATCTGCATGAGGGGCTGGATGACTTGTGGCAAGGGTTGGTCGCCGGCGCGCGCAATATGATCGGCATTGGCATCGCCACTGCAGCGGCAGGGATCATTGTTGGCGCCGTAGCGCAGACTGGCGTAGGCCTGGTACTCGCCGATCTGGTTGAGATACTGTCCATGGGCAACCTGATGCTCATGCTGATCCTGACCGCCATTCTCAGCCTGATTCTGGGCATGGGTCTGCCGACTACCGCCAACTACATTGTGGTCTCGGCCCTGCTCGCCCCCGTTATTGTGACGCTGGGCCAGCAGAACGGCCTGATCGTACCCCTGATTGCCGTACACCTGTTCGTGTTCTACTTCGGCATCATGGCGGATGTCACCCCGCCAGTCGGGCTGGCGTCCTTCGCCGCTGCGGCGGTGTCTGGCGGCGATCCGATTCGAACCGGCTTTCAGGCTTTCTACTACAGCCTGCGCACAGCGGCCCTGCCGTTCCTGTTCATCTTCAACACTGACCTGCTGTTGATCGATGTCACCTTCTGGCAAGGGATAGTGGTGTTCATTGTCGCCACTATTGCCATGCTGATCTTCGCCGCAGGCACCCAGGGCTGGCTGCTGGTGCGAAGCCGCTGGTATGAAAGTGTGCTGATGCTGTTGGTAGCCTTTACCTTGTTCCGCCCAGGCTTCTGGATGGACATGATTCACGATCCCTACCAGTCGATTCCGCCTGCTGAAATCGCCACCGCGCTCGACCGCGTGGACGAGGGAAGCAACCTGCGGATTCAGATCAGCGGTAAAGACGACATTGGCAGTGCGCGCACTTTCTACGTGCTGATGCCCGTGCCGGATGGCGAGACCGGCGAAGAACGTCTGGAAGAGACCGGACTGATGCTGATGCAGGATGGCGACCGTACCCTGGTTGACATGGTTACCTACGGCAGCATGGCTGCTGATCTGGGGTTCGACTTTGATCAGGAGATCATCGAAGTGCTGGCGCCGGTGGACCGGTGGGCCAAGGAATGGATGTGGATTCCCGGATTCTTGCTGTTCATGCTGATCATCGGACTGCAGTGGCGACGTCGCCCAGATGCTCAGGCGTCTGTTGCGACCGCGCCAGGAGGTAACAATGTATAACCGAATCCTCTTACCGATCGATTTGAATCACAAGGCGTCCTGGGCCAAGTCCTTGCCTACCGCGCTGCAGCTGTGCCGTGATTACACGGCCTCGCTGCACGTGGTCATGGTGATTCCGGATTTCGGGCTCCCGCTGGTAGGTGGCTTCTTTCCCAAGGAATATGCAGAAAAAGCCAAACAGGCGATCACCAACAATCTCAAGGAGTTCGTCAAGGCGAATGTGCCGAAGGACGTCAAGGTGCAACGGATTGTGGCTGATGGCAAAGCTTACGAGGCGATTTTGCGGGTAGCCAAAAAGATCGATGCAGATCTGATTGTCATGGCATCGCATAAGCGCAAACGTGCCGAGGATTACGTATTGGGTACCAATGCGCTGCGCGTAGTGCAGTTGTCCAAAACCTCGGTAATGATCGTGCGCTAATATCGCTGGCACAGTCCTTGCTCTGATTTTTTCCAAACCCGATTAATCGGGCGGCAGCAAACGACAACGGCGTCGTGTATCCAGATCCGCAGCAGCGATCTGGAACACGGCGCTTTTTTATTTGCCGCGCACCCGACAGTTAAGGAAAAACCTCATGAAGCAAAATCGCCGACCACGTGCCGATGCGCTGGCCTGGGTCAACGGTAGCGATGCTCCGGAAAAAAGCCTGTTAAAGCTGGGTTATCTGCCATTAACGGACGCCGCATCACTGATCGTGGCCGCCACTCAAGGTTTCGCCGAGCCCTACGGGTTGAGTCTGCAACTGCACCGCCAGGCTTCCTGGGCGGGATTGCGAGATCGCCTGCTGAGCGGTGAGCTGGACGCCGTACAGGGCCTGTACGGCCTGATCTACGGCGTGCACCTGGGCATCGGCAGCCCGACCACGCCGATGGCGGTGTTGATGGGCCTGAACCAGAACGGCCAGGCGATCAATCTTGCCGCGAGCATGCAACGCGCCGGCGTGACCGATCCCAAGGCGCTTGGCAAAATGGTGCATCAAAATAGTGCGCCACTGCGGTTTGCCCAGACCTTCCCCACCGGCACCCACGCCATGTGGTTGTATTACTGGCTGGCGGCGCAGGGTATTCATCCGCTAAAGGATGTTGAGACTCTGGTAGTCCCACCCTCCTTGATGGTTCAGCATCTGAAGGCCAAGCGTATCGACGGCTTTTGCGCTGGCGAGCCCTGGGGCGCCTGCGCCATTCAGCAGGGTGAGGGTTTCACCATGGCGACCAGCCAGTCAATCTGGCCCGACCACCCCGAAAAGGTGCTGAGTACCACACAGGAATTTGTCGACAGTTACCCCAACACCGCCAGAGCCCTGGTTATGGCGATACTCGATGCCAGCCGCTTTATCGACCAGAACGATGCGAACCGGGAGAGTACCGCCCAGTTGATCAGCAGCCCAGAATTCGTTGATGCGCCCGTTGATGCCCTGCTGCCGCGCATGCTGGGAGAGTACAATGACGGCAACGGTGATATCTGGCAGGATAGCCACCCGCTGCGTTTCCACGGTGAAGGCAGCGTCAACATGCCCTATCTGTCAGACGCGATGTGGTTCATGACCCAGTTCCGCCGTTGGGGCCTGTTGCGTACGGATCCTGATTACCTCGCCGTCGCCCGGCAGGTGCAGCAACTGGATATTTACCGTGATGCAGCCAGTGCCCTGGGCATAACCATCCCGTCCTCACCGATGCGCAGCAGCACGTTAGTTGATGGTATGCATTGGGATGGCAGCGACCCACGCGGCTACGCTCGTGGATTCGCACTGCATGCTCTGGATATACACCATGACCTGGGACGGACGCCTGGATGAATGCTTCTGACCCTTGCTTGTACGGGAGTGCACTATGCGCATCCTGCTGATTGATGACACAGCCCGCAAACTCGGGCGGCTTCGGGATTCGCTGATCGAGGCCGGCTTTGAGGTGCTGGAAGAATCAGGCTTGTCTATCGACCTGCCCGCCCGGGTGCAGAACTGCAAGCCGGATGTGGTACTGATCGACAGCGACTCACCCGGCCGCGACGTAATGGAGCAGGTCTGCCTGGTGACCCGTGATCAACCCCGGCCGATCGTGATGTTCACCGACGACCGTGACCCTGGGGTGATGCGCCAGGCAATTCAGTCCGGCGTCAGCGCCTATATCGTCGAAGGTATTCAAAGCGCGCGCATGCGGGCAATTCTCGATGTGGCCATGGCGCGGTTTGAAAGCGACCAAAAGCTACGCTCCGAATTGCTTGAGCGTGAACAGCAACTGAACGAACGCAAGCGCATTGAAAAGGCCAAAGGCCTACTGATGAAAATGCGCAATTGCGATGAAGCCGAAGCGCATACATTGATGCGCCGCCAGGCCATGAGCAAGCAGCAGAAGATCATCCAGGTGGCCGAACAGATTATTTCCATGCACGAGCTGCTTAAAGACTGAACCCTCGCGGCTAGACCTTTGTCTGGCACGTATCCTGCTTAGATAACCTCAGGCAGCCAACGGCGGTTGCCATCAGACAACGACGTCATTTCCCATCAGACCTTTATTGGTCTGCCGGGAAGTGGCGTTTTTTTTTGCCTCAATGGCGCAGGCAAAACTATCTGCAGCACTGATACCGCCCACTCCTGAGGGATTTCACATGAACAAAAGTTTCTGGAAAGCCGGTCATACACCGACTCTGTTTGCCGCCTTTCTCTACTTCGATCTGAGCTTTATGGTCTGGTATCTGCTTGGCCCCCTAGCGGTGCAGATTGCTACCGATTTGAGCCTCAGCGCACAGCAAAGAGGCATGATGGTCGCCACGCCGATTCTCGCGGGCGCTGTCCTACGACTGTTGATGGGCTTTCTGGCTGACCGGCTGTCTCCCAAAACCGCGGGCATCATTGGCCAAGTGGTAGTGATTACCGCCTTGGCTACCGCCTGGTTGCTTGGCGTCGACAGCTACAACAAGGCGTTGCTGCTGGGCCTGGGGCTGGGTTTTGCCGGCGCCGCCTTTGCGGTCGCGCTGCCACTGGCCTCGCAATGGTACCCAGCAGAGCATCAGGGCAAAGCCATGGGCATCGCCGGCGCGGGTAATTCAGGCACCGTGCTTGCCGCGCTGTTTGCACCCGGGCTGGCCTATCTGTTCGGCTGGCAGAATGTATTCGGCCTGGCACTGATTCCGCTGGTCGCCACGCTGATCATCTTTATATTGGTGGCGAAGAATTCACCCCAGCGCCCCAAGCCCAAGGCCGGCAAGGATTATCTGCTGGCGCTGAACGATAAAGACAGCTGGTGGTTCATGTTT
Source organism: Halopseudomonas laoshanensis (assembly GCF_008365385.1). GTDB lineage: Bacteria > Pseudomonadota > Gammaproteobacteria > Pseudomonadales > Pseudomonadaceae > Halopseudomonas > Halopseudomonas laoshanensis. Next base: position 823,926 of record NZ_QOVF01000001.1, on the reverse strand, counting down.
TTCTACAGCATCACCTTTGGCGGGTTTATTGGTCTGGCCAGTGCCCTGCCCGGCTACTTCAGCGATCAGTACGGGCTCAACCCGGTGACCGCGGGCTACTACACCGCCGCCTGTGTATTGGCCGGCAGCCTGATGCGGCCGTTGGGTGGCGCCTTTGCCGACCGGGTCGGTGGCATTCGCTCGCTGCTGTGCATGTATGCCGTGGCATCGCTGTGTATCGCGCTGGTTGGCTTTAACCTCTCCAGCTCCTTTGCGGCACTGGCGCTGTTCGTGACCGCCATGCTGGGATTGGGCGCTGGCAACGGCGCGGTCTTCCAGCTGGTACCCCAGCGCTTTCATCGTGAAATCGGGGTAATGACCGGGTTGATCGGCATGGCCGGTGGCGTCGGCGGCTTCGTGCTTGCCGCCGGGCTGGGTACCATCAAGCAGCAGACTGGCGACTACCAACTGGGGCTCTGGTTGTTCTCCGGGCTCGGCCTGCTGGCCCTGTTTGGCTTGATTGGCGTCAAACGTCGCTGGCGCACCACCTGGGGTTCGTCAGCCATGACCTCGGCGCGAGTCTGATCATGAGCCTGGAACTGCGCATCGCCGAAGCGAGTGCCAGTGGCCCGCGGGAAGAAAACCAGGATGCAATACGCATCGTCACGCCTGCCCCGCACCTGGCTACAAGCAAGGGCCATCTGCTGGCGCTGGCTGATGGCGTCAGCCACTGTGCTGATGGTGGTCTGGCTGCCCGGGCAACCTTGCAAGCGTTGGCGCTGGATTACTATTCGACGCCCGAAACCTGGACCGTGACGCAGGCTCTGGAGCGGCTGTTGACCGCACACAATCGCTGGCTGCGCTGCAATGGCGGCGGGCAGCCGTTGCTCACCACCCTGAGCCTGCTGGTGCTGCGCGGGCAGCGCTATACGCTGGCGCATATTGGCGACTGCCGGGTCTACCTGTTGCGCGATGGCCAGCTGCGCAAACTGACCCAGGAGCATGTGTGGGAGCAGCCCGGCATGCAGCACGTACTCAAGCGCGCCATGGGCCTGGATGAACATCTGGTGATGGACTACCTGGAGGGCGAGCTGCATAGCGGGGATCGTTTTCTGCTGGTCAGCGATGGCGTCTGGGCGCAGCTGGATGATCAGCTACTGCACCAGTACCTGACCCGCGAGGATGAACCGGCAAACTGCTGCAATGAGCTGGTCAGCCAAGCGCATCTGGCCGGCAGCCCGGACAACGCCAGCGCATTATTGGTCTGCATTGATCACCTGCCGCAAGCCAGCCTGAGCGACGCGCTGCTGCCAGCGGAAGAACGTGCTGTTCCTCCGCCACTGAAGAACGGTCAGAATTTTGAAGGCTGGCTGGTTACCGAACGCCTGGCCGAGTCCCGCCAGTCCGTACTGTATCGCGTCAAGGACGCCACCCAGCAGAACTGGCTATTGAAAACTCTGCCCGCTGCGCTCAGGGATGACCCTGAGGCGCAGCGTCAGTTGGTACTGGAGGAATGGTTCTTGCGCCGGGTAGCGGGTACGCATGTGCCCGAGCTGCATGCGCATTGCAGCCGCCGGCACCTGTACTACGTGATGCGCGAATATGCCGGCATGACCCTGCAGCAACAGAAGCGCAGCACCGGCTTGCTCAGCCTGGCGCAATTCCAGAGCCTTGCACCTGCCCTGGCGCGTGCTGTCGGACTATTGCATCGGCGCAATATACTGCACAGGGATATAACCCCAAGCAACCTGCATATGGGCGATGAAGGCGTGCTGCGCCTGCTCGATTTCGGTCTGGCATTCTGCCCCGGCTTGTCAGACTGGCAAGGCGGCTTACCCGGCACGCCCAGCTATATCGCCCCGGAAGCGTTTGCCGGGGCCGAGCCCTCAGCGCAGCAGGATCTGTACAGCGCGGGCGTCAGTCTCTATTACCTGCTGACCGGCCATTACCCCTATGGCGAAATCGAAGCGTTTCAGCATCCGCGCTTTGGCCAACCGACTCCACCGAGTCGTTATCGTCCGGATCTGCCTGCCTGGATTGACCGCTGCCTACTCAAGGCGTTAGAGACCGATCCCGACAAGCGCTACGAAACCGCCGAAGAATGGTTATTGGCCTTAGAACGGGGTGATCGCTCAGCTCTGGTGCCGGCACATCGCCCGCTATTGGAGCGCGCGCCGCTGGCGGTATGGCGCGGCATTGCACTGGGTGCGTTGGGTTTGAATTTGCTGTTGCTGGTGATGTTGCTGCACTGAGTAATAGCATAAGCGCACCAGGGTGGTGCCGACCGCCTCATATGGGTGCAGTAAAATCTCACTCAGCGCCCTGCAACCCGAGGTATATCAGTTAGTTGGAAGCTGGCACGTACTGTGCATTGTTCTAATCAAGAGATATTCATACAAGCAAGCCACGCAAGTGCAACACCCTTACATAAAGTGCAACTGTCAACGGCGACAGGGCACTACCTGACTGATCAGGAACCGGACAAAGGCGTCCTACCGCGAGAGCGGTGGGACGCCTTTTTTGTTTTGCGCTCAACAACACGGAGCAACAGATGCAAAAGCTCAAACTGGTGATGGTAGGCAACGGCATGGCCGGGGTACGTACCCTGGAAGAACTGCTCAAGCTCGCACCTGACATGTACGACATAACCGTGTTCGGTGCCGAGCCGCACCCCAACTACAACCGCATTCTGCTCTCGCCGGTGCTGGCCGGTGAGCAGGCGTTCGAGGACATCATCCTCAACGATCTGAAATGGTATGCAGATAACAACATCACGCTGCACACCGGCCGCAAGGTGGTCAAAATCGACCGCAAGGCCTGCCGCGTGTATGCCGATGACGGTACTGAAGCGGAATACGACCGGCTGTTGATGGCTACCGGCTCCAACCCTTTCATTCTACCGATCCCCGGCAAGGATCTGGAAGGCGTGATCGGCTACCGGGACATCGCCGATACCGAAACGATGATGAACACTGCCAAGACCCACAAGCACGCTGTGGTGATCGGCGGCGGCCTGCTAGGCCTGGAAGCAGCCAATGGGTTGAAGATGCGCGGCATGGACGTCACCGTCGTGCATATCGGTGAATGGCTGCTGGAACGCCAGTTGGATCGCACCGCGGGTGATTTGCTCCAAGGTTCGCTGGAAGAGCGCGGACTGAAATTCCTGCTGCCGCAGTTCACCAGCGAGTTGCTGGATGATGGCAAGGGCCGGGTCAAAGCCGTGCGCTTCAAGGATGGCAGTGAGATCCCCGCCGACCTGGTAGTCATGGCTGCGGGTATTCGTCCGAACACTGATCTGGCGGAAAGCGCCGGCCTGGCTTGCAATCGCGGCATTCTGGTCAGCGATACACTGCAAACCTATGATCCAAAAATCTACGCCATCGGCGAATGCGCCAGCCACCGCGGTATCGCCTATGGCCTGGTCGCGCCACTGTTCGAACAAGCCAAGGTCTGCGCCAATCATCTGGCCATGCTCGGTTACGGTCGCTACGAAGGCTCGATCACCTCGACCAAACTCAAGGTTACCGGCATCGACCTGTTCTCCGCAGGCGAGTTTATGGGCGATGACGACAGCGAAGTGATTACCCTCTCCGACCCCATCGGCGGCGTGTACAAAAAACTGGTGATCAAGAACAACATTCTGGTCGGCGCCTGCCTCTACGGGGACACCGCCGACGGCGGCTGGTACTTCCGCATGGTCAAAGACAGCCAGAACATTCACGAGATCCGTGACCACCTGATGTTTGGCGAAGACGCCATCGGTGATACCGGCCACCAGGGCCAGAGCAAGACCACCAACATGCCCGATGACATGGAAGTCTGCGGCTGCAATGGCGTGTGCAAGGGCACCATCGTCAAGGCGATTCAGGAACACGGCCTGTTCAGCGTCGATGACGTGAAAAAGCACACCAAGGCTGCCAGTTCCTGTGGCTCCTGCACCGGTCTGGTCGAGCAGATCGTGATCAACACCGTTGGCGGCGCCGCTGATGTGAAGCCCAAGAGCGAGAAAGCCGTGTGTGGCTGTACCGATCTGAATCACGGCCAGGTCCGCAAGGCGATTCGCGAGCACCACCTGATCAGTATTCCCGATGCCATGCGCTTCATGGAATGGCGCACGCCGAACGGCTGCGCCACCTGCCGTCCGGCGCTGAACTATTACCTGATCTCCACCTGGCCAGGCGAGGCCAAGGACGATCCGCAGTCGCGCTTTATCAACGAGCGCGCTCACGCCAACATTCAGAAAGACGGTACCTACTCGGTTATTCCGCGCATGTGGGGCGGTATTACCAATGCGGCGGAGCTGCGCCGGATTGCCGATGTAGCCGACAAATACCAGGTACCCATGGTCAAGGTCACCGGCGGCCAGCGGATCGATCTGCTCGGCATCAAGAAAGAGGATCTGCCCGCGGTCTGGAAGGATCTGGATATGCCCTCGGGTCACGCCTATGGCAAATCCATCCGCACAGTGAAAACCTGCGTAGGCAGCGAGTTCTGCCGCTTCGGCACGCAGAATTCGACGCAGATGGGCATCGACCTGGAGCATGCGCTGTTCAATATGTGGTCGCCACACAAGGTCAAGCTGGCGGTGTCCGGTTGCCCGCGCAACTGTGCAGAATCCGGCATCAAGGATATTGGCATTATCGGTGTCGATTCCGGCTGGGAGCTGTATATCGGCGGCAACGGCGGCATCAAAACAGAGGCTGGCGAGTTCTTCGTCAAGGTCAAGACTGAAGCCGAGGTGATGGAATACAGCCTGGCGTTCCTGCAGCTCTACCGTGAGGAGGCCTTCTACCTGGAACGCACCGTGCATTACATGCACCGCGTTGGTCTGGAGCACATCAAGAAGCGTGTGCTGGAAGATGACGACCGTCGCAAGGCCTTGCATGAGCGTCTGCTGTTCTCCCTCTCGTTCGAACAGGACCCCTGGAAAGAGCGCATCGAGAAGGAAGAGCTGAAAAACGAATTCCGCCGCATTGCGGTCAAGGAAGTTGCCGAGGTGGCCCTATGAACTGGCTGGATATCTGCGCACTGGAAGACATCCCCCCACTTGGCTCGCGAGTAGTGACCGGCGCCAAATGTGATATCGCCGTGTTCCGCACCAGCGATGATGATGTATTTGCCGTAGACGATCGCTGCCCGCACAAGAACGGGCCGCTGTCCCAGGGCATCGTGTTCGGCAAGCAGGTTACCTGCCCACTGCATAACTGGACCATTCAACTGGAGAACGGCGAGGCCGTAGCGCCGGATGTGGGATGCACGCATCGCTATCCGACCCGGGTTGAGAATGGGCGGGTGCAGCTGGTGTTGGACAAGGTGTCTGCGTGAGGAGTGCACTGATTGAGACGAGATTGAGCGTTGGCGCCATTGCCGACGTGCGGGGCTGGACGCGCTGTAAACACATCCCTGTTCGCTCGGCGATGACCATCCATGGTCATCGACGGTCCAGCCCCGCACGTCGGCAACGTCGCTATGATGCTGCGTGCAGTCAATCAGTGCTCTCAGTCGCGAAGAAGATCTTCAAAGTAACCAGTAACTTGAATTTGGAGGTGTGCTCATGACTACAACAACCGCCTCCACCTGCTGCTACTGCGGCGTCGGCTGCGGTGTGCTGATCGAGCACGATGATGAGCACATTATCGGCGTCAAGGGCGACCCGGCGCACCCGGCCAACTACGGTCGGCTGTGCAGCAAGGGCGCGACCCTGCATCTTACCGGCGACCTCACAGCGCGAGCGCTATACCCCGAATTACGTCTGGGTAAAGGTTTGGCACGTAGCCACACAGACTGGGATACCGCCATGGGCCATGCCGCGCAGGTGTTTGGCCAGACCATTGCCGAGCACGGCCCCGACAGCGTGGCGTTCTACATCTCCGGGCAGTTGCTGACCGAGGACTATTACGCCTTCAACAAATTGGCCCGCGCGTTAGTGGCCACTAACAATATCGACAGTAACTCAAGGCTGTGCATGTCCAGCGCGGTAGTTGGTTACAAGCGCAGCCTGGGCGCCGATGCGCCGCCCTGCTCCTATGAGGACATCGAACAAAGCGATTGCCTGCTGATTGTCGGCAGCAATATGGCCTACGCGCATCCAGTGCTGTTCCGCCGCCTGGAGCAGGCCAAGGCAGACAAGCCGGATATGCGGATCATCGTCGTTGACCCGCGGCGCACCGATACCTGTGATATCGCCGACATGCACCTGGCCGTGCAGCCCGGAACCGATGTGGCGCTGTTCCACGGCATTTTGCATATTCTGATGTGGGAAGGCTGGCTCGACCGGCGCTTTATCGACGAGCACACCGGCGGGTTTGATGAACTGAAAACTCTGGTGCGTGACTACACGCCGGAGATGGTCTCTGGCATCTGCGGCATCCGTCAGGATGATCTGCAGAGCGTGGCACGCATGATCGGCACCGCGCCGTCGTTTCTCTCGCTGTGGTGTATGGGCCTGAATCAGTCCAGCGCCGGCAGTGCGAAAAATAGCGCATTGATCAATCTGCATCTGGCGACCGGGCAGATTGGCAAACCCGGTAGCGGTCCCTTCTCACTGACTGGCCAGCCGAATGCCATGGGCGGCCGCGAGACGGGCAGCCTCTCCAATCTGTTGCCTGGCCATCGCGAAACCGCCAATGCCGCGCATCGCGACGAAGTGGCCGAGTATTGGGGTGTCGACAGTTTGCCGGGCAATGTCGGTTTGAGTGCTGTCGAGCTGTTTGAGGGCGTGCGCCAGGGCAAGATCAAAGCGCTGTGGATTGCTTGTACCAATCCCGCGCAATCCATGCCGGATCAGACTCTGATCCACGAGGCGCTGGCCGCTTGCCCTTTTGTGGTGGTGCAGGAAGCCTTTGCCACCACCGAAACTTGTCATTACGCCGACCTGCTGCTGCCCGCTGCCAGCTGGGGCGAAAAAGCCGGCAGCGTGACCAATTCCGAACGCCGCATCAGCCGTGTGCGCTCAGCTGTTGCCGCCCCGGGCGAAGCGCGGCCGGACTGGGCGATTGTCTGCGACCTGGCCACGCGTTTGGAAGCGCAATTGCGCCCAGGCCAGCCGAGCCTGTTTGACTTCGACAGCCCGCAGGCGTTGTTCGATGAGTACCGCGGGCTGACCGCGGGCCGGGATCTGGATTACAGCTCGCTAAGCTACGCGCTGATCGACGAACTGGGCCCGCAGCAGTGGCCGTTCGACGCGTCCAAGCAGAAAGGCACTGCACGGCTGTATGCAGACAATCGGTTTCCGACCGACGACGGCCGCGCGCGTTTTATCGCCGAGTCCTACCTGCCGCATAAGGAACAGCGCGATGCGCGCTTTCCGCTGACATTGAACACCGGGCGACTGCGTGATCAGTGGCATGGCATGAGCCGTACCGGCACCGCAGCGCAGCTGTTCGGCCATGTCGAGCAGGCGCAGATCAGCCTGCACCCGGATGACCTGCGCAGCCGACACCTTGTGGATGGTCAACTGGTACAGGTCAAAAGCCGCCGCGGTGAACTGATCCTGCCGGTGCTGGCGGATGAGCAGATTCGGCCCGGCCAGGCCTATATTCCGATGCACTGGGGCAATCGCTTTCTCAAGGGCCTGGGCGTTAACGTGCTGACCCAGCCTCTATTTGATCCGCTGTCCAAGCAGCCCGAGCTGAAACAGGCTGGCATCAACGTCAAGCCGGTGGTCTTTCCCTGGGAATTGTTTGTGCTGGTGGAAGGCGATGTGCAGCAGCGCTTCACTGCGCTGCGTGAACACTGTGAAGAGCTGGCGTTCGCCAGCTTTAGCTTGGCTGGGCGCGATCGCCCTGCTCTACTGATCCGCGCCGCGCACCGTAACGCACCGGATGCCGATTGGCTGGCCAAGCTGGATAGCCTGCTGGACTTGCACAGCGGCCCAGTACTGATCTACGACGACCCACGCCGGGCCATCGGTAAGCGGGTCAGGATCGAACAAGGCCGCATCACGGCGATTCGATTGACCGGGGAAACCGCCGCCCGCGACTGGTTGCGCCAGGTCTGGCAAAGCGGCGAGACCAATGCCGAACTGCGGCGCTGGTTTCTGGCGCCCATCAGCACGCCGCCAGGCGGACAATCCGGAGCCGTTAACCGCACCCTTTGTAACTGCATGAACGTCAGCCAGAGCCGTATTCAAGCGGGGATCGAACGCGGCCTGGATCTAAACGGGTTGAAGTCCGAGTTGGGCTGCGGCACCGAATGCGGCTCCTGTGTGCCTGAAATAAAAGGCTTATTGAGCCGTGCCAAGGTCGCGGTATGAGATTCACCTTCGCCCCTTTCTCGACATCCTACCCAATGGAGACACCCATATGAGCGCGCTAGTCCACCTGGTAGGCGCAGGCCCCGGCGATCCTGAACTGCTGACCCTCAAGGCTGTACGCGTACTTGGGCAAGCAGATGTGGTCATGGTTGATGACCTGGTCAATCCGGCAATCCTGGTGCACTGCCCGCAGGCTCAGTTGGTGCGGGTAGGCAAACGCGGCGGCTGCCGCTCGACACCGCAGGATTTTATCAACCGTCTGATGCTGCGCTACGCCCGCCAGGGCCGCAAGCTGGTGCGCTTGAAAGGCGGTGATCCATGCATTTTTGGCCGCGCCGGTGAAGAAGCGCAATGGTTAGCCGAGCGCGGGATTGAATCGGAAATCGTCAATGGCATAACGGCTGGCCTCACTGGCGCAACCCAATGCGGAATTCCGCTGACGTTGCGTGGTACCAGCCGCGGCGTCACCCTGGTGACCGCACATACGCAGGACGATAGCGAACTGAACTGGCAAGGCCTGGCGATGGGCGGCACCACCCTGGTTATCTATATGGGCGTGGCGCGGCTCGGGCAAATCCAGCAAGGGCTATTGGCCGGTGGCATGCCTGCTAGCACGCCCGTAGCGATGATCGAGCGAGCCAGCCTGCCGGATCAGCGTCAGCACATGTGCACTCTAGCCGACCTCTACGAAGCAGCCGGGACCTTCCAGTTACAAAGCCCCGCGGTGCTGGTGATTGGCGATGTGGTCGCTGCGGCGCGCCATTTGAACCAACCTGCGGCACTGGCGGCTGTGGGTCACTAAGTCGTCAGCAAGTCGAGCAAGCTGGGCTCGACCTGCTGGCTTCGTCTCAGCTTTTTGGCTTCATCGCCTCAAGCATCGAGCCCATCGCCTGATGAATGGCATTGATCGCTTTCAACGGCCGTACCATGACCTTGAAATCGATGATCTGACCGGCATCGTTCCACTCGATCATATCCACGCCGTTGATCTTGACGCCATCGATCAGGGTTTCGAACTCGAGTACCGCGTGATTGCCCTGCTCTATTTCACGCAGGTAGCTGAAATGCCCGGGCGCATTGAGCACCTGCATCGCTGCCATCAGATACAGACGGGTGATTTTCTTGCCGGTCTGCGGGGTATGCACCACCGGCGAGTGGAACACCACATCCTCCGCCAACAGCGCATCCAGGCCTTGTGCGTCCTGGTGTTTGACAATCTGATGCCACTGTTCAATTACGCTACTCATGGCCGTGCTCCTCTGTCTGTTTGCAGCATTCTTGATCGCCTGACCGGCTGGCTCAAGCCGCATAAGTGTCAAGAATAAGGGCGCTATGCCCCGGCTGGCAGCCCTGTTCTAGTCAGATCAGCCTTGGGGTTGTTGCTCCCGTTGTTGATCGGCCCAGAGTCGCGCGTAGGCGCCGCCCGCCGCGAGCAGCTCCTCATGACTGCCCTGCTCCACTACCCGCCCCTGATCCAGTACCAGAATGCGCTCAGCGTGCACGATGGTCGACAGGCGGTGGGCGATGGCCAGAGTGGTGCGCTTTTGCGAAATCAGATTCAAGGCATCCAGAATCAGCCGCTCGGCATGGGTATCCAGCGAAGAGGTGGCCTCGTCGAGAATCAGAATCGGTGGGTTCTTCAGCAGCACCCGCGCAATGGCAATACGTTGTTTCTCGCCACCGGACAGCTTCAGACCACGCTCGCCCACCTGGGTATTCAGGCCCATGGGCAGCCGCCGGACAAAATCTTCCAGCTGCGCCATGCGCAGCGCCTGCCAGATCTGCTCTTCTGTCGCACCCGGTTTGCCGTAGGCGATGTTGTAGCCGATGCTGTCGTTGAACAGCACCGTGTCTTGCGGCACCACGCCGATGGCCTGGCGCAGGCTATCCTGGGTCACGTCGCGAATATCCTGCCCATCGATACGGATCGCACCGCCGCCGACGTCGTAGAAGCGAAACAGCAGGCGCGCCAGCGTGGATTTGCCCGCGCCACTGGGGCCGACGATGGCCAGGGTATGGCCGGCAGGAATATGCAGGTCCACATCCTGCAGAATCGGCCGGGCAGGATCGTAGGCGTGGCTGACCTGGTCGAAGTCCACCGCACCACCGGTAATCTGCAACGGTTTGGCATCTACTGCATCAGCCACCTTGACCGGCGCTTCCAGCAAACCGAACAGACGCTCGATGTTGGTTAGCGCCTCGCGGATCTCGCGGTAGATAAAACCGAGAAAGCCCAGCGGCACGAACAGCTGAATCATGTAGGCATTGATCATCACCAGTTCACCCAGCGTCATGTCGCCAGCGGCGACCTGGTTGGCGGCCATGAACATCATCAGCGTCACTGACCCGGCAATGATCAGCGCCTGCCCGGAATTCAGCGCTGCCAATGACAGACGATTCTTCATCCGCGCTGCTTCCCAGCCCTCCAGGTGCGTGTCGTACTCCTGCGCCTCAAAACGCTCATTGCCGAAATACTTGACCGTCTCGTAGTTCAGCAGGCTGTCCACCGCTCGGGTATTGGAGCTGTTGTCGAGCTTGTTGCTCTCGCGCACAAAGCGGTTGCGCCATTCGGTACACCAGATCGAAAACGTACCGTACAACAGCACCGAACCCAGTACGGTCAGCGCATACATGGGGCTGAAGTTGGCCAGCAGAATCACCGCAATCAAACCAATTTCAAGCAAGGTCGGAATGATATTGAAGACCATAAACCGCAGCAGAAAACTGATGCCGCTGGTGCCGCGTTCAATATCCCGCGCCAGCCCGCCGGTACGGCGTGCCAGATGAAAGCCCAGATCCAGCCGATGCAGATGCTCGAATACCCGCAACGAAACCCGGCGCATGGCACGCTCGGCTACGCGGGCAAAGACCGCATCACGCAGTTCGGAGAAAAATACGCTGGAGAAACGCAACAGGCCGTACATGGCCAGCAATGCGACCGGCACCAAGACCAGTGCATCGGTCGTCGCCTCGAAATGCTCTACGATCAGCTTCAGTGCCCAGGGCACTGCTACGCCGGCCAATTTGGCGACCAGCAGAAAGCCCATGGCCAATGCGACGCGGCCACGGAACTCGCTGAGATAGGGAATCAGACTGGTCATGATGCGCCAGTTGACCGGCCCACCATCGTATTGATTATCGGAATTGGGGCGCAATGGAAACCTTAGACTGAGAGCTGGAAGAGCATGAGGTTACACGGAAACCCTCCAGGGCTCACGTGCGACTTCATGCTTCCAGCTTCAGACTCGAAGCGCGCGCTCCTAGCGCTTAGTCCTCGTGCGGAATCGGATCGCGGTTGACGTCCCAACCGACCAGCAACAGGGTTGCCAGCACACCGAAGGTCAGGCCGATCCACGGCTCGAAGAAGGCCAGGGCAGCACCAATCAGCACTACCGTACCCCGCGCGGTGTTGTTCTGTGGAATGGCCATAGCCACATAGGCGCAGGCGAAACCGGTCAGAACCAGGGTTAGTGACAGCGCGATGCCCAACAAAGGTTGTAGCCCGGTAAGCAGAGGCAGCAGGAAGAACATGATTGGCAGACCCATCAGGTAATAGGAGGCCAGACCGCTATGCAAGCTGTTCATGTTTTCGATGCCCAGCTTCCAGCGCTGCACAATAATCACCTGAACACCGGTCCACATGGTGCCCTGGGTCGGGAAGAAAGGAGCAGTCACACCCATTACCGCGTTGCGGATCGCCACAGAAATGTGTGTACGGGTTGGATTGATATCGATGTGTTCGTCATGCCGAGCAGTCAGGCCATCACGAATCACCTCATTACCGGTAACCATATCGCCAAACAGAATTACGTAGGTAATGATCGCCAACGGAATGCCTTGGAGGAACATTTCCAGACTTGGCCAGCCAATCGCAAAGGGCGACATCTGTGCCCAGGCGGCGCCTACCGGCGGAATCAGAATACCCCACTGAATGTCGTAGGATACTTCGCCAACCAGGGGGCCAACGGCAGCAGCGATAATAAAGCCCGGCAGCAGACCCAGTGCCCCAATGATGGCAAACACCTTGTATTTGGCCTTGAGCTTCGCCATCGGCAGCGAGAAGGCAAAGATCAGACACACAGCGCAGGCCAGCGTAATGGCGATAGGTTGCTGCAGCAAAAAGCGCTCGGCGTCGTCGATAAATACGCGTTTGAGTGCCGCGATCGCAGCGCCGAGGATGATACCGGCCTTGAGCGTATCAGGCAGCCAAAGCACGAATTTCTTGCCCAGCCCGGAAATACCCAGAATAAACAGCAACGCAGCGAAATTAAGCGATAGCGCCGTCATCGCCTGCCAACGCGAAGCAGGGTCATCGTAACCGCCGAGCACATAGGCCAGCACCAGGGGCAATGCGGGGGTAATCCACCCGGGCGCGTAGGGTTCACCGAATACAATGATGGCCGAAGCAATGATCGCAGAGTGGATCATCGACACCGCTACAGCTTCTTCAAATCCGAGCCCGAAGAACTCCATCATCAACGGCACCAACGCCAAGCCTGTCGCCGCTGCGACAAACAGCCCCTGCATCGCCTCCTGCCAATAAAGTCGGGTGTGGTAGAACGGCATGCGGAACGTGAAAGGGCCCCAGCGCCAACCGGGCAATTCGGGTTTGGACATAACAGACTCTCCGTGACGTTGAAATTATTCTTTTAGGTCAATTGACGGTACACACCGTTGCAGTGCGCCGTTAAGGACGGCCTCCATTATGCCGTCTGAAATCGCAAATGGGCATAGGCTCTAAAGTGCCCGCCAGAGCCGTCGTGAGCTGCAAAAAGCCCCAACGGGTTTGCCAATCGCTAAGCCCTGTCGCGCTTTGCAGCCAGACCACGGTGTGATAACACAGCCACACTGAGCGCAAGTACGTGTCATCACCACCGTGAATAAGCCTCTGGCTTGGCCCGTTTTACTCCATGGTTTCGGCGAAAAACAGCTGCATGGCGGCGAATGACCGAGCTGCCACCTGGGGGTGGTATTCGTTACGTCCCGGGTTAGCTGCTGTAGGATCGGTAAAGGAATGCACCGCCCCGCCATAGTTCACGAACTGCCAATCCACCTCGGCATCACGCATCTCTTTTTCGAACGCGCGGATCTGTTCGGCAGGCACCGCAGGATCGTCGGCGCCGTTAAGGACCAATACCGGGGTTTTGATCGCCTTGGCATCGCTGGCATCCGGTGTATCCAGATTACCGTGGAAGGACACCACGCCGTCGATTTCGGTACCCGAACGTGCCAGCTCCAGCACTACACCACCGCCAAAGCAAAAGCCGATAGCGCCCATTTTTGAACTGTCCAACACCGCTAGATCACTTTGTTTGAATACGTCCAATGCCGCATTAATACGTTTGCGCATCAGCGGCCGATCCGAGCGAACAAAGGTGGCCGCCTCTTTGGCTTCGTCGGCATTAGTCGGGCGCACGGCCTTGCCATACATATCAGCAACAAACACCACGTAATCTGAGCCGCCAGCACGGTAGGCTTTCTTCAGTGAGTTCTCGGTCATGCCCATCCAGTTGGGCACCATCAGCAAGCCCGGGCGCTTGTCTTCCACCGAGCCATCGTAGACCAGCACGCCCTCGTAGGCCTCGCCATCAATCTCGTAGGCGACAGGCTGGGTTACCATCTCGGCATGGGCCATACCGGCGGCGCCAAGCATCATCATGGTGGTCAGGGTCTTTCTCATATCGGCTTCCTCACAGGCTAAATGTTTTGCGGTGTTGAAGGTGGCTGTCTGCAAGCATAGACGTTTAGCGCGGTGGTGCGGGGAGTTGTCACATCCTGTCGCCATTTGCATTGGCCAATAAAAAGGCCCAGTCATCGGAACGACTGGGCCTGGTTCACACGTGTACCGCTTTTGCTGCCTACTTGCTAAGTTCTACCAGCAGGGCATTCAAGCGCCGCACATAAGCACCCGGATCCTGCAAACTTTCGCCGGCCGCCAGCGCCGCCTGATCGAACAGGATGTGGCTAAGATCGCCGAAGCGCGCTTCATCCTGCTCCTGATCGAGCTTCTCCAGCAGCGGGTGCGCCGGGTTGATTTCCATGATTGGTTTGCTTTCCGGTGCAGGCTGCCCGGTCGCTTCAAGGATCTTGCGCATCTGCAAGCCCATGCCATCTTCGTTGATCACCAATACCGCCGGTGAATCAGTCAGACGGTGCGAGACTTTGACGTCTTCAACGCTGTCGTTGAGCACAGCCTTGATGCGCTGTACCAGATCAGCCTTGGCCTTGGCCGCTTCTTCCTGGGCCTGTTTGTCTTCATCAGCCTCGAGCTTGCCCAGATCCAGATCACCGCGGGCGATATCCACGAAGGTCTTGCCCTGGTAATCGCTCAAATGGCTCATCAGCCACTCGTCGATACGATCGGTGAGTAGCAGCACTTCGATGCCTTTCTTGCGGAAGATCTCCAGGTGCGGGCTGTTCTTCACCTGGTTGTAACGCTCACCGGTCAGGTAGTAGATCTTGTCCTGCCCTTCCTGCATGCGTTCGATATAGGCGTCGAGGCCGACTACTTCGCTATCATCATTTTGCTGGGTAGACGCAAAGCGCAACAGGCTGGCAATTTTTTCGCGGTTGGCAAAATCTTCTGCCGGGCCTTCTTTCAGCACGCTGCCGAAGTTTTTCCAGAAAGTGGCGTACTGCTCGGGCTCTTTCTTCGCCAGCTTTTCCAGCATATCCAACACGCGCTTGGTCAGCGCCGACTTCATGCTGTCGATCGCCGGATCTTTCTGCAGGATCTCGCGCGAGACGTTCAGCGACAGATCATTGGAATCGACTACCCCTTTGATAAAGCGCAGGTACAACGGCAGGAACTGTTCGGCGTCATCCATGATAAACACACGTTGCACGTACAGTTTCAGGCCGCGTGGAGCTTCACGCTGGTAGAGATCAAAGGGCGCGCGGCCCGGTACGTACAGCAGGCTGGTGTACTCGAGTTTGCCTTCAACCTTGTTATGGCTCCAGCTCAACGGGTTCTCGAAGTCATGGGCCACATGCTTGTAGAACTCCTGATATTCCTCGTCCTTCACCTCAGTGCGAGCGCGGGTCCAGAGTGCACTGGCGCGGTTGACGGTTTCCCATTCCAGCTCGGCTGGCTTGTCCTTGTCGTCGCCCATATGTTGTTTGGGCAATTCAATCGGCAAGGAAATGTGATCGGAGTATTTCTTCACCACATTGCGCAGACGCCAGCCATCGGCAAACTCGGACTCGGCGGCCTTCAGGTGCAGCACAATACGCGTACCGCGTTCCGCCTTGGCGACGTTCTCGATAGTAAACTCGCCCTCGCCTGCAGACTCCCAGCGCACACCTTCGGCGTTATCCAGGCCCGCACGGCGGGTGAATACTTCTACCTTGTCAGCAACGATAAAGGCGCTGTAGAAGCCTACGCCGAACTGGCCGATCAAACTGGCATCCTTCTTCTGGTCACCGGTGAGCTGTTGCATAAACGCGGCGGTGCCAGACTTGGCGATGGTGCCCAGGTTCTCGATTACTTCTTCGCGGGACATGCCGATGCCATTGTCTTCGATGGTCAGCGTGTTGGCGGTTTCATCCGAGCTGATGCGGATACCGATGTTCGGTTGATCTTCCAGCAGCTCGGGCTTGGCAATCGCTTCAAAACGCAGCTTGTCGGATGCATCAGAGGCGTTGGAAATCAGCTCGCGGAGAAAGATCTCCTTGTTCGAATACATCGAATGGATCATCAGGTGCAGCAGCTGTTTCACTTCTGTCTGAAATCCGAGCGTTTCCTTATGGGCTTCCACGGTCATCTTTGGTTGTCTCCCTTTGGTTTCTCAAGGCATGTTTCAGTCAAGGCTTACAGATCCGTGAAAGGTCGATAAGGCAATGACAGAATGCTCGTTAGCGAACGCATTCGCTAACGAGCTGATGGGCCTTTAATGGGGACAACTGCGGATAATTCAAGTCACCGCCTGGAACGATAGCGCACTTCCAGACTGCGAATATCCAGCGGGTGAAAATGATAATCCACCTGATTGGGACCGCGCGGCTGCGCTATGACGACGCGCTGGTCACCACTGACTGCTTTCAATCGACCTTCGTACACCCGGGCCGTGACCGTGGTCAGCCTGATGTTCTGGTCGATAAATAATTCCGGCTCATCCAGCAGGGCCAGCAGGCTGACCGTCTGCCAGTCGCCCAGTTGCGGCGCTACCGGCACCTGAACAGGACGCTGGACTGCCGGGCGACTAACAGCTGAGGCACGCGCTGGCTTAGCTTCCAGAGGTTGCAGCGCCTTGAGCCAGCCAGGTGTGTCCTCAAGCCAGACTTCCCCGGTTACCCGCGTGGCTTCCGGGCTCGGCAGATGCAGATGAATATTCACCCGAGTGCGCCCGTCGGCTTGCGGAGCGAAATCCAGACTCAAGGTATAATCGTCCGCCACCCGCCGCAATCCCGGTGCTTCCAGCGCGCCGGTATACCACTGCAAAACCAGTTCCGGACCCGCGCCCTCATCGCCGGGCAAACGTTCTATTCTGCGTTGGCGCAATAGGTCTGGGGTGTTGGCAAAGCGAATGCTGAGCGAGCGCCGTACGCGTTGGTCCTCGCCCTCCTCCAGTATCAGTTCCTGAGCTTTCCAGTAAGCACGGTCAGGCACAAACCGCTGACCCATCAGCTCGCCTTCGAGCTGGTGAGCCGATGGACGCGCAAGCCAGTCGCCGGCGAGCAATGAATCAAAGCGTTCGGGTTGATCACGGTATAACCAGGCGCCGCCGGCGAATATTAATAACAGCCCGACGAACATTAGTAGTCGCGGCATCAATGCATAACCGCGGCGGCGCAAAAACAAGGTTACCAGCGGTAGGAAAATCGCCAGCAACAGCAGGCCCAGGCTCAGGTTTCGTGCTTGCAACGCCAGCCAGATCCAGCCAATCAGCACTGCGACAATACCGCTGACGATCAACAAGGCGTCCATGTCTGCACTTTCCCGATGCGTAGGTGGTCTCTGGAACTGACGTGCCCGTCGCGGATGAAGACAATCATCGCCAGCGGCGGTCAATCCAGCTTGAAATGCGCCCGGGCGGTGGCTATTGGTTCATTCGAGCGTGTTTGCCAGGCAGTTATTGCCACATTACCCACTCGCCTACCCTGACGCCATACCTGACAGGTGGCATAAGTGTCTTTGTAGAGACCGGCACGCAGATAATCGATGGAGAAATCGATTATCTTTGGAAAGCTCGAGCTGCTCATCGAGATCATCAAATGCAGCATGGCTGCCTGTTCCATAAAGCCGGCGATCACGCCACCATGCAACGCTGGCAGAACCGGATTGCCTATATTGTCTTTGGCAATCGGCAGATGAAATACCACTTCTTCACCCAGCCTCAACACCTGCAGACCTATGGTGCTGGCGTATGGAATGCTTGCTACCAAGGGAGCGAAATTCCCCGAGTCATGCGCCTCACGCACCAACTGCTCGATTTGCGCGGTAGTCAAGGTCATTGCGTCTCTCCGTCAATCTTGCGCGACAGCTGCCCTTTCGCATCCGGTTTTCCCATGCGCATAAAGGTCCCTACCACGTGGGCAATAGGTTGCTCACGGTCATCCTGATAGGCAACACCGCGGGTAAAGATAACCGTAGGGGTAATTCGATAACATTCGGCAAAACCGTAAATTGCCTTACCCGGCTCGGCAGGATGCATGTAGTCGATTCGCAGATCGAGCGTGGGGCAAATTTCAAATTCGGGCAGATAGCACACGGTGGAAATGCCGCAACAGGTGTCCATCAAAGTGGTAATGGCTCCCCCATGAACGACACCACTGACAGGATTACCAACAATGGCTGGACTGTATGGCAATCTGATGATCAAACCTCGCTCGTCCGCCTGCTCCACAGTCATCCCCAATACCTGGCAATGGCGTAAAACTGATAGAAAACTGGTGGCGCGCTCTTGGATATTGTTCATGCACATTCTCGATACTGGCGAACAGCCGCAATAAGGGCGGCCATAGTAAACAGAACACGCCGCAGACTCCACAATTCAGCTATTCTATCGAAGGTCCACGGAGCGATGGAACTATTACAAATCTCCTCGGACTAAGAATAGGGTAATAATCACCAAGGAGAATTCGATGAAAAAATTGTGCGCAACGGCCGTTCTGATGGCCAGTTTGAGTCTCTTGGCAGCTTGCCAAGACGAACCAGAAGACAAGATGGATGATGCCGCTGACTCCATGTCTGAGTCCATGGACAACATGGGTGACGCTGCGGAAGAAGCTGGCGAAGCTGCTGAGCTGAAAGCTCGTGAAGCCACTGGTAATGAAGAAACCATGGGTGAGCGCGCTGAAGAAAATATGGAAGAAGCTGGCGATGCCGTTGGTGAGGCGTATGACGACAGCGCTGACTATGTGAAAGAAAAGGCTGGTGATGTTCGTGACTCTGCGGCTGAGACTAAAAACTCAATCGAAGAAAGCATGGAAGAAGAGTAATACCGCAGGGCATGCCTTGCCAGGCATGCCCTTCTCTCTATTTATCGCTTTACCTCCCGCCTTTATCTAGCGCCTTCCAGCTCAAACTCTGTCCAATCCGACCTTCAGCAAAGCAACTGTCCCAACTCGCTATGCATTACTCGTCAAGCCAACGCAGGCGACAAAAGCAGACCCAGGCAGCTGATAAAGCCAACGCCCCAAACCAGACTGCGAACCTTGTCCAGGTTCATCAGGTACAAAGCGGTGTAGGCAATGCGCGAAATGATAAATAACGCCGCCAATAGATTGATCGTAAAGCCTTGAGTATTGGTCACCTGGGCTACCAATACCCCTGCGGCAAATAATGGGAAAGCCTCAAGCATGTTTGAATGCGCGGCCATGGCGCGTGCACCCCAACCGGTCAGCGCTGCCTGCTGCGCACGCGGGTGGCGGTTGTCGTAACCCTTGTCATCGCTCTTGGCCATGGCCACAGCAACGGGCGCCTTGGTAAACACAATCAACAACGCAGCAAAAAACAAACACCATAGCGGGAAACTCATTCGCCTTTCTCCTGGCTGGCCGGACCGGTCGTTACCGTCGGGCTAAACATCATGACCGCAAGCACATCTGAATGGAACTCCCGGCGGTACAGCACCCACACCACACCTGCGGTGGTGAACATGAAGAACAGTGGATTGATAAACCAGGTCAATGCCGCCAGCGCGAAATAATAAGCTCGCAATCCCAGGTTGAACTCATTGCCCGCCATCGACAGCACTGCAGCGGCTCTGGCCGCATAAGCCTTGCGTTCGGTTTCGGTGACATTCTTTTCACCTACCAGAGGCGCGGATCCGAGCAGCACCGAGGCGAAGTTATACTGGCGCATGCCCCAGGAAAAAGTGAAAAACGCGTAAACAAAAATCGCCAACATGACCAGCAACTTCATTTCCGACATTTGCCGGCTGACGGTCGCCACAAAAGGCATATCCTGCAGCAGAACCTGAGCCCGATCCGTTGCCCCCATCAGCGTGATCAAACCCGCCAGAATCAGCAGCGTACTCGAGGCAAAGAACGCGGTATTTCGCTCCAGATTACCAATCACACTGGCATCGGCGATGCGCTGTTCACGCATCAACAAACGACTCATCCAGTCCTGGCGGTAGAGGTGCAGCACACTCGCCAGGCATACGGTATCGCGTCCCTTGTGTCGCGCGTAACGGGTATAGCCGATCCAGCAAAACAAAAACCAGAAAAACGCCACCAGGTTCAGCCATGTGGCACCGGCATCGGGCAGTTCGGGTAACACGAGCATTCAAGCCCCTTATCGAGAAAGTCGCATGTATCCTTGCAGCGTCAGTATAGACAGCTCTGCGCTACGCGTAATGATGAGAAGCACTGCGTGCAGCGAAAGACACCTGCACATAAAAAAACCCCGCCGAAGCGAGGTTTTTTTTTACAACGGGTCTCAGCGAAGAATTACTTCTTCAGAGCCCAACCAGTCAGTTCAGCCAGCGCGACACCGATGTCGGCCAGTGAACGCACGGTTTTAACACCAGCGTCTTCCAGCGCGGCGAACTTCTCGTCAGCCGTGCCCTTGCCACCGGAGATGATCGCCCCGGCATGGCCCATACGCTTGCCCGCAGGTGCGGTTACGCCGGCAATGTAGGAAACCACTGGCTTGGTAACGTTGGCTTTGATGAAGGCGGCTGCCTCTTCTTCAGCACTGCCACCGATTTCGCCGATCATCACGATCGCTTCGGTCTTCGGGTCATCCTGGAACATCTGCAGGATGTCGATGAAGTTGGAGCCCGGGATCGGGTCACCACCAATACCTACACAGGTGGACTGGCCAAAGCCGGCGTCAGTAGTCTGCTTGACGGCTTCATAGGTCAGGGTGCCAGAACGTGACACGATACCGACCTTGCCTGGCAGGTGAATGTGACCGGGCATGATGCCGATCTTGCATTCGCCGGGAGTGATCACGCCTGGGCAGTTAGGCCCGATCAAGCGTACGCCCAACTGGTCACAGACGACTTTGCAGTCGAGCATGTCCAGCGTCGGAATGCCTTCGGTAATGCAGACGATCAGTTCGATGCCGCCGTTGGCTGCTTCCAGGATCGAGTCCTTGCAGAATGGCGCAGGAACATAGATCACGCTGGCAGTAGCGCCGGTTTTCTCGACCGCTTCGCGCACGGTGTTGAACACGGGCAGACCCAGGTGAGTAGTGCCACCCTTGCCAGGCGTTACGCCACCGACCATCTTGGTGCCGTATTCAATCGCTTGCTCAGAGTGGAAAGTACCCTGTGCGCCAGTAAAGCCCTGGCAGATAACTTTGGTGTCTTTATTGATCAGGATGCTCATTATTTACCCTCCGCGGCCTTGACGACTTGCTGGGCAGCGTCGGTCAGACTGGTTGCTGCGATGATGTTCAGACCACTTTCCTTCAGTACCTTGGCGCCCAGTTCGGCATTGTTGCCTTCCAGACGTACGACCACGGGTACTTTCACGCCGACTTCCTTCACCGCGCCGATAATGCCTTCGGCAATCATGTCGCAACGAACGATGCCACCGAAGATGTTGACCAGAACGGCCTTCACGTTGGTGTCGGAAAGAATGATCTTGAATGCTTCGGTCACGCGCTCTTTGGTGGCGCCGCCGCCCACATCCAGGAAGTTGGCAGGCTTGCCGCCGTGGTGGTTGACGATGTCCATGGTACCCATGGCCAGGCCAGCACCGTTGACCATGCAGCCGATGTTGCCTTCCAGCGCAACATAGTTGAGCTCGAATTTGGCAGCGTGGGCTTCACGGGGATCGTCCTGCGACGGATCGTGCATGCCGCGCAACTTGGGCTGACGGTACATGGCGTTACCGTCGATGCCGATCTTGGCATCCAGGCAGTGCAGGTTACCGTCTTCCTTGATAACCAGCGGATTGATTTCCAGCAGAGCCAGATCATAGTCGGCAAAGAGTTTGCCCAGGCCAACAAAGATGTTGGTGAACTGCTTGATCTGGTCGCCTTTCAGGCCCAGTTGGAAAGCCAGGTCGCGGCCCTGATAGGGCTGGGGACCGACCAACGGATCAACGATGGCCTTGATGATTTTCTCGGGAGTCTCTTCCGCTACCTTCTCGATTTCCACGCCACCTTCAGTAGAGGCCATGAAAACGATACGGCGGCTGGAGCGATCAACAACCGCACCCAGGTACAGCTCCTGAGCGATATCGGTGCAGGACTCAACCAGAATCTTGGTCACAGGCTGACCATTGGCATCGGTCTGATAAGTCACCAGACGCTGGCCCAGCCATTTTTCGGCGAACGCCTTGGCTTCTTCCTTGCTCTTGATCAGCTTGACGCCGCCAGCCTTACCGCGGCCACCAGCGTGAACCTGGGCCTTGACCACCCACATGTCACCGCCAATCTTGTCGCACGCTTCAGCGGCTGCTTCTGGAGTGTCTACTGCAAAACCTTTTGATACAGGAAGGCCGTACTCAGCGAACAGCTGCTTCCCCTGATATTCGTGAAGATTCATGCGTATCTACCGTTTTGATCGTGTAGGAACTACGTTTCATAACGCGGGCAGCATCTCCGGATCGAATCCGATAGCCTGCCTGCATTACCCTTATCACCCGTATAGAAACTCTGAACAGTTGCCTGGGCTGACGAATCGCGTCGTTGCGTTCGCTATACTTCCCGCGCCCTGTTCAGAACTGCCACTGGTGACCAGACCGATTGCTCGGCCGGATTTGCCGCTTCGAAATAATGCCCGGGTACTGGCAGGTTTAAACCCGACCTGCCAGTCACGGGGCGTTATATTATCGCTTCTTGCGATTGGCGACATGTATTGCGTGACCATTTACCGCCAGTGCTGCTTCATGCAGCGCTTCGGAAACGGTCGGGTGTGAGAACACCATCATGCCCAGATCTTCGGCACTGGTGCCGAATTCCATGCCGATGGCGCCCTGCTGAACCAGCTCGGCTGCGCCAGGACCAATCACATGCACGCCCAGCACGCGGTCGGTCTTGGCATCAGCAATCACCTTGACCATACCGCCTGCGTCGTTAGCCGCCACGGCGCGGCCGTTGGCAGCGAACGGGAACACGCCGACGTTGACGTCAACGCCTTCGGTCTTGAGCTGTTGTTCGTTCTTGCCCACCCATGCAATCTCCGGGTGAGTATAGATAACCGAAGGCACCAGGTCGTAGTTCATTGCGGTCTTGTGACCAGCGATGCGCTCGGCAACCATGACGCCCTCTTCCGACGCCTTGTGTGCCAGCATGGCGCCACGTACCGCGTCGCCGACGGCGTATACGCCCGGCACGCTGGTAGCGCAGTAGTCATCAACAAAGATCACGCCACGCTCGTCCATATCGACACCGGAATCACTGGCCAGCAGGTTTTCGGTATAGGGGCGACGGCCTACGGCGACAATCAGCTTGTCGAAGCTCAATTGCTGCTCACCATCTGCGTCGGTGAAAGACACAGTGACTTGCTTGCGCTTGATATCAGTACCGGTAACGCGAGCACCCAGACGGATCTGCATACCCTGCTTGGTAAAGGTCTTCAGCGCTTCCTTGGATATCTGCTCATCGGCCAGACCGAGGAACTTGTCCAGTGCTTCGAACACAACCACTTCAGCGCCCAGACGACGCCATACCGAACCCAGCTCCAGGCCGATGACGCCGGCGCCAATGACACCCAGCTTCTTCGGTACGGACTGGAATTCCAGCGCACCGGTCGAATCGACGATAACGTCTTCAGTCAACGGCGCTGGCGGAATATCGATTGGCCGTGAACCAGAGGCGAGAATCACGTTCTCGGCTTCAATGATAGTGGTCTTGCCTTCGGAATCGGTCACTTCAACCTTTTTGCCCGCCAGCAGCTTGCCGTGACCTTCGATGTTGGTCACGCCATTGGCTTTGAACAGCGCGGTAACGCCGCCAGTGAACTGTTTGACGATCTTGTCCTTGCGCTCCAGCATGGCCGGGATGTCGATGCTCAGACCCTTGGTGCTGATGCCGTGGATCTGAAAACCATCCTGGGCTTCATGGAATTTCCAGGAACTGTCCAGCAGCGCCTTGGAGGGAATGCAACCCACGTTCAGACAGGTGCCGCCGAGGGCCTGCTTGCCGTCCTTGCCTACGTATTTTTCAACACAGGCGGTTTTCAAACCCAATTGCGCAGCGCGAATGGCAGCTACATAGCCGCCAGGGCCGGCACCAATTACCACTACATCGTATTTATCACTCATAACCCAATTCCTCTATTTGCAGCTGTGTGGGAAAAGCTGCTCCAACGCTTGTGGCGTCCAGGAGCAGCTCACCGCTAGCCGCGCGCCACGTGCCGCTTTAAGCTTGCAGCTGTTTATCAGATGTCCAGCAGCAGACGCGCTGGATCTTCCAGCAGTTCCTTGATGGCCACCAGGAAGCTGACCGCTTCCTTGCCGTCGATCAGACGGTGATCGTAGGACAGTGCCAGATACATCATCGGCAGAATCACGACCTGACCATTGACCGCCATTGGGCGCTCCTGGATTTTGTGCATACCCAGAATTGCCGCTTGCGGCGGATTGACAATCGGGGAAGACAGCAGCGAGCCGAATACGCCGCCGTTGGAAATGGTGAAGGTGCCGCCGGTCATGTCTTCCATGGACAGCTTGCCGTCTTTGGCCTTACGCCCGAAGTCAGCGATGGTGCCTTCCACCTGAGCCAGGCTCATGTGCTCGGTGTTACGCAGAATCGGCACAACCAGACCGCGATCACTGGAAACAGCTACACCGATATCCTGATAACCGTGGTAGACGACATCTGAACCGTCGATGGAAGCGTTCACTGCCGGGTAGCGCTTCAACGCTTCAGTAGCGGCTTTGACGAAGAAGGACATAAAGCCCAGACGCACGCCGTTGTGCTTCTTCTCGAACAGATCCTTGTACTTCTTGCGCAGATCCATGATCGGCTTCATGTCGACTTCGTTGAAGGTCGTCAACATGGCCATGGTCGACTGAGCATCTACCAGACGCTCGGCGATGCGCGCGCGCAGGCGAGTCATTGGCACACGCTTCTCTACCCGATCGCCTTCACCCAGGCTTGGCGCTGCTTCAGCGGCGGCAGGCTTGGCGGCAGCAGCCGGCTTGGCCGGAGCGTTTTTCTTAGCTTCGACAGCGTTCATTACGTCTTCTTTGGTAACGCGACCACCTTTGCCGGTACCGGCGATATCGCCTGCAGCCAGACCATTTTCTTCGGCCATCTTGCGCGCGGCTGGCGAGAGCAAAGGCTCTTCGCCGGATGCGGCGCTGGCAGCGGTCTTGTCTTCAGTCTTGGCCTCGGACTTGGTCTCAGCCTTGGCTTCGGTTTTGGCTTCCGGCTTGGCAGAAGCAGTTTCGCCATCCTTCAGGCTGCCGAGCACTTCACCGCTCAGTACGGTGTCGCCTTCAGCCTTGACGATATCGCCGAGTACGCCATCGGCTTCCGCCAACACTTCGAGGACGACCTTGTCGGTTTCAATGTCGACGATCAGGTCATCACGCTTGACGGCATCGCCAGGTTGCTTGTGCCAGGTAGCCACGGTGCCGTCGGCAACCGATTCGGGAAATGTAGGGGCCTTGATTTCAATAGCCATTGTCGATCCTTAAATTAATGCTGTGGTGTCTGCCAGATGCTCAAGCGGTGAGTGCGTCTTGCAATAGTTTTTCCTGTTGCTCGGCGTGCATGGACGGATAACCACAGGCAGGTGATGCAGAGGCCTCCCGTCCAGCGTAGTCCAAGTACAGGTTCTTGACCTTATGCTGGGCAATCACGCGTCGCATATGGTGTTGGCTGCAGTACCAGGCGCCCTGGTTCATCGGTTCTTCCTGGCACCAGACGACCTTCTTCAAGGATTTGTAGCTGGCCAGTACATCTGCCAGATCATCCTCGGGGAAGGGATACAGCTGTTCGATTCGGATAATCGCCGCATTCTCGATCTCATCCTTGCGGCGCTTCTCCAACAGGTCGTAATACACCTTGCCGCTGCACATGATGACGCGCTCGACCTTCTTCGGATCCAGCGCATCCACCTCAGGAATCACGGTCTGGAACGAGCCCTCGGCCAGATCTTCCAGTGAGGATATGGCAAGTTTATGACGCAACAGGGATTTGGGTGTCAACGCGACCAATGGCTTACGCAACGGACGAATCACCTGACGACGCAGCATGTGGTACATCTGCGCGGGTGTAGACGGCACACAAACCTGAATGTTGTGCTCGGCGCTCAACTGCAGGAATCGCTCCAGGCGTGCGGAAGAATGCTCCGGCCCCTGCCCTTCGTAACCGTGCGGCAGCAACATGGTCAGGCCGCAAAGACGACCCCACTTGTGCTCACCACTGGTGATGAACTGATCCACCACTACCTGGGCACCGTTGAAGAAGTCGCCGAACTGCGCTTCCCAAACCACCAGTGCGTTCGGCGTGGTAGTGGCATAGCCATATTCAAAGGCAAGAACCGCTTCTTCTGACAACAATGAATCATAGATGTCGAAACGTGGCTGGCTTTCAGCCAGTTTGGCCAAAGGAATATGGGTGCTGCCATCTTTTTGATTGTGCAGTACCGCGTGACGGTGAGAGAAGGTTCCGCGGCCGACGTCCTGACCGGTAATACGCACCGGATGACCCTCGTGCAACAAGGTGGCATACGCCATTGTTTCGGCGAAGCCCCAGTTCAGTGCCAACGCCCCGGCCGACATCTTCCGGCGATCCTCAACGATCTTGTTGACCTGGCGCTGAATCACCAGCCCGTCAGGCAGATCGTTCATCCGATTGGCCAACTCCTGGAGAGTCTTCAGGTCAAAGCGGGTATCGTGGCGCGCTGTCCACTTGTGGCCCAAGTACGGAGCCCAGTCGACGAAGGAGCTGGTGTCCGGCTCCTTGACCAGGCTTTTAACCACGTGATCGCCGTTGTCCAGAGCATTGCGGTATTCCTCCATCATGCCCTGCACGTCGTCACTGGAGATCACCTCCTCCGCCACCAGGCGATCCGCATAGATCTCGCGAGTAGTCGGGTGTTTGGTGATCTTTTCGTACATCAACGGCTGCGTGCCGGATGGCTCGTCAGCTTCGTTGTGACCACGACGGCGGTAGCAGACCAGGTCGATGACCACGTCACGCTTGAACTGCATGCGATAGTCTACCGCCAGCTGCGTCACGAACAGGACTGCTTCAGGGTCGTCGCCATTAACGTGGAAGATCGGCGCCTGGATCATCTTCGCCACGTCGGTGCAATACTCGGTAGAGCGCGCATCATCCTGGCGGCTGGTGGTGAAGCCTACCTGGTTGTTGACGATGATGTGGATGGTGCCGCCAGTCTTGTAGGCACGAGTCTGCGACATCTGGAAGGTTTCCATGACAACGCCCTGCCCTGCAAAGGCAGCATCACCGTGGATATTGATCGGCAATACCCGATCACCGGAAAAGTCGTTGCGGCGATCCTGACGGGCACGCACCGAACCTTCCACCACCGGGGAAACAATCTCAAGGTGTGACGGGTTGAACGCCAGCGCCAGGTGCATCTCGCCACCGGACGTCATCACGTTGGACGAGAAGCCCTGGTGATACTTGACGTCACCGGAGCTCAGGTCATTCTTCTTCTTGCCTTCGAACTCGTCGAACAGCTCGCGGGGGTTCTTGCCGAGGATGTTCACCAGTACGTTCAGGCGGCCACGGTGGGCCATGCCCAGCACGGCTTCCTGAGTGCCGTAGGAACCGGCGCGCTGAATGATCTCATCGAGCATTGGAATCAGGCTTTCGCCGCCTTCCACACCGAAACGCTTGGTACCGGGGAACTTGGTGCCCAGGTATTTTTCCAGGCCTTCGGCAGCGGTCAGGCGTTCGAGCAAATGCCGCTTGGTGGGTACTGAATGCTGGGGTTTGCCACGCACACTTTCCAGACGCTGTTGAAACCAGCGACGCTGGGTAGAGTCGACAATGTGCATGTATTCCGCACCGTAGGTCGAGCAATAGGTCGAACTCAGCGCGTCAAGAATGTCTTTGAGGGGAGCTTCTTCCTTGCCGATATGCAGTTCGCCGGTACGGAAGGGAGTGTCCAGGTCTGCATCGGTCAGGCCGTAGTCAGCCAACGTCAGGTCAGCGATTTCTTCGCGTTGCCAAAGGCCAAGCGGATCCAGGCTGGAGCTTTGATGCCCGCGCATGCGGAACGCCTGGATAAGGCGCAACACATCAACCTGCTTTTTCTCGTGCTCACTGCTGACAACACCGCCGCCGTTAACTGTAGCGGTACGGCGCTGGTTCTTGGCCAACAGTTGGAAGTGTTCACGAATCGTCGAATGAGAAACATCCGACCCGGCATGGCCGTTGGCTTGCGGCAGCTTCTGGAAATAGCTGCGCCATTCATCGGCGATACTGTTTGGGTCGTGCAGATAGAGCTCGTATAGCTCTTCAACATAGGAGGCATTCCCACCGTCAAGATGAGATGTGCTCCACAGCTGCTGCATTTCGCTGTCTGGCATGCTTGGTCACCCTCTATAAGGGGACACCATCTGGCGCAAAGACCATTAATTGGCAAAAACACTGCCATCCGCGCAAAACATGTGGTGAACCATGGCATTGTCTCTGCCACTCACCCTGTCTTGTCATGTTCTGCGAAACCGGAATATTGCCGGCCCCGACAGATAGTTCGGGTGTTACCCGATTGCCCCTGTTGGTTTAGGTACATACAAACCGCGGCTTTGTGGGCTGCGGCTCGATTAAAATACTGACCGGCTCCCTGTAGCAGGAGCCGGCGCAGGCCAACGTGATGCAGACTTCGACCGATCAGGTACCGCTCTGCAGCAACATGTTGCGGATGTGGCCAATCGCACGGGTCGGATTGAGACCCTTGGGGCACACATTCACGCAGTTCATGATGCCGCGGCAGCGGAATACGCTGAACGGGTCGTCCAGTGCAGCCAGACGCTCAACGGTTTGGGTGTCACGGCTGTCCGCGAGAAAGCGGTAAGCCTGCAACAAACCAGCAGGACCGATGAACTTGTCCGGATTCCACCAGAAGGAAGGGCAGGAGGTAGAACAGCAGGCACAGAGAATACACTCGTAGAGGCCGTCCAGTTTTTCCCGCTCTTCCGGCGACTGCAGGCGCTCGATAGCCGGCGCCGGCGTGTCGTTCTGCAAATACGGCTGAACCTTTTCGTATTGCTTGTAGAAGATGCTCATATCCACAACCAAGTCACGTATGACTGGCAAACCCGGCAGCGGACGCAGCACCAACTTGTTCTTTTTGACCACATCGGACAACGGGGTGATACAGGCCAACCCGTTCTTGCCGTTGATGTTCATCCCGTCAGAGCCACATACACCCTCACGGCAGGAGCGACGATAGGCCATGCCCACGTCCTGTTCCTTGACCAGGGCCAGTACGTCAAGAACCATGATGTCCTTGCCGCCAGTGTCGACCTGGAAGTCCTGCATGTAGGGAGCGTTGTCGCTCTCCGGGTTGTAACGGTAAACGCTTACTTGCAGCATATCGGTCACCCTATTAATAAGTACGAACCTTGGGTTCAAAAACAGGCACTGTTTTCGGCGCGAAGTTGACTGCTCGCTTACGCAATTCTTTGGTAGCGGGCATGTACAGGCTGTGGCACAGCCAGTTTTCATCGTCACGATCTTCAAAATCTTCACGGGCATGCGCACCACGGCTTTCGGTACGCAGGTTTGCGGCTACCGCAGTTGCTTCGGCCACTTCCAGAAGGTTTTGCAATTCCAGTGCTTCGATACGCGCAGTGTTAAACGCCTGGCTCTTGTCATCAATCTTAACGGTCGCAATGCGCTCGCGCAGATCGGCCAGCTGTTTGATACCTTTTTCCATGAACTCGCCAGTACGGAACACACCGAAGTAGTTCTGCATGCAGTTCTGCAGTTCCTTGCGCAGCGGCGCTACGTCTTCGCCGGCGGTACGCTTGTTCAGCGAATCCAGACGGCTCAGCGACGCTTCGATGTCAGACTCGGATGCCGAGCGATGCTCAACTCCATCTTTCAGCGAAGACTCCAGGTGCAGGCCAGCAGCACGGCCGAATACCACCAGATCGAGCAGCGAGTTGCCGCCCAGACGGTTGGCACCGTGTACCGATACGCAGGCAACCTCACCTACAGCGAACAGACCATCAACGATCTTGTCCTGGCCGTTGGCGTCCTGGGTAATCGCCTGACCATGAATGTTGGTCGGGATACCGCCCATCATGTAGTGGCAGGTCGGGACTACTGGAATCGGTGCAGTAACCGGATCAACGTGAGCAAAAGTCTTGGACAACTCACAGATACCCGGCAGACGGCTATGCAGCACTTCCTCGCCCAGGTGATCAAGTTTGAGCATTACATGGTCGCCATCTGGGCCACAGCCGTTACCGGCAATGATTTCCTTGACCATGGAACGAGCTACCACGTCACGACCAGCAAGGTCTTTGGCGTTGGGCGCATAACGCTCCATGAACCGCTCGCCATGCTTGTTGATCAAATAACCACCTTCACCACGGCAACCTTCGGTCACCAGGGTACCCGCGCCGGCAATACCGGTCGGGTGGAACTGCCACATTTCAATATCCTGTACCGGTACGCCAGCGCGCAGCGCCATACCGATACCGTCGCCGGTGTTGATCAGCGCGTTGGTAGTCGAGGCATAGATACGCCCTGCCCCACCGGTCGCCAATACAGTTGCCTTGGAGCGGATATAGGCGGTCTCGCCGGTCTCAATGCAGATCGCAATCACGCCCACCACAGTACCGTCCTGGTTTTTTACCAGATCGACTGCATACCATTCGTTAAGGAAGGTGGTGTTGTGCTTGACGTTGTTCTGATACAGCGTGTGCAACAGAGCATGGCCGGTACGGTCGGCTGCGGCGCAGGTACGCGCTGCCTGAGTGGGGTTATCCGGGCCCTTGGACTGGCCGCCGAACGGACGCTGATAGATGCGGCCCTGCTCGGTACGGGAGAACGGCAGACCCATGTGCTCCAGCTCGAAAATAGCTTCCGGACCAACGGAACACATGTATTCGATTGCGTCCTGGTCACCGATATAGTCGGAGCCCTTGACGGTGTCATACATGTGCCAGCGCCAGTCATCGTTCGGATCAGCCGACGCGATAGCGCAGGTGATGCCGCCCTGAGCAGACACTGTGTGTGAACGGGTCGGGAATACCTTGGTGACCACGGCAGTCTTGTGACCACCCTGGGCCAGCTGCAGCGCCGCGCGCATGCCTGCACCACCACCACCTACAATGATGGCGTCGAAAGTCAAAGTACGAATGTTAGACATTTAGATACCCCAAAGAATCTGCACGCCCCAGACAAACAGGACAAACATCGTCAGACCGCACACTGCCTGGAACAGGAAGCGCACAACCGTAGCGGATTTGCCAACTGCCATAGGAGTCAGGTAGTCAGTAGAAATGGTCCACATTCCGACCCAGGAGTGAACACTCAAGGCCACCAGTGTGAGCAGACTGAATATACGCATCCAGTTCTGGCTGAATAGACCCTGCCAATCCGTATAAGTGAGGCCCGGATTGAATATCAGATAACCAAGCAGGAACAGCACATAGGCTGCCAGCAATACGGCAGAGACGCGTTGCGCCATCCAGTCGTAAAGACCGCTGCGCGACAGGTTGGTGACGTTGGTTACCATATCCAAACCCCCAGAAGAACAATCAGAATGACGGATACGACAATCACGATCTGCGAGCCACGCTTACCGCTCTCGAGACCCTCACCTACTCCGGCGTCCATGATCAGGTGACGAATACCGGCAACCAGGTGATACAGCAGGGCAGACAGCACACCCCAGAGGATCAGTTTGGCCAGCGGATTCTGCAGAACCGACTGCACTCGCTCGAAACCACTTTCGGAACTCAATGAGACGTCCAGCATCCAAAGCAGGCCTGCGATGGAAATGAACAGAATGATTCCCGAAATGCGATGAGCAATTGAAGTCAGCGCTGTGACAGGTTGCTTGATTGTCCTGAGATCTAGATTGACAGGTCTTTTGCTATTCACGGCTATATTCACACTCGTTGCCCTTTTTGTG
Source organism: Halopseudomonas laoshanensis (assembly GCF_008365385.1). Lineage (GTDB taxonomy): Bacteria > Pseudomonadota > Gammaproteobacteria > Pseudomonadales > Pseudomonadaceae > Halopseudomonas > Halopseudomonas laoshanensis. The sequence continues at coordinate 792,216 of NZ_QOVF01000001.1, read as the reverse complement.
GTTCAGGGCTGGATTATAGGAAGGTGCACTATTGTGGGTACCCCAGCAGCATAACTACTTGACCTTGCAGGAAGGCCGATATGCCACTTTGCCGGTCATGGAGTATAGAGACTTGACCCCCTGATTACAATGCAACCAAGCCTTTGGAATGCCCTTGTTACAACCGTACAGGGCGTTTACAAGACTCGTTCAGGGTGCAAATAAAAGCTTTTTATCTGAGTGATATCCATTCACTATCGGTAGAATTGACAAACCGATTTATCACCTTATAGTGATGCGGGCCCTGCGTGGGGGCTCTTTTCGATTCCAGTTCGATTCCAGCAGACAGGAGGCCATCAATGGCTGATAAAAAGGCGCAGTTGATCATCGAGGGGAATACCCCCATTGACCTGCCAATGTATTCAGGCACTCTTGGCCCGGATGTTATCGATGTACGCGGTCTGACCGCAGAAGGTTTCTTCACCTTCGACCCCGGCTTTATGGCCACCTCTTCCTGCGAATCCAAGATTACCTATATCGATGGCGACAAAGGCGTGCTGTTGCACCGCGGCTACCCCATCGAGCAACTGGCTGAGAAAGCCGACTTCCTGGAAACCTGCTTTCTGCTGCTCAAGGGTGAACTGCCCAACGACAGCGAGAAGGAAGAGTTTGTCAGCACCATCAAGAACCACACCATGGTGCACGAACAACTCAAGACGTTCTTCAACGGCTTCCGCCGCGACGCCCACCCGATGGCCATCATGTGTGGCGTGGTCGGTGCGCTGTCTGCGTTCTACCATGATTCACTGGACATCAACGACGCGCATCACCGGGAGATCTCGGCTGTTCGCCTGATCGCCAAGATGCCGACGCTGGCAGCCATGGTGTACAAGTATTCCATGGGTCAGCCCATGATGTACCCGCGCAACGATCTGAGCTATTCCGAAAACTTCCTGCACATGATGTTCAATACGCCCTGTGACGAGAAGAAGGTCAACCCGGTACTGGCCAAGGCCATGGATCGCATCTTCGTATTGCATGCCGATCACGAGCAGAACGCCTCCACCTCTACTGTACGCCTGGCCGGTTCTTCCGGTGCCAACCCCTTTGCCTGTATCGCTGCAGGCATCGCTGCCCTGTGGGGACCGGCGCACGGCGGTGCCAACGAAGCGGTACTGCGCATGCTCGACGAAATCGGCGATGTGTCCAACATCGAGAAGTTCGTGGCCAAGGCCAAGGACAAGGACGATCCGTTCAAGTTGATGGGCTTCGGTCACCGCGTTTACAAGAACTTTGACCCACGCGCCAAAGTGATGAAGCAGACCTGTGATGAAGTACTGGCCGAACTGGGTATCAATGATCCGCAGCTGGAGCTGGCGATGAAGCTGGAAGAAATCGCCCGCAACGACCCCTACTTCGTCGAGCGCAACCTGTACCCGAACGTCGACTTCTACTCCGGCATCATTCTCAAGGCCATCGGTATCCCGGCCTCGATGTTCACCGTGATCTTTGCCACCGGCCGCACGCCAGGCTGGATCGCGCACTGGAACGAGATGATCAGCGGCCCGTACAAGATCGGCCGTCCGCGCCAGCTGTACACCGGCTCGCCCAAGCGCGACTATCCGCACTAAGCAGTCCGCAACAAAAAAACCCGCTTCGGCGGGTTTTTTGTTGGGTGGCCTTGAGCTCTATTCCTTGCGGCTTGAAGCTCGCCCCTAACCCGTCTGCGCTTCCCACCAACCGATAATCCGCAGGGCATCCGCAGCGTTGTCACCGCACACGTCCGCAGCCGGGTGGAATTCTGCACAGACCCGGGGGCGATCCGGAGAGAAAAAAATCGCGCAGCGGGCGTCCGCATCCAGATGAATACAACGCACCCCGGCAGGCTTGCCCTGCGGCATGCCCGGGATCGGTGAGCTTATTGAAGGTGCTATGCAGCAAGCGCCGCAGCCGGAGCGGCAACTAGTCAATGACATGAACGTTGCCCTCCTGTGGACGCGACATGACCAAGGCGCGGTATTATCCACAGGAGAGCAGCAGCTGTCGATCTGAGGTCGCGGACCGGACCGCAGTTACTTGTCGCGCTTGCGCTCCAGCCGCGCGATCAGGCTGGAGGTGTCCCAGCGGTTGCCACCCATGGCCTGAACATCTGCGTAAAACTGATCGACCAGCGCAGTAACCGGCAGTTGTGCGCCATTGCGACGCGCCTCATCCAGCACGATACCCAGATCCTTGCGCATCCAGTCCACCGCGAAACCAAACTCGAACTCACCGGCGAGCATGGTCTTGTGGCGGTTTTCCAGCTGCCAGGATTGTGCCGCGCCTTTGCTGATCACTGACATCGCCGCCTCGCCATCCAGCCCCGCGCTCTTGGCAAAATGCAGCGCTTCCGCAAGCCCCTGGACCAGGCCGCCGATGCAGATCTGGTTGACCATCTTGGTCAATTGACCCGACCCCGCCGGCCCCATCAATTTGAGCATCTTGGCATAGCAATTCATCACCGGCCGGCTGAAGTCGAATACGGACTCGTCACCGCCGACCATGATGGTCAGTTGACCATTTTCCGCACCCGCCTGACCGCCGGATACCGGCGCATCGAGAAAACCCACGCCCTTTTCCGCACAGCGCTGGAACAGCTCGCGGGCCACGCCTGCAGACGCAGTGGTATGGTCGATAATCACTGCGCCAGAACGAATACCCTGAAGCACACCCTGCTCTCCGCAGACCACTTCGCGCAGATCATCGTCATTACCCACGCAGATCATCACCAGATCCTGGTCTGCCGCGGCTTCAGCCGGGGTCGAACAAGCGCGACCACCAAACTCATTAACCCAGGCCTTGGCTCTGGACTCAGTACGGTTGTAAACCGTTACGTCATGGCCGGCGGAGCGCAAATGGCCCGCCATAGGGTAACCCATCACTCCCAGTCCGATAAAAGCTAGGTTCGCCATCAGTATCTCCTCAAGAAGGAGGCTGCCATAGCAGCCTCGCTGGTTAGATCACACCCACCCGGTACGCACCGGACTTTCATTGCGTGCACCATAGCCTAACCTGGCGACAGTGGCTTTTTCTTGAAACCTTTTGCCAAGAAATATCAAGAATGATTATCAGCTTGCGCTGATTCTGTCATCAGTAACGGTTAGCATACAGCTACCCGACCGCGCTTAATCCATGTCAGCGGGCCATGCTCGCCTTTACCGATATGCGAGTACATGTGCGCCATTAAAGGAATGTTCAAACGCATGCTGAGGTACAAGTCCGATTCCCCCCGTCCGCTGTCGGCCCTTCTCGCACTCGCACTGCTCGTCGGCTGCCAGCAGGAAGCGGACCCGCCTCAGGCGAAGCGTGACGCTACACCCGTAGCCGCGCACCAGGTAAACACACGTGACCTTTCCCGCCCGCTGCGGCTTGCAGCGACCGTAGAGCCCCGCGCGCTGATCAGTCTGGCCGCCCGCACCGAAGGCACAGTAAAGAGCGTAGCGGTCGAGGAAGGCGATCGCGTCAAGGCCGGGCAACTCCTCGCCCAACTGGATGTCGCCGAGGCCGCCGCCGAGCTCGCGCGCTCAGAGGCACAAATGGCCTCGGCCAAACTGGATTTTGAGCGCGCCATCGAACTGCGCCGGCGCGGTGTCGCAACCCAGATAGAATATCAGGCCGCCGATGTCGCCCTGCAGGTGGCCCGCAGTCAGCGTGATCTATGGCTCAGCAGAGTCGCCTACGGACGTATTGAAGCACCTCAGGCCAGTACCATTATCGCCCGGCATATCGAGACCGGTGAAGCCGTGGAAATCCAGAGTACGCTGTTCGAACTGGCAGACCTGGACCAACTGGTACTGCGTCTGGGCGTATCGGAACTGGATGTGGTGCATATCAACCAGGACCAGATACTGCCCGTCACACTGGACGCCCTGCCCGAGCTGCGTCTGGAAGGCAGAGTAAGACGGATCTTTCCCGCAGCACAGGGAAGCAGCCGACTGATTACCGTTGAAGTATTACTCCCCAGCAGCGCCTGGGATCAGGGCGTGCGACCGGGCTTTCTAGCTCGCATAGACGCGGCTATTGATCCGCGGCCGAATACGCTCGTGGTACCAGGAGCGGCGGTCGGCAGCCTGGACAATGGTCATTACGTGTACGTGATAGAGAACGACAGACTGGTTCAGCGCGAGATCAGCAAAGGCATCAGTCGCGGCCGCTGGACGGAAATCGTCAACGGCCTTGAGCCCGGCGAAACCATATTGGCCAGCAACCCGATAGATATGCTGGAAGATCAGCAGGTACGCATTGTGATCAACCATGACTGATCCCGAGCGCCCACGTTTCGGCCTGACTACACTTGCCATCGGCCGCCCGGTTGGCACCCTGGCCCTGGCGTCAGTGGTACTGATCATGGGCTTGTACTTTCTGCAACGCCTGCCGATCGACCTGCTGCCCAGTATCGATTACCCGCAGATCCGCGTCAGTGTTGAATACCCTGGGGTCTCCGCTGAGGTAATTGAAGAACAGGTCACCCGGGTGCTCGAGCGCAACCTCGCCGCCACCGAGAACCTCACCAAGATCAGCAGTGAAGTAGAAGACAGCCAGACCGATCTGGATCTGACTTTCGAATTCGGTACCGATCTCGACCTGGCATTGCAGGACACCGCACGTGGCCTGGAACAGGCCAGACCTCTTTTGCCGGACGTTGATCCACCACGTGTGCGCAAGTTCGATCCCGGCCAGCAAGCTGTCTGGCAAGGCGGATTCAGCTCGACCGTGCGCAATGAGGCTGCGGTCAACGACTGGATTGAGAATACGCTGACGCCGCAACTGATCGGCATTCCCGGGGTGTCTTCGGTGGAAGCCGCTGGCGGCATGGTCCGCGAGATCGAGGTGATTATTGATCAGCAGCGGCTGCTGTCCTACGGCATGGGTATGGCTGACGTAAGCCGCATCCTCGCTGCCGAGAACCGCGATCTGGCGATTGGCCGCGTGACCTCCGACACCTTTGATGTCGCGGCCAAGACCGAGGGCCTGTTTACCTCCCTGAAGCAGATCGAGAACCTGCTTCTGCCACTCCCCCGCGAAGTGTCCCGCTACGGGCAGAATATCCGCCTGGCAGATGTTGCCGAAGTGATCGACGGCAACCGCCGGCAACGAGTCTTTGCCCGTCTGGATGGCACTCCCGCATCGCAGGTATCCATTTACAAACTGCCGGAGGCCAACACCGTCGCGGTCGCGGATGCCGTGCGCGACACGCTGAAAAGGCTTGAGCGCAGCGACTTCATTCCTGCCGATATCAGTTATCGGCCGACCCAAGACCCGACCTATTTCATCCGTGGTGCGCTGTCCAGCGTGACCTCTGCCGCGCTGCTGGGCGGCACTTTGGCAATGATTATCGTGCTGCTGTTCCTCGGCAGCCTGCGCAAAGGCTTCGTCATCGGCATTTCCATCCCCATCGCCATAATGGCAACTTTCAGTCTGATGGGCATGAGCGGCCTGACGCTGAACATCATCAGTATGGGCGGGCTGGCGTTGGGTGTCGGCCTGCTGCTGGACAACGCCATCGTCATGCTGGAAAACATCTATCGACATCGCGAAACCCTGGGCAAATCACCTGATGATGCCGCGCGCGACGGCGCCAGCGAGGTGGTGTCAGCTATAACGGCCGGAACCATGACCAACCTGGCGGCGGTATTACCTTTTCTACTGGTCAGTGGCATTGCCGCGTTGGTATTCCGCGAAATGATCGTGACCATTTCCTTCGCCATCCTCGCCACGCTGCTTGCCGGCCTTACCCTGGTGCCCTCGTTGGCCGCCCTGATGGGGCGCATCAGTTTCAACAGTGGCCTGGTTAACAGCGCGCCGGTACGCGGTTTCAGCGCGGGCATATTACGTCTGCGCAATGGCTATGCCCGCGTATTGCCCGGCGTTCTTCGCTGGCGCTGGGGCGTGATGGGCCTGGCTACGCTGTTGCTGGCAGGCTCGGCATGGCTGTTCACTCAGTTGGGCAGCGAGTTTCTGCCGCAGCTGGATGACGGGGCGGTACAGATACGCATTACCATGCCGGCGGGCACGCCCCCGGATGAGACCCAGCGCGTGTCCAGGCAAATTGAACAATTACTGCTTGAGCGCGACCACGTCGATAACGTCTTTACCCTGGCAGGCGGGGCCCTGTGGGGCGGCGTCATCAGTGAGCGGGCTGGCTCGGGTATCTTTCAGATTCAACTGGTGCCAGCCAGCGAACGCCCGGACATGCCCGCGGGCATCTGGATCAACGAGGCGCAGCGGGCGGTGCGTGACCTGGGCTTGCCCGGCGTCAGCATTACCGCACGGCCGCCGCAGATTCGCGGCCTGCGTTTCACCAGCGACGGCAACGATCTGGCGATTGGCGTGACCGGTCCTGAGCTGGACGAACTGCAACGCATATCAGACGACATCAAGCAGCGCCTGGAGGGCATTCCAGGGTTGATTGGGCTGGAGACCGGTGCCGAGGATCAAACGCCCCTGCTCAGGCTGTTCGTTGATCGTCAGCGAGCGGCGCAGTTTGGTCTGCGCGTCAGCGACGTAGGCGAAGCTATCCGCCATGCAGTGGACGGCCAGGTGGCTACCCAGTACATCGACGGTAATCAGGAGTACGACATGCGCGTACGCCTGCCCTACGATACGATCACCAATGCTGAAGACCTGGGCAGCCTACTGCTGTTTCGTATTGACGATGAACCGGTATTGCTGCGCGACGTCGCCCGGCTGGAGCTGGGTGAAGGTCCGGCGGTGATCTATCGCGAGAACCAGACGCGGATCATGCGCGTGGTGGGTGATATCAACACCAGTATTTCCGATGTTGGTACCGTGATGATGGCCGTTGAGGAGCGTCTGGCGGATCTGGAAATACCGGAACGCTACAGTTTGCTTACCGGCGGGCAATGGGAAACCATCCAGGAAACCAATCAGGAAATCATTCTGGTGGTCATGCTGTCGATTTTCCTGGTGTTCGTGGTGCTGGCCGTTCAGTACGAACGGCTGAGCAACCCGCTGATTATCATGGCCGCAGCGCCCCTGTCTATGGTGGGCGTCAGTCTCGCCCTGTGGGCAACCAGCACGCCGGTTTCCTCGCCAGTGATGATTGGTCTGATACTGCTGATAGGCATTGTGGTCAACAACGCCATCCTGTTGGTGGAATATATCGAGCAGGGGCGCAGGCAGGACGGTCTTAGCGTGATCGAAGCGATTGCCCGAGCTGGCAGCGTGCGCTTGCGGCCGATTCTGATGACCACGCTAACCACCGTACTCGGCATGCTGCCCTTGGCGATCGGCATAGGTGAAGGCGCAGAGATCATGCGCCCGCTGGCCTTGACGGTGGTCGGCGGGCTGATGGTCTCGATGCTGCTGACGCTGTTCGTGGTGCCCTGCCTGTATATGATCATTAATGGCTTGGCAGAATGTGCAACAACTAAATTGACCGGTAGACCGGCGGCAGTCTGATTTCGATTGCCGGTATATAGCCGGCTTAGGCATACTAGGCGGCTCTCAATTACGCTCTCGAGGAGCCCGCAGATGTTCAAGATCAACGAGTATTTTGATGGCAAGGTCGCGTCAATCGGCTTTCAGCAGCCCGACGGTACCGCCACTGTGGGCGTTATGGCACCGGGTGAGTACGAATTCGGCACCAATCAGCTGGAAATCATGCAGGTGATTACTGGCAAGCTCACCGTGCAATTGCCGGGTGGCGATGAGTGGGAAGAATATGCTGCTGGCAGCCAGTTTGTAGTAGCCGCGCATAGCAAGTTCAAACTGGTAGTAGAGGAAGATACCGCCTACCTGTGCGAGTACCGCTAAAACCATAGCAGCGGCAGGCCAACACCTGCCGCTTTGCTTGCGCTCCAGCCGCAAGTATTAATTCCGCGCCGTCATCCCCGCTTCAATCCCTTGTAACTTCTCCGGTCTCGGCATCGGCAGACATACCCTTGGCGTAGACTTCGATAAAAATCGGCGGCATACGCTTGGGTTTGCCCGTGGACACCTCTATGCAAACGAATGTCGTGCGGGCACGCAACAGTGTGGCTCCATCCGACTTGCGGCATAACTGAAAGTGACGGGTCATGCGCAGCTTTTTGTCCCAACTGATAATCCAGGTCGCCATGACCAGTTGATCGCCCTCGTATGCGGCGCTCAGGTAATCAATCTCGTGACGAAACACCGCCATGGCTCTATCCAGTTTGCGGTATTCCTCCACCCCCAGACCCAGAGAGCTGGAATGTTGCCAGGCGCAGCGTTCTAACCAACCAACGTAAACGATATTATTCGCGTGACCAAGGCCATCGATATCCTCCGGCTGCACGGTAATTTCCAGGGTGTGCGGATTGTCCAGATCCCATTTCACTGTCGCTAACTCCCATCCATATCGTTTGTAAGGTCCAAAGCATACCACTGCTCAAGCTGTTTCTGACCCGTCGGTCTGCTTAGCGGACCAAGCAGCACACGCGTCTGTGGTGTAGTCTGGAAGCAGGTCTTTCAAGGAATCGGCTTTCATGTTCAAGCACTTGCACTTCCCCATTCTGGTCATCAACCCGCACATTGGCCGCCAGGATGTGGCCGGCAGCCAACTTGCCGAACTGTTTAAAGCGCTAAAGCAGGAAGGCCTTGAAGTGTTGGCCACTGCCTCGATCGACGAAGGCCGCTTGATCGCCGAGGCGCACCGCGGGTTGTCCTGCATTCTCTTCACCGCCGACCAGGAGGATGATCTTGAGCAGGTCAGAGCGCTGTTCCAGGCTGCCCATTGCCGCTCACCAGAACTGCCGATCATGGCCCTGACCACCCGCCAGAGTCTGGATAACGACAAGCTCAGCGCACTGCGTGACCTGCACCAGTTGCGGGGGATCATCTATCTGTTCGAGGATACGCTGCCGTTTATTGCCGGGCAGATCGCGCGTACCGCCCAGGCCTACCTGGCGCAACTGCTGCCACCGTTTTTCAAGGCGCTGCTCGATTACACCGGCCGCGCCAGCTACTCCTGGCACTCGCCCGGCCATGGCGGTGGCGTAGCCTTTCGCAAAAGCCCGGTGGGTCGCGCGTTTCATGACTTTTTCGGCGAAAACACACTGCGCTCGGATCTCTCCGTATCAGTGCCTGGTCTGGGCTCGCTGCTCGATCACAACGGGCCCATTGCCGAGGCTGAGGCCAATACCGCGCGCACCTTCGGCGCCGATCACAGTTTCTATGTAGTCAATGGCACCTCGACCGCCAACAAGATCATCTGGCACGCCTTTGTCAGTCGTGATGATGTGGTGCTGGTCGACCGCAATTGTCACAAGTCGATATTGCACGCGATCATCATGACCGGCGCTATTCCGGTGTATCTGACCGGCTCGCGTAACGACTACGGCATTATCGGACCGATCAGCCTGGATTCCTTCGCCCCGGCCAATCTGCGCCAGCGGCTGGCCGAGCATCCGCTGCTTCAGGGCCGCGACGCCAAGATCCGCCTGGCGGTACTGACCAACTCGACCTACGACGGGCTGTGCTACAACGCCGAACTGATCAAGGACGAGCTGGAAGATGCGGTCGACATATTGCATTTTGATGAAGCCTGGTACGGCTACGCGGCCTTTCACGAGTTCTACGCTGGCCGTCATGGCATGGGCAGCAAGCGTGGCTTTGAGCGTGCCAAGCACCCTCTGGTGTTTGCCACCCAATCCCCGCATAAGGTCCTGGCCGCGCTATCTCAGGCATCGATTATTCTGGCCGAGAACAGCCTGGAGCAGCAGCTTGATCTAGAGCGCTTCAACGAAGCCTTCATGATGCATACCTCCACTTCGCCGCACTACGGCATCATCGCCTCGATCGACGTCGCCACCGGGATGATGGCCGGCGAACCCGGCCGCTCGCTGGTGCAGGAAACTCTGGACGAAGCACTCTCTTTCCGCCGCGCAATGCAACAGACTGCCGCGCGGCTGCATGAGGACCAATGGTGGTTTGACGTCTGGGAACCGGAGGATGCATTGGAGGCAGAGCAGGTTCAGCCCCGCGACTGGACGCTGGATGACCACGAAGACTGGCACGGCTTTGGCCCCATGGCCGATGACTACGCGCTGCTTGACCCCATCAAGGTCACCCTGCTGACCCCTGGTGTCGAAGAACAGGGGCGCCTGGCGAAGAGCGGCATACCCGCGGCGGTGGTGACACGCTTTCTTGCCGAACGCGGCCTGGTGGTGGAAAAAACCGGCCTGTATTCCTTCCTTATTCTGTTTTCCCTGGGTATCACCAAGGGCAAGTGGAGCACCCTGGTATCCGAGCTGCAGGAATTCAAGCGGCTGTACGATGCCAACGCGCCTTTGGAGGCGACACTCCCGGGGGTTGCCGCCACCGGCCATTATCGCGGCCTGGGCTTGCAGGATATCTGCCAGCAGTTGCACGCTTTCTACAAGGAGCAGCGCATGGTGCGCACCTTGCGACAGATTTACACCGAGCTGCCGGAAATGGTCGTGCGCCCTGCCGACGCTTATCAGCACATGGTGCGCGGTCAGGTGGAGATGGTGCCGGTCGAGCAATTGGCCGGCCGCATCAGCGCGGTGATGCTGGTGCCCTACCCGCCCGGTATTCCGGTAATCATGCCCGGTGAACGCTTTCCTGCAGACGGTTCGGCGATCACTGACTTTCTGCAGATTGCCGGCCGCCAGGACCAGCGCTTTCCCGGCTTTGAAAGCGACATTCATGGCCTGCGCAGTGCCCAGCAGGATGACGGCAGCCTGCTGTACTGTGTCGACTGCCTGAAAGGCGACTGACCGGCTGGCTGGCTTCAGAGAAAACCGATGCCCACCTGAAACAAGCGCTCGACCTGCTTCACCGCACGCTTGTCGGCCACGAACAGAATCACATGATCGCCGTCCTCGATGACACTGTGATCATGGGCGATGGAGACCACATCGTCTCTGACCAGGGCACCCACCGTGGTGCCCTCCGGGAGGTCCAGCTGGTCTATCCGGCGCCCGACCACCTTGGAGCTATGCTGGTCACCGTGGGCAATGGCTTCCAATGCCTCCGCAGCCCCTCGGCGCAGCGAGTGCACGGCTACGACGTCACCACGCCTTACATGACTAAGCAGCGCACTGATAGTCGACTGCTGGGGGGAAAGAGCAATATCAATCAGGCCGCCCTGCACCAGATCAACGTAGGCGGGATTATTGATCAAGGTAATCACCGTACGCGCGCCCAGCTTTTTCGCCAGCATCGAGGCCATCACATTCGCCTCGTCGTCATTGGTCAGTGCCAGGAATACATCCGTCGCCTCGATATTTTCCTCAATCAGCATGTCACGATTGGAGGCGCTACCGTGCAAAATGGTGCTTTGCTTCAATTCCTGCGACAACAGCTCGCAGCGCTCCAGATTCAACTCGATGACCTTGACTCGATAGCGGTCCTCGATGCTTGCCGCCAGCCGCGCACCGATATGCCCGCCACCGGCGATGACCACGCGCTTATAAGGATTATCCTGGCGGCGCAGCTCGCCCATCACCTGGCGGATATCCTCCCGCGCCGCGATAAAGAACACTTCATCGTCAGCTTCGATCACCGTATCACCGCGGGGGATTACTGCGCACTCGCGCCGGAAGATCGCCGCCACACGAATTTCCACACCGGGCAGATGTTCCCGCAGCGACGCAATCTGCTGGCCCACCAGGGCGCCACCGTAACGCGCCTTTACAGCCACCAGTTGTGCCTTGCCGCCAGCAAAATCCAGCACCTGCAATGCTCCTGGGTACTGCAGCAGCCGTTTGAGGCTGCGGGTCACCAGCGCTTCCGGGCTGATCAGCACATCCACCGGGATCGCTTCACGGCTGAATAACGCGTCGCCGTGGGTCAGATAATCGTGCTCACGCACTCTGGCGATCTTGCGCGGCAGGTTGAACAGGCTTTGGGCTACCTGGCAGGCAATCATGTTGATTTCATCGCTACTGGTGACCGCCACCAGCATATCGGCATCCTCTGCCCCGGCCTGGGCGAGGATATGTGGAAGCGAAGCGGAGCCGCAAAGCGTACGCAAGTCCAGCCGATCCTCCAGCTCCCTGAGGCGCCGGAGGTCGTGGTCGACTACGGTAATATCGTTGGCTTCGCCAGCCAGATGTTCGGCCAGGGTGCCGCCGACCTGGCCGGCGCCCAGAATGATGATACGCATGCGTAACTCCCGGTTATGTGCATGCGTTCAGTGTTGCTGACCAGCCTGTAAAAAAACGATGCTCAGCTACGGGGCAAGGCGTAAACAATGCGTATACGCTTAGTCCTGCTGGCCAAGAAAGCGATAGCCGACGCCCGCTTCGGTTTCGATATAGCGAGGCGCGGTGGGGTCATCGCCGAGCTTGGCGCGCAGTCTTCCGATAAATATGCGCAAGTAGTGGGTGTCGTGAGTATGGTGCGGCCCCCAGATGTCCTTGAGTAGTTGCTGCTGAGTGATAATTCGCCCGGGATACGCGATCAGCGAACGCAGCAGCTCAAACTCTTTCTTCGACAGGTGCACATCTTCCCCGGCCACACTGACGCGACGATCCAGCAGATCGACTTTCAGGTAGCCGTCCTCATAACCGACCGGCGGAACGCTCACCCCTGTAAAAGTTCGCAAAACCGCGCGAATGCGGGCCAAGAGCTCGTTTGCACCGAAAGGCTTCTCAACGTAATCGTTGGCCCCGTTGTCCAGTGCCATGACCTTGTCCCGCTCACCATTGCGCACGGACAGGACAATCACCGGGCCGAGATAGAAATCGCGCAGACTCTGCAACAACTGCTGACCGTCCATATCCGGCAAGCCGAGATCCATGATCACCAGGTCCGGCTCGTGCAATGCTGCCTGCTGCAGGCCGCGCCGCCCGTCTTCAGCCTCGAGTAACTGATAGCCCTGGGAACCCAGGCAGATAGTCAGAAAGCGCCGGATCTGCGGTTCATCATCGATGATCAAGACGCGGTTCATAATGGCTCGCCTGCTGTCGAATCGACCGCCTTCGGCAATGGTATGCTCAGGCGCAGCGTCGCGCCCGTGCGTGTAGCGCTCTCAAGCACAGACACCGTGCCGCCATGCGCCGCCAGAATACTGCGACAGATGGCCAGACCCAGGCCCGTGCCAGCAGCATACTGATCACCGTGACTGAAGGTATGAAACATATCGAAGACCTGATCGCGCTTGTCCGCTGAAATGCCCGGCCCGCTATCGCGCACATCAACATGCAGCCAGCCGTCATCCTCTACGGCGCTAAGCCAGATCCTGCCGCGTGGCGGCGAAAAACGAATGGCATTCTCCAGCACGTTGAACAGCGCCTGCTCGATCAGCGCTGGATGCACATGCAACAAGGGCAGGCCCGTCGGTATATCGAGTTTCACCTCCAGATCGCCAACCAGGGGTTTGCTGCGGCGCATCACTACGCTGACGATATCGTCGAGGCCAATCCAGTCTCGATCCAGGGTCAATTCGCCGTGCCCCAGCCGAGTCATATCCAGCAGCTTCTGGATGTAGCGATCCAGGCGCCGGGCTTCACTCAGGGTATTGTCCAGCAGCTCGGCGCGTTGTGCTGCATCGAGCGAGTCGCTCAGGTCAATCAGACTGGAGACCGAGCCAATCATCGTCGCCAGCGGTGTGCGCAAATCATGCGAGACCGATGATAACAGTGCGGATCGCAACTGCTCACGCTCCTTGCCGAGGGTCTCATCGCGCAGGGAGGCTTCCAGCTGTACTCGCCCCCAGGCCAGACGGGCCAAATTCACCAGCATCTCCAGACGCTGCCGATGGCTGCTCTGCAACGGCTCGGTGGCAGACAAGCGTATCGCCCCTACCTGCTCGGCCTTGGCGTTGGTAAAGATCAGGCTGACGCCGCCTGCGTCCTCAAACCAACTGACCTCCCGCGCCTGGTGCACGGGATGCTGAGTGGTCATTACGTTGTCCGATGGGCGGGCATACCAACCCAGAGCTTCTTCCAGCTGCGCCGAAAAAACCTTGATCACCTCCTCTGCCGCCACGCACACCGATAGTGCTCGGGCGCAGGCCATCTGCTGTGCATTCCAACGTTCACTATCCCTTAGCGCCGCCACTTGCTCGCTGAGCCTGGCGGCCAGATGCCCGGTCACAATGGCAACCATGATTAACAGAACGCCGGTGAGGATGTCCTCGCGGTGCAGCATGCGCAGGGAAAAGTGGGGCTCGGTGAGAAAGAAGTTATACGCCAGAAAACTCAGAACAGCCGAGACCAACGCTGGCCGCACACTGGTATTGATCGCCGTGAGTAACACCGCCGCCAGGTACAGCAAGGCCAGATTGGCCACTGCCAGCAACGGCGACAGAAGAACCGCCAGCAGCGTCGCCAGCGCGGGTAACAGCACTGGCAGGATCAGCGATTTGAGAGAGGCCACGCCCCAGGTTTTTTTAGTCATCAACTGCGCCAGAACATCGGTGTGAACAGAACCATCATCGTCAGCAACTCCAGACGGCCGAGAAGCATCGCAAAGGATAGCAGCCATTTGGCCGCATCCGGTAAGCCTGCGAAATTACCGGCAGGTCCGACAATGGGTCCGAGCCCGGGGCCTACGTTGGTCAATGCCGTGGCCGTAGCGGTCAGACTGGTAACCAGATCAAGCCCCATCATCGACAATAGCAGGGTGAAGCCAGCCAGACAGAGGAAAAACAGAAATGAAAAGGCAATCGCCGAGAGGATGATGTCATCGCTGACCGGCTTGCCGTTGTACTGGGTAACAAAAATGCCATTGGGATGCACCAGCTTGCGCACCTGACTGCGCAAAAACAGATAGCTCAGCTGAAAACGGAAGACCTTCATGCCGCCACTGGTAGACCCGGAACAGCCACCGATAAACATCACTACAAAAAACAGCGCCACGCTGAAGGCGCCCCACAGGGTGTAATCACCGGAAGCGTAGCCGGTTGTGGTAATCACCGATACCAGGTTGAAGGTCGCATGGGTCAGCGCGTCGAAGGGAGCATGCGAGCCCTGCTCGATCAAGTAGGCGGTCAGCGCTAGCGACACCGCAGCGACAATCAGCAGTAATCCTTTGACCTGCTGATTATTCAGCGCAGCCAGGCTGGGGCGCCGGGCGAATCCGATCAGCATGGTGAATGGCATCGCTCCCAGGAGCATAAAGGCTATCGAGATCCACAGTACCGGCGCGTCAAAACGCCCCATGGAGCGATCATCTGTAGCGTAACCGCCGGTGGATACGGTGCTCATCGCGTGATTGATCGCATCGAACAGGCTCATCCCCGCCCACCAGTAGCTCAGCATGCAGGCCAAGCTGATGGTCAGGTAAGTACCCAGCAGCATCCGCGCCAGCGTCTGAATCCGCGGCATGGATTTGTCCGACCAGTCCGACGATTCGGTATGGAACAACCGCATACCGCCGACCCGCAGAAAAGGCAGAATGGACACCGCCATGCCCACCACGCCCAGCCCGCCCAGCCATTGCAACAGGGAGCGCCAGAGCAGCAAGCTCGGCGGCAGCGTTTCGATTTTGACCAGAATCGTGGAGCCGGTAGTGGTGATGCCGGACACCGCCTCAAACACCGCATTGACAAAGGTCAGCTCAAAATGACTGAAGAACAGCGGCAAGGCGCCGGCCAGCGACATCATCACCCAGCTCAAGCTGGTCAGCAGGTACAACTGCCGGGCAATCAAATGAAAATGTTGAGTACGGCCGCCAATCACCATAATCAGGCCCAATGCCGAGACCAGACCGGCGCTGATAAGAAAGACCGACATTTCCGGGTCTTGGCGGATCCACGCAAACAAGGCTACCGACAACATCAACCCTGCCATGATCAACATGAGAATGCCGCACACATAGATGATCGGACGGAGGAACTTGAGCATGACCTGACTCCTGAAATGATGGAGCACAGGCTACTGGCGCGCGGCATAAACAAACGAGGCGCAAATGACTGGCCGGGCGTAAACATTGCGTAAAAGCCGGACCGAAACACGCGAAAAAAGCAAAAAAAAGGGCCGACAACGAATGTCGGCCCTTGGTAATGGTGGAGCTATGCGGGATCGAACCGCAGACCTCCTGCATGCCATGCAGGCGCTCTCCCAGCTGAGCTATAGCCCCGTGGTCTCGCGACCCCGATACACAATGTGTACCGGTCAAACAATGGCGTCCCCTAGGGGACTCGAACCCCTGTTACCGCCGTGAAAGGGCGGTGTCCTAGGCCACTAGACGAAGGGGACGCAAACCCTTCTCACTGGAGCTGGAACTCCGGTGCAGTGATAAAACAGGCCAACGCAGAGCGGTGACCAAAAAATGGTGGAGCTATGCGGGATCGAACCGCAGACCTCCTGCATGCCATGCAGGCGCTCTCCCAGCTGAGCTATAGCCCCGTCTCTAGGACGGGGCGCATATTATGATTCGAGCCCTGAACTGTCAACAGAATTTTATCTAGAACAGGTACTTAAGCTTGCTGCCGAGCCCCTAGACTAACAACTTTTCCCACGCCTTGACCTCCTTCTTCGAGCTGCCGCCCAGCAGCTCAAGCGCCTGACGCAGACGGAAGCGGGTCAGATCCGGCCCCAGATGCGCCATTGCGTCCAACACCGATACCGAGCTGGCCTGCCCGGTAATGGCGGCAAACAGCAGCGGCATCAGATCACGCAGCTTCAGTTCGAGTAATTCGGCAATCTGCTGGATGCTCGCGGTGATGCTGTCCTTGTCCCACTGGCGGGTCGCCTCGAGCTTCCACAGCAGCAACTGGAGAGCCTGACGCACCTGATCCGGCGACAGCTTCTTGTGTTCAAACAGGCTGACATCCGGATTGACCTGACCGGTCATAAAGAACCCAGCCAGCGGAACCAGCTCGCTGAAGGTTTCCACCCGGCTCTGCACCAGCGGAATCATCGGTTTGAGATACTCGGCATTCAGTGCCCAGGTCTGTACGGCCGCAGCGAATTGATCAACCGAGAGCTCGCGTATCCACTGACCATTCAACCAGGCAAGCTTTTCCACGTCGAAAATCGGACCGCCGAGCGACACACGCTGAATATCAAAATGCGCGACCATCTCGTCCAGAGAGAATTTCTCACGCTCATCCGGCATCGACCAGCCCATACGCCCCAGATAGTTGATAACGCCCTGCGGCAGGTAGCCCATACGCTCATAGAAAGTAATACTGGTCGGGTTCTTGCGCTTGGACAACTTGCTCTTGTCCGGGTTGCGCAGCAGCGGCATATGGCACAGCTGCGGCATGTCCCAGCCAAAATACTGATACAGCAGCATGTGCTTGGGCGCCGAATTGATCCATTCTTCGCCACGCAATACGTGGGTGATGCCCATCAGATGGTCGTCGACGACATTCGCCAGGTGGTAGGTCGGCAAGCCATCGGCCTTCATCAACACCTGCATGTCCACCTGCTCCCAGGGTATGTCGATCTCGCCGCGGAGCATATCTTGCACCTGGCAGATACCTGTCTCAGGCACTTTCATACGCACGACATGGGATTCGCCAGCAGCCACGCGCTCGGTAATCTCCTGCTCGCTCAACGACAAGCAGTGGCCGTCGTAACCCGGCGTCTGCTTGTTCGCCGTCTGCTCGGCCCGCAGAATATCCAGGCGCTCGCTGCTACAGAAACAGCGGAAGGCATGGCCCTTGCTGATCAGCTGTTCGCTATGTTCATAATAGATCGCACTGCGCTCGCTCTGACGATAGGGGCCATGCGGGCCGCCGACATCCGGACCCTCGTCCCATTCCAGCCCCAACCAGCGCAGCGAGTCGAGAATCTGCTGCTCGGACTCGGCGGTGGAGCGTACCTGGTCGGTATCTTCAATGCGCAGGATGAACTGCCCGCCGTGCTGACGGGCAAAGCACTGGTTGAACAAGGCAACGTAAGCGGTGCCCACATGGGGGTCACCGGTAGGAGAAGGAGCAATACGCGTACGGACAGTCATGGAATCTCTCGTGATGGGAAGCGGCGGTTACTTATCGTGCAGATCTGGATCATGCAGTTCTGGTTGCGCAGGGATGGATGATAGCAGCGCCTCCACATCCGTCTCCACACCCAGGCCAACGAATCGCTCCAGGCTTTCAATCATGAAGTCGATAAACGCCTTGACCTTCATCGCCTGGAAACGCCGGGATGGATACAGCGCATAGAGTTCGCTGGACGGCAGCCTGACATGCTCGAGCACGCGTACCAGCTGGCCCTGCTCGACATAGGGCTCGGCAATAAACGCTGGTACGTTGATGATGCCGGCACCGGCGATGGCCGCCTCACGGGCAAAGGTGATGTTGTTGACGGTCAATACCGGGCTGACCTGCACGCTGACATGCGGATCCAGAAAGTGCCATTTGCGACCGCCATCCATCAGGGTATAGATACACCGATGCTTGGATAACTCCTCGGGCTTCTGCGGCATGCCGTACTGGGCGATATAATCCGGGCTGGCAAACAGCTGACGCGGGCTCGACATCATCGGCCGCGCAACCAGGCTGGAATCCTGTGGGCGGCCGCGGTGAATCACCACATCGATGCCCTCCTCCACCGGATCAATCATCCGCGTGGTCAGCTCCACTTCCACCTGAATCGCCGGGTAGCAACGCATGAATTCCCCGACCACACCGCCGAGGAATAACTGACCGAACTCGATGGGCGAGCTGACTCGCAACAGGCCGGTGGGTTCACGCTGCAATTGCATGATCGCCTGCTCGGCCTCGGCAAATTCCTGCATGATCTGTCGGCAGCGTTCGTAATAGGCCTGGCCAACCTCGGTCAGCCGCAACTTGCGTGTGGTGCGGTTAAGCAAGCGTACCCCTAGCCGCTCCTCCAACTGCGCAATCCGGCGGCTCACTGTGGACTTCTGCATACTCAACGTCAGTGCGGCACTGGTAAAGCTATGACATTCGACTACCCGAGTGAAAATAAGCGCGTCATCCAAACCCATTTCAACTGTTCCTGTGATGCAACAAAGTGTCCAGATTCTAACCCCTCTTTACCTGAGCGGAACAGTGCTAGAGTGCGGGCAAGAACAAAAACAGGATCAATCATGTCGTCCCGAGTCCGCGCCCGTCTCTTCATCTTCTTTCTTCTCGTCGCCCTGGTGGCCGCGGGTTTCTTTGCCCATTGGTGGTTTATCGGGCGATTTTACCAACAAACCGATAACGCCTATGTGCATGCTGAAATCGCCCGTGTCAGCAGCCAGTTGAGCGCGCAGGTCACGGAGGTACTGGTCAGCGACAACCAGGTTGTAGCTGCCGGCGATCCCCTCGTGCGCCTGGATCCGCGCGATTTCGAAATTGCCTTGAGCCATGCCCGGGCCAGTCTGGCCATGCGGATGGCGGAAAAAGCCGAAGCTGAATCCCGCCTGTTGCAACAAGACAGCCTGATTGCCGCTGCGCAGGCCGATGTGGAAGCCCGCCAGGCAGAGCAACGGCGCATTAGCCTGGACATAAAACGCATCGCACCGCTGCGAAAGTCCGGTTATGCCTCGGAAGAACAGGTGAGTAACTTCCGCGCTCAGCTCGATGTCGCCAAGGCGCAGGTGCGCCGCGCTGACGCTGACAGCAAAACCCAGACCCTGAATAAAGATGCGCTGCGCGCGGATATCGATCGTTTGAGCGCCCTGGTGAAGGCCGCCCAGGCGGACATCGTGCGCGCCGAACTGGACCTCGAACGCACCAATATCGTTGCGCCGGTTGCCGGCCGGGTGGGCCAGCGCTCTGTGCGCATCGGCCTGAACGTGCAGCCCGGCGCACACCTGCTGGCGCTGGTGCCGCAACAACAGCTCTGGGTCCAGGCCAACTTCAAGGAAACCCAGCTGCAAGGCCTGCGTGAAGGTCAGAAAGCCACACTGGAATTTGATGCCTTTCCGGGCGAAGAGGTGCCGGGCGTTATCGACAGCCTGTTCCCTGCCTCCGGCGCCCAGTTCAGCCTGTTACCGCCAGACAACGCTACGGGCAACTTCACCAAGGTGGTTCAGCGCATCCCGGTGAAGATACTGATTGATGACGAGCACCCCCTCAGCCCCAAGCTGCGGCCGGGCATGTCGGTTAACGTCAAGGTCGATCTGCGTGGCTGAAGGCGTCGCGGAACAGATTATCCCGCCGCCCAGCCGGCGTGACTGGATAGCTTTGCTCAGCGCCATTCTCGGCGCGTTCATGGCGATTCTGGATATCCAGATCATCAACTCGTCGCTCAAGGATATCCAGGGCGCCCTGTCCGCGACGGTGGAGGAAGGCTCGTGGATATCCACCGCCTACCTGGTCGCCGAGATCATCATTATTCCGCTGGCCGCCTGGCTAGCCGTGGTGATGTCGCCGCGACGCTTCGCCGTGACGATGTCATCGTTATTCGTGATCGCCTCCTTACTCTGCTCCATAGCTTGGAGTCTGGAGAGCATGATCATTTTCCGGGTATTCCAGGGTCTGGCCGGCGGCGCCCTGATACCCTTCGCATTTATGCTGATCCTCACCAAGCTGCCGGCCCGCGACCGCCCGAAAGGCATGGCCATGTTCGCCATTACCGCGGTTTTCGCGCCTTCGATCGGGCCGACTATTGGTGGCTGGCTGACCGAAAATTATGGCTGGGAGTACATTTTCTACATCAATGTAGTGCCCGGCTTACTGATGATCAGCGGCTTGCTCTACGGCCTGGAGAAATCCGCCCCGCGTTGGGAACTGCTGAAACAGGGCGACTACGCTGGCATTGTGACCATGGCCCTGGGTCTGGGTTGCCTGCAGGTGTTTCTTGAGGAAGGTCATCGCGAGGACTGGCTCGAATCGCGTTGGATGGTGGTGCTGGCGGTCATTGCCTTTGTCAGTCTGGTCAGCTTCGTCATATTGCAGCTCTCACGGGACAACCCGCTGATCAACCTGCGCCTGTTCAAGGATCGTAATTTTCTGTTCGGCAGCCTGGCCAATATCGGTTTGGGTGTGGGGCTTTACGGCACCGTGTTCGTGCTGCCGGTCTACCTGGCGCAAATCCAGCAATACAATGCGCTGCAGATTGGTCAGGTCATCATGTGGATGGGCGTGCCGCAGTTGTTGATCATTCCGTTGGTGCCGATTCTGATGCGCTACGTGGATGCGCGCTTTATCTGCGCTACCGGCTTCTTTCTATTTGCCTTCGCCAGCTTTTTCAGCGGCAGTTTAAGCCTGGATTTCGCCGGCGATCAGTTTATCGGCATACAGATCTTCCGCGCCCTGGGTCAGCCTATGGTGCTGGTACCCATGTCGATCCTGGCCACCGCGATGATTCCGCCCTCGCAAGCTGGCTCCGCCTCCAGTTTGTACAATATCCTGCGCAACCTGGGTGGTGCCGTGGGTATTGCCGCGCTGGCGACCATCCTCGACAGCCGCGCCAAGCACTACTTCGATTTCCTGCGTGAACACATAGTGCCAGGCAATCCGGCGGTCGAGGAACGCTTGGGCATTCTGACCGAGCAACTGGGCGACCCCCAGGCCGCATTGATGATGCTCAACAACCAGGTCCATCAGCAGGCACAGATCATGGCCTACAACGATGCCTTCCACCTGATCGGCATTCTGCTGGCTTGCTCCATGATATTTATTCTGCTGGTTCGTCCACTTCCCAAGAACCCGCCAGCAGCCCCTTGATGCTGTCATTTTTTTTGATCACCCTCTGGAATTAAAGCCCTGCCGTAGGTAGCATCAGCCGATCTTGTAAAAAATATCAAACATGGCAGGTACCTTATGGCCTATACATCGCATACCTCTTCCTATTACGCCGCCTCCGCCAACAACAAGGTGGATCGCCCGGCGTTGCAAGGCGCGCATGAAACCGACGTATGCGTGATCGGCGCAGGCTATACCGGTATTTCCACCGCACTGTTTCTGCTCGAGCATGGCTTTCGTGTCACCGTGCTGGAGGCGGCAAAGGTCGGCTTCGGTGCTTCTGGGCGGAACGGCGGGCAGATCGTCAACAGTTACAGTCGCGATATCGATGTCATCGAGCGGACTTTGGGCGCCGAGCAAGCGCGAATGCTCGGCGAAATGGCGTTCGAAGGCGCGCGCATCATCCGTGAGCGCGTGGCCAAATACCAGATTCAGTGTGACCTCAAGGATGGCGGCGTGTTTGCGGCGGTCACCGATAAACAGATGAGCCACCTGGAGGGGCAGAAGAAACTCTGGGAACGCTACGGCCACACGCAGATGCAATTGCTCGACGCCAAAGCGATACGCGAGGTAGTGAATACCGATCTGTACGTGGGTGGCTCGCTGGACATGAGCGGCGGTCATATCCACCCGCTCAATCTGGTACTGGGTGAAGCAGACGCAGTGGAATCGCTGGGTGGGGTCATTCATGAACAGTCTCGCGTCACCCGCGTGGATCAAGGCGCCAAAGCAGTAGTGCATACCGAGCAAGGCCAGGTGACCGCTGATTTTGTCGTGGTTGCCGGCAATGCCTACATCGGTGATCTGATGCCACAACTGTCTGCTAAATCAATGCCCTGCGGTACCCAGGTGATTACCACCGAACCACTTGGCGAAGAACTGGCCAAGTCGCTGCTACCCCAGGATTACTGTGTCGAAGACTGCAACTATCTGCTGGATTACTACCGGCTATCCGCTGACAAGCGCATGATCTTTGGTGGTGGCGTGGTTTACGGTGCCCGCGACCCGGCGGACGTGGAAGCTCTGGTCCGACCCAATCTGATCAAAACCTTTCCGCAACTCAAGGATGTAAAGATCGACTACGCCTGGACCGGCAACTTTCTGCTGACCCTGTCGCGGCTGCCTCAGGTCGGTCGGCTCGGCAGCAACATCTACTACTCCCAGGGCTGCAGTGGCCATGGCGTGACCTACACCCACCTGGCCGGCAAGATTCTTTCCGAGGCCATTCGCGGCCAGGCAGAACGTTTCGACGCCTTCGCCACGCTGCCGCACTACCCCTTCCCTGGCGGCCGAATGCTACGCGTGCCTTTCACCGCGATGGGCGCTTTGTACTACAGCCTCAGAGATAAACTTGGCTGGTAATTCCGTGTTGTAAATCAGTGTGTTGGATCACGTTTTTGTAACAAAAGATGGAACACGGCAGCGTCTGCGTTGTCAATCCAAAGGTAGCCGCCCTTATATAGGGCTATGCTACGGGGTAAGCGTCGGAACATCCGGCGCTTATAAGGCAACCGTTGACGGAAGCCTCAAGATAAAAAAATCAGGAGTAGGCCCTATGACTTTCATGCAATCTACCAAGCGTTATATGTCCATCATGCTGACCGCACTGTTCCTGTTGACGACCGTCACCAGCGTACATGCTCAGGCCAGCATGATCGGTACCCAGGAAGTGATCGCCAACGAACAGGTTAGTGTTGACCGCGAAGCGCTGAAAAGCATGCTGTCAGACGAAGCTGTTCAAGAGAAAATGGCTTCAATGGGTGTCTCCCCTGATCAGGTAGAGCAGCGCATCAACAGCCTGACTGCTGATGAACTGGCCTACTTCAATGCGCAATTGGATGAAGCCCCTGCTGGTGCCGGTATCCTCGGTGTGATCGTGCTGTTCCTGGTGATCTTCATCATTACCGACTTGCTGTGTGCTACCAACATCTACAAGTTTGTAAACTGCATCAACCGCTAATCAGGTGCGTCGCTTAACCCACCTTGTGGTTTTGCTCGGGCTGGCAGCTTTGCTGTCAGCCTGCGCAAGTCGACCCACAGCAGTCCCTTCACCTGAATCCCTGGCTGATCTTCCTGCCAGCACCTATCTGGATCAGGTCCCCTTTCATGCGCAGGACGCTTACCAATGCGGCCCCGCAGCACTGGCCATGGTGCTGAATCATCGCGGCCTGCCAGACACTCCCGACCAGCTCAAGGATCGTGTGTATATCCCTGAACGCAAAGGCACGCTCCAAGTGGAACTGGTCTCGGCTTCACGTGAACGCGACCTGCTGGTGTATCCGGTAGAAGGCGAGCTCAAGGCCGTCATGGCTCAGGTGGATGCCGGCAACCCGGTATTGATCATGCAGAACCTGGCGTTTAACTGGTTTCCGCAATGGCACTATGCGGTAGTCGTCGGTTATGACCTGGAAAAACGCGAGATGATTGTGCACAGCGGCCTGAGCGAAGCCCAACGCGAGCCTTTCAAGGTCTTTATGCGCACCTGGGATAGAGCAGACCGCTGGGCCAGGGTCATGCTGCCGCCCCACCAGTTGCCCGCTGACGCGCAGCCGCTGGTGTATCTGCAAGCAGCCAGCGACCTGGAACAGACCGGCCGACTGGACAGCGCCAGGCAAGCCTACGCAACAGCCCTCAGCACCTGGCCTGAACAGCCGTCTGCCCGCTTTGGCCTGGGTAACGTGGCCTGGGCTCAGAAGCAGCCGGATATCAGCGTTGAGCACTTTCGTACGCTGGTTACTGATTTCCCGGACTTCAAACCCGGCTGGAACAATCTCGCTGTGGCACTTGAAGCTACGGGCTGCGCGGCGAGCGCCAGAGCCGCTCAAGCCTGTGCCAGCGAAACGGTTAGCCCATCCAGCGCAGTTCCGGAAAGCGGACGCTGTGCTATTCCCAGATGTACTGATTAGCCAGCAATCCAGTGCATGCAGTAGTCTACTGCATGCACTTTAAATCCCTATCTTGAAAACGCCTTCGCAACTTGATTTCTTATTATTCTGCATATCAATAGATTAAAAGCAGAAGTCCGTATTTTTGCAGCAGAAAATCCAACCGCAATAAACGCCCAACAATCAACAACTCCACACTCACGATGCGATACAGTTCGCATTTTCGACCAAAGTCACTCAGCCGTCTCGATTTGCGACAAATTCGCTCTCACCCACCTAGGCTCACTCTAATATTTTAATTGATTTCAATAATATACAGCCAACTTTTCATTTTCCAGGCAAGTACAAAAACATGACTATTCGTGCCATGAAAATTGGACTGACGGGGATTGATGGTATTTTGGCGCCATTTTCGCTGTTAATATTTAATTACCCAGAAAGCAAAACAGTTCACAGTTTATCGCCTTGCTACTCACTTTCGCCGCGACTAGGATACACCCCGTTCATCACCTATGCGCAACTTGTTGCACATAGAAGAGTGCGCAGAAAGTTGCGCAGTTAATAAAGTGCGCAACTTTTTGCGCGCTTGTTAATAAAACTTATTGGTTCAATGGAAGTTGTACGATCAACTTGACTAGTAATTGGTTACTTGGCGTTCAAGTTACCCGATTAACGAGTCTCAGATCAGGGATTGATGATTCAGTTATGCTCGCAAACCATTACAGACAGTTGGCTGAGAAGCCCATCAGTGACGCTGATTTTTACGGCGATGATGTGCGCTATTCGACTGAGTTTGAGTGCTTGGAAAACGAGCTGAACAAAGCCAATTCCCTGCATGACAAGCAAAGCCCGGACTGGATGCTGGTACGTGACGGCTGCGAGGCCCTGCTGCAATCCCAATCCAAGGATCTGCGCGCCGCGGTCTGGCTCAGCTGGAGCCTTTACCAGGTGGATTCTGTCACCGGGCTGGAAGCGGGACTCGGTGCGCTCAACTACTTGTGCAGCCAACATTGGCCTGCCCTGCACCCGCACAAGCCGCGAACCCGCCTGGCTGCATTCAGCTGGCTGATACCGCGCATCGACCAAGCAATCTCCGAGCTGCAACCCGGCGCAGCACAGCCGGAGACACTGGAACGGCTGGGTAAGCAACTACGCGAACTTGACCAATGCCTGGCCAGCCACTTTGCCGACCAGGCGCCTCTGTTGATGCCCACATGCCGACGGCTCGAAACATTGACCAAGGCCCCCGAGCCGCCAATTCAAAGCGCCAACGGCAACCTTGCCCCGGCATCAACCTCGGCCAACAGCGCACAAATCATCCCGATCACTAACGCCAATAGCGACATGCCCAACGCGGTGAACGACAGCCGGGACGCGCACAAGTGTCTGCGCAGCATTCAGGACCAGGCGCGGCTTCTGAGCAACTGGTGGCTACAGGAAATGACCACGGATCCTCGCGCTTTCCGCCTTGCCCGCACCCTGTTATGGCTGCCGATCGACGCCCTACCGGAACACGATGCGCAGAACTGCACGACACTCAGAGGACTGCCGGCCGATCGATTGACAAGTTACCGCGAGCGTCTGGCGCAGGCCCAGTTCAGCGGACTGCTGGTCGACCTGGAAGCCAGTCTGGCTCGCTCACCGTTTTGGCTCGATGGTCAGTTTATAGCCTGGCAGTGCCTGCAAGCCCTGGATGCACAGGCGGCCATGTATGAAGTGGAAATCCAACTGGCGATGTTGCTGAAACGGCTACCAGGTCTGGAGCAGCTATGTTTCCACGATCAAACGCCCTTTGCTGATGACGAAACCCGCCGCTGGATCAGCGCGCATATCGTGTCGCATACCGGCAGTAATGACCCGCGCGCCGAAGGCCAGGCAAACAGTGGCACTGAAGGCGCACAGCCGCCCTGGGAAGAAGCCCTCGCAGCGGCAACCCAGCAACTGCGCAAAGGCTCGCTGAAGGCCGGCATTCAGTTGATCAAGCAGGCGATGCCCAACACTGCAGGCGAGCGCGAGCGGTTTAACTGGCAACTGGCTCAAGCGCGCCTGTGTTTTCAGGCCCGGCAGTACGACCTGGCGCGCCACCAACTCGAATCCCTCTACCAGGTTCTCCAAGGCTCTGATCTTGAGCGCTGGGAACCCGATCTCGCCCTGAGCGTACTGCAACTACTGCTCGAATGCTGCGACAAGTTGCCCAGCAGCCCTGCCCTGCGTGAACGCAAGAACGAGATCTACCAAAGGCTGTGCCACCTCGACCTTGAAGCGGCACTCGACCAGGCCTCAGGGCCATAACTGTAACGGAGAAGATCATGGCCAAAGACGGCTCAGTAGCGCCCAAAGAACGCGTCAATGTCACTTTCACCCCCACCAATGGTGGCGCCCAGGAAGAAGTCGAACTGCCGCTGAAACTGATGGTGCTAGGGGATTTTACCCAGCGTCCAGATGACCGCAGCATCGAACAGCGCAAGCCCATCGCGATCGACAAGGGCAACTTCGATGAGGTACTGGCCAAACAGGAGCTGACGCTCGACTTCGTGGTGCCTAACCGCCTGCACAACGATGAAAACGCCGATGACAGCCTGAATGTGCATCTGAAGATTGATTCCATGAAAGATTTCAATCCCGCCAGCCTGGTCGCTCAGGTACCGGAACTGCAGAAACTGATGGAGTTGCGTGACGCGCTGGTGGCCCTGAAAGGCCCGTTAGGTAACGCACCCGCGTTCCGCAAGGCGATCGAAAGCGTGCTCAGCGACGATGACTCCCGTGAGCGGGTACTCGCCGAACTGGGCCTGGATTCACAAGACCAGCCCAAAGCCTGATCACCTAACCGATCCCCCAAACAAGGACGCTTATTCATGAGTACCCGTGCAGCAGCAGAAAGCGGCCAAAAGGCCGGAGAAGTCAGCATTCTCGACAGCATCATCGCTGAAACCCGTCTGACCCCGGACGACGAGGCGTATGGCATCGCCAAACGCGGCGTGTCCGCGTTTATCGAGGAGTTGCTGAAACCGCAGAATGACAAGGAGCCGGTGAAAAAGGCCATGGTCGATCGCATGCTTGCCGAGATCGACGCCAAACTGAGCCGGCAGATGGACGAAATCCTTCACGAGCCAAGCTTTCAGGCGCTGGAATCGTCCTGGCGCGGTTTGCAGGTACTGGTCGATCGGACCAATTTCCGCGAAAACATCAAGCTGGAAGTCATCAACGCGTCCAAACAGGACCTGCTCGAAGACTTTGAAGACAGCCCGGAAATCGTGCAATCGGGACTCTACAAGCATGTTTACACTGCAGAGTACGGCCAATTCGGTGGTCAGCCGGTCGGCGCACTGATTGCCAACTACTACTTCGACCCCAGCTCTCAGGACATGAAAACCCTGCAGCATGTGGCCAGCGTTGCAAGCATGTCACACGCGCCCTTTATCGCCGCTGCCGGCCCGAAATTCTTCGGTCTGGAGAGCTTTACCGGCCTGCCGGATATCAAGGATCTTAAAGATCACTTCGAGGGCCCGCAGTTTGCCAAGTGGCAGGCCTTCCGCGAGAAGGAAGACGCACGCTACGTGGGTCTGACCCTACCGCGCTTCCTGCTGCGCAACCCCTATGACCCGGAAGACAACCCGGTCAAGAGCTTCGTCTACAAGGAAAACGTTTCGAACAACCACGAAGACTATTTGTGGGGTAACACGGCGTTCACCTTCGCTACTCGACTGACCGAAAGCTTCGCCAAGTTTCGCTGGTGCCCGAACATCATCGGCCCGCAAAGCGGTGGCGCGGTGGAAGATCTGCCCCTGCATCATTTTGAAAGCATGGGCGAAATTGAGACCAAGATTCCGACCGAGGTGCTGGTCTCCGATCGCCGCGAGTATGAACTGGCCGACGAGGGTTTTATCGCCCTGACCATGCGCAAGGGCAGCGACAACGCGGCGTTCTTCTCCGCCAACTCCACGCAGAAAGCCAAGTTCTTCGGCAACAGTGAAGAAGGCAAGGCAGCCGAGTTGAACTACCGCCTGGGCACGCAACTGCCTTACCTGTTCATCGTCAACCGTCTGGCTCATTACCTGAAGGTGTTGCAGCGTGAACAGATCGGCTCCTGGAAGGAGCGCACCGATTTGGAGCTGGAACTGAACAAGTGGATCCGCCAGTACGTGGCCGATCAGGACAACCCCAATGCCGAAGTGCGTGGTCGTCGCCCGCTGCGTGCAGCGCAGATCACCGTCAGCGATATCGAAGGTCAGCCAGGCATGTATCGGGTCGGTCTGAGTGTGCGCCCGCACTTCAAGTACATGGGCGCGGATTTCACCCTGTCGCTGGTCGGCAAGATGGAAAAGGAATAACCCATGGGTTACGGCAGCCTGTTCGAGCGCCTGGCCGGCGACTCCGCGAAACGCAGTAGCCTGAGTGTCGACCAGGCGGTAGTCGCTTCAATTGCTGCGCACCTGGCGAAGATGCTCAGCACTCGCGCCGGCAGTGTTCAGGCACTGCCGGATTATGGGCTGCCCGACCTCAATGACATGCGCCTGTCGCTGCACGATTCGCTGCAACAGGCACGCGTCGCCATCGAAAGCTTTATCGAAGCCTACGAACCGCGTCTTTCTCAGGTCAGGGTGGTTGCCCTGCCCCGTGAGCAAGACCCTCTGAACCTCGCGTTTGCGCTCGAAGGCATGGTTGATCTGGACGGCCAACGCCGCCCGGTCAGCTTTACCGCACGGCTTAACGGCAGTGGTCAGGTGCAGGTTCAGTAGAAGCAGGCAGTGCCGCGTGTCGCGCGGCACCGATTTGCCACCAAAGAATTTTCGAACACCGCGAATACCAGAGACTGGCTGAATGTCATTCAATCATTACTATCAAGGTGAGTTGACCGCATTGCGTCAGCTCGGCAAGCGCTTTGCCGAACGCAGCCCGGCGCTCGCCCCGTTTTTGGGCCAGAGCGGCCGTGATCCTGACGTCGAGCGTCTGCTGGAAGGCTTCGCCTTTCTTACCGGGCGCCTCCGGCAAAAGCTCGATGACGAGCTGCCGGAGCTGACGCACTCGTTGATGTACCTGCTCTGGCCCAACTATATGCGCCCGCTGCCGGCTTTCAGTATGTTGCAGTTCGAGCCCATGTCGGCACCCGGCGCAGCAGTGATCGTACCCCGCGATACGCCAGTGGAATCCAATCCGATCAAGGGCGTAGCCTGCCGTTTCAGGACCACCGCCAATACCGAGCTGACCGCCCTGGCGATGCGCGCCGTGGACTATTCGGTCAAGGGTGACGGCGCACTGCTGAGCCTGCGGCTGGGTGTGAATGGCGGCAAGCTCGCCGATGTTCAACTGGATAACCTGCGCCTGCACCTGGCCGGTGAACGTTATATCAGCCAGACGTTATATCTCAGCCTGCTGCGGCACACCGAGGATATCCAGCTGGTGCTGCTGGACAGCGCCGGCAAACCCTTGAAAGACAGCTTTGACCGCCCTGTGCCGGGCCTGAAACTTGATCGCAGCCTGATCAAGCCGGCCGGTTTTGCCGAAGATGAAGCGTTGGTGCCCTACCCGGTCAATACCTTTCGCGGCTACCGCTACTTACAGGAGTACTTCGCGTTTCAGGAGAAATTCCTGTTCGTCGACATCGGCGGGCTGAAAGCCATTCAAGGCTTTTCCGAGGATCTGCTTAAGCGCACCGGCGGCTTTGAATTGCGTATAGAACTCAATCGCTCGGGCTCGCAGCGGATCAAGCCGACGCTGGACAATATTCGTCTGTATTGCACACCCATAGTCAACTTGTTCGCCCATGATGCCACGCCCATTCGTCTCGACGGTCGCCAGGACAGATACATGCTGCGCCCGGCCGAATATGAAAGTGCACATTGCGGCGTGTTCTCCGTCGACCGGGTGACCGGCTGGAAGCCCGGCGGCATGGGCTACGAGGAATACGTACCCTTCGAGTCATTCGAGCATGACGCCAGCTTCGACTTTCCCGAGGCGCGCCCCTATTACAGCCTACGGCAGAACCCCTCGTTGCTCGATGACGGCATGGACACCTACCTGAGTTTCGGCATGCGCAGCTTCGAGCAGCACGAGACGCTGTCGGTGGAGCTGACCTGCACCAACCAGAACCTGCCATTACAGCTGCCACTCGGCGCAATCTGCCGCTCCAGCGAGGGCACCCCGGAATTTCTGCGATTTCGCAACATCAGCGCGGTAACAGCGAGCTATGCACCGCCGCTGCAGCAGGATTTTCTCTGGAAGCTGATCAGCAATATGTCACTGAACTACCTGTCGTTGGCCAACGTCGAGGCGCTCAAGGTGATTCTTGAAACCTACGACCTGCCACGCCATTACGACCAGCACGCCGCCAAGGTCAGCCAGCGCCTGCTCAACGGTCTGAAGAACATCAGCCACAGCAGCGTCGACAGGCTCTATCGCGGCCTACCCATACGCGGCGTGCGCACCCAACTGGAGATGGACACTGACGGCTATCTGGGTGAAGGCGATCTGTTCGTGTTCGCCTCCATTCTGAACGAATTTTTCGCGCTGTACGCCAGCCTCAATTCCTATCACGAGCTGATCGTGCGCAGCAGCAAAGGAGAGATTTACCAATGGACACCACGCATGGGGCAACAGCCCCTGCTCTGAACCTGCTGAGTCGCAATATCCGCGAGTACAGCCTGTTTCAGGGTGTGCTGCAGGTAATGGAGCGGCTGCGCAACGAGTATCCCGAGCACAACGAAGACGCGCTCTACAACCTGATCGAGTTCCAGGCAAATCCGAGTATGGGCTTCCCCGGCAGCGATATAGAACGGGTGGAGTTTTTCCGTGAGAACGGCGAAACCCGTGCACGGCTGCGACTCAATCTGATCAGTCTATTTGGCGCTGGATCGCCCCTGCCGGCGTTTTACGCTGAACAGGCATTAGGCGATACCGCCGAGGGCAATCCGACCCGCGAATTTCTCGACCTGTTCAATAATCGCCTGCAACGATTGCTGCTGCCGATCTGGCAAAAGTATCGTTATTACTCACGCTTCTCCAGCGGCGCTCTGGACCCCTTCTCTTCCCAACTGTTCTCGCTTATCGGGCTCGGTGGCGAGTCGATCCGCTCTAATTCAGAGCTGAACTGGAAGCGTCTACTGCCCTATCTCGGATTGCTCAGCCTGCGCGTGCAATCCGCTGCAGTTATCGAATCCGTGCTGCGCTACTACTTCCGACATCAGGCGCTGCATATCGAACAATGCATGGAGCGCCAGGTCGAGGTTCAGCCCGAACAGCACAACCGTCTTGGTCTGGCCAACAGTGCGCTCGGCGAGAGTCTGGTCCTGGGTGACCAGGTGCGCGACCGCAGCGGCAAATTTCGCATCCATATCCAACAGCTGGATTGGGAGCGCTTTCATGAATTTCTACCGACCGGCACCGAATTTCGCGGGCTCTGCGCGCTGGTGCGTTTCGCACTACGTGATCCGCTGGATTACGACATCCGCCTGCAGTTGTGCAAAAACGCCGTTCGCGAACCGCGCCTGCAAGCCGACAGCCCCTGCCTGTTGGGCTGGACCAGTTGGCTAGGCTCCGATGCCTTGGGCGCCTGTGCGGACCCCGCGGTAACGCTCAGCAGCAAAGCTTATTAAAGGATTGATAACCTCATGATCGATGTAGATTTACAACAACTGGTACAGGCGCTGGATGCCCGAAGCCGGCAGGACCTGGAAGCCGCCGCCGAGCGCTGTGTGGTGCGGCGTGGCAGCAAAGTGTTGGTCGAGGACTTGCTTCTCGGGCTCCTGGAGCGCAATGACAGCGTGCTGCACCGCGCGCTGCAGGATGCGCAACTGGATGCCGGTGAATTTGCCCGGATCCTGCAACCCTGCACTGAAGACAGCGCCTCGCGCAACCCGGCCTTTTCACTGGAGCTGGTGCAATGGCTTCAGGATGCGCTCTTAGTAGCCAGTCTCGAGCTGGGCCAGAGTCAGGTTGATCAGGCCGCACTGGTACTGGCGCTACTGCGTAACCCGCTGCGTTACGCCGGCAGCCAGTTGCAGCCACTGCTGAGCAAGCTGAATGCTGAACGCTTGCGTGATTACGCGCTGGCCCAGCAAGCCACAAAAGCCGTGCCGCAACCGTCCAAAGGTGCGGATTCCGCGCTAAGCCGCTTCACCCACAACTTTACCCAGCAGGCACGCGACGGTCGCTTGGACCCTGTGCTGTGTCGCGATGCAGCGATTCGGCAGATGATCGACATCCTCGCCCGCCGGCGCAAGAACAATCCCATCGTCGTCGGTGAAGCCGGGGTCGGCAAGACCGCCGTGGTAGAAGGCCTGGCATTACGCATAGTACAAGGCGAAGTGCCCGCTGCGCTGCAAGGGGTGGAGCTGCACTGCCTGGATCTCGGCCTGCTCCAGGCCGGCGCCAGCATCAAGGGCGAATTCGAAAAACGCCTTCAGGGTGTGATCGATGAGGTCAAAGCCTCGGTCACGCCGATCATTCTGTTTGTCGATGAGGCCCATACCCTGATCGGTGCCGGCGGTCAGGCCGGCAGTGGCGACGCGGCCAACCTGCTCAAACCGGCACTCGCGCGCGGCGAGCTGCGCACCATCGCCGCTACTACCTGGAGCGAATACAAACAGTATTTTGAGAAAGACCCGGCCCTGGCCCGACGTTTTCAGCCGGTGCAGTTGCACGAACCCAGCATCAGCGAAGCGGTCACCATCCTGCGTGGCCTGGCGCCGGTGTATGAAAAAAGCCATGGCATCTACCTGCGCGATGACGCAGTGGTGGCCGCCGCCGAACTATCCGCCCGTTATCTGGCAGGCCGGCAGTTGCCGGACAAGGCTGTTGATGTGCTGGACACCGCCTGCGCCAGAGTGCGGATCAGCCTCGCAGCCGCCCCAGACGCGCTGGAAAGGTTGCGCACTCGGATTGCAGAAAATCAACGCCAACTGCTGGCAGGCACCCGCGACCATCAGGCGGGGCTGGCCATTAATGCTGATGAACTTGCCGGGCTGCAAAGTACGCTCGACGAAGACCATGCCAGCATTACTGCGATGGAAGCTCGCTGGTTGACACAAAAAGCACTCGCCGAGAGTTTGCTGGAGCTACGTCAGCAATGCGCTGCCGCGCGCGCTGATGACAGTTCACACGGAGAAGATCTTACAGCGCTGGAAGCTAGCTTGCGCGAGACTCAAACCGAGCTGGCGCAGGCGCAAACGCAAGAGCGCCTGGTCAGTCACGAGGTCTGCCCCCGGCTGATCGCCGAAGTGATCAGTCACTGGACCGGAGTGCCCTTGTCGCAACTGGCCCGGGAGCACAACGCCAGTGTCAGCCACTTTGCCGATAACCTGCGTCAGCGCGTGCGTGGCCAGGAGCAGGCAGTTGCAGCGCTGGATCGGGCGATGCGCGCCAGCGCCGCCGGCTTGAACCGAGCTGACGCGCCAGTCGGCGTATTCCTGCTGGTCGGCCCCAGTGGCGTCGGCAAAACCGAAACCGCCCTGTCGCTGGCTGACCTGCTGTATGGCGGTGAGCGCTTTCTGACCACCATCAACATGTCCGAATTTCAGGAGAAGCACACGGTATCGCGGCTGATCGGCGCGCCACCCGGATACGTCGGCTACGGCGAGGGCGGCATGCTTACCGAAGCCGTCAGGCAGAAGCCTTACTCGGTAATACTGCTCGATGAAGTAGAGAAAGCCGACCCTGATGTGATGAATATTTTTTATCAGATATTCGACAAGGGTGTAGCCAATGACGGCGAAGGCCGGGAAATCAACTTCCGCAATACGCTGATCCTGATGACCTCGAACCTGGCCAGCGAACAGATAGTTCACCTTTGCCAGGACGCGCAACGGCCGGACCCGGAGCAGTTGGAAGAGGCGATCCGCCCGAGCCTGAGTCAGCATTTCAAACCCGCGCTACTGGCCCGCATGCAAGTGGTGCCCTACTACCCGATTGCAGGTGAAGTACTGCAGCAACTGATCAACATGAAGTTGGCGCGTTTCGGAGAACGCCTGCAGCGTCGTGACCTGACTTTCACGCATTGCCCGGCATTGGTTGATCATTTCGCTGCGCGGTGCGCCCGCAGCGACAGCGGTGCCCGGCTGATCGACCGGCTGATAGACCAGCAACTGCAACCGCTGGCAGTTGATCGCCTGTTGGAAGCCATGGCCAGCGGCGAAGCAGTGCACCGCGCACATGCCACGCTCGACAGCGAAGGAGCAGTGACCTGTGAATTCGACTGACGTCCCGACCGCACAGATGTTTGCCCAGATACCGCGACCCTTGCAGTTCGCCGAATCAATGCTGGAACGCTTCGCCGCCTTGTCAGTGCTGCGTACTCCGAGCGCGTTATCCAGCGCTCTGGTGGAAGCCTGCGCACAACTCAGCGACTGCACTCTGAGCCAACTGTACCTGCTGGACGTCACCCAGACGCGTCTTTCGCTCTGCGCCCAGTGGTACCAGGGGCAACTGCAGATGCCCGAGAGTGTCAGCGTATCCAGCGACTATTCCGACATGCATCTGCTGCAATACTGCTTGTGCCAGAACCGTCCGCTGCTAATGAACAACCTGGATGCCGATCTGCACAGTACTGCGTTTCTGCCTGACGGCGATCAACCCTGGGGTAGTTTGCTGTGCTTGCCGTTGACCGATGAACAGCAGCACGTGCGCGGCCTCTTGGTCACCGCCAGCCGCACTCCTGGTGAACTCGGGCAAATGGATGAGGCGCTGCTAATGCTGGGCAATTTCGCCGTTGCGCAAATGCAACTGCTTGGTCGCCCACGTCAATTGGCGGAACCGGCCGCCGTGGCCACCCAGATCTCTGCACCAAGCCGTGAGCACTTCGGTCTGATTGGCGAAAGTGCCGGCATGAAGCAGGTCTACAGCCTGATCAGCAAAGTGCTGCACAACCCGGTTACGGTATTGATCACTGGCGAGACCGGCACCGGCAAGGAACTGGTCGCCCGCGCCATCCATGATTTCGGTCTGCGCCGCAGCAAAGCCTTTATCGCCTTGAACTGCGCGGCAATGCCGGAAAATCTGCTTGAGAGCGAACTGTTCGGCTACCGCAAAGGTGCCTTCAGTGGCGCTGACCGCGATCACAAGGGACTGTTCGATGCCGCAGATGGCGGCACGCTGTTTCTCGACGAGATTGGCGATATGCCGCTGCTGCTGCAAGCCAAGTTGCTGCGGGTGCTGCAGGAAGGCGAGCTGCGCCCGCTTGGCAGCAACGAAACGCACAAAGTGGATGTGCGCGTGGTCACCGCGACCCACCATCAATTACTGGAGCAAGTGCAAGCCGGGCTGTTTCGCGAAGACCTGTTCTATCGTCTGACGCACTTCCCCATCCACCTGCCGCCATTACGTGAACGCGGCGAGGATATTCTGCTGCTCGCGCGCGAATTCGTCGAAGCGGCGTGTTCATTCCTGCAACGCGAACAATGCCGCTGGTCCGATGCCGCACTGGAACAGCTCGCCAGTCACGAGTTTCCCGGCAACGTACGCGAGCTCAAAGGCCTGATCGCCCGCGCCCTGCTGTTGTGCGACGGCAACCTGCTGCTGCCTGAGCACTTCAACCTGCCTGGCTCCCCGAACAATGAAGGTCAGTTGAGCCTGCGCGAACGCATGGAGCGAGTGGAACGCAACCTGCTGGTGGACTGCC
Source organism: Halopseudomonas laoshanensis (assembly GCF_008365385.1). Lineage (GTDB taxonomy): Bacteria > Pseudomonadota > Gammaproteobacteria > Pseudomonadales > Pseudomonadaceae > Halopseudomonas > Halopseudomonas laoshanensis. The sequence goes on along the minus strand of NZ_QOVF01000001.1, from coordinate 756,158 downwards.
TGCGCAAGAATCAGGGCAATCAGACCAGCGCCGCCACCGAACTCGGGCTACCCCGCCGCACGCTGTTATACCGCATGCAGCGGCTGAATATCTGCCCCGCAGAGCTCAAGGCCAGCAGAGGGAAGAACAATGCCTAAACCGCGCAAACCCGATTTTTTAACCTCCATCCCTTTTTTAAACAGTACCGGCATCAAGCCGCCCGAAAACGAGGAAGTACCCATGAACACACGTCGCTACTGGCCCGTCGCCCTGCTCCTGTTGGCCGTCAGCCTGAGCGCCTGCTCGGGCAACCACAAGTTCAACGACGATGATTACCGCCCCCTGGGTGACCCGCAGTCGGTAAACCGCGGCGAGTAGCCGCAAAGGAGAACAGCATCATGGAACTGATTCTGGATATGGTCGGCTCTGAGCAGTTTATCAGCGGCATGCCGGTCACCAAGACCTTCCGCCAGGCGGGAGGCATTATCGGCCGCGCCGAGGATTGCGACTGGGTCATTCCCGACCGCAAACGCGTAGTGTCCGGGCGGCACGCGCAAGTGAGCTTCGAGGACGGTGCCTTCTTTCTGACCGATACCAGCAGCAACGGCATTCTGCTCAAACCCGGCAACACGCCGCTGCCCAAGGGGCAACCGCAGCGCATCGAACATGGCACCCTCTACGCGTTCGGCGACTTCGAGATCCGCGCCCGCGTCATGCAGGACCCCGCCGTCTTCAGCGAGGATCTGGGCCGCCCGCAGGACGCCGGCAGCATCATCCCGGACGATGCCTTCCTCGACCTGGATCCGCTCAACGCGCTGGACCAACAGGAAGCCATGTACGCCGCGGGTGACGACCTGGCGATGTTCAGCCAAAGCGCGCATGCCGAGCCCGCGCAAGCACCCGACTACGCCCCCATCAACATGGAGAATCTGACGGTGCCCGAATTGGTCGCCGCCCCCGCCCCGGCACCGCCTGCGCCCCAGCCGGCAGCCGCTCCTGCCGGCCAACCTGAGCCGTTCTGGCAGAGCTTCGGCGATGCGCTAGGCGTCAGTCTGGAAGGTCTGGATGAACCGCAGCGCCAGGCGCTGGCACTCAAGGCCGCGCGCCTTCTCAAGCAAAGCGTCGGGAGCCTGCAACAGAGCCTGCGCAACCGCAATGAGCTGAAAGCCGAGATGAAACTGGCAGTGACCAGCGTCGAACAGGTCAGTACCAATCCGCTGAAATTCAGCAGCGAAAGCCGTCAGGCGATGGGCAGCCTGTTGCGTCCCGCCGCGACCGAGATGCCCGCCGAGCAGGCCATCAATCGTTCGTTCCGGGATCTGCAGGCGCATCAGGTAGCGCTGATTGCCGCCAGCCGAGCGGCGGTAAAAAGCATTCTTGAGCACCTGTCGCCAGAGCAACTGACGCTGCGCTTCGAGCGCGAGAACAAGTCATTGATGAACACCGCAGGCAGCCGTTGGCGCGCCTACACCCACCTGTATCAAGCGCTGCAACGCGATGACAACTGGAGCCAGCGCCTATATGCGCGTGATTTCGTTGTCGCCTATGAAGAGCAGATCCGCCTGATTGCCACTCTCAACACCGATCATCAAGGATGACCACCATGTATAAAGCTATTCTTCTGGCCCTGGCCACCAGCCTGTTTGTGTTAACCGGCTGTTCAACGGTGTCGCCCTATTCCGACCTGACCAAACTGGATCTGACGCTGGAAGGCAGCAGCCAGCTCAATCCCGACCTGACCGATCGGCCTTCACCCATCGTCCTGCACCTGATGGAACTCAAGCATCCGGTTGCTTTCGAAAATGCGGATTTTTTCACCCTCTATCAGCGCCCGCGCGAAGCACTGTCCCCGGACCTGATCGCCATCGAAGAGCTGGAGCTGCGCCCCGGCGAGAAACGCGAGCTGAAACTGGCGGTCCAGGAAGGCAGCCGCTACGTAGCCGTACTCGCCGCTTATCGCAATCTGCCCGATACCAACTGGCGTTTCATTATTCCGCTGGAAGAAAAAGGCCTGAACCAGATCAAGCTGCGCCTGGATGCCGAAGGGATTCGGGAGCTGGACAGCGACGACAAGGACAAGGACTAAGCCATGATGAGCCAAAAAGTCGTCTGGCAAGAAGGCATGCTGCTGCGCCCGCAACACTTCCAGCAGAACGACCGCTACCTGGATCACCAACTGACCAGCCGTACCCGGCGAATGAGCCATTACGCCTGGGGTTTTTTCAACCTGGAGATTGATACCCAGTTCCTCAATATGGGCAAGCTGGTCATCAGCCAGGCCAGCGGCCTGCTACCCGATGGCAGTTTCTTCGAATTGGGTAATGAGCGCGAAGCGCTGGCAATGGATGTACCGGCCAATACCAGCAATAGTCCGGTGTACCTGGCTCTGCCCCTGGTTACTGGCAACCATGTCGAAACCCGACGCCCCGAACAGCGTGACGTACTGGCGCGCTATACCGCCTTTGACAGCCAGGTTGCCGATTCCAATGCCGGGGACAGCAGCAGCAGTCAGGTCAGCTGCGGCTTGCCGGACTTTCGTCTGTTGCTCGGCGAGCAGCATAACGATCACGCCTATGTGAAACTGAAGATCTGCGACATCCTCGATACCACCCCTGACGGCGCGGTCAGCCTGGATCCGGATTTTGTGCCCGCCTACCTGCACTTTCACGCCAGCCCCTTTCTGCAATCGTGCATGAAGGAAGTGATCAGCATGCTGACGCACCGCGGCGACATTCTGGCCGAGCGCATTCGCGCTACTGGCAAAGTCGGCGGCGCCGAGGTTGGTGACTTCATGATGCTGCAGTTAATCAACCGGCACGAGCCGGTGCTGCGGCATTACCAGGGCATAGAGCAGGTACATCCCGAACAGATGTACCGCGAGTTGCTGGGGCTGCTCGGCGAGCTTTCGACCTTTGCCAGCGAGACCAAGCGCCCACGTCTGGATAGCCGCTATCAACACAACGATCTGGGTCAGAGCTTTCGCAAGCTGATGGATGCGATACGCCAGGTACTCTCAATGGTGCTCGAACAGCACGCGGTCGAACTGGTGTTGCAGCAACGCCAGTACGGCATCCAGGTATCGCCGCTGCAGGACCACACACTGCTCGGCAGCGCCTCCTTCGTACTCGCCGCCAGCGCCGATTGCGACTCGGAAGAGCTGCGTAAACGCCTGCCGTCGCATCTGAAAATCGGCCCGGTCGAACGCATCCGCCAACTGGTCAATCTGCATTTGCCGGGCATCAAGGTCAAGCCGCTACCGGTCGCGCCACGGCAAATCCCGTTCCATTCCGGCAAGACCTATTTTGCGCTGGAGCTTAGCTCCGAAGAGCTCTCGCAACTGGAGCGCTCCGGTGGCTTTGCCTTCCATGTGTCCGGTGAGTTCACCGGGCTTGAGCTGAAATTCTGGGCTATCAGGAGCTGACCGCCATGATCAGGGAAATGGATTACCACCAGGATGATCATACGGTCATCGTCAACCGCCAGGGCACCTCGGCGGCGCAAAGCCCGCTGACCGACTCTGTGGTACCGCAAAAATTCGACAAGCTCGAAGAGCGCATGGTGTATGCCGCACGGCTGCGACCGGCGGAGACACTCAATCTGGGCATCAACCCGCTGGTCGCCGTGGCCTCGGCATTGCTCTCGGAAATGGTACGCCTGCAGCAGAGCTATGAGCGCGAGGACCTGTTCGCCCTCAAGGACCGCCTCTCTTCAGAGATTAAACGCTTCGAACACCGAGCCCTGCAGGACGGCGCCGAAAGCAGCCAGGTAATGGCCGCGCGTTATGTGCTCTGCACCGCGCTAGACGAGGCTGTGGTGACCACGCCTTGGGGTAACGAAAGTGAATGGTCACAGATGAGCCTGCTGAGCAGCTTCCACAACGAAACCTTCGGCGGTGAGAAGTTCTTCCAGTTGCTTGAGCGCCTGTCACGCGACCCGGTCAAGCATCTGCCGATGCTGGAGCTCATGTACATCTGCATGTCGCTCGGCTTCGAGGGCAAATACCGGGTGCTGCCGCGCGGCACGCTGGAACTGGAAGCGCTGCGCGACAGCCTGTACCGCCAGATCCGCCAGCTGCGCGGCGACGTGCCCAGGGATATTTCGCCGCACTGGCAGGGGCTCACGGAAAATCGCCGGCGCCTGATCCGTATCGTGCCGTTGTGGCTGGTCACCCTGTTCACGCTGATCTGTCTGGGCGTCATTTTCGGGGTTTTCAACTGGATGCTCACCGAGCAGCGCGACGCTGCATTAAAACCGTTTGCCCAGACCCAGAATACGACTATGGAACCGCCGTCGGCTGTCACCGCAATCAATGAACCAAACGACTCTTCAGGGATGAACTGATATGAAGTCCTTTTTCCTCAAAGCCGGAAAGTTCTTCCGGAAAAGCTGGGTATGGAGCCTGTGCCTGGTATTTGCGCTAGCCCTGCTGGTCTGGTTTGTCGGCCCGTTGCTGGCGATCAGCGACAAACGTTTCTGGGCATCAGCCAGCAGCCGCTTGCTGACCATCAGCCTGATGTTTCTGATCTGGGGCCTGTGCATGGTCTATGTCAGCTGGCGGGCGGGCGTGGAGAAAAAAGCCAATGCCGAAGATGAGGATTATCTGGTGCGTCAGCAGCGCCAGGAACTGATCGTCGAAGAGCATTTGCAGTTGACCGGCCGTTTCAAGGATGCGATGCGCACCATGCGCCGCTCCAGCCTGTACAGCGGCCGCAGCGAGCGTTGGCGGCGCGAACTGCCGTGGTACCTGGTGCTTGGTCCGACCGGTAGCGGCAAGACCAGCCTGGTGGATTTCTCCGGTCTGGAGTTCCCGCTGAACAAGGGCGACAAGCAGCGCCTGACCCGCGACGTCAGCAGCACCCGCTACGCCGACTGGTATTTCGCCGAGCATGCAGTGATCATCGACACCGCCGGGCGCTACCTGAGCCAACCGGATCCCGAAGTGGATGCAGCCGGTTGGTTCAGTCTGCTGGGGTTGTTGCGCAGTCGCCGTCCGCGCTCGTTGAATGGGGTTCTGATCAACGTCCCGGCCGAGCTATTGCTGCGTGGCAGCGAACTGGAACTGGAAAGTCTGGCGCGCCAGACCCGTCTGCGCCTGCAGGAAATCAATCAGCGTCTGGGCGCCGATGTGCCTGTTTATCTGGTCATCAGCAAGGCCGATGGCATCAGCGGTTTCAATGAGTTCTTCGATCAGCTGTCGCGCGAGGAAAGCGATCAGGTACTGGGTGTCAGCTTCCGCAAGAACCAGGATGGTACTGACATCCAGGTGGTGCGCGGCGAGTTCGAATCCTTGATGCAGCGGCTCAACAGTCAGGTAGTCATGCGCATGCATCAGGAGCGCGACAACCAGCGCCGTGGCCGCATTCTCGACTTCCCACTGAAGCTCGGTCAGATCGAAGAACACCTGGGGTTGTTTATCGAACTGGCTTTTTCCGGCAACCGTTATCAGCGGGCCAGTCAATTGCGCGGGTTTTACCTGACCAGTGCGCCCCAGGTAGTGGACTCGGCGCATCAGCATTCGCTAAGTCAGAACAGCCGAGCCGGCTTGCCGACCTTCCATGCCAGCCACGGGCGCTTCATCAAGAACCTGCTGAGCCGGGTCATTTTCCCCGAAGCCGATCTGGCCGGATTGGACGAGCGCGAGGTCAAACGCATCAACTGGCGCCAAAGGCTGATGTACACCGCAGCCCTTGGATGTCTGCTGGTATTCGGCATTGTCTGGGGCAGTAGCTTCTCCAACAATCACGAGCGGCTGGAGCACCTGCGCGAAGTGGCTCAGGCGCTGACCGAAGACAAACAACAGATCCGGCTCCACGACGACGCTGCTGAAGTGCTCGCCGCATTGGACAGCAGCTACGCCGCTACCCGCGTATTCCCGCCACAGGACCAAGCCGGCACCTTGCAACGCGGCGGCTTGTTTCAAGGTAACCAGGTAGATCCAGTAGTCCAGCGGGCGTATCGACACGAGTTGGAAAACCTGTTGTTACCGCGCGTTGGCGAGCAACTGGAAAGTCAGATCCGCACCAGCCTGACCGATCGTGAAAGTTTGCTCGGCAGCCTGCGCGCTTATCTGATGCTGAACCTGGAAGAGCGTCGAGAAATTCCTTATCTACAGGATTGGATGGCCACCGAGTGGTCGTTTCTCTACCGCGGCGACACCGAAACACAGAACGGCTTGAACACGCATTTTGCCCGCCTGCTCAATCAGCCCTTTACCCCTTACATGTTAAATGACCAACTGGTAGCGGACGCCCGCCAGGAACTGCGTAGCGAGTCTCTGGCGACGGTGGTGTATCGGATGCTACGAGATCAGGCGGCGAGTCTGCCTGAGTATCGTTTGGGTCAACGCCTGGGACCGCATGCACGACTGCTGAGCAGTAATGACAACAGCATTCCCGGTTTTTTCACCCGCGACGGCTACGAACAAACCTTCATGGCCGAGGGCGGCGAACTGGTTCGCGAAATCTTGCAGGATAACTGGGTGCTTGGCGACAGTGAGCGCCTCAGTGCCAGTGATCTTGGCCGTCTGATGGTCGAGATGGAACAGATGTACTTTCAGGACTACGCCAGTCACTGGAACGAAGCGCTCGCCCTGCTGCACCTTGAGCCTCTTGCCAGCGCCGCCCTTGGCGCCTCGCAGCTTAACGGTCTGACGGCAGCCAACTCGCCATTGATGCTGTTGCTCACAGAGGTGCGCGACAATACGCTGCTGGGCGGCATGCTGGACACGGATGTGTCCGCGAAGGATCTCACCGCGACCGCGCAGAAAGCCGGAGTACATGTCGGCCGTACCGGGCGTCTTGCAGCCGCAGCGGTCGAGCAGGGTCAGGCCGCGGTGGCCCAGAGCCTGCCAGCCACCGCGCGGAAGAATCTGGCACGTCAGTTCGAGTCGCTGCACCGTCTGTTGGACGAACAAGGCGGTCCGGGTCCGGAGATGACCAGTGCGCTTCAGGCGCTGGATGCGCTGAAGTTACAGCTCAGCGGTCTGGCCAACGCCAGTGTGCCGGGCCAGGCAGCCTTCGATATGGCGCGCTCGCGCATGCAGGGGCGCAATGATGCGATCAACCAGCTACGCAGTAGCGCGGACAGCCTTCCTGCGCCCATGGCCGAGTGGCTCAAGGCACTGGCGGCCGACAGCTGGATGCTGGTACTCAATGACGCGTATCAGTACCTCAATCAACGCTATCGCAGTGAGCTCTACAGCGCTTACACCGACTCCGTAGGCAAGCGCTACCCGTTTGCAGCCAATAGCGAAAGCGATGTTGCGCTGGCGGACTTCCGCGAGTTCTTCAAAACCGAGGGCACCGCAGACAGTTTCTTCGAGCGCTACCTCGCCGGCTTCGTCAGCGACAACAGTGGCGCATTCCAGTTGCGCCGGGTAGACGGCCGCAGCCTGCCGGTGTCGCGCGAGTTCCTGAAACAGATGACCACCCTGCAAACCATTCGCCGCAGCTTCTTCGCCGAAAACCCGGACGAGCCGCAGATTCTGTTCAAACTGGAGCCGCATTCGCTGGACTCCAGCCTGGGTCGCGCCAGCTTCCGCTTTGGCGGTCAGAGCATGGAGTATCGCCATGGTCCTATCGTACAAACGGCGTTTCGGTGGCCAGCGGCGAACAGCGAAGGACGTACCAGCCTGATGGTCGAGGACCTCGGCGGGCGACGCGTGGGCATTGAGCAGAATACCGGGCCCTGGTCGCTATTCCGGCTACTAGATCTGATGGACGTAGAGCACCACAGTGATCGTGACGTGCTGATGCTGCGAGCTAACCTTGACGGCATGCGCGCTCAATATCTGCTGCATAGTCAACGCTCACCCAACCCTTTCGACCTCAGTCTGCTGCGCGGCTTCAGCCTGCCGGCTCGACTCTGATGCTGGAGGTCGACATGCTCTGGCAAAGCACAGCCAGAACCGACAAGGGCAAAGTACGCAAACGCAATGAGGATGCGGTGCTGGACTTGCCCGAGCGCGGTCTGTGGGTGGTCGCCGACGGGATGGGCGGTCACCAGAACGGCGCTTTGGCCAGCCGCCTGATCATCGAAGAGATGCTGGAACTGCCGGATCAGCTCAGTCTGGATGAACGCCTGCTAGGCGTGCGTGATTGCCTTTATCGGGTTAATCGCTTGCTGGGCCATGACATCACCGTCACCGCCGACCGTCCGGACAGCATCATGGGCAGCACCGTGGTCATGCTGCTGGCCGAAGGCGAGCGGGCCATTTGTGTCTGGGCCGGAGACAGCCGTTGCTATCTGTGGCGCAGTGGCCGGCTGTTTCAATTGTCTCGCGATCATTGCCTGATGCAAGAGCTTATGGAGGAGCAGCAAATGAGTGAAGAAGAAGCGGCCAGCCACCCGTCCGCCAGAGCATTAACCCGTGCGGTGGGCGCCAACGATGAGCTGATGCTCGACGTGGTGGATTTCACCGTGTACCCGGGCGACACCCTGCTGTTATGCAGCGACGGGCTCTATCAGGATCTGAGCCGCACGGCGATTGGGGACGCCCTGGCGTTAGACAGCACCGAACACGCTGTGCAGCGCCTGTTCAAGGAAGCACTCGAGGGCCCGGCCCGAGACAATATCAGCGCCGTTGTGGTGCGCCCATGAATTCGTCGGAGCCAATGATGATCTCCTCGTCCGTCCAGCCATCCTCATCGTCTCTCGATCGCTCGACAGAAGGTCCAGAGGCGGTGTCAGCAGCGCTGGTCTGTACGCAGACCAGCGCTGCCACCGAGCTACCCGAGATTCTCTGCAAACGTTACAAGATCGAGCGCCTGCTGGGAGTCGGCGGCATGGGCGCGGTGTACCGGGCCAGAGATCTGCTACGCGAGCAGTATGGCGATCCCGACCCCTATGTCGCGATCAAGACCTTGAACGAGGAGTTCGCTGAGTACCCCGATGCCAATGCGCTGCTGTATACCGAGTTCGCCTTGACCAGCCGTCTGCGTCACAGCAACGTGATCCGCCTGTTTGCATTCGATGTCGATCCGCAAAGCCAGCGCGCGTTTATTACCATGGAACCCTTGAAGGGACCGACCCTGGACCAGCTGCTTGAAAGCCATCCCGATGGTCTGCCCTGGGACGACTTCCGCGGCATTGCCCTGCCGCTGCTTGAGGCACTGGCCTGTGCCCATGATCGCGGCGTGCTGCACGGCGACCTCAAGCCGAGCAATGTCATGCTCGCCAAGGACGGTCTAAGGTTGTTTGATTTTGGCCTCGGCCAACCGGTTCAGGGGTTGCTCAATGGCCTGCCAAAACTCAGCCGCAAACGTATTGCCGCCTGGACTCCGCGTTATGCCGCGCTGGAATTACTCAATGGTGAAGGCCTGACCAGCACCTCCGATATCTACGGGCTAGCTTGCGTGCTGTATGAACTGAGCAGCGGTCTGCATCCCTATAGCCGGCTGACGGCCAAACAGGCTAAAACCATGGAACAGGATAAAAGTCTGCAGAAGCCAGCCAACCTCCCTGCCCACTGCTGGCCTGCGCTACGTCAGGCGCTGGCGTTTGACAAGGAAGCAAGGCGGATTGATGCGCGGGGCCTGTTGCAGGCGTTCAGTGCACCCGCGCCAGGGCTTTTCAAACGTCTATTGCGACGCTAGAAGCGAACTTCACAAAGCTGAAAATACGCTCGGGGTCCATGGATTAATGGCGGGTGATACGCGAGCGTCTCCAGCCACCATGACTTGAAAAGGCCCCGGTATCTCCGGTCAGAAAAAAACGCGTGGCGCGATAGCCAGCATGCAGCGATGAGAGATGGTAGCTGCGCGCTTTACTGTAAGCCCAGATCCATCCATGTTTTTTCTGGTCCATGTCGCTTCTGTTCGTCCTTGTGATGAGTGCGGGTGATATTAAAAAGACATCGCATACTACCAAGGATCGCGTCAAAAATATCACCATTTTTTTCATGCCGACAAATAAATGGCATTTCTCCGAAACAGCCGTTCTAGAGGGGCTTGCAAAAACCAGAGCAAGCCTGATCAACCGAGCCGAGGCGTGATTGCCTGACCCACCTGCCTGGCTGCAGCTTTCCTGATAAACTACGCCTTCTGAACCCCGATACTCCAGTTTCAACCATGTGCGCCAGGCGGGCGGTTATGTCCGCCCTACGTCGGGCTTACCAGGCTCTAATACGACATCACCAGGTCTCTCACCTGGGCGGTAACCGAGTGGCACTTCTTGGCACGCTGAAGCCCAGGCACCAAACAGGCAATAAAGATGCATACAGATTCACCATCAACTCCCTCCCTGACCCGCCCCGGCCCGAGCCGGCGTTTCTGCGTTGCGCCGATGATGGACTGGAGTGATAGACATTACCGCTATTTCGCCCGTCTGATCAGCCGCCGCGCTCTGCTCTATACCGAAATGGTCACCACCGGCGCAGTAATTCATGGCGAGCGTTCGCGTTTTCTCGGTTATAACGCAGAGGAGCAGCCGCTGGCGTTGCAACTGGGCGGCAGTAATCCTGCGGAGTTGGCGACTTGCGCTGCGTTGGCTGAAGAAGCCGGCTTTGCGGAGGTCAATCTGAATGTCGGCTGCCCCAGCGACCGGGTGCAGAACAACATGATTGGTGCCTGTCTAATGGCCCATCCGGGGCTGGTCGCCGAGGGCGTACGGGCGATGCACCAGGCTTGCAGTGTGCCCGTAACGGTCAAGCATCGCATCGGTATCAACGGCCACGACAGCTATGCGCAGCTGTGCGATTTCGTCGGCCAGGTACAGGAGGCAGGCTGCGATACATTCATCGTGCATGCCCGCATTGCTATTCTCGAAGGCCTGTCGCCGAAGGAAAACCGTGATATCCCGCCGCTACGGTATGAGGTGGTGCAGCAGCTCAAGCGCGACTTTCCCCAGCTGGAAATCATCATCAATGGCGGGCTGACAGACCTTGAAGTGATGTCCGAGCAGTTGAAGACGCTGGATGGCGTCATGGTCGGCCGCGAGGCTTATCACAACCCCTACCTGCTCGCCGAGGTCGATCAGCGCTTCTACGGTGATGCTCATGCTGCTCCCGACAGGCTTGAGGTAATGGCCGCCATGCGTCCATACATTGCCCGGCATATGGCTCGCGGCGGAGTCATGAATCATGTTACTCGGCATATGCTCGGGTTATTCCAGGGATTGCCCGGCGCGCGGCATTTCAGGCGCCAATTGAGCAGTGCCATACATCAAACCTCGGATCCTTTAGCGCTCTACGATCAGTTGCTGACTGATATGAGCGAACGCCAGCAGGCAGCATTGCTCCGCGCAGCGAGCATAAGGTAAGGTCGGGGTAACTTCTTTAACGGGCTCCCGATCATGACCAGCAAATTAGACAGCCTCAAACAGCACACACTGATTGTCGCCGATACCGGTGACATACAGGCGATTCGCAGCCTGCAGCCGGTAGACGCCACTACCAACCCTTCCCTGCTGCTTAAAGCCGCGCAGCAGGAGGAGTATCACCAGCTTCTGGACCGCGCCCTGAGCGTGTCAGCGTCCGGTTTCAACCCAATTGCCGATGCCTGCGATCATTTCGCCGTCGGCGTCGGCAGTGAAATCATCAAGCTGATTCCCGGACGCATTTCCACTGAGGTAGATGCACGCTTGTCTTTTGATCGCCAGGCGACGCTGGACAAGGCGCATCGACTGATAGAGCGTTACGAGGAAGCGGGGGTCACCCGAGATCGGGTGCTGATCAAGATCGCTTCCACCTGGGAAGGCATTCAGGCCGCGGCCGAGCTGGAAAAACAGGGTATTCAATGCAACCTCACCCTGCTTTTCTCCTTCGCCCAGGCTCAGGCTTGTGCAGATGCAGGGGTGTTTCTGATATCGCCCTTCGTCGGTCGTATCTACGACTGGTACAAACAGCGTGACGGGCGGGATTTTCAGGGTCAGGAAGATCCCGGCGTGCAATCGGTGGCACGCATCTATCGCTACTACAAACAGCACCAATACAGCACCGTGGTGATGGGTGCGAGTTTCCGTAATATTGGGCAGATTGAAGCTCTGAGCGGCTGCGACCGACTGACCATCAGCCCGGCACTGTTGCAACAGCTGGCCGAGGAGGAAGGCGAGTTGAAGCCTTCCGAGGTTCTGACTCAGCCAAGCAGCGACGAGCGTGAAGTACTGGACGAGGCGGCGTTCCGTTGGGCGCACAATGAAGATGCCATGGCCACGGATAAACTCGCCGAAGGCATACGCGCCTTTGCGGCCGATCAAGTCAAACTGGAAGAACTGCTGCTAAAGCGGGCCAGATCAGCCGCTTGATTCGAGGGCGCTGACCAGATCACGGAAGGCGTCGCGGTTGTGCTCATTGAGGTTCATCAGAATACGGTGGGCCTCGAGTACTTTGTCTTTAACCAGATTCTCGGATAACAGCTGCCCAGGCAAATCCTCAAGCTCGGCGTCAGTCGGTGTGATTTCACTGACGATATTGAACACCTGATCGAAACCCATGCTCTGCAATAGGCGATTCATGTCTTCCTGATTGGAGACCAACGTCGGTAGAAAGCCTACTTTCTGCTTGGACAGAATCGACAGCTTGGCAAGCAACCCCAGGGAGGTGCTGTCGATGCCATCGGTTTCTGTCAAATCGATAATAATGGCGTTAAAGGTCAGTACGCTGAAGATTTTCTCGATATAAGCGTCCAACGCCGCACACAGTGTCAGCCGCACGTCACCCACGAATTTAAGGACAAAGGTGCCCTCCGACTCTGCAAACTGGATCTTGCCAGTGGTCATCATCCTGGGTTCCTGCTTAACATCATCAGTGAAATATCATCCGGCATGACTTTGCCGGGTTGCAGATTGAGCTTGCCCATCAGGGCTTTCAACCTTCCGCCGGCCTCTTCGATCAGGCGCGGCAGCTGCTGTTCTTTCTCTCTCAGAGTAGTCCCGCTGAGGCAATCAAGCACGCCATCAGAGCATAAAGTGAGCGAGAAGCGCTGAGGAAGCTCAATCACGTTGTCTTGATAGACTGCGTCCTCAAACAACCCGACCGGTCGGCCCTTGCCTTCCAGATAACGCGCGTGGCCATCACTGTACAGAACAGGTAACGGCAGATGGCCGCCGATACTGTAGGTCAGCGTCTGCTGCGCCTCATCAATGATGCCGCCGAGCATGGTCACGTGCTTGCCGAGCTTGCAACTGATCAGGCTTCTGTTGATATGCCCGAGCACGTCAGATGGCTTGAATGCGATTGGCCCGTTGCCATCCTGCCGCCGCTGCTCATAGAGCAGGCGCGTCGTCATGAACTTGAGCAGCACGGTGGCGAACGCTGAAGAAGCGCCATGCCCGGACACATCGGCCAGATAGAAAGCCAGTTGGGTCTCAGACACGCGGAAATAATCTACGAAATCGCCAGACAGATACAACGAAGGAATAATTCGGTGCTGGAATTCGTACTCACCACTCTGCCAGGGTGATTGGGGCAGCATATTTAGCTGCACCTGATGGCCAGCAGCCTGATCGTCCTTCAGCTCCTGCAGGTGGTTCTGCAACTCGCGGTTCGCTGTTTCAAGACGTTCGCGAATGCGCTGGTTCTCGACTCGCAGCCGCGCTTGTTCCAGCGAGCGCTTGACCACATGTTCGAGCACTGCCAGATCGGACAGAGGTTTAAGCAGGTAATCGCTGGCACCGGCATGCAGAGCCTCTACCACGGCGCTCATGTCACCCGCAGCAGCGATGACCACCAACGGCGTATCGGGAGAGCTTTCAGCGATCTGACGGATAAGGGCAAGTCCGCTTTGATCTGACATCTGCAGATTGAATAGCACCAGGTCAGGCGCATTCCGGGCGAAAAGCTCCAACCCTTGTCCAGCCTGATTGGCTTGGAGCACATCAAATCCGCCGGTCTGCAAACGCATCGCGATGTCTTGCCGGACGACGTCATCATCGTCAATAACCAGCAAAGTCGTGCCAGTAAGCTGCATAGAGTCCCTACGTCATTGCCCGGCAGCTGAGCAGGCTGCAGGCCACAGGGTGTGTGAGCCGATGTCAGGTAACCTGACGTTTTCAAGGGGCAAACACTACTCCCATCCGCAGGTTCAGGCAACCATCTGCGAAGCCAGGCGGAAAGCTTGTGCGCGCCAGCGCGGGGAATTAGGATGAGCAGGTAGCATAAACCTGCCATGACGCAGGCCTAACGGAGATTCGAGCATGTCATTTCATGATCAGCAATATAACGAAAAGCGCGATTTCATCCGTATGAAGGTACAGACTGCGGCCACGCTGACCGCCAACGGCGAACAGCTCTCCGTGGAGTGTCAGGATCTATCCAGCCAGGGCGTACAAGTGGTGTTGGACAAGGCACTGCCCGAGGGTACCAAGGTTCAGCTGAGCATCCCCTCACCCACCGAACATCTCAAAGGGCTGCAAGCCAGCGGCCAGGTCACCCGCTGCGTTACTGATGAACAAGGACGCTATGCCGTGGGTATTCAATTCGACAGCCTCGATTGAGCCAGAGGCGCCAAGTGCATAACGCTGGCAGGACCAGCGTTATGCACTTCCAGCTTAGAAGGTATCTTCTACATCACCATCCTGAACCTTGAACTCGCGGTTTTGCAGAAAAGCGTTGCGGATAAAGTTGTAACGATCGCCTCTGATCATCTTTTCCTGAGCCAGAAGTGATGCACGCGTGTCGACCAGATCAGTGCCCAGTGCGGTATTACGGGTAGGCACGTGATCGATCTGACCGGTATAGCTGTAATTGGCCAACGCTTCCGGCACGCGTGCTCCGCCGTCACGTACTGTACTCGGCCCCAGCAGCGGCAGTACTACGTAAGGTCCGCTTGAGACGCCCCAGGCACCCAGTGTCTGGCCAAAGTCTTCGTCGTTACGCTGCAAGCCCATGCGTGTGGCCACATCAAACACGCCTACCACGCCCACGGTAGTATTCAGCAGGAAGCGCGCCATATCCACGCCGGCGTCGCGGAACTTGCCCTGCAGGGTGTTGTTGACCAGGTTTCTCGGCTCGCCCAGATTACCAAACACGTTGCTGATGCCGTCATCAAGCGGCTGCGGCATAAAACGGTCGTAGGTTTTGGCGATCGGTTTTAGCGTGTAGGTATCCAGCGTGTCATTAAAGCGAAAGATCACGCGATTGACCGGCTCCCATGGGTCGGCATTGGCGCTTTCATCCGCATAAGTATCCTGAGCATTAACCATTGCTGGCGTCAGCAACAAGCCGGACAATACCGCGACCAAAAAAGCCTGCTTTCTAACGGGTATCCGCGACATCTGTATTCTCCATAAACAACTATCTATAGGCGTCGGGAAGCATAACCATTCCCATTAGACCGGCAAGTGTAATGCATAAACCACCATTGATCAGTGATTTTCAAATATGAGCGCAGCAGTCAAACCACCACTTTATGTTTCAAACATCCCGGTTCGCTGGGGCGACATGGACACCAACCAGCACGTCAATAACACCCGTTATTATCAATATCTGGAGGAAGCGCGTATCGAATGGCTTGACGGCATCGGCGCGCAACGTCGTCAGGTGGGCCAAGGACTGGTGTTGCTATCCTGCACGCACCATTTTCTCAAACCGGTGGATCATCCATCCACCGTGGTGGTCGAACTCCACGCTGGCGAGGTCGGCCGCACCAGCCTGACGTTGAAGCATCAGATGTATGTCCAGGGCGACGCGGCACTGGTGGGCCACGGCGAGGTCAAAATGGTGTGGATTGATGTTGCCAGCCAGCGACCCATTCCCGTGCCTGATAAAGTCAGAGTAGCCATGGGTTTTGCCCCCTTGGTGGTATAGTGAAAACAGATAATTCAAAGGAGGAAGTGCCCATGCCCGCACGTCAATTGCAGATTCAGCTGGAGAGCTTGCAACATACGCTCAACGAGACCGATGGCCCGATGTCGGAAGAAGAGCGCGCGTCACTGCAAGCACTGGCCGACAATATCGAAGCGCGCTTGCGCGCGGTTGAAGCCAATGAGGCACCCGAAGAGGATCCAACGCTGGTAGATGGCGTAAACCTGATGATTGAGCAATTCTCCGCCCGACACCCAACCGTTGCAGCGACGCTGCAGAGTGTCGGCAAGGCGCTGTCAGATATGGGTATCTGACAGCGTCCAGCGCCGCGACGCTTTACTGCCTGGCCAGGCGTAGATTGTCCGGGAAGCTGGCGCTGGTAGATCGATATGGATTGATATCCAGCCCGCCGCGACGTACGTAGCGGGCATAGACCGTCAACTCCGCCCCCCTCCCCAGCAACGCCAATACGTCACAGAAAATCCGTTCAACGCACTGCTCATGAAAGTCCGAATGCTGCCGGAACGACACCAGATACCTCAATACCGAAGCATGGTCCAGGCGCTTGCCGGAATAGCTGAGCATGATACTGCCCCAGTCCGGCTGGCCGGTGACCGGGCAATTGGACTTGAGCAGATGGCTATGCAGTGATTCACGGGCCAGGCCACCCGCCTCGGCAAGCTCCAGCAGCGTTGGATCGTATGTGTACTGGCTGACCGCAACTGGCAGGTCGTCGATGCATTCACCCGGCAATTGACTCATACCCACATGGTAGAGCTGATTCATACCGAACAGCCGCACCATAACCGGTCCCTGTGCGGCTACGCTGAGATCGGACTCCAGGGTATGCAGCACCTCGGCGCGGTCGCGGAACACGGTCTGGTTGAACGAGTTCAGGTACAACTTGAAGGATTTGGACTCGACGATGCGCTTGGCCTTGATCGGGAATATGAACTCCGCAGCGGCCACTTCCGGCTTGCCCGACGGGCTCAGCCAGGACAGCTCGTAACAGTTCCAGATATCCGCGCCATGAAACGGCAAATGCTCGGGATCCAGCTCCAGCTCCAGCCATTTCGGCTCGCGAGCCATGGGGAAAAGCAGTGAGGGGGTATAGACGCTGACATAGGCACTGCTCTTGCCCAGCGGCGACTGTTCAGCAGGGTGCTGGTCCATTGATTGATCTCCATTCAAGCAAGCGATCAAGCATACTCCGCAGCACCCGTGCCGACCAGTAGCTATTAGCTACTGGCGCATGCCAATGCCGCGCAGCAGCAGCCAATAGCTGACGCTGTAAAGCAACCCGACAAACACCACCATCAACACCAACGCGACACCGATCGGAATATCCGAGACGCCGAGAATGCCATAGCGAAACGCGTTGACCATGTGCAGGATCGGATTGATCAGCGACACCTTTTGCCAGAACTCCGGCAACATGCTGATCGAATAGAACACCCCGCCCAGGTAGGTCAATGGCGTCAGTACAAAGGTCGGGATGATCGAAATATCATCAAAGGTCTTGGCAAACACCGCGTTGATAAAACCGCCCAGCGCAAAGACCAGCGAGGTAAGAAACACCACTACTATCGTCAGCCCCAGATGCTGCACTTGCAGCCGGGTAAAGAACAACGACATCAGCGTGACGATCAGCCCGACCGCCAAACCGCGCGCCACCCCACCAAAGGTATAGCCGAGCAGGATCACATGCGGCGACACCGGCGCGACCATCAGCTCCTCGATGGAGCGCTGGAACTTGGTGCTGAAGAAGCTCGACACCACATTGGAATAGCTGTTGGTGATGACCGACATCATGATCAGTCCAGGCACGATGTAATCGATATAGGCATACCCGTCCATCTCGCCGATACGGCTGCCAATCAGATTCCCGAAGATGACGAAATACAAGGCCATGGTGATGCCTGGTGGCAACAAGGTCTGGGGCCAGATACGGGTAAATCGGCGTATCTCCTTGAGCACGATGGTCGTGAATGCAATCCAGCTACTACGCCAGTAAGTCATGATCAGGCAGCCCCTTTTTCAGCGTTTTCATCGACCAACATCAGAAACAGCTCTTCCAGCCGGTTACTCCGGTTGCGCATACTCTGCACTTGCACACCCTGCTCGCTGAGTAAGGCAAACAAGGCGTTGAGCCCCTGGTGCTTATCCACCTGCACCGCCAGCGTATGCGGATCCACCAGATTGCAGGCGTAGCCAGACAAGCTCGGCGCCTGATCAAAACTCCCTGCACAATCGAGCAGGAAAGTTTCAGTGTGCAGCTCCATGAGCAACTTGCGCATGCTGGTGTTATGGATGATCTGGCCCTGATCAATGATCGCGATGTTCTTGCACAGTTGCTCGGCTTCCTCCAGATAATGCGTGGTCAGCACGATGGTGATGCCCTGCGCATTGATTTCCTGCAGGAACTGCCACATCGAGCGGCGAATCTCGATATCGACGCCAGCGGTGGGCTCATCGAGAATCAGCAACTTGGGCTCATGAATCAGCGCGCGGGCGATCATCAAGCGGCGTTTCATCCCGCCGGAGAGCATGCGCGATGGTTCATTGCGCTTGTCCCACAAGCCCAGCCGCTTCAGATACCGCTCGGCCCGCACCTTGGCATCGGCAAGGGCGATGCCGTAATAGCCGGCCTGATTGACCAGAATATCCATGGTCTTTTCGAACTGGCTGAAATTGAACTCCTGCGGCACCACCCCGATACAGCGCTTGGCGGCCAGCAGATCGGTATCCAGATCATGCCCAAACACGCTAACCGATCCGGCGGATTTGTTCACCAGTGATGAGAGAATGCCGATGGTGGTGGACTTGCCGGCGCCGTTGGGGCCCAGCAACGCAAAAAAGTCCCCCTGCTGTACCTCGAGGTTGATACCTTTGAGCGCCTGAAAACCATTGCCGTAAGTTTTCTCAAGCCCGCGAATACTGATAGCTGCTGTCATGCATGCCTTCCAGCGAATAGAAATGAGTCCCTTTATATGGGGTCACCTTGTCCGATATCAACCCTCACCCGACGGCAGCTGAATCTGCTCCCGACTACAAATCTGCTACAAATGTGACCCCCCGGTCAGTTGTGTGCCAGCCGCCTGCAGCCCTATGCTTCCGGCACACAAAAACAACTCAGTATGACCTTTTCGGAGACGCCCATGGCCTCGAAGCCAGACTCACCCGTGGATATGGAAGACTACGCTGCGCGTATCACTCCCCGCTATCGCCGATATGCCCTTTTCCTGTTGGTTCTCGCCTATACATCGAGCCATGTCGACCGCAACATCGTCGGCATCCTGATCGAGCCGTTGAAGGCCGATCTGCTGCTCTCGGATACTCAACTCGGCTTTCTGTCCGGCATCGCCTTTGCACTATTTTACGCGACCCTGGGCATCCCGATCGCAGTGTGGGCTGACCGCTCCAACCGCCGTAACATCATTGCCTGGTCCATCGGTATCTGGAGTCTCATGACGGCGGTCTGCGGTCTGGCACAGAACTTCTGGCAGTTGGCGGCGGCCCGGGTCGGTGTGGGTATTGGTGAAGCCGGTTCAAGTCCGCCTTCGCACTCCATGTTGTCTGACCTGTATCCGAAGGAACAGCGTTCCAGTGCCATGTCCATCTACGCACTCGGCGTCTATTTCGGCATCATGCTCGGCTTCATGATCGGCGGCTTCGTCGCTGAGTGGTGGGGCTGGCGCGCAGCCTTCTTCGTAGTGGGCTTGCCTGGTCTGGCCATCGCCTTGCTGGTGCGTTTCACCATGATCGAGCCGCCACGTGGCTTTGCCGACGGCGGCGCCAAGCCATCTGCATTGCAAAAGGTCAACGTTAAAGCCGGCTTCGCCGTGCTCTGGCGTGTACGCACAACACGGCACGTGGTTATCGGCGTGACCCTGACGGCGCTGGTGGGCTACGGCAGCATTGTCTGGGGCCCCGCCTTCCTGATTCGCAGCCATGGGCTGACGCCCGGCCAGGTAGGTCTGTTCCTGGGCCCGGTAATGGGTATTGTCGGCGGTCTGGGTGCCTATATCGGCGGCATACTCGCCGACCGTCTGGCAGCCAAGGACCAAGCCTGGAACGCCTGGATCGTTGGTCTGGCCAAAGTGCTGGCAATCCCCTTTATCGTTTCTTTCTACATGATCGACAGCACCTTCTGGGCACTGGTGGTGTATATGCCGGCTGCCTTCCTGGGCGCGTTCTATCTTGGGCCCAGTTTTGCGATGATCCAGAGCCTTACGCCGCTACGCAGCCGTGCATTGGCCTCGGCCATCATGCTCTTCGTGCTCAATCTGGTTGGCCTGGGTTTCGGGCCGCAACTGATCGGTATCGCCAGCGACGTGATGCGTCAGTGGTTTGATAACGACAGCCTGCGCTACGCGCTGCTCGGCGCTGCGTTCGTCAATCTGTGGGCGGCTTATCACTATTACCTGGCTGGTAAAACAATCTCCTCCGACACCGGTAACCTGGTAGATCCGGGCTAGTCACTGTTCCCGGCGGCTCCTCCCGGAGCCGCCGTTCTACCGCCTCGCCGGGCACTAATTTCACCTCCTGATTGTCCATTCTGTTACATCCTGCGGTTACCCTCGAGTGCTCAAGGGTCTATGCTAGGAACTGTGCTGTGAATTGGATCAATGGAAAAAGGAGTGCTGAATGATCACCCTACTCTGGCTAATCGGCCTGGTGCTAGGCATCGCAATATTGGCTTATCTGCGCGTGGGGCTACTCAATGCCTGCCTCGCTATAGGCGCTTATCTGCTGGCAATGACCCTGCTGGCGCCAGTGCATTGGTTTATCGACCTGCTGCTCTGGGCAGTCTTCCTCTGCGTTGCCATACCCCTGAATTTGCCTGATGTACGCCGGAACAGCATCAGCAAGCCGATGTTCTCCTGGTTCAAGAAAGTACTCCCGCCCATTTCCGACACCGAACAGGAAGCGCTGGACGCTGGCACCGTTTGGTGGGATGGCGAGCTGTTCAGTGGCCGTCCCGACTGGAATCGGTTACACAGCTTTCCCAAGCCCACGCTGACCGAGGAAGAGCGTGCCTTTATGGACGGGCCGGTGGAAGAACTCTGCCGCATGACCGACGAATGGGAGCTGACCACTGAGCTGCAGGACCTGTCAGAAGAAAGCTGGAGCTACATCCGCAGTAACGGCTTTTTCGGTCTTATCATTCCCAAGGAATACGGCGGCAAAGGCTTCTCTGCCTATGCGCACTCGCAAATTGCGATGAAACTGGCCAGCCGCAGTGGTGACCTCGGCTCGACCGTCATGGTGCCCAACTCCCTGGGGCCGGCTGAACTGCTGATGCATTACGGCACCGAAGAGCAGAAAAATCATTACCTGCCGCGCCTTGCCAACGGCACGGACATTCCCTGTTTTGCCCTGACGTCTCCCGAAGCCGGTTCCGACGCTGGCGCCATGCCGGACAAAGGCATCGTCTGCAAGGGCCAGTGGCAGGGACAGGAAGTCATTGGCCTCAAGGTCACCTGGGAGAAACGTTACATCACTCTGGGCCCTGTCGCGACTATCCTGGGGCTGGCCTTCAAGGTATTTGATCCGGACCATCTGCTCGGCGATGAGGAAGAGCGCGGCATTACCCTGGCCTTGATTCCTACCGAAACTGAAGGGGTCGAGATTGGCCGCAGACATTTCCCGCTGAACGCCGCCTTTATGAACGGCCCCAACTCCGGCAAGGACGTGTTCATTCCGATGGACTACCTGATCGGCGGCCAGGACATGATCGGCCAAGGCTGGATAATGCTGATGAACTGCCTGTCGGTCGGCCGCTCCATCTCCCTGCCCGCTGGCAGCACCGGCGCGGCGAAAATGGCCAGCATGACCACTGGCGCCTACGCACGCATTCGCAAGCAGTTCAATCTGCCGATTGGCGAATTTGAGGGCATTCAGGAAGCTTTGGCCCGCATCGGTGGCAACACCTATGTAATGAACGCCGCCCGCACCATGACCGCAGGCGCCGTGGACCTGGGTGAAAAGCCCTCGGTGCTCTCCGGCGTGGTCAAGTATCATCTGACCGAACGCATGCGCACCTGCATCAATGATGCAATGGATGTTCATGGCGGCAAGGGTATTTGCATGGGGCCGAAGAACTATCTCGGCCGCGGCTATCAGTCGATTCCGATTTCCATCACGGTGGAAGGGGCGAACATCCTTACCCGCAGCATGATGATCTTCGGCCAGGGCGCAATTCGTTGCCACCCTTATGTGTTGCAGGAAATGCAGGCCACCCAGGACCCGGATGAAAACTCCGCACTTGAGCGCTTCGATCAGTTGTTGTTCGAGCACATCGGCTTTGCGCTCGGCAACGCCTCGGGCAGCCTGCTGCTGGGTCTGACCAATGGTCGCTTTGTGAAGAATCCGGGCAACGCCGAAACCAGCGCCTATTACGGGCAGCTGTCGCGCCTGGCCGCCGCCTTCGCCACTCTGACCGATGTCACCATGTTGATGCTCGGTGGCGAACTCAAGCGCCGCGAGCGGATTTCGGCACGCCTGGGCGATGTACTCAGCAACCTGTATATGGCTAGCGCCACGTTGAAGCACTATCAGGACCAGGGCTGCCCCGAAGAGGACCTGCCTTTTGTTCAGTGGGGCGTTGAAGATTTGCTCGCGCAAATCGAACAGGCCATGCACGAAGTGCTGCTGAACTTCCCCAACCGCGCGGTGGGCATTCTGCTGCGTCCCATCATCTTCCCGCTCGGCCGTCACCTGTCGCCGCCCAGCGACCTGATTGGTGCAGAGATCGCTCGCCGCCTGATGACACCCGGTGCAGCGCGTGATCGGCTGCTGGATGGCTGCTACCGCAGCAATGACCCAGAAGATGTCACCGGCCTGCTCAACAGTACGCTGGAGAAGGTCATCCTCGCCGATCCGTTGGAACTGCGTCTGGGCAAAGCCATTCATTCCGGTGAGCTGGAACACGACAGCGAGGCCGACATGCTTGAAGTGGCGGCCGAAGCTGGCGTTATCAGCCCTGAAGAGGCCGAGCAGATTCGCTCGGCACGGCTGGCGCGCGCCGCCGTGATTGCCGTAGACGATTTCTCCAAGGAAGAGATGTCGCCGAAGGCAGCCAAACCGGCGAAGAAACCCAAAGCCTCGACTACGCCTGCGTAACCTTGGCAATAGCAGTAACGGGCCGGCGCATCGCCGGCCTTTTTTTTGCTAGACTGCCGCACCTCGCAACAGGAGCTATCCCATGAATCCAGAACTGCCCTACCACCGCTACCACATGGCGCTGCTGAAAAGTCTGTTTGACACCCTGCGCGCACAGTCCGTGCTGATGGAGCAGGTGCCGGAAGAGAGCAACCTGCTGTTCCTCGAACGCTTTGACGAACTGATCACCCAACTGGAAGCCGGCGACCACGACAGCCTGCACGCCGGCCAGGACATCATGTGTCAGATCATCAGCCGCTACCCGCAGATCGCGCACATGATCCCGCGGGACCTGCTCTGGTATTTTGGCGGCGATTGCCTGCACTTCATGCCGGACGAAGAAATTGCCCAGTACCAGTTGATCGACGAGCACCGTGCCGCCGCTGAAGCACGCGGCGAGGAATTTAATTGGGAACAGGCTCGGCAGTTGATTCAGAGCCCCTGAAGCCAAACCTCCGTGGCGGCCCCGCCGCGGAGAAGTTAGCTTTGTGACAGGCACAAAAAAACCGCCACAGGGCGGTTTCTTTGTTACATATGGAGCGGGAAACGAGACTCGAACTCGCGACCCCGACCTTGGCAAGGTCGTGCTCTACCAACTGAGCTATTCCCGCAAATTTGACGCCGAAGTGGCGTCCCCTAGGGGACTCGAACCCCTGTTACCGCCGTGAAAGGGCGGTGTCCTAGGCCACTAGACGAAGGGGACACAGTTCCGGACTTCACAGTGCCGAGCGTTAACCCGACTACTTGCTGCTGCTTGGCTGTTGCCTTGTTCGCTGCAAGTGGCGCGCATTTTATGCATGCACCGGAGTAGCGTCAAGCCCCAAGTCGATCTTTTTTCAGGTATTTCCACCAGACCGCGCTGACATAGCACCAATCGCTCGATCAAGCATCCGCCAATTGGTAACAGAGGTTTGCGATCAAACCTTCCTTAACCTCCCTGATTGTGGCATAAAGTTCAGGAAAAGCTCCCGGCAAAAAAGAGAGATATCCCGTGTCCCCTCTACTCATCGGCATCCTGGTCGCAGGCGGCGTTCTGATCCTGCTAAGCATAGGTTATATAAACCACAGTCTAGAGCGGGCCAAGCTTGAGCGCGCACGGCTAACTGCCGAGCTGAATGCCAGACTCAAGGTGTGTCAGAACACCAGCAGCCAGCTGCCGGGCCAGTTCATGAGCCCGGAGCTGAAGAAGCTGCTGCTTAGTTATGAAGCCCATTTACTAACAAAGCTGCTGCGCGTGGATCGCAAGAACCAACGGGCCCAACAGCAACTGGACGCTACCCGGAATCTGCTGGCGCAAACCGATATACCGGTTGATAACGCCCCGTTGAAAATCGACAACCCGGTAACAGCCAAGGAAGTACGCTCGCAATTGGAGAACGTGCGTCAGCTTCTTACTCAGGCGCACCTGGAAGGCCTGCTCGACAAAGCCACTCTGGCCCAATGGTCGAATCAAATTCGCCAGCAATTGATTGCAATTGCGCTGGACATGTTTAACGTCGTCGCTGAACAGGCCATGCGCGATAAAAAGCCCCGCGTTGCCAAACTGCAATACGAGCGTGCCGTCACCTATCTGAACAATCTCAACAGCCCGGCCCATGCCCAGGAGCTGGAGCGCTACAAGCAATTGATGAAGATGGCTGAAATAGCCACTGTCCGCGCCGAGCAGGCCAACCCTGATGAGAACAATGAGTTGAGCGCAGGTCTGCAGGAGCTTGAGCAGAGCGACGACTCCTGGAAGAAAAAAGCGGTTTACGACGACTGATCTTTGATCAACAGCCTATCTCACCTGCTCTCCTGTCACTTACGGATTCCCGCATGGCCCTGACCCTGTACGGCGCAATACTCTCGCCTTTTGTCCGCAAGATTCGCATCCAACTCGGTGAGCAGGGTATTGCCCACGAGCATGTGGCAGTGCCACCCATGCAGCAACCGGACTGGTATTACGCGATCAGCCCCTTGGGCCGCATTCCAGCAATACAGGATGGCGACCTTGCCTTAGCTGACTCAGCGGTGATCGCCCAGTACCTGCACGAGACCTATCCTGGCGCCACCCTGTACGGACATAACCCTGCAGAAGCAGCTCGGGTACGCTGGCTGGAGAAATACGCCGATTACGAATTGGCCGCCTTTGCTACCTTCACGGTGTTTAGCCAACGCTTTCTGGAGCCACTCAAGGGCGGTCAAACCGACGAACAGGCGGTCGAGCGGGCGTTGCAAACCCAGTTGCCGCCGTTGTTTGACTACCTGGAAAAGGAACTGGGGGAGCAACGCTATTTTC
Organism: Halopseudomonas laoshanensis; assembly: GCF_008365385.1. Taxonomy (GTDB): domain Bacteria; phylum Pseudomonadota; class Gammaproteobacteria; order Pseudomonadales; family Pseudomonadaceae; genus Halopseudomonas; species Halopseudomonas laoshanensis. The sequence continues at coordinate 730,998 of NZ_QOVF01000001.1, read as the reverse complement.
TTGGCGAGGTTTTCAGCATTGCCGACATTGCAGTCGTCAGCCAACTGATCAACCTGGCCCACGTCGGCGCTTTGATCGATGAAGAGCGCTGGCCCGGACTCGCTTCATTACTCAGCCGAGTTACCGGGCGCAGCAGCGTCAGCAGTTTATTGCCCGCCGAGCATCAGTTGATCGCCAAATACGCTGACCGGCGTCACGCGCCAGCCTGATTCTGTTCCAGCAGGCGCCGGCCCACCCAGGCACGGGCAAACTGGCTGGCGCAGCGGCCGTTGCGGTTGCCCCGCGACAGCGCCCAGCGTAGCGCTTCCAGCTGCAGCTCATCGTCCCAGGCCCATTCCAACTGATACTGCGCAGCGACTTCCGTCAGCCAGTGCTGCACTACTGCCAGATAGTGTTCCTGACTAAAGGGATAGAAAGAGACCCACAGGCCGAAGCGATCAGAGAGGGCAATCTTTTCTTCTATCGCCTCACCCGGGTGCAACTCGCCATCGACCATTTTCGCCGCCTGATTATCGCTGCGCTGCTCCGGCAGCAAGTGCCTGCGGTTCGAAGTTGCATATAGCAGCAGGTTATCCGGTGCGGTTTCCACGCTGCCATCGAGCACGGTTTTCAGTGTTTTATAGGCGCTGTCATCCGCCTCGAATGCCAGATCGTCGCAGAACAGCAGAAAGCGCCAGGGCAGATCGCGTATCTGCTCGACCAATGCAGGCAGATGCAGCAAATCCGTCTTGTCGATCTCGATCAGACGCAGTCCCTGATCGGCATATTCCGCCAGCAACGCGCGCACCAGCGAAGACTTGCCCGTGCCTCGAGCGCCCCAGAGCAACGCATTGTTGGCCGGCATGCCTTGTACAAACTGCCGGGTATTGGCCTGCAACAGACTTTTCTGCCGATCAACACCAATCACATCGCGCAGATGCGCTTCGCTGCCCATTACCAAAGGCCGCAGCCAGCCACCAGCGCCTTCAGCCATCCAGCGGGCGGCATGGACCTGCTGCCAATCGATAGCGGCCGGCACATGCGGCCCAGCGCGTTCGAAACGGTCAATAACCGAGAGCACGCGCTGCATGAATTGCTGCGCCGAGATTTCTGACATACTGTTCTCCAAATACTCAAAGAATGCCACGCGACTAAACTGACGGCCATGGCCGAGCACCATGTCCGTCCAGTCAGCTTGGCAGCAAGGCAACAACTGCGACTCCCCATCGGGCAGAGTTGAGCTAAGCTCACGGACAGATTATGGCAGATGGACACGCATGAATATTCGCTTTACTGATCGTCTTTCCTTCAAGCAGACCCGTCTCGGAGTATTGGCCGCCTTTATGCTGGGGACCCTGCTCGGATTGATCCAGGTAATGGTCGACTACCGCGCACAGAATGCCGCCATCGACGATGAGGTACAGGCGCAGATCAATGTCAGCCTCGGCCCGGCCTCACGTATTGCCTACAACATAGACGCCGAGCTTGCCCTGGAGCTGGTTAACGGCCTGCTACGCGCGCCACCGGTCGTACGCGCCGAGATTATCGACAACAACGCCATCGCGCTGGCCAGCGTCAGCCGTCCGATGGCCAGCAGCCCCTACCGGCCGGTCAGCGATGCGCTGTTCGACCGCCGCCGCACCTATTCCCAACCGCTGTTCGTCAGTCACGCGCCCAACGAGCTGCTGGGCCACCTGGTGATCGAGGTAGACACCTTCCATCAGGGCGCCAACTTCCTTCGCCGCGCCGGGCTGACAATGCTCTCTGGGTTCATTCTCAGCCTGGTACTGTCGCTGGTGCTGATGGTGCTGTTCTACGCCATGCTGACCAAACCGCTGGTGCGGCTGATCGACGATCTGCTGGATATGAACACCGGTGGCGACGACCGCAGCCGCCTGCCCTGCCCCGACCATCACGAGCGCGATGAGATTGGCGCGCTGGTCGAAGTGATCAACCGCCAGCTGCAAAGCATCGACGTCAACATGCGCCAGAAGCTGCGCGCCGAAGAACGCCTGCGGCAGTATCTGGAAGAGCTGGAAATCATCGTCGAGGCGCGTACCACCGAGCTTCAGGAAACCAACGCGCAGTTGCGTCGTTCGAATCAGGATCTGGAAACCTCCCGCGAAGAAGCCCTGGGCATGGCCCGCGCCCGCTCTACGTTCCTGGCCAGTATGAGCCATGAGATACGCACCCCGATCAACGGTTTGCTCGGCATGATCGGCCTGACGCTGGACAGCCCGCTGAACAACGAGCAGCGCCAGCAACTGACCATCGCCTATGATTCCGGCAAGGTACTGGTCACCCTGCTGAATGACATCCTCGACCTGTCGAAATTCGAGGCCGGCAAGCTGCAATTGGAGGCCATTCCCTTTGATCTCGGCGCGTTGCTGGAGGATACCGCCAACCTGCTATCGCAGAATGCCGGCAAACAGGACGTGGAACTGACCTGTCGGATTGATCCCCTGCTGCCTGGCTTGCTGGTTGGCGATCCGACCCGCGTTCGGCAGATTGTCAGTAACCTGTTGTCCAACGCATTGAAATTTACCGAGCACGGCTATGTTGCCATCCAGGTCGAACTGGAACCGCTGCTCAACGGCGGACAGCAGGTGCGCATCAGCGTGCGCGATAGCGGCATTGGCATCGCCGAAGAGGCCCTGGAGAGTATTTTTTCGCCCTTTACTCAGGCCGATGCGCAGATTTCCCGGCGTTTTGGCGGCACCGGGCTGGGGCTGGCGCTGTGCAAGAGCCTCACCGACGCCATGCACGGCGAACTCTCGGTCGAGTCCACTCCCGGCCAGGGCAGCACCTTCAGCGTTACCCTGCCGGCCATCACGCACCAGCAGGCCGCGACTTTTGAATACCCGCAACCCTGCAAAGTGGTGATCTGGAACCAGCAAGGCCGGTTACAGGGCCGAATCCTTTATGAAATGCTCCGGCACTGGCGCCTGAGCTGTCAGTTGCTGGATTACGACGCAGAGCAACTGCCCACTGCCGATCTGCCTGACGCCGATCTATGGCTACTGGATAGCGCCGTTCTGGCGCGCCAGCTCGAGCAGCACCAGGCAGCCGTCCCGCGCTTGCTGGTCTGCCCTTACACGCAGTTATTGAGCGCGGAGCATGCTTCCAGCCTGGGCATTGCCCACCAGGTACCCAGCCCGCCCGCCCGGGCGCGCCTGGCCAGGGCAATAGATCACTGCCTTGGCGGCCAGAGCCAGCAAACCGAGCAGGCGCGGGCAGAGCCCGCAGCCACCGGCCAACGTCTGCTGCTGGTGGAAGACAATATCGTCAATCAAATGGTCGCCAAGGGCATGCTTACGCGTCTAGGTTATGAGGTCGACGTGGCCGAGCAGGGTGAAGCTGCTCTCGCGCGGCTGGAAACCAGTGACTACGACCTGGTGCTGATGGACTGCAACATGCCGGTCATGGACGGCTATGAAACCAGCCGGCGGATGCGCGCCGATCCCCGCTGGCGCGATATTCCGATCATCGCCCTCACTGCCAACGCGCTGCAGGAAGACCGGCAGCGTTGCGAGGCGGCGGGCATGAACGACTACCTGGCCAAGCCGTTCAAACGCGAAGATCTGCAAGCACTGCTTAGCACCTGGTTAACGCCTGGTTAACCCAGCAAAGCTTCGATATCGCCACTCAGATCAGCCGGGCTGGTGGTGGGCGCGTAGCGCTTGACCACACGCCCCTTGGCATCTACCAGAAACTTGGTGAAGTTCCACTTGATGCCCTTACTGCCGAGCAGCCCCGGCGCTTCTTCCTTCAGCCGCACGAACAGCGGGTGGGCATCGTCGCCGTTCACATCCACCTTGCTGAACATCGGAAAACTCACCCCGTAGTTAAGCTCACAGAACTCGGCAATGTCGCCGTCGCTGCCAGGTTCCTGGGCGCCAAACTGGTTGCAGGGAAAGCCAACCACCCGCAAACCGCGCTCGGCGTAGGACCGCGACAAATCCTCCAAGCCCTTATACTGCGGCGTGAATCCGCACTTGCTCGCGGTGTTGACGATCAGATAGGCCTTGCCGTTCAAATCAGCCAGGCGAGTTTGCTGATGGTCGATGGTGGTACACGGGATAGTCAGGACTGAGTCGCTCATGAGCGTGGCTCCAGGCGCAGGCAAACGGAGTTGATGCAGTAGCGCAAGCCAGTAGGCGGCGGACCATCTGGGAATACATGACCCAGATGCGAATCGCAGCATGCGCAGGTCACTTCAGTGCGTTGCATGCCGTGGCTGCGGTCTTCTACCTCGTTGATCAGCTCTTCGGCAATCGGCGCATAATAACTGGGCCAACCACAACCGGCGTCGAATTGGGTTTCCGTATCGAACAGTGGCGTATCGCAGGCCACGCAGTGATAAACCCCCGGTAACGTGTTGGTGTAGTACTCGCCAGTAAACGGGCGTTCCGTCCCGCGCATCCGGCATACCTGGAACTGGGCATCATCCAGCTGTTCGCGCCAGGCGTCCTCGGTCTTTATGACTTTCTTCATGATTCACTCCTCGGATGGTGTTGTCGGACTTTCCCAGTCAGGGCCGCACAACGTATGATGCTGGTTTTACCCTCACTCTGACAGCCCCCAGGGAAAGTACCATGCAGGTTAGCAAGTCGAATAAATTGGCCAATGTCTGTTACGACATCCGCGGACCGGTTCTGCGCCACGCCAAACGCCTTGAGGAAGAAGGCCACCGTATTCTCAAACTGAATATCGGCAATCCTGCGCCCTTCGGTTTTGAAGCGCCGGAAGAAATCCTCCAGGACGTTATTCTCAACCTGTCCACTGCGCAGGGCTACAGCGATTCCAAGGGGCTGTTTTCAGCGCGCAAGGCGGTCATGCATTACACGCAGACCAAGAACATTGCCGGCGTGACCATCGAAGACATCTACCTCGGTAACGGCGTATCCGAGCTGATCGTCATGTCCATGCAAGGTCTGCTGAACAACGGTGACGAGGTGCTGATTCCGGCACCTGACTACCCATTGTGGACCGCTGCCGTGAGCTTGTCCGGCGGCAAGCCGGTGCATTACCTGTGCGACGAGCAGGCCGACTGGTATCCGGATATCGAGGATATCCGCAGCAAGATCACCCCCAACACCCGGGCGATGGTCATCATCAACCCGAACAACCCGACCGGGGCGGTTTACTCGCGGGATATGCTCGAGCAGTTGGTTCAGGTCGCCCGTGAGCACAACCTGATCCTGTTTGCTGACGAGATCTACGACAAGATTCTGTATGACGGTACCGAGCACGATTCGGTCGCGGCGCTGGCACCTGACGTGTTGTGCCTGACCTTCAATGGTCTGTCGAAATCCTACCGGGTGGCGGGCTTTCGTTCCGGCTGGATGATCATCAGCGGCCCCAAGCACAATGCCCAGAGCTACATTGAAGGCATCGATATTCTCGCCTCGATGCGCCTGTGCGCCAACGTGCCATCCCAGCATGCGATTCAGACTGCGCTGGGCGGTTACCAAAGCATCAACGACTTGATCCTGCCCGGCGGTCGACTGCTGGAGCAGCGTGATGCGGCCTGGGAAATGCTCAACGATATTCCCGGCGTCAGTTGCACCAAACCCAAGGGCGCGCTCTATCTGTTTCCGAAGCTGGACCCCAAGGTTTATCCGATCCACAACGACGAGAAGATGGTGCTCGACCTGTTGTTGCAGGAGAAGATTCTGGTAGTTCAGGGCACCGCCTTTAACTGGCCGTGGCCGGATCACTTCCGCATCGTCTCGCTACCGCGCAAGGACGATCTGGAAATGGCGATCGGCCGGATCGCCAATTTTCTCAAGACCTATCGTCAGTAGTCAGCAGGCGCCAAGGAGTCGCGGCATGGCCGATCTGCATATCGAGGATTTTTATCAGGATGTCGCTGGCATCCTGCTCGGGCTATTCAACAGCTTTCCGCGCCCGACCACCTTATTTGTCAGTGATCTGGTTGGAGAACTGGAGCCGGATGCGTTTGGCGTACCGGCGCCTCGGCACCAAGCCTGTTTCAGCGCGATGCTATGGCTGGCTGAAGAAGGTTTTCTGCGCTACACCGACGTGATCCGTCAGGAAGCGATTGATCAGTGCTGTTTGACCGAGCGCGCCTTTGTCCGCCTGGCCACGCCGATCAAAGCATTACACGACGACACTCTGCCACCGACCATTGCCCGACAACGCGCGACCCTGGCTCAGCAGCTACGTGACGCACGGGCCAGCGCATCGTCAATCCAGTTGGCCAATGTCGTTCAGCACTGCTTCCAGGCTCCTGTCTAGACAGCGCTTATTGGCGCCGCCGCAGTACACGATTTGAAATAGACTGGCGATTGAAAGCCGCACGGAAACACCCAATATATCCACACACAAGACCCGGTTGCTGTGCCTGTGGGAAGCAGGCACAGCAACCGGCAGATTTTTCATTACTGGAGCTTCACTAAATGATGCGCATTGTTCTTTTTCTGGCGACCAACTTCGCCATCCTGTTGGTAGCCAGCGTGACTCTCAGCTTGCTGGGTATTGGTACTACTGACGGTGCAGGCGGTATAAACCTTACCGGGATGCTGATCTTCTGCGCCCTGTTTGGCTTCGGCGGCGCTTTTGTATCTCTGTTCCTGTCCAAATGGATGGCCAAGCGCGGTACTGGCGCACGAGTCATTGAAACACCTCAGAACCGGCAGGAGCAGTGGCTGGTCGATACCGTCGCGCAACTGGCCAAGCAGGCCAATATCGGCATGCCCGAAGTAGCCATCTTTCCCTCGCGCGCGCCCAACGCTTTCGCCACCGGTTGGAATCGCAACGCCTCGCTGGTCGCCGTATCCGAGGGCATGCTGCAGCGCTTCAGCCCCAACGAAGTGAAGGCCGTGATGGCCCACGAGATAGGTCATGTGGCCAATGGCGACATGGTCACCCTGACGCTGATTCAGGGCGTGGTGAACACCTTCGTGATGTTCTTTGCGCGGATCATCGGCAGTTTCGTCGACCGCGTGATTTTCAAGAATGAAAGTGGCGGCATAGGCTTCGGTTACATCATTGCGACGATTTTTGCCGAGATCATTTTGGGCATCCTCGCCAGCCTTATCGTCATGTGGTTCTCGCGTCAGCGCGAGTTTCGCGCGGACGCTGCCGCAGCGCAGCTTGCCGGGGCGGGTAACATGATTGCCGCGCTGGAACACCTACGCGCGGAACAGGGCATCCCTGTGGAGATGCCTGGCGAGATGGTCGCCTTCGGCATCAACGGCAGCTTGAAAAACGGCCTGGCCGGCCTGCTGATGACTCACCCGCCGCTGGAACAGCGCATTGCAGCGCTGCGCGCCGGCAACTTCCGGTAAAACGCATGGGCAAGCGGCAAGTTTCAAGCTGCAAGTTAAAAACAAAACCTGCGAAGCCAAAAGCTCCGCAGGTTTTTTATTGGGTTTGCTTGTCGCTTGAAGCTTGCAGCTTGAGGCTTGCCGCTCCCCGCTAACTAGCTTGCCAATTGGCGGGGTACAACATCTCCTCCCGATAGCCACTTAACACCCTGCGCAAACCAGTGAGTTCTTCATCCAGTTGCTGGTCTCCGCTGTCCACCAGAAATGGCCTACCGGCGAGGGTCTTGAGCTTGCTTTTGGTCGCTACCACGAGCAGGTTCTCGACCCCGACCGCACGCACGATACGCGGTGAAATCTGCTGATTGCCGCGGCCCAGAATATGACCTTGACCGCCTATCGCAGTGACCAGAATGCGCGCCTCTTCGGCGTCCTGCAGCAGTTCCCACAATTGCGCCTCAGTCACATCGCGGCCGATCAACTCGCCCGCGCGTAGTACATCCACGCCCAATAGCGTGCCTTCCAGGCCCATGGCTTCCAGCAGACCCAGATTGGTCGAGCCGGGCCCCATGATCCAGGTAATTGTGTCGCCCTCCTCCTGCAAGCCAGCAGCAATATCATCCAGCACCAGGGTTTCCAGTTCGCGCCCGCCCTGTTTGACCTGCTGCACAAAACGACCCTCTTCGGGGATCGACAGCTCACCGTAATGGCGGGTGCGGACCTGGCCCTCGCGGAACGCCACTTCGTCTATATCACGCACGTCGGCGCTACCCAGCCGTACCAGTTCACCGGTCACCAGCAATGCCACCAGCTCGCCCGCCGCGCGGGGATTCACCGCGTAAACGCCGGAGTGGATCTTTACCCCGGCGGGTATGCCCAGCACCAACTGCCCCGGGCGCGCGCTGTTGCAGATATTTCGCGCAGTACCATCGCCACCGGCAAACAACAAAAGATCCACGCCACGCGCCTGAATCTGTCCGGCCAGGCGTTCGGTATCCTCAGCACGGGTCTGATCACCGCTCAACTCGCCTATTACCTCATGCTCAAAGCCCAGCTCCTCGAGTAACGCCGCGCCCATCAGCCCCGGCGCGGTGAATATCTGCAATTGATCACGCAGTGGCAGCAGCGCCTGCAGCGAGACTTTCACCCGTTGCTGCGCCAAAGGTTCAACGCCCATTGCCAATGCCTGGTCAGCCACGCCATCCGAGCCTTTCAATGCAGCTCTGCCACCCAGGCCAGCCAGCGGATTGATGATCAAACCCAAGCGAAATAGTTGCGACATAGATCCTCATTAGATTGCGCCGGTTGTAACACGGCCGTCATACCCGTGACCTATTCTGCGATCAAACCAGAAAAGTACAAGCAAGGCCCTGATTACCTGATAACCGAACGGAGAAAAGCATGAATGTACAAGCGCGCCAGACCCCTTTTGCCTCGGCTCACATCATGTGTCATCCCGCCCAGTTTACCGGTGGCTGGTTAATCGATGAGCACGGCCGGGAAATCGCCATTACCGAACATATGGTCCAGCAGGCCTGTGCCGCGCTGGAAGAGTCCTGCTCCGAAAACGCTCAAGCCTGAGCTGAGCGCCTTTCAGTCCAGGCTGAACCCCGCGGCCTGAAGCCATGTTTTGAGATCGGCCGAGGCAGCGCTGCTCAGGCCGATGCTCAGTAACGGGGCCTCCCTGCGTAAGGGGTAGTTCTTGCGCAACCGATCAAAGCCGGTGCGGCAAGCCGCAGCACTGTCCGGCGCCGTCTGCGCCTGCTGCAGCATCTGCCGCATTCTTGCATCGTCATCGCGCACGTCATATACACAGCGAAGCGCCTTTTGTAGCGCCCAGTCCGCCGGGGGTGAAGCTGCAAGCTCCAGCCGGGCCTGGCCAGTCAGCGGTGCCAGGTTGGCCAACTGGTGCTGGAATGGCTCACCCAGATAATCACAGAAAGCCTGGTAAATCTGCTCGGTACCGCGCAATTTGCCATCCAGGCTGTAACCGGCCACGTGCGGGGTAGCCAAGGCACAGCGCGCCGCCAGTGAGCTGCTGACCAGCGGCTCCTCTTCCCAAACATCCAGCGCCACCTGCAGATCATTACGCTGCGACAGCACGTGCTCCAGAGCGCCGGCATCAATCACCGGACCACGGCTGCTATTGATCAACCAGGCGCCCTGGCGCAGGCTCTGCAAGCGCTGCTCGCCGAACAAATGCCGGGTGGCATGCGCCCCGGAAGCACTCAGCGGCACATGGCAACTGACTACATCAGCCCGCGCCAGCAATTCCTCCAGGCCGACGAAGCCCGGCTCTCCGGCCTCCGCGCGCAACGGGTCGCAAAGCAAGGTGCTAACACCAAGTGCAGCCAGGGTCGCTGCCAGCCGGCTACCTACCTGCCCTACCCCGACTATACCCACCACACGCTCCTGCCAGCGCTGGCCTGTGCGCTCCGCCAGCGTCAGCAAGCAACTGAGTACATATTCAACCACACCACGGGCATTGCAGCCCGGTGCGCTGGCCACCTGTATACCAGCACTGGCGAGCCAGGCCAGATCCAGATGATCCGTACCTATGGTGCAGGTGCCGACGAAGCGCACAGGCGTACCAGACAGCAGCGCCTCGTCCACCCAGGTTACCGAGCGCACCAGCAGCACGTCTGCGTCCATCAGGTCGACGGCTTTCAACTGCCTTCCAGGAAAGACACTCAAGCGGCCGTGCCCGGAAAAAAACGCGTTCAACAAGGGAATATTGTCATCAGCCACAATATGCATTGAAAATTCCACGACCATTTGTCAGTGATTTAAGAATTACCTCTTGCCTGAGGTACTGGCTGCTGCTTTACTTGGGTCACGAGTCGATATGTGACCAAAGAGTCGCATAGTTGTTCTAAGAATGCCTGGCACTTGTGCCAATTGAAGGATCTGCCTGAGTCACCTGCACCAACAGCAATTACCCATTGCTGGCAGTTGATTATCCTTCACACCCGCCCCGCCATAACAACACTCTGGTGATACAAAAGCCCTGCTCACAAGCAGGCTTCGGGATTATACGTTTCCGGCCCACTGGCCTTACTGCCCTGACTTGCGCGGCGGCTAACTGCTGCTCGCCCAAACCTCCAATAATGGGAGACAGGGAATATGCACGCACAGAACGCACTGTTCAACAGCCAGGGGTTATTCACCGTTCATACCGCTTACTATGCCAGTCCGGCACCGCGGGGCACCATTATTCTGGTTAACGGCTCTTTGGCGACAACTGCCTCTTTTGCCCAGACCCTGCGTTATCTGCAAGCTGATTTTAACGTAGTGATGTTTGACGAGCCCTATGCCGGCCTGTCAAAAGCGCACAATCGCCACGAAAGACCGATGTCCAAGGAGCAGGAAACGCGGCTGCTGCTCGACTTGATCGATCATTTCAATGCAGACCACCTGTTGTCCTTCTCCTGGGGTGGAGCATCGGCAATGCTGGCATTGGCGCAGAACCCGCACAGCATCAGGCGCGCAGTGATCATGGGCTTCTCGCCAGTAATTAATCCTGCCATGCGCGAGTACCTGCAAACCGCCCTGGAACGGCTAAGCCAGTGCGACCGTCGGGGGGTCGCGGAACTGATCAACGGCACCATAGGCAAGCACCTGCCGTCACTCTTCAAGCGTTTCAATTTCCGTCATATCTGTAGTCTGGATGATCACGAGTACCTGCAGATGGCCTCTCATGTGCGTCAAGTGCTAAGCCAGGACAGTCACTGCTACTTGCAGGATGCAGAATGCATCGACGTTCCGGTGTTGTTCGTCAATGGCGAGTGGGACGAATACACCAGCGCCGACGATGCGCGCCAATTTTCGCAACTGATTGATCAATGCGAGTTCGCTCGTATTGCCCAGGCCGGGCATTTTCTCGATGCGGAAAACAAGCACGCGTGGAGTCAGACACGGGACGCCGTTATGGATTTTTTGCTACCCGCCGAGCGCCCGGTCGTCAATTATCGTCAACAACAATTCACTCAGTTATTGCTCGGCGGGGAGCCTGAAATGCGCATGGAATTGCAAGCCGTTAACTAGCGCAGCTGCGGGTGGTTTTTACCGTGGCTCAGTCGAGCAGAAATTCAGCGGGCTGCAGCGGCTGACCACCGCGGTAGGTATCAACCAGCGCCTGGATAAAGCGTGCGGGTCGCTCCGGCACGCCGTTCTCCAGGTAGCCAAGCAGTTGCTGCCGGACTGCGCGCTGAAATGGTGCGGGATCAGTCTCCTCACCGTTAAGATTATCCAGACTGACCCGAAACGGATGCACGGCCGCGGCGCAGAACAACCACTCCAGCGCCTGCGGCTTGACCTCTACCTGCTCGAAAGTCCTCTGCTGCTCGGCATCGCGACCATCCGGCGCGTACCAATAGCCGAAATCCGGCAATAACCGCCGCTCTGCACCGGCCACGCACCAGTGCGACACCTCGTGCAAAGCGCTGCGAAAATAGTCATGGGCGAAAATGATTCGGTGCTGCGGGTGTTCGGGCGTAGCCGGTAAATACTCCGGTTCCTGGCCGCCAGCAACCAGACGGGTGTTGTATTGCTCGGCGAAACAATCGGCAAACAGACGAATCAGATCCTTAAAATCGTGGGTCATGGCAGGTTGGCTAGACAATGTCGGGCAAGTTGTTAGGATGAGGCGCTTTTCTCCAGACAGATCCCATATGATTCGCAAAAAATCATGACCCGCAGAAAATCCGCCACCTACAGGCGCCGCAGTGTAACAGAATTGCGCTCCCTGATCTGGCTTGCCCTGCCCATCATCGCCGCGCAGATGGCCCACACCCTACTCGGCTTCGTCGATACCGCCATGGCCGGTCGAGTCAGCGCGCTGGATCTGGCCGCCGTCGCGTTAGGTAATTCTTTCTGGGTACCTACCTTCCTGTTTCTGACCGGCATACTGATGATCGTCACCTCCAAGGTGGCGGCCAACAATGGCAGCGGGCACAACGAGCGCAGTGGCGCTTTGGTGCGCCAGGGTGGTTGGCTCGGCGTGATCATTGGCACGCTGTGCTGCGGCTTCCTGTTCTCGGTCGAGCCGATTCTGCACTGGATGGACGTGCAACCCGAGCTGACCGAGATCACCATGGGTTATCTCAAAGGCGTTGCTCTGGGGTTTCCCGCGGTGGCGTTGTACCAGGCTTTACGCGGCCTGAGCGACGGGCTATCGCAGACCAAACCAACCATGCTGATCGGCTTTCTCGGCCTGGCGTTGAACGTGCCGGCCAATTACATATTGGTCTATGGCAAGCTCGGTTTCCCCGCCATGGGCGCCGTCGGCTGCGGCTACGCTACCGCGCTGGTCATGTGGTTCATGCTCGGCTGCATGCTGGTTTACCTCAAGCGCTCGTCACTGTACAACAGCATCCGGCTGTTCGAGCGGTTCGACTGGCCAAACTGGCCGGAACAACGGCATCTGCTCGGTCTGGGTCTGCCGATCGGCATCGCACTATTCGCCGAAACCAGCATGTTCTGTCTGATCGCACTGTTGATCGGCGGACTGGGAGCCGTGGTCGTCGCCAGCCATCAGGTGGCGCTGAATTTCTCCTCACTGACGTTCATGGTGCCTTTCAGCCTGGGGCTGGCTATCACTGTGCGCGTTGGTCATAACCTGGGTCTGAACGGCGCCCGTGCTGGCTTGTTCGCGGCCAAGATGGGTATGGGCGTAGCGCTGGCGTTCGCCTGCATTGCCGCCGCGATCATGTTTGGTTTTGCCGACTGGATACCGCTGCTCTACACCAATGATCAGGCCGTCATCAGTCTCGCGGCGCAGCTGTTTGTTTACGCCGCCATCTATCAGTTTTCCGATGCCATCCAGGTTGCCTGCGCGGGCGCGTTGCGCGGTTACCAGGATACCCGCTTGCCCATGCTGCTAACGCTGATTGCCTATTGGCTGATTGGCCTGCCCAGCGGTTATGTGTTGGGCCTGACCGACTTGCTCGGACCCGCACGCGGCCCTGCCGGCTTCTGGCAAGGCTTGATTATTGGCTTAACCGCGGCGGCGCTGTTTCTCGGCGTGCGTCTGGCCTATGTCGGGGCCGGACGCAAACGCAATCAGCCCTATGGCGTCGCAGGAAAAATCCAGTAACGCCTGCTTTCAGCGGGCGCGTATCGGCATGCCATACTCAACATCCCCGCCTTGTGGGAGACATGATGCGTTGCCTGCTACTCACAATCACCTGTTGCCTGATCCTGTCCGGCTGCGAACGCGCGCCTGAAGCCAGCCAGCAGATGGACAACTACCTCGAGCGCGTCGGTCGCGTGCTCGACGCGTCGTGGACCCGGTTCGATAGCCAAAGCCTGAGCCAGTATCGCCTCCCCTCGCGCCGTGATCGGTTGCTGCCGGTGGCAGAGCAGCGGATTGGCATGCTTGAGCTACTGGTCGAATCACGCCGCTGCCAGACCCTTCAGCAAAGCGTCAGCCAGCGCAACAGCAGCCTCGGCAAGGTCATGCCCTGGAGCCATCGCCTGGCCGCGGATGGTGAGCTAATTCAGGCCCTGGATGAGTGTGTCGAGGTTCTGCACGATGATCCCTCACGTGAAGCGCTGTTGGCGGATCTGCAAAACATTGCCGCGACCAAGCGTGATGAGTTACCTGCGGTGTTCTGGAACGCGCTGAACGCCAGCAGCGAATTTGAATACTACCTGCGCTTTGCCGCTGGTCCCTTGCCGGTTTCCAGTACCGCGTTGACCGATCAGGCCGCGCTTGACGCCCTGCAACAATTGACAGCCATCGGCCAGGCCTTGCCAAGTGTATTGCCTCCGCCACGCACCGAATTGCAATCCCATTTCCAGGCTTTGCAGCGCAGCCAACGCGGCAGCGAGTTGATCCACAGCCTCGCGCGGCTGACCCATATGCTGGAGCAGGTCACCGCCATGCTGGGTAGCGAACGGGCACAAAAGCTCTGCCCGCTGGGCAAACCTACTCAGCGTTCACAGATTCTGCTCAATGTATTTGTGACCTTCTACGCCGGTGAGATACAACCCTACCTGGCACAGGTGCAGCGCCTTGGCCAACCCTGGCAACAAAGCCTTGGCGAACTGGCCCAGGTGCAAGCAATTCCGGCCGAGACAGAGCACTACCTACGCGCGCTGGTGGGCGCAGAAGATTCGCTCTGGGAACGTTACCAGCACCAACTGACCGCGCACAGCACGGCCTGGCAAGACGTCTTGGGACAATGCCAGCTCAGGCCGGGGCAGCCAGGCTGGAACAACAGGGATACCGACGCCTAGCCCTGTTTACGCAACAGGTAGCGATATACCCCCTCGGCTTCGCTACGCTCGACCAGCTCATGCCCGAGAAAAGAGCAGAAACGCGGAATATCACGTTCGGTCGAGGGATCGGTGGCCAGCACCTCAAGCAACTCGCCCGGCTGCATATCGCGCACCGCATTGTGCAGCAGCATCACCGGTTCCGGGCACATCAGCCCCTGGGCATCAAGTTGTTTGTCTGGTTGGTTGGCCGTCACGGGCATTTGTCCTGGAGGTGGCATATCGAAGTGGCGAGGACGCATTATCCGCAAAAGCACAGGCACTTGCCAGCCGCGCCAGCAGAGCCGACACTGTATGACAGAAGCGCCAATCAAGGCGCCATACATCACTGGTAAGTAAGGATTTATTGATGATCAAAGTACTGATCGAACGCGTTATTGCCGAAGGCCTTGAACAACCTTACGAAGAAGCGGCTCGCAAGGTCATCCAGCAGGCCATCCAGTCACCCGGTTTTATCTCCGGGGAATCCTTTCGCGATCTGGAAAGACCCAATCACCGGATCGTCATGGTCACCTGGCAGAACCGCCACTCCTGGGAACGCTGGGAGAACTCCCAAGCGCGTTTCGACAGCATTGGTGCTTTCGCCCCGATGCTGCAGGAAGAAGAACGCGTGACGCTGCTTGAGCCGCTGTAACTATCGTCTAGCGCGCTGGCAGTTCCCAGCCCTTAACTAAGGGTCTGAATCTTGAAGCTGCCGGCGTGCAGGATCCGCACATGACAGGTCACTTCTTCCCGGTCACTGTATAGCTGCTTGCAGGATACAGTGGCCTTGATGCCCGCCTCGTCCAGCGCATCCTGCACGTGTTCCATGCACTGGATAACCTCCTGATAGCGGCGCTTCATCGGCAGTTTGAAGTTGACGATCGCTTCGCGGCACCAGCCGCGACCCACCCAGCGCGCCAGCAGCGAGCTGGAGCGGGCCGGCTTGTCGACGATATCGCAGACCATCCAGTGCACGGTCTTATTCGGCTTGTAGAGATAGCCGTCGGCCTGAATATGCTCAACCTGGCCGCTGTCCATCAGGCTTTGCGCCATGGGGCCGTTGTCTATGGCTATGACTTTCATATGCCGATTGACCATCTGCCAGGTCCAGCCGCCCGGTGCAGCGCCCAGATCAACGGCGGTCATGCCCGGTGCCAGGCGCGCATCCCAGTCATCCCGCGGGATGAAATGGTGCCAGGCTTCTTCCAGTTTCAAGGTCGAACGGCTGGGTGCATCGCGCGGCACTTTGAGGCGCGGAATACCCATAGGCCAAGGCGCGGCGTTATGTGCCCACGACCAACCTACAAACACCCGCGTGCCGCTTTCAAAACACAGGTGCAGGCGCGGCATCTCGGTTTTTGTCGGACGCACGAAGCGGGTCTTGGTCAGCGCTGATTCCAATGGCTTGCTGAGCTTCTTGGTCAGCGCAGCCATGGCTTTGCCGTCATTGGTGTCAGCGGTTTCCAGCCACATGCAGGAAGCGATCGGGCCTTTGGAGCAGGCGGTGATGATCGGCGCAATGCGATCTTCCACCGGCACTTCCAGCCAGTTGCCCAACGCCCATTGGCGCACAAAAATCAGCTGACGAAAGTCCAGCTTGTGCATCAGCCGTTCGGCGTCGCCCTCCCCGGGGCAAACAAAGCGCACCAGCGCCGAACCTTCCTTGGTCACGGCATAGCCGGCAAAGCCCTTGATGGCGGACAGCTCCTGCATTTCAGCAGCCGCTTCGCCCTCAAATCCGGGACGGCAGTGCAACAACAATTCCTGCATGGTCTAGCTCCAGCATGATTTACCGGCCGCTACTCTACAGGCTGCGCCCTCCGGGTAGAAGCAGAATGCGACGGGGCACCGGCTGTCTCTGCGCGCAATAGCTGCGTTGCCTCGACCATGGCGGCCAGTGCTGCACGGGTTTCCGGCCAGCCGCGGGTCTTCAGACCGCAATCCGGGTTCACCCACAGACGTTTCGCCGGCACTACTCGGGCGGCCTTGCGCAGCAAGCGCACCATCTCCGCCACCTGCGGCACGCGCGGCGAATGAATGTCATACACTCCCGGCCCGATGGCGTTCGGATAGGCGAAATCCGAAAAAGCTTCGAGCAACTGCATATCCGAGCGCGAGGTCTCGATAGTGATCACATCCGCATCCATTGCCGCAATCGAGTCGAGAATATGATTGAACTCGCTGTAGCACATATGCGTGTGGATCTGGGTCGTGTCCTTCACGCCACTGGCGCTCAAACGGAAGGCTGCCGCCGCCCACTCCAGATAAGCCGGTTGGGCCGCCGCACGCAGGGGCAAACCCTCACGGAAGGCCGGTTCGTCGATCTGAATAATACCGATGCCCGCCGCCTCCAGATCCACCACTTCATCGCGGATCGTCAACGCCAATTGCCGCGCGCTCAGCTCGCGGCTGACGTCCTCCCGCGAGAATGACCACATCAACATGGTCACCGGGCCGGTGAGCATGCCCTTCATCGGCTTGCTGGTCAGACTCTGCGCATAACGCGTCCATTCGACCGTCATCGGTGCTGGGCGGCTGATGTCGCCGTAGATGATCGGCGGCTTGACGCAGCGTGAACCGTAGCTCTGCACCCAGCCAAAGCGCGAGAACGCATAACCACTCAGTTGCTCGCCGAAATACTCGACCATGTCATTGCGCTCGGCCTCACCGTGCACCAGCACATCCAGACCCAGTGCTTCCTGCTCGCGCACTACCAGCTCGATCTCGGCGCGCATGGCGTCGATATATTCAGCCTCCGCCAGGCGACCCTGTTTGAAGGCCTGGCGGCTGGCGCGAATCTCTGTTGTCTGCGGGAAGGAGCCGATGGTGGTGGTCGGCCAGGCAGGCAGTTTGAGCGCCTGCTGTTGCAGCCACTCGCGCTCGGGATAGGCCGCATTACGCTTGGCGTCGTGCGCTTTCACCGCGGTCAGGCGCGCGGCGACTGCCGGGTCGTGGATGCGTTTGGATTGTCGACGCGCCACCTGAATCGCATCCGACGCCGCAATAGCCTCGCGCACCGTCGCATCATCAGGGGTATTCAGCGTTCGGGCGAGCAGACTGACCTCATCGACTTTCTGCGTGGCAAATGCCAGCCAACCGAGCAGTTCATCATCCAGTTGATCCTCCCGTTGCAGGTCTACCGGGCTATGCAGTAAAGAGCAACTGGGCGCGACCCAGAGTCGCTCACCCCAACGCTCCTTGGCCTGACTTAGCTGCGCCAGGGCCGCGCTCAGATCACAGCGCCAGATATTGCGACCATTGACGACGCCGAGCGACAGCACCTTATAGGTTGGCAGTCGATCCAGGATCAGCGGCAGTTGCTCGGGGGCGCGCACCAGATCCACGTGCAGCCCCTCCACCGGCAGATTGCAGGCCAAGCCCAGGTTGTCCTCGAGTCCGCCAAAAAATGTGGCGACGAGCTTTTTCAGCGGCGCGCGCTGAAGCAGGTTATAGGCGCTTTCAAAAGCTGCTTTCCAGTCGGCCGGCAGATCCAGCACCAGCGCCGGCTCGTCGATTTGTACCCACTCTACGCCCTGCTCCGCCAGGCGATTGAAGATCTGCACATACACCGGGAGCAGTCTTTCCAACAGCTCCAGCTTGTCGAACCCCTCGCCCTTGACCTTACCCAGCCAAAGATAGCTGAGGGGGCCTAGCACCACTGGTTTGACCGCATGCCCCAGCGCTTGCGCTTCTGCTACCTCATCGAACAATTGCGTCCATTGCAGGCTGAAGCCTTGATCGCGACTGAACTCGGGCACCAGGTAGTGGTAGTTGGTATCAAACCACTTGGTCATCTCACAGGCGAAGGTTTGCTTGCCGCCCCGGCTGACGCCGCGAGCCATCTGAAACAACGTATCCAGTGTCGGCACCGCATCCGTGGCAAAACGCGGCGGAACAGCGCCGACGGTCAGACTATGCGTGAGCACCTGGTCGTACCAGGCGAAGTCGCCGACCGGCAATAGATCCAGCCCGGCGTCTGCCTGTACCTGCCAATGGCGAGCGCGCAGTTCGCGCCCCACCTGCAGCAGGGCTGGCTGATCAAGCTTGCCCGCCCAATAGGCCTCAAGGGCCTTTTTCAATTC
Source organism: Halopseudomonas laoshanensis (assembly GCF_008365385.1). Taxonomy (GTDB): domain Bacteria; phylum Pseudomonadota; class Gammaproteobacteria; order Pseudomonadales; family Pseudomonadaceae; genus Halopseudomonas; species Halopseudomonas laoshanensis. Next base: position 712,388 of record NZ_QOVF01000001.1, on the reverse strand, counting down.
GCGGTCGCGGCCGATGCGAGGAAATCCCAGCGAGTGAGCCAAAGCCATAACGTTCTCCACAATATTTAAACTAATTGATGTCGTGGCGTTATGGTCTGCTTGTGCTGTTACTGAATCAAACTCATCATTTTAATGCTAAACTTCGATTTCATTCATGTTGGGATTTTAGCCATGCTCGAGCTCCGCCACCTGCGCACCCTTGCCACTCTGCGTGAAGCCGAAAGCCTGGTGGAAGCCGCCGAACGTTTGCATCTGACGCAATCAGCGTTATCCCATCAATTGAAAGATCTGGAAGAGCGTCTGGGTCTGCCGCTATTTGTGCGCAAGAGCAAACCGGTACGTTTTACCAGCGCCGGGCTGCGCCTGCTGCGGCTTGCGGATAACGTGCTGCCGCAAGTACGCCAGGCCGAGCGCGATCTGCAACGTCTCGCCGGCGGCCAGGCCGGCCGCCTGCATATGGCCATTGAGTGCCACAGCTGCTTTCAGTGGCTGATGCCAACTATTGACCAGTTCCGTAACGCCTGGCCTGAGGTGGAAGTCGATTTTGCCTCTGGTTTCTTCTTCGCGCCCCTGCCGGCACTGGCCCGTGGCGAGCTGGACCTGGTGGTCACGTCTGACCCGCAGGAAATCAACGGCATCAGCTATGTGCCGTTGTTTACCTACGAAGCGGTACTGGCGATCAGCAACCAGCATCCACTGGTCAACCGCAGCCATATAGAACCGGCCGATCTGGCTGAGGAAACGCTGATCAGCTACCCGGTGGATCGGGAGCGTCTGGACATCTTCAAGCAGTTTCTCGATCCCGCAGGCATAGAGCCGCTAGCCGTACGCAACGCCGAGCTGACGGTGATGATGATGCAACTGGTCGCCTCTGGTCGCGGCGTCTGTTGCCTGCCCAACTGGGCAATTGCCGAGTACTTGCAGCGCGGCTATGTCAGCGCGCGTCCGCTGGGCGCTGAAGGATTGTTTGGCACCCTCTATGCCGCGGTGCGCGAGGACATGCTAGAGATGTCCTACCTGCAGGACTTTCTCCTCACCGCCAAGGATACGTCTTTCGCCACTTTGGACGGCGTCAGCGCCAAAATAAGCAGATGACCAGTAGAGATATATTCCTGACTTATGTCTCGACATGAACGATCATTCGCATCTAGTTTGAATTGAGCATGCACCAAACGAGCTGCTGGTAAGCCCATCCGAGGGGATGATGGCAGGGAAGCGGAGCGCGTAAATAAAAAGCGCGGTAAGCGGTAGTCCGTGAATGTTGGCTCCCGCTTAACTCAGGGCCGCTTCGCTCAAGGAAAGTCTCTGCACTTCTCGGTAAACGTCATCCTCGCGCACGCGGGGATCCATTTTTGGGTAAATCAGCGAGCTAGTGCGGTGCAACTTTGCGACTGTTCTACTGTTGTCCTTCAATAAAAACAAGATTCAGGAGAAGCTCAATGCATTGTTGCGCACCCAAGAAAGTCACACGCCGTATCTCTTCCAAACGATCTTTGATAACCGCCGTCGCTTTGGCGACCGGATCCTTAATGCTTGCCGGCTGCCTGGGTGGTGGTGGCGGAAGTGATTCAGATGATTCTGACAATCGCGCCCAGTTAACCCTGGCGAACGGCACCGTCGCCGGGATTGCCGAAGACGATACTCTGATCTGGCACGGCCTGCCCTATGCGCAGCCGCCGGTTGGCGACCTGCGCTGGCGTGCACCACTGCCACCGCAAAACTGGAGCGGTACGCTGGACGCTACTGAGCGCGCTCCGGAATGTGTGCAGGCGGAAACCACCACCCAGTGGCAACGCACTTCCAATATGGTCGGCGATGAGGATTGCCTGATCGTTGATATTTACCGCCCCAACCGCAGCGACTTTACGGATGAAACCTTACCTGTTTACGTCTGGATTCACGGCGGCTCAAACAACTTCGGTACCGCCAAACAGTACGATGGCCGCGCTCTGGCCAATCAATCCGACGTGGTTGTCGTGGTCGTTCAGTATCGCCTTGGCCCACTGGGTTGGTTTTTCCACCCGGACGTACAGACTGCAGGTGCAGATACACTGTCGGACTCCGGCAACTTTGGCACTTTGGACACCATCCGCGCGCTGGAATGGGTCAAGGCCAATATCAGTGACTTTGGCGGAGACCCGGATAACGTGACCATCACCGGCGAATCCGCAGGCGCGCATAACGTACTCAACCTGATGGTGTCGCCAGAGGCGGGCGGCGGGCTGTTCCACCGCGCCATGTCGCAAAGCGGTTCGATGAATACCCGCAGCCCCACCACTGCCCGCGCCTCAGCCAACAGTCACATTGAGTGGCTGATCCGCCTGCAAGAGGATCGGAAAACCCCCGGCACGCCAATCAGCGCGGGCCAGGCCACCCAGATGCGAGAGGATATGGAAGCCGCCGGTACGCTGAATGAGTACCTGCGCGCAGCCGAAGGTCGAGACCTCTATCAGGCGGTCTTCAACTACAGCTCGCTCAGCGCTTATGGTGCGATCGAAGACGGCACGGTGATTCCCACCGGCGGCTGGATCCCGCGCTTTACCAGCGGCAATTTCAACAATGTACCGGTGATCCTCGGTGCCAACGAGTACGAGCAGAAGTCATTCATGCCCTTGTACGGTGCCGCAGTAAAAGGCGCCCTGCCCGACATACCCTCTCCACCGGACAAGACCTGGCTCGATCTGCTGGATGTCGCCTTTGAAGGCAGCCAGACCCTGGACGAGGTGCTGCCTACCCAACAGGATAAAGACACGTACGAAATCACCGGCTACCACGGCGGCCGCGCCTGGCGGGCGAAATATGTGGATGAGCTGGCGCGCCTGATCAGTCAGCACCAGCCCGCCACTTACGCCTACGATTTCCGCTGGGGCACCCAGTCCGGGCCTGCTCCATTCAACTTTATTTACGGCGCCGGGCATGCAGCGGATATTTCATTTTTCTTTGGTGCGGGTGAAGGCCTGTTTGAGCTTCCCTTCACCGATGAAAATGAGGCCGGTCGCGTCGCGTTGCAGGAATCCATGATGAGCTATCTTGCCGACTTCGCCCGTGATGGTGATCCCAACGGCACTGCCAGTGAAGCGCAACCCGAGTGGTCAGCCTGGACGTCCGCTGTCGGCCAGAACAAGGTGATTGTGTTTGACGCGACCAACGAGGAGGCCGACGTGCGCATGTCCGCCGAGGAGCTGACGCTGGCCGGGGTCAATGCGGCCTGGACCACCGCACTGACCAATGCAGGATTGAGCCCCTTGGAGATAGGCACCTTGCCCGCCTTCTTCGGTCAATCACCCAACTACTCTACCCCGTAATCCTTCCTTAGCAGCCAGAACGGGGCCATCCGGCCCCGTTTTAGTACTGTCTACTAGCTCGCGCGAAGCTGCGCAATACAACCTGCTTTCGATTCTGTCTCAAATTTAACCCAAATAGGCGAATGTGGGGATTTCCCTTCGGCGTTAAGGTTTGTCTCGTACTGAGCCTGCTGTTGGTATGTTCAGTGGTCTCAAATGACACAAAAACAACACCAAGAGAGATCAACAAATGACTTCTATCCAGTTCAAACTGAGCGCTTTCGCCAGCAGCTTGCTGCTGTCTACCAGTGTTATGGCTTACAACCCGCCGACTGATCCGCCTCCCGGCGGTGGCGGCGATGGCTCCTTCCCACCGGTTTCCAGCTTTAGTGATGACGGTCCTTTCGCGACCACCAGTGGTAACGAAGGTCCGAGCTGCCGCATCTACCGTCCCCGTACCCTAGGTGATAACGGCCTGCGTCATCCGATCATCATCTGGGGCAACGGCACCGGAAGCTCGCCCACTACCTACAGCAGCCTGCTTGATCATTGGGCCAGCCACGGTTTCGTGGTCGCTGCAGCACGGACCTCCAACGCCGGTAGCGGTGAGGACATGATCGATTGCCTGGATTACCTGGTGCAACAGAACGGTCGTAGCACCGGTACTTATGCCGGCACTCTGGATGTCAACAATGTGGGCTCCGCCGGGCATTCGCAGGGTGGCGGAGGTTCCATCATGGCCGGTCGGGATAGCCGTATCACCGCCACGGCGCCGTTCCAGCCTTACACGATCGGCCTGGGTCATCGCTCATCATCACAGAGCCAGCAGAACGGGCCGATGTTCCTGATGACTGGTGGGCGTGACACTATCGCCTCACCGACCTTGAACGCAGCACCTGTATTCAGCCGCGCCAACGTGCCGGTCTTCTGGGGGGAGCGCACCACCGCCAGTCACTTTGAACCTGTGGGTGACGGTGGCGATTATCGCGGGCCTTCCACCGCCTGGTTCCGCTACCACCTGATGGACGACGGCAACGCCGAGAGCACCTTCTACGGCGGCAACTGTGAGCTGTGCACCGACTTCCGCTGGGACGTCGAGCGTAAAGGCATCAACTAAACGTTAGTCAGCAGCAAGGAGGACCGGCCCAGCGCCGGTCTTTTTTTGTGCGCAACGATACATTTTATAGTTTTGTATCGTTTTTTCACCCGTATAGGCGAGTGCCGCACACAATCTCACACCGTATTGTCTGTATCGCAATGAGTCTGACCGTCGGTGGTTGGCCAGAGGCTCAGCGGTTGCATACAACAACAATATTCCCCTTCAAGAGATTATTATGAAAACATCCAAATTCGCCCTATCCGGCCTTGCGGCTGCTCTATTGGTATCCACCTCCGTTCTGGCCAGCAACCCCACTCCGCCGCCACCGACCGACCCAGGCGATGGTAGCTTTCCACCGGTATCAGACTTCAGCCGCTCCGGCCCCTTCGCCACCACTGATGGCAATGAAGGCCCTAGCTGCACCATCTACCGCCCGCGCACTCTCGGTGAAGAAGGTCGGCGTCACCCGATCATCCTCTGGGGCAATGGCACCGGTGGGACGCCTGGCACCTACGGTGACTTGCTTGAGCATTGGGCCAGCCATGGCTTCGTCGTCGCTGCCGCACGCACCTCCGACGCGGGCTCAGGCGAGGAAATGATCGACTGCCTGGATTACCTGGTACAACAGAACGGTCGCAGCAGCGGCACCTATGCCGGCCGCCTGGACGTTAACCGGGTAGGATCTTCAGGCCACTCGCAGGGCGGTGGTGGCTCGATCATGGCCGGCCGCGATAGTCGTATCACCGCCACTGCGCCATTCCAGCCTTATGTGCTGGGTCTGGGTCATGTCAGCTCTTCACAGGGCCAGCAAAATGGCCCGATGTTCCTGATGACCGGCAGCTCCGACACCCTCGCTGGCCCGGTATTGAACGGCCGCCCGGTGTTCAACAACGCCAACGTGCCGGTCTTCTGGGGCAATCTGGACGGCGCTGGGCACTTCGAACCCGTGGGTGACGCTGGCGATTTCCGCGGGCCTTCTACTGCCTGGTATCGCTATCACCTGATGGATGACAACAACGCCGAGAGTACTTTCTACGGCAGCAACTGCGAGCTCTGCACCGACCGCGATTGGGAAGTCGAGCGCAAGGGCATCAACTGATTGCCCGCGTATCCCTTAACGTGATGCAGCCGGCTGCCTTCGGGTGACCGGCTTTTTTGTAATCGGCTATGCTGCGGGGCTGAACCTAGCCCTGGAGCCCAATCATGACAACAACCACCTCCCCCGTCGCCCTGGTCACCGGCGCCGGCAGCGGTATTGGCCGCGCCACCGCGCTGGCGCTACTGCGCGCTGGTTACCGCGTGGTGCTGGCCGGCCGCCGTGCCGAACCACTCGAAGCCACTGTCGCGGCTGCCGCAAACCTCGCCGAGCACAGTCTGATGGTAGTGACCGATGTGCGCCAACCCGCGTCGGTGACCGCCCTGTTTGATCGTACGCTTGAGCGCTTCGGTCGCCTTGATCTGCTGTTTAACAACGCCGGTACCGGAGCACCGCCCGTACCATTGGAAGACATCAGCTTTGAGCACTGGCAGGCCACGGTGGAAACCAACCTGACCGGCGCCTTTCTCTGCACCCAGCAAGCCTTCAAGATCATGAAAAGCCAGCAACCCATGGGCGGTCGCATCATCAACAACGGTTCGATTTCCGCCCACGCGCCACGACCAAACTCAGCGCCTTACACCGCCACCAAACACGCGATAACTGGCCTGACCAAATCCACTTCGCTGGACGGCCGGCGCTACAACATCGCCTGCGGTCAGATCGACATAGGCAATGCCGCCACTGAGATGACCGAACGCATGAAGCATGGCGTCCCGCAGGCAAATGGGGAAATAGCGCAAGAGGCAATGATGGATGTAGAGCACGTTGCTCAGGCGGTGGTGCAGATGGCCAATCTACCGCTGGAAAGCAATATTCAGTTCATGACCATCATGGCCACAAAAATGCCCTTTGTCGGTCGTGGTTAGGCGGCTGAAACCGCCTTCTTCATGACAAATGCGACTAAAGGATGCTATCAAAATAGGATTCAAGCAATGATTCATCATCGGGACACTTCTCATCTTGGTATCGTCCTTGCTACTATAGGACGCGAGAGAGTCAATACATAAAGTCACACAGGCAGTGAATATGAGCAGTCAGAATACCCCGCTATCCATGGCGCTGTCGCAGCGCAAATCCGATGAACGCGCCACGCCCATCACTGCTTTTCGTATGGCGCGCCGCTGGTGGCTCGAGGGTCGCCGGCTGAACCTGTCGCTGCTGGCGGAGGAGCTCAACATCGGCCGCGCCACGCTCATGCGCTGGGTGGGGAACAAGGATCTGCTGATGGGCGAGATTCTCTGGTCACAGTACAAGTTCATCTATGACCAGGCGATAGAGCGCGCGAATGAGACGCCCGAGCTGCAAGGGATCGATTACCTGGTGCAGATTTACACCGATATCAACATCGCGCTGATCAACGCCAAGCCGATGCATGATTTTCTGCTGGCAGAGCCGCAATGGGGTTTGCAGTTGCTTACCTCAAACATCTCCGGCTTGCAGAGTCGCTTGATCGAGACCTGGCGCGAGCTGTTCGATGGGCAGATCAAGGCCGGTAAAATCAACCCGGAAATGGACGCCGAAAGCCTCGCCTATTTCATTATTCGCATCGGTGAAGGTGCAATTTACTGCGATCTGATCTGCGGCCGCACCCCGGAACCCGGCCCTGCCAGCCAGGCCTTCCGTTTGCTGGTCAACGGCCACAGCCGTTAACCCTTGTTATGTTCCGCCGGTACTGACGCCCTAGCGGCGCTGTACCGGCCAGTCCAGGCTGAAATCCGCACCACCCAAGGCTTCCGAACGCCCGACTCGGGTGCGACCGTTATGCCAATAAATCACCCTGCGCACAATCGACAACCCCAGACCGTACCCCCCAGAAGAGCGTGTGCGACTGTCATCCAGCCTTAGAAACGGTGTGAAAATACGCTCGCGCCATTCCTCGGCAATCCCCGGCCCGTCATCCTCGACGTTGATCACGCAACGCCCATAGACCACACGTGTGCTGATTCTGACCTGGCTGCTGGCGTGACGCTGGGCATTACTTACCAGGTTAGTGATCGCGCGGTGCAGGTAGCGTGGCTCGGCATCGATGCGGGTAGCGCGGCCCAGCGACAGATCGCGCGCTTGCAGATTGATGTTCTGTTGTAACGGCCCCAGCTCGCTGACCACCTGGGCGACCATCGCCGGCACGTCCACCCCGACCATGTTCAATGCCGGGGCGCCCTGCTCCAGGCGTGCATAGGTGAGAATCTCGTCTACCAGTTTGTCCAGTTCGCTGAGATCGCCATCCATACCTTGCATATAGCGATTGAGGTCCGCCTCGTTATCCGCGGTTTCGACCATTTCCAAGCCAAAGCGCAAACGCGCGATCGGTGTACGCAGCTCGTGGGAAACCGCGCCGATCATCTCGCGCTGAATCGCCATTAGCCTTTGCAAGTGGCTGGCCATATCGTTGAACGCCTTGGCCAGGCGACCCACCGAGTCCGGTCCCAACGCGTCCACACGGACATCCAGATTACCGCGGGTCAGTTGGGTGGCGGCGGCCTCAAGAACCATCAAGCGCTGTTCCAGTTGCCGCACCAGCAGATAAATCAGCAAACCGGACAGGGTCAAAACCAGCACCCCGACTATCAACAACATCGGCGCTGGAAACTCCTTCATCTGGTACAGCGGCCCCAGACTGAGTACCCATTCGGTATCCGGCACCTTCATATACAAGACGATCGAATCGCCGTCCGGCCCCAAGGTCATCAAGGTATCCAGTTCTTCCAGTCGCCGACGCTGGTCGGCGTCCAGATCCGCCTCGTTCATACGAGTCAGTACCAAAGGGTAACCGAAACCTTTTTCGCGGCGCAGTTGCTGCAGGCGCGATGGCATATCCGCCTCGGGGGCTCGCACCAGCTCATCGGCGATCAGAAACAGCGTGGCCCGGCCGAGCTGTTCGGTAATGCGCTCAATAGTGGTGGTCAGCACCATCTGGCTTTGTAACTCCACCAGGCTATAGACCCGCACGTCCTCCACGCCGTTCTGCTTGACCAGCACCTGCCCACGGATCAGTCGCGACCAGCTGCTGGAATCCAGATCCAGATCATCCAGCTCGTTCAGCTGCAGCGGCACGCCAATCAGGCGGGTCCAGGCCGCCAACGCGCGCAAGCGCTCGGCGTCGTCCATGGGTTCGAGGTTGTCGGCCATCAGCCGGAAAGTGCCACTGGCGATACGCTCGCGGTAATCCTCGGCGCGCACATCGTTAATCAGGCGAATACTCAATAATGCCAATAGCGACACCGTGATCAGAATCAGCAGCATGCCGCCATAAATGCGCAGGAAAATGGAGTTCATTCAGGGTTGCACGGCGACAAACAGGTAGCCTTTGCTGCGCACGGTCTTGATGATGCGAGGCAACTCGGGGTCGTCACCAATTTTCGGGCGGATCCGCGAAATGCGCACATCAATCGAGCGATCCTGACCGTCGTATTCGATGCCACGCAATGAATTGAAAATCTCCTCACGGCTGAGCACCCGCCCGGCGTTGCTGGAGAGTAGCCAGAGCAGATCGAACTCGGCACCGGTCAGATCAATCAACTCTTCATGCAGCCAGGCCTCGCGACGCGCATGGTCGACCACCAGCGGTCCGAACGTCAGCCGGGTGGTCTCGCGTTCATTAGCCGAGTCCATATCCGAACTGCGGCGCAGTAACGCGCGAATGCGTGCCAACAGCACCTGTGGCCGTACCGGTTTGTTGACGTAATCATCCGCGCCCAGTTCCAGCCCCTGAATATGATCCTCATCGTCACTGCGCGCGGTCAGCATCAAGATCGGCCGCGCATAACTGGCGGCACGCAGCCGTTTGCAGATAGACAACCCGTCTTCGCCGGGCAGCATCAGGTCCAACACCACCAGATCGGGATTGCTGGCGAGAATGTGCTCTACCGCACCGCTGCCGTGCGTCAATAGCTCAACGTCCAAGCCCTGGGAGATCAGAAACGCCTCGATCAAGGCCGCGAGTTTGAGGTCATCCTCAACAATCAGTATTCGCCCACCTTCCACATTTGACACAACACCAACCCCGATTTGCCGCGAGTAAGATCGGCGATTGTAGCAACCGCAAAGCAAAACACCTACCCACGGTTACCGCTAGGGAGGGGCCAACCTGATAACACAATATATTGTGTTTATTTTTCGTCGACCTCCGCCTGTTGATAACTCGCCAAGAAGCCTGAGATAAGCGGTTTAGAGCGGCATCTTCTGTACTGCTGCCAGTAGATCGCCAGCACAGAAAGTTTAAGTCGCGGGCTTGCGCAACAGCATGATACACACTATCTTGTGCCTCACGGCATTTTAATCACTAGATGTTGTTTTAATCGCAACGGTCTCCGCAACAGTGCCAAGCCTGTAGCGCAGAACCACCATATATAGTACGCAGGCCCGGCCAAGGAGATTGCCCATGCAGCCCACCCCCAACCCCACCGAGACCATTGGATCTCGCGCGCCGCAAGGTGAGCAGCACGAGCAGGATCTGAACCTGACCGCCCCCGGTCAGATTCGAGTGATCAAGCGCAATGGCACTCTGGTTGGATACACCGATGACAAGATCAAGGTCGCCATCACCAAGGCGTTTTTGGCTGTAGAGGGTGGCCAGGCCGCTGCCTCAAGCCGCATTCACCAGACCGTGAACCAGCTCACCGAAACCATCACCAATATCTTCAAACGGCGCATGCCCTCTGGCGGCACCCTGCATATCGAAGAGATTCAGGACCAGGTTGAACTGGCGCTGATGCGCGCCGGTGAACAGAAAGTGGCGCGCAGCTACGTGCTCTATCGTGAAGAGCACTCCCGTCAACGTCAGGCGCGTCAGCCAGTGGAAGCGCATCCCACGCTGAACGTTACCCAGGCCGACGGCAGCCGCGTGCCGCTGGACATGGGCCGCATGCACACCATTATCGACGAGGCCTGCGAAGGTCTAGCCGAAGTGGATGCCAAACTGATCGAACGCGAAACCCTGAAAAACCTCTACGACGGCGTTACCCAGCACGACGTCAACACCGCCTTGGTGATGACTGCACGCACCCTGGTCGAGCGCGAGCCGAATTACAGCCACGTGACCGCGCGCCTGTTGATGGACACCCTGCGCGCCGAAGCCCTGGGCTTTCTTGGCGTGGCCGACAGTGCCACCCATCATGAGATGGCCGAGCTGTACGCCAAGGCCCTGCCCGCTTATATCAACAAGGGCGCCGAGCTGGAGCTGGTGGACTCACGCTTGAAGGAGTTCGATCTGCAGGCACTGGGCGCCGCGCTGGATCACACTCGCGATCAGCAGTTCTCCTACCTGGGCCTGCAGACTCTGTACGACCGTTACTTCATCCACAAAGACGGCGTACGCTTCGAGCTGCCGCAGATTTTCTTTATGCGCGTGGCCATGGGTCTGGCGATTGAAGAGGCCGATCGCAACGCCCGCGCCATCGAGTTCTACAAGCTGCTCTCCAGCTTCGACTATATGGCCTCCACGCCAACCCTGTTCAACGCTGGCACCCTGCGTCCGCAACTCTCCAGCTGCTACCTGACCACCGTGCCGGATGAGCTGTCCGGCATTTACCATGCGATCCACGACAACGCCATGCTGTCCAAATTCGCTGGCGGCCTAGGCAACGACTGGACCAACGTGCGTGCACTGGGCTCCTACATCAAAGGCACCAACGGCAAATCCCAGGGCGTCGTGCCCTTCCTCAAGGTGGTCAACGACACCGCCGTGGCGGTAAACCAAGGCGGCAAGCGCAAGGGCGCGGTCTGTGCCTATCTGGAAACCTGGCACCTGGATATCGAAGAGTTTCTCGAGCTGCGCAAGAACACCGGCGACGACCGTCGCCGCACCCACGATATGAACACCGCCAACTGGATCCCGGACCTGTTCATGAAGCGCGTGTTCGAAGACGGCAAATGGACGCTCTTCTCCCCGTCCGATACGCCGGACCTGCATGACCTGACCGGCAAGACCTTTGAAGAGCGTTACGAGTATTACGAGGCACTGATCGAGTACGGCAAGCTCAAGCTGCACAAGACCATCCAGGCCCGCGACCTGTGGCGCAAGATGCTCAGCATGCTGTTCGAAACCGGCCACCCGTGGATCACCTTCAAAGACGCCTGCAACCTGCGCAGCCCGCAGCAGCACGTTGGCGTGGTGCATAGCTCCAACCTCTGTACCGAGATCACCCTGAACACCTCGGCCGATGAAATCGCCGTGTGCAATCTGGGCTCGGTCAACCTGCCCAACCATATCGTTGACGGCAAGCTGGACACCGCCAAGCTCGCGGCCACCATCAAGACCGCCGTACGCATGCTGGATAACGTTATCGACATCAACTACTACTCGGTGCCGCAAGCCAGAAACTCCAACCTCAAGCACCGCCCGGTGGGCCTGGGCATCATGGGCTTTCAGGATGCACTCTACCTGCAGCACATCGCCTACGGTTCTGATGCCGCAGTCAGCTTCGCCGATCAGTCCATGGAAGCCGTCAGCTATTACGCCATCCAGGCCTCCTGCGATCTGGCCGAAGAGCGCGGCAGCTACGCCACTTTTGAAGGCTCGCTGTGGAATCAGGGCATTCTACCGCTGGACTCGCTGGACATTCTCACCGAGCAGCGCGGCGCCAAATACATTGAAGTCGATCGCAGCCAGACCCTGGATTGGGAACCCCTGCGCCAGCGCGCGCAGAAAGGCATCCGCAACTCCAACATCATGGCCATCGCCCCGACCGCAACCATCGCCAACATCACCGGCGTATCCCAGTCGATCGAGCCGACCTACCAGAACCTCTACGTCAAATCGAACCTCTCCGGCGAGTTCACCGTGATCAACCCATACCTGGTCCGCGACCTCAAGGCACGCGGCCTGTGGGACCCAGTCATGGTCAACGATCTGAAGTTCTATGACGGCTCGGTACAGCAAATCGACCGCGTCCCGGCCGATCTGAAATCCCTGTACGCCACTGCCTTTGAAGTGGAAACCAAGTGGATAGTCGAAGCCGCCAGCCGCCGCCAGAAGTGGATCGACCAGGCGCAGTCACTCAACCTGTACATCGCCGGCGCCTCCGGCAAAGCCCTGGACGTGACCTATCGCATGGCCTGGTACCGTGGCTTGAAAACCACCTACTACCTACGTGCCCTGGCCGCCACCAGCACCGAGAAATCCACTGTGGATACCGGCAAACTCAACGCCGTCTCCAGCGGCGCCCCCGCCGGCTTAACCGCCGCCGGCCCGGCTCCGGTGCCAAAGGCCTGTGCGATTGATGAGCCGGATTGTGAGGCGTGTCAGTAGGGTAGTGGCAAGTTTCAAGCTGCAAGCGACAAGTAGTGCGGGGCTCGCCCGGGGGGCGCAACGGCGTCGGCGCGAAGACGGTGATCCATCTGAACTGATGGGTTGAGCTGTAGGCCTAGTGCTTACGGCCACTTCGCATGGATTCCCGCCTGCGCGGGAATGACGGAGCGAGAGGCACGCGCCACCAGAATCGTCATTCTCGCGAACGCGGGAATCCATTTTGACCTTGGGGTCTCGGTACTACGCACTGCGTAAAAGCCACCCCCGAATGGACCCCCGCTTTCGCGAGGATGGCGGAGCGAGAGGCACGCACTACTAGGATCGTCATTCCCGCGAAGGCGGGAATCCAAGCGGACTACCGGCCAAAACCGGAGCAGGACAACGAACATCATAGCCGCATCGGGCGAACCAGACCAACCGCCCGAGCCGCTACACAAACAACTTGAAGCTTGAAGCCTGCCGCTTGAAGCTGCGACCAAAGGGAGCCTACCATGCTCAGCTGGGACGAACTAGACACACCAGAAACCGCCACCCCGGTCCACCGGGCAGCGTCGGATGCCGCCGCAACACAGGCCAGTAACGCCGACACACAACTTGACCAACAGGCCGTCGCGGCGGTCGACAGTGCCCGCCACGTCGGCAATGACGACTCCGACGCCGTCGCTCGCGCCAAGGCTGCACTCGACCAACTGGACATCCAGGAAGGCCTCGACGAACTCGAGGGCTCCGCCGCCCGGGTCAACGTCGATGCCAAGCAGATGATCAACTGCCGCGCAGACCTTAACCAACTGGTGCCCTTCAAATACGAATGGGCCTGGCAGAAGTACCAGGACGGCTGCGCCAATCACTGGATGCCGCAGGAGGTCAACATGACCGCCGACATCGCCCTGTGGAAAAACCCCGAAGGCCTGACCGATGACGAGCGCCGCATCGTCAAACGCAACCTCGGCTTCTTCTCGACCGCCGACTCGCTGGTCGCCAACAATCTGGTGCTGGCCGTCTACCGTCTGATCACCAACCCCGAATGCCGCCAGTACATCCTGCGCCAGGCCTTCGAAGAGGCAATCCACACCCACGCCTACCAGTACTGCATCGAGTCGCTGGGCATGGATGAAGGCGAGATCTTCAACATGTACCACGAAATTCCCAGCGTCGCGAAAAAAGCGGCTTGGGGCCTCAAGTACACCCGCTCGATTTCTGACCCGACCTTCAACACCGGCACCGTCGAAACCGACAAGGAACTGCTGCGCAACCTGATCGCCTATTACTGCGTACTGGAAGGCATTTTCTTCTACTGCGGCTTCACCCAGATCCTGTCCATGGGCCGCCGCAACAAGATGACCGGCGTCGCCGAGCAGTTCCAGTACATCCTGCGTGACGAGTCCATGCACCTGAACTTCGGCATCGACGTGATCAACCAGATCAAGATCGAAAACCCGCACCTGTGGGATGCCGGCATGAAAGATGAAGCCACGCAGATGATCCTGCAAGGCACTCAGCTGGAAATCGAATACGCCCGCGACACCATGCCCCGCGGTGTACTCGGCATGAACGCTGCGATGATGGAGGACTACCTCAAGTTCATCGCCAACCGCCGCCTGACGCAGATCGGTCTGAAAGAAGAATACCCAGGCACGGTCAACCCCTTCCCGTGGATGAGCGAGATCATGGACTTGAAGAAGGAGAAGAATTTCTTTGAAACGCGGGTGATCGAGTATCAGACTGGCGGCGCGCTCACCTGGGACTAATCGGACGGGGCGCGGCGCTACCGCGCCCCGATACCATTACAGCGAACTTCAATCTAAACGGCTTGCGCAAATACCCATCAAGCTATTTGTGCTTTGCCAAAGTCCTTCTTTGCCGGCACCCCTGCCGGCAACACCCTGCGCAGAATGTCGGCAAGCGAAACAATGCCGCGTACTTCATCCCCCGCCATCAACACCGCCAGGTGCGCACTCGATTCGCGCATACGCGCCAATGCTTCGTACACCGGCGTGCTCGCGGCGAGAATAAAGGCCGGCCGTGCGCTATTGATGGCCAACTGGGTATCCGGCAACAGCAAGGTGTCGCGCACATGCACAACCGAAGGAGCTCCCCCATCCTGACCAAGCATCAGGATACGCATATGCTTGGATGCAAACGCGGCCGCCCGGACATCCGCGACAGTCGCCTGGCGAGAGACATAGGTCGGTTTCACCTCCTGCGAGGTCAGCGCGTCGATCGACAGGGTGCCCAGATCAATCAAGCCTGATATCTGCTGCTGCATCTGCGGCTCAAGCATACCGACATTGGCCGAGTGTTCTACCAGTTGCCGGATGGTCGCAATATCCTGCCCGCCAACGGCGGCGCTCTCCACTGGTTCCACACCCGTGGCTTTCACCAGCCGGTTGGCAATGCTGTTTACCCAGTTCAGAAGTGGACGTAACGGCCATATGTAAGCGCGGGCGATAATGCCTATCGACAACGCGGACGTCTCCGGATGCGCAATAGCCCATGACTTGGGTGCCATCTCGCCGACTACCAGGTGCAGAAAGGTCACAACAAACAGCGCAAGCGCAAAAGCCGCGCCATCTGCTGCCCATTCCGGCAGACCCAGGACGGCAAACATCGGACTGAGCCAGGCATCGACCGCAGGCTTGGTAACCGCACCAAGCGCAAAGGTACAAACGGTGATACCCAGTTGCGCGCCAGCAAGCATCAGCGTCAGATCGTTCATGCCGCGTAGCGCCGCTCTGGCAGAGCGACTGGTAACCGCGAGCTGTTCAAGTCGCTGACGTCGCGCACCGAGCAAGGCGAATTCGATTACGACAAAAATCGCGCTCAGGGCAATCAGCGCTATGGTCACCAGAGTGACGATCAATACGTCGTTCACAGTTCTTCCTCCGAACCGGTGATCTCGACCAATCGCACGCGCAACTCGGTGGGGACGTGCCGCTCGATGCGCAACACATCAACCTCCAACCGATGCCGTACCGGCTCATCCGAAGCCAGTTCGGCCGGATCAACCGGCAGATCAATCAGCACAGATTGCCCCTCGACCGGCAGTGCGCCAAGTTCGGCAATCAGCATACCGGCCATGGTTTCAAAATCGCCGCGCGGCAATTCAAAGCCGATGGCCCGTTCAACCTCGTCCAGGTGCACATCGCCATTGATCAGCCAGACGCCCTCGCCACCGGCTACAACCGGTGTATTGGACTGGGTATCGTGCTCGTCGGTAATTTCGCCCACTACCTCTTCAGCCAGATCTTCAAGCGTCAGTATGCCAGCGAACCCGCCATACTCATCGATCACGCAGGCAAGCTCGTTATTGGTGTCAATCAACTGCTGGAGTGCGTCGGGTAGCGACATCAATGTAGGCACAACAGTCGCCGGCCGCATCACGCTGGCCACCAGTTCATCAGCACCGCCCTGCTCAAGGCGCGGCAGTACGTCAACCAGATGGACCACGCCCACGACGTTGTCGTCCTCATCATTGATAACCGGATAACGCGTGTGATCTCGCGCCATCATTTCGCGCAATTCCGCCAGGGTAGTTTCCGGTTGCACCCAATCTACCCGGGCTCTCGGAATCATCGCGTGTTCTACATCACGCTGGGGAAAATCCAGAATGCGGTCCAGCATCAGCGACAGCTCAAGTGGCAGGTCGCCGCTATCACGCGAATCGGCGATGATGCGCGGCAGATCCTCGGCTGAGGCGCTTACGTCCAGATCATGAATAGGTTCGATGCGCAGGGCGCGCAAAAACAGATTGGCTGATTTATCAAAGAAGCCGATCAGCCAACCGAAGACCGTAAGGTAAATCAGAGTCGAACTGGCCAGCCCGCGTGACAGCGGCTCGGGATTGGCGATCGCGAGGTTCTTGGGGAAAAGCTCGCCAAAGATCATCTGAATCAGCGTCGCCGACCCCAGAGCCAGTACCGTGCCCACGGTGACGCCAACTCCGGCGGGCACGCCCACACCACCCAGCAGCACACCCAGCGACTGCCCGACCAGCGGCTCGGCAACAAAACCCACGAGCAAACCGGTAACGGTAATGCCCAGCTGCGCGCCGGAAAGCATGAAGCTGGTACGTTGCGTGACCTTGAAAGCGCGCTGAGCGGGTACATCGCCTTCGGCAGCCCGTGCCGCCAGCCGAGCGCGGTCGACCGACATATAGGCAAATTCCTGCGCAACGAAATAGCCGTTTGCAGCGATGATCGCCAGAATTACGAGGATGCCAAGAAGTAATAAAAGAAGGGGTTCGATCATGATGTCATTACCTGCGCAGGGATAACGGCAGGGCTACTGACGAACGATATGTGGTCCACGGAGGTTAGTGCTTCCTATGTAATGAGGTGCAGCGATATTAGCAGAGTAGCATTGCATGCAACTAGCTGTTCGCAACGGGCCAGGCGCACCAGCAAGACTACATTTTTACGCAGACAAATAGCGCGTTTCCGGAAGCCCGATCCCATGGAACGATCGTCTGATAATCATGTTCGAGTAGCTGCACTTCGAAATACGGCTGCAAAAGCTCGACCAGTTCGCTGAAGCTAACCGCCACCATGGCATGTTCATCAAGCCACGCCGTTCGACCCTCTGCGGCCGTTCGTTCGATGCGCAATTTCAGCGACTGCTGCTCTCCAGCCCCCGAATAATGCCAGCCAGAGCTGAAGCTGAAGTCGCCTTCGGCATTCCCGACGTTATGCGAAACCCAGGCGCCGTTGTCGATTCTGTTCTTGTCGACCGCGTTAAAACAGAACAGACCGCCTGTTGCCAGGGCGTCATGCACACTGGCAATGCAGGCGCGCAGCCGCTCGATATTTGCGCTGTAATGAATGGAATAGAGGAAGCAGGTAATCAGATCCACCGGCTGACTGAGGCTAAAACCGCACATATCCTGCAATGAAAAACTTGCTTCAGGACAGCGCACCAGCGCCAGGTCCAGCATTGGCTGATTAATGTCCAGACCACTGCTCTGGTAGCCTGCATCAAGCAGATGCCGCACATGCGGACCGGTCCCGCAGGCCAGATCCAGATGCCGATTGCCTCCATTCCCGAGTAGCTGCTGCAGCCGGTGAATACAGTGGCTCTGGGCGCGGTAATCGATATCCGCGCACATCAAATCGTAGTAACCCGAAAGGTCAGTATAAATAGCATTGCTGAGCATGATGGTCTGGTGCTGATAGCTGGGGCGCGAATCATATCCCGGCTTTATGTAAAGCGCTCGCGAATGAATGATGCATGGGCGCAAAAAGCCATCGAATTTCTTTGAAACACCTGAGAGCCAGCAGCCCGCCGGCACTGCGTTAAGCTCGGATAATTCAACCGAGGGGCAAGCATGATGGACGCGGTAATCAATTCCAGGGCGACTGCCGCCCTGCACAATCTGTTTATCGGCGATGCACTGGCCATGCCGGTACATTGGTACTACCGCGTCAGTGACATCGATGAGGCGTTCCCGAACGGGATCAAGACTTTTGAAGCGCCGCCCACCTTCCACCCGTCTTCGATAATGTCCCTGCATTCAACCAGCGGCGGCGGCCGCAAGGGAGCCTCAGGGCAGAACCAGATCAGTATAGTCGGCGACGTGATTCTCAAGGGCAAAGCCCAGTACTGGGACCGCCCAAACGTGCATTACCATCAGGGTATGCGCGCCGGGGACAACACCCTCAACGCCCATTGCGCCCTGACGCTGATAGAGGTGATGAACGCCGCCGGCGGGCATTATGATCGCGATGGATTTCTGCGGGCCTATATTCAGCTGATGATGGCAGACGACTCGGCCCACCCGGATACCTACGCAGAATCCTATCACCGCGGCTTTTTCGCCAATCTCGCTAAAGGGTCCCCGCCAGATCAGTGCGCTGCAGTTACTCACGATACGCCATCGATAGGCGGGCTGGTGACCATCGCCCCACTCGTGATCGCCGAACGATTGCGCGGCACTTCGTTGGCGGATACCCGTCAGCTGTGCCGTGAGCACCTGGCATTGACCCATCCGGACGCTTTTCTGGCCGAGGTATGCGATGCCTATGTCCAGTTGATTGATGGCTTGCTGTTTCGCCAGGACGATACCCAAGTGCAGGAGTTGTTGCTGAACGCGGCCCGTGGAATCTCACGTCGAGACCTGACCAAGCTGGTGGAAGGCAGGCGCGCGGAGCGGGAGGTGATCGGCAATGTCCTGTCCCCCGCCTGTTACATCAGTGACGCATGGCCCGCGGTGTTGTATCTGGCCTGCAAGCACCAGCAGGATCCGCTGCAGGCCTTGCAGGTCAATGCTGAAGTGGGTGGAGACAATGTGCACCGGGGGTCGGTATTAGGCGTATTGCTGGGCCTGATCCAGGGCGAGGCGGCCGGAGGCCTGTTTGATCAGCTCACCAAACAGGCCTCGATCAGCCCGGCTATTGAGCAACTGGTCAATCCTGATGCCGGCCTGTGATGGAAGCGAGCGGCTAACGCTTGTCCAGGCGAACGGTTGAGGTCATAAAAAAATTAGTCTCATTCATTTTGTCCACCATCTTGCACAGCCGGCGGCGCTGCAAAAATGAAATACCCTGGCGGGTGCGCCAGGAGGTGGGAGTCAAGGTCCCGCCAGACTTGTTGCTATCAATGCTGAAGTCCCGGCTGGCGCTCACCGGCTTGGGCTCCGGACCATATAGCGCGACAACCTCAATGGTCAGACTTTCCAGTTGAATATCACCCTCCGGGCGATGCCCCTGCATCGGGATTTCAGCTTGGCGGGCCATGCGCCGGACCAGATCGTTAAAGGTCCCGATATGCATGAATTCGCCCGAGAGCAGCGGGCCTTGCCGGGTATTCTCACGAATGTCCTCCGGCGTTACCGCTACGGTCTGGCGATCGCCCTCTTCGTCCTCGCGCTCCTCGGTAGGGTCACGCTCAAAATCCGTGACGTCCATCGTCACAGTGCCGAGCGAGGTCTTCAGCGTAGCAATAATGTATTCCACATAAATCGCTTCCTGACTCATATTGCTGATGATGCACAGCGCATCCAGGTCTCTTTTCCTGCCGCGATTGATGATCACCCGGGGCGTGCGTTGCCGCCTAAATCCGGAATACAGCAACTGGGCGTATATCACCCAGACAAGCAGAGTGGCGAGGCTGACGCATACACTTAGTACCGCCTGGTTTGCTTCAATCCAGTCGATCATGGCCTTAACGAAATCTCCTTTTTTAACAAGTATGGAGGCAGTGACGTGCCGTGGGCGTGTGACAACGGAAATGGAAATTTGATTCACAAGATGTGTCAGGCCCCAAACGATTGCTAACTTAAAGGTCCCCAAAACACTCCGCAAAAAACCGGATACACTCCTACTTACCCTAAAAACAAAAAAAGAAATCACCATGACCTTATCCCTGTCCGACCCAATTACCCTGCCCTGCGGCGCCATCATCCCGAATCGCTTGGCCAAAGCAGCAATGACCGAAGGTCTGGCCACGCCCGCAGGGTTACCCACCCCTGAACTGGAGCGGCTCTATGGGCTTTGGAGCGATGGCGGTGCGGGCATGTTGCTCTCGGGGAATATCCAGATCGACCGAGACCACCTCGAACGCCCCGGCAACGTCGTCATTGACGGTCAGCCGGACGCTGCCATGCATGCCGCCTTGAGTAGTTGGGCGAAAGTTGCCACGCGCAACGGCAATCATTTCTGGGCGCAGATCAGCCATGCTGGCCGGCAGACCATGAAGATGATCAACCCGCATCCCAAGGCGCCCTCGCCGCTGAAGCTGGGCCTGCCCGGCGGCCAGTTCGGCGAGCCGGTCGCGCTGGAGAAGGACGAGATCGTCGAGATCGTACGGCGCTTCGCCCAATGCGCTGTAGCGGTCCAGGCCGCTGGCTTTACCGGCGTACAGGTGCACGCCGCCCACGGCTATCTGCTGTCACAGTTCCTCAGCCCGCGCAGCAACCAGCGCAGCGATGAGTACGGTGGTTCCCTGGAGAATCGCGCGCGGCTATTGATGGATACCGTCGCAGCAATACGCACGGCTGTCGGCCGCGAGTTTCCGGTTTCAGTAAAGCTGAACAGCGCCGACTTCCAGAAAGGCGGATTCGATTTCGCCGACAGCCTGCAGGTAGTCGAGTGGCTGGAACAGGCCGGGGTTGATCTGATCGAGATCTCCGGGGGCACCTACGAGCAACCCAAGCTGCTTGGCGTCCAGGGCCTTGAAGCGGAAGAGCCGCAAGCAGTAGCCCAATCCACCCAACAGCGCGAAGCCTATTTTGTCGACTTTGCCCTGGCCATGCGTGACAAGGTATCGGTGCCCCTGATGGTCACCGGCGGCTTCCGCCAGAAGCAGGCGATGCAGCAGGCACTGAGCAGCGGCGCGGCTGATGTGATCGGGCTGGGCCGCCCCATGTGCGTAATGACGGATGCCCCGGCGCAATTACTCGCGGGGCTTGAGGAGCTGCCGCGCTACGAACAACAACTGGCCTTGTTCCCAGGGTGGCTGGCGTTCCTCGGCAAGATCAATGCGCTGAAGGTCATGGCCACCTTCGCCGTGCAATACTGGTACTACGCGCAGATAGATCGTCTCGGCCGCACCGGTAAAGCCGAGCCAGCGTTGTCGGTATTCCAGGCAAGCAAGGACGTCACCGCCTTGCAGAAAGAGCTGGTCAAGGCCCGCAGCCGATAGCCTGTCCCGCAGCTATCATTCAACAGGAGCCCCTTAGCATGCAGACTATCAATTTGGGCGGAGTAAGCGTACCGCGTATAGGCCAGGGCACCTGGCGCATGGGCGAGGATGCCGGGCACCGGCAGGCAGAGGTTAGAGCGTTGCGTGAGGGCGTGGATCTGGGCATGACCTTGATCGACACGGCGGAGATGTATGCCGAAGGCGGTGCGGAGGAGATCGTCGGCGAAGCGATTCAGGGCCGGCGGGATGAGGTGTATCTGGTCAGCAAGGTCTATCCGCACAACGCCAGCGCCAAGGGCGTCAAGGCCGCCTGCGAGCGCAGCCTGCAACGCCTGGGCACTGAGACCATTGACCTCTACCTGCTGCACTGGCGCGGGCAATATCCGCTGAGCGAGACAGTCGCTGCCTTCGAGCTTTTGTGCGAGCAGGGCAAGATCCTTCGCTGGGGCGTGTCGAACTTTGACGTGGCCGATCTGCAGGAACTCGATAATCCGGATTGCGCGACCAATCAGGTGCTCTACAACCCCGAATCTCGCGGCATCGAATACGACCTGCTGGCCTGGCAAGCGCAACACGGCATGGCGCTTATGGCCTACTGCCCGATTGGCCAAGGCGGAGCCCTGCTACAAGACGCGACGCTCCAACGCATAGCCGACAAACACTCCGCTACGCCCGCGCAGGTAGCGCTGGCCTGGGTCCTGCGCCATCCCGGCTTGATCGCCATTCCCAAGGCAGTCAATCTGGATCACCTCAAACAGAACGCAGGTGCTGACAAGCTGAAGCTCGACGGAGACGACCTGGCTCAGATTGATGCCGCCTATCCGCCGCCCACGCGCAAACAGTCGCTGGAGATGGTGTAAGCGCGGGGCACGCTTTTCGGATAACTGGTAACCTTAGCGGCTACCAAGTCAGAGCATAAGAGAGCCCCGATGTCCCAGAGTGCGATGCGCCCGAACATGGTGATTACCGTGCTGTGCGGTACCCTTACGTCCCTGGTGGTGATTGGCTTTGCCCGGCTTGCTTACGGCGTCATCCTGCCAGCGATGCGTGCTGATCTGGGACTGTCCTACCAGCAGGCGGGGATTCTCAGCACCGTTACCGCCCTGTGTTATGTCTGCTTCGTCCTGGCCGGTGGCCTGGCGGCTGCCCGCTGGGGCGCGAAGGCTTCGATCATGTTCGGCATGCTCACCGTCGCGGCGGGCTTTGTCGGCTTGGCTTTTGCTGCGAACTTCTGGCTCATCATGACCCTGATGGGCGTGCTGGGTTTTGGTACCGCCTTCGCGTTTGCCCCCATGGTCGCCTTGCTGGCCACCTGGTTTCCCGATAAGCGTGGCCTGGTGATCGGTTGCATGACCAGCGGAGTGGGTCTCGGCGTTCTGGTATCCGGCGTACTCGTGCCCTTTTTATTCGCCGCGTTCGGCGAGCAGGGTTGGCGGGTCAGTTGGGGGGTGTTTGCCGGCGCGGCGCTATTTGTGGCGGTGATGATCGCGCTCTTCGTGCGTAATCCGCCCAAGGCGACAGCCAGCGAGGCTGGGCACCTGCCGGCGGATAAGAAATGGCTGATTTACCGCAATCCCCGGGTACTGATCGTAGCCACGACCTACGGCATCATTGGCATGAGCTACATCGTTCAGACGGTGTTCATGGTCAGCTTCATGGTGGAGAGCGGGCACAGCGCGGCCACGGCAGGGAGCTACATGGCGATGATGGGGTTAATGTCCATCGCTGCCGGCCCGCTATGGGGCTGGATATCTGACTTCTGGGGCCGCGGGAATGCCCTGGCGACGTGCATCTTTCTGGTCATCATGGCCATGACATTGCCGCTTATAGAGCAGAGCCTGCCCTACTTCTTTTTCCACTTCCTGGTGATGGGCGCCTCGATCAACGGCGTGTTTGCGATGATTCAGACCAGCGCCACGGATCAGGTCGCACCCCGCTATATCCCCATCGCATTCAGCTTTGCCACACTGTTCTTTGCTTTCGGCCAATTCCTCGGCCCAGCCATCGCTGGCTGGCTGATCGAAACCACCGGCGGCTTTACCGTCGCTTTCAGCTTCACCGTTCTGGTGCTTTCGGTGGGCTTCGGCTTGACGCTGCTGATCCGCCGTTTTCCCAAGGAGCTGGCGGTCGGTGAACCTAGCGTCGGGGCACCGCCCTCTGCTGAAGGTCCAGCGGAAGCGAAATGATCGCCAACCTTCGCTAGAGATCCTGTGTCTCGCCAAGCCACAGGAGAGTGTTGCCAATGGTGTCTGCGCGTCGCCGGGGCTGCTGCAGGCGTGGCATAGTGCCGGTTGATCCCGCCTAGCCAAAGGAAGCCCTGTGTCCACCAGCGTGCAAATGAGCGACATCCACCTCAGCTACCCCACAGAATCAGGAACCGTCGCAGTCCTCAACAACGCGTCGCTGACGATTCCACCGGGCGAGACACTGGCAATCACTGGCCCCTCCGGCAGCGGCAAGACCTCACTCCTGCTGTTGCTCTCCGGCCTCGAACGCCCGGACCAGGGCGAGATACTGGTCGGCAGCCAGCGCCTGGGTGATATGGACTCCAATGCACTAGCCGACTGGCGCAGCGAACACCTAGGCATCATCTTCCAATCCTTCCATCTGTTACCCGGCCTCAGCGCGCTGGGTAATGTCAGCCTGCCACTGGAAATCGCCGGGCAGGCGCACGCACGCGAGCGCTCGATTGCCATGCTGGAAGCCGTCGGGCTAAGTCATCGGTTGCGGCACTACCCCACTCAGCTTTCCGGTGGCGAGCAGCAGCGTGTGGCGATTGCCCGGGCGCTGGTACATCAACCAAGCCTGCTATTGGGTGATGAACCCACCGGCAACCTGGACCATAAAACCGGCGAGAAGATACTCACGCTGCTGTTCGACCTGCACAAGGAAAGCAAGTCCACGCTGGTGCTGGTAACCCACGACGAGCGCGTCGCCGAGCGCTGCCAGCACCGCGTGCGAATGGATGCGGGACGCCTGCATGCGCTCTGACACATCCGCCAGGCTACCCTGGTCTGCCAGAGCGCTGTGGCTACTGAGATTCGCCATCACCGATCTGCGCTCACGAATCTCCGTACTCAAAGTGTTTCTCGCCTGCCTGATCCTCGGCGTCACGCTGGTCGCAGCCACGGCCAGCCTTTACCGGGTAATCGAGCAGAGCCTGCTGGAAGATACCCGCGCGCTGCTGGGTGGCGATGTTGAGTTGGACACCAACGAGCCAATACCCGATGAGGCGCTTGAATGGATTCGCGCCAGCGGCACTATCTCGCTGGTGCGTGAGCTCGACACCATGGTCAGTGATGCCAATGGCGAGAACTTTTTCAGCGCCGAGATCCTGATTCCGGATGACGCCTACCCGCTGTATGGCGAACTGCAGCTGACACCAGATCTACCGCGCGCCGAACTCACTGCCCAGCAGGACGGGCTCTGGGGCGCGATCATTGATCCCCTGCTGGCGGAACGTCTGGGGCAAACCGTCGGCGATCAGGTACAAATCGGCGCCGCAACCTTTCGCATCAGCGGTCTTATACAAGCGCAGCCGGATCGCAGCCTGAATGCCAACTGGCGCGGCCTGCCGATCATGATTTCTGAAGAGGCCTTGCAAGCGGCTCAACTGATACAACCTGGCAGCCGCGTCGACTATGAATACCGTGTACAAACCGACCGCGATCTGACTGTTTGGCTGAACGAGCTGGAGCAGGCCTTCCCCGATGCCCGCTGGGATACCACCACTTTTGCCGAACGCAGCGAACGCCTGGCCGAACGGCTGGATCAGATTGCCACGGCGCTCATCCTGATTGCGTTCACTACACTGTTTATTGGCGGCCTGGGTGTCGCCAACAGCATTCATGCCTATCTGGATGAAAAGCTCGGCACTATTGCCACGCTGCAAACGCTGGGGTTAAGGCGTGCGCCGCTGGTGATCATCTATCTGCTGCAGATCGGCATACTCGGCAGCCTGGCCGGGATTATCGGCGGCGCCATCGGGCTGGCGCTCTCCGCCATAGCCCTGACACTGGCCGGCGATGCCTTCGCGGTGTCCGGCTCAAACGGCGCTGGCCAGTGGATAGCCTTGTGGGCTGTGCCGCTGCTGCTGAGCTGGCTGTTCGCGGTATTGACCGCCTACGTCTTCGCGTTACCGGCACTTGCCAAAGCACTGGCTGCGTCACCGGCAGGGCTTTTCAGGGGCAAGGTTGAGGCCGCCCGCCATGAGCCGCGTAGTTGGCGGGTAGCCAGTTATCTGCTGCTGGCGGTGTATATCGCCGCCACGCTGTTCTGGCTGCCCTCCTCGCAACTCGGCTTTATGTTCCTGCTCGCGGTAGTCGTACTCTGGGGGTTGCTGGAAGCGCTGATCAAGGGCTTGCAGCGCGGCGCCAAAGCCCTGGAAAACGGCGGCTTTGCCGAGCGCAATTTTGCCCGACGCCTGGCATTGGCCAATCTGCACCGGCCGGATTCGCCACTGCGAGCAACGCTGCTGTCGCTGGGTACCGCGCTGACGCTGGTAGTCGCCTGCGCCCTGCTGGTCAGTACGCTGCTGCGCGCACTGGAATCAACCATCCCCGCCGAAGCGCCGGCGCTGATTCTCTATGAAGTGCTGCCTGATCAGATCGACACGCTCAACGCCGGCCTGGAATCGCTTGACCCCACCGCCGAGACCGAGCTGCTGCCCTTGGTACGCGGGCGCCTGGGCGCGATTAACCAGGAGCCGATCGCCGAGATTCTCGCAGACGATTCCCGCGCCCGACGCGAAGCCATGGGTGATGAATACAAGCTCAGTTATCTGTCCGGCAACCCGGAAGACCTTGAGCTGGTATCCGGAGAGTGGTGGACGTCACCAGCACCTGACGGCCAGCCCGCCTTTATGGCCATGGAGGATCGAGAAGCCAACGAACTCGGGCTGACGGTCGGCGACCAGGTCGAGTTTCTGGTCGAAGGCCAGACCATTGCCGCTGAAATCAGAGCCCTGTACCGCCAGAAAGGCCTGCAAACGCGCTTCTGGTTTGAGGGTGTGCTGCAGGATGGCGCATTGGATGCCTTGATCGGCCGCTATGTCGGCGTGGTCTACCAGAGCGACCCGGCCGCGCAACAGTCGCAGCAGTGGCTGGCCAGGA
This sequence comes from Halopseudomonas laoshanensis, assembly GCF_008365385.1. Lineage (GTDB taxonomy): Bacteria > Pseudomonadota > Gammaproteobacteria > Pseudomonadales > Pseudomonadaceae > Halopseudomonas > Halopseudomonas laoshanensis. The sequence goes on along the minus strand of NZ_QOVF01000001.1, from coordinate 685,912 downwards.
ACATTCCCAATGTGATCACCCTGAGCACCGCCGACTGGCTCAAGACCGCAGGCGACCTGCTCAGCAAGGCTACCGCAGGCCTTGCCGCCGTTGCGCTGATCAGCCTCACGGCAAGCCTGCTGGTGCTCTCCAGCGTGGTGAGTGTCAGCCGCAGGCGCCAACTGTATGAGGCCAACCTGCTGCATTGCCTGGGTGCCCGGCACCGCGCCATTCGGCTATCCATGCTGCTGGAAACAGGACTGCTGACGTTTATCGCCACCCTGTTTGCTACCGCACTCGGCGCGCTGATCGCCCTCCCCCTGGCAACCGTGCTGTTGAAACTGCCGGCAGGCGATCTCTGGTGGCTTGGCGCGTTGGTCGCAGGTGCAGTCAGCTCGCTTGCCCTGCTTGGCGGGCTGCTGCCAACACTGCAGGCCTTGAAGCAGAACCAGGCCATGTTGCTGCGCGAGGGTTGAATAGGTGACCTACGGAACCTGAGACGCGCAGCGGCCTCTACTGCTGTGTATCGGTAAACATAAGGAGTCGCACGATGAAGTTAGCCCAAGCCTGCGCCGTGATTGCCTGCATGCCCGCCGTCGCCTTAGCTGCGCCACAGGTGCTGCTGGACAGTGAGCTTAACGAGCTGGACATTCGCACCCTGGTCATCGACCCGGAAGACTCGACTGGCCCGGCCAGCGCCGATAACCCCAAGCACCTGCGCCTGACCAATAACCACAGCAGTGCGGTGGAATGCTCGCTCAGGCCAGAACCGGCAGAACAGGCCTGGACCTTTTTCCCCGACGCGACCATTCAGCCCGGCGAACAAGCCGAACTGCGCATTGGTGGGGACTACTCCACGGAAACCATTCGCGTAAAACTGGTCTGTGAAGACGAAGAGCTGCTGTAATTGCTCGCTCACAGACCAGATTATGTAGGTAGCCGTCGCCCAGGTCAGGACCGGCCCCTGGCCATCTGTGGCTGCATGTTGGGGCGCAAATCAAACACCAGCACTTCCGCGTCACGGCCGTTGGTGAACTCAAGGTCCGTCTCATCCATGACCCGCGCCCCGTCTCCTGCCTCCATCTTCCTGCCGTTCAACGCCACACTGCCGCGAGCAATGTGAACATAGGCATAGCGGTTGGGTGGCAGTTTCAGATGCGCTGCTTCGTAGCCATCAAGTTCTCCAGCATAGACGCGCACATCCTGATCAATGACCAGCGATTGTTCGTCGCCATCTGGCGACAGGATCAGAGCCAAACGCCCCCGTTTTTTCGTTGGATCAAGCGAATGCTGTTGATAGTTCGCGGGCTGGTTGGCCCGCGCTGGAACGATCCAGATCTGCAGAAAATGCACCTTGGCGTTCTGTGAGGCGTTGAACTCACTGTGAACAATGCCGGTGCCCGCGCTCATCAGCTGCACGTCGCCGGGCTTGATGCTCGAACCGTTGCCAAGTGAGTCCTTGTGCGCCAGTTCGCCCTCCAGCACATAGGAGAAGATCTCCATATCACGGTGGGAATGGGAGCCGAAGCCCATACCGGGATCGACCCGATCATCGTTGATAACCAGCAGGTCAGAAAAGCCCGATTGCTCGGGATCGAAGTAAGACCCGAACGAGAACGTATGGGCTGACCGCAACCAGCCATGGTCCGCCTGGCCTCGTTGTGCTGCTGCTCGAACACTAATCATGATCTACTCCTGAGCTGGACGGCTTGATGGGAGGAATTGGCATTAAGGGCCGAATACGAATGTGGGTCTGCAGTATGCAATTTTCGCCAGGTTTGCGGCGACAGGCCGGTTTCTCGTCGGAATACCCGACAAAAGTGCGACTGGTCGCAAAATCCGTGACTGAGCGCAATTTCACTTAATGAATTTGCCGAGCAAAGCATATATTGCCGCGCTGCCTCAACACGTGCAGCGGCGACATACATCAATGGGGTTACCCCCATCGTCTGCTTGAACGCATGCGAAAAATGACTGACGCTGAGCCCCAATAGCGAGGCAAGCTCAGTTGTTCGAATGCAATGATCGAGGTGATCCTTTATAAACTCATCGATCCGTGTGACTTGCCAGCGCGCCAACCCACCTCTGCTTTTACGCTGCGAAGATCCGCTCTGACTTTCGGCTGCTAGCAGAGCGATAGCCTGATTCAGGTATGCCGACGCCGTGTCGGGATCGCGGTGAATCGTCCGCTCCGTCTCCGCCAACAATGTCAGCAGTTGCCTGGTCTGTTTCAGGCAGTCGGAATCACGAGAAGTGGTATTTTCCACCGAATAACATGTGCTGGCACGCCCGTTCATCGCTCGCGCTCCTTGGCCGGGACCTGTTGCTGGTGGCACGCCAGGCGCACCACCCTAGGTAGCTAAGCATCGCAGCGTCCCTGAGCCTGACACAGCCCCAAACGGGGGAGCGTGGATCAACACTAAAGAGGGGGGGCAGCCGTATTTATTGCGCGAGCTCGATAATTCCTCGTTGAATACCAATAGTCACCGCATGCGTGCGATTGTTGGCTCCCAACTTGTCCATGATATTTCGAAGATGCCCTTTGACGGTGTCTTCACCTATTTCCAGAATATCAGCCGTCTCCTTGTTCGATAGCCCCTCGGCGACGTGTTGCAACACCTGGACCTCCCTGTTGGTAAGCCCTTCCTGATCAAGGTGAGCAGCTAATTCCTCGGCAATCTCCGGCGGAAAGCGGCGTTTACCGGCAGCCAGTACGCGTATGGTATCGATCAGCTCATGCCGCAAGGTGCTTTTCAAAAGGTAGCCGCGCGCACCGGCCTTGATTGCTTGCAACGCCCTGACATCGCCTCGATAGGTGGTCAATACCGCGATACGCGCCTGGGGAAACTCGGACATGATGGAGCTGATGGCACCAATGCCATTGAGCTCGGGCATCTGAACATCCATCAGCGTTACGTCCGGTTGCGTTGCTCGGTACAGCCGGATGGCCTCCAGCCCGTTGGAGGCTTCACCCACCAGAGTTATGTCCGCATAGTTGCTCACTACTGCCGCAATACCCTCGCGTATCAGCGGATGGTCGTCCACGATCAATACGGTGATGGGCTTGAGGTGACTGGTCATGGGTTTATCCTGCCCTACTTGAACGGCTGTATTTGTAATCAACGGTATTTTCAAAGGCAATGCTGCCAGGTAGTGACAGCCTGATACTCGTCCCGCTCCTGGCGTTGCTCACGATCTCCAGCGTTGCGTCAATTCTGTGGGCACGCTCGTACATACCCCTCATCCCACCGTGTTCAGGGCGCCCGCGCATTCGCTGGTAAAGCGGATCAATGCCTACACCGTCATCGGCAACCAGCATCTCGAACCTGTCTGCGGCGTATGTGAAAGTGACGGAGACCCTGGACGCCTGCGCATGGCGCAGTGAATTGCACACCGCTTCCCTGCCCACCTGGTAAAAGGCGTCGCGCACTTCGCTGCGCAGCGGCAGCGGTTTACCTACATTGCCAACACTGTAGGCAGCAGAATCCGCAGCACCGACCTCCAGGTGCAACGCCTGAAATGCAACAACCAGATCTTCCGCCGGGGCGATCTCGCCGCGCAGACCCGTGATCCGGTCGCGGCCCTCAGCGATTACCTGCTCGGCCCGATCCAGCGCCCGCTCCATTGAGTGTCGGGCGGCGGACTCCCTCGGCAAGCTGTCGGCCACCGCCTGGAAGCTGAGCATCATGCCCTGCACGCTTTGCAGCAACGTATCGTGCAACTCGCGCGCAATGCGTTCGCGCTCCTGGAAGCGCTCCTCAAGGCGCGTCCGCAGGGCAGCTTTCTCACGGTACATATACACACTGGAAATCCAGAACAGGAACAACAGCAGCGCCGCGGAAAGGAGCAGCAAAAATCCTGGCCGCAGATAGAAGACCTGGGGAATGAGGACATTCAAGATCCCGTCGGGACTGTTGGAGCGCCCATTTTCGCCAATGACACGTACGTGAAATTCATAACTACCTGGGTGCAGGTGGGAGTAAACCGCTCGCCTTGAGCGACCTGCGTCGACCCATTCCGAATCATGGCCATTAAGCCGGTATTGAAAGCGCATGGTTTCCGGTGCGCCAAGGTTCAACGCGGAATAGGCGATAACCAGCTTTTTTGATGCGGCTGGCAGCTGAACGGCCGCGTCGGAGATGTCGAAATCGACGCCATCAGCCGTCAGCCGCTTGATCGTGACAACGGGCGGCTCTGCCATACCCTCGGCCTGATACGGATCAGCACGAACGACGCCATGTCCGGTAGCAAACCATAAGGAGCCATCAGGCGTATAGACGCCGGTCGGCAATGGTAGAACCTTGTATGGGTCCATGGGTAGCCGGCCAATCTGATCATGTGAGCTGTAAAGCAGCGCCTGGCCTCCGGCTATCACCCGCTCAATTTCGGCCGCAGGCAGTTTGAAGATGCCATCGCGACTGTGGACCCAGATATCCATACCTGATTCGCCCGCGCCCTGACGGGCGGGCACGGCGACCAACGCGTAGATATTCTGAAATGATCCAGCGCCTGGCAGATCCAGACGATGAAAACGATCACCCTCAAGGTACGCCAACCCATGCTGGCCACCTACCCAGGTACGTTCGGGCAGATGCAGCATGGCTGTGACATGGCCAATATCCAGCCCCTCCTGGAAGCTCCAGCGTTTGAACTTCTGCTCGGAAAAAGACACCAGAAGATTATCGCGGTAGCCGAACCATAGGTTCCCCGCCAGGTCTCGGGAGGCGCTGACAGGCATTACCTGCCGCTGTGAATCACTGACCGGATCAGCCTGACGCCATTGCTGATCAGCCCAGACGAAAAGGCCTGCGCGGTTGACAGAGATCCATATATCGCCATCTTCTCCAACCGCCATCGCCCTTATGGCAGATTCGGGGGCGGTCTCCACAGGGAGTGCCGCGATGCGCTCCGGCCCATCGCCTGCAAGGGAGAAAACCCCCTCGTGACCGCCAATCAGCAAACCGTACTGCTCACTGTTCACCAGGGTGCTTATCGGCATGCCCAGCTCAAAGGTGGATTGGCTATCACCCCGGAAGCCTCTCAGTTGGCCACTATCGGATCCGACCCAGAGTGAACCTTCACTGTCTACAGCCAGCGCATGGCTTCCCGCACCAGCAGGCAAAGCCAGGGGATCGAGGGTTTTGCGCTTGAGGCGGTCCAGGCCCGCATCCGTGCCTACCCAGAGGATGCCTTCACGGTCGACGAGCTGGGCCAGTACATAATCGGAGCTGAGTCCATCACGAGCAGTGTAGGAGCCGATAACAGCCGTTTTCTCGACAGACTCCTGCCGCGTTCCGGCAGCAAGGTAGTGCAAGCCGGCGCCCAGCGTTCCCACCCAAGCGCCTCCCTGCTCATCCAGAACGATACTGTTTGCTCTTGATGTCGGTATTTCTTCACGTTTGATGCTGGCATGGCCGGTCTTGGTAAGACGCAGTACATGCTCCCTGGAGCGATCAGTTACCCATACCTCGCCTGAAGGAGATGATGCTATTTTGCTGATCGAAGGACTCCTGATGCCGGTTTTCATGAACGAAGATGCCCCCGGGGGGCGCATGTACAGCTCCTCTTCGCTCGCCGCCCAGGTATAGCCCTGTGCATCCACATGCACCGCTCGGGCATGGAGGCCAGCAAAGCCCTCGTCCTCACCTACCAGGCGCCAGCCAGCGCCGTTGTGCTGAGCAAGCCCTGCATCCGCCGCCGCCCAGATGTGCCCCTGCGGGTCCTCGGCCAGGCTATACACCACTCCATCCGGAAGCCCTGAATCAATCGGCTGCATCATCCCGTTTGAATCGATCAGACGGACGCCACCGGCACGGAAACCTACCCACAGCCCTTGCGCCGTACTGATAAGTGCAGAGACTACGCCCAGCGGCTCACCGTCTGCAGGTTCGAACTTCTCGAACTCGAAACCATCGAAGCGATACAAGGAGTCATGGGTACCCAGCCAAAGGTACCCATCAACGGTTTGCGCAAGCGCGCCCACTGCACTCGGACCCTGATCGCTGGCAGTCCAGCGGCGGTGATCCATTTCCTCAGAGATGCGCGCCGACGCAGTTGGGCACGCAAGGCAGCTGAGCAAGAGGCTCAGCAGCAAGATTGCGTTTATTCGCAAGGGTTACCCCACAGCCTCTGTTGAGTTCTACAGCTGCTGGACGGCATCAAAACCAGCCTAGTTGTTGCTGAAGCCATTCAATGATTCGGTCCGCGACATGTTCCCAACCCGGTTGCGTAATAAGCAGATGCCCGTAGCCAGGAAAGGAGATGTAATCTGTCGGCGCCAACGACCGCCTCTGATAGAAATAATTGGCTAAAACGACAGAACTCGCAACCATATGATCGTCATCGCCGGAAATCAGTAACAAGGGCCCGCGCTCGTGGCTCAAGTGCAGTCTGCTCCCAAAGCCGAATGCGACTGTGGTCATCAGCTTTTGCGGGACTCTGCCGACAAATTTTTCATAGAGCTGCCCGGTGACTTGCCGGGCTCCTGGATAGGCAACCCGCCGTGAAAACTGTCCAGGCGTCATACGCAGAAAACGCATTCCATCGCGTCGCTCAGACCTTGCGGTGAGTATCTGCAGTAGCGAAAGGATGCCTGGGAAGACTCGCTGCGGCGGCCGCGGAGCAATTGCGATGCCAGCAACACCCAGGCCACGATCGAGCAGCAGTTGAACCACCAACCCGCCCATCGCATGCCCAATCAGAACTGGCGGCGCCGGAAAGGCGGCAATTTGCTCCGCGTAGAAATCCACCAGACGACCAAGGGGCGATGATCTGGCATCTGCGCCATGCAAGACCCGGTACCAACCCAGCTCTCCGGCTGCCGGCAGTGAAAGAACACTGCAAACGTAGCCGCAGGCTTTGAAATGGCGCTCGAACTTGTCCCATACCGCCGGGCCCAACCAGTCGCCCTGTATAAAGCAGACCTGATAGCCCATGGCCGATCAATCAGCGACGTGCTACATGCATGACATGGTGCTTTATCACAAGCGCCACACCCGGCTGCTGGAAGCGTCGCGCAGCCGCTTCGATCCGCCGGTCAGCCTTGGTGACACGCCCGTGATGTCGCATGTGCTCCAGCCAGGAGCCATCAATAAAGAACTCCAACCAGCTATCAGGGTTTTCGGTATTTTGCACCAGCCCCCAAGTAAGCGCCCCGCTGCGTCTGCGCATCGCCCGAACCTCATGCATGGCCAGTTTGAACGGCTCGGCATCTGTCTGCCTGACCGAGTACTCCAGCGTCACCATCACCGGACCACGATCATTGTCCTCGCCCTTGGGAGGTATCGGCGTGGGCCAGTGCAGCGAAGGGGCAATGTCTTCTGCCTCGGTCACCGGCAAAGTGAGACGTAACGTTACAACGACGCCCAGGACCAGGGTGACGCTGGCGCATAGCAGCGCAAAAGTCAGGTCATAGCGACTGGCAATGGCACCCCACAGCATCCCGCCTGCGGCCATGCTGCCGAAAAACACCAGAATGTAGACCGAGAGCACTCGTGCCCTGACCCAGGAAGGCACCGACGTTTGAACCGCAATCTGCAAACTGGACAGCACCGCAATCCACGCCGCTCCGCTGAGTGCCATGATCGGTACCAACCAGAACATATCGCGCAGCAATGCCAATGCAGCTAGAACCGCTGCGTAAATCAGACTGGCCAACACCACCAGCAGGTGACTGCTGATACGCAAGCGAATTGCCGGCAAGGTCGTCGCTCCCACCAACGCCCCAACACCAACGCTGCCCAGCAGCAGCCCAAAGTCCATGGCATCACCCTGCATGTCGCCGCGCACCAGCAAGGGCAGCAGAGCCATCCCGGCACTGGCGCCGAGGAAAAACGCAAAGGTCCGCGCCAGCGCGCGTTTTAACGGCGGCGACTCCAGACTGAAAACCAATCCTGCGCGCATGGCACCTAGCAGCCGTTCCGCCGGCAGCACAGCCGGCTCGACCTGGCGTTTCCAGAAGAACAATACCGCCATCACCGCCACAAAAGACACGGCGTTCAGCGCAAAGGTAAGCCACGGCCCGCTAAGGCTCACCAGTACTCCGGCAATGGCCGGGCCCACTGCTCGGGCTACGTTGATCCCGACACTGGACAGCGCAATGGCTGCAGGCAACTCGGTCTTGCCCACCAGCTCCGGGGTGAGAGCCGACCAGGCGGGCATCATCAAGGCCGTGCCAATACCCATACAAGCGGTCATGCCCAGTAGCAATGGCACTGTGACCAGACCCGACACCGTCAACAGCGCCAGAACCAGCGCCGAGGACGCCATCCACAGCTGCACTACCAACAGGTAGCGGCGTTTGTCGATCACATCCGCCAGCGCGCCAGCCGGCAGCGCCAGGAAAAACATTGGCGCAGCCCCGGCCACCTGAACCAGGGCGACGGCAATCGGGCTGGCTGAAAGGCTGGTCATCAACCAACCTGCCCCCACCTCGTGCATCCAGGTCCCGATGTTTGAGGCTATGCTGGCAATCCACAGCCAGCGGAATACAGGATTGCGCAGCGGGCTCCAGGCCGTTGCAGCGGGGGCGGTTGTCCCGTTATCAGAACGCAAAGCAGGAACATCCGAAAGCACCCCAGAAACCCTGGTAATCGCTGACCGGTACAGAGGACGTTCTTACCCGGTCATGGCTATGGGCGTGCACTGCACAGGGTCCGGAGCACTGATGGACGCTTGCCTGCAATGGCGCGTTGGGCTTCCAGTGCCCAGGCACAAGCGCTACCGGCGACCAGTCCGGCGTGACCGGCAGCTCACCGGGCGACAACGGACCAAATTCGCCGGTAGCGTATACCACCTTGCCCCCGACTACCGTCAGCACCGATTCTATCCACTTGACCTGCTCCTCCTCGACGTTGAAAAAATCTGCACTGAGGGCGACCAGATCGGCCAACTGACCTACCTTTAGCATACCTTTCTTGCCTTGCTCAGAAGAGAACCAGGCGCTGCCATGGGTGAAAAGTTCCAGCGCTACAGCACGGGACAAGCCCTCCGGATGAAGCGCCAGGCCGCCCACCGTCTTGCCGCTGACCAACCAGTACAGCGAGGTCCAGGGGTTGTAGCTGGATACCCTGGTGGCGTCAGTACCCGCGCCCACCGGTACGCCCTCCGCCAGCATGCGCTGAATAGGCGGCGTCTGTTCTGCCGCCTTGCTACCGTAGCGGTCTACAAAGTATTCACCCTGGAATGCCATGCGATCCTGAACCGCAATGCCGCCACCCAAGGCGCGCACGCGTTCGATATTGCGCGGTGTAATGGTTTCTGCGTGATCGAAAAACCACGGCAAGCCGTTGAAGGGAATATCCTGATTGACCCTTTCGAACACATCCAGCATGCGCGAGATGGATTCGTCATAGGTCGCATGCAGACGGAACGGCCAGCGATGTTCCACCAGGTGACGCACCACTGGCTCAAGGTCCGCCTCCATTTGCGGCGCCAGGTCCGGCCGCGGTTCAAGAAAGTCCTCAAAGTCCGCCGCCGAAAACACCAGCATTTCGCCCGCGCCGTTGTGGCGGAAGAAATCATCGCCATCCCCGGGTTTGACTTGCGTGGTCCAGTTTTTGAAGTCAGCCAGCTCTTCCTTCGGCTTCTGGGTGAACAGGTTGTAGGCAATACGCACGGTGAGCTGGTCCTTGCTCGCCAGCTCGCGCACCACTTCATAATCGTCCGGATAGTTCTGGAAGCCGCCGCCGGCATCGATGGCGCTGGTCACACCCAGTCGATTCAATTCACGCATGAACTGACGCGTGGAGTTGACCTGGTATTCGATAGGCAGCGTCGGACCTTTTGCCAGCGTCGAATACAGAATCATCGCATTGGGCCGTGCCACCAGCATGCCGGTGGGCTCACCGTTGGCGTCGCGCTGAATCTCACCGCCCGGGGGATTGGGCGTGTCACGCGTATAACCCACTACCCGTAAGGCCGCGCGGTTCAATAGCGCCCGGTCGTACAGATGCAGTACAAATACGGGAGTATCCGGTGCCGCTTGATTAAGTTCATCGAGCGTCGGCATCCGCCGCTCGGCAAATTGAAATTCATTCCACCCGCCGACCACCCGTACCCATTGTGGCGCCGGAGTGCGGTCCGCCTGCACCTTCAACATGCGTAACGCATCGGCTAGCGACGGCACGCCTTCCCAGCGCAACTCCAGATTGTAGTTAAGACCGCCGCGAATCAGATGCAGGTGCGAGTCGTTCAATCCCGGAATGACAGTGCGTCCCTGCAGGTCTACCAGATGCGTGCCATCACCCCGGAGTGCCATGGCCTCGGCGTCGCTGCCCACGGCGGTAAACTTGCCGTCCTTGATCGCAACCGCTGTCGCACGGGGATTGTCGCGATCCACTGTATGCAGATCGCCATTGAAGAAGATGATGTCGGCAGTCATGTTGCCTCCGGGAATAGTTGAGGTTGCCGCGCCTGCAGCCGCGGCGAACGGAAAGGTTGACCATAGGGCGCCGGCAGCGCCGATCAGTGATCCAGCGGCGATAAAACCCCGTCTGCCCTGGTCTGTTGGTTTGTTGGTCATGACCTGGCCCCGTCATCCTCGCCCTGCAACCAGCCTGCAAACCAGCCGGTGACCATGGGCATGAAAATGTAAACCACCAGCAGAACGATAGTGGCTGTGATCAACAGGCCGCTGGCAAAGTAGCCGCTCAGCCAGGGCACACTGGCCAATAGCGGCCGCCACGCCAGCGGTACCAGCAAGCTGAGCGGCAAGATCACCAGAAAGGTGACGCATGCCTGTTTCCAGCGCGGTGGTTGTGGGTGCTCGCTGGCAGGGGTAAACCAGAACTCGTTGGCCATACTGACTTCTGTCTGGTCGCCATCCACCAGCAGCGGTAGCGCCTCACTGATCAGCTGTTTGCGTTCATTCGAGTCGAGCCATGCCTGCAACCGCTCGATGCAGCTAAAGCGCAAGACGATGGTGAAGTTGGTCAGACCTGCACCTCGGCTACGCATCACGTTCACGCCCAGATGACCTTCAAACTGCTCTGCGACGTTCATGATCCGGCGTAACCAGACTTCATAAGCGCTAAGCTGCGCTGCCCGCACGCAGTGGCGAACGACCAGCGTCACAATATCGGGTAACTGTTGGGCCATAGTGGGCAACTCCGGAATCGGGGCGGCGAAAGCCGCCCCGTAACGACCTAAATCTCAGCGTGAACCGGTGCCAGCGTGGGGCCGTGCTTCACCCGCTCTTCCGCCTTGTGCACCATGGTGTAGGCATAATCAACGCCCATGCCGTAGGCACCGGAGTGCTCTTTCGCCACCGCCATGACGGCGTCGTAGGTGTCGCGGTTTTTCCAGTCACGCTGCCATTCCAGCAACACCTGTTGCCAGGTCACCGGCACCACTCCGGCCTGGATCATGCGCTGCATTGAGTAGTCGTGGGCCGCCTGGCTGGTGCCGCCGGAAGCATCAGCGACCATATAGATCTCGTAACCGGCATCGTGCATCGCCGACAGTGCGAACGTGGTGTTGCAGACTTCCGTCCACAGGCCCGACACAATCACTTTGTTACGCCCATTTTTCTTAAGCGCATCGCGCACTTTCTGATCATCCCAGGAGTTCATTGAGGTGCGCTCGAGGATGGGTGCGTCAGGAAACACTTCCAGCAGTTCGGGATAGGTGTGCCCAGAGAAACTTTCGGTTTCGACAGTAGTAATGACCGTCGGGATACCAAACACTTTCGCTGCTTTGGCCAAGCCAACTACATTGTTCTTCAGCGTTTGTCGGTCAATAGACTGCACACCGAAAGCCATTTGTGGCTGTTGGTCGATAAAAATCAGCTGAGAGTTGCTGGGGGTTAAGACTTCAAGCTTGGGGTTCTGCATTGTGCTCACCTTTGACATATGCGATGGGTTCGTGAAACGCCCATTGACTATCGCAGGCCCCCCGCACTGATTATTGGACGACAATCCTTGCTTGGGATATTCGTGTGGTCAGCGTCCTAAAACAGCACTCGGGCATTGCAGAAGCGGTGACCGAGAAGCCCCCAGGACGAAAGAAGTCTGGCAGGATGTCAACGCAGCCCTATGAAGTCCGCGTCTTGAACAAAGGAGCGGGTTCCGGCGCTTCGGTGTTGCCGCGAAACATCTTGCGTCCGCCCTCCAGACCGCCGATCAGCTCCAGCTCTACCCGCTCTTTGTCGCGCTCGCGCACCTCGTCGATAGCGTCCCTTGCCTGCTCTTCGTCAAAGCCGAGCTCCGTCAGTACTGCCTGGCCAAACACCAATGCGGATTCAAAGGTTTCACGGATCTGGAACTCGACTCCCGCATTGATCAGCCGCAGCGAATGGCCACGGTCAAACGAGCGGACATACAGTTTGGTCATGGGAAACTCCGCCTGGCATAGCTCGACAATGTGGTCTGCCACTGCCGGGTCGTCGACGCACACCAGGATAACCTCGGCCATTTCTGCGCCCGATGCGCGCAACACATCAAGACGGGTACCGTCGCCGTAATGGATCTTGAATCCGAAATTAGCCGCCGCGTGAATCATCTCAACGTTGTTCTCAATGACCGACAGCTCAACAGAACGCGCTAGCAACCCCTGACTGGCCACCTGCGCGAACCTGCCAAAGCCAATAAAGAGCACCCTTCCGCGCAGGTCCTCCGCGGCATCAATGCCGTCAAGGTCGACGGCAGTGGGCGCACGCCGGCGCATTTGTGCCTGAGCTATCAGCACGATGGGTGTTAACGCCATTGAGAGAATCACAATGGCGCTCATAATAGCTGACGCGCGCACGTCGAATATTCCCGCTGCCAGCGCTGCCGCATAAAGAACAAAGGCAAATTCACCACCTTGTGCGAACAGCGCAGTTCTGTGCATCGCAGTGGCATGTGTGGCGCGGGTCAGTCGTGCGATTGCATAGATACCAATCGCCTTCACCAGCATAAAGATGACGACACCGCCCAGTACCAGGTGCCACTCATTAATGACAATCCGCAGGTTCAGCGACATGCCTACACTCAGAAAAAACAGGCCGAGCAGAATGCCGCGAAACGGCTCTATATCGGCCTCCAGCTGATGCCGGAAGTTCGACTCAGCAAGGAGTACGCCAGCAACGAAGGCGCCCATCGCCATCGACAGGCCGACGCTATGCATAAATACGGCCGATCCCAGCACAACCAATAGCGCGGCGGCGGTGAGAACTTCGCGTGCGCCGGATCGGGCGATAATTTTGAAAAACGGGTCAAGCAGCCAGTGGCCCGCCACCAACAGTGCGGCAAAACCGGTGACGGCGATGGCTGCGGCTTGCCATACCGGCTCGCTGTTGAGGTCTGCTGGGCTGGATAACGTACCCCACAACGCGACAAGAGCCAGCAAGGGCACAATCGCCAAGTCCTCGAATAACAGAATCGAGATCGCCCGCTGCCCTTGGGGCGATGCTGTGTCGCCCTGCTCTTTCAACAATTGCATGATGACTGCGGTGGAAGACAGCACAAAGCCCATTGCCCCAACCGTGGCGACGGGAAATGAGACGCCTGCAGCCATCGCTACCAGCGTCAGCAAGATACCGCAGGTGACCACTTGCGCCGCACCGAGCCCGAATATTTGCCGCCGCAACGCCCATAACTTGGACGGGCGCATCTCCAAGCCGATGATGAACAGAAACATCACAACGCCTAGTTCAGCGGTATGAAGCAGCGTTTCAGGGTTGTCAATCAAGCCGAGGCCGAAGGGCCCCACAGCAAGCCCGGCGGCAAGGTAGCCAAGCACAGAGCCTAGTCCCAACCTACGAAATAGCGGCACTGCGACGGTAGCAGCTCCCAATAGAATAACTGCTTGTACCAAGCTGAAGCCCGAAGCGTCCGCCATCAAACCCCCTCGTGACGTGGTATGGCTAGCGCGGGTTCATCTGGCAAGGGGATAAACTCTGCGTCGTCGGCATCTGGCAGCTTCATCCTTCCGGCCTTCCAGTCTGATGCGGCCTGAGCAAGCCGGTCCCTGGAAGAGGATACAAAGTTCCAATGCAAGAACCGCTCGCCGATCGGCTCGCCACCCAGAACCATCAGCGTAGTGTGTTCGCAGGCTCGAACACGCGATGCGCCCGCGCTGAGCACCAGCATCCTGCCGCTCTCGTAGCGCGTACCATCCAGTTCCACTGCACCGGTTGCTATGTAGAGCGCGCGCTCCTTGTAGCCGTCAGGTATTTCAGCAGTGGCTCCCGACGCCATGTCGAGATGCGCGTAGAACAGCGGCGAATGGGTTTGCGCACTGGCGGTCAGGCCATAGGCGCTGCCGGCTATAAGCTGCCCGACCACACCCGCGTCAATCCACTGCGGCAAGTCTGATCCAGCATGATGTGTGAAAGACGGGGCAACTTCTTCCAGCTCTGTTGGCAGGGCGACCCAGGCCTGAATACCGTGCAGGCGATCCCCATGAATCCGCCCGTGCTCGAAGCGCTCGCTGTGGGTAATGCCACTCCCAGCCGTCATCCAGTTGACCTCACGTGGCCGGATTGCCTGCTCGTAACCGAGGCTGTCACGGTGCATCACTTCGCCGGAATACAGATAGGTTACGGTTGACAGGCCAATATGCGGATGCGGACGAACGTCGAAGCTGCGATCCAGACCGGGAGCGATATCGAACGGCCCCATATGGTCAAAAAAGATGAAAGGCCCGACCATGCGCCGCTTTGCAAAGGGCAACACGCGGCCGACTTCCAAGCCACCGCCCAGTCCGCGGCGCCTTTGCTCAATAATCATTTCAATCATTTCATCTCTCCAGTTCGGTTCTAGGAGTTCGTCCTCCTCCACGGCGGTCGGCGGCCTGATCCACGAGATAGGTCAAATGCGTCGCAAGATGAAACCCGTGAAGGGTGTGGTCACTATCGCAAAGAAGCGGCGCTTACTATTGGATGGCTGCCCCAGGTTTGGGACAGGTATGTGATCTGCCGAATGGAGCGCGTAGTCGCGTTGGCGGTAGAGGCAGATTTGGTGAACTGAAGCCCTACCATCCCTCTTTTGCGTTCCCCTTTTTGCGACAGAGCTAAGCCTCGGACACCACTACCGAAACGAAACTCCGAACAGGCATAGTGATTCCCGAAGGCAACTGCGCCTCGCCATAAAACAGTACCCATTCTGAAGGACCGACCGCTTGAAACAGACCAGGCAAATGCTGATATTGCTAATGGAGACGAAAAGAGCCATTCACCTCGATCCCGACGGTGCCGCAGCGCATCTGAGTCAGGCCATCGCCTTGCTCACCGCTGATAGTCAAAGCGAGCCTTCGCAGCGCAAAATCACCGGCGGTTTAGCCCCTTGGCAAGTGGCTCGTGTCGACGACTTCATAGACCAGCACCTCGACCAATGCATCCGCACAACTGAACTCGCTTGGCTATTGAGTCTGAGCCCCAGTCATTTCTCGCGCTTGTTCAAACAGACGATGGGAATGACGCCGCTGATGTACGTAGCTGCGAGACGAGTGAAGGCCGCAGGACAATATATGCTCTGCTCGTCGAGTTCGCTAAGCGAGATAGCACTGAGTCACGGATTTTGTGACCAGTCGCATTTCTGCCGGGTATTCAGACGCGAAACAGGTTTGTCCCCGCAGACGTGGCGAAAACTGCATTGTGTTACTCCTAGTCGTAGACGCGCCACAGGAAAGCTCGACTCTATTCAGCAGTACAGTGTAGAGGTAGATCATTGTTGAGCTAGGCAACCTGTAGCTGATGAGCGCAGCGATCTACAATAATTGTGACTTTAGGTGCGATACACCTGCAGGAAGCGGAGCTCTGTTTCTCTACTCAATCCGGTAGTACCATTGGCAAGCTCCGTTGTCGCTTGCTAGATGGATAGACTGCGTTGGATATAGAAGACCTACAGACATTTGTAGAAGTTGCTCACGCTGGAGGCATTTCGCCCGCTGCCGCCCGCCTTGGCGTATCCAAGTCGATCGTCAGTCGTCGGCTCGCCCGTCTTGAAGCGAAACTTGGGGTTCAGCTTCTTTCTCGAACCACTCGCGGCGCCGCACTCACGGAAGCCGGCAGTACATTCAGAGACCATGCCGCCAAAGTCTGCGCTGAAATCGACCTGGCCGAAGAAGCGATTCTACCGACCGGCGAACTTCGAGGGCGCCTGCGAGTTGCAGTGCCGCTGTCTTTCGGTCCAACCCATTTTGCTCCGGCACTGTCGGAAATGGGCCGACGGCACCCCGACCTCCACATCCACACCCGCTATAGCGATCATTTCGTCGACCTGATCACAGAGGGTTATGATTGCGCCATACGGGTTGGTTATCTGCAGGACTCCAACTTGATCGCGAGGCGCATCTGCCCGCTCTACGGGAAGCTCGTCGCGAGCCCAAGCTATATCAATACATATGGCGCACCCGAGACGCCCGACGAAATCCTGAGCCATCAAGCTCTCATGCAAGGCACAGAAGCCTGGCAATTCATGGACGGCGACAAGATCATCACGGTTCATCCACACGGGCGCTTCAAGGCCGACAACGGCACAGCCCTCCTCGCCGCAGCAATCGCAGGACTAGGGATCGCGTACCTCCCTGATCCAATTACCCATGAATCTGTAGTCTCTGGTTCGCTCGTACCGATAATGACACGTCATCCCCCGCCCCCAGCCGGGGTGTATGTCATCCGCCCGCCAGGTCAGTATCCCGCACGCAAAATCAGGATCCTGATCGAAATACTGACCGAATACTTCGAACAGGCGCCGCACCTATGGGGCCTGGAAAACTAGAAAACAGGCAGCGCGAGACCCGGACCAGATCTCGCGGATGATTGACCCCACGTGGCCAGCCTTCAACGATCCGGGACCTCACAACTTGTCGTGATCGTGGTTTCTGCGTTAGTCATCAACTTGTGAATAGGGCACTTGGAAGCAACCTGTTCGAGACGGTCTTTCTGGGTAGCGTCCAGCTTGCCGATCAGGACCAGACCCACCTGCAAATGGTACTTGCCAGATCGCTCTTCACTGCTGTCCCGGTCGACGGTTATTTGTACATCTTCCAAAGGGATATTCGCTTTCTCGGCATACATGAGCAGGGTAATGGCCTTACATGCAGCAAGCGCTGCGTCATAGAGATCATGGGGATTGGGCCCGGTATCAGACGCCGAATCCAGGCGTGCATCAGCGGTTATTTCGTGTTGGTCGGCATGCAGTAGTTGGCGAAATGTGCCTACATCACTTTTGGATAGTTTTATGGTCATGGATCGACTCCAAAATTCGGATATGTAACACGCGGGTAAGCTGGCTGTTGGATGCGCGGCTACGTGGAATGGTTGCCTGAGAAGCGACGTCCGACCAACTGGTCGGGCGTCGCAAGCATTTCAGCTACGGATAAAAGCCAACACATCTGAGTTGAACTGGCCGGCATCAATCTGGGCAAGCCCATGCGAGCCGCCAGGGTAAACCTTCAGGATGCCGTCCTTGACCAGCCCTACCGCCAACTCCGCAGAAGCGGCGAGCGGGACGATCTGGTCATCATCCCCGTGGATGAAAAGCACCGGTTTGCTAATGGCTTTGAGGTCTGCCGTGTAATCGACCTCGGAAAACTCATGGATGCAGTCATAGTGCGCCTTGATGCCGCCCTGCATACCTTGCAGCCAGAACGATTCTTGAAGCCCTTCGTTCACTTTCGCGCCGTCCCGATTGAAGCCGTAGAACGGCATAGTCAGATCGCGGAAAAATTGTGAGCGATTCTCGGCGGTACCCGCCCGAATGCCGTCGAATGCCTCCATCGGGGTGCCGTCAGGGTTGCTGTCGGTTTTCAGCATCAAAGGCGGCACCGCGCCGACCAGAACCGCTTTCGCCACCCGTGCCGAGCCATGGCGGCCGACATAATGCGCCACTTCCCCGCCGCCAGTAGAATGGCCAATCATGATGATGTTGTGCAGATCCAGGTATTCGAATAGCTCGGCGAGATCGTCCGCGTAACGATCCATGTTATTGCCATCCCAGGTCTGCTCCGAGCGCCCATGCCCTCGACGATCATGCGCAATGACGCGGTAGCCCTGTTGACCAAAGAACAACATCTGGCTATCCCAAGCGTCGGATGACAGCGGCCAACCGTGGGAGAAAAAGACCGGCTGCCCTGAGCCCCAGTCTTTATAGAAGAGTGTGACGTTATCGCTGGTAGTGAAAGTGGTCATGGGTATGGCTCCTGTGAGTAAAAACCACAGAAACAGTACGGCGGAAGGGATAGAGGCTATAGCACAAGGATGTCGCGTTAGAATGAATCGCGGTTTTTTCTTACCAGTTGGGGCCAGCTGCGATCACGCCCCATGGCATGACCGCATAATCGGGACACAAAGGCCAGGGATGCTTATCGACCAGACACAGTGACGACTTCCTCAATCCGCGATTTCGCCGTTTCTATTGCTAGCTCGCGCGCTTCCGGTCCGGAACCGATCCTCTCGGCATGAATAAAGGTGACATCAGTGATCCCGATGAAGCCCAGCAGCGTCCTCAGATAGGGCTCCTGGAAGTCCATCGCCTTCGTAGGCCCCTCCGAATAGAGCCCGCCGCGTGATTCGATCACGATGACGCGCATATCTGAAGAAAGTAACCCCTGCACACCGCCTGCGCCGTATGCAAAGGTAACCCGCGGACGCAGCACGTAATCGAACCAGCTGCGCAATGACGACGGAATACTGAAGTTATACATCGGAGCACCTATCACAAGGACGTCGGCCGCCTTCAGCTCAGCAATCAGCTCATCTGAAAGTGCCTGCGCGGCCAATTCGTCTTGCGTCTGGGCAACAGCCCTGATGCCCGCAACAGTGGCGGATGTGAGATGCGGTACGGGCGCGTCGTTGAGGTCGCGATAAGTCACTACAGCGTTGGGGTTTAGCTCGAGCATGCGCTGCACTGTGCTCCCTACCAAATGTCGCGAAACCGATGCCTCACCCAGAGCGCTGCTGTTTATAACAAGAATATGGTTCATGGTCGTACGTCCTTTGCTAGATAGGCACACAGAAAGAGCACCACATTGTCTTGGCGAAAGCCCGGAGCACGGTCGCTATGACGAGTCATAGGTCAGCCGCTGTTGCCACTGGGTTCAAGATTGATTCCGCAAGGCATGCCCAAAAAGCGGACGCCTATTTGCAGCAGTATTGTCCTATTCAGGTTTTCAGCCCGGTAGTAGCATTTTGCAGGAACCATTGTTGCTATTCGGGGAACGCCAAAATGGACATTGAAGAATTGCAGACCTTCGTAGAGGTTGCCCATGCTGGAGGTATTTCACCTGCCGCCCTAAGGCTCGGTATCGCCAAGTCGATCGTCAGTCGACGCCTCGCCCGTCTTGAATCGGAACTGGGCGTTCAGCTTCTTTCGCGAACCACCCGCGGAGCGGCTCTTACCGAAGCCGGCACTACATTCAGAGACTATGCGGCCAAGGTATGCGTCGAAACCGACGTAGCCAGAGAAGCGATGCTACCGACCGGTCCACTTCGCGGGCGCCTGCGGATCGCGGCTCCACTCTCTTTCGGACCAACTCATTTCGCACCTATCCTCGCGAAAATGGCCCAACTACACCCTCAACTTCATATACACACCTGCTACAGCGATCGCCGAGTTGATCTGATCACCGATGGCTATGATTGTGCGATACGGCTTGGCCTGCTAGAGGATTCCACGCTAAAAGCACGGCGCGTCGGTCCGATTTTTGGGAACCTCGTAGCGAGTCCATGCTATATCAGGAAATATGGGGCGCCGGAGACGCCAGATGACATTCTGGCCCATGAGGCTCTTATGCAAGGTAACGAAGCCTGGCAATTCATGGACGGCGACAGGATCATTACCGTGCACCCGCAGGGGCGATTCAAGGCAGACAGCGGCACTGCCCTCGCCGCCGCCGCTGCAGCGGGGATTGGCATAGCGTGGCTGCCTTATTTCATAACCCACGAATATATGGCATCCGGCGCGCTTGTCCCGATTATGACGCGCTACCCTCCCCCTCTGGCCGGTGCCTATGTTGTCCGACCACCAGGCCAGCACTCCACACGCAAGATCAAGGTCCTTACCGAGATCTTGATCAAGTACTTTGAACAGTCTGCGTATCTATGGGGCGAGGGATGTGCATCGCGCCCAGCTGCTGAGAGTAAAAAGGCCTCTTGAAATGCCCTCCAGAGGCGCGCCTCAAGCTCGGCGAATGACCAGGTTGCGGATCTCGGTCATGTCTTCCATCGCGAAACGCACGCCTTCGCGGCCCAAGCCCGAATCCTTGACCCCGCCATAGGGCATGTTGTCGACGCGGTAGCTGGGCACATCGTTGATCACCACACCACCGACGTCCAGATGATCCCAGGCATCGAACATCTTGAACAGATCGCGAGTGAAGACGCCCGCCTGCAGCCCGAATCTAGAGGCGTTGACGTCGGCCAGAGCAACATTGAAGTCACTGAAGCGTGACAGCACAGCGACCGGGCCGAAGGCCTCTTCAGTGACTATTCTGGTATCGGCAGGCACATCCTCGAGCAGGGTGGCATCCAGCATCGCACCATCGCGGTTGCCGCCGCAGAGCAGCTTACCCCCCGCGGCAAGCGCTTCGTTGATCCAGGCCTCGAGCCGCTCCGCTTCCTTGACATGAATCATCGGGCCGATAAAGGTATCGCGCTGCTTGGGATCGCCCGCTATCAGCGTCTTTGTCCTGGCGACCAGCATGTCGCGGAAACGATCGTAGACCTCGGCATGGATGATAATCCGCTGCACCCCGATACAGCTCTGCCCCGACTGGTAGAAGGCACCAAAAATGACGCGTTCGAGCGCATCGTCGAGATTGGCATCCGCATCTACTATCACAGCAGCATTGCCACCGAGCTCAAGGACCACTTTCTTCTTGCCGCAGCGCGCCTTGAGGTCCCAACCAACGTCGGGCGACCCGGTAAACGACAGCAGCTTGAGGCGGTCGTCGGTGGTAAACAGTGCGGCGCCATCACGGCTGGCGGGCAAGATCGAGAAAGCGCCTCTGGGCAGGTCGGTCTCAGCCAGCACTTCGCCTATGAGTATCGCCCCCAAGGGTGTGCGGCTCGCCGGTTTCATCACGAACGGGCAGCCCACCGCAAGCGCTGGAGCGATCTTGTGCGCAGCCAGGTTGAGTGGGAAATTGAACGGCGAGATGAAGGAACAGGGCCCGATTGGCACGCGCTTCCACATGCCCTGATAACCCTTGGCACGCGCCGAGATGTCGAGCGTCTGGACTTCGCCTGACGTCCGCACAGATTCCTCAGCGGCGATACGGAAGGTATCGATCAGCCGCCCGACCTCCCCCTCGCTGTCCTTGATAGGTTTGCCCGCCTCAACACATAGCGCGTAAGCGAACTCATCGAACCGCTCGGTAAAACGCGTGACGCAATGGGTGAGCACCGCCTGGCGCTGGTAGCTTGCCACTCGCGCCATCGGTTCTGCCGCTGCAACCGCACCTGCGATCGCTGCGTCGATCATCGCAGCATCGGCCTGAGCAACGTGGAAAGCGACCTCGCCAGTAAACTTGTCAGTCACCGCAAGATCGGCGTTCGGCTGCTGCGCCGCATTATTGAGATATAACGGATAGGCAGACTTGAGCTTAGTCATTTGAACTCCCCGAGCATCTCGTTTCCCGGCTTAAGTCGGGAAACGAGATGGCCCTTACAATTTTTTCGACAGATTCTTGATGTCGACATTGAGAATCTGATCATTTTCAGAATAGTCGACTGGGCAGTCGATCAGATGAACGCCAGGCGTATCGCGGGTATGCACGAGCAGTTGCTGGAGATGCTCAGCGCTTTCCACGCGGTGGCCAAACGCGCCATAGCTTTGCGCGTACTTGACGAAATCGGGATTGCCATAGGTCAGACCCCAGTCCTTGAAGCCCATCTGCGCCTGTTTCCAGCGGATCATGCCATAGCTGCTGTCGTTGAGAATCAGCACGGTAAGATTGAGCTTCAAGCGCACGGCGGTCTCCATCTCCTGGCTGTTCATCATGAAACCGCCATCGCCACAGATCGCCATCACCTTGCGATCGGGATAGACCATCGCCGATGCCATAGCCGAGGGCAGACCCGCGCCCATGGTGGCGAGCGCGTTGTCGAGCAGCACGGTATTGGGACGGTATGCAGTGTAGTCCCGCGCGAACCAGATCTTGTACACGCCGTTGTCGAGGCAGATGATGCCGTCTTCGGGCATCGCCGCGCGGACCTGTTCAACCAGATAGGGCGGGAAGATGGGGAAGCGTGCATCGTCCGAGATCGACGCGCTATGCGCGATCTGGCCTTTGCGCGCCGCCAGCATCGCGTCGAACGTCCAGCTTCCATTCGGAACGATATCCTGCTTGATCTGCCAGATCGCGTTGGCGATGTCGCCGACAACCTCGATCTGCGGGAAATAGACCGGATCAACCTCGGCGGTCTTGGACGAGATATGAATCACCTGGGTGCCGCCCGGCCGCATGAAGAACGGCGGCTTCTCGATCACATCGTGGCCGATATTGATGATCAGGTCAGCAGCCTCAACTGCGCGATGGACAAAGTCGCCCGACGATAGCGCCGCGCAGCCAAGAAATTTGGGGTCACGTTCATCGATCACGCCCTTGCCAAGCTGAGTGGTAAGAAAAGGGATGCCGGTCTTCTCGATGAACTGCCGCAACATTCGGCAGGTCATGGTGCGGTTGGCGCCTGCGCCAATCACCAGGACCGGCGACTTGGCCTTTTCCAGTGCATGCACCGCAGCGCGTATCGATTTCACATCGGCATTGGGCCGCCGCGTATGGCTACGCGTCAGCGGCACCGATTCGGTTTTTTCGTCGGCGACGTCCTCGGGAAACTCGATGTGTGTTGCGCCGGGTTTCTCCTCTTCAGCGAGCCGGAAGGCCTCGCGCACCCGGCTGGGGATGTTGTCGGCGCTGGCGAGCTGGTGGGTGAACTTGGTCAGCGGCCTCATCATGTCGACCACATCAAGGATCTGGAAACGACCTTGCTTCGACTTCTTGATTGGCTTTTGTCCCGTGACCATGAGGATAGGCATACCTCCGAGCTGGGCATAGGCGGCAGCGGTGACCAAATTGGTCGCGCCCGGCCCTAGTGTCGCCATGCACACACCGGCCTTACCGGTATGCCGTCCATAGGTCGCGGCCATAAAGCCTGCGCCCTGTTCATGCCGGGTAAGGATCAACTGAATCCTGGTCGAGCGGCTAAGGCTGTCGAGCATGTCGAGATTCTCCTCACCAGGAACCCCGAAAATATACTCTACCCCCTCTTCTTCCAGGCACCTGACGAACAGGTCGGCTGCTTTGGTCATGATGAAGTTCTCCTAAGCTCAGGCCAGCACGATCTGGCCAAATGCAAATCAGTTGCGGGGCTCGAACATCGAGACCTGACCGGCGGCCTCCGCTGCCAGCACTTCTTCCTGTAACACATCCCAGTGTTCAGCCAGCTTGCCGCCATCAACCCGGAAAATATCGACCACTATCTGGGGTGCTTCCGCCCAGCCACGGATACGTCCATGTATGGCGACGTAATCGCCTTCGGCGATCATACGGCCGGGCTCGTAATAGACGTCAGGCGACAGGCTAGCGACGAGCGCTTGCAAAGCTTCGCGGCCTTGGGGAATGGTTGGATTATGCTGAATGTAATCTGCTGCATAGAGGCGCTCTACCGCAGAGACATCATGGCGTTGGAAAAGTGATGTCATCGCTTCAAGGACCAAGGCCTTGTTGCGATGCGGTCGCTCATCAGTAATAAGATCCGCGGGACCTTTGACCGTGAGTGATCCAGTCATCCTCAAAAACTCACCGTCAGGTAAGGTGGCGTAGGAGTGAATCAGACCCCGATCATAGTCCTGAAGGTTCATCACCGTCGCACCATCATGCTCCTGCCAGCTTACTGCGAAGAGGTTGTTGCCAAGTGGCACGACCTGTATAGCGACCGTCTCGACTCGGGCAAATGGCCCCTCCTTGATCTCGAATTTCAAGTGTGTCAAAGACAGTAGCGTCAGAATGACCTGAAGCTTTGGATAGGAAACATGCATTTCCAAGCCAACAGGGAAACTATCTATGGACATTTCATGCCCCTCTAGATTAAAGCCCAACCGGGCCAGCTGCGGTCACAACCAATGGCATGATCGCTTGTCACAAAAGGATGACGAGACTCGAATAATCACGCGTTGTCTCGCGAAGGGTCGCGGAGAAGCCTCGTCATCCCCGCCTGGATTAACCCGCGCTGGCAGGCACCGGCGTATTGAGCAACTGCTGCTCCCACATATACGCAATACTGCTGCCACCGCCATGCTGCCTCATGACCTCGAGTATTCCGTCAAGGTGCTCGGTCCGCGCCCAGTCTCGCTGCCATTCGGACGCCAATGCCATCCAGGTCATCATGTTCACGCCGGCCGCAATCATGCGCTGTATGCCGACTTCGTGAGCCTCTACCGACGTACCGCCAGACGCATCCGTGATGACAGTAACGTCCCAGCCCTCGCCAGCAGCCTGGATAGCCGGCATAGCGACACAGATTTCGGTCCAAAGACCAGCAATGATCAGTTGCTTGCGGCCGGTTGCCTTGACCGCGTCCACTGTCGGCTTGTCTTCCCAAGTGTTGATGAAAGTGCGGTCGATGATTTCCTGCCCGGGAAATACATCCGTGATCTGAGGAAAGATGTTGCCGCCCTGGGCAGCGACCACACTCGTCAGGATGGTCGGAACATTGAAGGCTTTTGCAGTCTTGGCCAGGGCCGCCGAATTGTTAATTACCATCGTCGGTTCGTGGCTGTTCAGATTCGCGAGCTGGTAAGGCTGGTGGTCAATCAGCACCAGCACAGAGTCTTCAGGGCGAAGAAGAGACGCCAGGCCATTACGAAAAGTCATAAGTACATCCTCTATATGTTGCCATCGTAGGTGGGTTTGGTTTTCGGTTAAGAGATCCGCCAGGGGCTACGTCTCCTGTAAAGGAGTGTCCTGCGTCTACCCTAGGCCCGGTAGTACCCAAGACCGTCAAACACTGTCGCCTAACGGGGAACGGCGAGTTGATATCGAAGGAGCAAGACCGGCCTTCAGACGCCTTGCAGGGTCCAGTGGCCTACTAATCACGGTCAGCAAGAAAGCGGCCGTGTTTCAACGGCCGCTGTCGTACCCTGCATTCACTCTTTGCGCAGGAAGGTCAAAAGGTCTTGATTCAATCGATCCTTGTGAGTGTCCGCCAAGCCATGGGGTGCACCTTCGTATATCAGCAGCTCCGCATTCTCGATCAGGGCTGCAGAAGCTTTCCCGGAACCGTCAATCGGCACGATCTGGTCGTCGTCTCCATGTATGACCAGCGTCGGCACATCGAACTTGGCTAGGTCTTGGCGGAAGTCGGTCGCAGAAAATGCAGCGATGGAGTCATAAGTATTCTTGGCACCAGCCAGCATGCCCTGCCGCCAGAAAGACTGAATCAGGCCCTCGGACGACTTCGCGTCGGCACGATTGAAGCCAAAGAACGGACCGGAAGCGATGTCGAGATAAAGCTGTGAACGGTTCTCCAGCGATGCCTCGCGCAGCCCATCAAAAACCTCAATGGGCAGTCCGCCAGGATTGTCATCGGTTTTCAGCATCAGCGGTGGCACGGCGCTCACCAACGCTGCCTTCTTGACCAGGCCTGTACCGTGACGGCCGATGTAGCGAGCTACCTCACCGCCTCCGGTAGAAAATCCCACCAGAGTGACATCCTGCAGTTTCAACGTGTTCACCACTGCAGCCAGGTCATCGGCGTAGTGGTCCATATCGTTGCCTTCCCAGGGCTGGCTGGAACGTCCGTGACCGCGGCGATCATGGGCGATGGTGCGGTAACCGTTGTCTGCCAGAAACTGCATCTGCGACTCCCAGCTGTCCGAGTTCAATGGCCAGCCGTGGCTGAAGACAACAACTTCGCCGTCTTTCGGGCCCCAGTCCTTGAAGTAGATCTCGACGCCGTCTTGGGTGGTAATAGTGCTTTCTGTGCGCTCGCTACTGGGTGCTGCAGCAAGTTGTGAAGTAATTGGCAGCAGTACTGCTAACAAAGCCGCGGCAATGGTACGGTTGGGGGTTCTCATGTCGCACTCCTTTCTGCAGCGGGAGAGACCATAAAAATAGACGCAACCCAAACGCTAACGGCGAGGACAATGACTGCGCCGGATGATCTAGTTTGAGCAATCGTGATCATGATGCTCTCCCATTTAGGAACCGTCGGCTCCGGAGATAACAACGTAGATAATTCACAAACGCGTCGATAGAACAGGCATGTCGCTTTTGGATAAGACGGGTTATTGATCAACGCGAGGCAGGATCACCCATGTCAGAATGACAGTTGATAAGCGACCAGTCTCAAATACTATAGGGCACGGGTGCTAGGTATGATGCGTCACCGGTTCAGCAGACATGTTACGGCGCGAAAACTGCGTTCAACGACCTACCGGAAGCGTCAGAACCGGCAGATTCTCCGCCCCACCGGCTTGCACCTCTTGCCGGATCAGTGAAGACATCAGGCCAAGCGTTCGACGTGATTCAAGATCATCCTTGGGGATATAAAACCAGGTTCCCAAATGTTCAACTGCGAGGTAGACGTCACTTGGCTTTTGCTGGCTGGCGTGTACGTGAAAGAACTCGAGTCCGTCGGGGATCGGCCAGTCGGGAGCAACTCTATCAGTGTGATGGGAAGCAGGAATCGACACGCCTCTTGAAAGGAAAGCCATCATTTCAAGCGGAGATCGCAAAGCCACAGTCAGCTGAAAACTGTTCTGCTGGCTGTTGCGCATAGGATCGATCCTATAGGTTCCCGCTTGCCCATCAAGATTCAGCCTATCTGCCAGAGACAACCAATCCGCTGAACCGGCAAGGGGCGCACTGACAATGAGCTCCAGACTTTCTTTTTCCTCAGTCAGCGTGTAGCCGTCCTCTTCACGAATTAGCCCGTAGCCTTTCTCTCGCAGCGCTGTGAGATCATCAAGGCCCAACTCGTGGATGAAGTAGCCGTCCAGGACACCGACAGAGCGCGAAACCAGCGCGAGTTCCAGTTGGTGCGTGCGCTGCCACAACCCAAGTTTCCTGAAAACGTCCAACTGCTCGGTAGGCACCTCAAGTGCCTCGCGCTCCAATCCGACCGGCGTGCCAACGTCGTTGATTCTACGAACCATCAGCCCAAACACACGTTCCAGTCCCCAGCCATATTCAATTAATCGATAGAGCGTTTCCGGACCGACTGGCGCCATGATCTGCCGGGTAAACTCCTTCTCTTGCTGCGGCGAAAAAGTCACCGTGGGGCTGGAAGAAAAGCTGATGGCTGCTTCCGGACTGAATACCTCAAGGCGTCCATCCCCGTCGGTCTCCCCGCCAATCAGCAGTTCAGATGTAAATTCGAACTGTGATGAAATCCCGGTGACTTGAAGGAAGGCAGGTGGTTCGTTGTATCGAAGGCGAACAATATTCAGCAGCAACTCTTTCTGCTCGGTCTCCTGCAAAGCCTGGTTGTAGTCCATCCGGCTACTTGAGAACTGTGACGACCCTGTGGAGCAGCCCCCCAGCATGCCGGCAAATCCGATAAACAGGAAAAGGCCCAGTTTCGTCATGTGACAGCTCCGAGTGCTCACTTAAGTTAGCTGCGCAAGCGTGAGACAGGCATTGTCACTCTATTGCCTAGATCGAGACAGACTCTTACTGGGGAGAACTACACCCCCTAAAAGGAGGGTGTGTAGACTTAGCGGTAAAAACCAAACCGCCGAACACAGACATCCACATCGAACGCCTCGCCAATAGCGATTACCGCTACGCTGCGGATTGTTGCAGGATCCAGATCCTTGTCTGTGCGATGGGCTTGCAGTTCGCTATAGGGCACAACAAACCGCTTCCATTGCGGCTCCACCGTCAAAGTGCAGCGAAAGGATTGCCAGGGCTTGTCCAACTGCGTGGTCTTGACGTTCAGATTGTAGTCATGTGCCGGGCCGCATAGCTCGATAAAGAAGCCCGCGTACTCGCCGCAGGACCAACTCGGCTCGATCTCCAGCTTCATCTGAATAAAGCCGCCGTTATTCTCAAGACTTGTGCGGCCAGACAGACAAGTACAAGCCGAGCCATGGCGTTCGCACTGCTGCAGCTCCGCCGTCGAGACCCCGCCCATCACCTGATCGGTGATAGCAGTCCAGGGCGATCGCTCGCCCTGACGTGCTTGGTAAATATCGGCTACCCGGGTGCTCATGGCAGGAAAATCGCCTTTACGTTGACGAATTCTTTCATGCCGAAGCCGCCGTGTTCGCGTCCGTATCCGGAATCCTTGACCCCGCCAAAGGGCATATTCGGATCCGCAGCGCCGAATGAGTTGATACGAATCATGCCCGTATCGAAGTGATCACGGGCCAGCTTGATGGCGCGCTCCTCATCCTTGCAGAAAATCCCGCCACCCAGGCCGTAGCGACTATCGTTCGCCAGTCGCATGGCATCTTCATCATCTTTGGCGCGGATGACTGCCGCAACAGGCCCGAAGATTTCATCGTCATAGGCCGGCATTCCGGGAGTGACCTCCGTCAACACGGTTGCAGGATAATAAGCACCCTTGCGGTCGGGCACCTCACCACCGCAGAGGACTTTCGCACCCTTTGCGACACTACTCTCGACCTGCTCTTTGACCGTATCGAATTGGTCCTGGCTGGAAAGCGGACCCAGTTGTGTGTCCTTGCTCGTGGGGTCACCCATGGTAATGGCTTTCATCTGAGCCACGAAGGCTTCAACAAAGGCGTCATAGACCTTTTCCGTGACGATGAACCGCTTGGCAGACACACAGGTCTCGCCATTGTTGTATAGCCGGCCCATCACTGAATATTTCACCGCCGTTTCAATGTCGGCATCGTCAAGTACCAGGTAGGCGTCGTTGGATCCCAGTTCAAGTACCGTTTTCTTTAGCGCTTTGGCTGCCGTCGCGCCAATGTGTCGACCTGCTCCGTCGCTGCCGGTCATCGTAACGCCGCGGACCTTGGGGTGGGCGATCAACTTGTCGCTGGTGTCGTGGCCGATCACGACGACCTGAAACAGATTTTCGGGCAGGCCAGCTTCAATACATAATTCGCGCAGGCGCAGGCCTGATCCGGTGCAGATGCTGGCATGCTTGAGTACACAGCCATTGCCCGCCATCAGGTTTGCGGCCAGCACTCGAACCACCTGGTAGCAAGGAAAGTTCCAGGGCTGAATCGAATAGATCACACCGATGGGCTGATAGCTGACGATGCCACGCTTGCCGCTAAGCCCCTGCTCACGCTCTTCATCGGCCAGCAACTCGGGGCCGTTCTTGGCGGCGTATTCGAACAGAGCCGCACAGAGTTCGACTTCAACGCGGCCGTCCTTCAGCAGCTTGCCGGTTTCACTGGTCATTAATGCAGCCAGTTCATCAGCATTGTCACGCAGCTTTTGCGCAATTTTCGTCAAGTATGGCGCCCGGTCCTGCGGAGTCAGTTGGCGCCATTCCAGAAAAGCAGCATGACAGGCTTCCAAACGCTCAGTGGCTTCCTGTTCAGACATGACATCGTAGGTGTGGAGTTGTTCTTCAGTTGCGGGGTTAACAGTAGTGATGGTCGACATGGTCGCTCCTACGGGATCGAATAGGTTGGTACAGCGGGTGTCGTCGGCATGATGCACACGTCAGCATTCATCTGCTTGGCCGCGAAGACACCCTAGGCTGTCTGCCCCAATGGACCAGCAGGCTTTTTCAGTAGTTCCTGGCCCATTGAGTCAGGAAATGTCCGTGGTGGTGGAGGATCTAGCTGGCAACGGCAGTCTGGCTGGCTGATCCGCGTTGAAGGACTGCGGCCGCTCTTGCTTCAGGACGCGCTCTTGGGCATGGGCACACTGCGAATATGAATATCCTGCTGAGGAAAGGGAATTTCCATCTCGGCTTCTTTGAACGCGCGGGTGACGGCCGAATGCAGCTCATGTGAGAGGGGCATGAAGTCCAGAAGGTCTTGCACAAATACCCGTACTTCGAAATTGATTCCGCGCTCGCCCAGGCCCACGCAAAAGACTGCCGGGGCCGGGTCGTTCAGAACCCTTTCGTTATTTTCCGCGACTTCCTGCAGCAGATCCCGAACCTTGTCCACATCCGAGCCGTACGCCGCCATCACCTGAATGATCACGCGGGTAATTGGATCGGTGAGAGTCCAGTTGGTCAGATCCTGGGTCACAAAGGTCTTGTTGGGAATAATCTGCTCCTTGCGATCCCAGTCCACCAGAGTGGTAGCCCGAATGCGGATACGGGACACAGTGCCAGTTGTTCCGCCGATAGTCACCGTGTCGCCCACGCGAATGGGGCGTTCGAACAGCAGGATGATGCCGGAAACAAAGTTGGCAACAATCTCCTGCAACCCGAACCCCAACCCCACCCCCAGGGCAGCGATCAGCCACTGCAGCTCGGACCACTGCACGCCGATGACGGCCAGTGCCGTGATCACACCAATGAACACAATGATGTAGGTAACCAGTGTCGTGATCGCGTACCCAGAGCCAGGCTCCAGATTGACTCGACTCAACACCATCACCTCCAGAGTACCCGGCAGGTTGCGAACGGCCAGCAGAGTGCCAACGCCGGCCAGTAATGCCAACATCAGATCACCCAGGGTGATGGCCACTGAAGTCTCGCCCTCCGCTTCGCCACCGATGCTCCACAGGGTGATGTTATCGAATATCTGTAGAGCGGGAATGACGTCGGCCCAGAAGCCCCACAGCACATAAAGCGCAAGGGTCACCGCCAGTATGCGTATCAGTGATTTACTTTGCTGACTGATGTCTTCCAGGTCCATTTCGGGCATATCGAAAGCAACGGGGACGCCCTCGCCGGAATTCTCCGCAGCTTCGCGGGCTTCAGCCATCTTGCGTTCGGCAATGCGTTGTTCCCGCAGCCGTTTGAGGGTCATGCGTCGCTCGCGCACGGCCAAGCCGCGAAGACACAGGTAGTACAGCAAAATTACGAAGGCTACCCAGCAGATGCTGATGAACATCAGCCCTTGCAACTGGACCGCCGTATAGTAATAGCCCCCAAGGGCTGCTACGGCGAGCGCCAAGGGCGTAGCGACGGCGAGCACTTGCGCGCTTTTCAGGAATTTGCGGTCGAGCGCAGCGTGCAGTACAGCCCTCGTCACCCGCCAAGCGAACCAGGCCATTGCCACCGAAGTGGTTATGAACAGTAATCGCCCAAGACTGTCATCGAAAGCGGCTCCCTCCTGCGCGTCCATTGTTGGCAGGACGATCACTACCGGAGTAAGCACCGCTAACAGTATCGGAATTTGACGCCGAATAGCCGCCAGCGACGGACCATTCCATTTGAAGTGACGCTCACCTAACCCGTCCCTACGGGCTACCGAGCGCAGCGACTCCAGGAGCAATGTGACAAAGGCGGCCGAGCTGAAACCGGAGGATAAGGCAGCGAAGAAACTGTTGCCTTCCCTGAGCAGCAGTGCTGCGAGCAAGAGTACCAGGACCCCAGGTAATGCGAGGATAAAACTCACACCCCCTGCGGTGAAAGTGGCGGCCATGCGATCACGGCCCACGTTGCCTACGTCTTGCCCGCAATCCACCAACTTCTGCCGCAAGACTCGGCGCCGCGCCAACAGGAATATCAGCGCGGCCAGTACCACCAGTATACGAATGGTTCTTTCGGCAAAGGAATGACGCACGGCGTCGGTCAGGGCATCCAGATGAAAATTCGATACAAACCAAATGCTGCCCTGATACAAATCAATGACGGTGTCAGGACCCACCCGGTCGGAGCTTGGTAGCCAGAATAGGCGCTGTTGAAGCAGCTGCTGGTAGGCATCGAAACGTGTCCGTAGCTCGGTCACGGTGTTGTAATACTCGTTGAGAACATCGATGTGTTCTGTGACAACACCGTGAAGCTGAGTAATCAGCTCCTGGCGTACCTGTGAAGAGTCCTCTTGGGCATCGTTATCGCTGATCGCCTCATACTCCTCTAGACGCAGCTGCTCTTCACGGGCGGCTGACAATCGGGCGCTGATGCCATCGGTCAGCTCTACAGCAATGGTCTGGCTATTGAGCCGATCCAGTCGTTGGCGCAGTAGACGGGCATAGTCCACGGTCAGGTTCAACCCAGCCTTCTCAAGCCGCAACTCGAAACTGCGGTACTCGTTATCCAGTCGTTCCAGCAAAGTCTGGGCATGAGCCAGCCGCCGGCGGCTGCCGTCCAATGCAGCCTGACGGTTATTCAATGACTCGCGCAAAATCTGAATTTGCTGGGGAGCATCACCTGACTCTGACGTCGAAAAATCACTCTCCAAAAACTGATCTGGCTCCGCCTCCAATATTGGCTGGACCGGATTGGCGGACGGCTCAGGCGGAGGTTCCTCTGTAGACTCTTCGGATTCCTTCTGGTCATCGGATTCTTCGCTGGCACTCACCTCCTGTCCATCGCTGGTGGCCGCATTCAACAAATCGGTAACCGACGCCATGGCGGGCGACGCTAATAGACAGCTCAGAATGAGACTGGTGAAAAGGAGCCAGCAAGTGGAGGGAAACCGTCTTACAGTCATGGAAAGCAGGGCCTGTTTAAATAAAACCCCCGCAGTGTAGCGGAAAAACAACAACCAGAAAGCCAACCGGGGTTGGCTCTGACCTTGGTTCAACAGTCGTTGCTCTAGGCTAAAGCGGGGCCGATCGTCCACCGGTCGCCTATCACGGACGGCAGCGCTCATCGGCTTGACAGACGCAAAAGAACTTGTAACTCTCATAATAAGAGTAACTGCGAGGATCTGAAATGAAAGCCAAATCCTTTGCGGGCATGCGCTGCTCGGTAGCGGGCGCACTGGAAATCATCGGTGACCGCTGGACCCTGCTGCTGCTGCGTGATCTTGGCCTGGGACTATCGCGCTATGACGACTTCAGAAAGAGCTGTGGCATCCCCACAACCACGCTCTCCAAGCGCCTGCAATCGCTGGAGGAACACGGAGTGGTCAAGCGCACGCGCTACAACGAGCGCCCGCCACGTGATGAATACCACCTGACTGACAAAGGCCGCGATCTCTGGAAGGTCACCACTGCCCTGCGCGAATGGGGCGATCGCTGGGATGCTTCGGGCTATGGCGCACCGACCATCGAAGTGGTTGATCGTGAGACCGAAAACGAATTACGCCTGGCTCTGGTCGATCCGAAGACCGGCCAAGTCGTCCCGCGCGACAGGATCTGGCTGCGTCCCGGACCCGGCGCCGATGCCAAGATTCACGCCATGTTGGCTCCCTCGAAGGTCGAGGCCGACACTGCAACCATTAAGGAGATAGCACATGCTAGATCATCCAGAAGTAAGCCCGTCAGCTCAGACTGAAATCGCACTTATCGTCGGCGCTGGGCCCGGTATCAGCGCCAGCTGCGCACGCCTGCTAGCTGCGAATGGCTTTCAGGTCGCCATCGCCGCGAGAACCGCGACCAAGCCGGTGATGTTGGAGCTGGCAAAGCATGCGGCTATCCATTGCTATAGCTGCGACGCCGGTAACGCCGCAGAGGTAGAGCAGCTGTTTGCTGCGGTCACAGCAGATCTCGGCGCCCCTACCCTGGTGATTCACAATATCGACGGCCGCTCCGCCGGTATTTTTCGCAAGGGCGTGGCCGAGGCCGACGCGGATCTGGTGCTGGATACCCTGGTGAACTCGGCGCTCAGCGCCTTCAATGTGGCCCAACAGGCAGCGCGCTCGATGCGCGGCCGGGACTTACCCGAGTCCGGCCACCGCGGTACGGTCATATTCACCAACGCCAGTGCAACACTGAAGGGCTTTGCCAAGAGCGCAGCCTTTGCCATGGCCTGTCAGGCAAAGACCGGCTTGGCACAAAGCATGGCCCGTGAGCTGATGCCTGAGGGCATTCATGTGGCGCAAGTCATCATTGATGCGGCAGTTGGTGTACCGCAAGCCGACGGCAGCCGCAAACATTGGGCCGCCGGGGTAACGAAGGATGACAACATGGCCGATCCGGATCAGATCGCCCAGGTCTATCTGCAACTGCACCAGCAACACCGATCTACCTGGGCATTCGAGGTGGCGTTAAGGCCGTGGAATGAGAAATGGTAGAAAGCGCTTGTCGGTCGGATTGAAAATCCACAGTTGGGCCCGACAGCTATTCCAGCCCCAGCTCTTCCAGTAGCCAGGGATCATCGAAGTGCCTGTAACCGATAAACGCGATAGCGTGGGTGCCATGAATGCGCATCGCACCAGGGCTCGGAATGCCCATGGGCCAGAATACCAGGCGTTCAGGTCGCCGGGATTCAGTCACCAGGCCCTGGGCGTTGAACGGACTGAAATAGCGCCCGTTTGGGCTTTCCAGAGCCCTTAATTGCGCATAGGCTCGCACAGTCAGAGGCTGCGTGGCGCTTGGCGCGTTTGCAGCTTGTACGCCAAGCAAATGGTGCGTGTTAGCTGCCAACCATAAAGTATGCCGCTGCTCCGCCTGTAGCGTTCGCCCGATATTGAATGGCTCCTGAGTACGGGGCAAAGCGGGCTGGGCGTCAAACCCGCTAGCTGGAAAAAACTGATACCAGCAACCGCACTGATGCATCTTGTCGTAACCCAGAACAGCGCCTGACGGCAACAAATGAACCCGCCAGGTAATGCCGTCGAACTGGCCAGCGAGCAAGTCCAGCGCTTGCTCCGCCTTGCGCTCGGCAAACCAGACACTGTAATTCAGCTGCAGGGTCACCTGCCCTTGATAGCGACCATGACTGACATGGGTATAAATCGTCGGTTGGGTCGTATCCCGTTGAACGGCTCCGTTAGCATCGGCAATCAACTGCGCGGGTCGGTCATTGTCGGCTGGTGCGCCTTGGGTATTCTTGATCGCCAGGGCCGGCATAAAGGCGTCCAGTAACTGTTCCTCTATGGCTGAACCCAACAGCGGTATGCCCAATTCATCCAATGGTTGCTGACGTAACAATTCCAACGCATCGGTAGGAGACGGCGTGGGTGTCGGTGGTTGGTAATGCGTCCACTGCCCTGCCCGTTCGGTATCGTTATTGGCAAACTCGCGCTGTTGCTGTTGCAGATTCTGGTGTTCGTTTATCACGCCCAGATAGAACGGCATGACGGCCAACGGGTAAAGACCTACCCAGCGCTTCCAGTTCTGATACTGACCGTCAGTGGTCATGCCAGTCAGGCGTGGCAATTCAGCCTGGTGCGCGACCAGCACAGCACCGCAGTCATTGAGTGCACGTTTTACCGCTGCCTGATCGCCTGGCCAGTGATGACTCAGCTGCTGCTGGCTGGCCGGCGGCAGACGTAACCACTCGAAGAACAGCCCCTCGACAGCCTTGGCGTTTTGACGCATCAGCCAACGCTGATACGCAACCTCAGACAGCCCAGACACATCAAAACTGGCGAGAAACCGCGACGTGCGCAGATGCGCAAGACCCTCTACTCGCGGGTAACGGGCATCTACTGTGCCGAGCTTCCGTGCCATTGCATCCAGAGCGTCATACCCTGCGTGGCAGTCATAAAGGCTCGTCTTTATCGACGCCTGGTTCTCCCGCATGGGAACCCGGTCAACCGTAGCAACATTGATTCCGGCACAGCCGGCCAGCGCCGTAAGCAACAGGGTCAGTGCCAACTGGAAACACACTGGTCTGGCAGCGTATGGCATCAGCGGAAACCTACGGAAGCCCGGGGTCGGAAGTATCATCACCGCACGTAATGCTCCGGCTGCCGGCGGCATAGTCCCGCAGTGCTTGCAGCAGTTCAGCCACCTCGGTCACACCGACACGATCAGATAACCATTGCGACACCTGCCCGCCCGGCTCCACACGCTGTACATACTCAACACGAGTGGTATCGGCCTGCTCGGCGTACAACGTCCAGCTGCCTTCGCTGAATGGGATTCTCTGGTAGCCGTCAACAGCCGGCACGCTATCGGGCCTGGACTGCATAGTCAGTGTGACCGGCGGACCTTCGCTACGGGTAAACAGGGTGACGCTGTCACGGAGCTGCATGGGCCAACCGAGGTCTGTCGCCATATACACCAGGGTCAGGTTTTCACCAGGCCTTGCCAGAACCGTCAGGGAGCGAACTTTTGGCACCCACTGCAGCAGGTGGCAGGGCTGCTCAAGCAGCGTCAAAACCCGCGTCACCGGTGCCGCGACCGAGACCGTAGCGCGGATCTCATCCGGGCCGTCACGGGATACACGCTCAACTTCCACCGCTAACACCCGGCCGGACAAACTGAGCGCCAGTGTCGTCAGCAAGAGAAGACCCACGAGCCGCCATAGGCTGCTATGACACAGGCGAGATCCCTGAAACAGCCGAGACTTGATATCGGTGATAGCCACTGGTCAACATCCCGTGCCGCTTTCGGGAAAGAGCTGAATCTGAATACCATTCAAATTAGCACATCGTAATCCAACGCAAAGGTCACTCCGACCCAGTCTCCCCGCTTAACGCAAACCAGCCAGAAATCCCAACAGCTTATTCACCACCAGCTCAGGTTGCTCCTGCTGCACCCAATGCCCTGCGCCCGGCAACAGATCGCAACTGCGTATGTCCGTGCAAGCTCGGCTTTGCATAGCCTCAAAGGCGCCGGGGCTTTGGTAGATGCCCCAGTCTTTTTCTCCCGCAATAAAGCAGGAGGGCACATTGATGGTCTTGCCGGCAAACAACAACAGTTCCGCCTGGGAGGCGGCTGAGGCGAAAGCGCGATACCACTGCAGCCCACCCTGGAATCCGGTTTCAGCAAACACGCGGGCATAGGTTGCCAATTCGTCGTCGGGCAACCAGGCACAGGCACTCACCTGCTCCGGTGTCGGCATCGCCGTGGCGACCGTCTCCGGCATGGTCCTGCCGGCCTGCATCACGTAATACTCAGGCATGCTCGCCAGCTCCGCAGCGCTGGCCGATGCCAGCGGCGCTGGTGTGCTGCCGGGCCAGTCCGCACTTTTCATATGGAAATAGGCGCGCAGAAAATCGTGCAGGCCCTGTGGGCAATGGCGCATGTCGTCATTGGCCTGCGGGGTGCAGAAATAGCGTTGGTAATGCAGCCGCGGCGGATTGAGCGCCGCCAGATCCTGATGCAAACGCGCAGCTTGCTCGGCACTCTTACGGCCATCAAAGCGAAAGTGGGGTACGCCAGGATAAGGCGCACTCATCAACGCGACGGCGCGGAATATATCCGGCCGGGTCAGGGCGCAGGTCGCCGCCACTGGCGAGCCAATATCGTGCCCCACCACCGCAGCAACAGAGCTATGGCCCAATGCGAACACCAGACCCAAGGCGTCGCGCACCAGATTGAGCAAGTGGTATTGGCTAAGCTCGCCGTCAAAGCGCAGATCCGCCCCTTCGGTAAGACCATAGCCGCGTTGATCCGGCGCCACCACGTGGTACCCCGCAGCCGCCAGCGGCAACATCACCTTGCGCCAGGTAAAAGCCAGCTCCGGAAAGCCGTGCAGCAGCAACACGCACTCGCGGCCGGGCTGTTCAAAGCCCGCCTCAAGAATGTGCATATCAAGGCCGTTGCCATTGTCCAGCCTGCGCGAGCGGATGCCGGGCGGCAGCGGCGAATGGAAGCTCTGGGTGCTTATTGCTGTAGAGATTTGGGACATTAATGATGATCCGTTGGAATACGCAGCGAACAATTCAACCCTCGGATTCAAACCTATATCCATATGACATAGGATGGAAGCCAATCGTTGCCCTATCTCTGTTCTGCCATGGAAGCCTCACATATGGTCACCTTGCACCACCTCAACCAGTCCCGCTCCAAACGCATCATCTGGATGCTCGAAGAGCTCGGCATTGAATATCAATTGGTTACCTACCAGCGCGACCCTGTCACCCGCCGCGCTCCCGAAGCGCTCAGGGCGATAAACCCGCTGGGAAGATCGCCAGTCATCGAGGATGACGGTCTGGTGATATGTGAATCCGGCGCCATTATCGACTATCTGGTCAGCCGCTACGGCGCAGACACCCTGGCGCCCCCTGCACAGACCCCAGCGCACGCTCGCTATGTTCAATGGCTGCACTTTGCTGAAGGCACCGCCGCCTTCCCACTGATCGCCTTGTATCTATTGAGCGCAGACAATAGCCAGAAGTGTTTTCTCGGCGGATTTGCCCGCGAGCAGATGACCGACGTGCTGACGTTGGCGAACAACGAACTGGCCGACAAAACCTATCTGCTGGGTGATCAGTTCACCGGAGCGGATGTGCTCAATTCGTTTGTATTCGAGAAAATCAGCGAGACACGTGGGCTCAGTGAATATCCGCATCTTGAGTCTTATATGCAGCGAATTCTGGCGAGGCCGGCAGCACAAAAAGCTGACGCCTTGGAGCGGGAGCACGATCAAGACCTGAGCTGAGTGCAGCAAATGAAAGCCCCGACTTTATCCGGTCAAAGAATTCTCGGATAAGGTCGGGGCTACAGCAGAGCGAGCCTTGTCTTAGTTCTGCTGCTGATGTTTCTGGTGGAACTCACTCAGGCGAGTGCTGCCATCTTCGGCCTGGGCTACTGTGCAGGCAAGAGCGGAGAGAGACAACATAATGGCGACGAGAAATTTCATGGCTAAATCCTTGTTCAGTTAAGAGCGGTGGCGAGTGCCTTCGCTTGACCTGAACAGGATATGAGGGTGCCACCAACGCCAGCATGACGCGCGAATTACAAAAATGTCATGTGTTCGCTGTTGCCGGGAAGCACAGCTCGAAGCGCACGCCAGCGTCGACATTGCTCACGCTGACGGACCCGCCATGCAGACGCATGATCGCCTCGACAATAGCCAACCCCAAGCCACCGCTGTCTCCAGGCTGACTTCTGGATGGATCCACGCGGTAGAACCGGTCAAACAAACGTGGCAGGTGCGCCTCCTCTATGCTGCTGCCGCGGTTATGCACGCTAATGAATGTCTGGCTGTCTTCGATCCTGCTCGCGATGCTGATGGTGCTCCCCGGGTCTGCGTACCGGATCGCGTTGGCAATCAGGTTGGCCAGTGCGCGCGTGAGCATCTCAGGCTCAACCAGGAGCCGACCATTGCACAGATTACTCAGCGTCAGTTGCTGATCTTCAGCCATCCCCTCAAAGTAATCGCAAAGCCTCGCGGCCAAAGCATGAAGGTCAGTGGTCCGGCGCTCGAGGCTTTGCTGGGGCTGAACGCATCGTGCGAGAAACAGCAGGCTGTCGATCATTCGCGACAGGCGCTCAAACTCTTCCAGGTTGGATTCCAGCAACTGTTCATACTGCTCAGTTGAGCGCGGCAGGCTAAGCGATTGCTGGGTCTGGCCAATGAGATTATTCAGCGGTGTGCGCATCTCGTGGGCCAGATCACCCGAGAAGCGTGTCAGTTGTTCAAACCCCTCCTCCAACCGCTCCAAAGCCTGATTGAAACTGTTGACCAGCGTTCCCAGCTCATTGTAATGACTAGCCGTATGCAACCGGTGATGCAGGTGTTCGCTGTCGATGTCGCCCGCCTGCAAAGCCAACAGCCTGAGCGGCCGCAAGCCGCGCTGGCTGATCCAGAAGCCCAACAGAAACGCCAGCAAAATACCGACGCTCAGCACCGTTATCAGGTTGGCTCGATACGCCGACAGCATCAACTGCTGTTCCTTCAACAGGTGCCCGGCGATCAGGGTCAGGGATTGCTGATTGACCTCCACCTGCTGAATGACCAACCGATAGGATTCGTCTGGGTCCTGATGAAATACCGGCTCACCGGTGGCGGTCAGTTGCGGCAATGGCAGGCCCGCAGGATTGATACTGACCAACATCCTGGCGTTGCCATCCAGCACCCAGAGAAAATGCTGGGTATTGCCGAGCATGTTGGCGTAAAGCTCGGGCCGGGTCGTTGGCGCATTGAGGTCCGGGCTTGTTTGCAACAGCAACTGCACTCGCTCGAGACGCCCGAGTAATGCCTGATCATCTCGCCATGCTAATTCACGCTGCAATGACTGGTAGAGATACAGCCCGATGCTGCCCAACAGCAGAGTCCCTACCAAAGCAAAAGCCAGGCCGAGGCGCAGGCTCAGTGAGCGCAGGATGGCGCTCACGCTGAGGTGTCCAGTTTGTAGCCCATGCCGCGCACGGTATGCACCAGCTTGTGTTGAAAGGGGTCATCCAGTTTGGCGCGCAGGCGTCTGATCGCCACGTCTACCACGTTGGTGTCGCTGTCAAAATTGATATTCCACACCTCGGATGCGATGCGGCTGCGCGACATCACCTCACCCGGGTGGCTTATCAACAGCTGCAACAGCGCGAATTCCTTGTTGGTCAGCGCGATCCTGCTTCCGGCACGACTAACCTGCCGGCGCAGAATATCCACTTCCAGATCCAGCAACTTGTGTTGTTCCACTTCACGTAAAGGGGCGCGGCGCAACAAGCTGCGAACGCGCGCCAGTAACTCCGAATAGGAAAATGGCTTTACCAGGTAATCATCCGCGCCCAGCTCAAGGCCTTTAACTCGGTCTTCAATACTGTCCCGTGCGGTGAGAAACAGCACGGGGGTCTGGCTACGCATACGGATCAGTTTGATCAACTGCCAGCCATCCATGCCGGGCAACATCACATCAAGAATAATC
This sequence comes from Halopseudomonas laoshanensis, assembly GCF_008365385.1. Classification (GTDB taxonomy): domain Bacteria; phylum Pseudomonadota; class Gammaproteobacteria; order Pseudomonadales; family Pseudomonadaceae; genus Halopseudomonas; species Halopseudomonas laoshanensis. Next base: position 645,470 of record NZ_QOVF01000001.1, on the reverse strand, counting down.
AGATCGAAATGCTCCTCTTCAATCAAATGCCGAGCGTCCAACCCCTCATTGGCTACCGCCACCTGATAGCCCGACTCACCCAAGCCTTTCTGCAAATACTCGGCAGCTTTGGGCTCGTCTTCTACAACCAGAATTCGCATGTTCGTCTCCATTGGTATGCCAGCAGATTAGAACCAAACGGCAAGCCTGCCCATTACAAATACGTAATGAACCAGCAATGCCGCTGAGCGATTGAGAACCGCAATATGCCCAGGCGCTCAACCGGGGGCCTACAACCCCGGCAATTACCAACAGATCCAGGAGACAACCATGCTCTATCGAATGTCATTGATAACCTTGTTCGTCGGCTGCCTGACCGCGGGCGGCGCCCAGGCCGGCACCGAAGCCGGCACCCCAAGCGTAGCCGAGCGCAAGGATCTGACCTTGGCGCTGGGCAACCAGTTGGCCGAAGCCACGCTGAGTGCCTGCCATGCCCAGGATCGCAGCGCCGTAGTAGCCGTGGTGGACCGGTCGGGCCATCTGATGGTTCTGCAACGTGATGACAACGTCGGCCCGCATAACACCCTGGCAGCACAACGCAAGGCATTCACCGCCCTCTCCACCAAAACCGCTACCAGCGAACTGGCCAAACGAGCCCAGAGCGACCCCAGCGCGGCCAACCTCAACACCCTGGGTGAACTCTTGCTGCTTGGTGGCGGTGTACCGGTGCTGGTCGATGGCCAGGTTATCGGCGCGCTGGGCGTAGCTGGTGCTGGAGGCTCCAGCATTGACGAAGGTTGCGCCATCAGCGCCATTCAACAGTTAACCCAAACTCCCCAATAAAGGAACACACCATGACGCTTATTTCCCGCTGCAGCCTGGCGCTGCTTTTCACCGGCATCGCTGGCGCTGCATTGGCCGCCGACAATCCCCTCAGTGTGCATGTCCTCAACCTGGAAAACGGCCTGCCGTCTCCCAAAGTGCGAGTAACGCTGGAACAGCTGCAAGCAACAGGATGGCAGCCTCTGAGTGAGGGCACGACCAACCAGCAAGGGCGTGTGACTGCGCTGTTTCCTGCTGGCAAAGAACTTGAGAGCGGCACCTATAAGGTGACCTTCAAAACCGGCGACTGGTTTGAACAACAGCAAACAAACACGTTCTTCCCGGAAGTGCCGGTCATCTTCCAAACTGACGGAGAGGTGGACCATTACCACATTCCCCTGCTACTCAGCCCTTATGGGTATTCGACCTACCGCGGCAACTGACCGCTACCCCGAAGCAGTCAGTCAGGCTTAAAGCCAGGGCGTCAGCGTTATCACCATTACCGGTAGCGCGACGGCGGCGATAAGGGTCTGGGCGGCAATGATGCCCGCCATCAGAGGCGCGTCGCCGCCCAGGTGGCGCGCCAGAATGTAGGATGAGGAGGCTGTCGGCAGCGCCTGGAACAGGATCGCTGCTATAGCCGCCTCCCCTTGCAAACCGAACAGGTGGCAGAAACCTAGGGTTATCAGCGGCAGGATCAGGAACTTGGCGACGGACGAAAGGCCTATCGGCCTTATCCAGCCGGCAGCGGCGCTCAGATTCAAGGCGGCACCGACGCACAGCAGACCAAGCGGCAGAGACGCCTGACCCAGCGCCTTGAGCACCGGTTCTATTCCCCCGGGGATACGCAATTCCATCGCCTGCGCCGCCATACCCAGCACGCAGGCAACCAGTAACGGATTACGTACCAGTTGCCCAGCTACCGCCAAAAGCGACAAGCGCCCGGCGGAGCCGTAGCGCGCCAGCACCAGCACGCAGAGCACATTGACGGTGGGCACTATCGCCGCGTTCGCCAGCGCTGCCAGGGCAATGCCCTGCGCTCCGAACAGCCCCGCCGCTGCCGATACGCCCACATAATTATTGAAACGCACCCCGCCCTGAAACAGTGACGTAAAAGCCGGGCCGTCCAGTTTGAACAGCGGCCGCAGCACAATCAGCAACGCCGCAACCACCAGGATGGAGAGCACCAGCGTCAGCATCATCTTGCGCACCGGCACATCGCCCAGCTCTGCCGTGGCCAGGCTATGAAAGAACAGCGCCGGCAACAGCACGTAGTAGCCAAGCTTTTCAGCCTGCGGCCAGAACGACTCCTGCAGAAAGCCGGATTGACGCAGCCAGGTGCCCAGGGCAATCAGAATGGCAATAGGCACCAAAGCGAGTAACAGCAAAGAGGTCATGGCGCCTCGTTATGATCGGAGGCCATGCAGTCAATCGGCATGTCAGTGGTTTCCAATAGGTGCTGCGTCCGCGCACTACTCTCAGCATTGAGCCAATGATAAGGGTCGTGCGTTTGCCAGGCAGATGCCGCCACGATATCAAACCCGGGTTCTCCAGGAGCCGCCATTCACCCCATGAATCCGGTCATTTCCCCAACCAGCATGGAGCATCCGCTTTCTTGACAGCAACGCGCTATCGACTTTAGTTTGATTTTGCCGGTGCCGAAGGCACACAGAAGCGTCATCACGATAACAAAAACAAAATCGGAGACCGCTCTTATGCAGATCAGATCGCTGAAGTCGATGTTGGCTGCCAGCTCCATGGCGGGCGCGCTGGCGTTCGGCGCTATCACTTCAGCCCATGCAGATGAATACGCTATGCCGAACCTGCTGGTGATCGGCACGCCCGGCACCTCCAGCGGCAGCTTTGCCTCGACCAACGGCTGGGGGCCCACGCTGCAGAAGGATCTGGGCATCAATGTGCGCGTGGTGCCGGAGGACAGCGAAGTCCAGCGCCATCGGCGCCTCACCGAGCGTCGCGATCTGGCGTTAAGCTCGGTTTCAGCGGCGGAACTGCGCTTTCAGATCCAGGGCATCGGCCATTACGCGACCATGACGCCCGTGCCCCAGCGCGTGATCTGGCACCACAACGATACCCCCTGGGGCTTTGTCGTCTCCGGCGACTCTGACCTGCACAGCATGGACGACCTCAAGCAAGGCGGCCTCAGGGTGGCCCAGGGGCAATTCTCGCCACCGATGATCGCCGCCGTCCGTGATGGCCTGCCCGCCTACCTCGGCATGACGCCGGAAGAAGGTGCTGCCAACTTTCAATTTGTACCCGCCAGCAGTTATGTCGAGAACTGCCGCACCGTTGTTGAAGGCCGGGCCGATGTCGCCTACTGCGCCACGGTCAGTTCGGTGATGGCAGAAATGGAAGGCGCGCCCGGCGGCATACGCTGGCTGCCCATGGATCTGGACAATACCGAGGCCTGGGCCGGCTTCCTTGAGCACCGGCCCATGGTCGTGCCCGGCACCATCACCATGGGCGTCTCCTCCTCCAAAGGCATCGACGGCCTGGCCTCGAACTTTCTCTACGCCGCCCCGGCGGATGTCGACGAAGAGTTCGCCTACCGCATGGCCAAATGGTTTCACCAGTCCTTCGATGAATACAAAGGCTCTCACCCGCTCTCCACGCGGATGAGTATGAAGGTGTTCAGGGAATATCTGGATCGCTCGCCACTGCCGGTGCATGCAGGCACGGTGCGTTATCTCAAGGAGATCAACGTCTGGACCGCGGAGGACGAAGGGTGGAACCAGGAAGCTATCAAGAAGATGGATAGCTGGATGGCCGCGCGCGAGGCAGCCCTGGCCGAAGCTCAGGCAAGCGGGATCAAGCCGGACGCAAACAACGACCAATTCATGGCCATTGTGAAGAAGCATACACAGGGGCTGGAAGGCTTTCGTACGCGTCTTTGACCGAATAAAAAGGTATCGCCATGAAAACCGACATCATCACTGCTGAAGAAGCTGCACCCGGTAACGAGGTCACGCGGCTGGGTGACGCCTACTCATGGCAGAGTATCGCCTTTGTTGTACTGAGCGTCTGCGGGCTGGTCAGCGGTATCGCCTATATATTCGGCTTTACCTGGGAAGGCCGACGGCTGCTGGAAGGCGAGTATTACTGGATCTTTATTGGCTTCTTCGCTGCGGCGGCCTTTATTGCGCTGCCCGCCAGAGCCGGACAGACCAAGGTGCCGATTTACGATGGTCTGGCCGCCTTGAGCGTGCTGGCCGCGAGTTTCTTCTTCGCCCACAACGCCTGGGATATGGTCCAGGCCGGTTGGAGCAATCTGTACCTGGGCATCCTTATCTGGCTGTTGATGATGGAGTTGGCCCGGCGCAGCGGCGGTACGCCCTTCCTGCTGGTGGTCGTGCTGATCGGGCTGTATCCGTTGGTCGCGAGCCATTTCCCCGGGCTGTTCATGGGCGTGCCCTATCAGTTCGACCACATGATCGAATCCTACGTCTTCCGCGCCGAAGGTATGATGGGCATCACCACCAAGATCGTCGCCGAGATCATTCTGGGCTTTCTGGTCTTCGCCGGCATATTACTGGCAACCGGCGCGGGCACCTTCTTTATTGACCTGGCCAATGCCGGTTTCGGCCGTTATCGCGGCGGCTCGGCCAAGGTCGCGGTGGTCGCCAGCGCCTTTATGGGCAGCCTGTCCGGCTCGATCTTTTCCAACATCGCCGGCACCGGCTCCATCACCATCCCGACCATGAAAAAAGCCGGCTACCCGCCGCATTACGCCGGCGCCATCGAAGCCTGCGCGTCGACCGGCGGCGTGGTGATGCCGCCGGTGATGGGCGCGATAGCCTTCGTCATGGCGATCACCATTGGCGTGGACTACGCCACCATCATGATCGCCGCCATCCTGCCGTCGCTGCTGTTCTACTTTGGCCTGATCCTGCAAGTGGATGGCTATGCCGCGCGCAACGGTATGAAAGGCATGCCGAAGGAAGACCTGCCCTCCACGCGCAAGGTGCTGATGCGCGGCTGGCCCTTTCTGTTCGTCATGGCGTTTCTGATGTGGGGGCTGCTGTACATGCGCTGGGAATATTACACGCCCTGGTATGCCTGCATCCTGATGATTGGCCTGTCGTTCCTGCGCAAGGAAACCCGCCTGACGCCCGCCCGGCTGTATGACGCTATACGGCAGATCGGCGTACTCATCACCCAGACCGCCGCCATCATTCTGCCCATCGCATTCGTGGTCGGCGCCCTTACCATTACCGGCGTCACCGGCTCGGTCACCTCCGGCCTGGTAGGGTTGGGCGGAGACAATCTGTTCCTGGTGATCCTGTTTGGCATCGTCGCCTGTTTCGTCATGGGCATGGCCGGCCTGGCCATCGTTGCCTATATCTTCCTGGCGGTGACACTGGCACCGGCGATCATTGAAGTGGACGGGCTCAATACCATCGCCGTGCACTTCTTTATCGTCTACTACGCCATGCTCTCGGTGATCACCCCGCCGGTCGGCGCGGCAGCCTTCCTCGCCGGCACTATAGCTGGGGCCAAGCCGATGAAAACCTCGTTTACCGCCATGCGCCTGGGCATAGTGATCTACTTCGTACCGCTGTTCTTCCTGTTCCAGCCTGCCCTGCTGCTGCAGGGCGACCTGACACCGCTGCTCTACGTCCTGCCCTCGATTATCGCCGGCATCATGCTGATCTCCGGCGGGCTGGAGGGCTATCTGCTGGGGGCTGGTCTGGTAAAACCCTGGCAACGCTTGCCACTAATTGCCGCAGGCTTTGCTTTCAGCTTCCCGGGGCCGATGACCACCCTGATCGGCGGCCTGGCATCCGCCGTGCTCGCAGCTATGGTTTGGCAGCAGAACCGGGGCAAGCCAGGGCTGGCCTGAGCCGCGAGCTAGGTGAGGTCGCATTCTAATAATGCGACTAACTACCCAGCCAGACTGTTCGATTCAGTTGAACCGGGCTCTACCCTGTTAGCGTAGATGCCCGAGAATCGGCTACGAGAGCGATGAATTCACGCACCCATCTGAAACCGGCGTGCCCATCCGACCGCTCATGCCAGAACATGCCAATCGCAAAACCTTCCACCGGCAATGGCGGGGCTACGAACAGCAGTTGCTCGTCACGAGCTTCTACAAGAAGACGTGGAACCAGAGCCACACAATCCGACTGCGCGACCAACTCCGGTACTGGAAGGAATGACGACGCTGACAGCACTACGTTACGCCGCAGCCCCCCGTGCTACCAAGGCGTTATCCACCGAGGTAGAGAAGCCTCCGCCGCGTGGTGACACCACGACATGGTCCAGCTGCGCGAACTCATCCACAGTCAGGTCCGCGCGCAGGCTTGGGTGCCCATGGCGCCCGATCAGCACGTAACTCTCATCATAGAGGTGTTGCGCGTGCAATGCAGGCGGAGCCCCGGTCATGTTTATCACGGCCAGATCCACCTCGCCGCGAGTCATCTGCAACTCCAGTTGTGGTACGTCCAGGAGGCGCAGTGCGATACGCACACCCGGCGCTTCGCGTCGCATGGCGACAACCAGATGTTTGATCAAGGCCGCCTGCACGTAATCCGTGCAGGCGATTGATACCGTCAAGCTTGCCGTCGCGGGCTCGAAATTCAGGTGAGTAGTGACGGTGGCCCTTACTTGGTCAAGTGCCTGGCGAAGCGGGACGAGCAGCTCCAAGGCTTTGACGGTGGGGGTCATTCCGCGGTGCGCGGGGATCAGAAGAGGGTCGTCGAAGATGTCGCGCAGGCGGCCCAACTGGGCACTGACCGCTGGCTGGCTCAAATGCAGACGGGCGGCCGCCCTCGTCACGTTCTGCTCGATGAGAAGGGCCTCCAATGTCACAAGCAGATTGAGATCAAGGCGTCTGGTATCCATCAAACTGATGCTAGCAGAAAAATTTTGCGATTTCACAGATTGTCCCAGCGCCGCGATACTTCGCCGAAATCACAGCGGAGTCTTCATTTATGTCGAAAAAAGTATTAATCATCCATGCTCAACCCGAGCCCTCGTCGCTAACGCGGCAACTGGTGGAAGTATCTGTTGAATCCTTGACTGCACAAGGGCACGAGGTGTTGCAGTCAGATCTGTACGCCATGGGCTGGAAAGCAACGTTTGATGAGCACGACTTTCCCGAGCGAGCGAACACTCAGCGGCTATCGTTCGGTGCCGAGTCTGCTCACGCCTATCTTCATGGCCGCCAGACCGCCGACGTAGCGGCAGAACAAGCCAAGGTCATTGCGGCAGATGCCGTCATCTTTCAGTTCCCGCTTTGGTGGTTTGGCATGCCGGCCATCATGAAGGGGTGGATTGATCGCGTTTGGGCAGCCGGACTCGCGCATGGCTACAAGGGTGCAGGCAACGCCTACCGTTATGGCGACGGAGCGTTTAAAGGAAAACGGGCCATGCTGTCAGTATCCGTTGGCGGGCCCGCCGAAGACTACGCCCCGCGCGGAATCGACGGGCCACTAGAGCAACTGCTGTTTCCGATCACCCATGGCTCACTCTACTTCCCTGGCTTCGATGTGCTGCCTACGTTCGCCGTATATGGCACTGGGCACTTGACTGCCGCCGGTGCTGACGCGGCCAAGGAGGTTTGGCGCAGCCGTCTGGAAGGTTTGTTCGAGGACGCGCCCATTCCTTTCCGGCCCCAAAACGGAGGTGATTACACTCGCACCAACGAGCTCAAGCCACACGTGGCCACCGGCCAGACCGGTATCATGGCGCACATTGCTTACAGCGAGGAAACGCAGGCGCAGCCGCTGGAAACGGAGGTGCTGTCATGAAAACCTTGGTAATTCTGACGCGCCGTGCTGATGGAGCCGCAGAGGAGTTCACGCGGTTAGCAAAGCCAGAGGTTTCGCACGTGTGGAAAGGCTTCGCCGACGGTATTGTTCGCGCGGTCCATGGACTAGCCGATAGTCCAGGTGCTGCGTTTGAATTAGAGTCCGATACCTTCGAAGAGGCTCGTGAATATATCGAGGCGCTGCCTTACGTCAAAGAGAATCTGCTACACGTGCAGTATTGTGCGCTCAAGCCCTTCTCTGACTACGAGAGACTCGTGTCTGCCTGATCGACCATCTGCTTGGATCAGTGCTCAATTGCCTGGTACAACGGCGCGGCATTCTGCAGCGGCAAGATTTGCTCTGCGACATGCCCGCCACCGGTGATTTCGCCATCGAGACGCCTTGCTCTACTCGCTAGACTCAGCCGACCACCTGCGCATCATTTGTGCTGTAGTCAAAGATAATTTGGTTGCGGCCACGACGTTTTGCTTCAAATAAAGCATCATCTGCCAGTTTGAGTAGTGCCTGGAAATCTGAGCTATTGTTTTTATAGCTGCAAATGGCACCAATACTGATGGTCAAGTTGATCTGATTTCCCTCAATAACACGGGCTTGAAGTTCAACTTTCTGACGCAAGCGTTCCGCAACTTTCCGTGCTGCTGCTTCAGTGGTTTCGGTCATCACGATAGCAAATTCTTCGCCGCCCATACGACCAATTAAATCGGTTGCCCGCAACTCTATATTAAGGGCGTCGGCGACCTGTTTTAGTGCTGCGTCGCCCACGGCATGGCCGAAGGTGTCGTTGATGGATTTAAAATTATCCAGATCGAGCATCATGATTATTACCGGCGAGCTGTCAGTAGCTCTTGCCATAAAGGTGGAGGATTCACGTAAAAAATGCCGACGGTTAGGTAGATGTGTCAGTTCATCTCTGTTTGCTTGCAACATAAGATGTTGTTCACGATGAACAAACAACAGCAATGGCAACATCATGCTGGCGATGGTTGTCAGCAGCAGGTGGCTGATAAGTATGAACTCTAAGTACAACTCAGAGTGACGCGTTAGCGGCAACTGCCAGTTATCAATATACAGTGTAATTTCTGCAACCATGGCCAGGGCATGCAGCAGCAGAACACCCTGCAATAGTTTGGATACGACGCGCTGCGTTGTATTTAAATTGAGTAGCGCAATACACCAACAGCATCCCAGTGCTATCGCTGTTGCCGTCAGGATTGGCGCGCTGTATGACAATTTATAAGTAAAAAACAGCAGCGTGGCGTAAGCCGCAAAAATAATGCCCAGCTTTTTTATCGGCAAGGGTGTTTCGGTGCCACGAAAAAAGCGCAGCAAACCGGTTGCAATCAGAATGGGTGGCAGGGCGAGTAAGCTGTGGGCAAGCCAGACGCTGATAACAGGGGTAACTTGATACATCCGAGACACGGCAAGCAGGCTGGCAAAAATAAAAATGATGCATGACGCAGCCCAATGGTAAAACGCGGGCTGGGCAATATTTAGCCGAGCTAATAACAACATGTAACCTGCGACAATGGCGTTTATAGCGAATGTCAGTGACGTGAGTGTGACTAAGTCAATGTCAGGCATAGTGTCCTGCTCAGCAAAAAATAATTAGGTGTGCGCCCATCCAGCAGCACGAAAGGATAGCACTCGCATCCAGAGAAGTGAGTAATCCTATGGCCAGGTTGACAGGGCTTGATCGGCCACCGCCTCCAGCGTCTCGCGGCTGAAGCCAGCCTTGGCCTGCACAGCTATGCCATGGGTAACCGCCATGACAAATGCCGCTAGCGCAGCACAGTTGACTGACTCTGGTAGATCTCCCTCTGCCTTTGCCTGCTCAAAGCGCTCGCGCAACGAAGTCTCTCCGTCCGCGCGCAACTGGATCAGCGCCTGCCGAATGGGCTCGGCGTCGTCTGACCCGGCCAGTACTCCTTGTACGCCAAGACATCCAGGGTAAGCGGGATAACGGGTATTAAGTTCCACCACCCCACGCAGTATGTGTTCAGCCACCTCGCGAGAGCTCGGTTTTAACAGCGCAGCGGGAAAGAACGCGAGGTAGTGCTCGTTGTAACGTTCCAGCGCCAGGCGAAAAAGGGCCTCTTTGTTACCGAATGCCGAATATAGCCCCGGTCGCTCTACACCGGTGGCCTGAGTGAGGTCGGTGTAAGACGCGCCTTCATAGCCCTTGCGCCAGAACACAGCAAGCGCTGCTTCAAGCGCCTGATCTACGTCGAACTCACGATGACGCCCCATTTCGTTGCCTCCATAATTTCATAACGACCGATATTAAAACACTTGACGCGCCAAATCCAAAACTATAATGTCCGTTACCGTAACGCACGTTATTAAATAGACGTCATTCACATCACGAGGTTTCAAATGGAAAAGTCATTGTTGGGTAAGGTTGCACTGGTAACTGGTGGCTCTCGCGGCCTTGGCGCCGTCACGGCGCAAGCTCTTGCCGATCAGGGTGCCGACGTTGCGATCACTTATGTGGCATCTGCCGAGAAAGCGGAGGCCGTCGTCGCGAAGCTAAAGGCCAAAGGCGTTCGTGCTCTGGCAATCAAAAATGATCAGGCTGATACGTCCGCTGCGAAGCCGCTGATTGACGAAGTGGTCGCCTACTTTGGCAAGCTCGACATTCTCGTCAACAACGCCGCTATTGCCGTGCAGGGCCAAACGGTTGACGATCCCAACCTGGATGTCGAGAACCTTGACCGGCAGTGGCAGATCAACGTCATGGGGCCAGTGAGCGTAACGCGCGCAGCTGCTCCCGTTCTGTCGAACGGCGGTCGGATCATTTTCATCGGCTCGTTGTTGGGTACACAAGTCCCCTTCCAAGGGGCGGCTGACTACGCGGGTACCAAGGCCGCCCTCATTGGCTATGCCAAGGGCGTAGCGCGCGATCTGGGCAGTCGCAGTATCACGGTGAACGTCGTCCAACCCGGCGTCATGCCCACCGACATGGCTGCGCAAGTGCTAGGCGATGACGGCGCCCCCGACGCATTGCTGGACCTGCATCCGATCCGCCGCATCGCTACGCTGGAAGAGGTATCAGCCCTTGTCGGCTTCCTTGCGGGGCCTAACGGCGGTTACATGACTGGTGGCGTGCTCGATGTAGCAGGCGGACTAAGCATCTAAATCGCACCCTTCTGGCCCTTTAGATAAACCTGCAGGACAGCGGTCTTCATTCGCCGCTGTCCTCACATGTGGATAGAGCATATGACTACCATAGGCATCATCGGCGCCGGCGAGGTCGGCAGCCAGATTGCACGCGCCGCCATCGCGAACGGCTACAACGTTGTCATCTCCAACTCGCGCGGCCCCGAAACGCTCAAGGATCTGGTCGACGAACTAGGGCCATCCGCGCGCGCCGCTACCGCCCGCGATGCAGCTGCCCAAGGCGACTTCATCGTCATTGCTGTGCCGCTGAAGCTGGTAAACAACATGCCGGCCGAAGAGTTAGCCGGCAAAGTCGTGATTGACACCAATAACTATATGATCTGGCGAGACGGCCACTATCCGATGATCGACTCAGGCGAGAAAACCGCGCACGAACTGCGTCAGGAGCAGCTTCCAGCCTCCAAGGTGGTAAAGGCTTTCACGCATATTCAAGCTCCTCGCATCACGCTGTGGAACCGCGCCAAGGGTTCACCGGATCGTCTTGCCCTGGCGCTATCCAGTGATTTCCCAGAGGCTGCGGAGTGGGTCGCGCAGCTATATGATCAGTTTGGTTTCGACGCTGTCGATCACAGCCCATTGAGCGAGTCCTGGCGTAATGCGCCTGGTCAACCGGCCTGGCGGCAAGAGCGGCAGACTCAGGCCGAACTGACAGCCAATCTTGCCAAGGCAGACCCTGCACTCACCACCAATGGCGGTTGATGTCTTCCAGACCACAGTTCGCGGCTTTCAGCCTTCGCCCAACTCACGCATGACAGCGTACAAGGCAGACTTGGCTTCAAAGCCGACACCAGGAATATCCGGCAGACCCACGTAGCTGTTTTCTACGCGAATCCCATCAGCGAACCCGCCGAAAGGCTGGAATACGTCCGGATAGGATTCATTGCCACCCAGGTGCAGGCCCGCGGCAATGTTCAGGGACATTTGATGGCCGCCGTGCGGCACGACGCGACGCGATGACCAGCCCAGTTCTTCCATCACTTTCAGCGTGCGCATGTACTCCACGAGCCCGTAAGACAGTGCGCAGTCGAACTGCAGGTAGTCGCGATCAGGTCGCATACCACCGTGACGCAACAAGTTACGGGCATCCTGATGAGAGAACAGGTTTTCACCCGTCGCCATGGGTAGTTCATAGTGATTCGCGAGTTCGGCCTGCAGCGCGTAGTCCAACGGATCGCCAACCTCTTCGTACCAGAAAAGATTGTACTTCTTGATCGCCTCGGCGTAGGCAATGCCGGTCTCCAGATCGAAACGACCATTCGCATCCACGGCCAGCCGGCGACCATCGCCTACCACCTCAAGTACCGCTTCGATGCGACGGATATCTTCATCCAGAGGCGCTGCACCAATCTTCATCTTGACCACGTCGTAACCCCGATCAAGGTAGCTCTGCATTTCCAGCTTGAGCTTGGTCTGGTCCTTCCCAGGATAGTAATAGCCGCCCGCTGCGTAGACCCACACCTTGTCATCCGCCACGCCACCGCGATAACGGTCGGCCAGCAGGCGATACAACGGCTTACCTTCAATCTTGGCCACAGCATCCCATACAGCCATGTCGATGGTACCTACTGCGACTGAACGTTCGCCGTGGCCACCCGGCTTTTCGTTGGTCATCAGCGTCTTCCAGATGGCAAACGGGTCCAGGCTGTTGTTGTCATGATCAATGAGAGTGTCCGGATCAGCTTCCATAACACGCGCCAGGAAGCGATCACGCATCAGCGCGCCTTGCCCGTAGCGGCCGTTTGAGTTGAAGCCGTAGCCGATGACAGGCTTCCCATCACGCAGCACATCGGTAATGACTGCGACTACCGAGCAGGTCATTTTGGAAAAATCGATGTAGGCGTTGGCAATTGGGGAGGCGATAGAAACGGTTTTTTCACGGATGTCGACGATACGCATGACGGGTTCCTCAGTTGGTGTTGGCGCGAAGATTAGGCTTTGCGCTGTCACCCGCCCAATGCTATTAATGCCGGACCCTATGCACAGGAGGCATGGCCCTTGGAACTTGTGTGGCTCGAAGACCTTTCAGCGCTTGCCGAGTACGGCAGCTTTGTTCGCGCGGCTGAAGCCCGGCACGTTACGCAGCCCGCATTCAGTCGCAGAGTGCGCTCGCTGGAGAACTGGATGGGGGTGCAACTCTTCGTTCGCACGCCTCAAGGCGCAACCCTGACCGACGCTGGCAGGCAAATTCTGCCCAGCGCTCAAGAGGCTGCCAGGCGCTTGTACAGCATGCGTAACGAAGCTCAGGAGGTGGCCGGATTGGCAGCCAGGTCCCTGCACTTTGCTGCGACTCACTCCCTGTCTTTTACATTTTTCCCAAAATGGCTGCGTAGCGCCGAAAAAGGTGCCCCCATTGAGGCTGTGCAACTGCACTCGGATAGCATGGCCGTCTGTGAGCAAATGCTGATCCATGGCCAGGTTCAGTTTCTGCTCTGCCACAGGCACCCGGATGTTCCGCCCTTACTGCCCCCTGATCAGTTCATCAGCAAGAAGGTGGGCGAGGACGTGCTCGTTCCTCTGGCGGGTGCTTCCGCCAACTTCGACACCTCCGCAGCGGCAATGCCTTATCTGGCTTATACCCATGAGTCGGGGCTGGGGCGCATCGTTGCTCATCGACTGCACGGCAAGGACGCTTACCCACATCTCAAACCCCTTTTCAGCAGCCATCTCGCAGCGGTGCTGATGTCCATGGCGCTGGAAAACAAAGGTATTGCCTGGCTACCAGGAAGCCTGACTGAGCAGGAAGTCGCCGACGGGCGTCTTGTACGAGCGCTCGATAAAAGCAGGGATATCCCCCTAGAAATTCACCTCACTCGTCCAGCGGGGCCTATCAGCCGGTCGGCGGAAGAGTTCTGGGCGACGCTGGTAGATTGCTGAAAGGGATTTTTGCAGGTGTCACACCTGATGATCGATGAGAATACCCTGCGGGACTAGAGCGTTCGTTCCATCAACCAGTGTTCCTTGCCCCAGGCATGGAAAGGCTCCTTATATTCCCATCCGCGCTTCGCGTAATAGTCAGCACGATCATGTGTATGCAAATACAGTCGCTCATGGCCCTTGATTTTGGCGCGAGAGCAGACGCCTGCAATCAGCCGTTCGGCCAGGCCTCGCTGGCGTGCCTGCGGTGCGACAAGCACGCATGCAAGCCAGGGCCCCAGCTCCGGACGCTCGGGCAAATCATCTTTTGCCAGAGCTGCCCCGCCTAATAGCTGGCCATTTTCCAAGGCAATCAGGGTTTGCCAATCCCCATTGCCCTGCCCTTCGCTAAACTCTCTCTGCCAATCAGCGAGCGGCTGCTCACTGTATTCGTACGCAAACTGTTGATGCAGCCACGACGCAAACGTATCGCTGTATTCCAAGTGATCACGTAATAAAACTAACTGGAGCATGCGCATCGCCTTGCAGCATTATCGGGGGGGCGAGATCTTAACAAATGACGGCTTTGTTCGCCCTCTTTGTAGCTATGTGGATCGCTGTCGGCAACGGCTCTGGCTTTCTGCTCGGAGAAAATCAACACATGAAAGATCAATCACTCTGACCCCATTGATCTTCCGGGGTGGAATAGCGCTCGCCTCAGTGATCCTGACACCGCAGCTCGAAGCTGCGCGGCGGTCAGGAGGTAACGGCGCGGTTTCTGGCGACGATATAATCATGTGATAGTTCGCCCTGAGCAGACGAAAATTCTTTCATCAGCGCATCCCGATCAAGGGGCGCACGATCCTTATCCGCGGCGAGAAGCGCTGCTTTCAATTCAGACAGGCTTAGTTCAGTGCAGTAGGCCGGAGTACCAGGTTGCTGACGCCAGGAGTCAACAAGCCCACCTGATGCTAAAGCATAGAAACCGGTCTGATCCACCAGCTCCTGAACCACAGCCTCCGCCCGAGTATCGTCACCCGCGACAGGTATCGCGATACGTGAAGGCAGCCCCTCTGGCTTACCCTTATGGGCAAGCGTTTCAGCGAGTAAAGCATTCCATGCCTTCACCACCGGTCGCCCAATGCGTTCACTGACCCAGATGCTTTCGGGTTTCCCCTCATCCACTTCTGCGATTGATCCGTCTCGTGCGGGGTAATAGTTGGAAGTGTCTACAACGATAACGTCATCAGCCACGCCATTGAAAAGCTCGCCCAGCTCGGAGTAGCTGGCAAAGGGAATTGAAAGTACAACCACATCCACATCGCAAACGGCTTGTTCCTTGGTCACCGCAGTCACGCCGATGTCCTTCGCTAGCTCGTGGATGGTCTCCGGCCCCTTGGAATTGGCGAGCTTGACGAGATGGCCGCATGCGGAAAGTTTGCGGGCGATGGTGACCCCGATGTTGCCGGCGCCTATGATTCCAATCTTCATGCTGTTACTCCTCTGAGAACTGATTGATGACGATTTTGCCAACGTGCTCGCCGCTCTCAAGTCGACGGTAGGCGTCACGGTATGAGGAGAACGGAAACACCTGATCGATGACAGGCTTGACCTCATGCTGTGCCATGGCGGCCATCAATGCGTCAAAATCTGAGCGGGGCCCAATGGCAGTACCCGCCACGGTAAGGGTGCGCGAGAGGATGTCCATTGGAGGTAACCCACCACCAAATCCACTAGTGAAGCCAACGACTGAAATGGACCCGCCATTTCGGGTGGCAGCGGCCGATTTGACGATCGTTTTTTCGCCAGCGATATCCATCACTTTATCGACACCTTTGCCTCCGGTGAGATCAAGGATGTGCTTTTCCCAGTCAGGAAAGGTGCGGTAATTGACAACCGCCTCAGCGCCCCAGCCTTTCAATTTTTCAGCCTTTTCATCAGAGGATGTAATAGCGAAAACGCGCGCGCCGAACATGCGCGCAATCTGGAGTGAAAACAGCGCGACACCACCTGTACCTTGAACAAGTACTGTCTGACCAGGCTGTAGAGGCGCCGTCAGGTTAAGCCCAGTCCAGGCGGTTACAGCGGCACACGGCAAGGAGGCGGCCTCGATATAAGACATGTAGGAAGGAATATGAACCAAAGCAACTTCGTTCAGGAGGATGTATTGCGCAAGCCAACCATCACTGGTTATGCCCAGGCTGTTTTCCTGATACTCAGGCATTGCCACGCCACCGACCCAAGTTGGATGGCATGATGCCGTAACCCGGTCACCTATTTTCACCCTGCGCACTGCGCTGCCTACGGCAATCACCTCCCCTGCTCCATCTGACAACGGGACCCCGTTCTGCTGGAGCCGCGCGCCATACCTGCCATCCAGAATGGCCTGATCGCGAAAATTCAGCGAAGCCGCGTGCACCCGAATCAATACGTCATGTGGACCAGGTGTGGGCACGGGCTCGTCATGGCATTCCAGGTCGGGCTTGGGCCCTGTCGTCCATCGAACAGCTTTCATAGGCGTAGCCTCTATGAGAATGTTCTGAGAAAATAAAGGGCAACTGAGGTTTTAACAAGAACCCACAATATTGTGGGTAACCCACCTAGAGGTAAGTATGGCAGAGCCGCGTGAATGGTATTGCGAGGATCCAAAGCAGCAACTGGTGTGGGCTGCAGCCACCAGGGAAGCGCTGCAAGTCATTGAAGGGAAGTGGAAAATCGTCATCATTTGCCAGCTCTTTGCAGCAAAGGGGCCCTTGCGCTTTTCTGAATTGGAGCGCCGGGTAGAGGGCGTAAACCAGAAAATGCTTATTCAGCAGCTGAAACAGCTCGAAGCGGATGGAATCGTTAGCCGGGAGGTTTATCCCCAGGTGCCGCCCAAGGTGGAGTACACCCTCACCGAAATGGGCATAGCTCTGGGGCCATCAATGGCGGAGCTTATTGATTGGGCACTCAAGCGCCGCGGGGTGTTAAACCAGATAGCGAAGCCGCCAGAGGTACAAGGGTAATTGGGGTCAAGCCAAGCCTGGTGTAACGACAAAGAAGATCGTGCGAGGTGAAGATCAGCACACTGCGAGGCGATTTGTGATTACCCAGGCCATGGTGGGCGAATACGCCGCGCTAACCGGCAACAATGAAGGCGAATGGTCTCAGCACGCGCCACTCAGAAACCAAGCTACGGCGGCACCATCGTTCAGGGATTTCGGCAGGTGTCGCACCTATCAAGCTGCACGCCAAAGCCATAAGCCCGACCAGTCATCGACAAGAATTTTGCGCTAAATTACGGTTTTGATCGGTTGCGCTTTGTTGGGCAGATGTCAGTGGGGGCGAAATTTCGGGTGCGTGTGGGCGCGCGTTAACTGGTGTACAGCCAAGCGGAGCCTGCATATTTAAGCAGGAGGTGAAGCTGAGCTGGAGGATGGGCGGCCTACTATGGTGGCTGAGTGGCTGTTTTATTTGGATTCGCGGACGTTTGGCGAGCTTGAACGTTACAACACGAGTTCAGAGGCGCAGGGATCAACACAAATTCAAAGCAGAACATGAAAAGGGTAACGGGATCGCAGCTTAACAGTTCGCTCAGATTCGAGTTTGGGATATGGGATGTGACAAATAAATCCAACGTCCATTTTTTTCACAGAGTCTCGCTATGTTAATTTTTCACCCGGCCAACAATGCAGCCTCGATTTTTGTCGGCGCATCAAGATTCTAGAAGCAGATCGTGATTCACGTACTGCCGCTCTAAAATAGAGTCGAAGCAGCACCTCATGGACAGAAGTCGAGTAATAATTGTCTACGGTGAGCGAGGTGAGAATTTCTGAGGCTGTGCGGGGTGATTGGCATCAAATTAGTGGTGCGTTGAGCCTGGATTGATTATAGTTCTAAAACCAGGACGAGACCAAAAAAGGAATCAAACCCGCTTTAGGGTTTTTAAAAATGAAGCTATTAAAAACAGAACAAAAACTAACTCTCATTAAAGCTTCAACAAGACGGCATCTAACGGCGCTGAAAAGAAAAAATAAAAAATACTTTCTCGATAAAAAACCGAATCAAGAAAAAAGTTTTTTGGGATATAAGTCCATACCGGCGCCAGAGAAGCTTTGTATCTATGGTGGCGACGAACAATCCGCCGACGCACTCACAAGAACTTTGCGCTTCATTCAGGATATAAAGAAATATATCCCCTTCCAACCGTGCTCTATAGATTTCTCAGAAACAAAGCAAGTAACGGGGGCTGCTTTGATAGCCACTTACGCCGCGTTAGAAATTGCCTCAGAAAAAAGTCGCTATAACAACACGAGACAATCAATCATAAGATTACCAAGCTCATCTGACACCGTTCGTTCAACTTTGTGCCGGCTAAATTTCCCCAAAGTAATAAAGTCTCGCATATCAAAATACACACCTAAATCCTACAAACACCTCCCCATAGTATCAAGTACAAAAAAAGACTACATGGAAGACATACTTGACTATATAAGAGACAAAATATATGACGGAAAGCTGAACCCGGAAACCGAACATGTTTTTGGCGACGCCGTATCAGAAACAATAAACAATGTTAACCGCCATGCCTATCCAGACAGCAACAACACCAATCAAGAGCGCCGTTGGTGGCTGCTGTGTCAAGTACAAGGAAAGCAACTATATTTGGCCATATACGACAACGGAGTTGGAATTCCTAAAACCGTATTACGACGTACGTGGGTAGTGGACGCATTGAAAACCAGTTATCCAGAAGTTTATCAGGAATTAATTGAAAAAAAGCCAGAGTTGATAAGTTCTGGGCTTTTGCCTACAATCCGTAAGGATCTGAAGGATTCCCAGCTAATACACCTATCTCTCCAGGCCGACGTGACTGGAACCAAAGAGAAAAAGCATGGTCAAGGCAGTAAGAGCATCAGAGCCTTAGTTTCGGAGACAGAAGGTGGAAAACTATGGATCTTTAGCAATAATGGGCTCTATAAATTTTACGACACCAAACATTTCGAACTTTTTCATCTTCCAAAAAAACTTGAAGGCACACTTTTTCAGTGGAACATTGAAATAAAATGACTCCTTATGATCTTATAATTGTTAAAGAATTTAATTCAGCTCCTTACGGTCGAACGATCGATGTCGACGGGGATACTAGCGGAGAAGCTTTTAGGCGCCGGATTTTAGTTCCTGCGCTATTAAAACATGGCAGTGTCCATGTAGTTCTGGATGGCTACAATCGATATGGTCGGTCTTTTTTAGATGAAGCTTTTGGCGGCCTGATTCGTGAAGAGGGTTTTACTGCAAAGGATCTAGAAGAAAGACTTACGTATTCACACTCTTTAGTAAAATCAATAGAAGAGATAATCGCCGATCGAATTTCTGCCGCCGCACGTGACATGGAAGTCTAGATGACTATAAGTCCTTGGGTAGCTTTCATAACATTAGTTCTTGGTTGGATCTTTGTTATCTCTAAAGACCATATAGCTTTACATAGAAGCGAAGCACTTAAACAGAAAGATTCGATAATAGACAAGCTCGAAAAGCTAAATGACTGGCTTGAGAAAACCGTCGCAACAAAAAGTAGTAATGCCAGTAAAATTGAAACGCTGTACTCGGCAAAACTCTCAGACATTGAAATTCGAATTACCCAGATAAATTATCATGTGAAATCAGAAATAATATCTTCTACAATCCTACTACCGTTACGCGATCTTGACTTTGATCTTATGTCGAAGAATAAACAGGACGAAATCAGTAATAGATCATTATTAAATACTCTCAACGTTTGCGAAAAAATTCACACCACTTTTCACCAGTATTATTTCATTGACAAAGGTCTAATAAAGACGGCCAACAAAGTCTTTCCAGAGCTATATGGTGTTGCTGCTGGGCTTCTAGCAATATTGCTTTTTATCTTTCTTATAAACTATATATAAGCATCCGCACTCACGTTATGAGTATAGGATATTTCGAACTTTCCTTAACGTCCCTGATACCTATCCTTGTGTTCGCACTGATGTCGATTTTTCTAGGAAAACGAAATGGCTTGAGGCAGGTCTTGCCTATGGTACGCATCAAAGTCGCGACCAAACAGCAACCTAATGAATCAACCGATATCATCAATTAGCAAACTCGCCCGCCAAGGCTAGAGATGGGGATCAAGTCTTCGAACGCAGAGTATGTTTCCGCGCCAACCATGGGCTCCTGAGAGAGACATGATGGTCTGTCCTGAAATAACCGCTCCAGCCTATAAGCGTCACAACTGCGTTGTGAGGATTCACAGCAACGGTTTTTGTGTTGCAGGGGCCGCGCGCATAGGCTCTGCCAACGTTTGCTGGCCACGCGCATAATGCTGACATTTTTGGTCGACTTGGCCTACCTTCTCTAGCTGATTGCGCGCCCCGGATAATTTTCATCTAGCCCGGTTCTGGAGGAAAAGGGGGACAGATTGATCTTTCCCATGCTTGTAACCTGTCACGAACATTTTCCCTGCACTCAACCACCAACTGACTCTGCGGCAGCCTCCTCAGCCTCCTCACTATCTTCTATCCCCATCACTTCAACCGGATCACGCTTCTGCAATTTCGGAGGCGGCGCCACCCAAGCCCTAAGGCTCTGCCCAACCTCCTGATAAAAATGCGGCACCGCCTTTTCCAGCTCTTCGATAAAGATTCTCGCCCCGGAGAAGCGCGCCCCCAGATCGGCCATGTAAAAGACTTCAAAAGCGCTGGGCACCACGTTGGTGGAAAGCGTCTCCAGGGCGTTGCCGTCAGCTAGTAGCTTCGCCAGCGGCGTTTGGGTTTCCTCTGCTCGGCCAGGGCGGATTGCTTTGACGTAAAATCCTTCCGCATTGGCTTTGCTAACTTGCTTGATCAGCCAATTCACACGTGCCGAACTGCGCACTTTGTCCTGTGGGGCGCTCAAGCGCATTGAGCAGGTGATGGTGCGTTTGGTCAGGTCGGCGGTGATATCCAGGTCGGCAGCAGCATCAGGTATCGTCAAGCAACAGATAAGCTTGTGCTCTTTAGCAAGTAACTCACAGTCTTCCTTGAGGCGCAGGACAGGTTCATTGCGGTGGGTCTTGCTGATTTTCTGTTTCACCTGCCGGCCGAGCTTGCGACTCATGACAAGGCTCAAGTCACGCTGTTCCTGATGCCAGCTCGAGACCGTGTTTTCTACCTCTTCAGTGCTCTTCCCCAGCACGGCTCCGCTTTTCACCTTGGCAACTACGTCCTTCCACTCACGATTCATACTGTCGAACCGCGTTACGCCGCTGGAGTCGTGGCTGAAATAACGGAGCACTTCTTCAAGAATGAATCTTTGGTCGGGTGAAGTAATGTCGCCTGAATCCAGAAGCAAAGTCGCCTGCGTAACGGCGTACATCCAAGACCAATGATAGAGCTCAATGCCTTTCAGCAACGTTTTGGGAAGCTTCACGGGGTGATGGGTTGGCAAGGCTACAAATTGGTTAGTGATGGTAATGACGGCATCGATTTTGTTCTTCTTGGCTTGCAACAGATAACGTTTTAGCTGCTCTTCGCCTACTTCGTTGTTGCCGATCTTCGCCTCAATCAATGCGGACCATTGTTTGTTGCCGGTCACGATCTGTACCAGGCCGTCAGGGCGATCCTTTTTGGGTATGTCCAAATCACATTCCAGCGCTACCTCAGTCCAGGCTCCCATCCGGGCACGAGCGGCAACTCGATGCCCGATTGAAGCAAACATCATCTGCCGGAATTCATAAACACCACGCAGCGCTGCAAGCAAAATCGAAGCCGCGCGTTGCTCTCGGTTGGTATCGGCTACCACGGGTATCAGGCGGGCTACTTCAGCTTGAATTACGTATTCGGGCCGTTCCATGTGCGTATATCCTTTTTTAACCTGCATTCCAAAAGTCATTTCTTTGGTTTATTAAGAATCGCGCTGCGAAATTTCCAGTTGGCTTCATTTCCCCTTCGGCATTCATTGCACAGGGTTGTAGAGCGCAGCGCGGCGGCACGCTTCTGTGTAGCTATGCGCGCTGTTGTAGCAGAGCTGGTTATGCCCACTCTTCATGGCTTTCTTGAAATTGCGACAACTGATACTGCCAGGCTTGTACGGCCAGCAACTCGGCTTCGTTTCCTGAACCACCGTGACATATCCGTGCCGCGAGACTGGGCTTAACTGCGATGCGGCGGGCGGACGTGCCACTCCCATGCTGACTGTATTCACCTGCTTCACCGGAATGTAGTTAACGTCGTTGAACACGGTTTGTTTGGGTTGGGTGGTAGATGGCCCTTCCGTAGGTTCAGCCAGGAGGCGCTTGACCTGCTCGTCATAGCTATCCACTTTCTGCTTGCTCGCCTGAGAAATCGCAGCTGGTTTGGCTTCATCCTGCGCTGTTGCCGTGACACGGGTAACGACCCGAGATTCGCTTGCTAAGGTGTGAATGTTCTGGCGACTCAATTGCTTCGAGTCGAGATAGTTGGCAACGGCGACAAATGCGATACATACCGCCAAAAAAGATAGCCACATTCCTTTGTGACTGCCCCGCTTCTGCCGCGCCCGAAGGGGCGCATCATCCCAATCGGCGCGCAGCAACAGCTCTTCCAGCTTTTTTTTGCGATCAGACATTCACCACCCCACGGCATTTTGGATAAGTCCCACACCCCCAAAATACATTTCCAGCATTGGCACCTTTCCTCGCAGTCCGTTTGATCATTGCGCTCTTGCACAAGGGGCAAGCAGGCTCTGCCTCTACTGGCTGCGGTGCTGGCTTCGAAGTCCTATCGAGCTCAGTAACAGAGCTTGTCGGGTTGCGGTTCGCCAATAGACGTTTGAGATTGCCACCATCCACCAACTGAATATTGCGCCCCTCCGCAAAGCTCTTAGCCTCTGCAGTGAACTGCCCAGAGGTAACAACGAAACCACCGGCAGCACCCTCAACCGCCATCGCACCAAAGAACTCCCGCACTACCGGTACGCCTACCTTCATCGAGCGCCAATGTTTGCACTGCACCAGATACTTTTCCCCGCTCTTGCGCAGGATGAGATCTATTCCGCCGTCTGCGCCGTTGCCTCCGGTTTCAGTGATGCTGTAGCCCTTTCTTCGAAAAGCCTCACCAATCAGGTGCTCGAACTCCCGCCAGCCGAGGCCATCTATGGCTTTGCCGGGCTGGGTAGCTGATTTGACGTTGTTAAGTAGTTTCTTGCGGCTCTGGCGGCCAACGATGGAGCCTATGGCGCCAAAGAGACAGATAATCGGGATCAGGTATTGGCCGAACATCGCGAAGACGCGCCAGGCCTGGCTGAGCATTATTCCGGAGAGGTCATCGAGCGTGGCGCCTGCGGGAGCAGCCATAGGACTGGTAGCAACGGGCCGCAGGATCAGCCAACTGACAACGCCAATCAGCAGACTTGCCCACCAGGGCAGTCGTGAAAGGAGGGTTACCAGGTCTTCAAAGGTTGAAGTACGTTTGCGCGCCATCCATGGGCTCCTGAGAGTGGCATAATGCCTTCCCATAAAGGTAAACCTTCCCGTCTGCAAACACCACAACTACGTTGTGGGTAGACGGCGCGGGCAAGCCCGCAAGACCGTACGAGCGCTAGCGTACGGGCGCGGAAGCAGGGCCGCGCCCGTACTGCGAGCCTGTTAGGCGGCCTTCAACGTCGCCATGTCGATCACGAAACGATATTTCACATCGCTCTTGCGCATGCGCTCGTCCGCTTCGTTGATGTTTTGCCGGCACCTACAATAGCGAGGTGCCGTGCCGAACGCGGCCGTACTAAATGCTAGCTTAGGCCGACTGCTTGCGCCGCCATGCCTGTTCGTTAGCAATAGTCGCCTTTGGCTGCAGCATGGCGAAGTCCATGTCCATAATCTCTTTGCCGTCTTTCAAACGCTGCACGAAGTCGGGATTGGCCAGCGCCTTCTTGCCGATGGCCAGCAACGCTTGTGGGTAGTCAGCAGCAAAATCGGGGTGGTTGGTTTCGTCAATATCGCCATTGATGATCAGCGCCACACCTTGGACTTCAGCAGCCACATCGGCAAGGGACTTGTCCCCTTCGATGAAGGCTGCGCGGCGCACATCGCCGTCGGTGGTATGCACGAAATCAGCACCTGCATCGCGCACCGCCTCGACGATCTGGCGGAATCCGGCTTCGCCCTCAGGTAATTGATAGTCAGGATCGGTCACTGCTACCTGAGACAGGCGAATACCGAGGGTGAAGTCCTTGCCGACCACTGCGCGGATGGCTTTGATGGTTTCAACCATAATACGCAGGCGGTTTTCCAGGCTGCCGCCGTAGCTGTCTTCACGCTGGTTGAAATAGGTGCTCAGGAACTGGTTCAACAGGTAGCCGTTGGCGCCATGCAGTTCGATGCCGTCAAAACCGGCCGCCTGGGCATTTTGCGACGCCTGAACGAACCCCGCGATTGCGAACTGGATGTCCTCAAGGGTCATGCTCTTTGGCGTCTTCCACTCGGTTTGATCGCCATATATGCCCAAGGGCGAACCTTTTGGCTTAACCGCACTGGGCGCAATGGGTTGGTCGGTATAGTGGTTCGCCTGGAATTGAGAACCCGCATGCATCAACTGAACGAATATGCTGCTGCCAGCTGCGTGCACGCGCTCGACAATGGTTTTCCAGCCGGCTACATGGGCGTCGTTGATGATGCCTGGCTGGTTGCCGTAGCCCTGGCTTGCGCCGTTATCGGTGTAGGTGCCCTCGGTGATCACCAGGCCAAAGCCGCCTTTGGCGTAGGCCTCGTAGTGATCAGCCATGGCTTGATTAGGGGTACCGTCCGCCTCGGCGCTGGTGCGTGTCATGGGTGCCAGTGCAAACCGGTTCGCCAACTTCTGGTTGGCAAATTGAACACTGTGCATTACATCGCTCATAAACTTGGCCTTTTGCGTTACTGAATGATTTACAGGCCGCGAGTATGGTTGCCAAGCGTAGAGGACGAAAATGCATTCTTTCGATGAGGCCGATCAGTTAAGCGTATCGAACTCTCGCGGCTAAGCGGTTTAACAGGCTCTGTTGAGCTATGTGAAACAGGTTTAAACAGTCGTCCTAATCTGTATACGAGCCCTCATCGTCTAGTCCTCTTCGATCGCCGCGTACTCTGCCGATATAAAGTCAATGAGCGCCCTGACCGAAGGCAACATGCCGCGCCGTGACGGGAATACGATGTGAATGACTTCCCTTGGCGGGCGCCAATTAGGTAGCACAGATACCAATGTGCCCCTGGCCAGTTCATCGGTCAGCATCAGCACTGGCAGCTGGACGACGCCTACGCCGGCCAGCGCGGCCGATTTGAGTGCCAGCATGTCTGTAGTGAAATACCGGGGCTGATGCCGTACCTGAATACGCTCCCCGGTCTCGCTCTCCAGCGTCCATATCGCCAGCTCTTCTCGTGTACCACGATTCAGGCTAGGCCAGTCTGCTAGTTCCAGCGGCGAGGCAGGCATGCCATAACGTTCAACCAGGTCAGGACTGGCAACCAGGCACTGCCCCCGGTCAGACAACGTTTTGCTGACCAGGTCAGTGTCTTCCAACGGCAGGGGCCGCACTCGCAGCGCCAGATCGACGCCTTCGGCAATCAGATCCACTCGCCGATTGGTTGCCTCCAGCTGCACGGATACCTCGGTGTAAATCGCCATAAACCGAGCCAGCATTTCGCCAACATGAAAGTTCAGCAAACCCACCGGGCAAGTCATGCGCACAGCCCCTCTGGGGGCGCCCTGCACTGTCTCAATCACTTCCTGTGCGGCCTGCGCCTCTATCACCATGGCTCTGCAGTGTTCGTAGTACCGTTGACCCACGTCCGTAACCATCAGGTTACGCGTAGAGCGGTGAATCAATCGGGTATTCAAGCGTTCTTCTAGTTGGGCAACCCGACGGCTCAGCTTCGACTTTGGCACGCCTAGTGCTCGCCCTGCCGGGGCAAAGCCACCGTGCTCGACAACCTGCACAAAGTAATACAAGTCATTCCAATCCTGCATGACGCCCCCCGCTTTCAGCGTTCTATGGCTAGAACGCTGAGTCCTCCAATCACTCACTTCTAGCCCCCACGTTCTACTTTTATCATAAAGCTATAGTTTAATTTTTAGCCAGCAAGCTGGCACAACCGAGAGGAGTAGTGACATGAGCAAACCCTATGTACGTCTGAACAAGGATGATGCTGCTGTTTTGCTGGTGGATCACCAGACCGGCTTGCTGTCGCTGGTACGGGACATTCAGCCTGACACCTTCAAGAATAACGTGCTCGCGTTGGCGGACCTGGCAAAGTATTTCAAGCTGCCGACCATACTCACCACCAGCTTTGAAGACGGCCCGAATGGCCCGCTGGTGCCTGAGCTGAAGGAGATTTTCCCGGACGCGCCCTATATTGCCCGCCCGGGCCAGATCAATGCCTGGGACAACGAAGACTTCGTCAAGGCGATTAAAGCGACTGGCAAAAAGCAACTGATCGTGGCGGGCGTAGTCACTGAGGTTTGCGTCGCTTTCCCGGTGCTGTCAGCTCTGGCAGAAGACTATGAGGTTTTCGTGGTAGCAGACGCATCCGGTACCTTTAATCCCTTGACGCGCGATGCCGCGTGGGATCGCATGTCCGCTGCCGGAGCCCAGATGATGACCTGGTTCGGGTTAGCGTGTGAGCTGCACCGCGATTGGCGCAATGATGTTGAAGGTCTGGGAACCCTGTTCTCGAATCACATTCCTGACTATCGCAACTTGATCAACAGCTACAACACGCTGACCAGCAAGCGCTAACAGTTCTGCAGCCATATCGACGCGATCGATATGGCTGTTTTGCTTTTCTCGCCTGAAAGGATTTGGCTGACCAACTCCGACAATCCTTAGCGCATGGTATCTGCCAGCGGTTGCTGCCCACGCGCATCCAGCGCGTCAACCACACCCGCCACATCCGCAGCAGCCTTGTTCTGGCTCAGCTTGAACTTACCCACCAGGCGCTCAATCTCGATCTCGATACCAACAATCTTCGCCAGCATCTCGCTGATGTAGTCAGGGCTGGAGTCGGTCATCTTCCAGGGGCGTTCGGGCTCGGCCTGGGCTTCGTGTTCGCGGGTCAGGCGTGCTACCAGGCCGCGGACGAAGCGCTCATCGTCGCGCAGGCGAATACGGCCATGGGCATGCACTACCTGATAATTCCAGGTCGGTACCTGGCGGTGGGTTTCGTGCTTGCTGGGGTACCAGTTGGGGGAGATGTAGCCGTGCGGCCCCTGAAAGATCACCAGCACGGGCGCGCCGTCAGTAATCTGCTGTACCAAGGGATTGGCACGGGCGATATGGCCTTGCAGCACGCCGTGAGCGCCCTGCTCTGCCAACAGCTCAAGGGGTATGTGGTTGGCATCCAGGCCAGCGTCGGAGTGCATCACCAGCGTGCCCAGCGGGTAGACGCGCATCAGCGCGTGCAGTTGCTCGGGCCGGTCTTCGGCAAAGTGTTCAGGCAGGTACACGGCGATAAGGCTCCAGCGGCAGAAGGTGTATCGGGAAGCGGGGTCACAGTCTAGCGAAGCCCCTTGGTGACTAAACCCTATGATGTGCTTTCCGCTCCTGAATGAACAAGATCAATCAACACGCGTCATTTGCTGACGATAGTCCAGGGCCTGGAGCTGCAGCATCAAATAGCTCTACAAAAGCACTACATCCAGGGCCATGCGGTAAAAGATTTGAACACTATCAGGATGATAGTGTCCCAAAACCATGCCCATATTGATCATGCGTACATGATCAAGCGGTGTATACGATACTGCTTGCGGTTAATTTTTTGAGCCGGCAAGCGAGATTTCAAATGGAGATTGGCTATGTCTATGAATACTTTCAAGAGTCCTTTGACGCGCTTCCAGCTACCCAAGTTCGCCGCCGTGGCGTTAGGTGGCGTGTTAATAGCAGGTTGTGCCGGCAATCCGCCGACCGAGCAGTTTGCTCTGACCGAATCAGCCGTACGTAGCGCGGTTAGTGCCGAGGCTACCGAGTACTCAGCGGTGGAGATGCGTGCCGCTCAGGAAAAGTGGAAGCAGGCAGAAATGGAAATGCAGGAAAAGAATTACGAGCAGGCGCGCATGCTTGCCGAGCAGGCAGAGATGGATGCTCGAGTTGCCGAACGCAAGGCGCGAGCAGCCAAGACGCAAAGGGCTGTAGAGGATGCCAAGAAAGGTATCCAGGAACTGCGCGAAGAGGGTATGCGCGGTACCCAGTAATCCTGCCGTTTACTTCTCAAATGCCTAAAGCAAAGGAATACTCTTATGAATAAACTAATCACCATGTCCACCGTGCTTGCAACGGCCATTGGTCTTGCAGCGTGTGCCTCCCAGCCCAACAGCAATCTGGAGCAGGCTCAGGCCCAATATACCCAACTGCAAAGTGACCCTCGCGCCAGCCAATTGGCCGCGCTAGAGACTGAAGACGCTGCAGCAGCGGTAGATCGGGCCAGCCAGGCGTACGAGGCCGGTGAAGAGGATAAAGTAGATCAACTTGCCTATCTGGCCAAGCGCCGCATTGAGCTGGCCAATGAGACTATTGCTCTAAAAGCTGCAGAAAATGAACTGGAGCAGTCCGCTGCCATGCGCGCCAAAGCTCAGTTGGAATCACGTGAGCAGCAACTGCAGTCCCGTGAGGAAGAGATTCGCCGGTTGCAGGAAGAGCTTCAGGCCAAGCAGACCGAGCGCGGTACGCTGGTCACCTTCGGTGATGTGCTTTTCGACGTAAACAAATCTGACCTTAAACCGTCAGGGATGCGTGGCGTGCAGCAACTTGCCAACTTTCTCAATGAAAACCCGGAACGCCAGGTGGTAGTCGAAGGCTACACTGACAGTACTGGTGCTGAATCCTACAATCAGCAACTGTCTCAGCGTCGCGCTGAGTCCGTGCGCCGCGCCTTGACGGCGGCTGGTGTTAGCATGCAGCGAGTTCAGGCCATTGGTTATGGCGAGGAATACCCGGTCGCCAGCAACGATTCGCCGTCAAGCCGGGCGATGAACCGTCGAGTGGAAGTGACCATTTCCAACGACGACCAACAGGTAGCGCCCCGCTCGTCGATGGAGTAAAACGCATCAAGGCATCGCTCGTGGGTGCCTGATCCGTTTGTATAAAGCCCGCCGCTCTGGCGGGCTTTCTGTTTCAGTGATGGGCCCAACGCGTCGCACTATTACCTAGCCGAAGTAACGTACTTCAACACTTCAACCACCTGTTCCGGCGTCTGCGCCCAGGCCATCGCCGCTGCGTCCACTTCCTTGAGCGGATGGATGATGTCTTCATCATGCAGGGTAATGTAAGGCGTGCCCATGGCGGCGCAGTAGCCGGCGTCGAAGGCGGCGTTCCACTGCTTGTACTTGTCGCCAAAGCGAATCACGGCCACATCACACTGTTCGAGCAGCGTCTTGGTGCGTATGCCGTTGACCTTGGCGGACTGGTGATCGCGCCAGAAGGGCACGTCGGGCTTGCCCAGCATATCGCCGGCAGCGTCGCTGGACTCGTGATGGGTGACTGGAGCGGTGAATTCCACCGGCAGGCCGGCGGATTCTGCCCCGGCTTGAATCTGTTCGCGCCAGTCGGTATGAATCTCACCGGATAAGTAAACAGTCCAGATCATGCGGTACCTCAGTTGTGGTCGGGAATTTGGGCTTAGGGTACCAGACCTAACTGGAGCGGTCAGATGCCGCTTTCTTCTGCATGGCCTTGAACTGCCTGTCGAGCATAAAGCCGTAGCCCAACCAGAGCACCAGAAGATAAACCAGCGAAACCACCAGCATCACTACCAGAAAAACGACTGCGTTCTCTTGCAGCATAATCCGCATCACCGCGACACTTTCTGGCTGCATCGCAACGACAGCCAAGACGAATAGCAGCGAGACCAGCACGGACACCAGGAACGACATAAAAACCAGCCAACGCTTCTCGGCAGCTGTCGGCAGACGTTGGTGGTCCTTGAGAAAGTAATGCCCGGCCGCCATCGCCGAGGCAATCAATATGCCCATATTGACCCCGGCATTGCCTTCAAGGTCCAGCAGGGCAAACACCACCGCTGCGATTACCATCAAGCCCAGATTGGCGCCGCCGAAGATGAATAGGTATTTTTTGAGTGGGGTCATCCTGGTCATAGGGAGTCTTCCTTGAAGGAGAGATTTACTTAAGTTAAACCGGTTTTTCGGTTCATCTGCCACTGGCAAAGATGAGCCAGCCGATGATAGCGGCGATGGGCATGAGAAGCACTAAACAGCCTACTACGACCGCCCAGCCCAGGCGTAACCGCTCTCATCCTTGCCGAGGCATACCCTCTCACTTATCGCCACGTTGCTTTTGAAAAGCATCACTGAACGCGGCCGCGAGAATACCTGTTGGCATGGCTACCAAGCCAATACCCGCCACAGCAGTAATGCCAGCGAAGAACTGCCCAATTGGCGTATGCGGCGTTACGTCACCGTAGCCAACAGTCGTCAGGGTCGCGACACTCCACCATAGGGCACGGGGCACACTGCCAAACGCATCGGGCTGGCCGTCGGCCTCGATCAGGTAAAGAAACGTGCTTGATACTAGCAATAGCAAGAGTGCTACAAGGGCGCTAATCAAAAGCTCATACCGACGAGAATAGAACGCCCCGCCAAGGACCCTCCAAGCGTGGGTAAAGCGACCCAGCCGGGCAATACCCAGTACGCGGAAAAGACGTGCCAGACGTAAGTAGTAGGCGGAGGTACCTGCACCTGCTAACAAGAATGGCAGCAGTGCAATCAGGTCAATTACCGCCCAGAAACTGAAAATATAGCGAATGCGGCCAAAGCGCCCAGAAAACCTGGGATTAAGCGGCGCGACGTACAATCTGAGGCAGTACTCGATTGCGAAAATGATAAAGAAGAGCCCGTCAGCAATCATAAAAAAGCTTGGGTATTGGTCCACCAGCGTCTGCTCAGTTTCCAGCACTGCGACCAGAACAGCGATCAGAATCAGCCCACAAGCCACAAGATTGAACGACGATATACCCCGCGCGCGCGCCGAGGGATCAACTGCGAGGTGGAGCTTGGCTCGGATGTGCAATTTAAGTCCTTTTTATTTGTCGAGTCGGCTCGCGAACGTGTCAGCACGGGCATTGATCTGATCGCTGATGTGCTTGGTTGCTGGGGACCGATTAGGCCGCTCGAGGATAGCTCAGCTACTGCCGATAAGGATATGATCTTCGATTAACTCACCAGCAAGGAAGCCCTATGCAGAAATGGAAAGATCGTCCGCCGAGCAGGGACCCGTTTGATGCGGCATTTGAAGCTTCTGACGCCATCATAGGCAAACACGCCTCGTTGATTGCTAAAGCCGCTCCCCCTCTGGTGGGCTTCGGCATATTCCTGCTCTACTTTTACCGCAACCGCTTTTACCCCAGCTTTGATTTGTTCCAGTTCTCATCGCTCCTCTTGGCAGCCGCCGTCATTGGCTTTGTTATCGTCGGAGTTGTGGTACTAGCGATGTTTGTACCAGGTGCAATGTTGTTCCGGTCGTTCCTGAATACCACAGCAGTTAAAGAGCGTGTTCAGGAGGCAATGCCCAGCGCAGACGACAAGCGCGATAGCGTTTTTTGGCAAATGGTCGGTTTAGTTTACTTCGGCCCATTCTGTTTTTGTGCTTTAGGGCTGCTGATCGCAGCGCTGGTCGACGCAAGCAACCTCCTATGGACCGCACTTCTCTGGCCGGCCGTTACAGCGGTGCTGTTCGGGACACTGGTGACATGGCGCTTTAACCTTGGCAGGAACAGCATCTACGAGTTCACATGGGTTGCTTATCTCTCGCAGCTAGCATTCGTAGTGCTCTTGCTTCTTGTCCTCCAGAACAGCGCACCGGTTATTGGCAAACTTGGCCCATCCTTGCAAAACATCGTTATCTGGACGATTCCAGTCCTGATGGCAGCGTTAGTCACGCTCTGCTCAATGGCCCATTTTGGCGGATGGAAAGTAGCTATTCACTTCACGTTGTTTTTTGGGTTGTTGGTCGCTGGATTTAGCGGGGCATTGACGACACTACCCGAGAAAACGGTAAAAAGTTTAGGCCTCGGCGCCTACGAAGCAGAAATCATTATGCTGGATCCCGCTTTCTGCAACCGCGATCTGAGTGAGCTGGGTATTGCCGAGGACTGCACGCTGCGAAATGTACATGTGGTGTGGTCCTTCGGCGACGCTATTTTGCTGCGCCCCTCTCTGGATGAAGCAAGGCACGTTGAGATTCCAACCGAGTTTGTACGCTCAATAGTTCAGTCAGCCGGCCGAGGTAAGTAGTGTCACCCTAAGAGAAAGGGATCAGCCATGTAACTAACGCTACTGACGAAGCTCCAGCCCCATGGCCCAGAAATCAATTTCCAGCCGGGTGGCGTCGCTGAAGATCCGCCCCAGGCGCTCGAAGCGCCGGGGTGTTACGTCCGCCAGTTCGCAGTTCAGCCAGTCGATCTCGGCATGCATCGCCTCCTGAAACTCGGCGCTCTCGTACATCCCGATCCAGGCATCATAGGGATTCTGCTCACCGCGCAGCGTTTGCGCACGGGTGTTGAGCCAGTTGGCAATTTCACCGTAACCGACCAGGCAGGGTGCCAGCGCCACGTGCAGATCAAGCAGGTCTCCGCGGTTGCCGGTGTCGAGCACATAGCGGGTGTATGCCAGTGTTGCGCGCGCTTCCGGCAAGGCCTGCAATTCCTGCTCACTGATGCCCCACTCCTTGCAGTACTGAATGTGCAGGCCCAGCTCTAGATCGACGATCGCCGAAAGCCCTGCCTTGGCGTGCCGCAGATCGTCCAGCGTGGTGCTCTTGTATGCCGCCAGAGCAAAGGCGCGGGCAAACTGGATCAAAAACAGATAGTCCTGCTTGAGATAGTGACGGAACGACTCCGGCGCCAGCCTGCCCTCGCCCAATTGCCTGACAAAGTCATGCTGAATATAGGCATCCCATTCCTGCTGACACTGTTGTTTGAGGTGCTCGAAGGTATAGGCCATCTACTTTATCTCGCTGTTTTTGATGGATAATCTGTGAGAAAAAGCACCATAGCATAGCCAACGCCCACCTGGTTGCGCAGACGCAGAGACCAGAATAGATCTGTGCCCTCTTTCCAAATAGCTACACAACTCGCGTAGCCGATTTGCCGGCGAGCCGTTATGGTTGCGCTCCTGTAATGGAGGCGACATGACCTATCTGCTCTTCGTCACGGTGCTCTGGGCCGTGTCTTTCAACCTGATCGGTGCCCATCTGGCCGGCCAGGTAGATCCCTATTTTTCGGTACTGACCCGCGTCCTGCTGGCCGGTATGGTGTTTTTGCCGCTGACGCGCTGGCGCGGCGTCGACCCCCGGTTCATCGGCGGGGTCACGCTGGTGGGGGCGTTGCAATTTGGCGTGACTTACATCTGCCTGTATTTGAGCTTCAATCTGCTAAGCGTGGCGGAGGTGCTGCTGTTCACGGTGCTGACGCCGCTGCATGTGACGCTGATTGATGATGCGCTGCGGCGGCGGTTCAACCCCTGGGCGTTAGTGGCTGCGGCTGTTGCCGTGCTTGGCGCGGGAGTTATTCGCTTTGACGGCATTTCCGCTGGATTTCTTGGCGGCTTTTTGTTGATGCAACTGGCCAACTTCACCTTCGCCAGCGGGCAGATCGGTTACAAGCACTTGACCCAGCACTTTCCATCCGAGATCCCGTTGTATCGACGCTTTGGTTACTTTTTTCTGGGCGCGCTGCTGGTGGTATTGCCAGCGTGGCTGCTGTTTGGTGATGCAGAGCATTTACCGAGCACTTCCACACAATGGGGCGTGCTGCTATGGATGGGTGTGCTCGCCACGGCGGTCGGTCAGTTTTGCTGGAACAAGGGCGCGACCCTGGTATCCGCCGGAACACTCGCGGTGATGAACAATCTGTCCGTACCGGTGGGCCTGCTGCTCAATCTGCTGGTCTGGCGCACTGACACCGCTTTACTGCCGCTTTCGATCGGCGGCAGCCTGATCATTTTCGCGCTGTGGATCAGTAAGCGGGGGGCGCGCAGACTACCCACTTGAGTTCGCCCCGGGTGACCGTCAGTAGCAACCTATATCGCTCGATAGTTCAGCCAAACCACCGGGACAAGTAGCGCAACCCTATCCAACGCCGCTACGCTGTGTGCTACCAATCAGGTTCCAGGCAAGGCGGTAACTGTGGACAGGTTTCAGGAAATGAAAGTGCTGCTGGCCGTGGCGGAGGCGAAAAGCTTTGCCGGGGGTGCGAAGCTGATGGGCATGTCGCCGCCGAGCGTGACGCGCGTAATTGCCGGCCTGGAGAAACGCCTGGGCACCCTTCTGTTGGCCCGCAGTACTCGCAGTCTGCGCCTGACTGAGGCCGGCCGGCGCTATGTGGAAGACTGCAAGCGCATCCTGCTGGACTTGGACGAAGCGGAAGAACTGGCCACCGGCAGCAGCATCCGGGCCCGGGGTAACCTCACGGTGACGGCGCCGGTGATGTTCGGCGAGCTGTATCTGATTCCGCAAATTACCGAGTACCTGGCTGCGCATCCGCAGGTCGCCATCAGTGCCCTTCTGGTGGATCGCGTGGTAAACATGGTCGATGAGGGCGTGGATGTAGCCATTCGCATCGGTCACTTGCCAGACACCGGTCTGCAGGCGATCAAGGTCGGGCAGATCCGCCCGGTGATCTGCGCTGCCCCGGGCTTTCTAGAGGAGTTTGGTCGGCCGCAAGCTCCTAAGGACGTATTGGCAGCGCCTATTGTGATGTCGTCTGCCAGCAGCCTGCTCACCGATTGGCAATTCAACCTGCCGACAGGCAGCACTACCTTGCACCCCCAACCGCGTTTGTTGGTGAGTTCCAACCGGGCGGCGATCAATGCTGCGCGCCTGGGTTGGGGGCTGACGCGGGTGTTGTCTTATCAGGTGGCCGAGCTGGTAGCCAAGGGGGAGTTGGAGATCATTCTCGACACCTATGAAGCAGCGGCGCTGCCGGTGCACATCCTCTATCAGGGTGGCGGGCGGGTGCCGGCTAAAGTGCGCACCTTTGTCGACTTTTGTGCCGACCGATTCCTCAAGGACCCTGGCCTACAGAGGGCTGGGGGACTCTAGCGCATGAACCGTTATCGTCAGATGCAGGTGTTCGAAGCCGTGGCGCAAGCGGGTAGCCTGGCTGCAGCAGCACGCGAGCTGGAGCTTTCGACCGTGACCGTTATGCGCAGCATCGCTGAACTGGAAGCACGCCTGAATAACACCCTGTTGCTGCGCGGCCCGCGCGGCGTCGAACTGAGCCCTGCGGGGGAACTCTTTGCTGCCAGTTCTGAGCAGATCCTGGAGCACATCGCCGCTGCCGAGCGCTCCGCTGCTGGCCTGCATGCGCGCCCAGCCGGGCAATTAACGGTGGCACTGCCGATGCTGATGGATCAGCAGATATTCATGCCCATTGCTCTCGACTATCTGGAGGCGTTCCCCGACGTGCAGCTTCTCACCCGCGCCAGCGAGGGTCTGCCGAAACTGCTCGAGGACAATATTGATGTTGCGCTGGTGGTGGGCCATTTGCCGAACTCATCGGAGTTCGCCGTGCCGGTGGGGACGGTGCAGCCGATCGTCTGCGGCTCACCCGCTTACCTGGCCAAGTGGGGCCGCCCGCAAACGCCAGAGGACCTCAAAGCCCATCGCAGCGTGCTGACCACCGCCTCTGGTGAGGAAAATGAGTGGCGCTTTCGTTCAGAGCGTTCAACGCGTGTGGTGAAACCGATACCGGTGCTGACCTGCACCACCCAGCGCGCCGCGATTAAAGCCGCGACCCTGGGGCTGGGCTTGGTTCGCTGCATGAGTTATGAGGCGCATGATGAGCTGCAGGCCGGCGTGCTTGAGCAGGTACTGGACAGCTTCGCAATTCAAGGCATGCCGGCGCAGTTGATCTACCGTGATGGTCGCCGCGCGGCGGCGCGTGTGCGCACCTTTATCGACTTCGCCACGCCCAGGCTGCGCGCCCACCCGGCCTTCCTCAGTTAGCGCTACGCGGCTGACACGTCAACGCCCTCCCGCATTCTTTCAGAAAATGAAATTATGCATTGTTCTGCATGGCGATTCTGCTCAGGCGCGAGTGGGTGCAGCATGTATTTCCCAGCGCAAATAGCCCCAAGCCGGTTTGATCTGCGCTGACTTCCTTAACCAGATGCGGAGCCACGATCATGTCTCAACCAGCTATCAAACTCTATCGCCATCCCCTGTCCGGCCACGCCCATCGCGTCCAGCTGATGCTTTCATTGCTGAAGCTGCCCATGGAACCGGTGGACCTCGATATGGCCAATGGGGCGCACAAAAAGCCTGAATTCCTGGCCATCAACCCTTTCGGGCAAGTGCCGGTTATCGATGACAACGGCACCATTCTCAGCGATTCCAATGCCATTCTGGTGTACCTGGTGAAGAAGTACGACGACGGCGGTAGCTGGCTGTCTGACGAACCTGTCGCGGCGGCGCGCATTCAGCGCTGGCTCTCGGTGGCGGCCGGCCCGGTTGCCTACGGCCCGGCCTCTGCGCGCCTGGTCACCGTGTTCGGCGCTCAATTGAATGCCGACGAGGCTATCACCCGCTCCCACGTGCTTCTCAAAGTGATGAACAGCGAGCTGGCTAATTCGCAGTTCCTGGCGGGTGATACAGCCACCATTGCCGATGTGGCGAACTACGCCTATATCGCTCATGCCCCGGAGGGCAACGTGTCGCTGGAGGATTACCCGAACGTGCGCGCCTGGCTGCAACGGGTTGAAGCACTGCCCAACTTCGTACCCATGGCGCGAACCGCTGCTGGTCTGCAGTCCAGCTAAGCCGAGCCACGCGAGGAGGACGCACCATGGATCATCTGCCCAAGCACCGTCGCTCTCCCTGGCATGCCGGGGAAAAAGTACTCCAGGAACTCCACGGCGTATCCGAGCGGATGGAGGTGCTTGGGCAAAAGGTGATCCGCGACCACATGCCCGACCAACACCGGGAATTCTACCAACAGTTGCCCTTTATGATCGCCGGCGCGGTAGACGAGCAACAGCGGCCCTGGGCCACTCTGCTGGAGGGGCCGGAAGGCTTCGCGACCTCGCCGGACCCGCAGCAATTGCTGCTAGGTACGCGGCCCGACAGCCAGGATCCGGCCGCTGCCGGCTTGCAACCCGGCAAGAGTATCGGGCTGCTCGGCATCGAGCTGCATACGCGTCGGCGTAATCGCATCAACGGTCTGATCCAGCAGGTATCTGCGGATGGCATTGCCGTGGCGGTCGAGCACTCTTATGGCAACTGCCCGAAATACATTCAAACGCGCTCCTATCAACGCGTTCAGATGCCAGCCGACCGCTCCCCGCGCCAGGACTTTACTGAGCTGAATGCGCGGGCTACCGCAATTATCCGCGCCGCGGACACTTTTTTTATCGCCAGCTACTTCGATCACGACCCACACCACCGCTCTGTGGATGTGTCCCACCGGGGTGGCCGCGCGGGCTTTGTTAAAGTCGAGGGCAATCGGCTGACCATTCCCGATTACGCGGGCAATCTGTTCTTCAACACCTTGGGCAACCTGCACGCCAACCCTGTCGCCGGCCTGCTGTTTGTCGATTTCGCCAATGGCGACATTTTGCAGCTTACCGGGCGCACGGAACTGATTCTGGATGGCCCACTGGTGAACGCGTTTGAAGGCGCCGAGCGCCTCTGGACGCTGGATGTGACGCAGGCAGTGCTACGCTCGGCCGCCGTCTCTCTGCGCTGGGAGTTCCACGACTACGCACCCACCAGCCTGGCCACCGGCACCTGGGCGAAAGCAGACGAGAAGCTGCTGCAGAACGAAAAGCGCCGGCAGTGGCAGCAATGGCGGGTGCTGCAAGTACAACAAGAGAGCAAGGACATCCGCTCTTTTGTTATCAAACCGTTGGACAATGCGCAGGTTGCTTTCACCCCTGGGCAACACGTGCCAGTGCGCCTGCAACCCAATGCCGATGAGCCCGCGCTGATCAGAACCTACAGCGTTTCCAGCGCCCCTTCTGACGGGCACATCCGTATCAGCGTCAAAGCGCAGGGGCCGGCGTCTTATTACCTGCACAACACTGTGCAAGTGGGCGACCTGTTGGAGGTGCGCCCGCCAATGGGCAGCTTCACGCTGAAAGAGGAAACCGAACGGCCCGTGGTACTGATCGCTGCCGGAGTAGGCATCACGCCCCTGCTCTCCATGTTCAGGGAGTTGGCAGCGCAGAATCAGCAGCATCAGCGGCAACGCCATGTGCATCTGTTCCAGAGCGCCAGAACGCTAGAGGATCTGCCATTCCAGGCAGAACTCAAGGCGTTACAGCAGCGCGATCCGGAGCGGTTGCACATACATCGCGCCTTAAGCAATCCAGGTGCCGAAGCTATCGCTGGCCGCGACTTTGATATAACCGGTCGCCTGGACTTCGCTCAAGTAAAGGCTCGGCTGCCGCTGGATGATTACGACTTTTACCTCTGCGGACCTGGCGGATTTATTCAAGATATGTACGACGGGCTGCGTGCACTGAATATTGCTGACGAGCGCATTCACGCAGAAGCATTCGGGCCATCGACTTTACGACGCTTGGCGGCTGAAGCCTCCCCGCCACTGGTGCAACTACCGGCCGCCAGCGCGCCGGTGCCGGTGTATTTCGAGTCATCGGCTAAAGAAGCGCGCTGGACACCAGACAGCGGCAGCTTGCTGGAACTGGCCGAAAGTCGTGGCCTGAGCCCCGACTTCAGTTGCCGCGGCGGCTCCTGCGGCACCTGTAAAACCCGCCTGGTCAGCGGCAACGTGCATTACCCTAACCCACCGGCGGAAATGCCGGAGGACGGCAGCGTGCTGATCTGCTGCGCGGTTCCGGCGGAACATGCGGACGGTATTCAACCCCTGGTTCTTGATCTGTAGAGAGGTGCTGCGCCATGTCTACCCCTGAAATTCGCCAACCTGTTCCGCCTTTTACCCGCGAGTCTGCTCTGTTAAAAGTCCGGTTGGCTGAAGATGGCTGGAACAGCCGCGACGCGGCAAAAGTGGCCCTGGCCTATACACCAGATACCCAATGGCGCAACCGCGCGGAGTTTGCGAAGAACCGCGCCGAAGCGCAGGCTTTTCTCGAGCGCAAGTGGAACAAGGAACTTGAGTATCGCCTGATCAAGGAGTTATGGGCCTTTACCGATAACCGTATTGCTGTGCGCTATGCCTACGAATGGCACGACGATTCCGGCAACTGGTTTCGCTCGTACGGAAACGAAAACTGGGAGTTTGCCGAAAACGGCCTGATGGCCCATCGCTTCGCCTGCATCAATGACCTCCCCATTAAGGAGTCCGAACGCAAATTCCGCTGGCCACTGGGCCGCCGCCCCGATGACCATCCGGGGCTTTCGCAGCTTGGTTTGTGAAGTAAACACTTGTAGTGACAATGCTAATCCTTTGTACTGCTGGGACATACAAGATAACGAACTGACTCTTGGTGTCGGCACGAACCTCGTTTATCGTGTCGAATTATCAGGTCATTGATTATTTTCGTGTCGAATACCAAGGAGATAAGCATGAACACTGCGTCAAGCCGTGGCGCTGAAATTCGCAGCGCCTTGCAGGTAAATCCCAAGCTTGAGCACGACGTTGAACTCAAGATGGAGCTTGAACGACGTATCGACTTTATCAAGGATACGGTTCGCCGCTCCGGGACCAAAGCGCTGGTACTCGGGATCAGTGGCGGTGTGGACTCGACGACCTGTGGCAAGCTTTGCCAAATTGCCGTCGAATCGCTTCGCCAGGGCGGTTACGACGCTACCTTCTATGCCATGCGCCTGCCCTATGACGTACAGCATGATGAACACGACGCGCAGTCAGCGCTGGATTTCATCAAGCCGGATCAGGTGCGCACCGTCGACATTCAAAGTGCCGTCGACGCGTTGATGGAGAACTTTGCCGATGAACAGGCTGACGCTGGCAAGCGCGATTTTGTTAAGGGCAACGTCAAGGCGCGTACTCGTATGGTCACGCAATATGCGTTGGCCAACTTCGTCAATGGCCTGGTGGTGGGTACCGACCATGCCGCCGAAGCGGTGATGGGCTTTTTCACCAAGTTTGGTGACGGCGCCTGTGACCTCGCCCCATTGACCGGGCTGACCAAGAACCAGGTACGGCGCATTGCTGCGGAGCTGGGTGCGCCAGCGACCCTAGTCGGTAAAGTGCCCACCGCCGACCTTGAAGAGCTGAAGCCCGGCAGACCGGATGAAGATGCCTATGGGCTGACTTACGAGCAGATTGATGCTTTTCTGGTTGGTGAAGCGGTGAACGACGAGGCGGCGCGCAAGATCATCGAGCGCTATGATGCGACAGAGCATAAACGCCAGGTGCCTCTGACACCTTGATCTGCAGGGGCGAGGGCCAGGGCGAGGGAAGAATACCGGAGATCGCCGGTCTGCTATGCTCCTTGAAACCACAACGAGGTCTGCACGGATGAAGATCTTGATTGGCCGTTCTGCGTTATCACGCAGTTGCTCGACGCTCGTTCTTGTGGTCCTGGCTTGCTGGTCCAATCTGGCGGCAGCCCATTGCGAAAAAACCCTGCGCTGGGATGATGACCCACCGTTCAGCATGCAACTGCCTAATGGAGACATCTCCGGTATTGATGTGGAGCTCAACCGCGCGGTGCTCGGGCACCTGGACTGCACCGTCACCCTGCGCAAATTGCCATGGGCCAGAGCGCTAAGGGAACTGGAGCTGGGCCGGCTGGATATTCTGCCCGGGGCCTTTCGCCGGCCAGAGCGCGCAAAATACGCGCACTTCTCCGGCGCCGTATTACCCGCCTCGCACAACATCCTGTTCATGAATGAGGAAGCACTTGCCAAATGGCCAGTAACCCGGCTTCTCGACCTGCGAGATACGGAGTTTCGTCTGGGTGCTCAGATCAGGGTGTATTACGGATCTGACTTTCAGGAGGTCATGAACGACCCCGAATTTGCCGCACGGGTAACGATCCTTGCCAAACGCGAAAACCTTTGGCGCATGCTGGACAGAGGGCGAATTGACGGCGTCATCGCCAACGAACATACCGGCGCCTATGAGATTCGTCAGTTGGGTTTGGGCAGGCGCATCAAAGCGACTAACGTTGTTGTGTCCCATGAGCCAGCAGAAGTGGCGTTCAGCAAGGAATCAAACGATCTCGACTTTGTTGGTGACTATGCAGAGGCGTTACAACAGCTGGTCGCCGATGGCAGTTATGAACAAATAGTCCAGCGTTACGTACCGAAAGAATAATCAGCCCGCCGAGGTCCGCACAACCGACAAGGGCACCGGACGTGCCTCGCGCTGGGCAAGATAGCGGGTACAGCTCACGCGCAGAAACGAGGCGAAGTTCTCCACTTCGCCGCGTAATTCCATTATTTCCTCGTACAGTTTGGTGATCAGCTGGTTGGTGGTCATGCCATCGACCTCGGCAATTTCCTGGAGTATCTGCCAGAACTGATTTTCCAGCCGCAGCGTGGTAACCACGCCGCGGATGCGCAGAGAGCGGGAACGCGATTCGTACAGAATTGGATCGGCTTTGACGTAGAGCTCACACATGCGGCCACCCCCTGATGATTGATTATCCAAACTAGAGCGTTATCTGGGCGCCCAGCAGTTTTACAAACGCGGCCAGCCAGGCCGGATGCGACGGCCAGGCGGGCGCGGTGACCAGGTTGCCTTGCGTGTGGGCCTGATCCACGGGGATATCCATATAGGTTCCGCCGGCTAGCTTCACATCAGGGCCACAGGCAGGATAGGCGCTGCATTCCCGGCCCTTTAACACGCCTGCTGCGGCTAGAATCTGCGCACCATGGCATACGGCAGCGATAGGCTTTTGCGCCTTGTCGAACTGCTGCACAATCTCGATTATCCGATCATTCAAGCGCAAATATTCCGGGGCGCGGCCACCAGGAATCACCAGACCAACATAGTCTTCGACCTTCACCTGATCGAAATCGTAGTTCAAAGCAAAGTTGTGGCCGGGCTTCTCGGTGTAGGTCTGGTCGCCCTCAAAGTCATGAATGGCGGTGCGTACGGTGTCTCCGGCCTTTTTCTCCGGGCATACCGTGTCAACTTGATAGCCGAGCATGGTCAGGGCCTGAAACGGCACCATGGTTTCATAGTCTTCGGTGAAGTCACCGGCCAGTAACAGCAATCTTTTAGCGGTCATGTTTCGCCCTCCTCTATAGGTGCGTTCAGCATGCACCGGTATGAAGGCCTGCGGGTAACAGGCGGCTACTACAATCACTGGTTCTGGCAGGCGACCCGAAAGCTATCGTCAAGCTCAACCGGCAAAACCAGGGTACTGAACTGCAGTTTGTTGGCAGCATCGCACAGCGCTTCAACCGAGTTGTCACTCCGGGAAAAGCCACCCTCCTCCCCGGGGTATTCGGCATGCAACACGGGCTTGCCAGCCTGGATAAACGGCAGCAACAGGTCGCACTCGTTGTATTGAAAGCACTGCTCGTTGATAGAAAAATCATAGTAGTCCACCAGCGCCTCCACCTGCTCAAGATCGTTTTTCAAGCCAACCCCTAGGCCGCGCTGGCGCGCGTGATTGGCGATAAATCGATTATAGGCGAGCTGGTGTTCGGCGCTCAGGGCAAAGCCTGTGGGTTCAAGATAGCCCTGGACGTTATCCGGTTCGACCGCATCGCAACCTTTCTCGACCGCCAGGTCCAACCGCTCAGTCATGATGCGCTGGACATTGGCCGAACGAATATCCAGCCAACGTTCGTTGGGCCAGTCTTTCAGGCCGTCGCCCAGATCGGTGTCAGTGAATTGATCGCGGTCTTGACGATAGTTCTCGTAGGTGCCCGCAGAGAAATAGCAGATGACCCTGCGCCCTGCCGCCTGTAGCGAGCGGATAGTGGATACGGGCGTATTGAACAGGTCGATATTGTAGATATCCGCCTCATGGGCGATGTTCAGCGGGCGATCATCATCCACCAGCAATTGCCACTGCCAGCTTACCCCGACAGGCGGCTGATACCAGTCGCCAGTCGTGACAGGTGGCACCTCGGCGGGCAGAGAAATGCTGCGATCTGTCGCCGCGGCCATGGGTGCCTGGCCTATAGCGAGCGCCAAGGCACAACCGGCTACAAACCATTCCAGTTTTCGCATGGGTATCTCGGCTCTGCCTGCTGACCTATCGAACAGTATAGGCAAAATGGCCACTCGTCCCGGCCGGCGCTAGCATCAGCCCGCCGCTTTAGCCCGCGCCATATGCAGCTTCTTGTAGCTCTCAATCAAACGCTGATGCCGGTCGAGCCCTTCCAGCTTCGTGCTGGTCGGCGTCAGGCCATGGAAGCGTACGCTGCCGTCCATTGAACCGATAACAGCGTTCATCCGCTCGTTCCCGAACATGCGGCGGAAGTTGGGCTCGTAATCATTCAGATCCAGCTCATCGTCCAGTTCCACTTCCAGCACCACATTCAGCGCCTGATAGAACAGCCCGCGCTCGACGCTGTTGTCATTGAACTGCAGGAAGGCTTCGACCAGCTCCTTGGCTTCTTCAAACTGCTGCAGGGCGAGATGGATCAGCAGCTTGAGCTCGAGGATAGTCAATTGTCCCCAGGCGGTGTTGTCGTCAAATTCGATGCCAATCAGCGTTTTGATATCGGTGTAATCGTCCAGCTCGCTTTCGTCCAGACGCTCGATCAGCGCTTGCAGGCTGGCGTCGTCGAGGCTGTGCAGGTTGAGGATATCGGAGCGGAACAGCAGCGCCTTGTTGGTGTTGTCCCAAATCAGGTCGTCGACCGGGTACACCTCGGAGTAGCCCGGCACCAGGATGCGGCAGGCGGTGGCGCCCAGGTCGTCGTAGACGGCCATGTAGACTTCCTTGCCCAGCTCT
This sequence comes from Halopseudomonas laoshanensis, assembly GCF_008365385.1. Taxonomy (GTDB): domain Bacteria; phylum Pseudomonadota; class Gammaproteobacteria; order Pseudomonadales; family Pseudomonadaceae; genus Halopseudomonas; species Halopseudomonas laoshanensis. Next base: position 602,053 of record NZ_QOVF01000001.1, on the reverse strand, counting down.
TCGAGGATGCTAAACAGGGTGGCGGCCTCCTCGACATTGGCGTGCTCCCCCTCGGCGGAAAAATCCCACTCGACGAATTCGTAATCAGCCTTGGCGCTGAAAAAGCGCCAGGAGACCACGCCGCTGGAGTCGATAAAGTGCTCCACGAAGTTGTTCGGCTCGGTAACGGCCTGGCTTTCAAAGGTCGGCTGGGGCAAATCGTTCAGGCCCTCGAAGCTGCGGCCCTGCAACAGTTCCGTCAGGCTGCGTTCAAGCGCGACCTCAAAGCTCGGGTGTGCGCCGAAGGAGGCGAACACGCCGCCGGTGCGTGGGTTCATCAGCGTAACGCACATTACCGGGAATTCGCCGCCCAGTGAGGCATCCTTGACCAGCACCGGAAAGCCTTGCTCTTCCAGCCCCCGAATACCGGCGAGGATGCCGGGGTATTTTTCCAGTACGGCCTGGGGCACGTCCGGCAGGCATAGCTCACCTTCGAGAATCTCGCGCTTGACCGCGCGCTCGAAGATTTCCGACAGGCACTGCACTTGGGCCTCAGCCAGAGTATTGCCGGCGCTCATGCCGTTGCTGAGGAACAGGTTCTCGATCAGGTTGGAGGGGAAATACACCACTTCACCGTCTGACTGGCGCACATAGGGCAGCGCGCAGATACCGCGGTCGCTATTGCCGGAGTTGGTGTCGATCAGGTGCGTGCCGCGCAACTCGCCGTCGGGGTTGTAGATCTCAAGGCAGTAGTCGTCGAGCAGGCCCGCTGGCAGCGCGCCCCGGCGGCCCGGCTTGAACCAGCGCTCGTTCGGGTAATGCACAAAGGCCGCATTGGCGATCTCTTCGCCCCAGAACTGGTCGTTGTAGAAGAAGTTGCAGTTCAGCCGCTCGATAAACTCGCCCAGCGCCGAGGCCAACGCCGCCTCTTTGGTCGCGCCCTTGCCGTTGGTGAAACACATCGGTGACTGCGCATCACGGATATGCAGCGACCAGACGTTGGGCACGATATTGCGCCAGGAGGCGATCTCGATCTTCATGCCCAGGCCGGCCAGGATGCCGGACATATTTGCGATGGTCTGCTCCAGCGGCAGATCCTTGCCCAACACGCGAGTACCCTCGCCCGCTGCCATGGGCATCAGTAACGCCTGGGCGTCGGCGTCCAGATTCTCCACCTCTTCAATAATGAAATCGGGACCGGTTTGCACCGCTTTCTTTACTGTGCAGCGGTCAATCGAACGCAGGATGCCCTGACGATCCTTGGCGGAGATGTCGGCCGGCAGCTCGACCTGGATCTTGAAGGTCTGCTTGTAACGGTTTTCCGGATCTACAATGTTGTTCTGCGACAGGCGGATGTTGTCGGTGGAGATGCCACGCGTGTCGCAGTAGAGCTTTACGAAATACGCCGCACACAGCGCCGATGATGCGAGAAAGTAGTCGAAAGGCCCTGGCGCGGAACCATCACCCTTGTAACGGATGGGTTGATCAGCCACCACCGTGAAGTCATCGAACTTGGCTTCAAGTCGAAGGTTGTCGAGAAAGTTGACCTTGATTTCCATGGGGGGCACCAGAATGACGAGCGAAACGAATTGGCCGCCATTATCCGGCTTTTGAGCGGGAAGTCATGTGCTGGTGGTCGGAGTAGCTATGTGCCGTGCGGCCAAACGACAGTATTGATCGGCCCTCAGTACCAAACAGGTCCAGCTTCACGCATAAAGATTTCAACCGTTTTCGGGCCCACGCCTTCAAATGCGTTCAGGCGTTTCTCCAGATCCGCCCGATTGTCACTGAGTTGGTGGATGACGCTGACTTTGCCCTGATACTCATCGTTCAGCTTGGTGCAGAGCTTGAGCAAGCGCGTGGCGGTCGACTCGTCATAGCGGGCGTAACCGCCCTCGCCGAGCATTCGGACCAACTCGCGATGGGAGCAATTGCCGAGCTTGCGCGGGGTGTCGCGCTGATGTTGTTCGATGATCACGCGGTAGGTTTGTACGGCAATATTTTGCTGAATGCGTTTGCCGAACAGAAAGCTGGCGATAAACCATTTGAATAGCGCTTGGTCGTCACCCTGGCTCAGGTCCAGGCCGATATCCGCTGCGGATACGTGCTTTGCCATGCTTCACCTTGATTAACGTTAATGGCTCAGGTTCAGGCTTTGACTGGTAAAAGGCAAAACCCGTTCCTGGCCGTGCCCCTGGCGGGGCGTTTAACGCTTACAGCTTGGTGACGAAGGTGCGGGCCTGGTACAGCGCCAGGCCACTAAGCACGATGATCACACCGACGGCGAGCATATCCGCCCCCGGAAAACCCCAGAAATCAGACATGGTAGCTCCTTGGTTGTAGTGGGTAACGGCTGCGGTTAGACCAGCGCGGTATCATCCATGCGTTGCCGGCCAAAGTCGTTTAGCCGAAATTTGAATAACACGCGGCCAGCGCCGAAATAGGCCTGGTCATCGAGTTTCTCTTCCACGCTTTCGAAAATGCCGCTGGAGAACAGGTCCGTCAGAGTGACTCGGGTGTTACCGCGCCAATAAGCTCCGCTCAAACCGTACTCACCCATCACCGCATCAGTGATCTGCCAATCCCAAATGCCGACATCCTGCTCGGCATTGATCAGTTGTAGGATGCGGCCTTTCATATGCAATTTAGTCATGCGTTGCTCCTGTGATCACGAGTTGGCCGCGTGGGCGGTAGTCGTTTTGCTGTCGGTGGACACGGCGCGTACTACTTCGAGCACCTCGTCGTTCTCGGTGTACATAACGAAGCCACCGGTCACGAACAGCACCAGACCCGCCAGGAAATTCCACTCGGGCAAATCGAGGGTGAAGGCGGCAAGGAAGATCACTGCGAACAAGCCATACAGGGCTGCAATCGCTTGCCCACGCCCTACCCCGATCAACGGAAAGGATTTGTACCAGGAGACGTAGCAGAAGGCGAAAGTCACGCCCGCCAGCGTCAGCCAGCCGATAGCTGCCCAGTTGAAGGTCGCGATGACCAGATCCACCACCGGTTGATCGGTGAACAGGTAGATCGCCGGCAGAATCAGTACCACCCAGTAGAGAACTTCCGCCGTAAAGCGCACGGTTATGCCCACATCCGGGTCAGCCACATCCAGCCCGCGCCCAGCGATGGCGCCTTCAATACCCCAACCCAACGCGGCCATGGCACCACCAAGGTAGCCCAGCCAGCCGGCATCACCGGTACCGGTCAGCTCACCAATAATGCCAGGCGCATAGACGGTCACGCCGCCAGCCAGGATGATGAAGATACCGAGCGCGGCACGCCGGGTGATCTTTTCCTGATACCAGAGCCTGGCCAGCGTGGCACCGATGATCGGGTACATCAGTGCGGAAATGGCCGCGAAGGCTCCACCGATATACCCCATCGCCAGATACGAGCCGAAGATCGCCATTGGGCCGCCAAAAATGGCGCCAATGAAGAACCACTTGGAGATGTAACGCATCTGCCGGATGGTGCGCAGATACTCACCCCACTTGCCCAATACCCCGTTCCAGACAAACAGGAAGAACAGCACGGCAATCGCGTTAAAGGTGGTCAGCACCGCCGCGGCGAGCAGAAACTCGGCATTGGTGTCATAGCTCAGGTCGATATAGGGTGCTTCGAACCAGACGGCAGAGCCCGGTACGTACCAGGCGCCCCAGAGCACAGCACACCATAGCGCCCACATAAAGCCCCAGCGAATACTGCTGGAGGTGAAGCGCGAGCGCGCCTGGCTCAGGCTTGCCTGACTCATGCGCTTTCCTTGGTTGGCTGGGTTTGCTCTTCGTCGAGGAAGGCTTCCAGCGAATCGTCCATGGCATCCATCCAGGGCGTGTGATGCACGGGCGCCAGGGTACCGGTCAGTGTCGAGCGATAGCTCTTGTTACGGTAACCAAGGATGTCCGCTTCCTTATGGTGCTCCCACTGCTTGAAAATCTCGGCAACGCCGGTCACGTCAAACGCTGGGTAGTCTGTAGGCTCAAGCAGATCGAGAATGTAGGCTGCCTGAAAGTCGATCGCCTCGAACGGATTGGCAACCTGCTCTTCGCGGGCTACCCATTCGCTGCAGTCGGCTTCCATCGCCGCGGCGGCTGGTAGCTTGATACGACCGAGCATCAGGTCGCGGGCATACCAGGCCTGGGCATCAAACATGTTGAAGGTGTAGTACTGATCCTGCATGCCGAGGAACATCAGCTGTGGGCTCGCCAGGGAAACGATGCCCTTGTACAGGCCTTCAGGGTACAGCCGGTTGTGCGTGGTCAGGGTCAGCTCGTTGGGCAGGAACGGGAAGTGATGCTGATAGCCGGTGCACAGAATGATCGCGTCGACGTCCTTGCTGGTGCCGTCCTTGAAGTGGGCGGTCTTGCCGATCACCTCGGTCAGCAGCGGCACTTCGGCGAAGGATTCCGGCCAATCAAAGCCCATGGGCTGTGAGCGATAGCTGAAGGTGACCGATTTGGCTCCGTACTTGTGGCACTGGGTACCGATGTCTTCTGCAGAATAGCTGCTACCGATCAGCAGCAGATCCTTGCCCTGGAATTCCACCGCATCGCGGAAATCATGCGCATGCAGTACGCGGCCGGGGAACTGTTCCAACCCTTCAAAGTAAGGTGCGTTGGGCGTGGAGAAGTGTCCGGTGGCGACGATCACATGATCGAATTCCTCGGTGCTCAGCTCGTCCTGCTTGAGGTCACGTACGGTGACCGCGAACTTGCCTGTCGCTTCGTCCTGATCTACCCAGTGCACGGCGGTATTGAAGCGAATGTACTGGCGTACATTGCTCTTGGCCACACGCCCCATGATGTAATCACGCAGCACGGCGCGCGGCGGATAGGACGGGATGGGCCGGCCGAAATGCTCTTCGAAACTGTAATCAGCGAACTCGAGGCATTCCTTCGGGCCGTTTGACCACAGGTAGCGATACATGCTGCCGTGGACCGGCTCGCCGTAGGCGTCCAGCCCAGTGCGCCAGGTGTAGTTCCACAGGCCGCCCCAATCGCTTTGCTTTTCATAACAGACGATCTCGGGGATGTCTGCACCGTTGCGGCGGGCTGCTTCGAAAGCACGTAGTTGGGCCAGGCCGCTTGGGCCGGCGCCGAGAATGGCGATTCTTAAGGTCATAAAGACTCCTGTTTACAGGCGATGCATCGTGCGCCAGGCGAGAGCGGCCCGGGCGACGATAAAAAAAACGCAAAAGCGCACAGCTCAGCCGACAAAGGGCTGGCCATCAGGCTCCGCAGTAAGACGCACACAATGGGATTTAACCGAAGGTGCTATGTGATGAAGGCAGCATCTGTTTGATGAAACAGACGGCCGGTGGCGGGCAGGCCGCCGAGATGGAACGCGAGATCTCGAGAATACGCCGGAAGAAAGCGCTCGAACTGGTCAAGCAAGAGAAAAATGCTTGATAACTCATATGCCAGGAGCGGCACCTTAACACGTTTGGGGTGTCCGCGTTTCTGCTGCCAGTCAGATACCAGCCTGAGCAAGAGCGAATTGGTCTGGATCACTCTACCCTCAACGTAGCTGGAGGGCACGACCAGCCTAGCACGGGCAACATTTTCGCCCCCTCTCGATAAACGACTGAAACATTCTCGCGCTAGCGAATTTAACCAATGTGCCAGTATAGTTGCCGCCATGACTTCAAACCCGCACCTACCTCACGACAAATTACTCGATCTACTGCTGGACGTAGTCTGCGTAGTGGATGTTGAGGGTCGCTTTCTTTCGGTGAGCGCGGCCAGTGAGCGTGTTTTCGGCTTTCGGCCGGATGAAATGATTGGCCGCACGGCCTATGAAATGATGCACCCGGCTGATCGCGATGCCAGCCGCGCGCTGGTCGAGCGGATCAATTCCGGCGAACCCTCCCATGATCATGAGAACCGTTACTTCCATAAGGACGGGCATATCGTGCATATCATGTGGTCTGCGCAATGGCTTGAGGCAGAGCAGGTGCGAGTCGGCGTGGCACGGGATATAACCGCGCGTAAGCGTGCCGAAGCGATGCAGGCAGCGATGTATACCATATCGGAAGCAGCTCATTCGGCCGGTGATTTGCAAGCGTTGTATGAGCGGGTGCATGAGGTGATAGGTCAGTTGCTGCCGGCCGAGAATTTCTTTGTCGCCTTATACGACGCTGCGGCTGACGAGCTGAGCTTCCCCTACTACGTGGACCAATTTGACGCTCCACCGCTGCCTCAGTCGCTAGACTCCGGCACCCTGAGTGCCGAAGTTGTTCGCTCAGGCGAGGCCATGTTGCTGACGCCTGAAACGGCCGAGCAGATGCTGAAAAAAATCGGCAGGGTCGCTGGCAAGCATTCCCTGGATTGGCTGGGCGTGCCGCTGATATTGGGTACCGAAACCATCGGCGCGTTAGTGCTGCAAAGCTATTCCGGCTCGGTACGTTACAACGAACATGACAAGGAGCTGCTGCAATTCGTCTCAAACCAGGTGGCCACCGCGATAGAGCGCAAACGCACCCACTCGCGCCTGGAGTTTCTGGCACGCTACGATCACCTGACTGAGCTGCCCAACCGGGCGCTGTTTCTGGACCGCCTGCAAAACTCGCTGCAAAGAGCCCAACGTGACGACTTACGGCTGGCAGTGCTGTATATCGATATGGATAACTTCAAACAGATCAACGATACCTTCGGCCACACCACCGGGGATCATCTGCTGCAGGAAGTTGCCCAACGCCTCAAACAGTGTGTGCGTGAGTCCGACACCATTGGCCGGTTGGGCGGCGACGAGTTCGCCGTCTTGCTGGACAACATCGGTAAGCGCGAAGACGCCATCCTGGTGGCCGAAAAAATTCTCGACACGCTAAGCAATTCGTACATCCTGAACGACAAAACGGTCATCAGTGCGCCGAGCCTGGGTATCGCCATCTACCCAGAGCACGCCAAGGATGAACTGGAGCTGGTTCGACTTGCGGATGAAGCCATGTACGTGGCCAAACGCGATGGCGGCAAGCGCTTCAAGATTGCCGGGATTTCGGCCATAGCCAATGACCAGCTTAAGCCGACAACGTGCACAACCCGCCCGGCACCGACATTACCCAATCGCGAATAGCCAGAATCGTCGGATCGTTCCGGCGGCTTTCCGGGTACACCAGATAGAAGGGTTTACCTTCAAACGACGGGCCAAAAGGCTGAACCAGACGCCCTTCCCTCAGCTCATCTTCAATCAACGGACGACTCATCAACGCCACACCCTGGCCGCCGATGGCAGCGGATATGGCGTGAGTCTCGTCGGAAAACACCAACCCGGCGCTGACATCCAGCCCAGGCACCTTTGCCAGCTTCTGCCACGCCGCCCAGTCGATGGGCGACGATACTGCATCCTCGTTGCGAAAGTGGATCAGCGAATGCGAGGCAAGCTGAGCTACATCGTGCAACCCAAGATGCGGACTGCAGGTAGGGATAAAGGTGTTATCGAACAGCTTTTCTGCCACCAGGCCCGGCCAGCGACCGTCACCATAGCGAATAGCCAGGTCCGCCGTTACTCCGTCCAGGGCGACCGGCTCATGGGACGCATGAATGCGCAAGTCGATATCCGGATGCGACTCGCGTAACAAGCAAACCCATGACAACAACCAACGCACCGCAACGGCGGGGGTTGTGGAGAGCGTGACCGCCTGACGACAGGGCACTGCGCTTAGGCGCTCAACTGCAGTGCTGATGCTGTCGAACGCAGACTCCAGCACTTCCTGCAGCTCCCGCCCCTGGGCCGTCAATTCCAGTTGTCGAGGTTTGCGCACAAACAGCGATACGCCGAGCGACTCTTCCAGCCCGCGAACCTGGTGACTGATGGCGGTAGCTGTGACGGATAACTCCAACGCCGCCTGCTTGGCGCTCTCATGCCGAGCCGCGGCTTCAAACGCCCGCAACGCGGAAAGAGAAGGTAACCGACGATGAGTCATGAGTGAATTCCTCTCACCTGTAGCCGAAAGAAAAGATCGTTTGTCGCCCATAGAGGGCCGGCCTAGTCTGAGCTTGCGATTAATTACAGATGAATTCAACTCTAAACAGGAGGCATACCATGCCACATATTCTGCACATAGACGCCAGCGCCCGCCCCGGCTTTGCCGGTAAGGACAATCACGGCTCACACAGCCGCAATCTTAGCCACCGCTTCGTCAGCCAGTGGCAGTCTCGCCGTGCGCAAGACAGCATTACCTACCGAGACATTGGCCAAAACCCACCTTCCATAATCGACCATGACTGGATCGCAGCTGCCTTCACGCCAGAGGAAAAACAGGAGCCCTGGATGGCAGATGTGTTGGCCGAAAGTGATGAATTAACAGGTGAGTTGATTGCTGCTGATATTCTGGTGATCGGCACGCCGCTATATAACTTCGGCATGCCCGCCGCGCTTAAGGCCTGGATTGATCAGGTAGTGCGCATGGGCCGGACGGTGGATGTCGATGAAAGCAATCCACTCGACCCTTATGTCGCCAAGCTCGCGGACCGACCGAGACATGCTGTCATTCTCACTGCCAGAGGTGGTGTGGGCTTCAACCCGGGTGGGGAGATGGCGCACATGAATCATTTGGAACCCAATCTGGCGACCGCCCTGGAGTTTATCGGGATCACCCGCTTTCACTATATCGCTATCGAAGGACAGGAAGTGGGTGGGCAGTTGCTGGCTGAATCGGTAGCTGATGCAATGCAGCAGGTCGACACTCTCGTTGACGAGCTGCAGGCAACTTTTGCAGAGGCCCCGCACCTGGAAACGGTATGAGGATGCTGGTCTGGGCGTCAACTCGCTTAGCCACGGAACGGCTTTGACGTGTTGGCGCTCACATAGCGTGACGGCCGGCTGCGCCGGCATTCAATCAGGTCTTGGGTTTTGCTATCCCAAATATTTTGCCTACCTTCGAGTAGCAATATGCGAGTACCGACTCTCTTTCACGCTCGACCTGCTCGGAATCAACAGGCTCGCGAATAAGCCGCTCAAGCAGCTTCCTGGCTGTCTCGGGGGTCATTCTGTTGAGGTCGGCGAATTCTGCCAGTAGCTTTTTATTTGAGAGAATTATCTCGGCTTTTTGTACTACTTCGGAATCCATAAAACTCCCTGGGTTCGAGTAACAACGTACCAGGTCTCAGTCCGCGTCGTGCATCTCGGTGACGTCCGCTAAGCCTCTGTGAGTGGCCATATGCCATTTGGTTAATTTAACTGTTTCAATCCATAAAGGCCATTTTTTGCGTTAAGACTATTGAGTCGTTAACCACCAAAGTCGTAACTCAACCGCCCTTCACATCTGCCAACACCACAAACCATCCCGCTCCCGCTTCCTGTTTCAACTCCAACAAATCATAGGTCTTCACCATGTCCAGCAACCCGGAATGTCCGTAGGTCTTGGGGGAAAAGGCCGGATCAGTGCGCTTGAGGTATTGCCCGAGCGCGCCCAGGCCGACTTTACCTTCGGAGGATTCGCTGGCCAGCAGAGAGACCGCTTCCACCACAAAACGTGGTCGCTGCTTGACCGGGGGTTTGTTGGCCTCCTTGGCGAGATCTTTAACCAGCTCTTTGCTCGGCTCTACCTTCGGGGCTTTGGGCCTGGCGGCGGACTCCGGTTTCACCGGGGCTTTTTCTGCCGAATCGCTGGTGCCGTCGGGATCAGCGTCATCAGGCGACCATTCAAAAAACTGATCGCTAGCGTTACGAAGTGCCTGCGGCGTTTTCGCTTCGCCGACTATGCATACGCGCGAGCCGCGCTCGCGCAGTTTGCGGCACAGGTAGGCGAAGTCGGAGTCACTGGTAACCAGGCAGAAGGTATCGGCGCGTTGGTCAAACATGGCTTCAAGCGCGTCCAGCGCCAAGGCAATATCAGCGGTGTTCTTGCCCGAGGCGTACTGATACTGCAGATGCGGCGTGAACGCCTGGCGCACCAGGGCCTCCTGCCAGCGATTTGCCAATGTGGTGTGATTGCCGTAGCCGCGGCGCAATGCGACTCGGCCAAACTGGGCGGCAACGCGCAGTGCGTAAGGAAGGATTTCCGGTGGAACGTTGTCGCAGTCCACCAGAATCGCAACTGTAGCCTCGCTTCCGTTAGTTAAGTCCTGCATGGCAGTCGACCTGGAGGTGGTATTCATGGCGTCCTTGTTTTGAATACGGCAGTAGTTCTGACGTTAGCCGCAAGTCGCCATGAGGTAAAGCGTTTCGAGCTGGCGCTCGCCCTTTGGGGAAACCAATGGAACCTAAGCCCGATCGTCGTGCCACAAGAAGATGTCCAGAACTTTAGAGGAGTAGTCTATGACTGAGGAAAAACAGGCCACGCTTTACCGCATGGTCATGAAAAAGCACCTCTGCCCATTCGGTTTGAAGTCGCTTGATCTGCTCAGGCGGCAAGGCTACAGCGTGGACGACAACTGGCTGACCAGCCGCGAAGAAACCGACGCATTCAAGGCCAAGCATGATGTGGATACTACGCCGCAAGCCTTTATCGGTGAGCAGCGAATCGGCGGTTACGACGATCTGCGTCGGCATTTTGGCAAAGAGGTAAAATCCGCCGATGAGACTAGTTACAGACCGGTCCTGGCGGTATTCGGGGTTGCCGCACTGCTTGCGCTGGCGGTGATCTGGATGGCCGGTGGGGCGCTGCTGAGCGTGCGAACTGTCGAGCTGTTTATCGCCTTCAGCATGTGCATTCTGGCGCTGCTCAAATTGCAGGATATTGAGAGCTTCTCCACCATGTTTCTCAACTACGATCTGCTCGCCCGCCGCAAAGTGCCCTACTCCTATATTTACCCCTACGCCGAATTGTTTGCCGGCGTGCTGATGGTAGCCGGGGCCTTGCTGTGGCTTGCGATTCCGGTCGCTCTGTTTATCGGTACCGTAGGCGCGGCGTCAGTATTTAAAGCGGTGTACATCGATCGCCGCGAACTCAAATGTGCCTGCGTTGGCGGTGGCAGCAGTGTCCCCCTGGGCTTTGTATCGCTGACTGAAAATCTGATGATGATGGCTATGGGGTTATGGATGTTCAGATACTTTGGCGGTTGATCCGCCAGTAGCTGGATTGACCACCATTCAACCGACTTATGCGCCCTGCCGCCGCGACCCAAACAGGTATATTCGTAGCCACTGATTTTCGACTACGGAGGCACCATGACATCGCCCGATACCAACGACATCATTCTGGCTGAACGCTGCGGCCCCACACTGGTGTTGACGCTGAACCGGCAAGACAAGCGCAACGCGCTTGAAACGGCGATGTACATACTGCTGGAAAAGCATATCGACGACGCGCTTGCAGATCCGCAGATCGCCAATCTGGTGCTGCGCGGCGCAGGTAACTTCTTCTGCTCGGGTGGTGATCTGCGCTCGCTGGAAACCCGTGCTGCCCTACCCGTGGAGGAACGTGCGGCGCTGATCCAACGCCTGCATGATCTGGTGCTGAAGTTGAAATTCTGCCCGAAGCCGGTGATTGCCGCCATTGAGGGAGGCGCCGCTGGTGCAGGAGCGTCGCTGGCATTTGCCGCTGACCTGATCGTGGCGGCCAGCGGCAGCTATATATCCATGGCTTACGTCAAAGCCGGACTGGTGCCAGATGGCGGGGGCTCGGCCTTTCTTGCCCAGTCCTTGCCCCATCAGTTGGCTGCAGAGATTGCCTTGTTTGGCGGGCGCTTGCCGATAGAAAGGTTTCAGCAGGCGGGCGTGGTCAACCGCGTGGTCGAGCCGGGAACAGCTCTGCAGGTCGCACTGGAGCTCGGCCAGCAATTGGCCGAGGGTGCGCGGGCATCGCAGAGCGCGATCCTGCAATTGCTTGACGGCCCCGATCAGAACGCATTCAGACGGCAACTTGACCGTGAAAAACAGCTGATGGCGATCGCTTTGGGTGGTGCAGAGGCAGCAGAAGGTATTGCCGCCTTCAAGGAAAAACGAGCACCACGCTTTCCCCAACCTGGCTCTGCCTAAATCCGACCCAATAACTCAGTCCACTGCTTTGGGGGCACTCAAGGCTTTACTGTAAAAACCCGAGGGGTCAAAACAGCACACCCGCCGTTTGCCTTGGGCAAGTTTGCTACAAGCGTCATTGATGCGCTTCGCGCGTGTTTTGGTCTGTTTGGCGGTGGTAATCCAATGTATCCAGTCCAGGCGCGCGATGGTGGTGGTGTCGTGCCACACAGCTAATGCGTCAGGAGCAGCATTCAACGCCTGCTGCAAATCAGCTGGGATGTCGGGCTCCGGTTCCTGCTCCACCGCCGTGATCTCAAACTCCGCAGTGGCGCCTATAGTGACGCCAGCCGTATCAAGCAGCGGGCCGTCCAACCGCAGCCAGTGGCTCAATTGCCCATCGGGCTCAAGCGTGGCCTGGAAGCTGTGGCCATTGACGGAAGCATCCACCGTCGTTCTGCCGCGCCGCGGGAGTTTGTCGCTCGCGCTTTTAGGCAGAACGATAAAAGCCCATGGCTGACCATCGCCTGGTTCAGCCGGACGCTGCAATAGTGCCTGGAATCGGGATTTTGTGTGTTCTTGGCTCATGACTCACCCGCGATGGACGAAATAAGTGACAAGCATCAGCATGCCAAAGCTGGGGAAGCTGGAAAACCCGTCCGAGAGGAATTTCTTTCGTGGTTTTCTTCTTCAGTAACCTTCGGCGCTGCCGATAGACAAGCAACGGCATGTGTGAGACTGCCGACCTCTCGGAGAGAAACACGTGCGCATGTCCCTTAAGTCGAAAGTCGTCCTGCTGGCTCTGGTCCCGGTCATTCTTTTTGCCCTGGTACTGAGCGGCGCGGCCGCAAATATTCTGAACAATCTTGCCGAGCATGAGCTGGAGACCACCCGCGAGCGGCTGATGGAGGAAAGCCGCACGGAGCTGCGCAACTACATCCAGATCGCCATTGGTTCGGTTCAGACGCTTTACGAGAACGCCAGTGACGGCGACATGAGCAGCCGCGCACAAGCCATCGCGGTGCTATCGAAGATAAAGTTCGGCGAAGACGGCTACTTTTTCGGCCATGATTCCGACGTGGTCAGACTCTTCCGCGGTGATAGCCCGGTAGACGTCGGCAACAGCCTGGTTAACCGCCAGGATTCGAACGGCGTTTATATCAACCGTGAGCTGGTCCGCGTAGCGAAGGACAACAGCTACTACGTCAATTACTCCTCGCCGTTACCCGGCAACGAAGCCGTTACCGTGCCGAAGTTGGCTTACAGCTACTATCTGCCCAAATGGGACATGGCCATAGGCACAGCTATCAACCTGGACGGTATAGACGCACAGCTCGCCGACGTGGAAGCCGCCATCAGCGAACGCGTGAACACCATCATCACCAGCATCCTGGTGATCGCGACCGTGCTGTTGATTGTCTTTGGCATCGCCGGGGTCATCCTGGCCAACACCCTGCTGCGCCCACTGCAACAGATCAAGAGCAACCTGGACGACATTGCTGAAGGTGAAGGTGATCTGACCCGCCGGCTGCCGGTGACCAGTAACGACGAAATCGGTGAGTTGGCGACCTCGTTCAACCGCTTTGTAGACAAGGTACACGGGCTGGTGCGGCAGACAGTGGAGATGACCGGCCAGCTAACGGTGCTGGTTGCCGATGTGTCGTCCCAGGCCCAGCGTTCCGACGCTGCCATGGGCAAACAGCGCAGCGAGACCGAGCAGGTCGCCGCAGCCATCAACGAGATGTCATCCGCGGCGCAAGAAGTGGCCCGCAGCGCCCAGGGCGCAGCGGAAGCGGCGCAACAAACTGATCGAGAAGGCCAGGATGCCAAATCCATCGTTGATGGCAGTATCGCCAAGATTCATACCCTGGTGCAGGACATCCGCAGCAGCGGCAGCACGCTGGATACCCTGCAAAAGGATGTGCAGTCGATCGTTAGCGTGCTGGGCGTAATCCGCTCCATCGCAGAACAGACCAACCTGCTGGCGCTGAACGCAGCCATCGAGGCAGCCCGTGCCGGTGAAGCAGGACGAGGTTTTGCGGTAGTGGCTGATGAAGTCCGTGCCTTGGCCAGCCGTACCCAGCAGAGCACCCAGGAGATTCAGGGCATGACCGAGCGCCTGCAGCAGGGCACGGAGGCCGCGGTGGCTTCAATGCGCCGCTCCAGCGATGCCGGTGAAGTCACCAGCGAGCACGCCAATAAAGCGGGCATGTCACTGGATGCCATCGCACGGCTGATCGGCACCATCAACTCCATGAACGCGCAGATCGCCAGTGCCGCTGAGGAGCAAACGGCCGTAGCGGAGGAGATCAACCGCAGCGTGCATCAGATCGCCACAGCAGTGGAAAGCGTGGCAGATGAAACTGCCAATGGTGCCAAGACCGCTCGCGATCTGTCGTCACTTGGCGACCGGTTAGGCTCATTGGTAGGTCAGTTCCGCATTTGACACCCGCGAGGCTCAGGCAAGGATGCCTGTATCTTCCGCTGACCTAACGCTTGTACTGGGTCGGGCAATAACCGCGAATAACCCCAGGATCACGCAGCGCCCCATGCTTGGTCTTGCGGCCGCTGACGCGCGCACGCCACAAGCGGAAGGAGCCGGGCTTGAGTTGCTTGCGCATCAGTTGAATTACCGCCGGCTCACTCAACCCGTACAGGGCTTCAATCGCTTCAAACGGGGTGCGGTCTTCCCAGGCCATTTCGATGATGCGGGACGCATCTGCACCGCTCCACTGATTGCTGCCGGACATAGCCCACACCCCTGCTGATCAAAGGCGGCATTATGCGCATACCGACGTCTGGCGGCACCCGCATCATTGCAACAGCCTGTTGCTGCGAAATCGCCTTGAGTCGCAAATCGGCAATCGATCCAGGCTCCTCTTTTGCGTTAATATGGCGTCCTGACTTGCGCCCAACAGAGGCCAAGCAGCCTTCCGTATCGCCTGGCATATGACCGAAAACGGGACGACACTCGTCCGAGGAACATCCATGGCACGCGCTTTACCCCGTAATCTGCACGTCATTAGCAAGCACAACGTTACCCCGAACATGCTGCGCGTCACTCTCGGCGGCGACGGCATGCTGGACTTTCCCGAAGACCAGGCAGGCGGCTACATCAAGCTGATGTTCGACGCAGGTCCAGAAAACAAACCGCTGATGCGCACCTATACGATCCGCGAGCAACGCGTTGGCGAGATCGACGTGGACTTTGTGTTGCACGGCGATGGTGGGCCGGCCTCGCATTGGGCGGCGCATTGCCAGACCGGCGACAGCATCCTGGTTGGCGGCCCTGGCGCGAAAAAGCCGCTCGACCACAGTGCGGACTACTTTGTGCTGGCTGGCGACATGACGGCGTTACCCGCGATCAGCGTCAATATTGAAGCTCTACCCGCCGACGCTCGGGGCACCGCCATACTTGAGGTAATCGACCAGGCGGACATTCAACAGCTCAACGCGCCCGCGGGGATGGAACTGATCTGGCTTATCAACCCTGAGCCCGGCCACCGCCCTGAGGCATTGGCCGAGCGTATGCGCCAATTGCCCTGGCCAGACGGCCGAGTCAATGTGTGGGCGGCTTGCGAGTTCACCGGCATGCGCGCCCTGCGCCAGTATTTTCGCGAGGAGCGTCAGGTAGACCGGGCTGATCTGTATATTTCCAGCTACTGGAAGCATGGCAGTAACGAAGACCAGCACAAGCAATTGAAACAGGCCGATGCGGTACAGGCTGGCTGAAGTTGGAAATTGAAAGTTGAATGCGATTTTGCTGACAAGCATCCGGGGCGCCGCGGCGGTCCGAATGCTTTAGCTGGCAGTGCGCTTTTCAGCCAATTTGCCAATAAAGTCTTCAGCAGGGAGCGGGTGCCCTAACAAAAAGCCCTGCAGCACGTCGCACTTCATACTTGAGAGGAATGCTTGCTGTTCTGCCGTCTCCACCCCTTCAGCGACAATGCGTAGCCCTAGCGCCTGACCCAAATCGACAATGGCAGAAATAATCGCTTCATCCGCGGCGCCGTGTTGCAGCTCATTGACGAAACCGCGGTCGATCTTCAGTTCGTTGACCGGCAGATTTTTCAGATACAACAGGCTGGAATGACCAGAACCAAAATCATCAATCGAGACACCTACCCCAATATTGGCGAGACGCTCCAACACCTTGATGCTGGCATCGACGTCATTCATGGCCATGGTTTCGGTGATTTCGATGATCAGGTGTTTCGCAGGCAGGGCGTTTTGCTCAAGGGCTGCTTGCACGCTGTCGACGAAGCGCGGCTGGGATAATTGCAATGCCGAGACGTTCACCGCTACGCACCAGTCGAGATAGCCTTCGGCGTACCATTCGCCCATTTGCTGACAAGCTTGTTTCAGCACCCAGCTGTCGATTTCAACAATCAGGCCGGACTTCTCGGCCAGCCCGATAAACGCGCCAGGCGCCAGTAAGCCTCGGGTGGGATGGCGCCAGCGTATCAGCGCTTCAGCCCCTACGATCTGTCCCCCATTGGCGGCAAATTTAGGCTGGTAATAAAGTACAAATTCGTCTTGCTGAAGGGCGCGGCGCAGATCCTGCAGCAGGTTCAACTGCGCCAGAGCGCCGGCGTTCATGGTGGTGTTGAAGAAGCTGAAGTCGTTCTTGCCACTGGCTTTGGCGTGATACATGGCAGCGTCGGCGTTCATCAGCAGCTCTTGTTGGTCCGCGCCATCCGCCGGATACATCACGATGCCCAGGCTGGTGGATACCCGCAGTTCCTGCTCGCCAACCTGAAACGGCTGATTGACCAGGTCAATAATCTGTTTGGCGATGTTGGATGCATCGGTGGCGTTATCCACTTCCGCCAACAATACAAACTCGTCGCCGCCGACCCGCGCCAAGGTATCGGTAGCGCGCAAACGTTGGGTTAGCCGTTGTCCGACCTGCTCCAGGAGCTTGTCACCCACGTGATGGCCAAAGGCGTCATTGATCGGCTTGAAGCCATCCAGATCGAGAAACATCAGGGTGAAAATACCGCCGTTGCGCTTGACCTTCTGCATGCTCTGCTCAATACGGTCTTCCAGCAACAGGCGGTTGGGCAGTTTGGTCAGATTGTCATGCAGGGCCAGGTGTGTCAGTTCCTTGTTGGCTTCCGCCAGGGAGCTACTCAGCGCGTCGGTGCGGAGTTCCATTTTTGCGTCCAGCACCGAGGTCAGCAGCGCGATGCCGAGCACCGCGAGCGTGACTACAATGACCAGGCTGGCCAGCCAGTTGTTGTCCAGCCCGTCAATCGCCGCAGCGCAGAAGCTGCCCTCCGGGAAGCCTGCCGCGGCCATGCCGGTGTAGTGCATACCGATGATGGCGCCGCCCATGACCAGCGATGCACCCATACGCCAGGCTTTCACATAGGCCGTGTTTCTGCGCAAGCGGAAGGCAATCAGCAACGCGGATGCCGACGCAATGACCGCGATTACCAGCGACAAGCCCACCAGCAAGGGGTCATAGACAATGCCCGGCTGCATCAGTAGTGCGTACATACCCAGGTAATGCATCGCGGCGATGCCCGCGCCCAGAGCCACGGCACCAATCAGCAGATGTGTCCAGGGCATCTCCGGCTGCGCCACCATCCACAGGGCGAAGCCCGACGCAATAATGGCCAAGGCCAGCGACAGCAAAGTGATGGTCAGGTCGTAACCCATGGGGATCGGCAGGCTGAACGCCAACATACCGACGAAGTGCATAGACCAGATACCAATGCCCATCGCCAGCGCGCCCCCGCATATCCAGAAGGGCACAGCATTCTTTTTTGATGTGGCAACGCGGCCGGAAAGATCCAGTGCGGTGTACGAGGCAAGAACTGCCACGCAGAAAGAAATGAAGACCATGAAAAGGTCGTAACTACCCGTCAGCATAAAATCTCAGGTCGTGGAAGGATTCTGATCAACTGAGGTACTACACGGGCGTGCACAGCAATACATCGCACGGCAGAACAGTTTTCCAAGCGAGAAGTCTACCTCAGGCTACTATTCGCGGTATCGCCAATGTCTGACATATTGTAAATATGCATCGACTTTCCGACAGAAGGCCATAGGCCATCATCAGTCCCAGCCATTCGGCTCAACAGGCGCTGAGCCGGCGGCTGCGAATTGATCAGAAGATCAGCATGAAAAAGCCGATTACAACGGCCAGACCGATCAAAAAAATGATACCAATGGTGCTGCCTAGAAATTTCAACATGCGACTACTCCTTTGTTGGCTGTACTTTAAAGACCTGCCCAGGCAGATATCGTTCCGCTCTAAGCTGGGCTTGTACCGCCGACATGGAGTATATTCACCCTAGAACGCAACGGAATGCAGCAGCCTGAAGGTTGCCTTGCAGTGCACTCACGAGCGAAACAGGCAATCGTAGATGGAATTACTCAAGAAGCTGATATTACTATCGCTCCTCATGATCAACGCGAGCGTTGCGGGGGCCGAGCCCAGAGTCGACGTTACAAAAACGCCGGTCTCGCTGACTGATTTCAGCATGGGCTACTTCATCGATGACTCTCAAGCGCTGACTTACCAAGACATCACCGCCCTGCCCTTTACCCCCACCAACAGTAAAACCACACTTGGCACCAGTGCCAGGGTGACCTGGTTCAAGGTGATTCTGGACAATGCCACCGGTGAGCAGCAACAGCTGTTTGTGCACCTGCCCCACGCTTATCATGTGCGCTCGGTCGACTTTTATCAGGAACGCGATGGCCGGCTGGTGGATCAGCAGTCGCTCGATATGGAAGAGATCGATGATGATCCGCTGATGTACCGCGGCACCGCCGTGTACCCTCTGACGATCCCCGCCGCCCAGTCCACTACCTTGTACCTGCGCAGCCATGCCTATTCGCATCAATGGTTCGCCGTCGAGGTACTGGATGAACAAACCTCCAGGCGCGCGCTGATCAGCATCAAAACCGACATTGCTCTGCTGGTGGGCATGATGCTCGCACTGGTGGTTTATAACGGCTTGCTGTATTTCGCTACCAGCAAGAAAGAGAACATCTTCTACTCGTTCTACCTGATCTCCGGGCTGGTGTGGATTGCGCTGTCCTACGGGTTGATCGCCAGCACCTTCGATGTCTATGGCAGCGGGGTGTTCAAGCTGAATATCTCGTTGATCACCATGCCGATCTTTCTGATGCTGTTCATGATGGCGGTGTTCGAGACCAAGCGCTTTTACCCTACCGAGCACCGCGTGCTGCAGGCCCTGCTTGCGCTGCTCTGCGGCACTCTGATCTGGGGTCTGTTTGATATTTCAGCAGCGCTCAAGCCCGCCAGTAGCCTGGCCGCGCTGATGATGGTGGTGACCTTCTCTGTCAGCATTTCGTTGTACCGCAAGGGCAACCCCTTGGTTGTGTACTTTCTGATCGGCCACAGTTTCTTTGTGCTGTTCAACGGTATCGCGGTGCTGTTTTATAAGGGGATTATTGCCCACTCCTATCTCAGCAGCCACGGGGTGGGTATCGGCATCGTACTTGAGGCCCTGACCCTGGCGTTTATCATCTCCCACCGCATCAAGATTCTGGAAGATATCCGCGCGTCCCAAGAGGAGCTGAAAAAGCAGGCTGCCACCGACCCGCTCACCAAGCTTTACAACCGCCGGTTCTTCTTTTCCGAGGCGGACTATCTGCTGGAGCTGGCTAAGAATCGGGGTACGCCGCTGGCTGTGCTGGTAGTCGACATTGATCACTTCAAACAGGTGAACGACCAGTATGGGCACAGCTGCGGGGATCAAGTCCTCGTCAGCATTGCGCAAACACTGAAAACACACAGTCGTACAAAGGATCTGCTGGCGCGCTTTGGTGGTGAGGAATTTGTCGTTCTGCTACCGGAGGCGGATCTGCAAGAGGCCAACCGCTGCGCAGAACGCCTGCGCGCAGCCGTGCAAGCCTTGGAGGTGAGAGTCAACGACAATGACCTGGTGCATTCTACTGTGAGTATTGGCATCGCTGAGGTCATGGTAGGCAATGAGGGCGTCGAAGCCGCGCTCAACCGCGCGGACAAGGCGCTGTACCAGGCCAAGCACAGCGGGCGCAATCGGCTGTGCGTCGAGACGCCCTTTATAGCTGAAGCACAACCCGGATGAGCTCCAGCGGTCTATCCATAACACTAGCTGCCGCCTCCTAACCTTAGCTTGCGCGCAGCGCTTGATGGCCCGATACTCCGGCCATAAATAACGCTCCATAATAAGAAGGGTTACCTTTGAAAACTCCGCACGGCGCCAAAGTGTTGTTGGTGATGACTTTTTTTGTGCTTGCCTCCTGCCGATTCGGCTCTGACTCAAATGCTGAGGATCCCCCACCCGTCACTGAGAACCCGACACCGAATATTCTATTCGTGATCATGGATGACGTGGGCATTGATCAGCTCAGTGCCTTTGGCTACGGCGGTGCAGAACCGCCCAGCATGCCTACCATCGGCGCCATAGCGGACGCCGGAGTGCGCTTTCGCAATACCTGGTCGATGCCTGAATGCTCCCCCGGGCGCTCCGTGCTGATGACCGGGCGCTATCCACTTCGTACCAACATCTATCAGGCGATCGGCCCTAACGATTTGGCCAACTCGCAGACTGACCCAGAACAGATCACTGCGGCCAAACTGCTGGAACCTGCCGGTTACACCAGCGCGATGTTCGGCAAGTTTCACCTGGCCCAGGCAGAGAACAACGAAGCCGGCAACGGCACGCCGGCGCAAATTGGCTGGAATAACTTTTACGGTTGGATCAGCGGCGAGCCTGGCTCCATCGATACCACTGCCGGTGGTGTCGCCGCAGTTGGGACGCACAGTTGCGGATACATCCCGGATGAAACCCAGACCAATGGAGCCTACAGCGGCGCCTGCTATGTACCCACGTCGAACGGCAGCCAGTGTACGGAAATTGTCGGTGCCAGTGCGCTGGGTGATTCGGCCGGGCTGCAATGCGTTTCCCGGGGTGGGGTCTTGGTTCCTGACGATATCTGCCAAAGCGAAACCCCGCCACAGGTCAACTTCGACCAGGTGAACGCGCATTACGTATCGCCTTTGGTAGTTAACGCAGCAGGCGAGGTACTTGAGGCGCCCTTGAGTGACATACGCGGGCGCGGCTGGCGCTCAACCATCGAAGTGAACGCGGCCATCGAATGGATCAACGCACGCAAGAGCCAACCAGGCCCGTGGATGACCACCCTGAGTTTCAGCTCGGTGCACAAGCCACTACAACAGCCCCCTGCCGAACTGCTGCCATCGGGCATCAATGCCGAGTTGAACAGCAACTGCGCCAATCTGCCCAATCAACGGCGGTTGTCCGATGCGATGATCGAGGCCATGGATACCGAACTGGGGCGGCTGCTGGTGGAAACCGGTATAGCCCAGGCGCAGTCCGATGGTTCGCTGATCTACGATCCGGCTGCCAGCGACACCATGGTGGTGGTCGTAGGCGATAACGGCAGTTTCGGCAATCTGGTCAAAGCGCCCTTTGATCCGAATCGCGCCAAGGGCACGGCGTATCAGACCGGGGTCTGGGTGCCGTTAATCGTCGCCGGGCCTATGGTCGAAGCACCTGGCCGTGCCGTAGAGCATATGATTAACGCTGCGGACGTATTTCAGCTATTTGGCGAAACGGCCGGTATTGATGTGCCCGCCGCGGTGCCGCGGGGCGTCGACTCGGTCAGTATGCAGCCCTACCTCAGCACCCCGGATCAGGAGAGCCTGCGCGACTATAACTTCACCCAGGGCGGGCTGAATCTTCAGCTCAATGGCGGCCGTAATGGTCCATGCGTGTTCTATGGCAACTTCTGCTCTCACACTCCGGTGAGCAAAAACGTATGTGAAGATAACGCTGGGGTCTGGTGGGGTATTGGGGCTGACGATCCAGCGGTACTCAGGGGCGAACTGACCCAATGCTGGGAAGTTAACCAGGCGATTTATGATGACGACCCAGCCAATTACGAGCGCAACCGCATAGTCATGAACCCGACCACTACTCAGGCAGTGCGCAATGACGATTTCAAACTGGTACGCAATCAGGCGCTGGATTACGACATCACCCTCGACGACGGTGTCGAAGTAGTCACTGAAGAGTTCTACGCCATTGATCAGAATCCGAGGCTACCCCAGATTGACAAGGCCAACCGTAATCTGACGACCCAGGGTTTGAATCCGCAAAAGCAGCGCAATCTGGATCTGCTGCGAGCCGAGCTCAATAGCGTGCTTGCTTCACAGATCAGCTGCCCCGGTGATGGAAATGGTGATGGTGCAGTGGATGATCTGGATCTGAGCACGCAGGCCGCCGTGCAGGCGCGCTGGGGCGGTTCCAGCACCTATGATTTCAATATCGACGGCTCTACCGATGACCTTGACCGCGACATCATCAGCGCCAATCTCGGCCCCTGTCCGTTGTGATGACCGGCGCATTCCTAACAGGGCCCACTGCCTGATGGAAGCTGGCATGAAGGCGCGATCATGAACAGACATTGGATCTGGCTGCTCGCGTTGCTGGTAATTGCCGCAGTGGGTACCACCTGGTGGGCTGCTCAGTTGCCCAGCGCGTCCACGCCCGGGCCCGCAGCCAATATAGCCACGCCACATTGGGTGGAAGAAAGCCAATGCCAAGGCTGCCACACCGCCGCCTTTGCCGACTGGCAGGGTTCCCACCACCAGTTGGCCATGCAGCCTGCCACTGAGCAAACAGTACTTGGGGATTTCAGCGGACAACAGATCGATACGGATACCGAAAGCCATCTGTTCCTGGGTCAGGACGACGCGCTGGTGATTCGGACCCCTGGTGCCGACGGCCAATCGGCCGATTTCAAGGTGGCTTACACCTTCGGTCTGGAGCCGCTACAGCAATACCTGCTGGAGATGCCCGGTGGGCGTTTGCAGGCCCACGGCATGGCCTGGGATACCCAGCAACAGGCCTGGTTTCATCTGTATCAGGACCAGGCCGTGGATCACCACAGCCCTCTGCATTGGACTGGTGCCGTGCAGAACGCCAATTTTATGTGTATCGAGTGCCACGCCACTGACTTCCAGCGCAATTACAATGCCGCCACAGATAGCTTCGCCAGCCGCTGGCAAGCGCCCGGCGTCGGCTGCCAAAGCTGTCACGGCCCTGCTTCTGGCCACCTGACCTGGGCTGAAAACCATTCGGCATCCAAGCCGGAACAACACAACAACTCGAAGGGCTTCAGCGCCAACCCGAGTATCGCCCCCACTGCAGAAGTGGAAGTCTGCGCGCGCTGCCATAGCCGCCGTGCGCCACTGGACGACGGCTACCAGCACAGCAACGCGCTGATGGACGACTTTCTGCCAAGTATTCTCAGCGCGGATCTGTATGAAGTAGACGGCAAGATCAAGGACGAGGTTTTCGAATATGGCTCCTTCAAGCAGAGCAAGATGCACGCCGCCGGCGTGGCCTGTTCCGATTGCCACAACCCGCACAGCGGCGAACTGCGCGCGTCAGGCAATGGCGTGTGCACGCAGTGTCACAACGGCAATGCGCAGCCCATTCGCGCGGCGATTGACGGCAGCGGCCTGCAAGCAAAAGACTATGATTCGCCAGCCCACCACCATCACCCCAATGGCTCAGCCGGCGCGCAATGTATCAACTGCCATATGCCCGGCAAGTTGTATATGACCAACGATCTGCGGCATGACCACAGCTTTACTTCACCCAACCCGGCTCAGGCGCTGGAACTGGGGCATTCCGACGCTTGTCTGGGTTGCCATCAGCAAGTTGAGCCGGCAGAGCTGGTTGCCCAGTATCTGGCGCAATACCCTGACGCGGAACCACGCGATGGCGGTTACGCGCAGGATCTGTCAGCGGCACGCGATGGCGAACCCGGCGCCGCAGCTGCGCTGAACAGACAACTGGCCCGTGACGATCAGCCCGCCATCAGAGTCGCCACCCTGATCAGCGAACTGCCTCGCTATCCGTCACTCGCCGCGCTGCAGCAATTAGCCAGTGCGCTTCAGCATGCTGATCCCAGCGTGCGGGTCGCCGCGGCCAACAGCTTGCCGGCTCTGGCCAGTGAAACCCAACTCGCAGACTTGCTAGCGCCCCTGGCATCCGATCCTGTACGCGCAGTTCGCCTCGCTGTCGCCTGGCAACTGGCGCAACTATCGGCGCAAACCAAATCCGGGCTGACCACCTGGCCGACGCTGCAGGCTGAATACGAGCAGGTACAAAATAACCTCCTTGAGCGTGCTGACGCCCACTTCAATTTAGCCATGCTCTATCAACTGAGCGGCCGTGAAGATCGGGTTGAAGCTGCCTTGCGTGCGGCACTGGAGCGTGATTCGGCCTTTTTCCCCGCCGTGATCATGCAAGCCCAGTGGCAGGAGCAATACTTCCGCCTACCCCAGGTCGGCCTGGCCATCTTGCACAAAGCGCTCAAAGCTCATCCAGGGGAAGCCAGCCTGCAGCATGCACTGGGTATGGCGCTGGTCCGCCAGGGCAAGCTGGCAGACGCCCTGCCCGCCTTCACCCAAGCCCACCAATTGGCACCCAACAACCCCGACTACGCCTACGTACTGGCCATCGCCCTGCACGACAGCGGCGAGCCCGAGCAGGCTCGTGAATTGCTCAGACAGCAACTCGCTGCCGACCCTGCCAACCGCCAACTGCGCCTGGCATTGGTAAGTTATCTAGGTGGGCAGGATTCACAAGAGGCGAGGATGTTAATGGAGCAATTGCGTGAGCAGAATCCCGATGATCCGGCGGTAGCAGGTAGGTAAGGCGCGTCGGGGTAGCTGCCTACCGAGCCGCTTCACTGAGGAATAACCACAGCAGTGTGCAAAAATTGCCTTCCAGAGATAAGGTTAGGCTTGCCACCACCTGCCAAGCGGGAGCCGCAATGCTAGACCCCAAGCACGTCATCAACAACGCCGACCAACTTGCTGCTCTCTACGGCGACGTCGCCGAGGTGTCGCAAAAGAAGGAAATCGACTTCATCCACCCGCTGTATCAAGCGCTGATTCAGGCCTCACCCTTTGCCGTGTTGGCCACCAGTGGTGATGGCGGGCTGGACGCATCACCGCGCGGCGACGCACCTGGGTTTGTGCAGGTGCAGGACGAGAAGACCTTGCTGCTGCCTGAGCGCCGGGGCAATAACCGCGTAGACAGTTTGCGCAATCTGCTTACCGACCCCAGGGTCGCGCTGTTTTTTATGATACCTGGCGTGGGCGAGACGCTGCGGGTGAACGGCCGGGCCACCATCACAGTTGAACCTGAATTGATGGAGCGCTTTGCAGTGAAGGGTAAACCGCCGAAATGCGTGTTGGTGATCGAGGTCGAGAAGGTGTTCTTCCAATGCGCCAGGGCTATCAAACGATCCCGGTTATGGGATGAACAGGCGACTCAACCCGCTGCCACCCTGCCCAGCGCCGGAACCATCCTGGCGGCGCTGTCGAACGGCTCCGTGGACGCCAAGCGATACGATGACGAATTGCCTGGCCGACAGCAGGATACCTTGTATTAGTCCTCAGGCTCCCTAAGCAGTTCAGCACCTAGCTCACCACCTGAAGAAAGCGCTGCGGCGTTTATTCCCTGAACTATTCGCGTGTCACCCATTCTATCTGTAGCAGACAACATGAATTGAGTGAGGGCAAGAGCCCCCGCGCTAATGGCGAGCTCAGCATGTTGCCTGCGAAAGAGAGGCCTCTTGAAAGAAGCCCTGGTTGCAACCGTGATTAAAGCACCTGATGAGGACGACATAATGAATGCGATCGAACTGCTCAAAGACGACCACAAGAAAGTCCTGAAGCTGCTGGATGAGATTACCAGCACAACCGAACGTGCGGTAAAAACCCGTACCGACCTGCTCGCGCAGATCCAGGCTGAGCTGAGTGTACACACCTCACTCGAGGAAGAAGATTTCTATCCGGCTTACAAAAAGGCTGGTGGCAAGGAACAAGCCAAGATGTATCACGAAGCCGTCGAGGAGCACCGCGCGGTGGAGAAATTAGTGCTGCCTGACTTGCTTGCGACCGACCCAGGCTCTCTCCAGTTTTCAGGGCGTATCAAAGTGCTCAAGGAACTGCTGGAGCACCATATCGAGGAAGAGGAAGAGGAAATGTTCAAGGAAGCGAACAAATTACTCAGCAAGGATCAGTTGAACGAGCTGGGCGAGCAAATGGCGGCCAAGCAAAAGAAGCTGAAAGCTGCACAGAAGTAAGCTGCCAGGCAGCCGCACGGAAGAAAAGAGACTTGCAAGTGTCTCTACCGCGAGAAGGGTTGAAACCAGTGGACCCTTCTCGCAGATCACTTCCATTGGCGGCTTCAAGCCTGGGATTCGACCATGACAGGTTGAGCCGACAAAGGTAATCCGAATATTTTGTCAAAGGCCAGGCTGAACACAAAGGTATAGAACACAAAAAATATCAGCAGTCCCATGTCCAGCACAAAGGCATGCCACAGCGAGATTTCCAACCACCAGGCCATCACCGGCACCAGAATCGCCAGCAGACCGAATTCAAAACCCAGCGCATGCATGATGCGCCTTTTGATATTGCGGCCACGCTCCGGCTGCCGCGCCTCCCAGCTTTCGAACAGGCTATTCCAGGCCAGATTCCAGCTCACGGCAATCGCAGAAGTCATGCCCGAGGCGACACCCGCGTCCAGAATCGCATGCCCCATCAACAGCAGTATCAGCGTAATAATGGCCGTAGCGATTACTTCATATAGCGTCACATACACCAGCTTGCGTTTGATCCCCTGCATGATGACAGCCCCTGCTAATCAATTTCTCAGCTTTACTGAGTAAAGGGCTGGAATATAAGTGCTAACTTCTGATAGAAAAAGAAACCTCCTATCAATAAATCTGACAAGCCATGGCATTCACCAGCGAAACCGTCAAAGTTTTTCTCGAAGTATTGGATTGCGGTTCTTTCTCTGCCGCAGCGCGCAAGCTCAAGCGCGTTCCCTCGGCGATCAGCATGAGCATTTCCCAGCTCGAGGCCGAGCTGGATCTACAGCTGTTTGATCGCTCAGCGCGTGAAGCCCTGCCGACCACGGCAGCGCTCGCCCTGGAGCCCAAGGCCAGGCAGGTCCAACGCCAGTTGCTGGAACTGCAGACACAAGCACTGCAAATTCATCAGGGGCTGGAGAAGCGGCTGACACTAGCCGTTGCCCCCGAACTGCTCTCTGCGGCTTGGAATGGTCCTCTCGCGGCGCTGGCCAGTGAATTCCCTACATTGGAACTTGAAATCCGCTCCGAACCACAGGCAGATGCGCTAAGGCTGCTGCACGAAGGCTCGGTACAGATCGCTCTGGTATTTGAACGCCCCGCCATTGACGAGCGTGAGCGCTTCGAGGAGTTCGGCAGCGAGCTGTTGGTCGCGGTGGTGGGACCTGATTATCCCGCAATGATTGAAGGCAGTGCACCGATCCGGGAAGAACAACTGATGGACATGCGGCAGATTGTGGTAGCCAGCGGCGACGTAACGGAATCCGATCCACGCATGGTGCGCTCAAGACAGATCTGGCTAACCGACAGTCACCTCGCCACCCTCAGCTTGGTGCAGGCCGGCCTCGGCTGGGCCTGGTTGCCGCGAACCTTGATCCACCCTTTGTTGGCAGCCGGCAGCCTGCTGGAGATCCGCTTCGAAAATATGACCAACGAGCTGTGGCTATGGGTGGATATGGTTTGGGTCAAGGACCGGTCACTGGGTTTGGGCGCGCAGCGCTATATCGAATTGATGCGCGAAACCTTGTAACAAAGCGCCCACTCTTTTCATATCAAGTTACATAAATATCCATACTCATATAGCCGTAACTTGTCATCAATTCAGTTAACAAAATATTTAAACAAAAAAGTCCGGGTCTATATCGATATAGCGATATAGACCCGGACCTTATTACTGCTGCTTGCTAGTAACCAGATAACAATTTCAAGCAAACGGCAATCTGCCAACATCGGGGCAGAGTGTCGAGGTAGAGTTACTCTACGTCGCGATCGGACTCGGGAGCATCATCCGGATTGGTACCGCCGGGAACATGGGCAGGAGCATTAGGGGCTTCGGACCCTGCACTGGTTGTTCCGGTGCCATCGCTACCAGGTGCGCCGGGGTTGCCAGTGGCGTCATCACCATGGCCGGCCTTGTGATCTTTCTTGTCCATTTCGTGATGAGTGCCGTCCGCATCGTGCTTGTCATGATCACCTGCAACAGCCAGGGGCGCAGCAGCTCCCAGTGCAATGGTAAAAGCAGAGGCGAAAAGTACTTTGGATAGTTTGAGATCTTTCATGAGTCACCTTTTATATTTAAGAAGCGTACACAATAGAAAGTATGCAATATAAAAAGTTCACCCTGATTTAAATGACAACCGGCCCGACAACCGATGGCCCTGAATCAGCTTTATTACTCAGCTGCAGCACATTGCACATGCCAATTGCCTATAGTTATTAATTTTTTGAAACAACTACACCACTCCTGAACTGGCGTGAATTAAAAACTTCCATCTTTCGCGGGTAAAGAACATCTCGGGATGGCCGATAACAGAGCACCTTCCCCTACGGACATCGCCATGTTTAACCACCATTTGAAAGCCAAGCTCAAGGAACAGGATCAGGAACTGCATCTTTTGCGTCAGTTGGCAGACATGCTCGCGTCTGACGAGATGTATATCGAGCTGGATAAGGATTTCAAAATAGCGGTGGTCAATCAGAAATTTGCCCAGGCGCTGGACTACACTCCGGCGCAGTTGCAAGGCCGCCCCATGGCGGAGGTGGTGCCCAGCTACGTGAGCAAACTGCCCTGCTTTCATAACTTCAGGGCCGCCGTCGGCAAATTCCAGCCGATTTCAGATGACTACCGGTACTTGCGCAGCAATGGCAGCCTGGTTTGGCTACGCGTCAACTGGTACCCGTTGAAGGATCACCGGGGTGAGTTGCTGAGCATCAAGGGCGTTGCCCGCGACGTGACCCAAAGCATTCAGGCGGCGAAGGAAAATCAGCAATTCATTGATGCACTGATGCGCTCTACCGCCGTTATCCAGTTCAGCCTGGACGGCAAGGTAATCAGCGCCAACAAGCAATTCCTGCAAGCCATGGGCTATTCGAAGGAGCAGATCGTCGGCAAGCACCATAGTCTTTTCTGTACCCCCGAAACGACTGCTTCGCCAGAATACAAAAGCTTCTGGCAAACGCTCAATCGAGGCGAGTACGTCAGTAATCGCTTCCAGCGAATCGACAGCATGG
Source organism: Halopseudomonas laoshanensis (assembly GCF_008365385.1). Lineage (GTDB taxonomy): Bacteria > Pseudomonadota > Gammaproteobacteria > Pseudomonadales > Pseudomonadaceae > Halopseudomonas > Halopseudomonas laoshanensis. The sequence goes on along the minus strand of NZ_QOVF01000001.1, from coordinate 572,998 downwards.
GCCGCGATGTCTGGCTGGAGGCCAGCTATAACCCGGTGTATGACACCGAAGGCACGCTGTACAAGGTGGTCAAGTTCGCCAGTGTGGTCAGTGATCAGGTAGAGCGGGAGGCTGAAGTCAGGGAAGCCGCAGGCGTTGCCTACGATATTTCGCTGCAGACGGACGTGAGCGCGGAACGGGGCGCTTGCGTCGTTCAGGATACCGTCGAAACCATGGAGCATGTCGCGCGCGAAGTGGAATCAGCCACTCAGGGTATCGAAGCACTGGGCAAACAATCCCTGTTGATCAGTTCAATCGTTCAGACCATTAGCGGTATTGCCGCGCAAACCAACCTGCTGGCTCTGAACGCGGCCATTGAGGCTGCCCGGGCGGGTGAACAAGGCCGAGGCTTCGCGGTGGTAGCGGATGAAGTACGGCAGTTGGCAGGTCGCACCAGTAAGGCTACCGAGGAGATCATCCAGGTGGTGGAGAAGAATCAGTCGCTGGCCGAAGACGCCGTCCACGGCATGGCCCGTAGCCGTGAGCAAGCAGCTCAGGGCCTGGCGCTGGCGGGTCAGGCGGGGACGGTGATCGTTGAAATTCAGAAGGGTGCCAAACAGGTGGTTAATGCGGTTGGGCGGTTTGCCAAGGAACTGAAGTAAGCTTTGCCGGGGGCGCTGGTGTTGGGGCGCCCCCCTCCGTATAGTCATAAGTCCTCCGGTCAGCACAGCATTCGACTGAGCCCCTCCCTGTGTCGGCAAACAGGTCTTCACACTGCGGTCTAACATGTTCTAAAGATCAGATCCGCGTAGAGCAGCGAAGCCATGAGATTACATAAGTTCATTTCCGCCAATATGGAAGCTATCCTCAAGGAATGGGAGGATTTTGCCCGCGCAAACCAGCCGACCGGTGGGGACCTGCAGGTAGTCGAGCTTCGTGACCATGCGAAGGATCTGCTGAATAATATCGTTCGTGATATGGCTACGGCGCAGACCGAATCGGAACGCGAATCCAAGTCCCAGGGCAATAGCCCCACTTCCGATACGGATACGCCTGCCGAGGTACATGCCGATGAGCGCCTGGGAGCGGGCTTCTCCATTCGTCTCCTGGTCGCAGAATACCGGGCTTTGCGGGCCAGTGTATTGCGCCTGTGGATCAAGGGTGAAGCATTGAGCGAACCGGATAATCCCGATGAGCTGGAGGATTTGATTCGATTCAATGAATCCATAGATCAAGCGTTGGCTGAATCGGTTGGCCGTTACTCGGAGGCAGTAACCGAGAACTCCGATATTTTCGTCGGGATGCTCGGGCACGATCTCCGCTCGCCTTTGCAGGTGCTCAGTTTTGGCGCTGCCAAGCTGAAGAATATGGAAGACGCCGACAAGAGTTTGAACCAGTTGGGCTCAATCATGATAGCCAGTGTTCAGCGCATGAAAGAAATGCTCGACGATCTGATGGATTTCACCGAAAGCCGCATTGGTGAGGGCTTGATCATTCACCGTGGCCCGGCAGATCTGGCTGAAATTACTCGTCAGTTGGTTGATGAGTTTCGCTCCGCACACCAGGATCACAGATTTGAACACGTGGTTAATGGCGATTGCAGCGGTCACTGGGACGCCAGCCGTATCGGCCAGATCTGTCAAAACCTGATTAGCAATGCCCTGCAGCATGGGGATCCGCAGGGCGATATCGTCGTCGGCTGTGAAGCCCGTAAAGACCAGGTGGTACTCACAGTCAACAGCAGGGGCAAACCCATACCCGAATCGCAGCAGCAGGATATCTTTGAGCTTTCCAGTCGCAAGCATGTTGAAAAAGGTAACCCAAACAAAAATCTCGGTCTGGGTTTGTATATCGTCCGAGAACTGGTCATGGCACACGATGGCAAGGTTAGCGTGGAGTCGACGCAAAGCGCTGGAACCACTTTTACCGTTGAGTTACCTAAAAACTGATCAGTTGCTGAACTCTATCTGAACCTGCAGCTTCCCACTGAGTACGCTATACCTTTATCAGGTTGCAGCTGAAGTCAGCAGCCCGAGAAACTCCCTAGGACCGTTATCGCCTTATATGGCCTGCCTTACGGTTCACTCATACGAGTGCAGGCAGCCGCCGCAGTTGTGCTCCAGTCTTGACCATGGAGTACGTGATGAAACGTATCGTTATTTGTGCCGACGGAACCTGGCAATCACCGGAAAGCGACACACCCACTCATGTCCTGCGCATCGCCCAGGCGGTTGCCCCCGCCGACGCCCAAGGTAACCGGCAGGTGGTGTTTTACGACTGGGGTGTAGGTTCCGAGGGCGATCGCCTCACCGGTGGGGTGACTGGCAAGGGCATCGACAAGAACATTATGGATTGCTACCGATTTATCGTGCACAACTACGATGTCGGCGACCAATTATTCCTGTTCGGCTTCAGCCGCGGAGCCTATACCGTTCGCTCGCTTGGCGGGCTAATTCGCAACTGCGGCATTCTCAAACGCGCGCACGCCGGGCACATAGATGCAGCCTACGAGCTGTATCGACAGCGCAGTCCAGCCTCCTCCCCGAGTGAAGTCAAAGCACGCCAGTTCAGGAAAGATTACGCCGTAGCCGATATCAGCCAGATCGAGTTTATCGGCGTGTTCGATACTGTCGGCGCATTGGGTATACCCGCGCCCTTTCTCGGCACGCTGGGCACAGCGCGCTATTTGTTTCATGACACCGAACCCAGCAGCATCATTTGCCACGCACGGCATGCGGTGGCCATTGACGAGAACCGGGAAGACTTTGAACCAGCACTCTGGTCACTCAAGCCGGGCATTGATTTAAAGCAGGTGTGGTTCGCCGGCGTCCATACCGATATCGGCGGCGGCTATCCGGATCATTCACTGGGAGACTACGCCGGACTGTGGATTTGCCGTGAAGCGCAGAGCGCCGGCCTGGAGCTGGAAGCGCATTTGCAAGCCCAATTGCAGCCGAACCACCTGGGCAGCAAGCATAACGAGTACAAAGGCTTCTACCGCATCATGCGTCGTTCCAGAGTGCGAGTACCCGAAGCGCAGCTGCACCGCAGCGTGCGCAAGCGCTGGGAAGACCCCGCTGCCAAGTACAGCAGCCCGGGATTACGCCAGTTGCTCAAACAGATAAAGGAGGACTGGAGCAAAGTCAGCCTGTTCGACTGAAGCTTGCGCCGCGTGTTCCTGGTCAGCTAACCCTGCCCCTTGGATCGGCGGACAGCCCGGGAAATTACCTGAACCAGATCCTGCTCATCAAAGGGTTTGGCCAGCAGAGGTGTGTTCTCTGTCTGCTGATGGCCGATTTCCAGATACCCGGTGGCCAGGATCACCGGCAAGCCTGGATAGCGCTGGTGCAGCAGCTCAGCCAGCTGACTGCCAGTCATAAGCGGCATGGCGTGATCAGTGATCACCAGATCAACCGTCTCCTGCTCGAGAAAAGCCAGCGCCTCAGCGGCCGAACCTGCTGAGAATGACCGATGGCCTATCTCTTCCAGCAGTGCGCAGGTATTGGTCAGTACCAGAGCGTCATCGTCCACGGCGAGAACTCGCAGCGCGACAGCCGCATCGGCCCACGGTGTTATCGCTTCGTGACCAACCACTGGCTCCTCACCCTGATAGACAGGCAGCCAAAGCTGCGCGCGCGTACCTTGACCTGGCTCGCTATGCAGTTTCAGCTTGCCACCCAACTGTTCGATAATACCGTGCACCATGGACAAGCCTAAACCAGTGCCCTTGCCCACACCCTTGGTGGTGAAAAAGGGTTCGGTCGCCCGTGCCAGGGTTTGCGTATCCATGCCCTCACCGACGTCAGCCACTTCCAGAATCACCCAGTCTTCGTCCTCCAGGCCTGCCACGGGTATCTCTTCGTGACGGGGTCGGCGCGTGCTGATGGTGATGTCGCCCCCTTCTGGCATCGCATCGCGGGCGTTAAGTACCAGATTCAACAACAGGGTTTCCAGTTGATGCGCGTCTGCTTGTACTGGAGGTAGCGCCACGGCGGTCTGGGTGCGAATACGTACCTGCGGTCCGATGGAGCGCTGAAGCAGGTCACGCATGCCCTGCACCAGCTCTGTAAGCGAAAGCACTTCCAGCTGCAGCGACTGGCGGCTGGAGAACGCCAGCATGCGCTGGGTCATGGAGGCACCGCGCTCGGCGCCCTGGATCGCGTTGTCCACAAAGCGCAGAACATCCGGGGAATCCATCACCCGCTTGCGCGCCATTTTCAGGCTGATCAGGATGATCGTCAGGAAGTTGTTGAAGTCGTGCGCCACGCCGCCGGTAAGGCGGCCGACCGCTTCCATCTTCTGCGCCTGCAGCAGCTCCTCGCGCGCATAGTCGAGAGCCTTTTGCGTCTCCATACGTTCGGTGATATCGCGCGTGACCTTGGCAAAACCGGTCAGAGTGCCATCCGTTTCGCGAATGGCATCAATGATGACGTGGGCCATGAACCTGGTACCGTCTTTACGTATGCGCCAGCCCTCCTCCTCCGCTCTACCCGCGCGGGCAGCCAGCGCTAGATTGGTTTCAGGCTTGCCATTGGCCACATCTTCAGGCGTATAGAAACAGGAGAAATGCCGGCCTATGACCTCTTCCGGGCGGTAGCCTTTGATCTTTTGGGCGCCAGCGTTCCAATTGGTAACCAGCCCCTCCGGACTGACCAGATAAATCGCGTAATCCGTTACGCCCTGCACCAGCAAGCGCAGCTGCTCCTCACTCTTGCGCAGCGCTTGTTCGGCCATCTTGCGTTCGGTGAGATCGCGGGTGACCTTGGCAAAACCGATTATGTCCCCGGCACCATTGCGGATGGGGTCCAGCACAACATGCGCCCAGAAGCGTGTGCCATCCTTGCGCACCCGCCAGCCCTCATTGGCAAACCGCCCCTGCTGAACAGCAATCGCCAGGCCGTTACCCGGCAGGCCAGCAGCACGATCCAGGTCGGAATAGAACATCGAGAAATGCTGACCAATAACCTCTTCCGCAGCATAGCCCTTGAGCCGCTGGGCGCCGGTATTCCAACTGGCGATGATGCCTTGCGGGTCAAGCATGTAGATGGCGTAATCAGTCACCGCATCAACCAACAGACGGTATTTGTCTTCTGCCGAGAACAGAGGACTCAGATGCGCTTTGCTGTCCATATTATTCCTGACGATAACTACGAAGAAGGTCGGTTGAACTGTTCATGACCGATCAATGGTAATTTAGGTTCAGACTTTATCAAAATGTGTCAGCTCTCCAAACCATCTGCAGCATCGCATTGCAGCTACCTGCCCGCACGATCATAGTTCTAGCGAAATTTCATATCCCGAGGCCTTGCTATATATCGCCATTCGCAGGCTCTATATAGGGAGTCTTGCGAATATCTGACGCGACTTTTCAATAACCACGGCTAAAGCCTGTGCTACATTGATTTCACTACCGAATTAAGCTCGCCAGACTAATTCGGTAAGGCCAGTAAGTGGCCAGTACGAAAGGACTCACACAACTTATTCGAGATAGCGCTATGAGCGTGCATGAGCAAGACAGACTTTATGCCCTGAAGAAATTGAATTTGCTCGACACGGTACCCAGCGATAGCTTCGATCGTATTACCCGTATGGCAAGCCAGCTATTCAACCTGCCGATTGCGGCGATTTCTCTCACCGATGAAAAGCGCCAGTGGTTTAAATCGCGCGTCGGCACGGATCGCTCAGAGATTCCCCGCTCCGATGCCTGCGACAGTGAAGTGACCGAGACGGCCACCGGCCTGACCATACCCGATCTGCTCGCCTCACCCCGTTACAAGAACAGCGTACTGGTCGAATCCGGCATCCGTTTTTATGCCGGCGCACCGCTGACAACCCGTGAGGGTTATACGTTGGGTGCAATATGCGTACTTGGAAATGAACCCCGCAGCATGACGGCCGCCGAATTGGCGGTGCTCCAGGATCTGGCCGCCATGGTCATGGACCAGATCGAGTTGCAACGGGCCTACGGCCGGCTTGATCCGCTGACCGACCTGCCTAACCGCAGCCAATTCGCCGTCGATCTGCAGGAGATGAGCCGCGATCATCAGCCGACCTCGGTCTATGTACTTTTCAGCGAAGTAGTAGACGTGGCCTCAATGGGTTCCTTGCAGCGCGTCATGGGCCCTGCCTACGTTGAAGAGCTGGCCCGCTCAGCCGGTCGGCTGTTGGGCAATACCTTGCCCGAAGGCGGACGGGTTTACCATCTCGGGCCCTGCCAGTTTGCGCACTTATTGATCGCTGACAGTGACGAAGATGTTGTGCGCGAAGCCCTGGCCCTGCGTGAGGCACTGCGCCGCCTGACCACGGGCGAAGCCGCCGCAGTCATGGTGCGCCCGGCCGTAGGCATTGCCCGGCTCAAGCTCGAGGAGCAGAATTCAATCGATATTTTGCGCACAGCGCACAGCGCCTGTTTGGACGCACGGCTGACAGAAAAGGGCGTCGCCCTGTATTCATCGGAGCTGGATGCGGATCACCAGCGGCGATTTCAGATGCTGGTGGACTTTCGCAGTGCCCTGGAACAGCCAGGGCAATTGCACCTTGAGTATCAGCCGCGCATCTCCACGCGCTCCAGCGAGACGGTTGGTGCCGAAGCCTTGCTACGTTGGACGCACCCCGAGTGGGGCAATATATCTCCAACCGAGTTTATCCCGATAATTGAACAGACCCAATTAGCAAGGCCACTGACTGAATGGGTAATGCGCTCGGCGATCAAGCAAGCTGCAAGCTGGCACGCCAAGGGCTTGACCATGTGCATGTCGATCAACATTTCCGCTTCCAATCTGGAAGAGACTGATCTGGTCGAGCGGCTGCTGGAAGAAATGCGCATGCACGCTCTGCCTGTCACCTCCATTGAAGTTGAGCTGACCGAGAGCGCCCTGGTGGATTACAGCCCCATCGCCTCCAACCAACTGGACGCACTACTCAAGGCTGGCATACGGGTGGCGATCGACGACTTTGGAACCGGTTACAGCAGCCTGGCTTATCTGCAGGAAATCCCCGCCCAGGTAGTCAAGATTGACCGCTCTTTCATTCAGCGCATAGAGCAAGAAAAGCGCAGCCGCACCTTGGTCAAGGCGATGATCTCCATGGCCCATGACCTGGGATACAGCGTAGTGGCTGAAGGCGTGGAAGATCACCAGACTTACGCGTTTCTGGATAGCCTTGGTTGTGACGAGGTGCAAGGCTATTTCGTTTCCAGGCCTTTGCCACCCGAGCAGTTCGAGCAATGGATGGCAACCAGTACGCAGGAATAACGCCCGCGTACCTGCCAGAGTTAGCGCCCGCCCAGACGCTCAGCCGCGCGCAACAGGGCTTGCTCAGTCGCATTCCAGCCCAGGCAGGCGTCAGTGATAGAGACCCCATACGCCAGTTGCCCGGACAGCGGCTGGCAACCATCAAACAGATGACTTTCGAGCATCACGCCGCGCAGGCTGGTGTCACCCGCCAATCGCTGCTCAACAACCGAGGCCAGCACCTCAGGCTGCAATAGCGGATTCTTGCCACTATTGGCGTGGCTGCAGTCCACTACTAGACGTGCTTCAAGCCCTTGACCCACCAGCATCTGCCGCGCCGCCGCAACGGCCTGCGGATGATAATTCGCTCCGCCATTGCCGCCCCTGAGCACCAGATGCGTGTCGGAATTGCCGCGCGTCTGAACCATTGCCGGACGACCCTGCTCATCCAGCCCAAAATGTTGGTGGCCATGCGCAGCAGAGCGCATCGCGTCACTGGCAATACTTATGCTGCCGTCGGTACCGTTTTTGAAGCCGACCGGCAGACCCAGACCACTGACCATTTCCCGGTGCGTCTGCGACTCGCTGGTGCGAGCGCCAATGGCAGCCCACCCAAGCAGGTCGTCAAGGTAGCCCGCGGCCATTGGCTGCAACAGTTCGGTCGCGACCGGCAAACCCAGCTCGGCAACCGACAGCATCAGACGCCGTGACAGCGCCAGCCCTTCAGCCATATCGCCAGTGCCATCCAGATGCGGATCGTACATCAAGCCCTTCCAGCCCACCGTCGTGCGCGGCTTCTCGACGTAAGTGCGCATCATCAGCAGCAACTGATCGCTGACCTGTGGCGCCAACTCAGCGAGAAGCTGTGCGTATTCCATGGCCGAGTCGGGATCATGCAGGGAACAAGGCCCGACAATAACCAGCAGACGATCATCGTCTCCGTTCAGTACTGCGCGAATAGCGTCGCGCTGCTCGGCGATTTGCCCGTGCAAAGCGGGGCTGCATGGAAGCCGCTGGCGCAACTGCGCGGGGCTGGGGAGCGGTAGGGTGTGACGCGGATTGCTCGGTTCACTCAGGGCGGCGTCAGCCAGAGCAGTGTCGATCAGGCGTCCGTGGACAGCATTGGTCAGGGTAGAGAGCGTGGCATTCATACTCGATTCCTCGCGTGGCGCTCACTGCGCCACAGCACTAGCGTGTTCTATGTGTCGTTCGATTCAGTGGTCGGGTGTCAGCGCGCAAGGCGCCGGTAAATCGCCAGTTACGATATGAAGCGGTGTTGTGAGTGGGTGCATACATGATCAAATCCTCGTTAGCAAAACATCAAATTGTCGGACATAAAAAAACCCCGGGCGGGAAGCCGACCGGGGTTTTGAAACTGCTGGTGGCGACCCTTGAACCGGGCGCCTGCTGGGGTATCAGGCGCGCATGCGGCTAAACCAATACCCAAAATAGAAATACCCGCCAACCATTGCCGTCAGCGCGCACACCGACCCAGTGCGTGAAGCACTGCGGGTGATGGTGTGGTGGTCTGACATGAGTTGCATGGGCGTCTCCATTGATCTGTCATGACTCTAGCCGATTGACGGCCGGGCATCAAGCCTCCCCGCTAGCTGAACGACAGGCAGAAGCGTTGACTAACTGACAGGTCGCCCCCACACTTGCCGCTCAACATTCGGAATGCCCTGCATGTCCAGAGCCCTTACACCAGGTCCCTGTGATCCAGCCCCAGTCTCGGCACTGGCCAGGCTGCCGTTGCTGTGGCTGCTGTTTGTGGGATTGGCGCTGTGCATCAACTCGGCTTCCTTCGGCGCCAAGGCGGCAGTCGGTTCCGGTTATGTCAGCCAGATCGAGCACTTTGTTTTTGCCGGCAACAGCGATCCAGCTCGTATTCTGCCGCGTGCAGCTGACCTGCTCGGTGATGACGGCGATCCGGACCCCCAATGGCTAGCCATTGCGACGCAGCTTTTTACGTTGCATCCGCCACTACCCCTTCCTGGTCTAATGGCGCCCAGAGCCGTTCTCAGTTCCTACCATGGCAACCTCTTCCAGCAGGCTCCGCGCGCCCCACCCTCTGTGTAATCCCAGCTGACCACACCCGTAAGTTCTGAAACTACGACGTTAGTGTCGAGGATTACACATGAAATCTTTGTCTTCACGGGCCGTGCTTTACGGCCTGATAATGCTGTTCGGGCTGCTCTGCGCCTTGCCCAATGTGCTGCCCACTTCGGTGTCACAACAACTACCCCGCTGGTATACCGATAACAACCTGGCGCTTGGCCTGGATCTGCGCGGGGGATCGCATCTGCTGCTGGAGGTCGATACCCGCGAGCTGCTGCGCAACGATAACCAGCAGTTGGCCAATGATCTGACCGCCGCCTTGCGCAAGGAGCGCATTGCTTTTACCCAGCCGGCGGCCTCAATCGAATCAGTCCAGATCGCGGTCAGACATACGCGCGACAACCCTGATTTAAAGCGCATTGCCCTGTCGCTTAATTCGCAACCTGGAGAGCCCGGCACCCGCTTTAAGCTGGAACAGGCGCAGAACAAGAACCAATGGATATTGCACATGACTGACGCGCACCGTGAGGCGCTGACCAGTGATGCAGTAGATCGCAGCCTGGAAGTGGTGCGTCGCCGGCTGGATGAAACCGGGCTGGTAGAGCCAAGCATTACCCGCCAGGGCGCCGACGGCATTCTGGTGCAGATGCCCGGTGTGGCGAATCCGCAGGAGATACGTCAGTTACTGGGTACGACCGCAAAAATGACCTTTCACTGGGCGGCAAACGGCAAATCGCGGCAGGTCATTACCCTTGAAGATCAGGCACAAGGCACCGCGTATGAGCTGGAGGAGCAGGTCGCCATGGAGGGCAAGCATATTCGCGATGCCCAGTTGGCATTCAATCCCGACTCCGGCCAACCGGTGGTCAATTTCAAGCTGGACCGCGAGGGGACCGATCTGTTCGGAGACATGACCCGTGCCAACATCGGCCGGTCGCTGGCCATAGTGCTGGATCAGAAGGTCATCACCGCACCCGTGATCCGCGGTGTAATCGCTGGCGGCAGTGGTGAAATCAGCGGCGCATTCAGCGCCAGTGAGGCCAGCAATCTGGCTCTGCTATTGCGGGCCGGCGCCCTGCCCGCTCCGCTGAAAGTCATAGAAGAGCGCACTGTCGGGCCGGACCTGGGCAGTGACGCGATCGCCATGGGCATCAGTACCGGGGTTTTCGGCGCTCTGCTGGTTATCGGCTTCATGCTGGCGGTGTACGGCCGCTGGGGTTTTATCGCCTGCGTGGGCCTGAGCATCAACGTCGGCTTGATCTTCGGCATACTCAGCCTGCTGGGTGCCACACTCACCCTGCCCGGCATCGCCGGTATCATTCTGAGTATCGGCATGGCGGTGGATGCCAATATCCTGATCAATGAGCGCATCCGCGAGGAGACCCGTAACGGCAAGTCCGCCTTTGGCGCCATGAGCGAAGGCTTCAACCGCGCCTACAGCACCATTCTGGACTCCAACGCCACTACGCTGATAGCCGTCAGCCTGCTGTTCCTTTTCGGAAACGGCCCGGTCAAGGGCTTTGCGGTAACCATAGGGATCGGCTTGCTGACGTCAATGTTTACCGCCATTGCGGTGACCCGGTTACTGATGGAATGGCGCGTACGGCGTATGGGCAGACGCCCGTTGGTGATATCTGGCATCAAGCGGCTCGACAACCTCACCAGCGGCAGTCTGAATCTGATGCGGGGCCGGGTGATGGGCCTGATGCTGTCCCTGGTACTCTCGGTTGGCTCATTAGCGCTGTTTTTCGGTCCGGGGCTGGACTATGGCATCGATTTTACCGGCGGCACCCTGGTGGAAGTGCAAGCGCCTGATACCACGGTAGAGCAGCTGCGCACCAGCCTGCAGGAACATGGTCTCGGCCAGGCGGCCATCCAGGAGTCGGGTGACGCAGGCCAGTATCTGGTCCGCCTGCCGATGCAGGGAGCTGAACAGGTAGCCTCGGGCGCGCCGGTGGAAACACTGAAACAGGCGGTTACCGAACTGGCCGCAGATGCCAGCTTCCCCAGGGTGGAGATGGTAGGCCCCAAGGTCAGCGGCGACTTTGTCCAGGCCAGTATCATGGCAGTGCTGCTGGCCGCAGCCGGCATGCTGGTTTATCTGTGGATCCGCTTTGAGTACCACTTCGCCCTGGCCGCAACGCTGACCATTGCACTGGATCTGACCAAGACCATCGGCTTTTTTGTTCTCGCTGGCGTCGAGTTCAATCTCACGGCAGTGGCCGCCCTGCTGGCATTGATCGGTTATTCGATCAATGACAAGGTCGTGGTATTCGACCGGGTACGGGAAAACCTGCGCCTTACGCCCGACAAGCCGCTTTTACAATTGCTCAACGAGAGCATCACCTCGACGCTGACCCGTACGGTGTTCACCTCGCTGACCACCTTTCTCGCCTTGCTGCCGATGGCTATAGCCGGCGGCGCAGCCGTGGCCAGCTTCGCGTTGCCCATGCTGTTCGGCATTGTCGTGGGTACCAGCTCGTCAATACTGATTGCCGCGCCCATTCTGTTTTACCTGGGCCAGCGGCGGATGCGTAACGGCGGCGCCCAGTTACGCCCCAGTGCGGAACAAATCAGAAAAGAGCTGGACCTGATACCCTAACGAGCACCGCCACCCTCTAGCCCGGTGGGTGGCGGCCGTTTTCAACGAGGTAAGACCACGCATGTTCCTGATTGACCAATTGATTCTACTGGCTGCGATACTGATTCTGTTTGGCATAGCCTCAAGCAAACTCTCGGCGCGCCTTGGGCTGCCAGTGCTGGTGCTGTTCCTGCTGATCGGCATGCTCGCCGGTGACGCGGGTATCGGCGGTGTCAGCTTCAATAGTCCAGGCGCAGCCCATGCACTGGGCACCCTGGCGCTGGCGATTATTCTGTTTGACGGTGGGCTGCAAACGCCTACGGCGTCGATCAAGAAAGTCTGGAAGCCGGCATCCCTGCTGGCCACCCTGGGCGTATTGATAACGGCGGCCGTGACCGGCGTGGCAGCCGCTTATGTGCTCGACTTGCCCATCATGGAGGGTCTGCTGCTGGGCGCGATCGTCGGCTCGACCGATGCTGCCGCTGTATTCTCGCTGCTGCGTAATGCAGGCATCCATATTCGCGAACGCCTGAAGGCGACCCTGGAAATAGAAAGCGCCTCGAACGATCCGATGGCCATCTTCCTGACCGTTGGCCTGCTGGAAATACTGGTCAATGACATGGAGCCCGGTGTGGGGCTGCTGCAGATGTTTCTGCTGCAAATGGGCGTGGGCGCTGCGGTGGGTCTGGGCGTGGGCTGGGCATCGGTGCAGATCATCAACCGTATCCACCTTGTCGCTTCCGGCCTGTACCCGGTAATGGTGGCAGCCTGTGGCTTGCTCGCGTTCGGGCTGGCAGCGAACCTGAACGGCAGTGGCTTTCTGGCGATCTTCCTTGCCGGGGTAGTGATCGGCAATAGCCGCTTTGTGTTCCAGCGCAGTACCTTTCTATTTCATGACGGGTTGGCCTGGCTTAGCCAGATCACCATGTTCGTGGTACTCGGTCTGCTGATCAACCCACCGTCATTATTCGAGGTCTGGCTTGAGGGGCTGGTAATCGCTGCCGTTCTGGTGCTGGTCGCCCGGCCGCTGGCAGTGGTGCCCATACTCGCGCTCTTCGGCTTTAAAAAAGCGGAAATAGCCTTGGTATCCTGGGTCGGACTGCGCGGTTCGGTACCGATTATCCTGGCAATATTTCCTCTGATGTTCGGGCTACCCGGCGCAGAGCTGATCTTCAACGTGGTGTTCTTCGTGGTGTTGATTTCTGCCACCATCCAGGGCTCAACTCTGCCCTGGGTAGCGCGCAAGCTGGGGCTGACGGAAAAGCCGCCCGCTACGCCGGCAGCTACTCTGGAAATTACCGCGCTGGGCGACGTGGATGCGGATATCGTCGAGTACACATTGGGCGCCAATGGTCGTGCAGTGGGCCGCAGACTGTCGCAGATGGCGTTGCCGGATGGCACCGTGGTCGCCATGATCACCCGCAAGAGCCTGGTCATCCCACCACGCGGATCGACTGCGTTGCAGGCTGGCGATCACCTGTTTGTGGTGCTGCGTCCGGAAACCAGGCCCTTTGTCGATTCGGTCTTTTCCCAGGCGTTGGAGGCTGCTCGCAACGAGCTACCCAGCCGAGAACTGCGCCTGAAGGGCTCAACCACTGTGGATGACATTCGTTCCTCCTACGGCATCATCCTCGCCGCTGATGACTTGCTGACGCTCGAAGCCCTGGTGCGCCAGACGATGTCCGAAGAGCTGCGAGAAGTGCAAATCGGCACATCGGTTACGCTGGACGGTGTGATCTTGACCGTACGCGATATGATCGACGCCAGAATCGTCACCATCGGCCTGATCCCGGAGCCGACTTGATAGGCTCTTCGAGCCTATCGAACCTGGGCCATGAATTTTGACGCCGACACCGGCCTGGAAAACAGGTAGCCCTGGCCGCAATCACAGCCTAGCGCCGCCAGTAGCTGCCGAGTCGCTTCGTCTTCAATACCCTCGGCGGTGGTTTCCAGCTCAAGGCTGTGCGCCATCTGTATGATGGCCGTGACTATCGCTCGATTTTGCTCATTGCTGATGATCGACTGCACGAAAGAACGGTCGATTTTCAATCGATCCACCTGAAAACGCTGCAGGTAAGACAGGTTGGAATATCCGGTACCAAAATCATCGATAGCCAACTTGACGCCCAACTGTTTCAGGCGCTGCAAGAGCAGGATTGACGCTTCGGAGTCGTGCAGCAGCATCGACTCGGTCAGCTCCAGTTCCAACAGCGACGCTTTCAGTCCGGTACGTTGCAGCGCATCGCGCACTGACTGTTCCAGATCGCCGCGGTGCATCTGTACCGCGGACAGATTGACCGATATCAACACCTCGGGCAGGCCTTCACCCTGCCAGATGACCATCTGCTGGCAGGCTTGCTGTAATACCCAGATACCCATCTCGACGATGAGCCCTGACTGCTCGGCCACCTGAATAAACGCATCCGGCCCGACCATGCCGCGCTCGGGGTGGCGCCAGCGCAGCAATGCCTCCACCGCAACCACCCGCCCGTCCCGCATATCCACAATAGGCTGGTAATGCAGTTCGAACTCGTTTCGCACCAGCGCCTGACGCAGATCCTGCTCCATTCCCAGCCGTGCATAGGTGTCCGCGCTCATTTCGTCACTGAACAGCCGATAAGCGTTGCGACCGGCAGACTTGGCTTGATACATCGCCGTGTCTGCTTTTTTCAGCAAGGTGCCAAAATCGTCGCCGTCTTGCGGATAAACCGAAATACCGATCGAGAGGGAAACCACCAGCTCCATATCCTGCAGGGTCAGCGGCTGCGCTACCAGTGTCTGAATACGCATCAATACCGCGGTCATCGCATCGATACTATCGACCTCGGCGAGAACGATAAGAAACTCGTCACCACCTTGCCGGCTGACAGTATCGCCACCCCTGACCACCTTCTTCAGCCGCGAGGCAATTTCACGCAGCAACTGGTCACCAGCAATATGCCCGAGGGAATCATTGATAATCTTGAAATGATCCAGATCCAGAAACAGCAATGCGACCATCTTGCCCGACTGTCTGGCGCGGCCGATGGCATTTCCAACCCGCTCCTCAATCAGCGAGCGATTGGGAAGATCAGTCAATGGGTCATGCTGCGCCAGATAGTTGAGGCTGGCTTGGGAGTTTTCCAGCTGGAAGATTTCATGGTCGAGATTTTCACGGGCATGATGTAAATCGTTGGCCAGTAACCACATGGCGACAGCGCCCAGCACCAGCAATGAACTGACCACCAGCATACGTCCAGGGCCATGGGGTACGGCCACGTAGGTGTGCATGCCATTAAGCGATATCCAGGTAATGAGCGCCACCATGCCCAGCATGCTGACCAACAAACCGAGAAATACCCGACGCGATGCCAGCATGCCCGCAGCGATAAGCAGGCATGGATAAGACAGCAAAGCGCCGCTATAGAGTCCCTGATTGACCACCATCGATACGCTGACCAGCACCATCATGACGCCCAACAGCAGAGGCACTGCCAGCTCTGTTCGTTCGCGTTGAATCAGATAACGCCCTACCAGTGCTGCTACCACGCCCAAGGTTGACAGCAGTATGTCCAGCTCACCGCCGAGTGCGACCGCGCGACCCCCGATCACCAGTAAAACAATACATAACAAATCAGCAATGTGCGTTAGCCGCTGAACGCTCGGGCGGTAGGATCCATGCACTTTTTCATCCTTTTTAACGTCTGCATCCATATTCCATTAATTTCCCTGAAGCAAAGACGAACATCACTTATCGGAATAAAAATGAGAACGCTAACTAAAATCGTTAGTTGGAGCAAGCATTCAAAAGTCTGAGGAAAGCTTAGAGCAAAAACACGGGGTAGGAGAATTCAAGGGCCAAAACGGCTCAATTCGAGGATAAACCTAGATGTTATGGGGTAAAGACGGAGGGTAGCGAGCCATAATCGCTGTTCGCAGGAGGCGCAACAGCTGGGGCGCTATAAACGCTATTCAGACCAAACAAGGGCAGTGCAGGTACCAGCGTTACGCTGACGACGTACCTGCAGCCGGAATCTATCAGCTATTTGCGGAAGGAGTACCGCGCGCGCCAACCTGATTTTCATGCCCCATGGGTGTTGCGTCTGGCAAATCAACCGACTTGCTTTCAAAATCAGGGCTGTGCACTTCGGAATCCATCGGCATATGGCTATAGCGCTGATCAAGAGCGGCCTGGCCTTGCTTTTGACTCCCTTGTTTTTCATTAAGGGTTTCGTTGAATATCCGCTTGGCCTCGCAATGCCCGGTATAACCACGCGCCAGTGCCATGCCACCCAGAGCGAGTTGCAAGATGCCGCTGAAGCCGCCGCGGCGAACGCCTTTGCCGACCAGCATCAGGCCGCTGAATACAGAAACCGCACGCTCGAATTCGCCAACGTTCTGAGTCTGATTCTTGTCAAAAGGGTTATTCATTACTCGTCCTCCAGTAGTAGTCATCGTAAGTTAATGACTGTGCCCCAGAGCAAGCGTTCCACTTTTGTTTTCGACAGCCGACAGGAGGTCTGCCATCAGCAGCCTTAGCGATCTGACCGCTGCCCGATCATATCGCGCACCTTGCCGCTCAGCGCTGCCATGGGAAATGGCTTGATCAGTACCTGCAAGCTGTCGTTAAGCTGAACCTGGCTCATCGCGGATTTCTCCGCATAGCCGGTCACGAACAACACCTTTAACTCGGGCCGCAGCGCACGCGCCGCATCGGCGACCTGCCGCCCATTCATACCGCGCGGCAAACCAACATCCGTTACCAGCAGGTCAATGCGTGCAGCAGAGCGCACTATTTCCAGGCCCGCAGGCCCATCTTCCGCAGCCAGCGTCTGATAGCCGGCATCTTCCAGCACTTCGACCATCAACATGCGTACCGCGGCCTCATCATCGATGACCAGCACCGTCTCACCCTGGCCGCTGCCGCCCCCCGGCAATGCCGGCTTTGGATCCGCAGCTGATGCGGTGGCAGTGGAGCGCGGCAGGTGCAGACACACCGTAGTGCCCTTTTGCGGTTCCGAATGGATCCACACCTGACCCCCGGACTGTCTTACAAAGCCATGGATCATCGACAGGCCCAAACCCGTTCCCTGGCCCAAGGGCTTGGTGGTAAAAAACGGATCGAAGGCTTTGTCGACGATTTCAGGCGTCATGCCGATGCCGTGGTCGGTCACACTGAGAAAGACATAAGCGCCACTGGGCAAATCGAAAACGGCTGCGTCGCGCTGATTGAGCCAGCGGTTGGCAGTTTCGATTACCAGCGCACCACCTTGCGGCGCCATGGCATCACGGCCGTTGATGCACAGATTCAGCAGCGCATTCTCCAACTGCGATGCGTCCACCAGCGTGGTCCAGAGCTGCGGCTCGCTGACGAATTGCAAGTCGACCTCAGGCCCGACACTGCGGCGGATAAGCTCTTCCATGCCCTGCACCAGCCTGTTGCAATCAGTGGGGCGCGGATCCAGCGTTTGCCTGCGTGAAAAAGCCAAGAGCCGCTGGGTTAATGCGGCCGCGCGGCGGGACGCGCCCTGGGCAGCATTGATATAACGCTCGGTACCTTCGAATTTGCCCTGGTTAATGCGCATTTCCAGCAATTCGAGACTACCGCTGATAGCCGCCAGCAAATTGTTGAAATCGTGGGCGATGCCCCCGGTCAATTGGCCCACCGCTTCCATTTTATGTGCCTGGCGCAACGCATCCTGAGCGCGGACCAGTTCCTTTTCACGATTTTTATGCTCGGTAAGGTCCCGGCCGATGGCGATGAAATGGGTACCGCCGGGCTCCGGCGACACCGTCCAGTCAATCGGTCGCCATTCACCGTCAGCCGCAAGAATGCTGTTCTCGAAACGCGTTGGCTGCCCGGTCTGCCCCATCAGCTCAAGCTGCTCAATAACCATCTGCAGATTATCGGGATGGATAATCTCGGCGTAGCGATCAGTTAGCAGTTTGGTTTCCGACCAACCCAGCAGCCGGGTCCAGGCCGGGTTAACGGCTGTAAGGTTGCCGTCATAATCGGCCCGCGCCAGCAGATCCTCAGACAGCGTCCACAACTGATCACGTTCGGCCGCTGCCAGCTTTTCCTCGGTAATATCGCGGCCAGTGCAATAAATCATGCCGTCTTCCGGCACCCCGATCCAGGAGATCCAACGGTAACCTCCGTGCTTGCAACGATAACGGTTGGGGAAGCGGATTGACGGTGAGCCTTGCAGATTTCCCTTGAAGGCCTGCATGGTCGCGGCGATGTCGTCGGGATGAATCAGGTCAAACAGGGTGTGCTCGGCCAGGTCTTCCTCGGTCCAGCCGAGCATCGTCTGCCAGGCCGGGTTGGAGGTAATGAAGTAGCCATCAGCGTTCAAGGCGCCCATCAGATCAGGGCTGACCTGCCAACTAACGCTGCGCGCCTGGGTACGCTCACTGACCTTGCGCTCGAGATTAGCATTGAGATCCAGTAACCGTTCTTCGCTGGCTTTCAACGCTTGAGTAGCACGGTAGGCTTCGGTGACCTCGTAACCGCCAATAAACAGTCCAGAGACTGCCCCACTACCATCGCGGATGGGTTCGAAGACAAAGTCGATAAACTGCTCTTCATCGCTGCCGCGGAGTCGCATCGGCATATTGCGGGTGACCACGCCCTTGCCACTGGCGTATACCCGGTCGAGCATTTCATAAAAACCCTGCTCCGCTACATCCGGGAACACATCCCGAAAGCGCCTGCCGACGAAGTCCGTGCGCTGCGAAATCCTGATATAAGCGTCATTAACATATTCATAAATAAACTCCGGCCCCTGCAACACTGCGACAAATCCAGGCATCTGTTGCAGCATCTGATGCTGCCGTTGCTGAACATTAATCACCTGCCTGGCGGCCAGAATTTTCTCAGTGGTTTCGCGAACAATCGCCATCACGCCCGCAGGATCTCCGCCCGCCCCTACTATCGGTGAGTAGTCCAGGTCCATCCAAACAGGTTCCGGTATGCCTCCACGCTGCAAGGTGAATTCGATATCGCGGTAGGACAGCGTGTCTCCGGCAAGCACGGTACTCACGACATTGGCGTTGAACGCCGCGGCTTCGGGCCAGGCGTCGACGACCTTGCGGCCCAATTTGTGACGATAGTGAGCGCCAGAAAATGTCGAGTAGGCATCATTGAAGATCAAAATGCCGTCCTTGCCCCAGAGTATTGCCATAGGCACCGAGGAGCGCAGCATAACGTCGACGACAGCCTTCAAGCTGAGCGGCCACAGGACAATCGGGCCCAGCCCGGTGGCGCTCCAGTCGAAGGCACGGATCAGTTCCGCCATCTCGCCTGGGCAGCGCAGGAACGCCGGGTTGTCGAGGACGGCGGACAACGGACTATCGAGTGAATCCTTGTGCATAAAGCGCTGCTCTGGCTCCTGGCGGTGACCCGGTCCGCAAGCAGAGGAAGGTCATCCGTTTGGCGATGTTTGGTTGAGTAGAGAGAGGTAGCAAAAGAAGAACTGCAGGTGTCATATTAATGTGTAAGACACCTGCTGGGCTAGGGGCTAAGGTTAGCGGATCAGCTCACGACGCGGTAACAGGGCACATAGGCCGAACCGCCAGGCAGCTTCATGCGGTGCTGAGCCACGAAGGCCTGGAGCAGCTCGTCCAGTGGCTGCATGATGTGTGCCTCGCCACGGATCTCATAGGGTCCATGTTCTTCAATACGGCGAATGCCATTGTCCTTGACGTTGCCGGCGACAATGCCGGAGAACGCGCGGCGCAGGTTAGCGGCTAGCTCGTGGGCTGGAACGGCGCGGGTAAGCTGCAGGCTGGCCATATTCTCGTGGGTGGGGTCAAACGGCCGCTGGAACCCTTCTTCGATTTTCAGCAACCAGTTGAAGTGGAAAGCGTCGTTACGCTCGCGACGAAACTCTCTGACTTTTCTCAACCCTGCGGCCATCTGCACCGCGACCTGCGCCGGGTCATCAATAATCACCTGATAGCGGCTTTGCGCATCGGCGCCAAGCGTGGCGCCAACAAAGTCATGCAACTGCTGCAGATAGGCCTCAGCACTTTTCGGCCCGGTGAGAATGACCGGGAACGGCACACCCTGGTTATCCGGGTGCAACAGAATACCCAGCAAATACAGAAACTCTTCGGCAGTACCCACGCCGCCGGGGAAAATAATGATCCCGTGCCCAACGCGTACAAAGGCTTCCAGACGCTTTTCGATGTCCGGCAGAATCACCAGCTCGTTAACGATGGGATTCGGCGCCTCGGCGGCAATGATGCCCGGCTCGGTCAGGCCCAGGTAGCGGCCGCCGCGAATGCGCTGTTTGGCATGGGCGATGGTCGCGCCCTTCATCGGCCCCTTCATCACGCCAGGGCCGCAACCGGTACAGATATCCAGGCTGCGCAAACCGAGTTCGTGGCCCACCTTCTTGGAATATTTGTACTCTTCCGAGTTGATCGAATGACCACCCCAGCACACCACCATTTTCGGCTCCACGCCAGGGAGCAAGGTACGGGCGTTGCGCAACAACTGGAAAACGTAATCAGTGATACCTGGCGAGCTGCTCAGGTCAATGAGCGGGCTGCCCAGCTCGCTTTCGGTATAGACGATGTCGCGCAGCGCACTGAACAGCATCTCCCGAGTGCTGGCGATCATTTCACCATCGACAAACGCGTCTGCAGGCGCATTCAACAGTTCCAGTCGAACACCGCGGTCCTGTTGATGAATGCGCACTTCGAAGTCTTCATAAGCTTCGAGAATGGTTTTGGCATTATCAATCTGCGCGCCGGTATTCAGAATGGCCAACGCACACTGGCGAAAAAGACTGTAGGTACTGCCCGAGCCCGCTTCACTGAGCTGGTGTACTTCGCGCTGGGACAGCGTTTCCAGGCTGCCCCGCGGGTTGACTGAAACGTTGACGACGTGTTTTTGCATTCTGGTGTCCGAGCCGAAAATAGAGGGCTCCATGTTACCAGAATCGTCCAACGCTACCGTCATACCCAGCCATCGTTACGCTTTCGGCTACGGGTCATGGACGGCAAGATCAAGCCAAAGATAATACCCACCCCGGCGATACCGCCGCCATAGAGCATGTAGCGCATCAAGACCTGCTTATTTTCATCGCCCAGCTGCGCCTGCACGCTACGTAATTCAGACTGGGTCTCGGTCAATTCGGCGTGCAACGCCTGACGCGTGGCTTCCAACTCATCAATCAAGGCTTTACGCGAGTCGAGTGTTTCCTGCATGCCCTGCACTCGCGTGGTCCAGGTCGCATCAATGCCTTCCAGCTCAGCACTGAGCTCGGCAACCTGGGCTTCCAGCTGCGGCAGCCGCTCGCCCTGGCCGGGTACCTCCTGCAACTCGCTACTGGGGATCCACACTGTATCGCCTGAGGCACTGCGCACCCGGCTATAGTCGCCCTGGGTAGTCAATAGTTCGACCCGTTCACCCGAGGTCAGGGTGCCCACAATCCGGTAGCCATCAGTGGGCCCACTACGAACATAGGTATTCAGGTTGTCGCTCACCCAGCGCTCGTTACTGCCCTCCTCCTGGGCATGGGCAGGCATGGGCAGCGCAAACAGAGCGCCAAAACAGACAGCACAGGAGGTCAGGCGAGCGACGCGAAGGAACGAAACAGCAGAAGCACTTTTGGCTATCAACATAACTTTTTTCACTTGCAGCGGCTCAGACTCATGACCTGAATCGGACGGCCAGGGTCTGATGCATTGAATTCTGTCAGCAATCGAGTGCGACGGCGGTGGCGGACACCCTGTCTTTTAAGCTGAGTCTGCGGGCTGTAAGGCGCATGGCCAGTACTGCGCAGAGCTTTTTGAGGTTGTGTTCCGCCAGCCGAATGACCCCGTTATGCAGAACAAGTTCCCGTTATCCGACCAGCCGCCGTGCTTTTTGCCAAGACCGTCGCAAAACGATGCGCTGGTGATTGCCAATCATCCCTACGCCACACCACAGCAGCAGGATAAATGAACTACTGCGGTCTGCGGACCTCCAAAAAGTAGCGCCCTCTAGTCCTGGGCCCCGCGATCACCCATGATCGACATCAGCAATAAAAAAAGGAGTTTCAAATGAAGCGTCATCTCATCGCTTTTCTTACGCCGCTGGCCTTCGCCCTTCCCGCCTTTGCCGACTGGCCTGACAATGCTCGGGAAAACTTCGTCGCCGAATGCGTTGAAACCACGCAACTGGAGCACTCTTCAGTCAAGGCAGAGACCTTTTGTGGTTGCGCCGCGGACGAGGTTGCAAAGGATCTCAGCACTGAAGAACTGGAAGCCATGGGCGGTGATGCCGTTGATCCAGCCATTCAGGAACGGCTGATTGCCGCCGCACAAAGCTGCACCAGCGAGCTGGAATGATCTTAGCCGAATAAAAAAAGCCTCATCCGGTTCGCGGATGAGGCTTTTTAGTGGCCGAAGCACCAGTGTGCAGCGGTTGCCGCTTAGCTCAGCGCAGCGACCAACGCCTTGTTAAAGGCAGGCAGGTCATCCGGAGTGCGGCTGCTGATCAACTCGCCGTCTACGACCACTTCCTGATCGACCCAATCGGCGCCAGCATTGGTAAGGTCGTCTTTCAGCGATGGAAAGCTGGTGATGGTCTTGCCACGCACCAAATCGGTCGAGGCCAATATCCAGGCACCGTGGCAGATAACTGCGATTGGTTTGCCCGACCCAGCGGCCTCGAGTACCAGTGACTGGGCATCAGTATCCATACGGATGTTATCGCTATTGAACACGCCACCCGGCAGCACGATGGCATCGTAGTCAGCCAAAGACGCATTTTCGAAGGTCTTGTCCACCGTGAAGCTGTCTGCCGGCTTGTCGTGATTCCAGCCTTCAACCTTGCCAGATTTATCGGCCAATATATCCACACTGGCGCCAGCCGCCTTCAGCGCATCTCTGGGGCTGGTCAACTCGACTTGCTCGAATCCATCAGTTACCAGAATGGCTACATGCTTGCCCTGCAATGCATTGCTCATATTCAACTCCAATCACGTTCATGTAGAAGATACGACCAACACACCGCCGAAAGTTCAGACTAATGGAGCTGGATCATGGCACCGCTGCACGTTTTGCCACCGCCTTGGCCGCTACCGGAGTGGCCGTGACGTTGCCACCTGGACACCGGCAGCCACGGTCTCGGCAGCCAGCGCCTTGAGGTAATCACCGAAGCCGCCACGAGCTCGCGCAGTCAGGCGGGCGCTGGTACTGACAGTATTCAGTGCGGTCCAGGCGATCCGCGCGCCAGCTTGTTCCAGTGCTCTGACCAGCGCCACATCTTCATGCGCTACAAGCGAAAGAAAGCCGCCCACGCGTTGATAGGCCTGCGAGCAGACGCCGAGATTGGCACCGTGAATATGCCGGTGCTCTTCGCGCTGCTGATACTCCTGAGCGTAACGGTAACGCACTGTATCAGGCAGGTCTTCCCAGCAATCAATGCGCACAGTGCCGCACACTGCGTCGGCCTTGAAACTCAGCTGACAACTGATCCAATCCTCCGGCACCAGCGTGTCGGCATCGGTAATAGCCAGCCAGCGCGCGCCCTTGGCCAGCAACCATTCAGCCCCGACCCGGCGTGCATGCCCAACGTTGCGCTCCTGCACTTCCAGAATATCGGCGCCAAAGCTATTGGCTATCGCTGCTGAACGGTCTTCGCAGGTATCCAGCACCACTACTACGCAGACGGTCTCTCCGAGCAGATCCGCGTGCCTGCCAGCCGCTTGCACCGAGCGCAGACAGTCGGCGAGCAGCGCCTCCTCGTTGTGGGCCGGCACGATAACGCCAATCAAGTCACCCGCTCCTGCAGGCGCATCGGGGCCAGATCGCTACTCCAGACTTCGAGCAGAAAATCTGCTTCTTCGTGGCGTACGTTACGATGCAGCTTGAGGTGCTGCGCAAGTAATTGGTGGACGCGAGCGCCGTCCATCGGACAGCCTTCGATAGGATGTAACCAGTGGCACGCCAGCAGCGTGCCGTGCGGCCGCAGGCTCTGCTGCGCGAGTTGAATAACTCGCACCCACTGCTCTTCATCCAGATAGTAGCCCAGCTCGCTGAGCACGATTAGATCGAAACTGCCTGCAGGCCAATCCTCTGGCACCTGGCCAAGATTGATTGTCGCGGCACTTTGCTGCGCCAGACGGGCGCGAGCCAACGCAACCGCGCGCTCGCATATGTCCAGCCCGAGGAAACCCACACTGCGTTCGGCCAATGCCAGACTGAGTTCGCCGTTTGCGCAGCCGGGCTCAAATACTCGCTGATATTGCTGGCGCAACAAGCTGGCCAGGGTCAGATCACGCTTACGCTTTTCATACCAGCGCTCGCGGAAGGCCCAAGGATCTTCACTGGCTTCGAACATTTTGTCGAAGTAAGAGGCGGGCATATTCATGGCACTACCCTCATGTAAAGAACAGTTCATAGGGTTGCAGCAGACGCGCCAGGGTAACCTTGTCCAGTACTGGCCCGG
Source organism: Halopseudomonas laoshanensis (assembly GCF_008365385.1). Lineage (GTDB taxonomy): Bacteria > Pseudomonadota > Gammaproteobacteria > Pseudomonadales > Pseudomonadaceae > Halopseudomonas > Halopseudomonas laoshanensis. The sequence continues at coordinate 548,724 of NZ_QOVF01000001.1, read as the reverse complement.
CTTGCGTACTGGAGTCGCCTTGCAACTGACTGACGTGAGCCGCCACGGCAAGGCGCTTCCTGGCAAGTTGCTGATCATCCAGCATCCATTTGCGCGCACGCGCCCAGGGTAAACGCGGATCTTCCGGTGCAGCCCAATGCCAGGCCCAAACCGGCGCCTCGATCAGCCGCGCACCGACACGTCGGGCGCTGGCCGCAGCTACCTCACCTACGGCCTCGTGGTCACAGTGACCATCACCGCGCCAGGTGGTCAGCAGGCAATCACCTGGGCGCGCCAGGGACGCCAGGCATGATTCCAGAGCAGCGGCGTGGGCCGCGACGCTGCCATCGGGCAGCCCCAGGTATTGCCAGCCCAGTTGGTCCGGCGCGAAGCCTAACAACGTCATGGCACGGCGACTTTCCTGCCGCCGGACACTGCGTAGCCTGTGTGGCGGCCACAACGGGGAATCCGGATGGCTGCCCTCTCCGTCGGTGACCGACACCAGCGTGACGGCTGTACCTCGTTCCGCCAGCGCCGCCAGCAGACCGCCGCAGGCCAGGACTTCATCGTCAGGGTGCGGTGCGATGACAATCAATCGCGCCGATTGCGGGATCAACTCTGCCAAGGAAACAGAGGCCACTGCAGCTAACGCGCTGCTGCGCTGCCATGCCTCCAGCGGCGTCCCGCATACTCCAAAAGCGCCGGCAGAAGGCGCTCTGACATCGGTCCCGACGGTGGGCTTTGATTGTGCAATAGCGGCAATCTGCTCAGGCGTCATGGCGCGTCACAACTGCCAGGTCAGGTGATCGGCATTCGCCACCTGTCGGCCCAGCTCGGCCAGATCCCGTTCAGCATGGCTTTGACGCATGAATACCGGCAAATCCGCCGCCAGACGGGCAAAATGTGGATCGCGACAATAGGGCGTGGACCCCAACGCGCGGCCTACTCGTTTGAGCACCTCGTCCGCGGCCTGCTCTACCTGCGCACGGACGCGACGTACAACCCACTGCGCATCCTCCTGCGGGTGCTGCTCAATCCACTGGGCGCAGTCGCGCAACGCTCCTGCGGCACTACTCAGGGTCGCGTCCACCGCCCCCAGATGCGCTTGCGCATGCGGATCATCGGTTCGCTTGGCGCAATGCGCTTTAAGAGCTTGGCCCAATGCAGCAGCAGCCCCGTACCAACAGGCCGCGATGCCGGCACCGCCATGCCAGAAGCCAGGTCTTGACAGATAACTGTCGCACCCGCCGACAAAAGTGGCCTGCGCCTGGTCAAACTGCACTTCCACGCTGGCCGTGGTGGCCATGCCTACCGCTTGCCAGCCCTGATCGCTGATTGCGACCTGGCGCTGATGGAGATTGACCGCTACCAATCGCGGCTGATTCTGATCATCCCACGCGGTAATCAGCGCGCTATCAATTTGCGCCGCTCCCGAGCACCAGGCTTTTCGCCCATGCAACCGCGCCACGCCCTCCGCGTCATGGCCCACATTCAAGCGGGCGTAAGGCGGATCGGCAGCCCAAACAGCCCACAAACCATCGGTTAGCAGATGCCTGGAATCGAGTTCATGGAGGATGGCGATGGCATCAGTATGACTTTCATAGAGTTTCGCCAGCGCCAGGTCGTGGCCCGCTACCGAGGCCAACGCTTGCCAGCGCTGTAAAGTCCGCCCCCCGGCCGGCAGGGGCAAGCGGTCCAGACCTTGCTCGACGCACACCCGCATGGCTACTTGAAGCTCGGCATCATGACGGAGAGGCTGGGGCCGCTTGGCAATGACATCAAGAATGGCTGCGAGCCGCTGGAGGTCGTCCGTCATGATTTTCTTCCGTCGTTATGTCCATAGTTTTGGGCATAAACCTGGCGAAATCGTTCAATTTGTTTGGCGGGACTAGCGCGCCTGGCGGGAAACCATACCGTTACGCGCGAGATAGTAGAAAAACCGAGGAATACCCAGAATGTAGCGTCTGGCCAGCCGCCTGGGTTCCTTGAGTAGGCGGTACAGCCACTCCATCCCGGATTTGCGGAAAAGCAGCGGTGCCCGCTTTACGCGATTAGCAGCGAAATCCAGAATCGCACCGCCGCAGATGATCAAGGCGGGGCCATTTATCGTCGTCTGAATGCGCCTTGCCAGCTCTTCCTGCTTGGGCATGCCCATCGCCAGCAAAATAACGGGGACACGCGTCGGGTCAAGATGCCCGCGAATGTAATCCAGATAGGTTTCCGCCGGCTGGAATCCGTCAACCGCGTGAAAGCGGTGGTGCTTGAACAGGTTTTCGGCGCCCTTTTCCAACCACGGATCGCGCGTACCCATGGCGAAAAACTGGTAATCACAGGGGGTCGCTTCGAGCAGATGATTAACCAGCCGGGGGATAAAATCCGAGCCGTTCATATTGGCTTTGGGCTCTCGACCATTGAGCTGGCAGGCCCACTTGATCCCGATGCCATCCCTGAGCAGATAGGTCATCTCGGCGAATCCCTGCTGCAGGCGAGGATCCTCCTGCGCCAGGTTGTAGGCATGCTGGTTGAGAAAAGCCACCGTAGACGGCGTGGTAACCGAGGCGAGCTTCTGAATCAACGCTTCGGAGTCGGCGTCATCAATGAGGTCCAGTCTATTGATCAAGCGGTCTTGATAACGGAACAATGCTTTGGTCATAGCGTGGCTACTCGGTGGAGACATTTAGCAATATATGCGTCTTTACAACACAAATATAGGTGTAGCCAGGCCCAAATTAGTTCAACCAATACTCATTTTCGTCACCCTCCCCGCTTAGCAATCGCTACTTTTTCCGAGTGGGGACTAATTTCGAGAGCTGCTGGAGTTTTTCGTAGCCTGCGCGACTCAGCAAGACCAGATGGACGCTGCCGAGATAAACCTGTTCTGACTTTTTCAGCTCGGCAAGCAGTTGAGGATGCGCGTCTCCGGACACGTAGAAATAATCGCTGTCCTCTTTTAGCGCTGGAAGATGTGTTTTGAACAGTTTGAAGCTCGACCCTTTGCCCAAGCCATTGAGCTCATCGAGCTGACGAAAGCTGAGGGTTTCTACCCCGGCAAAAGCGATGGGCTTAACTCTGCTCATTACAGTTTCCGCTGAGTCCATGTCACATCCTTCTATGATTCGGCGTTGGGCGGGTATTGAGGATAGCGCAGGAACAGGTAAAGATGACGCCAGATAATATCAGACGGGAGTGGGTTGCATGAGCAGGCAGATGTATTACTACGAAACGGCACAGGGCCATGGTTTGCCCCATGATCCCTTCAACGCCATCGTAGGTCCAAGACCCATTGGCTGGATCTCTTCGCAAGATGCCAAGGGCCGCCTGAATCTGGCGCCTTACAGCTTTTTCAACGCCTTCAATTACGTACCCCCCATCATTGGCTTCGCCAGCGTTGGCCGCAAGGACAGCCTCAACAACATTGAGCAGACCGGTGAATTCGCCTGGAACCTGGTGACCCGCCCGTTGGTCGAGGCAATGAATGAAAGCTGCGCGGCCGTGGGGCCCGAGGTGGATGAATTCGAACTGGGCCACTTGACCCCGGTCGCCTCTCAGGTGATTGCAGTGCCGCGAGTGCTGGAAAGCCCGGTTTCATTTGAATGCAAGGTCACCCAGATCCTCCAGCTGCAAGGGCTGGACAGCGTGCCCGTACCTACGTGGTTGATTCTTGGCGAAGTGGTGGCGGTGCATATCGACAAGACGTTACTGGTAGATGGCATCTACGACACAGCGGCCGCTCAACCAGTGCTGCGCGGCGGCGGCGCAGCTGATTATTTCGAACTGGGCAAGCGCTTTCAGCTCTATCGCCCGAAATGAAATTGCGAAACAGGCTGAACGCAATCTCAGCGTAAACCTAGCAGCACATCTTTAGCCTGATTGATCAGCGCAGCAAGATAATCGCTGCCGCCACGATCCGGATGCATCTTCTGCATCATGCGGCGGTGAGCTTCAATAATGTCCTCCCGGCTGGCGCCAGGCTTGAGCCCCAGCACATCCAGCGCCTCCTGTTCGGTCAGCGGACCACCGCTGTGAGCCTGAGGGCCGCCATGGTCGGCAGCGCCACCAGCCCCGGGCTCATCCTCACGCCAGGAGTCGCCGAAACGTCGGTCCAGATAGGACTCCAGCAGACGTGCGGAGTCTTCGTCGGTCTGCCGGCAATACTGCAGCAGTTGGATAAACTCACTTTCTCCCAGCTCACCCAGCAGGCGACCCGCCAATGGCCCACTTAGTACCTGGCCGGTCATGTCACCCGAATCATGATCCAGGGTCATTTCCAGCACTTGCGAGGTCACCTTTGACTGATTTCCGGCGCTGGGCTGCGCGCGACCGCCAGGCATTTTCATACCGCGCAAGACCCGCCCCATAATAAGCCCCGGCACCAGGCGCTTGATGAAAGGCAGCAAACCCGCCAGCAAGGCCAATACCAGGTAAAAACGCCCGGACAGGGCCAGCACGATCACGGCCAGCACAACCCCCAGCAGCAGCAGTTTGACCAGCGCAGGCCGGCGCTGGGCAGCAGGCAGACTGCGGACCCAGAACCAGGCAATAACGCCGATGATGATCAGTACAATTAACAATAAGCCCAAGACGTTCTCCGACGAGTTGCTTTCTCTATTTGTGCTGGCGCTGCCGGAGCTGTGGCTAGCGAATCTGTCCGGTCAGGCGCTTGACCTCCGGCGAACTTTGACTGGCAAAGTGTTTCAGCGCCTTGACGCCACCCGAAGCATAGACAGCCACAGCCGATAACAGGTCCTTCAATAATTGCGGACTGCTGCGATCAAAGGGCGCATAGGCACCGCCCGACAGCTTGCTCACCTGTTCAAATACCGCTTTGGTATGCGCGTCATTACCCTCCTGAAACATGAACACCGGCGTGCGCAACATGCCCAGCTCACCGGCACTGTGGCACAAAGGATCGACCGGCTCTTCGCAGCAATCGCCAATGAACACAACGGCCTTGACCGGCTGCGCACGGGTTTCTTTCAATGCATGCTGCAATACCCGGTTGATCTGGGTGATACCGCCCAGGCAACGCACGCCATTCATCAATTTGAGCAGTTGCTGGGTCTGAGTTACAAATGCGGTAGCCTTGAACTCGCCATAACCGCGGTAATAGCACAGCTGAATAGCTAGCCCACCCAGATCGCGAGTGGCCAGGAACAGTTCACTCTGCAGATCGCAGGCCTGGTCCCAGGTCGCCTCGCGGCTGGCGGTGGCGTCCAGCGCAAATAACAAGCGGCCCTGCCCTCCGCCACCGGTAGGCAGACTGCGGACCTGATGAATAAACTTCTCGATAGACTGCTTATCTGACTTTTCGCCAGTGCCTACCGGCAAGCCATTTCGGCTTGAGCTTTGTCGTTGCTGGGGAGTACGAGGCTCTGATTTGTCTGGCATGGCTTTGGCTGCATGTAAGAGAGTATTCATTAGTCACACTAGAGCAAAGCGCCGGCTTTTCACAGACTGGCTCGACCATCGCAATGATTTCTTACCGAATAGAAGTACACCGGAGGTCGGACTGGCGCTTTCGAGCGCCGACGCTTTGCGCTACCCTCTGCACCTATACCCCTGGTTATATATTCACCTCGCCCTTACTGGAGTAACACCCATGCCTAAAGCTACAGCCCGTCATATCCTGGTACCGACTGAAGAAAAATGTAATGAACTGAAAGCAGCTATTGAAGGCGGCGCCGATTTCGCCACGGTCGCCAAGGACAATTCCACTTGCCCGTCCGGTCGCGATGGTGGAGACCTGGGTTCATTCGGCCCTGGCCAGATGGTCAAGGAATTCGACACCGTGGTATTCAGCGCGCCAGTGAATGTTGTGCAGGGTCCGGTGAAAACCCAATTCGGTTATCACCTGCTGGAAGTGACCAGCCGCCAGGACTGATCATCTGAACTGGCTGGGTCGACGGGCTGCGCCTTGCGGCTCAGTTTTTCGACTCAGTCAGCCTGTCATGCCCGCGCGCTACGCAAGCGCCAGCGACCGAACAACCAACCCCCTGACACGTTGATCAGAATCCCGAGCATCACCAACAGCGCGCCAGTCAACTGCATCGGCCCTACCCGCTCCCCCGCTAACAACGCCGCGGAAGTCAGCCCAATTACCGGCACCAACAGCGAGAAAGGCGCCACCTGGCTCGCTGGGTAGCGTGATAGCAATCGGCCCCACAAGCTGTAGCCCAGCAGGGTCGCGCCAAATGCCAGATAGCACAGCACCAGTATGGTATCCAGGCTGATATTGACCAGCGCCTCGCCCATCAGCACCGGGCCCTCCAGCCACCAGGACAGGGCCAGAAACGGCAACGGCGGAATCATGCTGCCCCACACCACCAGACCGACCAGATTGACCTTGCCGATCTTGCGCGTAACGATGTTGCCCATCGCCCACATGGACGCTGCGCAGATGGTCAGCAGAAATCCAGCCAGGGTCATCACCTTGTCTACCTGCAGACCAATCAGCGTCAGCCCGCCAGCCGCGACCAGCAAACCGACCAGATTGAATCCACGCAGACGCTCGCCGAGAAAAAGCACGGCGAAAAACAGCGTGAAAAGGGCTTGGGATTGCAGTACTACCGACGCCAGGCCGGCGGGCATCCCCACTGACATCGCGTAAAAAAGAAAGGCAAACTGACCCAGGGATATGGTCAGGCCATAAGCCAACAGCCAGCGCCAGGGCACATCCGGGCGCTTGATGAACAGCACCGCAGGAAACACCACCAACATAAACCGCAGCGCACCCAGCAGCATTGGCGGCATACCCTGCAGTCCGGTCTTGATGACAACAAAATTCATGCCCCAGACGACAATTACCACCAATGCCAACATCAGATCCCGCGGGGCCATAGGAATACTCCTCGTAAAGTATCCATTAGACCGGCAATCAGCGGGGTAGGAAACGTACAGTCAGCGTAGCGAAATACGTCACAGTCTGCACCAATGCAAAAAAGGCCGGCACACTTGCGTGTACCGGCCCTGCTTGCAGCAGCGATTGTGGTGTTACCAAATCGCTGCCTGCATCATCGCTTCAGGTTGTTAAGCCTTATCGACACCTTTCTTCAGGGTGTCCTTGGCTTCACCTTTGACTTGCTGAGCGCCACCCTTGGTTTCCTGGGCTTTGCCTTCACCTTTCAGGCGATCATTATTGGTTGCTTCACCAACGCCTTGCTTGCCTTTACCGACTGCTTCGTTGGTTTTGCCTTTGATCTTGTCAGTTGTGCTAGTCATTGCTTTCACCTCAGTCAATGTTGCGATATGAAATCTCGCTTACAGTAAGTTGACCGGTCGTAAAGCCGACAAGTTCAGATTATTTGTCACTCTTTAGGCGCAGCGAACACCTGTGTCCAGAAAATGGCGCTGTCGCTGGCTGGGTTCACAACGTACGCCGCGCCCATCTCGGTGAACTGCGGATTCATCAGATTCGCGCAGTGCCCAGGGCTCATCAACCACCCGGCGACAGCCTGCTTCGCCGAACCATGACCGGCTGCCAGATTCTCCCCGACCACTTGATACTCGTAGTCCTGACGACCCACCCGCTCACCCACCTGGCTGTTATCTCGCCCGGTGTGGCTGAAGTAGTTCTGCTTGGCCATATCATGGCTGTGATCCAGTGCGGCACTGGCGAGCTCGTCGTTCCATGCCAGCGGCAATGTGCTGGGGAACGTTTCATTACCGCATGTACGGGACTCGCCACGCACCTCATTGACCAGATCGAGCACTTCCCGGCCCGCCTCCTCCCAATCGCCCATACCACTGGACAACAAAGAGCGAGCCATGACCAGCTGCCATCTTTTCCCCTCACGCGATACGCCGACATCCGCATAGGCCGGGTTCATCAACACCTCGCAATACTGCTGCTGGAGGACAGTCATCATCATGGCGACGTCTTCCGGGCCCGTGACTCTCACCGCCTGCGCCTGCGCGGCTTGATAACCCGCCCGTTGCAGCAGGAAGCCCAGATCCTGACCGGCAATGGTAGGCACTCCAGCCAGCACCTCACTCGTAGCCAATGGACCGGCAGGCGGTTTGAAATCGCCAGCGCAGTCACGCCCGGACTCACGGTACTGATTGATCTGACTCACCACCTTCGCCGCTTCGTTTGCGCTAACAGGGGCGACAACAAATAGTCCGACGCTCAGCAGACTAGCGCAAGTAAACCACCTGAAAACGGCGCGGGGGGATCTGGATAAAGGTGCGGGCAAGGCTGAGAGAGGCAAGACATCTTCCATGTGTGAACCTGTAAACGGAAATCGTGTTCCCATTCTGACAGCCCAATGCGCAGATTGATCCGAAACCTTTGCATCTGGTCCGGAAATAATTGCCGGACCGTGGAACCTTGGCCATAAACGGGTATACTCGCGCGCCACGTCATCACATCATTCCACGGATTTTCCATGACCAGCCCTAACCCAGCGGACCAGCCCGAGAAAGACCCAAGCGCAGAACTGCCCCATGCTGAAACGCAGGGCCAGCCTCCCGCTTTCAAGCTGCCGTTTTCCACCGCAGAGGCCCTGGCTGCCAAGAATGCCAAGCAACCCTGGCGTCTGAAGGGCATCAATCCGCGGCATGAGAAAAGAATCGGCATGGCGCCCAAAGGCACCCGCCGTTCCATGGGCAAACGCTAAGCTCTTCCGAAATGTCGCCGCCCCGCTCTGTCACGTCGTCTTGCCTGCTGTTATCACCGGCCATGCATCCATTGGCCAACGCCTTCTATCGCCGGCATGGCAGCCTTATGAAAGCCCGCGATGTCCATCAGGTATGGGCCGTGGGAGCGCCGGACATCCAAGCCTGCGCCTGTATTCAGCCGCTGACTGATGGCTACGGCCATTGGCTGACCAGCCTGTTCGTCGACCCGTCCGTGCGCAATCAAGGGCTGGCTGGGCGCCTGCTCAGCCAGATGCGACCGGCAGTAAGCGGCTCTATATGGCTATTTTGCCGACCAGAACTGGCTGATCTCTACCATCATCACGGCTACCAGATCACCGGTAACTTGCCCGAATCCCTCGCCAGCAAGTTGCAGCGCTATCGTCGCGAAAAGGACCTTATCGCCCTGGTTAATCTCGGCTAAATCGCGCCGTCCGCTCAGCTGATTTGCCACGCACCACAACCAAGCCCGTCACGTGAACTCCGCACTTCACAGGTGCAATGCTGCCGCCTGGCCAGCATCATCGATAAGGCTCTTTGTCATATTTCGTTCATAACCCCATGAATTTAGAAAATTATTTAAAGCTGGCAAGCAATGTGCAAAGTGCCATCTGCCAACACATTTTCTAATTTTGATTTATTTATATGGGGTAATGAGGATGATGAAGAAACTAACCGCCGCCATCGCAGCAGCAACCACTCTGGGTTTTGCCAGCATGACCCACGCAGAAGAATTCGACACTGCCATCGGCACCATCGACGCCAGCATGACCGCCACACTGGCGACCGACTACATCTGGCGTGGTCAATCGCAGACTGATGGCAAAGGCGCCGTTCAGGCCAGCCTGGATTTTGCTCACGAGAGCGGCGTTTACCTGGGTGCCTGGGGCTCCAATGTAGACTCCGACGATTTCGGCGGGGCCAGCATCGAACTGGACTACTACGTTGGTTACGGCGGGGCTATCACTGAAGAAGTTACCTACGATCTTGCCTGGGCCAACTATACCTTCCCCGGCAACAGCTCGATCGATGTCTACGAATGGCTCGCCAGCGTCAGCGCCTATGGTTTCACCGTGGGCCTCAAAGACACCTACAACAATGCTGACAACCACTACTACTACGTGGGCTACGATCTTGCCCTGCCCTACGACATCGGTCTGGGTCTGCACTACGGCGACAGCAACGATAAAACTGGCGACGGCTTTGATTACAACGACTGGGCTTTGACCTTGAGCAAGGAAGCCCTGGGCCTTGGCTGGGCGGTGATGTACAGCGACACCGACATCAGCGACGAAAATTGTGCCTACGGCAGCACCGATTCGTGCGGCTCCAACGTGACGTTCGCGGTATCCAAGAGCTTCTGATGTAAACACGGCGTCGTTGAGCGCCCTGTTGTGACTCAAGCAATAAAAAACCCGATCAAGGCCAAGGCTTTGATCGGGTTTTTTATGTACGTAGCTATTAATACCGGGCTGCTATACCGGGCTAACGTCGCCCTTAGGCTCTGGGCAGGGTCACGCCGCGTTGCCCCTGATACTTGCCACCACGGTCGCGGTAGGACACTTCACAGGGCTCATCGGATTCAAAGAACAGCATTTGCGCAACGCCCTCATTGGCATAAATCTTCGCTGGCAAAGTCGTGGTGTTGGAAAATTCCAGTGTAACGTGGCCTTCCCACTCAGGCTCCAGCGGCGTGACGTTGACTATGATGCCGCAGCGGGCGTAGGTGCTTTTGCCCAGGCAGATGGTCAGTACATTACGCGGAATACGGAAATATTCGACCGTACGCGCCAGCGCAAAAGAGTTCGGCGGAATGATGCATACATCGCTGGTGATATCGACAAAGCTTTTCTCATCGAAATGCTTGGGATCCACGGTGGCCGAGTGAATATTGGTAAACACCTTGAATTCATTCGAGCAACGTACGTCATAGCCGTAGCTGGAAACACCATAGGAGATAACCCGGTCACTCTCTTCACCGCGTACCTGACGCTCGACAAAGGGCTCGATCATGCCCTGTTCCTGGGACATTTGACGTATCCAACGGTCTGACTTGATGCTCATGATGTGCCCTGCAGTGTGCAAAAAAGAGGTTGCATGTTAACGGGTAATCCGCGGTGAAAAAAGGGTGCCGTCCGGCGCCGTCTCAATCGTCACTGATGCTGATGTTGGGCATGCCCTGGGCATCAGTCGCGCGTTCGGCGATTCGAGCGCCCACATGCCGCGCCATATCCTGATAGATCATGCTGATCTGGCATTCCGGTTCAGCGACCACCGTCGGCGTTCCGCCATCAGCCTGCTCGCGAATCATCATCGACAGCGGCATCGACGCCAGCAGATCAACGCCATACTGCTCAGCCAATCTTTCGCCGCCGCCCTCACCGAACAAATGCTCGGCATGACCGCACTGCGAGCAAATATGGATGGCCATGTTTTCCACTACGCCCAACACCGGAATATTCACCTTGTTGAACATCTCGATGCCCTTGATCGCATCCAGCAGCGCCAGATCCTGCGGTGTGGTAACAATCACTGCGCCGGTGACCGGCACTTTCTGCGCCAGCGTCAATTGGATGTCACCGGTTCCCGGCGGCATATCCACGACCAGGTAGTCCAGGTCATCCCAGGCGGTCTGCGTCAGCAATTGCATCAAGGCTCCTGACACCATTGGCCCGCGCCAGACTACCGGGGTATTCTCGTCAACCAGAAAAGCCATGGACATGACCTGCACCCCGTGGGCGCGTGGCGCGATAAACAGTTTCTGATCCTTGATTTCCGGCCGGGTGTTGGCTGGCAAGCCGAGCATCAAACCCATGCTCGGGCCGTAGATATCCGCATCCAGCACGCCTACCGACGCACCCTCTCGCGCCAACGCCAGGGCCAGATTGACTGCCGTGGTGGATTTGCCAACCCCGCCTTTACCCGAGGCCACCGCGATAATATTTTTCACATTACCCAGCGCTTCGATACTGCCCTGCGCCGGCGCTGCACGCACTACACAGCGCACGTTGATCTTCGCCGCCTCGACATCCTCCACCGCCTCCACGGCCACCTGCAGCATTTGGGCAATGCCAGCGGTCAAGCTGGCAGCGGCGTAACCCAGCTCAATCTCTACCGTGACCCGCGCCTGATCAATCTGGATGTCACGCAGACATCCAGCACTGATCAGATCCGTTTTCAGATAAGGGTCCTGATATTGGCTCAGGGCGCGCTCGATGCTCATGCGATCAATGTGTGACATGGGGATATCCAGTGGGGGAATACAAAGGCTACATGCTAAAGGCTGGCAGGCCAGTGCGAAAGAACTAATGATCGGCGGGATGTCAGGAGCTGGATACACGCGGTTGTTATCCGCCGTAATCCATGACCTTTATAGATAGCGCGCCGGGCGGCGCGCTATGCTAGCTTGCGACTGATGGAAGGGCATCGTCCCCGGTGGGGCGCTCGGATTTCAAACCCGGTGAGATGCGCCAGGCGCGTCTGGTAGGTTCGACTCCTATTCCCTTCCGCCAATCACCGTTATTGCACAACAGCTAATGCGCAATAACGGTTACAGGCAATCAAGCGGCGTCGGCTTCATCCATTGCCGATTCATCGCTTTCCTGCATACCATCTTCCGCGTCAGTCTCTTCAGAAGGGGTCTCATCACCTGACTGAGCGGCTTCAACCTGCTCAATCAAAGCGTTCATCAGACGCTCGCCACGCTCACCGACCATTTCGGCGAAGGTGTCACGTACCGGAATGCTCAGCTCGCGAAACGCATCGCGCTCTTCAGGGGTCAGATAAACCAGCTCGATATCGCTGTTTTCGGTGATGATATCCAAACGCTCGGTATTCAGGCGCGTCTGCACATCATGTACATGCGGTACCAACTCGACGACAGTCTCTTCGATCATGTCTTTATGCTCATCAGACAAACCGTCGTACCACTCCTTGTTACCCATAAAGGTAGCGATAAACTGCGCCTGATTGGCAAAAATCAGATAATCCTGAACCTGATAAAAGTCCATTTCCTGATGGGCAAAAACCGGTTGGATGTTACCGTCCAGTTGACCCAGCTGCATGCCGCTGAACAACTCACCGTATTCCATGGTGGTAGGCTCTGCACCATAGGCGCTATAAGTTTCGCGCAGCAGGCGGTTATCCATTACGCGGATCGCCATACCGTCGAAGTCTTCAGGCGTACGGACAGCCTTGTTGGCACTCCATACCTGCCAGCCCTCGGGCACGATAGCCAAGGGTTGCAAGTTGCGCTCGCCAAACGCAGCAACCAGGTCTTCATGCTTGCGGAACGCCGGATCGTTGAGAATTTCGGTGTTGAGCTTTTCATCGTCGGTCAGCACGAAGTTCAAGCTGAACAGCTGTGACTCGGGAACGGTACCGCCCAAAAAGCCAGAGCCGAAGGCTAACTGAATAGCGCCTTCCTGAACCTGGTCATAAATGTCAGTCAAACCGCCCAATTGGCCGTAAGGATAGAGTTTGACCTCAATCTCGCCATCGGACTTCTCGTTGATCAGTTCGGCAAACTTCTCGCCGTATTCATACTGCACACTGCCTTCGATTTCTTCCAGACCAAAGCCCCATGTGGTGACCTCAACTTCTTCCGTTTCCGGAGTTGCGGTCTCCGGAGCAGTAGCCGCTGTTTCCTGCTCGTCTGATCCGCACGCCGCTAACAGTATTACTGCCCCGGCGATCAATCCATTACGTAATATCATGGAACACTCCTTATCAATTGTTCTGGTTAACATTTTTAACCTTAGCACAAGCTACGCTATGCAAAAACAATCGACTTGGGTTATGTTGAATTAAGCAACATTCAAAGCGCTATTTGGCAACAGTGCCGTATTGCAGACTGTATGCAGAGGACAATCTAATGCCCGATTCCGACGGACCCCCGGCCACAGGCGGCTGGAGCAAAGGGTTAATCCGCGCTTTAAGTTTGCTGGATCGCGTGACCGAACAGATCGAAAAACTGATCCTAGGCTGCACTGTCCTGTTTATCTCCGGGATGCTGGTAGTGCATGTGCTGGCCCGGCAGTTACTCAGTAGCGGTGTAACCGGCCAGGTAGAACTGACCCAGATGTGCATCGTGATCATGACATTTGCCGGCCTCGGCTACGGGGTTCGACGTGCGCGGCATATCTGCATGTCAGCGTTTTATGATCAGCTCAAGGGCTGGCCGAGAAAAACGCTCCTGATCACTATATGCCTGTTGACCGGCGCCTTGATGTTCTATTTCTGCTGGCATGCCTATGAGTATGTCAGTGCCATCCAGAGTCGCGGGCGTAAATCCTCGGCTCTGCAGATTCCGTTATGGATTCCTTATCTGATAGTGCCCATTGGCTTTGCTCTGGCCGGCATTCAGTATTGGCTGACCGCATTGCGCAATATGACCTCAGCGGATATTTATCGCTCGTTCAGTGAAAAAGAGCGATATGACGACGTGCCCGACGACCTCACCACCTAAGGAGGGGCGGACCCCATCATGCTGACTATTATTATCATTTCCATGATCGTGCTGTTGCTCCTGGGCTTTCCGATGATGGTGCCTTTGCTGGTCGCCAGTTTGATGTTCATGTTTCTGGTGATCGACATGAACAACGTCGGGCTGCTTATGGGCCAGATGATCAGCGGCGTGCAGAGCTGGGCGCTGGCGGCTGTGCCACTATTTATTTTCGCTGCGGACCTGATGACCCGTGGCCACACCGCCAATCGCCTGCTCGATCTGGTGCAGACCTTTGTCGGGCACTTGCGCGGCGGACTGCCGATCACTACCGCTGCCGGCTGCACTCTGTTCGGCGCGGTTTCCGGTTCTACTCAGGCCACGGTGGTGGCCATGGGTGGTCCGATGCGGCCGAAGTTGCTGGAAAAAGGCTATTCGGACTCCTTCAGCATTGCGCTGATTATCAACTCCAGCGACATTGCCCTGCTGATCCCGCCCAGTATCGGCATGATCATTTACGGCGTAGTCTCGGGCGCGTCAATTGGTGACCTGTTTATCGCCGGTATCCTGCCCGGCTTGCTGATTCTGCTGATGTTCTCGGTGTACTGCTGGTATGCCTCTCTGCGCATGGGCATCGCGCCTGAAGAAAAGGCAACCTGGGTGAGGCGCGGCCAGGCATTGAAAAAGGCGCTGCTACCCCTGGGCTTTCCATTAGTAGTCGTCGGCGGTATCTACGGCGGCATTTTCAGCCCGACCGAAGCTGCGGCCATTGCAGTACTTTATGCGCTGGTGCTGGAAGTGGTGATCTTGCGTGCGGTCAAGGTGACCGAGCTCTGGGACATAGCTCTTTCCACCGGGTTGATTACGGCGGTGGTCTTTATCCTGGTCGCGGCGGGTAACGCCTTTACCTACACCATCTCCTTTGCTGGCATTCCGCAGGCTATCCTTGGACCTGTGATCGAGACTATCGGCGACAGTCAGTTGCTGGTGCTGGGGTTGATCGCCGTGTCCTTTTTCGTCGGCTGCATGTTTGTTGACCCCATCGTGGTGATCCTGATCCTGACGCCGCTATTCAAACCGGCGGTGGCGGCAGCGGGTCTGGATCCGGTCCATGTGGGCGTGATTGTCACCCTCCAGGCCGCTATTGGTTCAGCCACGCCGCCGTTCGGGTGCGACATCTTTACCGCTATGGCGGTGTTCCGCAGGCCCTATTTTGACGTGATCCGCGGCACCCTGCCGTTCATTCTGATATTACTGCTGGCCACCGCATTGCTGATCATGTTCCCCGCCATCTCGCTATGGCTTCCCTCTCTAGGGGGTGGCTGACGCAGTCGAATCAGGGCGGCGGCCGACCGCCCTGACCTGCTGTTTTGCTCGACAAGCTAAAGCAAACTGACAGCGCTGCCGATAATGTTTCTGAACCAGAATAATAAACCTCTTCAGGGGTATAAGGTGCAGACCACATGAGCAGCGAGACCATCGACAATATGCGTAGCATGAGAAGTGCTGAAGGGAATGCAGACGGTTTTCGTCAACCCGCCGCGCAGATCTTTTCCCCTACCGGCCTTTGTCTTTTACTCTTGGCCAGTCAGTTGTTTTTCAGCGCGGCATTACTCTGGCTAAGCAGTGGTCTGCTGTTCGGCGCTAGCCTGTTGCTCACGCCTGTGGCGCTGATGCTGATCAAGGAAGTCCGGTTATTGAACGGCGGCAGCCAGACTGCACAAGCGCAGCTATACAAAGCCAATGCTGTGCAGATAGACCTGGCCGAGGACGACGCGCCCCAGCGGACTGCCGACCCGCTAAGTGCACAACTTGCTGAGTTCTCCTCGCGGCTTCGCGACATCATGCTCGACCTGCAGCAACAGAGCCTGCGTATTGCGCTGTCCTCAGCGCAAAACCGTCTACTCGCCGAGCACGCTGGCAATGATGCCCAGCAACAAAAGAACTTGTCAGAGTTGATCTTCCAGGCCAGCGAGCAAACCACTCGGGCGCTACAGGACATATCCTCCCGCGCGGGCATCATCACCGAGATGAACAGCCGCAACCTGGAAGTAGCGCGCAGCTCGAAACTGCAGCTCGGCGACGCCCACGTACAGATGCAACAAATCAGTCAGAGCATGACGGGTTTCAAGACCAATATCGAAGCGCTGGACAGTACCTCCGGGCAGATCCGCAGCATTCTCACCACAGTCCAGGATTTTTCTTCGCAGACCAATATGCTGGCTCTCAATGCGGCGATAGAAGCCGCCCGCGCGGGTGAGCATGGTCGTGGCTTTGCCGTGGTCGCCGACGAAGTGCGCAATCTATCGGTCAAGGTAGGCAGCGCAGCAACCCAGATTGGCCAGCTGATTGAGCAGATGCTCGATGCCATGGCCGGCGCGGATCAGCAGACCCAGACCATGCAGGCTCAGACCAACCAGGCCGGCAGCGCGGTCAGTACCGCCGCTGAGCAGTTTGAACGGATGGTCGAAGATTTCCAGCAGGCCAATGATGATCTATTGATGGTCAGCAGTGCGCTGGAACAACTGACCGTAACGAACACTGAAACCCACCAGCATGGCAGCGCCATACGCGATCTCAGTGTGGGGATCAGCCAGTGCGTCAGCAGTGTTTTTGAGCACGCAGATACCCAGCTGGAAAACACCAATCTGGTCCTGCAGGCGCTGTGCAACTTCCGCCTGGGACAGGGCAACCTGGAAGGCGCAACGGACAAGCTGATGGCGCGTCGGCGCCTGATCGAATCCCGCCTTGAACAACTGCTGGAGCAAGGCATAAACGTATTTGACCGGCAATACCAGCCCATCCCCGACACCCAGCCGCCCAAGCACAACGTCAGTTGGGCGGAGCCGTACCAGAAGTTGGTTCAACCATTGCTTGATGAGTGGGACTCGCAGGGTAAGGACGGTATCGTGTATATGGTGCCCGTGGACAATCACGGCTATCTGGCTGCCAGCCGCTCGGCGACCTCGCAGCCGCTGACCGGCGATCCCGCGATTGACGCAGCCAAAAGTGTGCATATGCGCTTTGTGGCCAAGGGCGTGAATCTGGATAACATGAATAAATGCGAGCATGTGGGTATGGGCAGCTTTGTGCTGCCCGGCAGCAGCACTATCGTGTTCGTGCTCTTTGTACCGCTGACGGTCAAAGGCAAGCACTGGGGTACCCTGAGCACTGGCATTTTGCCAAAGGCGCTGGGAGTCTGACCGGTTAGCCCGTTAACCGGTGCTAACGATTGAACCGGGTAAATGCTGGCGACAGAACTCGCCAGCCAACCGCGCGGCATGGGCAATAACATCCTGCTGGGTCCGCCCTGACGCCTTGAGCGGCTTGAAATCATGGTCCGCGCTGTCCAACCACTTCAGCTCCAGGCGCTCGGATAGCGGGTACTCAGCGACTTCATGCGGTTTACCCAACGGATCGCGGGTACCCTGCAGCACCAACAGGGGGCGGCGTAAATTCTGCAGATGAGCGATGCGAGTTTTCTCCGGCTTGCCTGGCGGATGAAAGGGATAACCAAAGCACACAGCGCCGGCTACCGGCAACTCGTCCACCAGCATGCTCGCTACCCTGCCGCCCATGGATTTACCCGCAATAAATAACGGGCCGCGGTGCAGGCCGCATTGCTCGCGGTAGGCGTCAAGCAACCTCGGCATGGGGTCAGGCGGGCGCTTTTTACCTTCCAAGCGACGAGTCTGCATATAGGGAAATTCGAACCGTACGACGTCGAGCCCCTGCTGGCTCAGCAACGTAGCCATCAGCTGCATGAACTCGCTATCCATAGGCGCGCCTGCGCCATGTGCGAACAGCAGGGTCGCATGTGCTGCGCCATTCGCGGGGTGGTCAATCAGCTTTGCAGGCAACGTCGGATCTCCTGTTTATCTGTTCATTCCCCGGCAGCCGCGAGCACAACTGCGACAAGATGCCACGCAATCAACAGGGTTATTGTGCTTCACACATGGCCCCCGGGGTACTAAGCTTACCGTTGCCCGATCCGCGTTCGTCTGATAGCCGTGGAGAAGGAGCCGGCCACACAACTAAAAACCTCGCGCCGGTTATCAATCTTGCGCCGTGCAGGCAGATGTATCGATTGCTGTCACTGCCCACTGCCACTTCGTCGAGTGTACTGTAAAAGGCCATCCAGAGGGCTTTGAAGCGGACCATACCTTGACCTGTGTCATTGCAAACGAGGGCAGCTTTCCTCATACTTGCCGCCGTTTTAGACCCCTTAAACCCATTGCTATCCGTGGAACCTCGCATGAGCACAGCTACCACTTCGACAGCTTATAACTACAAAGTGGTACGTCAGTTCGCCGTCATGACGGTGATCTGGGGTATCGTAGGCATGAGCCTTGGTGTCCTTCTGGCAGCCCAGCTGGTCTGGCCCGCCCTGAACTTTGACCTGCCCTGGACCAGCTTCGGACGCCTGCGCCCGTTGCATACCAATGCGGTCGTCTTTGCCTTTGGCGGTTGCGCGTTGATGGCTACCTCCTTCTACGTGGTGCAGCGCACCTCACAGGCCCGGCTGTTTTCCGACCGCCTGGCGGCCTTTGTGTTCTGGGGCTGGCAGACAGTTATCGTCTTAGCGGTTATTACGCTGCCTCTGGGTCTCACGTCGACCAAAGAGTATGCCGAACTGGAATGGCCGATCGATATTCTTATCGCTCTGGTCTGGATCAGTTACGGCCTGGTGTTCTTCGGCACCATTATGAAGCGCCAGATGAAGCACATCTATGTGGGTAACTGGTTCTTTGGCGCCTTCATCATTACCGTTGCTGTGCTGCACATCGTCAACAGCATGGCTATGCCGATCACGCTGTTCAAATCCTACTCGATGTATTCGGGTGCGACGGATGCAATGGTTCAGTGGTGGTACGGGCACAACGCGGTGGGGTTCTTCCTGACTGCCGGCTTCCTGGGCATGATGTATTACTTCGTACCCAAGCAGGCTAACCGCCCGATCTACTCCTACCGTCTGTCGATCGTGCATTTCTGGGCACTGATCGCGATCTACATCTGGGCCGGCCCGCACCACCTGCATTACACCGCGCTGCCTGACTGGGCACAGTCGCTGGGCATGGTGATGTCACTGATTCTGCTGGCGCCAAGCTGGGGCGGCATGATCAACGGCATGATGACGCTGTCGGGTGCCTGGCACAAACTGCGCACCGATCCGATCCTGCGCTTCCTGGTGGTGTCCCTGGCGTTCTACGGCATGTCGACCTTTGAAGGTCCGATGATGGCGATTAAAACCGTTAACGCCCTCTCCCACTACACCGACTGGACCATTGGTCACGTACACGCCGGTGCGCTGGGCTGGGTTGCGATGATCTCCATCGGCTCGCTCTATCACATGATTCCGAAGATCTTCGGCCGTGAGCAGATGCACAGCGTTGGCCTGATCAACGTGCACTTCTGGCTAGCTACTGTAGGTACGGTTCTGTATATCGTTTCCATGTGGGTTAACGGCATTACCCAGGGCCTCATGTGGCGCGCAGTCAACGTCGACGGCACCCTGACCTACTCCTTTGTGGAAGCGCTGGAAGCCAGCCACCCGGGCTTTATTGTCCGCATGATCGGCGGCTTGTTCTTCCTCATTGGTATGCTTCTGATGGGTTACAACGTGTGGCGCACCATTCGCGCCTCTCAGCCGGCTGAAGCACAGGCCGCCGCGCAAATGACCCAGGGAGCAGCTCACTAATGAAAAAGCACGAATTGGTAGAAAAAAATCTGGGCCTGCTGGTGGTGCTGATCGTTGTTGCGATCAGCTTCGGCGGCCTGACCCAGATCGTCCCGCTGTTCTTTCAACAGGAAACCACTCAGCCGATCGAGGGCCTGCGGCCTTACACCGCGCTGGAGCTGGAAGGACGTGACATCTATATCCGCGAAGGTTGCGTTGGTTGCCACTCGCAGATGGTCCGCCCGTTCCGTTCGGAAACCGAGCGTTATGGTCACTACTCGGTAGCCGGTGAAAGCGTCTACGAGCACCCTTTCCTGTGGGGCTCCAAGCGTACCGGTCCAGATCTGGCCCGCGTCGGTCAGCGTTACTCCGACGATTGGCATCGTGCGCACCTGATCAACCCGCGTGATGTAGTGCCTGAGTCCAAGATGCCGGCTTACCCGTGGCTGCAGGAAAACGTCCTGAGCGGCGACCATACCGCTGCCAAGATGACTGGCCTGCGCCGCCTGGGCGTGCCCTACACCGACGAAGACATTGCCGGTGCTGAAGAGGAAGTCAAAGGGGTCGCCGAAATCGACGCCGTGATCGCCTATCTGCAGCACCTCGGCACTGTTCTTTCAGATCGCCGGTAACCGACCATGGATATCAACACTCTCCGCGGCATTGCCACCATCCTTGCGATGTTGGCATTCATCGGTGTCACCGTATGGGCCTATAGCTCCTACAAGAAAAAAGATTTCGACGAAGCGGCTCAACTGCCCTTCGCCGATGAGTCTGATGATGAAAAAGCGCGCCGTGAGCAGCAAGACGCTAGGAGTAACAAAGAATGAGTAATTTCTGGAGCGGGTACATCATTGTCCTGACCCTGATCACGCTGGGCCTGATCCTCTGGTTGCTCTTCGCTACCCGCAAAGGGCAGCGGCCGGAAGAAACCGACCAAACCGTTGGCCATTCCTTCGATGGTATCGAGGAGTACGACAACCCCCTGCCGCGCTGGTGGTTCGTCCTGTTTCTGGCGACCATCGTTTTCAGCGCCGTCTACCTGGTGCTCTACCCTGGCATGGGTAAATGGCCTGGCATCCTCGGTTGGACCCAAGTGGGCCAGTACGAGGAAGAGGTAGCGGATGCACGTGAGCAGTTCGCACCGATTTTCGCCAAGTTCGCCGACATGCCGGTGGAAGAGGTTGCCCAGGACGACGAGGCTCATCGCATCGGCCAGCGCCTGTTTGCGGTTAACTGCTCGGTTTGCCACGGTTCTGATGGCCGCGGTGCCTACGGTTTCCCGAACCTGACCGACGACGAATGGATCTGGGGCGGTGAGCCGGACCAGATTCGCACCACGCTCAATGGCGGCCGTCAGGCGGCGATGCCGGCTTGGCTGGCAGTCATCGGCGAGTCTGGTGTTCGCAATGCCGCCGGTTATGTTCGTAGCCTGTCAGGACTGGAAACTGAAGGCGTGGATATTGCTGCTGGTGAACAGATCTTCAAGACCAACTGCGTGGCCTGCCACGGCCCGGACGGCACAGGCAACCCACTGTTGGGCGCACCTAACCTGACAGACGATGTTTGGCTGTATGGCGCCAGCATGCTGCAGGTTCAGCAGAGCCTGCGCTATGGTCGTAACGGTAACATGCCATCCCAGGCACACCTGGGTGAAGACAAGCTGCACGTGCTGACTGCGTACGTTTATAGCCTGTCCAAGCGCAATACCGACGCCGAAGCAGACTGAACCACCCACCCGCCGCGACGCCAGGTCGCATGGCGCTGAACGACCAGCCACCCTATTCTTGAGTGGTATAGCACTACCAGTCCCGGCCGGACCTCCGGCCGGGACACCTCCCTCGCACAACACCACGGCGGATCATCATGAGCGAAAAAATTCCCGTCAAGAATGTCACCCCCCCGGGTCAGGTTCAGACCTACGATCTGTACGCCAAGCGCGACAAGATCCAGACGCGGTCTTACCAGGGATTTTTTCGCAACGTACGGCTGATCGGCGTGGGTTTGCTGTTTCTGCTGTATTTCGGTACCGCCTGGCTGGATTGGGGTGGCCGTCAGGCCGTGCTGTTTGATCTGCCGGCACGCCAGTTCCATATTTTCAGTGCCACTTTCCAGCCGGAAGACTTCTTTTTGCTGTCCTTCCTGCTGATCATCTGCGCCTTTGGCCTGTTTTTCATCACCGTGTTCGCCGGCCGCATCTGGTGCGGTTACACCTGCCCGCAAACCGTATGGACATGGATTTTCATGTGGGCGGAAAAGGTTACCGAGGGCGAGCGCAACGCGCGCATCAAGCTCGACAAGCAACCGATGAACGCCAACAAGCTGGCTCGCCGTACTGCCAAACACAGCATCTGGCTGAGCGTGTCGGTAGTCACCGCGCTGACCTTTGTCGGTTATTTCACGCCGATTCGCGAACTGGTACCGGATACCTTCACCCTGCAAATCAATGGCTGGACGCTGTTCTGGGTGTTCTTCTTTACCATGGCCACCTACATCAATGCCGGCTGGTTGCGCGAGCAAGTCTGCTTTTACATGTGCCCCTACGGCCGCTTCCAGAGCGTGATGTTCGACAAGGACACACTGATCGTCGCCTATGACCCGCGCCGTGGTGAGCAGCGCGGGCCACGCAAGAAGGGTGTAGAGCCTGCGGCCGTGGGTCTGGGCGACTGCGTGGACTGCAATATGTGCGTTCAGGTCTGCCCTACCGGCATCGATATCCGCGATGGCCTGCAGTATGAGTGCATTCAGTGCGCCGCCTGCGTGGACGCATGCGATGACATCATGGACAAGATGAACTATCCCAGGGGGCTGATCAGCTACACCACCGAGCATAATCTCAGTGGCGAGAAAACCCAAGTCATTCGTCCGCGACTGCTCGGCTATGGTGCGGCCCTGGCGATCATGATCGGATTGTTCATCGTGACTGTTACCAGCCTGTCCGAAGTGTCACTGGACGTGCAGCGTGACCGTAACGTGCTGTTCCGCGAGGCCCGCGGCGGCGATATCGAGAACGTGTATATTGTCAGGATCTTCAACAAGGCCCAGCAGGAGCGGACCTTTGATCTGAGCATCGAAGGGCATCCGGAATTGGAGATGAATCTGCCGGACAACCGCCTGACTGTCGAGGCCAACGGACACTTGCAACTACCGGTGAACGTGCAGCTCGACCCGGCATTCCTGGAAAGCACCAACATGCCAGTCAACTTCCGCGTCACCGCTGAAGACGACCCCGAAGTGACAACGCTGTCCGAAAGCCGTTTCATGGGCCCTAACCTCAGGTAATTACATGCAGCAAGACGAAATCATTCCACCCTGGTACAAGCAGTTCTGGCCCTGGTTCATCATCGGAATTCTGGTGTTTGCCGTAGTCATCGGGCTGGGTTTGCTATTTATTTCGCTGGCACACCAGGACAGCATGGTTCGCGACAACTATTACAAGGAAGGTCGCGCGATCAACATGCACCTGGGCCGCGATCAGTTGGCTGATGAGCTGCAGCTGTCCTCCGAGTTCAGCGTGGACGAGGTAACGGGCGAGATCAGTCTGAACCTTGAGGGCCAGTTGGAGCCGCTGCCGGCCGACCTGCAACTGGACTTGATCTCCCCTTCTCACGCGGAACGCGACCGCACCGTGCTGCTCAAGCGCGTCAGTGGCAATCAGTACGCCGGGCAGTTGTCTGAATCCATGCAGGGTCGTCACTACGTCGATCTGAGCGACCCGACCAAACCTGGCGAAACAGGCTGGCGTCTGACCGATGAGATCAACCTGGGCAGCGGGCAGACTTATCGTCTCAGCGCCGAGTAAGCATGGCTAATCCTGTCCCCTGCTACCACTGTAGCGAGCCGGTTCCGACCGGCTCTTCCTGGACCTGCGTCATACTCGAGCAGCCCAGAGCCATGTGCTGCCCGGGCTGTCAGGCGGTCGCCGCAGCCATCGTGGCGGGCGGCCTGGAAAGCTATTACCGCCACCGCACCGATAATGCCGTCAATCCCGAAGCCCTCCCCCGGGTACTGCAGGATGAACTGGAGCTGCTCGACCGCGCCGATGTGCAGCAACGCTATGTGCATAGTGAGGGTGATCAGCAGCAGATCCAGTTATTAATTGAAGGCATCAGTTGCGCAGCCTGCGGCTGGCTGATCGAGAAACGCCTGAGCCAGATGCCTGGCGTGAGCCAGGCCGGCCTGAACCTGGGCAATCACCGCCTGACACTGACCTGGAACCCGGAACAGACGCGCCTCTCTGCACTGCTGGCAGAGATCAAGCGCATCGGCTATGGCGCGCATCCGTTTGAAGCAGACAAGGCCAGCGAGCAGATTGCCGCCGAGAATCGACGTTATCTGCGTCGCCTGGGCCTGGCCGGGCTGATGTTCATGCAGGTGATGATGGCGACGATGGCCCTGTATGAGGAATTCAATCAGGACCTGACTGCGGATATGGCCATTATCCTGCGCTGGGTCAGCCTGTTAATGACCACGCCCGTGGTGCTCTACAGTTGCGCGCCCTTCTTCCAGGGCGCCTGGCGAGACCTGAGTAATCGCCGCTTGAGCATGGATGTATCCGTATCTCTGGCGATCGGTGGCGCCTATCTGGCTGGGGTCTGGGCCACGGTAACCAATACCGGCGAAATTTACTTCGATTCGGTCACCATGTTTGCGTTTTTCCTGCTGGCGGGGCGCTATCTGGAACGCCGGGCGCGGCAGCGCACGGTGGAAAGCAGCGCCAAACTGGTCAACCTGCTGCCGCCCAGCGCCATGCGCGTAGACAGCGAGGGGCATACGCAGCGGGTGATGCTGGACGAAGTGCAGCCCGGCGACTTGCTGGATATCAAGCCAGGCGAGAGCATCCCTGCCGACGGTGAGATCATTGACGGCATCAGCAGCGTGGATGAGTCTGCGCTGTCCGGTGAATACCTGCCGCTGGCCAAACGCGTCGGCGACCAGGTGACCGCCGGCACCCTGAACGTTGAAGGCCCACTGCGTATTCGAGTCAACGCCATCGGTGAACAGACGCGCCTGTCCGCCATCGTGCGATTACTCGAGCGCGCCCAGACCGACAAGCCACGCCTGGCGCAAATTGCCGATCAGGCGGCGCAGTATTTTCTGCTGATCGTCATGAGTGCCGCGGTCGTCGTCGGCGGTCTCTGGTGGTGGCTGGCCAATGGCGAAACAGCGTTCTGGGTCGTACTGGCAATGCTCGTCGCCACCTGCCCTTGCGCGCTGTCGTTGGCCACCCCCACGGCACTGACCACCGCCACCGGCAGTCTGCAGAAACTCGGGCTGTTGATCACCCGCGGGCATGTGCTCGAAGGTTTGACCAAAATAGACACCGTGATTGTCGACAAGACCGGCACGCTGACCGAAGGCCGGATGACATTGGAGCGTGTTGAAGCCTTTGCCGGCCAGGACAGCGATCAGGCTTTGCGTCTGGCGCGGATGCTTGAAGCCCGCTCCGAGCATCCCATCGCCCGTGCCTTTGGCCGCACCTTGGAGCAGGCTGACAGCGTCACCAGCCACCCCGGCCTGGGACTGGAAGGGATTTGCCAGGGCCAGCTACTGCGTATTGGCAAACCCGCTTTTGTCAGTGAGCTCAGTGCCAAATTCAGTGCCATGCCAAGTAGCCATGCAGCACCCGAACTGCCTGACGAACCCGGTCAGTGGCTGCTACTCGGTGACGAGCAGGGCCCGATTGCCTGGTTCGTACTCAACGACCGCCTGCGCCCCGATGCTGCCGAGTTGATCCAAGGACTCAAAGCCCGCGCGCTTCAGGTCATCCTGCTCTCCGGTGACCATGATCAGGTGGTCAACCGCATGGCTGACCAATTGGGCATCGAAAAGGCCATTGGTAATGCCAGCCCTGCGGATAAACTCGCCTATGTGCAGGGACTGCAGAGCCAGGGCCGTCAGGTGCTGATGCTCGGCGACGGGGTCAATGACGTACCGGTGCTGGCCAGCGCGAATATCTCTATTGCCATGGGCGAGGCGTCTGACCTGGCCAAAACCAGCGCCGACGCAGTGCTGCTCAGCAGTCAGTTGACGGTGCTGCTGCAGGCCTTGAGCGGGGCTCGGCGTACCAGACGCATCGTGGTGCAGAACCTGTTCTGGGCCGGCGCCTATAATGCCGGTATCCTGCCATTGGCAGCGCTGGGCCTGGTTACACCCGCCTGGGCTGCTATTGGTATGTCCGCCAGCTCACTGCTGGTAGTGCTGAACGCGTTGCGCCTGGTGCGCATGGACCAGCGGCGGCAGGTCACTCAGCGCGGCGCTCCCGTGCTATTGGAGACGGCGGTATGACATTCTTGTATATTTTGGTCCCCATCGCCGTGGTACTGGTCATCATCGCCATCTGGGTATTCACCTGGGCGGTCGATAGCGGCCAGTACGATGACCTCGACGGCCCTGCACACAGCATCCTGTTCGACGACGAAGACCCGGCGCATCTGGCCGCCCAGCCAGAAGAAAAGCCGACAACGGCTGACGAGCCAAAAGACCTCGAAGCGTCCGCGGCGGAAAACGAAGACCGAGATAACCGATCTTGAACGCCGAACTACTGCCGCTGTTTCTCACTGCCCTGGCGCTCGGCTTGCTCGGCGGCGGGCACTGCATCGGCATGTGTGGCGGCCTGATGGGCGCGCTGACCATGGCCATCCCGGCGCAACAGCGCAAAGGTTGGCCGCTGTGGCGCATTTTGCTGGGGTATAACGCCGGGCGAATCGCCAGCTACAGCCTAGCCGGCGCATTGGTCGGCAGTCTTGGCTGGCTGATCCAGGATCTTGGCCTCGGCATTCTGTTGCGCACCCTTGCCGGATTGCTGATGATCGCCATGGGTTTATATTTGGCTAACTGGTGGTCCGGGTTGACCCGCATAGAACAGTTGGGCCGCGGACTCTGGCGGCATATCGAGCCACGTGCGCGCAAACTGCTGCCGGTCAAATCGCCTAGCCAGGCAATCGCACTAGGCGCGCTATGGGGCTGGCTGCCATGCGGGCTGGTCTACAGCACGCTGATCTGGGCCAGCAGCCAGGGCGATGCGGGGGTGTCTGCCGGGCTGATGCTGACATTTGGTTTGGGCACGCTGCCAACGCTGATGGCCACTGGTCTGGCGGCGCAGACAATGTTGCGCTGGTTGCGCAAGCGCCATGTGCGCATCTCCGCCGCGTTGCTGGTTATCCTCTTTGGCTTGTGGACCATACCGGGACCCCACCAGGCGTGGTTGATGGGGCACGGCAGCCATGAAGCTAATCAAGGCCTGCCCGCAGAAGCGACGGAACATCAGCACCACTGACCCAACTATGGGATAAATGGCAGAGTAGCCATGCATGATGTACGCTTTACAGTCATTACTGTACCGCTAGACCTCAGCCAGGAAGCTGCCCATGAGTACTCCCATCACCTTGCGCGCTGCGCTACCCGAAACCCACTGCAAGGACTGCAGCCTCTCAGGCATGTGTTTGCCTTTGGCATTGCATGACGAAGAGCTGGAAGTGCTGGACAACATCGTCAAGCGTGGGCGACCGGTGAAAAAAGGTGAAATGCTGTTTCGTCAGGGCGACCCCTTTGAGTCGATCTATGCCTTGCGTTCCGGCGCGGTAAAGACCTTCAGCCTGTCGGATAACGGTGAAGAGCAAATCACCGGCTTTCATCTGGCCAGTGAACTGATCGGCTTGTCCGGTATGGACAGCGAGCGCTATCCCGTCTCCGCGGTAGCGCTGGAAACCACCTCGGTGTGCGAAATACCATTTGAGCGCCTGGATGACCTGACTGCGACCATGCCGCAACTACGCAAGCAGGTCATGCGCCTGATGAGCCGGGAGATTCGCGATGATCAGCAGATGATGCTGCTGCTCTCGAAGAAAACTGCCGATGAGCGCATTGCCACTTTATTGATCAACCTGTCGGCACGCTATCGCGCGCGCGGTTACTCAGCCAAGTGCTTTCGCCTGGCCATGTCGCGCAGCGAAATCGGTAACTATCTGGGTCTGGCAGTCGAAACCGTTTCACGGGTATTTACCCGGTTTCAACAACAAGGTCTGATTGCCGCAGACGGCAAACAGATTGATATACTCGACCACATTGAACTCTGCGCCCTTGCCGGCGGCCAAAGTGACTGAATTAACGCCATTGGACTCCCGTAATGATATTTGACGAGTACAGCATCAAATCCCTGGTCCGCCCGATACCCGATTTCCCCAAGGCCGGGGTGACCTTCCGCGACATCACCCCACTGTACCAGTCACCCCGCGCGATGCGCATGGTCGCTGACAGCCTGATTCAACGCTATGTCGAATCACCCATTACACACATTGCGGCTATAGATGCCCGCGGTTTTTTGCTTGGCTCAGTGCTCGCCTACGAGTTGAATAAACCGCTGATTCTGGTACGCAAGGCCGGCAAGCTGCCTGCCGATGTGATCAGCGAAACCTACAGCAGCGAGTACGGTGACTGTGTGGTGGAAATGCACCGCGATGCACTCAAGGGCGGCGAGCAGGTGTTGTTGCTCGACGACCTGATTGCCACTGGCGGCACCTTTCTGGCTGCAGCCCGACTGGTCAAGCAACTCGGCGGCAATGTTTACGAGGCCGGCGCTATTATCGACCTGCCCGACCTCGGCGGCTCCCGCAAGATGCAGGATGCCGATATTCCCACTTATACCCTGTGTGCTTTCGAGCTGGACGAATAAGCCGGTTCTGCATCCAACCAACCCGTTATCCTGAGCGCGCCTGCGCTCGAAGTGTGAGCACACATGAACACCACTACCCTAGATATGTCCCAGCCCTGGCGTCAGCGGCTGGCTGAACGGTTGGAGCAGCCACGCATCCAGTTTCTGGTCATGGCGCTGATTCTGATCAACGCGGTGATCCTCGGCCTGGAAACCTCTTCGACCATGATGCGGCACTGGGGCGGTGTGCTGAAACTGCTCGATCAGATCATTCTCGGCATGTTCGTGATCGAGATCGGTCTACGCTTCGTCGCCCATGGCTGGCGCTTGCTGAAGGATCCCTGGGGGTTGTTTGATACCCTGGTAATTGCCATTGCGCTGGTCCCGGCTAGCGGTCCGTTGGCAGTGCTGCGCGCGCTGCGCGTATTGCGGGTCCTGCGACTGGTATCCATAGTGCCAAGCATGAAGATCGTAGTTCAATCGCTGCTGTCGGCGCTGCCGGGCATGGGTAGCATCGTCGCCCTGCTGAGCCTGGTGTTCTATGTGGCCGCGGTGATTGCGACCCAGCTGTTTGGCCAAGCCTTCCCTGACTGGTTCGGCACCCTGGGCGCCAGCCTGTATACGCTGTTCCAGATCATGACGCTGGAGAGCTGGTCGATGGGTATCGTGCGCCCGGTTATGGAGGTTTACCCGTTCGCCTGGCTGTACTTCGTGCCCTTTATCCTGATTGCCACATTCATGATGCTCAACCTGTTTATCGCGGTGATCGTCGACGCCATCCAGAATCAGCGTGAACGCATCGCAGCGGCCAAAGCACTCAAAGAAGGGACCGCTGGCGAGGTGCAGGCAGAGCACCATGCCAGCACCTTGTCCGGAGTGCATCAGGAGCTGCTCCTGGACGAGGTACGGCAGCTGCGCGAGGAACTCAGCTCATTGCGTAACGCACTGCGTGAGCGTTGAACCGCTGATTGAAAAAGGCACCCCGGCTTTTCGCCGGGCCTGCCTGGCGTTGATTCTGGCCTCACTGGTGGTATTCGCCAATTTGTATGCCATACATCCGCTGCTGCCGCTGATTGCCGAGACCTTCCAGATCACCAGCCTGCAGGCCAGCAGTGTATTTACCCTGACCAACCTGACTCTGGCCTGTTCGCTGCTGGTGCATGGCCCCCTGTCAGACGCGATTGGCCGCAAGGGCCCGCTGTTGGCAGGTATCACGGCCACCTTAGTGCTCAATCTGGCCATGGCTTATACCACCGACTATTCGCTACTGCTGTGGTTACGCGCAGCCTTGGGTATTTGCCTGGGCGTGCTACCCGCGGTGGCGATCGCCTACCTGGGCGACAGCATGAGCCGCAAGGCAATGGTCGCCGCAGTGGGGCTGTATATCGCGGGCAACACTGTCGGTGGCGCGGGTGGACGTTTAGCAGGGGGCTTTATTGGTGAGCATCTGGGATTGCAGGCGGTATTTCTCAGCCTCGCGGCCTTCACCTTGCTCGGCTTGATCTGCGTGGCGATTCTGCTGCCCCGCCCTGCCGGTTTTCTCCCGCAGCGGCTGTCACCGGCAGGAGGCTTCCAAAGTTTTATTGATCATCTGTGCAATCGACAATTGCTGCCAGCGTTTCTGCTCGGCGGCTGCAACTTCATGATCTTCATCAACCTGTACACCTATCTGACCTTTCGCCTCAGCGCGGAACCCTGGCAACTCGGTGCCGGTGCACTGGGCCTGCTGTTTCTCACCTATCTGGCCGGCACCTTCTCTGCTGCACTGTCCGGTCGCCTGAACTATGGAGGTGGGTTGCCGGGAATGGCCATCGGCGTGTTGTTATTGATTGGCGGCTGCCTGATCACACTCTCGGAGCAGTTGTGGCTGATCCTTGCCGGCTTGTTGTGCAATGCGTTCGGCTTCTTCCTCACCCATTCGCTGGCCAACGCCTGGATCAATCAGCATGCAACCCACAGCAAGGCCAGCGCGTCCTCACTGTATTCCGTTTTCTACTATCTTGGCTCGGCTCTGGGGGTCTATTATCTGGAGCCCTTCTGGCGCCTGGCCGGTTGGCCGAGCGTTGTGGCTGGCAGTTTGCTGGTCCTGCTGATCAACCTCGGGTTGATTGTTTACTTGCGCCGCAAAAGTTTCCCGGCTTAAAGACGCCACGCGCTCTGCGCGTATTGCCAACCCTGCACCTAGACCTTCAGAGCAAGGTTGCTTATGATCCATCCAATAATAAAAACACCGTGATGCCCGTGCGCTGTACACGGTGGATTACCTAAGGAAGCATCCATGCTGGCCCCAAACCTGCCGCCTGATACGCGTTTGCTGCTGATCGATGATCATCAGATTTACCTCGATGGCTTGAGTTTGACGCTGCAGAATCTCTGCCAGGACGTCAGACTTGACCATGCACACAACGCTAACGAGGCCGAGCAGCACGCCAGCGAACACACCTACGATCTGATTCTGCTCGACCTGCAACTGCCCGACAGTAGCGGTCTGGCATTGCTGCAGAAGTTACGCAAGATAGATGCGCTGGTGCCTATTGCAATACTGACCGCGAGTAACAGCGCCAGCGATCTGGACGCGGCCATGCAGCTCGGCGCGTCGGGCTTTATCAGCAAGACCGCAGACGGCAGCACTCTGCTGGATGCGGTGACGCGCTTGCTGTTCGGCGAACAGGTCGTCATCGGCAATGGCATGCCTACGGATCGCCAAGCATCTGCACGCGAACTGGGTGTTACCCCCCGGCAGTTGGAGATCCTCGATCTGCTCAGTGAGGGCCTGCCGAACAAGGTAATTTGTCAGCGCCTGAATCTCTCGGAAGATACGGTCAAAACGCATCTCAAGGCCTTGTTCATCACTTTCGACTGCCACAATCGTACCGAGTGCGTGGGCATTGCTCGCAAGCTCGGCTTGGTCAGCCTTTAGTCGGCGAGCAACTGCTGAATCATGCGCCGCAGACGAGCGGGTAGTACGGGTTTATAGATCAGCTCGATATCCGTCAAGCGCGCCGCCTCGACGACTTCCTCGCTGGTATCAGCCGTAATCAACAGCGTGGCGCCAGTATGCAGACCACGCTCACGCAGCGTCCTGACCAGTGAGATGCCATCCATACTGCCCTCCAGGCGGTAATCGCTTACCAGCAGATCTACGCTGCCCGGCAGGATGTTTTCCAGCGCCTGCTCGGGCGTCTGATAACAGCGCACCGTACAACCCCATTCGCGCAACAAGGTCTCCATCGCTTCCTGGTTGATCAGGTCGTTCTCGATGACCACCACGTTGCCGAGCAAAGTAGTTTGTTGATGCTCAGGAGCGCTCTTCAGCTCCTCGGTCCAGTCAGCCACCGGCACTTCTATCCAGAACTGCGAACCCTGCCCCGGCGCAGAGATCAGACCCGAGGGGTATTCCAGCAGGTGCATCAACTGTCTGCAGATGGACAGCCCCAGCCCAACGCCCTTCTCCAGCGTACGCGCAGGGTTATTCAACTGCGTAAACTCTTCGAAGACCTGCTCTTGCTCGGCGGCGCTCAAACCGCAACCATTATCGACCACCGACAAGCGCACACGCTGTTCAACCCTTACGACCTCAATACGTACCTCAGTCGCCTGGGCGTGCAGCAATGCGTTGTTGAGAAAGTTGCGAATCAGCCGCTCCAGCAGCAATGGGTCACTGTAGACCGCACTGTGATGTGGGCAGACCAGGTGCATTCGTACGCCACGCTGTTCAGCACTGGCTTCCAGCCCTGCCAGTAACCGCAACAGCCACGGCCGCAGGTTGAAAGCCCGCAGTTGCGGGCGGACCATTCCGACACTCAACCGCGAGATATCCAGCAGCGAATTAAGCATGGCTTGCAGCAACTGAGTTGAGTCCGCCAGGCGTTTGACCGTCAGCCGTAATGGAGGATCAATCACTCGCTCGTCGAGGTGCTGGATAAACAAGGACATGGCATGCAAAGGTTGGCGTAGGTCATGACTGGCGGTAGCCAGAAAGCGAGTCTTGCTTTGACTTTCGCGCTCGGCCCTTGCGCGCGCTGCGACCAGAAGGCGCTCATTCAGGTAAGCGCCGCGCATCATGTATTCATAGATATAAGCGCCGAGGCTGCCGATCAGATTGAAGCACACCAGGAATAGCCCGCTGGCGATGATCAAACTGCGCGGGCTGCCAATCATATACTCCGCCCACAGGTACGCCAGCACGATGCCCCAGGACCCGGTCACCGCATAGCGCATCGGTAAGCCGAGCAGAAAGAACCCCGAGAGCAACACCAGATAGAGACCGTCGTGGGTGACCTGCACGCCGATGTCCGCAATGCGGCTGACGACAATGATCATCGCCACCATCAGCCCGCTCAACACGTAGCTGAGCCACGCCGCAGCGAAGGCCCTTCGCGGGGCGATTTTGTTGGGTCGATTGGCATACCAGAGAGTGATGCAGACAATCGTCAGCACCACCAGGCGTACGCTGACGGTATAGCGATTCAAATAAGCGGGCAAATAGGTCAGATCAATCCAGACGAACAGCAACATGAAACTGACACAGGAAAAGGCCACCACCCACACGCGATTGCACATCTTGTCGTGCAGGTAGCGCTGAAAACCTGGTTCAAAGCCTTGGCTGAAACGCAGGTTGGTGAAACTACGTTGTTGGGCCAGCAACGCTGGTTCGTCAATGGGAATCTGGGAGCTGGCAGGGCCCGGTGACATGGCCGACATCCTGTTCTATTTGTTGTGTAATGGCCTTTTTATACCATCGGGAAATATAGGAGCAAAATTAAAAGATTAATCAGTTTAAAAACAATATTTTACTTTGTCTTTTTAGGACTATGCTTCACCTAAGCCCTTTAACGTACTTATGCAGTAAGGTGATCATGTGACAAC
Organism: Halopseudomonas laoshanensis; assembly: GCF_008365385.1. Lineage (GTDB taxonomy): Bacteria > Pseudomonadota > Gammaproteobacteria > Pseudomonadales > Pseudomonadaceae > Halopseudomonas > Halopseudomonas laoshanensis. The sequence goes on along the minus strand of NZ_QOVF01000001.1, from coordinate 515,469 downwards.
GGTTAGCCCGTACTTGATGCAGTCTCCTCAGCTTCACTTGAATCATGATCCCGCAGCAGCGATCGGTCAGGAACCCGCGCTTCCTTTCAATCCGCCTCTGAACATCGCCGTTCTGGTACCGCCGCAGAGCTTGCGTTGCCATGTGATACGCCCGACCTTGACCTATTTGGGCGTCGCCGATACCAGCGCTGAAAATCTGTTACTAGGCACCCTGCTGGCCATGGCCTGGCTACCGGCGGACAAGCAATCAGGCGACGGCATCGGGCCATACGGCATCAGCGCCAGCGTACATACCCGGTTGTGGGACGACTACCTGGCTACCCAGCCTGACCTCGCCAGCCTGATTCGCGGACTGGCTAGCCAGCGCTGCTTTCTGCAAGACCCACACGCCGAGCTGGCCTTTAATCTGGCTTATGCTACTGCCATCGCCTGGATGATCTACCAGCAGCAGGCAGTCTGCCTTACCGAAGCATCCGATACTCAAGCACTTGCGCATGTCTGGCAACTTACCTACCCCCACCGCGGCGGCCTGGCTCGCGACTTTATCAGCAGCTGGAATATGACCCACGGCGATCAGTAGCCGATCTTCGCCTGATCAATACCCCACCATAAGCCTGTGCCAGCCTGGTTGACCTACCGGTCAACCGCTCGCATTCTGCATGCACAGCTATTGCCAACAACTTATCCCGCACTCGCAACCAAATAACCAGAGGGACACCCATGCCTCAGAACAATCAGGTCAACCGCCAGATACTGCTCGCTTCACGCCCGGTAGGCGCTCCTAAAGCCGAGAACTTCAACCTGATCGAGAGCCCGATCCCAAAACCCGAACAGGGTCAGATGCTGCTCCGCGCCCTGTGGACGTCCCTGGACCCCTACATGCGCGGCCGCATGAGCGATGCCAAGTCCTATTCAGAGCCGGTACCCGTTGGCGGCGTGATGCCCTGTGGCGCGGTATGTCGGGTGGAAGAGTCGCACCTTGACGGCTTCGCCAAGGGTGATCTGGTCATGTCCTACACGGCCGGCTGGCAGGATTATTCGGTCAGCAATGGCGCCATGGTGTTCAAGCTCGACCCGCAGATGAAGAACCCTTCGCAGGCACTGGGTGTACTCGGCATGCCCGGCTTTACCGGCTATATGGGCCTGCTGGACATTGGCCAACCCAAGCCAGGTGAAACCGTGGTAGTCGCCGCCGCCACCGGTCCGGTCGGCGCGGTCGTGGGCCAGGTTGCCAAGCTCAAGGGCTGCCGCGTGGTCGGCGTAGCTGGCGGTGCGGAAAAATGCGCTTACGCGGTCAAGGAGCTCGGCTTTGATGCATGCCTGGATCACAAACAGGATGACCTCGCCGAGCAACTGGCCCTGGCCTGCCCCAAGGGTATCGATGTGTACTTCGAGAACGTCGGCGGCAAGGTGTTCGACGCGGTGATGCCGCTGCTGAATCCGCACTCGCGCATTCCGGTCTGCGGCCTGATCGCCCAGTACAATGCCACCGAGCTGCCGCCTGGCCCGGATCGTTTGCCGCAGTTGATGCGCCTGATGCTCAGCCAGCGTATTCGCATGCAGGCGTTTATCATTTTTGACAACTACGGCCCGCACTACCCCGAGTTTCTCAAGGTCATGACGCCCTGGGTTGCCGAAGGCAAGGTCAAGGTCAAGGAAGATCAGGTCGATGGATTGGAGAATGCGCCTGCCGCCTTTATGGGGCTGCTGGAAGGCAAAAACTTCGGCAAGCTGGTAGTCAAGATCGCCGACAGCTGATCAGCGCTTGGCGACGGCGCAGGGACGCTTTAATCTTGCAGCGTCCCTGCCAGGAATACACCATGACGCCAGCTACAAAACTGCTCGACAAAGCCGGCATTGATTACCGGCTGCATCGCTATCAGCATGACCCCAAGGCCGAATCTTATGGCGGTGAAGCCGCCGACAAACTCGGACTCGATCCTGCGCGTGTGTTCAAGACGCTGCTAGCCAGCAGCGAAACTGCCGAGCTATTGGTTGCCATCGTACCGGTCAACGGCATGCTCGACCTTAAAGCACTGGCAGCTTCAGCCAACGTCAAGAAAATTGCCATGGCCGACCCCGCTGCAGCACAGCGCAGCACCGGCTATCTGCTGGGTGGCATCAGCCCGTTAGGGCAAAAGAAAGCATTGCGGACCTTTATCGACACCAGCGCCCGGCAATGGCCTACCCTGTATGTCAGCGGCGGCCGACGTGGGTTGGAAATTGAACTGACCGCAGAGGCGCTGGCCAGCCAGACCCGTGGGGAATTCGCGAACATTAGCCGCGCAGACAAACCGCATCACTGACCGTTAAAAGCAATCACAACAAGGACAGCCGCGCCATGGCCCAGCATATTCTCGCCATCGACCAGGGCACTACCAGTAGCCGCGCCATTATTTTTGACGCCCAGGCCAACCCCGTCGCCGTTTCCCAGGCCGAGTTCAAGCAGTACTTTCCACAGGACGGCTGGGTCGAGCACGATGGCGAAGAGATCTGGTCCAGCACCCTGGACGTTTGCCGCGATGTACTGCAGAAAGCTCAGCTTCAGGCCAGCGATATTAGCGCCATCGGCATTACCAACCAGCGCGAAACCACACTGCTGTGGGATGCCGAGACCGGCGAACTGCTGCATCACGCGATCGTATGGCAGGATCGGCGCACCGCAGACTACTGCACCGAACTGAAAGAAGCTGGCCACGAAGCGATGGTCACGGCCAATACCGGGCTGCTGATCGACCCGTATTTCTCCGGCACCAAACTACGCTGGCTACTGGATAACGTTGATGGCGCCCGTGATCGCGCCGACCAGGGCAAACTGCGTTTCGGTACCGTCGACAGCTTCCTGCTCTGGCGCCTGACCGGCGGTAAGGTGCACCGCACTGACGCCAGCAACGCCTCGCGCACGCTGATGTTCAATATTCATACACAGCAGTGGGACGAGCAAATGCTCGAACTGCTGGGCATCCCCACCAGCTTGCTGCCTGAGGTGATGGACTGTGCTGCCGAATTCGGCACCACTGACGCCGACGTATTGGGCGCGGCGATTCCAGTAGCCGGCATCGCCGGCGATCAGCAGGCAGCGCTGATTGGCCAGGCCTGCTTCAAACCCGGCATGGTCAAGAGCACGTATGGCACCGGCTGCTTTATGGTGATGAATACCGGGGATACGCCGATCCACTCTGAGCACCGGCTGTTAACCACCGTCGGCTACCGACTCAATGGCAAAACCACCTACGCGCTGGAGGGCAGCATTTTTGTTGCCGGCGCGGCGATCCAATGGCTGCGTGATGGCCTCAAGCTGATCCAGCATGCCGGTGAAACCGAAGCCATGGCAGAAGAAACAGGCGATCAGTGTGGCGTTTATCTGGTACCGGCCTTTACCGGCCTGGGCGCACCCTACTGGGATCCCAAGGCGCGCGGCGCGATTTTTGGCCTGACGCGCGACACGGGCATTGCCGAGATCGTCACCGCCGGCCTGCAGTCGGTGTGTTTTCAAACCCGCGACCTGCTGGACGCAATGATCGCCGACGGCGCCAACAGCACCGCCGCACTGCGCGTGGATGGCGGCATGGTAGTCAACAACTGGGTGGTTCAGGCGTTGGCGAATATTCTCGGTGTACCCGTAGACCGGCCGCAGGTGACCGAAACCACAGCGCTGGGCGCCGCTTATCTCGCTGGGTTACAGATTGGTTTATTCAAGGATCTGGACGACATAGCCCAACGCTGGCAATGCGAGCGCGCCTTTAGCCCGGCCATGCCCGAGACCAAACGCGAGCAGCTCTACTCCGGCTGGCTGGATGCCATTCGCCGTGTCAGAGATGTACCTGTCTAAGGTGTTCTTGTCTGAGCTAAGCCCGCCTGAACAGGCGGGCTGGCTCCGTTCTAACGGCTGGCATCGCCGCCGGAGCTAATCGACAGAGTATCAATTTGTGGCGTGGACGCAGGTGTTGCAGGCGTGTCGGCCAGCGGGATTTCGGTTTTCGCCTGCTCCCTCGCATCAGCAAACAAGCTCCAGGCCGCGATAAATAGCGCGGCAATCATCGGCCCGATAACAAAGCCGTTCAGCCCAAACAACGACAGGCCGCCCAGGGTGGAAATCAGTACTACGTAGTCGGGTAACTTGAGATCCTTGCCGACCAGTTGCGGGCGCAAAATGTTGTCTGCCAGCCCAATCACAATGGCACCAAAGGCAGTCAATACCGCAGCTTGCCAGATCGCCCCAGTGGCCAGGAAGTAAATGGCTACCGGGCCCCAGATCAAGCCTGCACCCACCGCTGGCAACAAAGACAGCACCGCCATCAGCACGCCCCACAGCAGAGCACCCTGAAGACCCAGCACCCAGAAAATAAAGCCGCCCAACGCGCCCTGCACCACCGCCACGGCGATGTTACCTTTGACCGTAGCCTTGACCACCATGGTGAACTTGGTCAGCAGGTGCTGCTTGTAGGTTTCACCCAGCGGGATGGCTCGTTTGATATGCCGGGAAACAGTAGGCCCGTCGCGCAACAGAAAGAAAAGCAGGTAGAGCATGATCGCGAAGCTGACCAGGAAGCGGAAAGTGTCCTGCCCTACGCCAAAGGCTTTTGTCGCGACGAACTGACTGGCTTGCTGAGCGCCTTCGGAGAGCTGCTGTTGGACGCCGGAAATATCCGCCAACCCGAATCGTGCCAGCAGATCCTGCACTGGGCCGGGTAGTGCGGTCATGATCTGCTGGAAGTAATCACCAAAATTGATGTTGCCGGACTCCATCCGCTCGTACAGAGCCGCGCCTTCCTGCACCAGCGCTCCGGTGAGAAAAATCACCGGCAGAATCACCATCAGCAGGATCATCATCAGCGTCACAAACGCCGATAACCCGCGCCGACCATTGAGTTTGGTTTCAATCCAGCGCTGCACCGGCTGGAAGATGATCGCTAAAATGGTGCCCCAGAAAACCGCGCTATAAAAAGGCAACAACAGCCAGATAAAGGCCACCGATACGATCACTAATAACAGGATAAAGCTTTTTTCTTCCGCTCGAGCTTTCAGCATGATTCTTCCATAAGTGGCACAAACAGGTCGCGATCAATCGGCGATGACGCTGATCAGAACACGAGTTTACTCCGCCGTTCCATTCCCAGCTACGTCTCACCCCCTAAACCGCTACGCCTGGCCCAGGCAATTTGATGGTTTCAATGCGCGCCACTTCTGAACGGGCGCATCGCAAGCAGGCTGGGCACCCACCCCGGGTACCGAGCCTAGCGTTGCTTGAACTGTTCAGTGCTCTACTCCGATAACTCCCCGCTGCATGGCAATGCTCACGGCCTGCGTCCGATTACGCGCGCCCAGTTTGCGCATTGCGTTATGCAGATGCCCCTTTGCTGTTCCCTCGCTGATCGTCAGCAGCTGCGCCACTTGCCGGTTGGATCGGCCCTTAGCGACCCAGCGCAATACTTGCCACTCGCGACTCGACAGCGGCCCTGACCTCACTTGAGCGATCGAATCAACCTTGACGTCGGCCGGTAGCAAGTGTTGTCCAGCCGCCAGAGCAAGCACGGTGTCGACCAAGTCTGTATGCAAGGCATTTTTCAGCAGATACGCGCAGGCGCGCGCGTTAGCCGCTTGCAGCATTTGCAGTTCTTTCGGATGAGTGCTCAATATCGCAATCTTTGCCTGGGGGTGTTCGCTGAGCATGCGGTTGATGGCGTCGATGCTATTCATGATCGGCCTTTGCACCGGCATCAAAATCACGTCCGGCTGCAAATCACGCAACAGCTCCATAGCGTCGCGCTCAGACTCCGTCTCGCCTACCAACGCAATATCAGCGTTGCTGCTGATGATTGCAGCTACCCCCGCCCTCAGCAGCGGCTGGTCATCGATGATCATCAAGGTGATGGGCTTCCCGGCCATACGATTCCTCCCCTAGGCCGAATTCAAGCACACCTAACCAACCGCGATATGGAAAAGAGATAGGTTTCTGTCAGGTTTGTTATGGGGTTAACAATTTGCTTGTCGCAGAACCCGTCTGAAACACGTTGTTCGTCACCAGGCGCGCAGTTACCATGCCGACCGCAGTAATGGCTCCTTCAGCAATAGGAATAGCAGTGCCATTTATCTACCTTATCGCGAGTGCGCTGGTCGCCCTTGCGTCTTTATCGATTTCCGCCGCTCCACTTACTTTCGATCAAGCCAAGACAGAGCTACGCAGGCAGGTCTTTCATGACCAGAATACCGCTGGCGATCTTTATTGCGGGTGTAACTGGCAGTGGCAGGGCCGTTCCGGCGGCCGCATGGATCTGGCTGCCTGCGGCTACAAGATTCGTGCCCAGGAAGTGCGTGCTGAACGCCTGGAATGGGAGCACGTAATGCCGGCCTGGGCTTTTGGGCATCAACGCCAATGCTGGCAACAGGGCGGACGCAAACATTGTATTCGTACCGATCCGGTGTTCCGTGCCATGGAAGCCGACATGCACAACCTTTGGCCGACGGTAGGTGAAGTCAATGCTGATCGCAGCAATTACAACTTTGGCCAACTGACCAGCACCCCCTACCGCTACGGTGCCTGTACTTCTCGGGTGGATTTCAAACAGCGGGTTGCCGAGCCCCGGAATGAGGCCAAAGGTACGGTAGCGCGCATTCAATTTTATATGCACGACCGTTATGGCCTGAGCATGTCCAGACAGCAACAACAATTGCTGATGGCCTGGTACGGTAAATACCCGGTGAGCGAATCCGAGCGTGTCAGGGACCAGCGTATCGCCCGCGTTATGGGGCACAGCAATCCTTATGTAACCGGCGAGCGTACCTGGAGTATCGGCAAGCGCCCCAGTGGGGAAGGTTTGAAAGAACTGGAGAAACGCACTGAGATTGTCTTGGCGCCGAGTTCACATGCCGCGGTACAGGGCAAGATTATTGGTAACCGCAACAGCAAGGTGTTTCATTTGCCGCAGGGATGCCCCAGCTACAACCAGGTAGCGGAGCGCAACAGGGTCATGTTTGACACAGCAGCACAGGCACAGGCGGGTGGTTACCGCCAGGCGGGAAACTGCAGATAAAAAAACAGCGCTGATTCCATGCACGAAACCAGCGCTGCAAAGGAGAATGCTGTCGCGTTACTGCAAGGCTTCCGCCAAGCCAGTTTCTACCGTGGCTTCAGTCTCCGGCCCGATCTCCACGAAGGTGTCATTGGCGTTGGTGTAGGGTGGCCACTCCAGGCTCTCGGTACTGGGGTTGCCGGTCTTGGCGAAGTTAGTCCACATGGTCATGGTCAGCTCGGAAATCACATCGTCCTCAGCGCCATATTCCATGGATGCGAACACATCCGCTGCATCACCTTGAGAGCCGCTAACACCGTTGCCATTGAGATCACCGATCGCCGGTCGCGTGCCTTCCGGCGTCAGGACCAGACCAAGCTGGAAGTTCTGCACCAACCCTGCCGGGTAATCAAACAGATAGGGTAACTCGCAGCCGTGGCAACTGCGCAGACCCAGGTCTGCCCAGCCGTCAGGCACACGGCTGAACTTGTAGACGTACTGATTGGACTGGTAGGTATCCGAACGCTGGGTTAACCAGATCGGCAGAGCGGCCCGCAGGGTCGAGTAGTCTCCGTTAGTCGCGCCGGCCATTAGTGGAACGTCGCTGGGCATGCCGTCCTGGGCGTTCTGGAAGTAAGTTTTAGGCTGGTAATAATTATCCGCGTTGGGCCTGTAAGTCTCCCGTGGGATGCCGTTGTCCTTGTCGGCTTGAGTGAAAGCAGTCCAGGGCAATGCTCTGGCTTCTTCCAGGGTGGACACCCCCGCTCTTTCAAACAAGGCGCTACCGACTGCCTCTGAACTGGCCAATGAGTCGGCCGGCTCGCTCTCGGGGTCCAGTGGGGATGCACCACTCTGGACGATGGCCTTGTGAAACAGCCCAGCGGCCTGGGGCGAGTTCATCAAGGAATAGGTCTTGCCACCCCCACCCGACTGACCGAACAAGGTTACGTTGTCCGGGTTGCCACCAAAGCCAGCGATATTGTCGCGCACCCACTCCAGAGCCATCACCAGATCCATCTGGCCGTAGTTACCCGAGCCCTGGTAGCCGCTCTCTGCAGTCAGCAAGGGGTGGGCAATATAACCGAAGGGCCCCAGCCGGTGATTGACCGTCACCAGAACAACCTCCTTGGTAGTCAGGCTCTCAGGGTTGTTGTACTGGGCGGAGTTGCCAGACAGAATCGCGAAGGCCCCGCCATGGAACCAGACCATTACCGGCAGGTTCTCTGCCTCTTTCGGTGCCGTGATATTCAGGTACAGGGAATCTTCGCTCATGCCCCCCTTGTTGATCGCCTGAAGCGCCGGGTCCTGAGCAGACTGGTCTGACCATGAGGTTGCCTCACGTACATCTGACCAGGGTTCTGCAGGCACAGGTGGCCGCCAGCGCAAATCGCCTAACGGCGGCTTGGCGTATGGCACGCCGAGGAACTGCCAGGTGTCGTCATTGGCGGCGAAACCGCGCAAGGTCCCGCCGCTTGTTTCAACCTCTACCCGCTCGCTGGTCGAACGCTGAAAATGTTCCAGCGCATTGGCCGCCGTGGTCACCGTCCGCGCACGCGGATCAGCATCGCTGAATGCCTGCTGCTCTTCCAGAGTTGCCATCAACTCCTGCAGGCTGGTGCGGAAGGCCGCAGTGGGTTGATCAATCAGAATACCAGCGGCACTCAAAGACACTTCATCGCGAATGAGGTCGGTAATCTGAATGCCATTATTCAGATTACCGTCAGCGTCCAGAGTCTGCAGCAGAATCAGGATATTGGAGACACGCTGATCAGTAGCAGATTCAGCGTCCTCGATAATGCTCAAAGGCGTCAGCACCTCTCCACCCAGCGCAGAGCCCAATTCCAGATCACCAATGGAAAAGGTCAACGTCTCGCCTTCCCGGTAAGTGAACTGCCCCTGCTCGTCGGTTACCGCTGCGGCTGTGGTTGTGCCCTGGTAATCAAGACCTGCAACGGGGCTGTCGACAAAGACGCCGGTACTTGTTGCAACGTCATCATCCGAATCAGAACCGCCACTGCCGCCGAAGCAGCCGGTCAGTGCCAGAAACAAGGGCGCCAGAGCGAATATCATAGGCACCGTTCGGGTGCCTGAACCTCGGTTGATTGTAGTCATGTTTATCACCTGTTTTTATTGTTGGGTGTCAGTGCTGAATTGGTCTGCAATCCCGATCTGCGCTTCAGCGTCAGCGCCGAGCTCTAAGTAGCGCTGGGTCTGGCCGTCATACAACGGGAAGTCGATTTCACCCTCAATGCTTGGGTCACCGGTTTTGGCGAAGTTGGTCCACATGGTCATCATGCGGTCGATAACCACCTCATCCGTCTGATCAAAGCCAGCAGAAACAAAGATGTCTGCGGGATCACCCTGGGAACCGGAGACGCCGTTATTATTCAGGTCACCAATCTCCAATGACTCACCCGTTGCAGGGTCAATCACCAGGCCGAGCAAGTGATGGGTGATCACGCTTTCAGGTGCGTTGAACACGTATGCCAGTTCGGCAGCGTGGTATGCCTCTACGCCCATGCCCTTCCAGCCCGCGGGCTGATGACTGAACAGCGCAGCGTAATGATTGGCCATGCTAAGCGGTTCCATCCATGGAAAAACATCGATGACGGTGCCAATGGGGTCGGGGGTGTCGTTGGTATTGATGACAAACATGAAGGGCACATCGTTCTGTGCACCGCTTTCGAAGCTGACGCGCTCGGTGGTGGGCAAATAGCTGTTATCCACGTTGGTATAAGGCACCAGTCGGGCAGCAGCAGCCATGACCTGCAGCCAGCTTCTTTCCCGCATTTCTTCCAGCGAGGCCGCCTTTAGATTGGTCTGCAGTGTGGAGCCGATGGCTTCGGCAGATTCCAGCGAGCGCGTATCAGGAATCAGCGTGCCGCTCTGGCTTATAGCCCGGTGGAACAAGCCCTTTGCCTGAGGGGATGCCATCAGCGACAACACTTTCCTGCCGCCGCCCGACTCGCCAAAAATAGTCACGTTATTCGGGTTGCCGCCGAATGCCTGGATGTTGTCCTGTACCCATTCCAATGCAGCAATCAGGTCCATCTGCCCGTAGTTGCCGGAGCCGTTATAACCGCTTTCAGCACTCAGCTCCGGATGAGCGATATAACCAAAAGGCCCCAGACGATGATTGACCGACACTTGCACCACGCCCTTGGTGACCAAGGCTTCAGGGTTATTGAAAGGTAGGGTATTACTGGTCAGCGCGGTAAAGCCGCCGCCATGGAACCAGACCATGACCGGCAGGTCTTCGGCATCCTTGGGCGCGGTAACATTGAGGTAAAGCGAGTCTTCGCTCATTCCGCCCTCACCAAAACGCTCCAGCGCCGGATTCTGTGCCGCCTGGTCGCTCCAGGCCACGGCATCACGCACGCCATCCCATGGCTGCAAAGGCTGCGGAGCGCGCCATCTCAGATCGCCCAACGGCGGACGCGCATAAGGAACACCCAAAAACTGCCAGGTATTGGTGTTGGCTTCAAAACCGCGCAGTTCGCCTGTGGTCGTCTCGACAGTCATTCGAGGGCTGGTTGAGCGCGCAAAATGCTCAATGGCCTCATCGGCGGCAGTGACCGTGCGTGGCCGTGAATCGGTGTCAGAGAACGCGCCTGCTGCATCCAGTTCCGTCACCAGCGGGGTCAGGCTGGCGCGAAAATCAGCTACTGGCTGAGCAAGATCCAAGCTGGCTGCATTGAGAGAAATGTAATCTCGAATGCTCTCGGTAATCTGGATGCCATTGTTCAGATCGCCATCGGCGTCAAAGGTCTGCAACAGGATCAGCATATTGTTTACGCGCGTCTCGTTAGCAGCGCTGGCGCCTTGAGTAATGCTCAAGGGCGTCATTACTTCCGCTCCGACGGCCGACCCTAACTCAAGTTCACCAATGGAAAACGTCAGGGTTTCGCCGTTGACATAGCTGAACTGGCCCTGCTCGTCGGTCATGCTCGCGGCAGTGGTGGTGCCCTGGTAATCCAGCCCAGAGACTGCGCTGTCTATGAAGGTACCGGTCATGGTGTCCGGCCCGGAATCGGAAGAACCCCCTCCGCCGCCGCCAAAACACCCAGCAAGAGCCAGCAATACCGGTGTCAGAGAAATCGCCAGCAGCGGTGATCCCGCTACGCGACTTTTGCTTGGACGAGTACAAGAGCGATGCTCCAGATGATCTTTCATGCGCTTCTCCGTTTGTTTTTGTAGTGGAGTGCATTAAAACGTCCGCCCGCCCGGCGCAGGATGCCGAAAAGGGGCTGACGGGTGAAAAGACTTAGCGCCGCAACGGATCCATTTTTTAATATTGTTTCGATACCACCCTATCAATAGAAAAATGTCAGGATGATTCGTTAATTGATATAGCAAACAACCGAGACATAAAAGAAGATTAAGAACGGTTATGAATGAACATTCATACGCAAATTGACCTCTAACGTCAATTGAACGGGTGAAGCCGTTGGTCGTTTTGAGCATTTTCTTATCAGGGAGTGAGCCGGCAACCCAGCAAATACGGGCAGGCAGTACTCTGCTCAAGCACAACCGCAGTGACCATTTCTTAGAGCGATAGGAGAAGTATCAGGAGCCAATGAAGGAAGATTTGTAGACGCAGCAGTGCAAAGCGGGGGGGGGGCGAACGCAAACGGCACTAGCGCTATGCGCCAGTGCCCTAGTACCAAGACTGAATCAGGCCTTGTCGATACCGTCTTTGACTGCGTTTTTAACATCACCTTTGAGGTTCTGAGCTTTGCCCTTGACCTCTTGAGCCGCGCCTTCGCCTTGTAGACGCTCATTACCAACCGTCTTACCTACAGCTTGCTTGCCTTTGCCAGCAACTTCGTTTGCCGTGCCTTTAATTTTGTCTGTAGTGCCGCTCATAATGGTACTCCTGCTAACGATCGGGATTCGACCGTACATGGCTATGACATTTGGCCGTGATTTCAGTTCATTAGCTACTTACGCTCATCCTCCTGAAAAGCGCTACGCGTAATCTGTGACCCATGTGGCCGCATTGATCTGTAAACCCTGTACCCGGCACCCTCTCGCAGTTGCCACCCGTCCACTTACCCAGCCGAAAAGCCGAATGGATCCCCGCCTTCGCGAGGATGACGATTCTGGGGGATGCGAGTACTGTTTGTCGGCCAAACCGTAGAGCCAACCTAATACTCCCGTCATTCCCGCGTAGGCGGGAATCCAAGCGGTCTGGACCAACTATCACCAGCCTCCCACCCAACTCGTCATTCCCGCAAAAGCGGGAATCCATTTTGACCTTGGTTTTTATTGTCTTTCGGCCCCAACCGATCACTACCTGCGCAACTTCTTGCGCACATATCCCCTTGATCTGATTGACCTTTCTACCACCCTAGACCACCCATTTTGCTGACTAGCTCACATAACTCCACACCTCAATCTGCGATAATCTGCGCGCGCCCAGCACGGCCGCTTTCGCTCTCAGCCCTACCAGCACAAGGAACATTGGATGTTCGCCGCCGCCAACCAGGCTCACTTCACCCTCGATATTCCCGGCGTCTCGCACGAATTCAAGGTCCTGTCCTTTGAAGGCGTCGAGCACATCAGCCAGCCCTACCATTTCCAATTGGAGTTGGTCAGCGAACGCCCGGACCTGGACATCGACCGCCTGCTCCAGCAACCGGCTTTCTTCAGTTTCGCAGGAGCGGGCAAAGGCATCCACGGCCTGATCCACCGCGTCGCCCAGGGCGATGCCGGCAAGCGACTGACGCGCTACCATATCGATCTGGTGCCGCATCTGTTTTACCTGGGCCACCGCACCAATCAGCGTATTTTTCAGCATCTGACCGTGCCGCAGATCATCGCCCGGGTATTAAGCGACCATGGCATCCAGGCCGATGCCTACCGATTCCAGCTAAACAGCGAATACCCACAACGGATCTACTGCACCCAGTACGACGAAACCGACCTGCATTTCATTCAGCGCCTCTGCGAAGAAGAAGGTATCCACTATCACTTCGAACACAGCAGCGATAACCATCTTTTGGTCTTCGGCGACGACCAGACCGGTTTTCCGAAACTGGATCGCCCCACTGCGTATATTCAGGACAGCGGCCTGGTCGCCGATGAGCCAGTCATAAAGCGCTTCGCCATGCGCGTGGAAACCCGCCCCAGCCGCGTCACCCGCCGGGATTACGACTTCGAAAAGCCCCATCTCTTGATGGAAGCCGCGCACAAGACCGAACAGTCGGTCGAAGGCGATCAACCGCCAGTACCGCTACCCGACCTGGAAGACTACGATTACCCCGGCCTCTTTACCGAACGCGCCCGCGGCAAGCACCTGGCCAAACGCAGCCTGGAACGCCACCGCAGCGACTACCGCCTGGCCGAAGGCAAGAGCGATGTGCCTACGCTGATCAGTGGTCATTTCCTCACGCTCTCCGAACACCCCAGAACCGACTGGAACGACCTCTGGCTGATCACTGGCATCCGGCACGAAGGCAAACAGCCGCAGGTACTGGAAGAATCCGTCACCAGCGATACCAAAGCCGAAGACGGTTTTACACAAGGCTACCGCAATCAATTCACCGCCACTCCCTGGGATGTGCCCTACCGTCCACAACTCGCCCATCCAAAACCCAAGGTGCTGGGCAGCCAAACCGCCGTGGTCACCGGCCCGGAAGGCGAAGAAATTCACTGCGACCAATATGGCCGCATCAAGGTGCAATTCCACTGGGATCGCGAAGGCCAGGGCAACGACCAAACCAGCTGTTGGCTCAGAGTCTCCTCCAGCTGGGCCGGCAATCAATACGGCGGCATTGCCATCCCCAGAATCGGTATGGAAGTGCTGATCACCTTCCTCGAAGGGGACCCGGATCAACCCCTGGTCACCGGATGCCTGTACCACAAGACTCACCCGGTTCCGTACGAGCTACCCGCACACAAAACCCGAAGCGTATTCAAAACCCTGAGCACGGCGCCCGGCGGCGGCGGCGACGGGTACAACGAACTGCGCATCGAAGATAAAAAAGGCGAAGAACAGATCTACCTGCACGCCCAGCGCGACTGGGACGAGAACATCGAGCACGACCAGAAGATCCGAGTAGGCAACGAACGTCATGATCGCGTGGAAGCAAACAGCTACAGCGAGTTCATAGCCGAAGAGCATCACACCACCCACGCAGACAGAAAGTCCGAGATCAAAGCCAACGACCACCTGACCGTGGGTACCAGCCAGCATATAAAGCTGGGTACTGCACAACTGACCAAGGCCGGCCGCGAGATTCATCTCAAGGCGGGACAGAAGATGGTAATCGAGGCAGGTAATGAGCTGACACTCAAGGCCGGCGGCAGCTTTATCAAAATCGATGCCAGCGGCGTTACCCTTGTAGGCCCCACGATTCGGCAGAATGCGGGTGGTACTGCTGGAAAAGGTTCGGGGATTGGTATCCAACTACCGGTTATACCTGCAGCTGCAGCACAGACTGAGACGGGCGCTATCTTATTTGCGGTTCAGCCCAATGATCTAGGGCGTCTTAAAGCCGCCGCCAAAGACGACCTGCTGCTGGCCAGCCAATGTCATCGTCAATCCGACGGCCATTGTCCTCTGGAGGCCTGCCCGTGCCGGATAGCTTAATCATGAAACAAACGGACGCGCCAATCTATTCAGACTCCTGTTATCTGCTAGTGGATGGTCTGGCCATGGACGTGCCCTTCACGGCCTACAACCTTGATGATCACCCGATCACTGAGCCGTTGTTTCGTGGCACTCGGCATACCGAAGTGATAGAAGCCAGCCCTTGGCTGGTCAAGCCTTCTGCTAAGGGGCGATTGTTAGCATCGACTGAATCCTGGCGTTCAGATGGCGTGGTCGTGTATTCAGACGCCCCCATGAATGTGCTGGCGAACCACCTGCGCAGCTTGATCAGCATTACCCTACCCTCTGACCAACTCGCCTACTGCCGGTTCTATGCTCCAAACTGGTCAAGCAGGTTGTTCAGTTCCATGAGCACTGGGGAATTCGAAGCCTGGTCAGGTCCCATCACCCAATGGCGAGTGTTTACTAAAGGCACATGGCAGAGCTATGTCAGCAAAGCCACTGGAGCACCCCGACACACGCATGAGGAAGGCTGGTACAAGTTGCGGGAACGACAGTTGAAACAATGGGAAGCTGAGGAATATCAGCGCTTTGTCGATAAGACAGCGTTGGACTTAGGTTGCCGTCCAGAGCACCAGAATTACGTCCACCAACGTGAACAAATAGATAACCTGATTCAGCAAGCCCATGAAGATGGCTTCACTCTTGAGCACCAGTGTTTACATTATCTGGAGCTGGCCTGGCGTTTCCCTCAGGAATTCAGCCGTCAAGGCTGGGCACGAGAGTTGCTCGCTAATCCGGAGCAAAGCGCCAATCAGCGTCTTCAGCTCGCAGAGAAACAACTCTTTGGTTTAGACAAGGACGTATAACCGTGGAATACATCGTTAGATCGGGAGACAGCCTCAGTTTAATCGCCAAAGCTAACGGCACCACTGTCGCAACGCTGATGCGACTGAACCCGGAGATTGGAGATGCCAACCGTATTCACCCGCAGCAACGCATTCGTCTGCCCGAACCAGACAAAACCCGCCAAACCCGGAGCATTGGCCAGGTAGCCGACTGCAGTGCATGCGCCGATGAGTATGTTGACCTACTTCACCAGGCTGAAGAAGGTATATTTGTGCCACTGACCGCAGAGCATCAGCGAGAAATCGAGCAAGAAGAAGCTGTGTTACATCAGTTGATTCACCAGTTCTATGAGGCAATGGAGAATACGGAAGACAATATACTTGCCTTCAAGGATGGTTTTGTCGAGCGCCTCCAGCAGGAACGAATTATTGATTCGAGCAAGCCATCCGAGCCGATGCAACTGACCGAAATACGCCGCCTGAAAGGTAACAACCATTACGCTTACGTGCGCAAGGACTCTGGTTGGCGTAGGCATCGCAGTTACAGTATCGAAGCTCAAGACAGGGCCCGCGCAAAGGGCTGGTATGACCCCGAAAGCGGGGCAATCAATGGACAGAAATTGGCTGAAACCATAGCGCAGGATATGAATAAGCCGTCGCTCAAACTGACTCTGCATCAAAGCTTTGTCGATTGGTGTTTGCTGGAGTGGCAAAACGACCCTGCTCGCTGGACGCCGGTTGAAGGCATGCAGCCAATCGTTGTCGGCGCTCAGGCGCAAGCCATGCGTTTCGCGATGGGTGCCAGTTTGCAATCAGGGTACGACCCGCGAAAACTCTCCGCACATATCGCCGCCAAGGCATCCGCTAGCGCTAGCCTTGCCGAGGGTAAAGCCTACGCGACCACTACCTGGCCGGCTGAGGACGAAAGCGAATGGTTGATCTATTACAGGGATCAGAACAACCAGCGCCAAGCCGCCTCACTAGGTAAGTTCCGCGCCAAAGTGTCCGCAGAGCTAGTAGGTTTCTCTGGGGCGAGTGCCATGCTGAGTGCGGAAGTCCATGTCGCAATGAATAACGGTATTCCGCAACTGCGCGGCGTTGGTGACTCGAACCGTAACAGCCGAAATGGTGAGCCCGCGAGCGTTGAAGCAGGCGCATTTGCAGGCGTCCGTGCTGACGGCAAACTCGAAGGTAGTATTGAATGGCAAGACACTCTGGTGGAGGTGCCGCGATGGAAAGCTCTGTCCACATTAGGAGTAGGCGTGGGCGCAGCTCTTGGTCTAGGCGCGGAGGCTCGGCTTCGTATCGGATGGAGCAAACAAACCCACAAGTTTTACTTTAATGTACACGCGGGTCTGGTTGTGGGAGGCGGTGCATCCGGCGAGTTCGGAGCAGAAGTCAATGCTGAAGCCTTTGGCTCCCTCGTTAAGTTCATCTATAACGCGCTTCTTGGCGTAGATTTCCATAAAGTAGAGGAAATCGAAGCCGGAGCCTTTAATCAACTGACGAGTTTTGCTGTTTTTGGAGTATTGAGCGGAACAGGCCATGCGGTTATGGCAGCTCGTCTTGGGCAGGAGGCAGCGGAACGCGTGGAAGCGGAAGTCCAGCGATTTATTCAAAGTCATCGCACGGCACGCGAAAGAGAGATTCTTGCGATAACAACAGCAGAAAATACCCTCTTAGACTTAGCTAAGGGTGAAGACAGTTGGATCAGGTACGCCCCTCCAGAAGTTAAGGGTCAGTTACTTGAAATTCTGTGCTTCGATTACGGCCCGACATTTTGGGATCGCTTAACCGCAGGGTTTAATAGCAGAGAACGTGCAATTCTTACTCTTCTAGAGCTGAGCCAGAGCTGGAGAGATTACGAGGAAACAGTGACCCGTATTAGTACGAATGGTAGGAAAACTAGTTTCACGCTTAACCGAAGCCGCCTGAAAAACCTGATGAGACTGTTCCCTGGCCTACAAATGGACCGCCTCGAAAGCAGGCTAAGCGGGACTCGGGCAACGCCGAACCAGCCAGTAAAATTGGCCAAACATATTCAGCTTTCAGGAACTCATTATGCGTAACTTCTTATCCATCCCCATCTTGGTGACAGGGTTGTCATTTTTATACGGTTGCAATGACGATTCTTATAATATTCGCCAGGCTGGAGAGGCTGAGAAACTCGGTGAAGAGAAAGAACCGATCATTCCCGATATGGTCCACATTGAGGGCGGCGTCTTTGTCATGGGCGACTTCGGGGCAACTGGGAAAGATGGTGTTTGGCGACCCTACTTTCCTGCCGCCATGGAGCAGAATGCTGCGCACGAAGTCACACTATCCAGTTATTCACTGGGGCGCTTCAAAATAACCTGGGAGGACTTTGATAATTACCTATTAGCCAATCATTTAGAGCCTATAGAGCGCGGCTTATCCAAGACCTGGGCAAGAAAACCTTTCGAGCAAGAACCGACGAGCCGCTTCTATGGCAGTAAACCTGCTCAGGTAACTTGGCAGGAAGCTAATAATTATTGTGGATGGCTGGGAGAAAAAATTGGCGTCCCGGTAACGCTGCCAACCTCTGCTCAATGGGAGTTCGCTGCTCGCAATCGAGGCAGCCAGGATTGGGTCTACCCTACTCATGACGGGCAACCTTTACATAATCATCCAGAGTTGGCTAAAGAAGTAGATGAAACCAGCAGTTTCGTACCGGTCGGCTCCCAACTGCCAGCCAATCCCCTCGGACTTTTTGACATGGCCGGCAATGGTATGGAATGGGTACAAGACTGGTTTTCTAAGGAATACTACCAAGAGCGTCCCACCAGGGTAGACCCGAAGGGCCCAGAGGAAGGAACACAGCGTGTCGTTCGTAATCTAGGCACTGATTCGCTGGACTTCAGCTTTTCACGGACAGGTATATCCGAATCTTTACCTAGCATGATGAATCCAGAATGGGAAAGTGTTGCGGAATATACTTTTCGCTGTGCCGTTCAGAGCCCTGAGCCAATTAAATCCAGGCAATGAGCTACGAAGCTTCCAAGTGCAACGAGTCGGACCGGTTCAACGAGATTAAAACCAAACCTCCCCAGCCACACAACGCTGCACTTCCCCACCTACCCAGACATCATCACCCACTTTCTCGATATGCACCCTGCCCCGCCGCCCAATAACCGTGCCCTGACTGGAAACGTAGCGCTGTGGCAGCTTGCCGGCAGCTATCAACCACTGCGCGAGGCTGGCATTCAGGCTGCCGGTGACCGGGTCTTCGGTGTATTCGTCACCGATGAAGGCGCGCACTTCCACATCAGCTTCAGCGCCAGCACCTGTCCAAGGAGCCACCACGCCGACATTCAAGCCTTTGAGCGCGGAGTAATCCGCACGGATGGCGAGCGCGTCTTCACGCGATGAAAGCAGTACGGCGACCCAGCCCGGGCCGTTGTCCACCCAGTTACTGTCCAGCACACTCTCCAGCGAGATGCCCAGCCCATGAGATACCCGTGCAAGTGTTGCGTCGTCCACCTTGCCGCTGCGTACCATAGGGGGCGCGGCGAAAGCCAGGCGGGCGCCGTCACGGCGGATGCGTACCAGGCCCGCGCCACACTCCTGCACGATTTCCTTGGCCTGCGGCACGCCGCCGTTGTCCAGCCATACATGGCAGCTGCCCAACGTGGGATGCCCGGCAAAAGGCAGCTCTCGCTGAGGGGTGAAAATACGCACGCGGTAATCGGCATCTGGCAAGGTTGGACGCAGCAGAAAAGTGGTTTCGCTGAGGTTGGTCCAGCGCGCGAATGCGGCCATCTGATCCTCAGTCAACGCGTCGGCGTTACTGACTACAGCCAACGCGTTGCCTTGCAGAGGCTTTTCAGCAAATACATCGACCTGTTGAAACGAGAATGAAGAAGGCATGTGCCGCTACTCCGAGGGTGAGTTATTGTGACTATGCTAGTCAGACTCAGCGGCGGCGCACAGATACAGATCAGCGCTAGATATGCGCCACAGAAATAACGGCAATCAGCCCAACCGGGCAGATTAATCGCGAAATCAGAATTGCCAACCGTAGATCAGACCCTGAAATTACCGATCATGCCATTCAGCTTCCGGGTCATATCTGCCACTTCGCTGCTGGCACTCAAGGTGCGTCCTGCTTCATCGGCGTTAACTTCACTCAATGCCTTGATCGCGAGGGTGTTGCGTTCAACGCTTTCTACTACGGCCGCCTGTTGTTCGGCGGCGGAAGCAATCTGTGTGCTGTGGTCTACAATCTCGCCCATGCTGCCCGTAATGGATTCAAAGATATTGGCTGCCAGGCTCACTTCCTTCACGGTCGCTGTCGCGCTGGTATGGCTGGACTGGATGGTTTTGACCGTACTGTCGACCTGTTGCTGCAAACGCGCGATCGTGCCGTAGATTTCATCGGTGAGCGTCTTTGAGCGCTGGGCGAGATTTCTGACTTCATCGGCCACCACCGCAAAACCACGCCCTTGCTCCCCCGCTCTAGCGGCTTCGATAGCCGCATTGAGAGCCAGAAGGTTGGTTTGATCGGCGATGCTCTGGATAACGGACACCGCCTTGTCGATCGACTGGCTCTCGACCTTCACTGCGGCTATACCTTCCAGTGAGTTATCCATTTCCCGATAGAACTGGTTAATCTGTTTTACAGCGCGCCCAATCTGCACGCTGCCTTCCTTGCATTGATCGCCGACACCGGTCGCGCGCTGGGCTGAGGTGTGCGAGCTGCGGCTAACCTCATGCACACTGTTGACCAGCTCACTCATGGAGCTGGCGATCAACTCAAGCTCGGCGGTCTGCTGGCTGATACTGCGCTGGCTCGCGTCGGCACTGCTGGTGACGCTATCCGCACGCTGAGAGGTAGCGCTGGAAACACTGGCCACCTCGCTGATCAACTGGCGCATCTGGTTCTGCATTCGATTGAAATCCAGCGCAAGGTCGCCCAGCTCATCCTTGGCGCTGGTGATCACGTCACCGCGCATATCGCCACCGGCCATCCGCCGGGTAGCGCCCACAATATCGCTAATCGCGCCATGCACAGACAGGTAAAAGCCGGTAAACAGATAAAGGATTACCAGCACCGCCAGCAACAATCCAGCCGACCATAACCAGAGGCTGGTCTGCCTCGCCTGCACACGTTCAGCCAGCCGGCTTTCGAGTTGCCGGAGCGTCTCTTGAGTGGCCGCCTCAAGCAGCTGCTCGGCGGGCTGATAAGCGTTGATGCTACTCATCCAGTTAACGGTGGAATCCAGATCGGAAAACCAGGCCTGGGTGTAAATATCCAGTGTCTTGGTCTTGTACAGCTCACCCAGTGCCGCCCCCGCTTCGGCCAGAGTAGCACCAGCGCCGCTCGCCGCTTGCCCGCCCTGATGGGAAGCCGCTTCCACTAGCCGTTCAATCTGGCTGGCAAGGTTCAGCACAGAAGGTCTTGAGGAAGACTCCAGAAATCCAAATGCCATCATGTACGCGCTGTAGGCCTGAGTCTGGGCGAATGTCTGCTGAAACGGGAGCACGTGATTGATGAGCAGATCGACCTCTCGATAAACCACGGGATCGCTATCCTGGCTGAGCCGTGATTGGGCGGCGATGGCCTTGATCGCGGCCTGCTGCGCCTCAACAGGCGGCATCTCATTGATAAAAAGTGTGTCCAGCGAAGCCCCTTGCTCAGCTACAGGCTTCGCATTCTGGTCGGCAGGCATCTGAGCCTGCTGATCGCCCAGACCAAGCTCCTCAAGCCGAGCATTCAAGGCGAGCGCCCGCTGCTCATAAGCTTCAACCCGCTCAGACAATTCGCTTTGCAGGTCAGGCTCATCTCGAGCTCCACGTACAACGTTGACGGTCGCAACCTCCAGGGCCAACTGATAAACGCCCAGATAATCTGCAATTATCGCCACACCTTGCAGTTCAGCCTCGGCTTCGTTCAGGTCATCGTTCAAATCGCCAAGCTTACCCGCTGACAACATGCAGAAGGGCACCATGAATACCACAAGAATGATGAGGAATTTCTGGGCATAGCGAGCCCGGGACATGAGTGCCAGTACTGGCTTGAAAACGAACATGATTCTCCTTAACCACTGCAAAGCAGATGCACGCGAAGTAGCAACGACGAGGGCAAGAGGGGTAATAAAGCGGAATTGTACACAAAAGCATCGGAATGCCGCAGAAGAAAATCACGTTCGCCAACAAAGGCACCATAATCGAACATTATGCCCACATAATGCCCCACGATGGCGCTCAAAATGGTGGCTACTGACCTAGATGATCTGGCGACTAGGTGCGCTCGGTCAAATTGCCGATGATTTTTGCAAGAAGGCGATGAAGGTCATTTCGATGCCCGCTGCGCGCTGCCGAACCACTTTCATCCGAGGTCATGACCACCGTCAGCCCCAGGTCAGGCACCACATACAGCATCTGCCCTCCATATCCCCAGCCGTAGCGTACGTCCTGATCGGCAATTCTGGTCAGAAACCAGGCATATCCATGACCATGCCCGGTCCACCGCGATTGGGTATGACGCTGCCATGATGATCGGATCCAAGCTTCAGAGATCAGGCGCCCCCCTTCAGCCGTAACCCCGCCATTGCGATACAACTCGCCAAATGCAAGCAAGGATCGCGGACTCATGGCCATCTGGTTTCCGCCCATATAAGTGCCCTGAGGGTCACGCTCCCAGGAGGTAATCGAAAACGCCTCAAGCGGACCGAGCCAGTCACGCGCGAGCTGCAAGGTAGTGCGTTCTGTCTGGCGCGACAGAATCGCGGATAATAAATGAGTTGAGCCAGTGGAATAGATCATCCGGCCGCCTGGTTCGTCCTCAAAAGGTCGAGCCAATGCAGCACGTACCCAATTGGAACTGGTCACCCAAGCCCCATAGTTTGCTCCCGACGTCGAGCCCAGTCCTGCTTGCATCGTTAGCAGGTCACCAATGGTCACCTTTTGCAAACGAGGGTCCGGCTCCGCCGGCAAATCACGCGCTAGCAAAGGGGCAATTTGCTGATCGGCACCTTGTAGAACGCCCTTGTCAATCGCAATGCCGACTAGCGCCGACATCACCAGTTTTGAAGCCGACTTGATGTTGGTTGGCTGGGTGGTGGTATGCCCACTATAGCCACGTTCGGCCACGATTGAGCCGTTGTGGGAGATAACTACTGTTTCCAGGGGCTCCAATGTCTGCGCCTGGTCGAGGATCTTACTCAAGGTTTCGTCGTGCAGATTCTCTGACGCGTGAGCGCAGATGCAGAACAGCATTAGCATCAAGCTAGCCAAAATGCCCTGCAAAGGGCGCTTCTGCCTGGGGATAAATGCGAACACTTACTCTCCTCACGGGTAGGTGTATTTGCAAGGCCGATACGACCTTGCAAATAAACCTACCTTATCCTGCATCGTGGGTAGCCGTAAGATTGCTTAGGAAAACAACCGTTACTTTTTGTGCCCCGCAATAAGATGATACGGCTACCGGCCAGCGCCACTGAAGCCTGTGGTCAGCTTCAAACAAAATTGAGGTGCGTCAGTTCATCCAGCCATAACCGGACAGTGTTCGCTGATCATCATCCAGATCGAAGCCGAACAACCGCTCCGGCATTTGCGAACCGCCTAGCCCAAAAGCCGCATGTAACAGACACAGCGTAGCGTCACCCAATGTGCGCTGCTGGGTACCTGGACGGGCTTGCCACGTTGTGTCGGATAGTGCTTCGAACCACTGTTGCTCATCCACCCAGCGGCTCATCAGATTACGCCAATAAGGGTCATGTGGACTGCGGTAGCTACCCGGTTCGGCATCTACCGGGATCTCATCCAGACATATCATCAATACCCTACGCGCACGCCATGATTGCAGAGCCTGGCCCAGCTCTCGACACTGCCGAACACTCATATCTGTCCCCAGCCGTATTTCCATGCATTCAACTGGAGAGGAATCAAACAGCATTGACGTTAGGGCCTCAATTTTCTCCGCTCCAGCTTTGGTCGGCAACGAATAGCCCAGTTCAAACAGCAGCGCCGACAGCTGCGTCCCTAGCTCGCCGACGCTTCCACCGCACAGTTGTGGCTGAGCAAGGCCTGCGCATGCGGTAATGAAAACCACCCCTTCTATGTGGCTGTCCGGCTCGATCAGCCGATCAATAAGCAGAAGTCTGCTTGATGTTTCGGTCAGACCGTCGCGGCAGGATAGATACAGAGACGGCAAGCGCGTAGGCGCTGCCCTCTGCTGCACACCCACCCCATCCATCAGCGCTTGACCTTGCTTGCTGGTTCGCCCCCAATTCCAAAATGTGTTCTGGGCATTTCGCTGATGATTACCCGGATGCTGGGCATCGGAGCATCCAGCGCACGAGCGATCGCTTCGCTAACCTCACGGATCAGTCTTTCCTTCTGTTCGTCACTGCGTCCTTCGAGAATATGTAGTTGTGCAATTGGCATGCTGAATTCCTCAGATAAAGCGGGCCGACACGCTGCCCAGTCCTTGATAGCGCACGATGATATTGTCACCCGCCTGTACCGATATCGCCGCAGTAATGCCGCCGGTCATGATGAATGTGCCGGCCGGGATATGTTCGCCACGTTCGGCCAGCAGATTGGCCAACATGGCCACGCTTGAGGCCGGGTGGCCGAGAACCGCAGCGCCCGCACCGACATCTACCACTTCACCGTTCTTTTCAACCACAACACCAAAATTCTTCAGATCAACATCTTCGACACTGGCCATCTGGCCACCAGTAATGAATCGCGTAGAAGAGGCGTTATCGGCCACCACGCTGATAAGATCAAACTTGAAGTTCTCGTAGCGCGAATCGATCACCTCGACGGTCGGCACCACAAAATCGGTCGCCGCCAGCACATCGCCAATATGACAACCGGGCCCTTTAAGCGGAGCTTTGGTCACAAAAGAGATCTCGGCTTCGATCTTCGGATGGATCAGCTCTGCGGTATTCACCACCCCGCCGTCCGGTACGCTGAAATAATCGGCCAGAAAACCATAGATCGGTGTTTCAACGCCCATCTGAGCCATTTTCGCCCAGGATGTCAGGCCCATTTTCATGCCCACTATGCGGTTGCCACGGGACTCCTTGCGGCGGCGAATTTCCCATTGCACGTCGTAGGCATCGGCAAAGGTCATGTCTGGGTAGTCATTGGTGACCTTGGTGATGTCCTGGCGGTTCAGCTCGGCGCTTTCCACATGCTCGGCCAGTGCCAGCACCTGATCACGGGTCAGGGTACGTTGTTGTTCACTCATGCTGTTTGCTCCTTGCGGGCGGCCAGCAGGTCCAGCGCCACGTCGACGATCATGTCCTCCTGGCCACCGACCATGCGGCGTTTGCCCAGCTCGACGAGAATATCCACGGCCTTGAGGCCGTACTTTTGTGCGGCTACTTCAGAGTGGCGCAGGAAGCTGGAGTAAACCCCGGCATAACCCAGCGCCAGGGTTTCGCGGTCAACCCGCACCGGCCGGTCCTGCAGGGGGCGAACGATGTCGTCAGCCGCATCCATCAGCGTATACAGATCGGTGCCATGCTCCCAACCCAGGCGCTCAGCGGCGGCAATGAAGACCTCCAAAGGCGCATTGCCGGCGCCGGCGCCCATGCCTGCGAGGCTTGCGTCGATACGGTCACAGCCCTCTTCCACCGCGACGATGGAGTTGGCCACACCCAGGCTGAGGTTGTGGTGAGCGTGCATACCGGTGTGGGTTTCAGGCTTGAGCACATCTTTCAAGGCTCGAAAGCGATCACGAATATCCTGCATGCTCATTGCCCCACCGGAGTCGACCACGTACAGGCAGGTAGCGCCGTAGTCCTCCATCATCTTCGCCTGTTGCGCGAGACCCTGCGGAGTTTGCATGTGGCTCATCATCAGGAAACCGACGGTGTCCATACCCAGTTTCCGAGCGTGTTCGATATGCTGCTTGGATACGTCAGCCTCTGTACAGTGGGTGGCCACACGCACAATGCGCGCGCCCGCCTGATAGGCGTTATCCAGATCATGGATAGTGCCGATCCCAGGCAGCAGTAGCGTGGCAATCTTGGCATGGCTGATAACTTCAGCGACGGCTTCGATCCACTCCAGATCGGTATGAGCGCCAAAGCCATAGTTGAAACTGGAGCCCTGCAGACCATCACCGTGGGCGACTTCGATGGAGTCGACTTTGGCCTTGTCCAGCGCGCGAGCAATGTCCTGCACATTCTTGATCGAATACTGGTGACGAATGGCATGGCTGCCGTCACGCAGGGTCACGTCGGAAATATAAAGTTTCTTGCCGGGATTGAATGTCATGGTCTTGTCCTCCTCAGGCCTGATTCATCGACTGCGCCATGCGCTCGGCGGTCGCCAGCGCTGCGGAGGTCATGATGTCGAGGTTACCGGCGTAGGCCGGCAGGTAATGGGCGGCACCTTCGACTTCGAGGAAGATTGAGGTTTTCAATCCACTCAGATGGCCGAGGCCGGGAATGTTCAGCGGCTGATCTTCGGGGATGATGTCGAACTGCACTTTTTGCTTAAGCCGATAGCCCGGCACGTAGCTGTTCACCGCCTGGACCATCTCTTCAACAGAAGCCTCGACTGCGGCCTGATCTGCCAACTCGCTGAGTACATACACGGTGTCGCGCATGATCAGTGGCGGCTCGGCAGGATTCATGATGATGATCGCCTTGCCACGTGTTGCACCACCAATCACCTCAATCGCCTTGGAAGTGGTTTCGGTGAATTCGTCGATATTAGCGCGGGTGCCAGGTCCCGCAGATTTGCTGCTGATCGAGGCGACGATCTCGCCATAGTGCACCTTGGCTACGCGCGAGACCGCCGCGACCATGGGTATGGTTGCCTGGCCACCGCAGGTGACCATATTGACGTTGGTTTCATGCAGGTTCTGCTCCAGATTAACTACCGGCACACAGTAAGGGCCGATGGCAGCCGGCGTCAGGTCGATGATCCGCAAACCCGGCTTGTGGCCGCGCAGAAGCACCTCGTTGTGCCTGTGGGCACCGGCCGAGGTGGCATCAAAAATGAAGTCTATGTCGGCGAATTCCGGCATCTTGACCAGGCCATCCACTCCTTCGTGGGTGGTAGCCACACCCATGCGCATGGCGCGCGCCAGGCCATCGGACTCCGGGTCGATGCCGACCATGGCGCCCATGGCGATATGCTGGCTGTTACGCAAAATCTTGATCATCAGATCGGTACCGATATTGCCTGAACCGATGATCGCGGCTTTCAGTTTCTTGCTCATGATGTATTACCCTCTAGGGGAAATGCTGTCTGTTCCAATGACCTGGAATTCAGGTCAAATGAATCTCACACTGGCGCTGCCCATGCCGCCGATATCCACGCGCATGAAGTCACCGGCCTTGACCGGTTCAAGCGGAACCAGAGAACCTGACAGGATGACCTCTCCGGCTTTCAGTGAAATGCCGAATCGGCCAAGGGTGTTCGCCAGCCAAGCCACACAATTGACTGGCGAGCCCAGCGCCGCTGCGCCAGCGCCGGTGCTGATAACCTGGCCGTTCTTTTCGACCACCATGCCGCAGGTGACCAGATCGACCTTGCGCGGGGAAATCGCCTGGTCGCCCAATACAAAAAGGCCGCAAGACGCGTTATCCGCTACGGTGTCTTCAATCGCGATCTTCCAATCCTGGATGCGTGAATCGACAATCTCGAAACAAGGCATCACGCACTCGGTGGCAGCCAGGACGTCAGCATTGGTTACACCCGGACCGGTCAGATCTTTTTTCAGGATGAAAGCGATCTCGCCCTCGGCGCGAGGCTGAATGAGCCGCTCACTGATGGGCACTGCTTCACCACTGTTGTAAACCATGCTATCGGTCAGGTAGCCGAAGTCCGGCTGGTGCACGTTCAGCATGTTCTGCACTGCTTTGCTGGTAACACCGATTTTCTTGCCGATTACCCGCTCACCAGCGTCAAGGCGGCGCTGCAGCATGCGCAAAGAAATGTGGTAGGCGTCATCAAGGCTGATGTCGAAACCACGACTGGTCAGGGGGCTGACCATCTCGCGCTTGCTCATGGCCTGATACAGCTCATCTCCGAGCTGTTCGATCTGTTGCTGTTCCATTGTCAGTGCGCTCCTGAAGCGCTATCCGCTTCGGTGAGAAAATCGTTAACCAGCCGCGCAAAGCGCCCGGCGTGCTCAATCTGCGTCCAGTGTCCGCACTGGCCAAAGACATGCAGCTGTGCTCGCTCAATCAGGTTGGCCAGATCCAGCGAAGCCTGAAGGGGAATGACTAGGTCTTCACGGCCATGAATCACCAAGGTTTCATGGCGCAAAGCCTGTATTGCCGCAGGGTCACTGGCCAAGCCATCTACCCAGCGCTGGCGAGGTGCGGGGAACATTTGCGCAAACGACTCCTGAAAGCCGGGTCGAATACTGGCCTGGTAACGCAATTCGGCCAGCTCGTCAGTCACCAGATTGCGGTCAAAGGCGAACACACTCATCAGTCGGCGCATCAGAGCAAAAGACGGTTCGTAGCCCCACACCTCGTCAAGCCCTTTAGTGATAGGAAAACTGACCCCGACGCTACCCATCAGCACTAACCGTCGTACCCGTTGGGGATACTTGATTGCCAACGCCAGCGCTATACCGCCGCCGAAGGAGTTGCCAACCACATCGGCCTGCTCAATGCCGAGCGCATCAAGCACACCGATGGCATGTTCGACCCAGGTATCGCGACAGTAATTGGGCGATTCCGGGCGTTCGCTGTAACCGAAACCGAGCATGTCAGGTGCTATCACACGGCGCTGTTGCGCTAGCTCCGGCATAATCAGCCGCCAATTAGCCCAGGCCGTGACGCCGGGGCCAGAGCCGTGAATCAGCATCACCGGGAAGCCCTGGCCGTTGTCGTGTACGTTAGTGCGGTACCCGCCAGCGAGAATTTCACGACCCAGTTCGGGGCTGGTTGGATTGGTATTCAGGGGTGCGTTCATGGCCGCCTCATAGTTTTATGCAGATGTTTTTAAGTTCGGTGTAAAACTCCAGCGAGTGCACACCCCCTTCACGACCGATGCCGGACTGCTTGCTACCACCAAAGGAGGTGCGCAGGTCACGCAGAAACCAGCTGTTGACCCAGACAATGCCTGCTTCGACTTGCGCCGCAACGCGGTGCGCGCGGGTGACGTTCTCGGTCCAGATTGCCGACGCCAGGCCGTAAGGCAGACTGTTGGCCAGTTGGACTGCTTCGGCCTCGCTGTCAAACGGGCGGATATGGCAGCAGGGGCCAAAGATCTCTTCAGTCACCACCGGCGAATCATCCTTCAGCCCGGTCCAGATTGTCGGCTGTACCCAAGCACCGTGCGCCAGCTCGGCGGGCATGTCGGGAACGCCGCCACCGGTAATCACAGTGGCGCCCTCGTCAATGGCTTTCTGGTAGTAAGACAGGACCTTCTCGCGGTGCTTAAGACTGATGAGCGGACCGAAATTGCTGGTTTCATCATCCGGCGGGCCGATCACCAGACTTTCCGCTCCGGCCTTCAGACGTGCGACGAACTCGTCGAAAATAGAGCGTTCGACATACACACGCTCAGTGCCCAGACAGACCTGACCGCAGTTGGCGAACACCGAGCGCAGCGTGCCTTCGATGGCTTTATCCATATCACAATCGGCAAACACGATGCCGGCGTTCTTGCCGCCCAACTCCAGAGAGACCTGACGCACACCCTTAGCTGCAGCCTTCATGATGGTTTCGCCAGTACCGGTTTCACCGGTAAAAGTGAATGCATCCACATCCGGATGTTCGGTGAGGAAAGCGCCAGCGGAGTTGCCACCGAAACCATGCACCACGTTATAGACCCCATCAGGAACGCCAGCCGCTTTCATCACTTCGCCGAGCAGCGCCGTCGTAGTGGGTGTTTCTTCCGAAGGCTTGACCACCACGGTGTTGCCACAGGCCAATGCGGGACCAACCTTCCATGTCATCAGCAACAGCGGCAAATTCCATGGGCTGATAACACCAATCACACCTTTGGGTCGACGGATGCCATAATTCAAGGCGCCAGTGCCATCGGGGGTGGGCATCTCGAATGACTCGGCAGGAACATTCTTGATCAGATCGGCGAACACCTTGAAGTTGGCGGCGCCACGGGGAATGTCGATATGGCTGGCCAATGATCTGGGTTTGCCGGTGTCCTGACATTCAGCATCGAGAAACTCTTCAAACCGAGCATTGATGCCGTCTGCCACTTTGTGCAGTATTTCAGTGCGCTGGTCGACGGTCATCCGCCCCCAAGGTCCATTGAAAGCAGCTCGCGCGGCATTCACTGCCGCATTGACTTCCTCGCGCCCTGCTTCATGTACACGGCTCAGCACCCGGCCATTGGCCGGATTGACGTTATCGAAGGTCTTGCCGCTGGCCGACCCGACGTACTCGCCGTTAATAAAATGTTTGATGTCTTTCATAGCTGCGCAATCCTGGTGACAAACGAAATAGTCAGGTCAGTACGGTCAGGAACCGCTCGTTCAGAACCCGGTCGTGATAGAAAATAGCTTTGCCCAATGACTCGGCATCCCAGGTCACAGGCTCGTGATCCGGATAGTGGTAGTCGCCACCGGCAAACACTTCGTTACGATTACCCGATGGATCGAAGAAATAGATGGTCTGCCCATGAGTAAGACCATGCCGAGTCGGGCCTATATCTATCGAGGTATCGGTCATTGAAATCAGGTCAGCCGCGCGGAGCACGTCAGTCCAGTTGTCCAGATAGAAGGACGCATGGTGAAATTTCGGCTCGGGGTGCTCGATAAACGCCACGTCGTGGGCCTTGGTACTCACCGTGAGAAACTGTGCTACCCGCTTCCCCTCTGGTGTCAGTACCTGTTCAGCCAGATCGAACCCCAGCACGTCGCGGAACAGCTCGTAAGTCTCCGCCAAATTCGGGCCGTACAGCAGGCAGTGGTCGAAGCGGGTGGCTCGCATACCACCCAACTCGCGGGGCCAGGCTTCCGGATTGCGGTTATTGACGCCCCATTTGCCGGTCTGTTTCTTACTCGCAAACAGCTCGAAGTTATGCCCGGTCGGCGCTACGAAGCGCACCCTGCGACCACAGTCCTGCAGATCCCCCGCCGGTATGTCCTCCACCTCGCAACCGAAGGCAACGAGGCCGGCGCGCAGGTTATCCAGTACTTCCTCACTAATGCACTTGAATCCCATGAAGTCCATGCCAGGCTCTTCGGCAGCGCGTAACACCAAGGAATATTTATCGACCTCGGTCCAGGCTTTCAGGTACACACGGCCCTGTGGGTCGCGATCCATTTCGATCAGGCCCATCAACTCCGTGTAGTGTTTAACTGCAGCATCGATGTCCAGGACGCGAAGCTGTACGTGACCGGGGCGCATTACACCTTTTCTCATGACTATCACCTCATTGGATTTGTTGTTGTATTTCGGCCGCGGCCTTGGGCGTGCGGCACTCAATCGTCAAGTCGCTCAGCGGGTAAAGACGGCAAGCCAGCGCTTCGCCGCAGGCAAGAGCAGCGTCGGACACATGTTTACGGCTCATCGGCCCACAGTGATATTCGCCGCTGATCACCTGAACCTTGCACAAGCCGCAACCACCACCCCGACAACCGACGGGGACGCAGCGTTTAGCCCGCTGCTCCATCGCTTTAAGCACGCTCTGCTCAGGTTCGCAGCTAAAACGGCTGCCGCTGACTCGCTCGGTAATTTCATAGTTCACAGTCATTTTTTTGTTCTCGACTGTTAATGTTTCGCTCTACCTAATCTGACGTTCAGGTCAGGCCGCCGTGTTCACGGCAGCGCAGACAGTTACCTGACGCCGCAGGCATTTCTTCGGGCCCCTTCAGATTTTCTTGAAGAGTGCCGACCTGGTCGTTTCTTCGGCGCCGTCGGCGGCTGTGAAGAAGCGTTCCATGAAAATATCGCGTTCAAATAGTCGGCCTTGCATCAATGCGCTGATGGCCGAGTCGATCATCGGCGGCGGCCCGCAGAGGTAGGCCTTGTTGCCAGCAAAGCGACCGCCAAAATGTTCCCTGGCCGCCTCGTGCACGTAACCGCAAAAGCCTGCCCATTGATCATCCTTTTCCGCCTGACTGAGCGCGGGGACATAGGTGAAATTGCTGTGCTTGGCGGCCAACCCCTGAAACAGGTCATGGTTGTAAAGCTCCGCGCGGTTGCGTGCGCCCTGGAACAGGGTCATCTGCCGTGTGTCGCCTTGCTCCAGCAAGTCAAGGATCATCGATTGCGGGCTCGACAAACCCGATCCGCCCGCGATAAAAATCAGATCACCGGGTTGCGAGCGGCGCACGAAATATTGGCCATAAGGGCCGGACAGACTGAGTTGATCTCCGGCTTTGAGTTGCTGATGGACATGTGTCGTCGCAGCACCACCTTCAACCAATCGGATATGCAGTTCGACCTCATCAGCACGACTGGGTGGATTGGCCAGTGAGAACGCGCGGCTACCTTCGATACCAGGCAAGACCAGGTTGATGTACTGGCCGGCCTGGAAAGTCATGGGCCGGTCAAGCTTCAGATGCACACCCTTGATAGTCGGAGACAGCGTGACGATGCGCGTCACAGTGGCTACGTAATCCTCGACCGGGTAACCCTCGAAGTCGTCGTCGACATCAATATCGGCTTCAATGACCGCATCACTCTGTAGCGTCGCGCAGCAAGCCAGTACCTTGCCTTCGTCACGCTCGCCATCCATCAGCGCAAAGGGTGAGGCGTCGCCAATGTCTACATCGCCTTCGACCACCTGAATCTTGCAGGTGGCACAAGTGCCATGCCCGCAGGCAAAGGGCAGCCACACACCCTGGCGCAATGCGGCCTGCAGGATGGTTTGGCCTTCTTCGACGTTAATCTGCTCGCCGATAGGCTCGATTGTCAGTGAGTAGCTCATATGCTCGACCTCAGCTGGCGCAGCCGTTGATGCCGTTCAGGCCGGGGGTGTTCAGCGTGAGCATGCTCTTGTGGTCCACACCTTGCCCCAGCAGCTCCGCACTCGGTTCCGGATTAAACGCCTGACCATTGAGCTGCCACTGCGCTTGGCTGAAATCCAGACGGACGCTGTCTGGATGGGCCGCAATAGCTGGGCGCAACACGTCTTCGAGGAAGTCCTCCAGCGTCATGTCGGGGGCGACGAGGAAGGCTAAGGGCGACGCGTACATCAGATGTTTTTCCCAGTACACGTAGACAACCTGCATACCGTTGAAGTTGGCGACCGTGTCCTTCGGCTGGGTGATGTATTCGGATATAGCTTTGACGCTCATGATGCGTACCTCTTCTTGTTCCAATTCATCCGGCGAAGGTACAGCCCCCGCCGGATGACACAGGTGGCGGAGTTCAGGCCGCGTTCTTGGGTTTGCTCGCCTGAGGCTCGGCAGGTTTCTGCCCCTTGATCGCCTGCCAGCGCTTGTGGTCCGGTGAACCCAGATACTCGAAATTGTCCCGGCCAGCGTCGATGTGGTAATACTTGGTCACCACCGTCTCGACGTCTGCGCCTTCACAATTGCCCTGGTAGATCTGGTGCACCGGCAGCCAGGCCTGGATGTATTTATCAGGCTCATATTTGAAGATGTCGCAGCAGCCATCCGAGCAGAAGTGATAACGCTCACCCTCATGTTCCAGACTGCGATGACTCAGCTTGGTCGGATCATCAGGTTCGGTGAACAGAGCCGGCACCTGGCACACCTGGCACAGTTGCGGCAAAGTGTTGTTGTAGAAACGCTCACCTTTCTCCTGCAGCGCCTGCCAATGCTCGAAGCGCGGACGGTAGTACTGATCGAAGGTGTCCGGGTACTGCTCCGAGAGCCAGTTCATTTCTTCTTCACTGGGAATCCAGGTATGGAAGTTGGTAGCCTGGCTGTACTGGTAGAAGGTCGCCCACAGCTGGTGGCTGATGTGCTCTTTACCCTTGTTTGCCTCGTCCTGATATTTGGGAGGACGAATACCGTAACGCTCAAGGTCCTTGAACAAGGCCCCGCCGTTCTGCTCGTAGTACACCTCCCAAGCGTCCTTCCAGGACATCACCTTGTTGGGCAACATATAGTCCATCATCATGCTGACCAGGCTGAGCAGGCGATAACCGCGCCAGAACCATTTGTCGATCCAGTGCTGGATAATCGGCACGTTATCTTCATGCTGCTCAAGCATGAATTTGATCACTTCCAGGCCCAGGGTCATATGCCGGGCTTCATCGGACTGAGCTGAGAAGCCGAAAGTGACTGTGGCCATATCGCCGTTGTAAGCGGCGCCGGACATAAAGGGCACGAACAACAGATTGGTCAGGACGTATTCGAAAGAAAACGAGATCGCCGTGAGAAATTCGAACGGACCTGCACTGCGCGCATCATCGAAAAACGATTTGGGCACCGAAAGGAACCAGACGCGATCGTGCATATGGGCAAAGTCATGCAAACCATTGAAGTGCTTGTTGTAATGGCTCATCGCGTGAATCTGCGTCTGCACGTGGCGCAACTCATCAATCGCTTGCATCTGACAGGCAGTACGCGCACCAGCGCCGCTGAACTGCCGGCCGACTCTTGAGTAGCCCTGGAAGGCGCCATACTCAAGCGGGGACACGCCGGTCAAAAACAGCTTGAGCGCATTCACATAACGGGCATCGGAGATATTCTGATGACCGTTGTTCTGTGCAAAGGCGTCGAAGATCGCATACAGCTTCTTTTCCTTTTCGGCCTGGTATTTCCAGTAAGCATCCATGGTCAAGCGGAAGGGATCTTCCCACTTGTCCCAGTCGGTAATTTTGATGCCTTCGAAATCTTCCTGCGGGAAGATGTCTTTTTTCGACTGGTAGCTGGGTTCCCAGGCCATGTCGCGCGTCAGATACTGGTACTTGTCTTTGAGACTGAGTTTCTTCTTATTGGTCGCCATGATCGATCTCCTAATTTTTCCACTCGAGAATGAAATGGTCTTCATCCTCATCCACGTTGCCGCCGATACTGATCACATCCAGGAGCATTTCCTGAACGTCCCATTCCCGACCGATCTTCTCTTCAACCGTTGCTCGGTTGATCACCAGGCGTTTTTCGGCCTGGATTCGGATCAGTGCGGGTTGGTGCTGCACTTCGGCGTGGGGGTTGTCCTGCGCAATGGCTTCCACGATGTAACGAGCGTTGTCGTTGTCCTGGAAGACGATAAAAGCGAGCTGGCTCATGCCTGTACTCCCTGGCTAGTGAGGCCAAGCTTTTTCAAACGAGTGGCAAACTGGGCGCGAACTGTATCCAGCGCGTCACGGCCCATGCTTTCATCGGCCAAGGGCGCCAGCGCCTCATAGGCGCGCGGCTCCCAATGCTCGACCCATGCCTGCAGCTGAACGGCGTTGGCTTCGTTTTCGGCCATCACGGTCTTGACCATCGCATCGACCCAGCGAACGGTCTCCTTAGACCAGTCGCGCATGAACTCAGTAAGCATGGACACGTCGGCTGCGCCTTGCTCATCCAGCCACTGATCGAAGGCCTCGTACATCAGCGGGTACATCAGGCCATCGATGATCAGATTCTGCGTCAGGCTTAATTCGAACCAATCCTTGATCACCAGCGTGTCTTCAACCAGGCGACGCATGGGTTGCCACAGCGCATCATCCATCCAGTAGGTTTTGGAGCGGTCGAGCGCTTCGCCGGTACCGCCATCGATAATCAGCGCGATACGCGAGAGATACTGACCTGCACCCAGACGGTCCATGGCCTGGTAGATATGCATTTGGGTGACGGTGCCAGCGATGCAATCACCGGCGACACCGCTGTTATTCATGTTCGCACCCAGCTCCACATGCCGCAGCGGCACGAGAAAGCGCAACAGCGTCTCTTGCAGGTCTTCAGGCAAGCGCGTAATCAAGCCACGCTTGTCGCAAAAGCTGTAACTGTGTTCGGTAGCTTCCTGCATCTTGGCGCGGTTCTGCACATAGGCGCCGTAATAGAATTGCCGAGGATCGGTCACGCTGTGCCAATCGGCCATGCGAATGCAGGTGCGGGTCGGGTCATTGAGCATGTGCTCCGGATCCCACAACGGCTTGTAGTGGAAGTTGGTCACCGCTTCGATATCGAAGCTGGCTTCCTGATACCGGGTCGCCGGTTTATCACCAAAACGCCTTTTGATATTGCTGTAGGTGTTTCGAATCGGCTCGACCGATGTAGTCTTGATTTCGATGCTCATATCAACGCTACCGTATTGTTGTTGGAAGGGTGTTCGGATCAGCTGAATCAGCGACTTCCATGTTCACCAAATCGCCACTTGATCATTTCTTCATCCACCGCCCGAGCCATCTCTTCGCTCATATGCTGAACACGGTTGTGCTGACAAAAATGCTCGAAGGCGGCACTGGGAAGAACCAGTTCTACAAACAAATCGGGATGGCCGATGGCGAAGTCGAACTCGACCAGGCGAGCCCCAGGCTCACTGCGCACACGGACATAACGTGGCATCTGATCAAAAGTTTGTGCGGGCTGGCTCATAAGGTCGGGACCTGTGCTTGGTGTTGTGAAAGCAACAGAGCAACGCTTGTGCCAAGAAACAAAAAGCATGCGTAAATTCGATGTATACGATTGATTTATTTATATATTTCGTATTTTCACCAAAATACACGCGCCGTATTAGGTAGAAGTAAAAGCAGCAGGGGGTTGGCTTTTTTTGATCATTTGATCAAGTTGCTACCCCTGTTCACTCAAATGCTCAGCCCTGACTGCAGCGGCCCACTTTTTCATCATCTGGTTGATTTTTTGGTAAATACGAGTAGAAGATAAAGAGATAAAACCGCCGGCTCCTGGATCACTATGAGACACACCCAGCCGGACGCAGCCCGCTAATAAAAAATAGGCAGACGCCATGGCGATCAGCTACAAGCCCCAGGTCCAATACTCGGATTACCTTGATCTGAGCGAGCAAATTCGCTTTCAAAGTGCTGAAGGGAAAATCTGGTTTGG
Organism: Halopseudomonas laoshanensis; assembly: GCF_008365385.1. GTDB lineage: Bacteria > Pseudomonadota > Gammaproteobacteria > Pseudomonadales > Pseudomonadaceae > Halopseudomonas > Halopseudomonas laoshanensis. Next base: position 479,166 of record NZ_QOVF01000001.1, on the reverse strand, counting down.
CGAACAGCGGATGCTTCTGATGCAGGTATCCTCCATGGCGAATTTCCGCCGCGAGTTGGTCAATAGCCTGGGGATTGAACGGGCCAAGGGCTTCTTCATGCGCATGGGCTACCAGTCCGGAGTAAAGGACGCCGAACTTGCGCGCCATCTGCGACCCCACTCCAGCGAGCTGGACATCTTTCTCGCTGGCCCTCAACTGCATTCACTCAAGGGCATGGTCAAGGTGCGGCCGATTCAGATCGACCTGGATCAGCAATCCGGCCATTTTTACGGTGAGTTGGAGTGGATCGACTCTTTCGAAGTAGAGATCTGCCAAACTGAACTGGGCATGATGGAAGATCCCGCGTGTTGGGCGCTGCTGGGATATGCATGCGCCTATACCTCTTCTTTTATGGGCCGAGAAATCATCTTCCGTGAGACCAGTTGCCGTGGCTGCGGAGATGAAAAATGCCTGATTACCGGCAAGCCTGCAGAAGAGTGGGAGGACGCAGAGGAGTTCAAGCAGTACTTTCGCAGCGACCCGATTATCGAGGAGTTATACGACCTGCAGAGCCAGGTGAGTTCACTGCGTACCAGCCTGGAAAAGCAGCAGGGGCAGTATTATGGTATAGGCCAGTCCCACGCCTACAAGACCGTGTGTCAGATGATCGACAAGGCCGCCAAAGGCAAGGTTTCGGTGCTGTTGCTTGGTGAAACCGGGGTTGGCAAGGAAGTTATCGCACGCAGCGTGCACCTAAGCAGTGAGCGCGCTGAGCAACCCTTCGTAGCAGTGAACTGCGCCGCTATCCCGCCGGACCTGATTGAGGCAGAACTGTTCGGCGTGGAAAAAGGCGCCTACACCGGCGCCAGCCAGTCTCGCCAGGGCCGTTTTGAACGAGCTCACGGCGGTACCATTTTCCTCGATGAAGTGGTTGAGCTGTCCCCCCGCGCGCAAGCGACCTTGTTGCGGGTTCTGCAGGAAGGCGAGCTCGAACGGGTCGGCGATCATCGCACCCGCAGCATTGACGTTCGCGTCATTGCCGCCACCAACGAATCACTTGCCGAAGCGGTGGAGAACGGGCGCTTCCGCGCAGACCTGTACTACCGATTGAATGTGTTCCCGGTCAAGATTCCTCCCTTGCGCGAGCGCTTGGAAGACCTTCCGCTATTGGCAGAACACTTTCTGAAAAAATTCCATAACGAATACAGCAAACGCACGTTGGGCTTTTCAGACAAAGCACTGGAGCTATGCCTTCGTTATCGTTGGCCGGGTAATATTCGTGAACTCGAGAATGTGATCGAGCGCGGAGTGATCCTGACCGACAGCAACGAAACAATCAGCCAGGACTCGTTATTTGCGGTATTCCCCGACGATCCGGACAGCAAACACGAGGAACGTCTTAACGCCACGGGACAGCTTGTCGACGTGCAGTCGACGGCGGTGGCGGAGGGCGATTGGGCCAGCCGTATCATCGCGGAAGGCATCAGCCTTGAAACACTAGAGCAGCAACTGATGCACAAAGCCATGCAGATGGCCGAACAGAACGTATCAAAAGCTGCCCGGCTGCTTGGCCTGAGCCGACCGGCACTAGCTTACCGACTGAAAAAAAGTGACGTTTCACATACCCTCTGACGCTTTCCGCTCCTCCCCCCTAGACCTGCTCTTCGTCACGACGACTGGCATTTTGCGCTTTTGATCAAAAGAGAAACAGCTCCAGGAGAGTTGATCAATTGATCAAATTTCTTGGACGCCTAGGCTCTCCTGAGCCCATTCCTCAGCACGAACAAAACAATAAAACTCAAACTTTACAATAACTTGAAATCAGAAATCGGGCGCGCCCAGCATGCTGGCATGGGCGTTGCTACATGCTGCGTAGTCGCTTTGCTTATACAAAAACAAACAGTGGTGGCGTACATGTTAATTGCCCTACGGCGCTTTGAGCGCCCTCCGTTAATACGTCTTTTCCCTTCTATCGCCCTTGTCAGCCTTGGGGTGGTATTGAGCGGTTGCGAAGCCGCTCTTGACCTGGATGCCGTTACCCAACAGGCAAAACAGCCAAATCAGCGTACCGATTTCTATCAGGCAATGGCCAGCAATGCACAGGTCACCCTGTTGGTTGGTAATCAAGGTGTGGCTGTAAGCAGCCTGGATAACGGGCAGCAATGGCAGCGCCAACAGCTACCTACCGATATGAGTCTGATCGATCTGGATGTCTGCCCCGATGGCAGTTTTATTGCCCTGAGCTTCGATAACCAACTCTGGCATGCCGATCCCCAGGCACAGAACTGGACTGCTCACGCACTGCCCAGCAGTGAACAGATGATGGCGGCGACTTGCGCGCCTGATGGCAGCTGGTGGGCGGCAGGCGCATTCAGCACCTTGCAAAGCAGTGCCGATCAAGGTCAGACCTGGGATGAGATGAGCCTCGACGAGGATGCCATATTTACCACCCTGCAGTTCGTCAATGACGAGCAAGCTATCGTCACCGGGGAGTACGGCTTGCGGTTCGTTACCGTAGACGGTGGCCGCAATTGGGAGACTTCCGGCAGCCTGCCGGATGAGTTCTATCCGCACGCCAGTCACTACACCTCTCTGGAGCAAGGGTGGGTCGGCGGACTGAATGGGTTTATCTGGCACACCAGCGATGCCGGAGTGACCTGGCAACGTCAGCGTACCGGCACCGAAGCACCCATCTTTGGCTTTATTGATGGCCCGCAAGGACTCTACGCGGTAGGTGAAAACGCCACCGTGCTGCAACTGCGCGGCCAGCGCTGGACGCCCCTGACCACGCCTGATCAACCCCTCTATCTGCGCGCAGGGCGTTTGCTTCCCAATCAGCACCTTCTGGCGGCTGGTGGCCGAGGGCTCCTGCTGAATATTCCACTCCCAAAGGCCTTAGCGGCCAGTACTAACTGAGGAAACCGACATGCCTGGAATGCATCGATTTACCCATGCCATGCACAGCCTCGAAGTGTGGATATTCAACAACCCACGCAAGGTACTGGCCGCCATCGCACTACTCACCCTGTTGTTCGCTCTGCGCATACCTGGGCTGAAGATATACACCGATTTTGCCGATCTGCTGCCCCAGCAGCATCCCTACATAGAGTTGCATAATAGCATCAAGGACAGCTTCGGCGGCGCCAATGTGCTAGTGGTTGGCGTTGCCTTCGAAGACGGGGACATCTTCAGCAATGAGAATCTGGCGACCATCGACCGTATCACGCACGCGGTCGATAACTTGCCCGGCGTAAACCACAACCTGGTCACCAGCGTAACCCATCGCAACTCTCGCAAGATCTGGCTGACCGAAGTGGGTTCGATCAACTCCGAACCCTACTTTGATGCGCAGCAGAACGACTATAGCGAAGAGCAACTGGCCGCCATGCGCGCTGATGTAGCCGCCAATCCCCGGATCTACGGGCCGCTAGTCTCGCCAGATTTCAAGATGGCATTGGTCAAGGCGCAGTTGATCGAGGGCCAGCTGGACTACGAAAACACCTTTGCCCAACTGCAATTGCTGCGCGATAACGAAGCCCGCGACGGGATGACCATCTACGCCACCGGTCAACCGGTGCTGGTCGGCTGGGCCTATACCTATATGGACCAGATCCTGCAGATCTTCATCTTCACCGTGCTGATCATGCTCGCCCTGCTGATCTTCCATTTCCGCAAGGCCTATGGCGTATTGATCCCGCTCGGCGGGGTGATGGTGTCGACCATCTGGGGGCTCGGAATTATCAGTCTGTTGGGATTTAATCTCGACCCGCTGGGCCTAGTTATTCCCTTTCTGATTGCCGCTCGCGCCATGAGTCACGGGGTGCAGTTAGTTGAACGGTATTACGCTGAAGTTCGCGTGTCGGGCAACGGTCAGCAGGCCGCTCGTGCCACCTTTGAAAGTCTGTTCCGGCCGGGCTCGCTGGGCGTGGTATCGGATGCGGTCGGGCTATCGCTTATTGCCATCGGCTCCATCGCGCTGAACACCAAACTGGGAATCTATGCCTCGCTCTGGGCCTCGACTGTGATCCTGACGGTACTGATCGGGGTGCCATTACTGCTGTCGATTCTGCCGACGCCGAAAAATCCTGAGCTGCGTGAAACCGCTTTACGTTATATCGGCGGTGCCTGCTCGCGCATGGTGTCGCGTCCCGGTGCCGCACCAGTGATGCTCGGCATCGCAGCGCTGGCAATCGTGGCAGGACTGTTCTCCGCCTCCAACGTACGCATCGGTGACTCGGAGCCAGGCTCCCCAATCCTCTACCCAGAACATGATTACAACGTCTCCTCGAAGGAGGTGAATGATCGCTTCCCCGGTTCGGAGGAGCTGTACATCATCGCTGAGCACGAGCAGGTCGGCGGCTTGAAGCAGCCAGAGGTTCTGCGTGCGCTAGGTGATTTGCAGGCGCATATGCTTGGCGACCCGGGCGTGGGCGGCAGCAAGGGGTTGCCCGACCTGGTCAAGCAGGTCAACCGGCTGATGCATAACGATGATCCGCGCTGGTTCCAGATCCCACACGATGCGGACTATGTCGGTGGATTGATGTTTACCTACATGGCCTCCAGCCCCATCCCCGGTGCGCTGAACGAGTTCAACGACACCGACGACCGCATCGCCAATCTGGTTTTCTATTACAAGGACCGCCAGGGCGAGACCATCCGCCGAGCAATCCATATGGCCCAACAATGGATCGACGCCAATGAAGGCAAGGTCGAGGGGCTGAGCATTCGCCTGGCTGGTGGCACCATGGGTGTCGCGGCGGCCATGAACGAGTCCGCATTCGAGACCAACCTGATCGTGCTGCCCTTGGTGTTTCTGCTGATCTTTGGTTTCGTGATGCTGTTCTACACCTCCTGGCACGCCGGCCTGATGATGCTGCTGGCGATGCTTTTCGCCACAGCTCTGACCTACGCCTATATGGGCATCAGCGGACTGGGCATTGATATCAATACGGTGCCGGTGATCGCAGTGGGTATCGGGGTAGGCATCGACTACTCAATCTACATGATGGATCGCATCCGCGAAGAAATGGCCAAAACCGGCGATCTGCGCGATGCGGTGCGGCGCTCCATCGCTACCACGGGTATGGCGATCAGCTTCACCGCGATCACGCTGATGGCCGGAATCATCATGTGGGTCATTCTCTCCGATCTGCGCTTTCAGGCCGATGCCGCGATGCTGCTGTGCGTGATGATCGTCATCAACGGCATTGCCGCCATGCTGCTGGTACCGGCTTGGGTGCTGGTCATGCGTCCGCGCTTCATTACCGATGTTTACGTGGATGACGACGGCGTGCTGCATGCCGATCTTTCATCCGACCTAGCATTCCCGTCATCTGCCCGGCATGGGGCGGAAAACGGGCTGATACAGGGTGCTTCCTGACGGCACCGCCGTCAGCTCGCCCCTCCCACCCTGCAAGAGGAACTGCCATGCAAACAACAATAATAGGCCTGAAGCACTGGAGCCTGACTCTGCTTGGAAGCGCCGGTCTGGCTCTGACTCCCCTCGCCAGCGCGGTCGCTGATGAGGAGATCAGATACTCCGGCTACTACGAAAATGCCACCTTCGTTCGCGATAGCGTGGGGTTGTCCAAATTCCGCAACACCATGCAATTGAATGCCGAGCGCAAAATCGGCGAGTTTGGACTGTTCAGCAACGTCTCCTGGAACGCTGTCCTGCGCGGTTCTTATGACGGCGTATATGACCTGAACAAGAATGAATACGGACGCAATGCCGGCGGGCCGGTAATGATCGAAAATATCGGCGGGGGCAATAGCGTCCCGCATGGCAGCGGCCTGGCCTTGCCCAACTCCTTTGACGAGGCCAACAACCCTAACGAAGGCATGATAGTGCTGGGCGAACAGCTGCATGATACCGATGGCGGCGTCGCTTTCGGCGTACCAGTTCGCCCCTGTGACGTGGACAGCCGTGGCTGTATCAACGGTTACCTCGACAAGGACACTAACGACCTGCGCTACGGCGAGTTCAACGACCGGCTGGACTTCATCCGCGAGCTGTACGTGGACTTCGATTACGGGCTGGGCAACGGCCATATCCTCAGCACCCGCCTGGGTAAGCAGCAAGTGGTCTGGGGCCGCACCGATCTATTCCGCGTGCTTGACGTGATCAACCCGGTGGATTTCTCACGCAACAACATCTATGACGAGCTGCAGGACATTCGCATCCCCATGTGGATTCTGAAGACCGACTACCGGATGGGACCTGGCGAGATTTTTGACGACTTGAACCTGTCCTTCGTCTGGAACTTCGACCGCTTCCGCCCCCATGACATTGGACAGTGCGGTTCGCCGAACAATATCCTTGATGCAGCTTGCTTCTTCCGCGGCATGAACAACCTGTGGGAAAACGGCGGTACCGTCGCCAACTTCGCAGGCGGAGTGTTCGCGACTGACTTCGGACCCGGTCAGATCGGCGTCCGCAAGGCGCATATGCCGGCCTGGAGTCTGTCCAACGGCCAGTTCGGCCTTAAGCTGGAGGGTGTGTATGGCGATATCGGCTTCTCATTGAACGCCCTCACCTACCGCTCGCAATTGCCTTCATTGCGCGGCGGCATTCCGGGCCAGAATGGCTTCACTGGTGAAACCGCGGTATGGCCGAGCCTGATCGCTTTCGACATCCACTTTCCTCGAGTCAACCTGATCGGTGGATCACTGGATTACTACGCTCAGAGTATCGATACCGTATTTCGCATGGAAGTAGCCCACACCGACGGGGAAGAGTTCGCCAATACTTTGCAGACACGTCTGTATTCGGAGTCGGACGTAACCCGCTTCGTGGTCGGTGCCGACAAGAACATCTTCCTGCCCTTCCTCAACAGCAATCGAGCTTTCCTGTTCTCCGGCCAATTGTTCGGGCAGAAGATCCACGAGCACCAGCTCGAAGATCGTCCGCTGGGCAAGGCCGGGATGCCTGACTGGGAAGAGAACTTCATCGGCACCCTGCTGATCAAGGGCTGGTGGATGAACGATCGTTTGAGCCCACAAATTCTCGCAGCACACGACTTCAAGGCAGAAGCCACCGCCATCGCTCCCAGCATTGAATGGTTGGTCAGCGACAACCTGAAAATTGTCGGTGGCGCAAATATCAAAGTTGGCCGTGGCGCCCGCGAGTTCGATGATTGCCGTAGCTGTAACCCTTGGGACCCCTTTACCGCCGGCGCACCTGGCCATGCCGAAGGACAAACTCTTGGACTGGGTGGCTATGAGCCTTTGGGACGTTTCCGCGCAGGCCCTATCGGCATGGCCCAAAAAGAAGACGAACTCCAGTTGACCGTACGTTACAGCTTCTGATTACGAGGAATAACTATGAACATAACACTCAAGCATTTCACCCGTTCCGCCCTCGCTGGCAGCATGCTCGTCAGCCTGTTCAGCACTAGCGTGCTGGCGAACGATGTCCTGATCAATAATAGTTTTCATCCCTACCAGGACGACGTTCCCTCCCATGATGGATTGCAGGCGGGAATGGTCATCAACCAGGACAATCTGGCGCAGTTCAAGGACATCATTGATCCTGCCTTCGCCAATTTTATCGAGCAGGGCTGGTTGGAGGTTACTGTAGGCGAGACCACTTCCTTCGATCTGCACCCAGGCTATATCGAGGCTAGCCGCAATGGTCTCGGACAGGTCTCACTGGGGGATAGCGTCGGTGAAATAAACGGTTGGGTCGCTGGACGGCCATTTCTTGAAGAGCCCGATACTAATGATCCCAGAGCAGGTGAAAAGCTCGCATGGAACTACAAATACGGCTACAACTGGGGAGACAGCGCCGCGATTGCACCATTTTATTGGAAATATCGAGACATGAACTCCGGCAAGCTGGAGCGTACCATTAAGTTCAACTTTCACTTCCTGAACTTTACTGGTCGCGTCAACCATGAGCCTGTTCCGACAATAACCCCAAACCCCTCAGAACTGTTTCGTGGTATCTACGTGCAGGTACTCGAGCCATACGACGTGCGCAATACTCAGCTGTTGATTCACCGTGCGCAGGATGATCTCAAGCGAGACAATTCCTGGCTGTATCTGGGGTTTCAGCGGCGTGTGCGTCGCCTGGCCACTGGCCAGGTCACTGACGCTTTCTTGGGTTCCGACCTGATGATCGAAGATTTTGAGGGATACAATGGCCGTATCTCCGACATGAACTGGAACTATAAGGGAACGCGGCACATGCTGATGCCCTTCTACAACCACAATGACCTGACACTGGACGCAGAAACCCATAGCGACAGCGATGGCTATCAGGTGGTGGCTTTTGGAGGCCAAGGCGGCTGTTTCCCGAACATAACCTGGCAGTTACGCAAGGTCTATGAAGTGGAGGCTTCTCCGGTTGATGACAGCCATCCTCTTTCCAAGCGCGTGCATTTCATCGATGCGCAGACCTTCACCATTCCACGCACCGTCTCTTATGATCGCAGCGGAAAGCTGTGGAAGACCTTTACCATCGGCCAGGCGCATCCGGACCACCACCTGCCTGCCAACAAGGGCACAGGCGTGTCAATTGATGACAGCTTCAGCATGATCGACGTTCAGGCGATGCATTGCACCACCGGTCAGTTCAAGGGTCAGGTTGATCCTAGCCTTAGCACACCGGAAATGTTCAGCGTTCAGCATATGCGTGCTACCGGCAACTGATTTTGTTGTGGAGTAAGCTGCTCCCCTTTAAGCCCGCTTAGCGGGCTTTTTTTTGCCCAGACAAATCTCTTCAGGCAATGGCGAGCCCTACATTTCCAGTATATAAACTAAGCTTTGATCTTCCGGTTAAGGGATACCAATGCTCTCGGTTTCTCCAATGGATAGCTACAAAGAGACATAACGAGAAAAGGCTGAGAGCCGCAAGGCTCGCCCCAGCGGGTCCAGGGCGGCGGTGAGACAGAGTGGGAACACCTGAAAAAGGATTTGGTCGGGGAGACTGGATTCTATTTACATGTATTTTTATATGTATATCAACATATTATGAATTTTATAAAATACAGCATACAAACCAGCATACACATTAACTCTCCTTGGAAAGCACACCTACAACTCAGCGCTCTTAAGAGTTGACAGCATGGAAATAGGTGGCTATAAAAATGTCAAGGATTATTTATTGACCGATTAGGCTCATTACAATAGTATTTGTCTATGAGGTCTTGCCAGAACCTCCCGCGTGCTACTGCGATGCCATCTATCCCTTGGGCACGCAGTCGAATTGAACGGGTAGAAATAACGCACGGATGCCCTGGCTAAGGGCAAATAAAATGTTTAACCGAAAAAAGATCAATAATAAAACTGTATTACCTCTTCTAGGAGTTAATGGGGAGGCGCACCATGACTGATCTGGTTCTGCTGAACTTCCACGAGGTGTCAGATAAAGTCAGTCTAAGTAGAAAATCCATCTACGCACGGATTAAGAATGGAGAATTTCCGAGGCAGGTTAAAATCGGTAAAGCCAGTCGTTGGCTGAAGCATGAGGTTGAAGCTTGGATCTTGAATGCGGCGGCTGGTCGTTCCTAGCACCGTTACCAGACACGAGTTCCTCGAACTTAGCCAAAGGCGGTTGCTCCGGAACCACCAGAAGATGGGCTTATAAACTATTCTCTGGTTTGCGGACGCCGCCGCCCGTGTCTACAGTCAAACTTCTGGGAGCAGTGTTAGTTACTGGCTTCCCCGCCGCACTTTAACCTCTCCTCCTTGAGTTCGTACGTTACCAATACTGAGTTGGCAAAGGTTTGCAGAGCATGCAGAAGGCTATCCACAACCAACCGTTCATGGCCTGCGATGCACAGCAACGACTCATATGCCTGGAAGAAAGCTAACCAAGCATGTGTCAGCTTCTTTCTGCGCTACTTCAAGCCTCTCAGGGTTCAGTGCTACACCCCTGACAGGCTGCCAGTTTCTCTTGTGTCGTGAGCAGCGCCTCGGGCGTTCAGCATAGGCCCGCTCATACACTTCGTGTCGCTTTGCAAGAACGGTAGCATCTAGGCCCTGATGCCGGTGCTCGTGGCCGTACAAGCGCATAAAGTCACTGACCCTGGCCTCTTCCAGACGGGCAAAGCCGTTCTGCTTCCATTGAGGGCAGAACTTCAATTTCCGGAAAAGAGTTAGTCGGCTTTTGATCTCCTGGCACAGCAGCCCCTCAAGCCTTGGCTTGTTGGCGACAATTAGATAGCGTCTGCCAGGACATGCCTTCCTGCCGAGTCAGCAGGGCCAGCGACAGATTGTGAGGTGGTAACAGCTTTCTCAGCACTCTGTGCTTAAATCGGCATTGCGTGAGTCATACCGTCCCGCGGATCAGATTTGGGTGAAACCGATATGGCGAAAACTACCCTGAGACCAGGAAATCTGCTGTGTTTATTGAGGGAGACTTTGGCCAAAAGGGCTGGCTGAAAATTTATGGCACGGTCATGCCTAAGGCCCAAGACGAAACCATGAGCAAATCCACCATAGGACCTCTATCTATTATTAATTCGCGTGGAGAGCTAGTGAGGTTTGTAGAACCACCGTTGGATTGAAGTTTACCGGCGAAGCTGTTTTAACGGGGGCCTAGTTAGCATCAATTCAAGGCTCGCCTACGCTTTAGTCGGAACATATTGACACTTTTTAACATTATGTATAGTTTCTTAGCCAAGCTGTAAGCTACCTACCAATTCGAGGATGTGTAAATGCGTACATGGCTCATCACCGGAGCAAATAGAGGCCTCGGCTGGCATATAGCTCAAGCCGCCATTGCGGCAGGCGACAACGTGGTCGTTACGGGACGGACGCAGGCGAATATCAGCGACGCTTACAGGAGCCACGATACAAGTCGGGTTCTAACCCTCTCTCTCGATGTGACTGCAACAGATCAGATCCAAAAGGCAGTAGACGCGACCATCGCCAAATTCGGGAACATTGATATTTTGGTCAACAATGCTGGGTATGGTCAGTTAGGCCCATTTGAAGATAACAGCGCAAGCGATATTGAAAGTCAGTTTGCGACTAACGTCTTTGGCTTGTTCGCTATGTGTCGAGCGGTGCTGCCGGTAATGCGCAATCAACGTCAAGGCCACATTTTTAATATTGCATCAATTGCCGGCCTTGCCGGGATGCCCGGTGCAAGTGTGTATTGCGCCTCGAAGTTTGCCGTCGTTGGGTTTTCTGAGTCATTGGCGCAGGAAGTGGCGGGTTTTGGCGTCCAAGTAACTTTGGTTGCACCCGGCGCCTTTCGCACTGATTTTCTGGACGACAGCTCCGCTCGCTTTGGCAGCGCTCCCCTTGCCGAATATGAGGAGTTCTCTAGCAAGGTTCGGTCATCCTCCGCCAACAACAACCACAACCAGCCTGGCGCACCAGAAAAGCTCGGCCAAGCGCTTATCGAACTAGCACTGAATCCAAAGGCCCCGCTTCATTTTATCGTGGGCTCCGATGCCATCTCGCTGGCTGAAACCCGGTCAGCCTCAAGAAAAGATGAATTGCAGCGCTGGCGGCATTTAGCGGTCTCAACTGACGCCTGAGTTCCTCGCATAGCCGGGGCAATTAACCCCGGCTGATCAACTGCAGAAACTCCTGCCGAGTATTACCCGATTCACGGAAAGCACCTAGCATTACCGAGCTGAACATAGTGGAGTTTTGCTTCTCAACGCCGCGCATCATCATGCACATGTGTTTCGCCTCAATCACTACGGCCACACCTTCAGCTTGAGTCACCTGTTGCAATGCCTCTGCAATTTGTCGCGTGAGGTTTTCCTGTATCTGCAAACGTCGGGCAAACATGTCGACAATGCGGGCTACCTTGGACAGACCGATGACCTTGCCAGTGGGGATATAGGCGACATGGGCCTTTCCTATAAACGGCAACATGTGATGCTCACAAAGGGAATACAGCTCAATATCCTTGACGATAACCATCTCGTCATTATCGGAATCGAACAAAGCATTATTCACAATTTCGTCCAGCGACTGCCCATAACCTCGACACATAAACTGCATCGCTTTTGCTGCCCGCAAAGGGGTGCCCACCAATCCTTCACGGCCAGGCTCTTCGTCCAGCTCTGTTAGAATCCCCCGGTAACAATCGGTCAGTTTTTCCAAGCTCATAGGTACCATCTCTCAAGCATATTTAAGCCTGCCGCCGCCATTTAAGTCGAGGCAGGTTCCTGTGATGTACGGGTTTTCAAGCAGGTATCTCAGGGTGCGATAGAATACCTCTGGCCCAGGTTCAAACCCCAACAAAGACTGCTCGAGAATATGTTGTTTATGCTCAGCAGTATCCGAGATGTTAAACATGATCAACGCCGGAGCTATGCTGTTTACTTTGATCGCAGGAGCGAAACGTCTCGCAAACGAGCGAGTCATACTTTCAAGTCCTGCTTTGGTCGCTAGGTAAGCCACGTAGTCGGGGTCGTTGCTCAAGGCATCATGATCGGTAATATGAACGATGTCTGCTTGCGCCTGGTTTAGCAGACTGGAGCAGGCCTTATTGATCATATATGGCGCTAGCATGTGAACCGCGTACATAGCCTGAAAATCATCCGAGGTCAGATCAGTATCAGCACACCATGTTGAGGCGTTATGAACAATCGCTCGCAATGAACAAACCTGGGTTTTCAGCTCCTCGATAAACAGCTCAATACCTTCATTGGTTGAAAAGTCAGCCAGGATAACTTCAATACCCGCCGGCCCTTGCTCTGGCCACTCTGCGCGCCAGTGACGGCAAGTAATAATAACTCGGAAGCCGTCACTGGCCAGACGCTGAGCAGAGTGCCAGCCCACCCTCTGGGCGCCACCCGTAATCAAGATGGCAGGTGTTGAGTTCATCTTTTGCATAACCTGGAGGGTTATTCAGCTTTCGAGTAGAAACCGACAGCGACAATGTAGTTACCAACTACCTGGAACAGTGTCGTCTTGGGTTCGTTCTTGTCTGTGACCGGATTGGGCCATAGATAGCCGATACGGCCGCTACCCGCTTTAGCTGCAGCATCTAAGATCTCCTGCCCAATCGGTTGGCGATCCGCCGACTGGACTCGACGAAAATCACTTCCTACCAGCCTCAGATTGTATCCATGGGCGATAAACCTCTGTGATTCACGATCAACCACAAAGGCGTAAAGATCATCTTTGAGAAACTCAGCATCCAATTCGTTTATGCGTTCAAAGGTCTGCTCGGGCTGTTCAGCAACAGCTTTGATGACGTAGTCCAGCAGTACTTGCGCCTCTGTCTCGCTTGAGCGCTCAATGTAATAACCGACTGAAAAAATCTTGTCGTCCACTCTCTGGTAGAAGACCCTTTTGCGTTCTACCCGCCCTATCTGCCAGTTCATCCAGCGATAATCAGCATGATGAATCTGCTCGCTTTCTGGCAATGCCAGCGCTGCCTTGAAACCTTTATTCAGGTCGTCATTCAGCGCGGAGCCGACATCCCTGCCAATCAGATTGGACGACGGGCCGCCACTCGCAAGCATGACGCCGTCAGTGCCAATAACGTAGACGTAAAGCTCTTCGTCGACGAACTCACCCTGCCGACTGAAGGCAGCAAGTGAGCTCTCCCCTTCGGCCCGATAGTGTGCTATCGCTTTGCGAAGCAGGCTTTTTGCCCTATCAGCTTCTTCAGCGTAACGATCCTCAGGTATGCCTTGGCCAAAAACGTTAGCCACCACAAACAGGGTGGCTACAATCAGGATATTTCGACAAATCAGCAACATAGTCATTACTCCCCTATTGTTATTGTTTTGGACGCCAGAGTATCGACGCACCGGGCCGGTTCAAAAGTTGCGGCTGATGATTTCCTTCATGATTTCTGAAGTGCCGCCATAGATGCGTGCAACACGTGCATCCACCCAGGCACGACCGATCTTGTATTCACTCATAAAGCCGTAGCCGCCGTGTAACTGCAACAACTCATCCAGCATTTTACCCTGCAGCTCCGATCCCAACAGCTTGGCCATAGCTGCCACGTCTGCGGGCAGCTCATCACGCATAACGCGCTCCAGGCAGTCATCTACAAAAACGCGCAGCATAGTGGCCTGAGCCTTGACCTCGGCCAGCTTGAATCGCGTGTTCTGAAAATCAAACACGCTATGACCGAATACCTTGCGCTCACGGGTATATTCCAAGGTCTCTTCAAACAGTGTTTCGATCGATTGTGCGGCTCGCAGGCCGATAATCAGGCGTTCCCAGGCCAACTGATGAGTGAGGTATTTAAATCCTTTATTCTCCTCTCCCAGCCGATTGCTGACCGGCACCCGCACCTCGTCGAAGAACAGCTCGGCGGTGTCCTGGCCTTTGAGGCCGATCTTGTCCAGCAGTTTTCCCTTGGAAAATCCCTGGCGATCCGTTTCGATACAGATGAGCGTTAAATCTCTGCTGGCCGGATCAAGTTTAGTCGCAGTCACCACCAGATCTGCGTTGCCGCCGTTGGTGATAAAGGTTTTCTGCCCACTGACCACATACTCATCGCCCTCACGGCGGACCTGCGTGCGCATTGAGCGTAAGTCACTGCCTATTCCCGGCTCACTCATCGCTATCACACCGATGATGTTGCCGCTGACCATCTCAGGTAGCCACTTCAGCTTTTGCTCTTCGGAGCCGTAGGCAATCAGATACGGGGCAACAATTTCAGAGTGGGTAGTGAAGCCAACCGCGGTAGCATTGGCACGCGCCAGCTCTTCAATCATTACCGCCGAATGGCCGTAATCGCCTCCAGCGCCACCGTACTCTTCGGGTACGGTTGAACACAGCAGACCCATTTCGCCAGCTTTGCGCCAAACATCCTTCGGAACGATGCCCTGCTTTTCCCACTCATGCAGGTACGGTGTTATTTCCCGTTCAACGAAACGTCGGGCCTGCTCCCTGAACATATTGTGATCTTCACGAAAAACCCTACGCATCGTGACCTCTCCTCGAATAGTTTTGTTATTGGTCTTTGAAGTTCGGTTTGCGCTTCTCGACAAACGCGTTTACCGCTTCACTATGGTCCTGGGTGTGATGCGCCAGCGATTGATAGGCCGCCGATAGTTCAAGCAGGGAGTCAAGCCGCATATGCTGCCCCTCACGCAGGAGACGCTTACACAGTCTCAAGGCGTGGCCCGGGTTTTGGGCGATACGCTGAGCCAGCTCAAGCGCTTCGGTCTCCAGCTCCTCTGCCGAACACAATTGCTCAACAAGCCCCCATTCGAGGGCTTTATCAGCACCAATGGTGTCGCCAGTGAAGGCCATTAGACTAGCCTTCGGGATGCCAATAATACGCGGCAAAAGCCAAGCACCACCGTCGCCAGGCACAATCCCTAGCTTGACAAAGCTTTCCGCAAACACGGCTTTTTCGCTGGCAATACGGATATCGCACATACACGCCAGATCCAACCCAGCACCGATGGCGGCACCGTTCACTGCGGCAATGATCGGGATGTCCAGCTCGTAAAGCGCCAGGGGAATCTGCTGAATGCCGTTGCGGTAGGTATCGCGCAGCTCATAAGGCGAACCAGCAAAAATACCCTCACGGTTTTGCATGTCCTTGATGTTGCCACCTGCACAGAAGGCTTTGCCGTTGCCTGTCAGCACAACGGCCCTGACACTCTGATCTCGACGCAAGCCAGCACATAGATCGACGAACTCCTGAATTTGTCCCGGCTCTGACAATGCGTTGCGGGTTTCAGGGCTATTCATGCGGACCATTACTACAGCACCGTGCCGTTCAACCTGGAGAAAGGGGTTCATTACACAGATCCTATTTCAGCTACCGGGAGCTGATGTTGTTTTGAATGCGTGATCATTGGCCAGAAAGCCTGTTCACCCGCTGCACAGACATACTTGCCCAACTGCGTACTCCAGAAGGTAGACGAACCGAATTCGCTGCGCCATGCCCAAAGCCTGCGGGTCAACAGGTGTAGAGAATATTCCTGAGTAAAACCGATCGCACCGTGTACCGAATGCCCAATACCCGCGCCTATGCTGGCCGCATCGGCCGTACTGATCTTGGCCACAGCGATACTGAATGACGCAAGCTGGTCACCGGACTCAGAAAAAGCGGTTTCCGCAGCAACATTGGCCGCTGCCGTTTGCTCAGCGAGAACCGCAAGCTGCTGCTGGATGGCCTGAAACGAGGCAATCGGTTTTCCGAATTGCTTGCGCTCTGCCGCATAGCCCGAAGTAAGTTCCAGCAATGCAGTCAGCGCACCAGCCATCTGGGCAGAGCGCAGCATAGCGCCACCAATCTGCAATACAGAGGCCGGCATTGCGCTAGGCAACTTGGCCGACGCGGCGCAGTGGGCGGCCTTGAAAAGCAGATTGTCGCGTGGCTCTCCGGCAATGTTGCTACCGGGAACAACACCGTCAGCGCAAGCCATATCCAACAACACCACCTGATCTCCAACCACCGTTACTACCCATTCGGCGTGCCGTCCCCACGGCACGTGATACAGGTCCCCGGATAGTCGTTCCCCTTCCCAACGCAGGGTACCCTGAGCGGCGATAGTCAATACGCCGCTGCGCGCACCTATCCCGCTTGCTTCAAGAAGCCAGTTACCCAGCAACATTTCCACCAATGGAACTGGAGCGGCGTAGCGCCCTGCCGCACGGACGATTACAAACAGATCTTCCCAGCCTGCCTCTGCACCACCAATCGCTTCAGGTGCGCCGGCCAACTGAAAACCATTTTCTTCCAATGCGCGCCAGAGATCAGCGCTCCACATGCCGCCTTCGGCAGAGCGGATATAGTCCGCAGTCGATATATCGCTCAACAGCCGCTCAATGGTTGACTCAAAAAGTTCTCGCATTATCTCAACCCCAGTCCACGCGCAATAATGCCGCGCAAAATTTCACGAGTACCCCCGCGTAACGAGAATGAAGGCGCCATCTGGGTCAGATAGGCAAGCACCTGCGCATGATCAGAGCCGCCGTTCACCTGTGCCTGCTCTTCCAATAAGAGCTGCAGCGTTTCTGGCAGCTCCTGTTCGAATACATTGCCCAGATCCTTGACACATGAGGCAGCCCAGGCCGGGTTGTTTCCATCAACCAATTGCTGAGTGACCGCCAGCGACATGTTGCGCAAGGTCAACAAGCGGGCGGTGATACGGCCAATATCACGCGCCTGCAACGCATCTGGTCGCGGCCCAATCAATGCCAGTGCCGTATGCATAAGCGCAATACTACTGAGGAAGCGTTCTGGCCCACTGCGCTCGAAGGCCAGCTCTGCCGTGACCTGATCCCACCCCTTACCCTCTTCTCCGATAAGCGCATCGGCATCCAACCGAACGTTATCGAAAAAGACCTCATTGAAGTGCTCGCCGCCGGCGAGATCCGCTATCGGACGCACGGTGATGCCGGGCAGCGTAAGGTCGATGATGAATTGAGACATACCACCATGCCGCCCGCTCTCGGCCTGACTGCCGGTGCGAACCAGCGCAATCATGTAATGCGAATGCTGGGCATTGGTAGTCCAGACCTTCTGTCCATTCAGTAACCAGCCAGCGTCGACACGCTGAGCATTGGTTTTGATCGACGCCAGATCAGACCCCGAATTGGGTTCCGACATGCCAATGCAGAAGTAACTCTCGCCACGGCAGATAGGCGGCAAGTATTTCTCTTTCTGTGCTGGTGTACCAAAACGAAGTATCAATGGTGCACTCTGACGATCAGCAATCCAGTGCGCCGATACCGGTGCACCCGCTGCCAAGAGTTCCTCGATAATCACGTAACGGGCAAAAGGGCTGGCATCAGCCCCGCCGTACTGTTTCGGCAGCGCCATGCCAAGCCAACCCTTCTGGCCAAGCTGACGGCTGAACTGCGCATCAAAGCCCATCCATGAATGGGCTTTTTTGACAGCCGGGTAATTTTCCAGCGATTCCTTGAGAAAGCAACGTACATCGGCACGCAGAGCTTCGGCTTCTTCGGGAATAACGCTGTATTTAAACTGGGAAATACTCATCAACAAGACACCTTCGGCTGATTGAAACAACCCAGAAAGCAAGTTAAATGACCAACCTGCACACCCACTGCCGGATTACGACAGCAGTGGGTTTAGCGCAGGATCTAATCAGATCGCAGTTTTTGCGTCAGCTTGGGCGAACATCGCGTTGATGTCGCCGGAGGTAACAGGCTTGCCGTCCTTGCGGGTCACCTCGGCACCGCCCAGACCCAATGCTGGCTCGGTAATCACGTGCGTTGCCTGGGCACGTAGCGCGCCCACTGTGCAATTTTCGCGACCGATCAGCGGGAACGGATCATAGGAGAACTCGCGCATCGCATTCAGGTGGGTAACCTTGTTGATCTGCGTATCAGTCAGATTCTTCAAATGCGCCCAGGTGGTTTCTGGTGAATGCGGCCAGGTGCAATCGGAATGTGGGTAATCGCTTTCCCAGGTAACCATGTCTTCGTTCATGAACTTAAGATTTTGCAGACCAAAATTGTCTTCAATAAAGCAAGTAATGAAGTGCTTGAAGAAAATATCGCTCGGCATTTTTCCGCCGAAATCGGCGTTGGTCCATGCATTATGGTGGCGATGAGTAAAGTCGGCGCGCTCCAGCAGATAAGGGACCCAGCCGATACTGCCCTCAGACAAAGCCATGCGTAGCGTAGGAAACTTCTTCCACATCGGCGCCCATATCCAGTCCGCCGCCGCGTTGGCAATCGAGATGGGCATGGTGGTAATCCATGCATCGATCGGTGACAGATCGGACGCGTGCTCGGCTTTACCACCGGAGCCGATGTGACAGCAGACCACTACGTTGTTATCTGCACACGCCTTCCACAAAGGATCCCAATAGTCATCATGAATTGATGGGAAGCCCAGGCGCGCAGGGTTGTCAGAAAACGACAGCGCGTGAACACCCTGGGCCGAAAGACGCTTGACCTCAGCCACGGCGGCCGGCATATCCCAATAGGGTACCAACATCAGCGGGATGAACCGCCCGGGTGCCGCATTACACCAGTCATACAGATGCCAGTCGTTGTAGGCACGGATGGCCGCTAAGGCGATCTCACGATTGCCATGCGCTTGAAAGCGTTGACCGGCGAAGCCGGGAAAGGTCGGAAAGCACAGCGAGCCCAAAACGCCGTTGGCATTCATGTCATCAACTCGGTCCTTGACGTTCCAGGTGCCTCGGCGCATCTGATCATAGCCAAGCGGCTCCATACCGTACTCTTCCTTGGGTCGACCGACGACGGAATTAAGACCCATGTACCCCGTAGCCTCGTCTTCAAAAATCCAAACATCGCGGTCACCACGCTTTTCTACGTGCGGCTCACGACCTTTGAATTTTTCAGGCATGTGGTGTTTGAAGGCATCTGGCGGCTCGATAGCGTGATCGTCCACACTGACGAGGATGAGATCTTCAAGATTCATGGTATTCCCCTTCGCTTATAGCGGATTTTGTTTGTAGCTAGATAGTAGTTGAGCCAAGCCCTAATTTAAACACATTTCTTATTTGTGTTTATATCTTTTTGTTACCAGCAAAGAGACCCCTGCTTCCGTTTTGGAGCAAGTCCTAAAAACTGGCTATCAGAGTAGGGAGTCGCAATCTGCCTAAGCCTTGCTCAGGCAGATTGCGAGGACTTCGGGAGAAGACGTTTATCGGTCCCAGATTACATGCAGCTGATGGGGACCGCGAAGCTGTGCACCGGTAATTTGCGGTCCCGGCTTGGAAGGATCGAGACGGATATTGGGCAACATGTCCAACACCGCGTTCAGGGCACAGTTGATCTCGGTTTTGGCAACAAATTGCCCTATGCACATATGCGGGCCAAAGCCAAAACCGAATGAAGGCCGCTGGCGCCGATCAATGTCAAAGGTATTGGCGTTTTCAAAGAACTCTTCGTCTCTGTTGGCTGAGCTGACAATGCATGACACCATCGCGCCTTTGGGAATCGCCACCCCTCGAATCTCGGTTGCCTCTGCCGTTTGGCGCACCTTGAAGGTGGCGACCGGCTCAAAACGGATAGACTCGTCAATAGCCTTGTTGACCAGGCTGCGGTCATTTCGTACCCGCTCCAACAAAGAAGGATTTTCCAGAAGCAGTGTCATCAGCGTACCGAAAGTACGCGTGGTGGTTTCGCCTGCTGCAGGCAACAGAGAACGCACAAAAGTGGTGATCTCATGATCATCCAGCGAGCGCCCCTCGTACTCTGCACGAATCAAGCGGCTGATAAGATCATCCCCTTCGCCGCCTTCTGCGCGGCGCTCTGCCACCACAATCTTGATAGCATCATAAAGCGCCACAACCGCTTCCATGGCGGCTTTCTTGGCCGCTGCTGCTTTGGCCGGATCAACTTGCGGACCGGCAAGAATGGCCAGCGCCCACGCAGCATACTGCTTGATCTTTTCAGGCTGGTCATTCGGAAAACCGATAAGCGAGTAGATCACCCGGATCGGAAAGTACAGAGCAAAGTCCATCAGGTCTGCACTTTTTTGCCCAGCCATCGGCTGCAGAAATTCTTCACGTATAACCTTGTCGATACGTTCTTCCTTCCAGCGGTTAACCGTATCCGGCATAAACACTGGCTGTAGCAGGTTACGCATGTTCTTGTGTTGATCGCCGTCCATCGCCGTCAGGATCAAACCGTCAAAAAAAGCACCCAGGCCTTCAGCAATAAAGCCGCTGGTGAAGTGCTTGGCGTCACGCATCACGTGCATAACATCGTCATACTTGAAAAGCGTGAAACAAGGGCGGTCAGGATCTACACCGGCAATGGACGGAACGCCCAAGCGCTCCATGAAGTTACCTTCCATAACCGGCGAGGTCTTGCGCATTTCAGCGTACGTAGCATGCAAATCAATATCGCTGCCCTTGTAGTTACTGGCTACATCGGCAAACACGGTTTCCAGGTTGCTCTTGGAACTGTCAGTCATGACGTTCTCCTTTTGTTGTTTTGACTCTCAGGTGGGCTTCTGCCAAGAAGACCACACGGACAATTCAGACTATTCCTGAAAAGGAAAGAATTGAACTCTTTTTACATAAATGCATAATTACTATGTTTCAGTATTCAACAAACCATTCAAAACCGTCAGGAAGCGTGGCTCAGTGACCTCCACATCTGGGGCAAAGCGCGCTACCACTTCGCCCTGACGGTTAAGCAAAAACTTCTCAAAATTCCATACCACCTCAGGTGCAGGGCTGGTTTTAATGCCGAAGCTTTCCAGCTTGGTGCGCATGGGCCCCTCACCCACTGCCGTTGGAGCGGCTGCGGTGAGCGCCGAGTACAGCGGATGGCGATCTGCGCCGGTGACGCTGATCTTGGAGAAAAGAGGGAAGCTGACGCTGTATTTGCTTTGGCAGAACGCCGCAATATCTTCGTCGCTGCCAGGCTCCTGTTCGCGAAAATCATTGGCCGGAAAGCCCAGGATTGCGAATCCATTGTTTTGTCGCTCTCTATACAGCTGTTCGAGTGCTTGATACTGCGGCGTCAGGCCGCAGCGCGAAGCCACATTGACTATCAACAACACCTTGCCGGTGTAGGCGATCAGACTAGTGTCAGTACCATCCATTTTTTTTAAAGCGCAGCTATGCAATGGGGTATTCATTTTATTCCTCGTAAGCCTGCTGGACGTAGGTCATTCGCCCGCCAGCAAGCATCAGGGCACAATACATGTTGAGTTCTGTTATCTGCGCTGGGCTGAAAAACCTTGCCAGCGCTTCAAAATGCACATCACCTACCGTCATGTAATCGCCGGCAAACAATTCAGCGAACTGCAAAGCGGCCTGTTCTTGTTGAGTAAAGTGATCACTGTCTGACGCCAGGCAAGCGATATCCAGATCGTTTACATCATCTGATTTTCTGGCTAACTGACAGGCTTTGCAGGTCGTTACGCTGGCGATTTTCAGGCGTACCAACTCACGTAGCCGCTCGCTCAACAGACTCTGACTGTAAAACAGCTCAAGCACGGCTAACCAGGCCTCGGCCAACGCAGGACGATGCGCCCAAACCAGCACAGGCACGCTGGAACTCAGCATGCCGGAGTCCAGGCCACGTTGCAGCGCAATAGCCAGCGACTCCGGAAGCGACGATAGGGGTAATGGCGTAATTCTGGACATGGTAGTCAGGAAAGCCGCTCAATCAAGGTAGCTGTGCCCAGTCCGCCAGCACAACAGATAGCCTGGAGGGCATAGCGTCCCTTGCGGCGCTCAAGCTCATTCAACATGGAGGTCATGATACGCGCGCCGCTGGCACCTAGCGGGTGACCTAGTGCAATAGCCCCCCCGTTGACGTTCAATCGCTCAGCAGACACACCCATCTCACGCATCCAGGCTATCGGCACTGAAGCAAACGCCTCATTGATCTCGAACAAGTCGATGTCGTCCGTGCGGAGCCCAGCCTTTTGCAGAATTTTTTGCGTAGCTGCAATAGGCCCGGTCAGCATCAACGTAGGATCCGCACCCACCGTGGTAATGGTCTTGATGCGAGCACGAGCCCTCAGACCCAAACGCTTTGCGGTGTCTGCCGACATCACCAGCAACGCCGCCGCACCATCGGATATCTGCGAGGAATTACCTGCGGTAATGCGGCCGTTCTCCGGACGGAAGCTGGTTTTCAAGGTCGCCAACTTTTCCAGCGACGTGTCGCGCCTGATGGTTTCATCTGCGAAAAACAAGCCGGTGAAACCGTCGTGATCTTTCTCGCAGAGGTCGGCAATGGGCATAGGCGCGATTTCACTAGCGAAGTACCCCGCATCTGCCGCCGCTCCGGCTCGCCGGTGGCTTTCCAGGGCATAGGCGTCCAGTTCATCGCGGCTGATCTGCCATTTTTCCGCCATACGCTCAGCGGCCTCGCCTTGCGAGGTCAGCTCGTAACGCTCCATGGCCTGCCAACCGAATGCTTCACCGTGAATATCACGGTTGCTACCCATCGGCACTCTGCTCATCGCCTCAGCCCCGCCAGCGATAACGATATCAGCCGCCCCACAAGCAATAGCTCCGACCGCGGCATGCACAGCAGCCTCACCGGATCCGCATTTTCGATCCAGCGTAAGACCCGGAACAGTCGCTGGCCAGCCCGCACTCAGCAATGCTGTGCGCGCTATATTGGCCGATTGTTCGCCGATCTGGGTGACACAGCCAAAAATTACATCATCGATTTGTTGTGCCGTTAAGCCCGTGCGCTTCAACAGTTCGTTGAGTACCAAAGCGCCCATGTGGTCCGCTCGAACGCCAGCCAAACTGCCGCGAAAGCGTCCTACCGGAGTGCGTACCGCATCTACAATGACGATATCGTTCATAGGTAACTGCCTTTGAGCCCAGAACCTGGCACGGCTTTTCCGTCTTCATACCGATAAACGCCGTGGCCGGTTTTCCGCCCTAGCCGGCCGGCTGCAACCATCTTTATGATCAATGGGCACGGGCGAAACTTCTCACCCAGGGTACTGTGCAGGTAGCGCAGTACGGACAAGCGGGTATCCCACCCCGTCAGATCACCCAGTTCCAATGGCCCCATCGGATGATTGAAGCCCATTCGCAATGCTGTATCGATGTCCTCGGCAGTCGCAGTACCTTCCTGCAACATATACATGGCCTCGTTACCCAGCAGAGCAGACATCCGGCTAGTGGTAAGGCCAGGCGATTCATTGACGACAATGGACGTCTTGCCCAGCGCCTCACAGTAATCGCGGGTAATAGCTACCGTTTCATCATTGGTCGCCAAGCCCAACACGATCTCGACCAGTTTCATCTTGTGTACGGGATTGAAAAAATGCATGCCGATAAAACGCTCGGGCGACGGCACAGACGCTGCGATTTCGGTCACGCTAAGCGCAGAGGTGTTGCTGGCTATGATGCCGTTTTCAGCCATGACAGCAGCCGCTTGAGTGACCACCGCCTTCTTGACAGCAAGCTGCTCTGAAACCGTTTCAAGCACAAGATTGGCGCCGCTGGCAGCCACGCTCAAGTCTTCGCTCACAGTCAAACGCTCCAGGGACGACCGAGCGCTATCTTCAGATACCTTGCCCAGACGCACGCCATCGCCGAGGATTTTTTCGATACTGTTGTAAGCCTGCTTTAGTGACTCAGGATTGGTATCCACAATCACCGTCGGGAACCCGGAACTGGCGAAGGCATGGGCGATCCCCGTGCCCATCAGACCGGCACCGACTACCACCACCTTGTTCGTTTTATTCGCAGTCATTGTAAAAACCTCATTAAGCGTTCTTTTCACTCACCACATTGCGCAGCGTACCGATGCCCTCAACCGAGGCTTCCACCACATCACCCGGATTGAGAAAGCGGCCGGTACCCATGCCTACGCCCGCAGGCGATCCGGTAAACAGAATGTCTCCACAACGGAAACTGGAGCGGGCCTGAACGAAGGCAATCAACTCGCCCACGTCCCAGGTCATCTCGGCAGTATTGCCGTCCTGACGCACTTCCCCGTTGACTGCCAGGGTCAAGCGCAATTGCGGGGAGCCCTGTGGAAACTCATCTCGGGTCACGATCCACGGTCCCACACCTGTAGTAAGGTCCTGGCTTTTGGCGGCGAAAAGGTCCATCCCAATCCCTTTTGCCCCGCTGCGCTGAAGATCGCGCGAGCTGACGTCGTTGCCCACCGTGTAACCGAGTACCGACGCCAGGGGATCAGCAGGATCGATTTCATCCTTGCCTATGACCGCCACTAGCTCTACTTCGTGATCAAGCTCTTCGGTCAATGGCGGATATCGAATCGGGTCATGAGCGCCTATCAAAGCGCCATATGCCTTTAGGAATGCTACTGGCTGCTTGGGTGCATCAAGACCGAAGTCCTTGATCAGGTGGGCAAGATAGTTGGCCCCGGCGACCACCACCCGGTTGATCGGATCAACCGGAGCCAGCAGTTGAATATCCTGCATCGCAATCGGATCGGCCGAGAAAGACAGCGCACTTATGCCCTGGCCCGCAGTCACCAACGGCGCCCAATCCTTGAAGCTACCGTGAATTGGATTAACCGCCTCATGCTCCAGATCAACCACAGCCCAGAAAGGCGCTCCACTCTTGTAAGAGCATCTCGCCAGGCGCATTACGCACCTACCTTGCCAATCTTGGCTGGATCAAGATGCAACAACTCGCAAGCGTTCTTCCAGCGAATGCGATCCATATCTTCAGAAGACAGCTTCAGGTCATCGGTCAGGTCGTGACGTACCGCATCGCTACCGCCGAAGTTAGACCCATAGAGCACACGATCAGCGCCAATGACTTCCACCATCGCCTGGCGCATCGGAACTTCGTGCAGCTCTACGTCAAAGTAGAAGTTGCGCAGGTACTCAAGGAACGGCTTCTTGTTGTATGACACATCCAGATTCGGATTGGTCTGCGCCATGCGCCCTAACTGATAAGGGACAAAGCCACCGCCGTGGGTGATGTATACCTTCAGGTTGGGGAATCGATCAAACACACCACCATTGATCATGTACCAGAAGCACTTTGCTTCATCGTAATTCATACCCACGATGGCAGTCGTTTCATAACGGTCAGTGTTGGCATCTTTGCCCCAAGTCACCGACTGGTTATAACCGTGCACAAACATCGGTAGATCGAGATCGCACAACGCTTCCCATACCGGGTCCATCTCAGGCGAATCAAACTCAAGTCCACCAAAGTTGGAGCCGCCCGCTACCAAACCTTTGGCGCCCAGTTCTGTGCAAGCACGGCGGATCTCTTTTGCCGCCTCAACCGGCACATTCAAGGGTGCGTGAGCCCAGAACATCAGTCTATCTGGCGCGCCTGAACAATATTTGGCGAGGGAATCGTTGACCGTTCTGGCGAAGGGGATACCGAACTCAGCCTCAGCCCAATACATGTAGCAATGGCTTGGTACCGACAACACCTGCGCATTCTGTCCTGCTGCATCCATGCTGGCGAGCCGGTGCTTGGGATCGGCCCATTTCGCCATATATTCAGCTACCTGCAGGGTTTCACCGCGGGCATGCGCTTCGCGCAGCGCCACTTTGCGCTCCGGCGCGCCCAACGAGAGTATCCATTCACCAACCCGCAGTTTGATGTCGCCATCTGGCTGGGATTCAAACGCAGGGCCCCAATGGGGGTGCTGGTCATAGTACTCGGGGTGGGGGGCGTGGGCGTGCAGATCGATTAGCATGATAGTTAGCCTCAGTGTTGTTCTATTGGATGAGAGTCCAGCGGCCGCAGAACAGGCGCGGCTGAGCTCATATGCGCTAGCATTATGTAAATTGATCATAAATGGCAAAACTGTTCAAGTTATTTATGAAGCCAGCACAACAACAACCCGAATTTCAACCTAGGCCAGGGACGCGCAGTGACCACACGAAAGTCATATAGGCTTTTGATAAATATACGATTAATAAAATATAACGAGGATACAAAAAACGCAGAATCCGCTATAGGTGGAAAACGTGGGAAGGAAGAACGGGGAGGTTAAAGCGACATATTGATATCTTATGTCTAAGGCGACTTAGAATAACCAACAGCAAACCGGGGAGGTATTTGCCATACCTCCCATTCAATCAGCGGCGTGTGCGAGAAGTAGAGCCGGTGATGAGCGAAGCCACAAGGCGCTTGACCCGCGCGGGAAGCAGGCGTCTGCCGGTATTTTCTGGAACCAATATCTCGCTCAACACATAACGGATGATCATTTCACAAATCAACTCACGGTCAAGCTTGACCCCCAGCCTGGCGTCCCAGTCATCAAAAACTATATCCAATGTATCCTGGAAACGCAGGATCGAGTCGTGGAAAATGCGCCGGAAAAATCCAAGAGCATATTCTGGGGCCACCATAAGAAGTCGCTGAGCCCGACTTTCCTCAAGGTAGTCATCGATAAAATTGATAAGGGCATTCAACCGCGCTTCCGGATCCTCAACCACACCTATGGTATTGACCATAATCTGGTGAAAATTATCGCGCTTATGCCTGGAAAAGGTATCAAGCAAATCTTCCTGAGATGAAAAATACCGGTAGAAGGTGCCGCGGGAAACACCGGCCAGCTTGCACACGTCCAAGATCGATATCCGATCAGCGCCTGAGCGCAGAACAACTTCCTCAGTGGACTGCAGGATACTGTTAATGGTCTCTTCCGAACGACGATTAGGCTTAACTGCCCGGGCTTTACCTACCGCCGGGGACGTCGATTTGCTGGGAAGTGGAACACCTTTATTACCTTTGCCTGTTGACTCTGCTTTCACGCCCTTTCCAACAGGCGGTATAGCACCTTCGGCCTCATTATCCAGCATATGCACCCCCCCTTTTTAAGCCTAGTTTTTGCGATTCTAGCAGATTAACTAATCACTATAGCCAATTTCTGTTCAACTCTTGATAGAGACATCGCAAAAAATACAATATAGAATGTGATTCTCTATCAGAAATATAAAAGTCAGGCTCCATGCTGCGAGCCGCACCCGGAGGAAATTTATCATGAGCGGTACTGGTAACCCCGACACCTGGTCACTCGGAGAACAGGACACCATCATTGCAGCCCTGGACCGAGCAGTAGCAAGCCATCCAGACCGTGTATTCCTCGACTTCAGTGGAAAACTATACACATATAGTGAAATTGACTCAATTTCAACCATGATGGCTCACTCCCTCTCATCGCTGGGTGTATGTGCAGGCCAGACGGTTGTCACCATGCTGGACAACAATATTGATGCGGTAGTGAGCTGGCTAGCGATCAACAAACTCAGTGCTGTCAGCGTGCCGATTAATACCGCTTTGCGTGGCGAGTTTCTCCGGCATCAAATTGCCGATGCGGATACTCAGCTGGTGATTTGCGAGGCCGCGTACATGGACAGGATTACGGCCGTGTGTGAGCAGCTGCCAGCACTTAAGCGCATCTTGCACCGCGAAGCCCTGCAGGCCTCCGTTGACGGTCCTATTACGGTCGAGCCGTTGGATCAATACCGCGATAACAAAACCACGCCGATACCGAGCAAACCGAAACCCTCTGACCTGTCGTGCCTGATCTACACTTCTGGCACCACTGGACCGTCTAAGGGCTGTATGGTGAGCTATAACTTCATGTGCAACCTGGCACGACTGCAGTTGCGTGCAGGACCAGCTACGGCAAACGACGTAACCATTACGCCCTTGCCGCTATTTCATATGAATGCGCTCTGCGTCACCATCATCGCCAGTGTTCTGGTGGGCGCAAGAGCAGCCATTCTGCCGCGTTTCTCGGTCTCCAATTTCTGGCCAGAGGTTGAGCGAAGCGGCGCCACCATTGCATCCATACTTGGCGGCATGGGCGGACTACTGGCGCAGGCGCCTGATAATGACGCCATGCGTCGCTGCTTTGGTCAAATCCACACTGCCCGCGGTAACCCCTATACCGAAGAGACCAAATCAATTTGGCGTGAACGCTTTGGTACGCCGCTCGTTGGCGGCAATGGTTACGGCCTAACTGAAGCTTGCGTCATCACTACCTTGGCTGCCGGCGAGTACGCGAAACCCGGCTCATCCGGCAAACGCATTGCTGATTTTGATGTACGGATTGTCGACGAGAACGATCAGGAATTGCCAGCAAACACCGCTGGCGAAATAGTCGTTCGGCCCCTACGGCCGGATATCATGTTTCAAGGCTATTGGCGTCGGCCTGAAGAAACCCTCAAGCTCATGAGGAACATGTGGTTCCACACCGGTGACATTGGCAAGTTTGATGAAGACGGATTCTTCTTTTTTGTTGATCGCAAAAAAGACTATCTGCGCCGTCGCGGCGAAAATATTTCCAGTTTTGAGATGGAATCAGCTTTTGCCGTGCACCCAGCCATCTCAGAAGTGGCGGTACACGCGGTGCTCTCGGACAAGGGTGAGGACGACGTCAAGGTCACAGCCATTCTAAATGACGGTGCCAAACTTAGTGAGGAAGAGCTGTTTCACTGGGCTACGGACTGCGTGCCTTACTATGCCCTGCCCCGCTACATCGAGTTTCGTAGCTCATTGCCAAAAAATCCTCAGGGGCGAGTACTCAAGTATCTGCTCCGTGACGAGGGAAAAACGCCTACAACCTGGGATTTGGAAGCGACAGATATCAGTGTGAAAAAGCGCTGATAACACCCACAACAATCAAGCCCGCTTCAACGCGGGCTTTGATATGTACAACCTACTAGACCTGAAGGATCTTAGTACTCCCGCACCGGCACATCTGCAGGGCGCGAATTGTAGCGAGGCAAATGAATACCCCCGTCCACATGCAGGGATTCCCCAGTCATGTAGCGCGACATTTCAGAAGCCAGAAAAGCAACTACTGGCCCGATATCATCCTCTGGATCACCGCTGCGACCCAAAGGTCGCATGGCCGCAGACCGTTCAGCAAATCCGGGGTTTTCAGCCGCCAGTTTGTGGAAAGTGGCTCCCATGGCAGTCGGGGCAATAGCGTTCACGCGGACATTAAAGCGGCCCCATTCAGCCGCCGCGCTCCGCGTCAGTCCGACGATGGCAGATTTGGCGGTGTTATAGTCCGAGTGTAGCCAAGCGCCAATTTCCGTATCGATCGAGTAGAAGTTGATGATCGATCCGCCCCCACGGGCACGCATGTGGGGTAACGCAGCACGCATCGACCACCATGCAGCCCAAACAGTGGTGTCCAGGGTCTGCTTGAGCATTTCGTCAGTCTTGTCTTCCATCAACACATTGGGTGTTGGCGCAAAGGCATTGTTTACTAAGGTATCAAGCCCACCGAACTCGTCGACAGCGGCCTGAATGGCAGCATTGATGCTGTCTTTGCTTGAGACGTCCGTCTTGAAAAAGAGCGCTTTCCCGCCCAGAGCCCGGAGATCGGCGGTAACTGCGTTACCCAAGCTTTCGTTAAGCTCCGCCACCACAACACTGGCACCTTGTTTGACGAAGTAGCGGGCGACGCCTTCACCTATTCCACCACCAGCGCCGGTGATCAGGGCGACTTTATCTTCAAGTAGTCTCATATCGGCAACCTTTTTAATAAACACTTTTTTTGTTAATGTTCATATTAAATCATATTCAGGATGGACATACAGCACTAATCCATCATTATCATAAAGGTCAACAGCATGCTTTTTCGTCGACGTATTGAAATTCACCAGCACTCCGACGGCGAAATGCGAGCCGCTCTGGAGGACGACTTTCATCACTTCCGGGTCAGTATCCGGCACGCTCAGGGCCTGGTCACCGATGTGCGCGGCTACGCTGTACGTTTTCCCTATACAGCCTGTCCAGGCGCCGCAGCGCCTCTTCAGTCGCTGATTGGCATGCCGTTGTCAGAAGTAGCTCACAGCGTGACACGGGCAACCGACGCCAGGCATCAATGCACTCACATGCTCGACCTGGCAGGCCTTGCCGTTGCTGCGGCCGCCGGCAAGCTGACCCAGCGCGTATATGACGTAACCGTTCCTATGCGCGTGGCCGGGGTTACTACCTCCACCCTCCTGCGCGACGGCAAGATTTTCTTGCAATGGACAACTACCGATACGTTTATTCAGGATCCAGAGCCGTACCGAGGAATCGATTTGAACCACGGCATGGCCGGCTGGGCTATTGCCAACCTGCCTACTGAAGAGGCGCAAGCGGCTTTGATATTACGCCGCTGTACGACCATCTCCCGCGGGCGCGAGTACGATCTGGACGAAATGCCTCACGCCAGGGTGACTGGCCTCTGCTACGCCCAACAACCCGTTAGAGCACAGCAGGCCATGCGCATGAAAGGCTCTACAGAGGATTTTACTGAACGTGCAAGCCAACTTTGCGCAAGCGATCAGGATTGGTTCGCCGGTAACGAGCCGGAAATCATTCAAACTCAGCGTTGAGGTGATTGTTTCCCTTTCCTGGATAAAACAAAGCCTGTCTTTTGCAAGACAGGCTTTGTCCCCCGCATGGTCGGCTGTGACCACAGCCGGCCAAACCCTTAAAGGAAGATGGCCAGATTGGCCGTTCCCAGCACAGATTGATCGAGGAGCGCCTCTCGACGTGCCAGCTTGAAACTGCCGTCCGTCTCACGGCGCAGGATGTCATGGCGTTCACAGCTGATCACATCAACATGATGCTCACTGAAACGGCTACGCGTCAGCAGCAGATAGCTGACTACCGCCAGCTCGTCAGGCTTGTCTGTTTCACGCACCATCACGTTGGTCACCAGGCGGCGAGTCCGCGATGGCGGATCCTCAGCCCAGGCGCTCTTGCCAGACAGTCGCAGGATACGACCCATAACCGAGCGGTAATCATCATGGAAATGCTGAACCGTGCGAATAAAACTTTTGGCATGGTCCGCGCCAAGGCGCGTATGGCGCAATGGCGCCGTATAGATCAGGTCGGTGGCCAGTAGCTGACCCCATTCCCCGAGACGTAGCTGATCCAATAACGCCGCCTCTTCGTACATGAAAGTCAGCACTGCGTTGTATTCGGCCGACCCCACCGCGATTGCTTTTCCCGGAGCGGCTGCCGGGATATTTTCTTGAACTTGCTGCATGAGAAGCTCCTGTTTTTATTTGTCCGGGGTGTGTTTATTCGGCGTTCATCAGCTCGTTCCAGTAGAGCCACCAATGCCATTGGGTGTCATCCTTGGTAAAGCCCTCGTTGACGATGCCAGGCCCAGGCCAACCTTCTGGTTTGCCCGTCTCGTAAACGGCCTGATACTTCAAGGTCATATGGCGGCCCATTGCACCCTTCGCCGACAGGGTCATATGTGGCCAGGTGTCGGAATCATCCTGCTCAACCATGCCAGAGGTCCCGAACAGCTGAATGGTCTGTTTGAGCATCTTCTCGCGAAGCTCTTCAGGTGCATCCTTCTCGGCAAAGATCCAGTTGCAGAACTCAAGCTGGTTTGGACCACGGGGAATATAGGTATGCAGTGTCATCGAACCGACGACTGAACCATCAGGCTGCGGAATATAGACGAATCCGAACAGAATATTAGGAAACATGCCACCTACCTGAGGCGGCATGGACGTCAATACCTTGAGCTGATCCTCGCTCAGATTCCCTGCCAACTGGTCGACCATCTCTTTGGTCATGCCCGCTGGTGGAAGCGCATTCAGCTTCTCCTGTACTGACAGATCGTCTGGCTCAAGACCCGTCAACCGGCGGATTTTGCGCGCCAGATCGATGCAACGCAGCGCATGGCCATGCGGCGAACTCACCTCAACACCGTACATTTCTGGCGTCAGGTCCGGCTCATCATCATCCGTCTCAGCCCCGCCTTTTTTAGCGTAGTTACCTACCTCACCCAGCCAACGGTGCAGGGTCAGCGTATGGAATCCGTCAGCTGCCGACTGCTCACCAGCGGTTTTCCAGTTGGCGTTGACCATAAATCGCTGGGGTGGCCCAAGAACCTCCATCCCCTTATCGGTACGCTGGAACAGAATGTCGTAATACCACTTTGCGTCGCCCAGGAAGTCCTCGAATGACGGACCTTCAATGTTCCAGGTAGCAAAGATCAATCCGCCATACAGTACTGAACGCGCCTTTTTCAAGCCCAGTTCGGACTCAGGCAGCATTGTGCCGTGCATACATTCGCGCTTGACCGGGGAACCGATAAAGTCGCCATTCGGTCGGAAAGCCCAACCGTGATAAATACATTTATGAATCTGTGTATTACCGCAATCGGTCAGCGCCACACGCATGCCACGGTGCGGGCAGACGTTCAGAGTCACGTGGATCTCATTTTGCTTGTCGCGGGCCACAATAACGGAGTCTCCGCCGATGTCGCGGACCATGAAATCATTCGCGTTGGGGATTTCGGACTCATGACCGAGCAACACCCAGGTCTTGCCGAAAATCTTTTCCATTTCCATCTGATAAATTTCAGGGTCAGAGAGCACGCGCATTTGCACTTCACGCGTATCTGGATAGATCAAATCAGAAATCTTGGTGCCATCGGAAAGCACCTGGCTGGTTTTAGTAAGCATGTTCGCCTCCAGTTTTATTAGGGGTCTTATCAGGCCGCGCTAAGCATCAATTGATTTAATGCTTGGTAACTCTTAGCTCAGCGCCAAGCAAATCACATTGAAAGACATTTGTGAACAGATTTTAGTGATCTGTATCAATTTGACTTTAATTTTGCCATCAGGCGTTTTCAAAATGGATTGCCTTTCTCCCCCACTTGAGTGCGCAACATGCCGATTCCGTCTACTTCCAGCTCAATCACGTCTCCGGGCTTGAGGTTACGTAACTGCTCCAGGCCACAGCCGTTTCCTACAGTGCCCGAGCCCAAAAACTCTCCACTGTGCAGGGTCTCGGACTGCGATACATGGGCAATGACATCTTCAAACTGCCAGCGCATATCGCGCGTGTTACCCCGGCCCCACTCTTCGCCATTCACTCGGGCGATCATATTCAGATCATAGGGATCTTCGAGTTCATCCGCCGTAACCAAGCAGGGACCCATAATATTGGCGGTATCAAAATCCTTGCCCTTCGCCGGGCCGAGCATGCCGCTCATCTCTTTCGCCTGAGCATCTCGGGCGCTGATGTCATTGAAAATCGTGTAGCCGAAAATGTGCTGCCGGGCGTTTTCACGGGTAATGTCTTTGCCGCGCTTGCCAATGTAGCAGCCAAATTCGAGCTCAAAATCCAGCGCTTTGCTGTAGGCAGGCCACTCGAACTGATCGTCCACCCCTACCACGGCAAACCGGTTGCACTTGTAGTAAATCGGCTGGCGGTTGAAGGTATCCATTACACGGTCATCGGCGCTGGTATTCATGGCCTTGAGCGTCGCTTCCGGGTCAGGGGTGCGCATCGCACGAAGACGGCGAGCAGCAGCAAAACTCTGACGCAAGTGCAGCTCAAAACAGGAAAAATCGCGCATCTGCGGCGGTGGTTGAATAGGCGCTCTCAAGCGCACAGATGCCCGCGCCTGGACTGCCGCCGAGGGTGCCTTGGCAACAATATTGCGGGCCAGCTCCATACCTTCATCGCCTGCCTCTGCAAGCGAAAGAACGCTGGACAGCGCTGCAGCCCGCCCTCCGTGCAACTCGGTGTAAGCCTGTTGCAGATCAAGCACTGACTGATCCTGCTCAATCAAGGCACCGGCCAGTTCCAGGCCTTCGCTATTTACAAAAGTGACCAATCTCATGGCAACAATCTCCCATTCATTAAGCTATTCATACTCGACCACTTACCGGTAGGCAGGCCCCAGTGATTACCTGACCCTCGGCCGACAGCAAAAAGGCTATGACGGCAGACAGCGCTTCGGGTGTAACCCATGAGGTGAAATCCTGATCCGGCATATCAGCCCGGTTTGTGGGTGTATCGATAATACTGGGCATGACCGCATTGACCGTGACGTCGCGGGCTTTCAACTCTTCCGCGAGCGATTCGGTAAAGCGCGCCACGCCGGCCTTGGACGCTGCATAGGCAGCAACGCCCAATCCAGCCTTGTTGGCAGCCAACGCACTGACGTTGATCACGCGACCGTTGCCGGCGCTCAGAATGTGCGGCAACGCCGCCTTGGTGCTGACGATGGCCGTACGCACATTCATCTTATAGAGGCGGTCCCAGGTGTCCAACGAGCCTGATTCAAACGTTTCCCAGGCGAAGCCACCAGCAACATTGACGACCGCGTTGATACGCCCAAAAGTCTCAATCACTTGGTTCATCGCTTGCTCGGCGGACGCCGTTTCGGTCAGATTGACCATGCCCAGGGGAAGAAAGTCAGCGGAAGCTGTCAACGCGGCAGGCACGTCACTCAGATCCAGGGCCGCTACTCTAGCCCCCCGCTCAAGCAACAATTTGGTCAGCGCGCTACCGAGTACACCAAAGCCGCCTGTGACTATTACTGCGCGGCCTTGCAGAGAAAGGGTCATGAGCGACCTCCACAAGTGAGTCTTATTAGATAGGCCAATGCAAGGCCCAGTAGATTTAGATTAGAACACTTTTTTAATATGTGTACAAATGCTAACCTTGGGTTATCCAAGTTGTTAAGACAGGATTTATCCGATGCCGAGAAAGCTGCCCGCCCTCACCGGTGACAACCGCGCCTTTTGGCAAGGTGGTAAAAACAACGCGCTGCTGATCCACCGCTGCAGCGCCTGTACTCGTTACTTTCACCCGCCCAGTCCCGTTTGCCCCGCGTGCAACAGCTTTGAAGTAGGTCCGGAGGCCGTGTCGGGAAAAGGCCAGGTCGCCAGCTTTACCATCAACCACCAGCCCTGGACACCTGAACTGCAGGAGCCCTTCGTGATTGCCATCGTCGAGCTGGTAGAGCAGGCAGGTCTGCGCTTCGTCAGTAATATCGAAGGGATACCGGTGACAGACGTCTTTATCGGGATGCCCGTCAGAGTGCACTTTCAGCAGGAAGACGATGTATGGCTTCCCCTATTTGTTAAGGATTGAGCATGTTTGACCGTCTGTATGAAAAAGATGTCGCTATTACCGGTATTGGTCAATCCGAGGTTGGCCGCCCTTCGCAGTTGTCAGCCATGCGGCTGACCGCAGACGCCTGTCTTGAAGCCATTGCCGATGCGGGACTGACCCGGGACGAGATCGATGGGGTAGCGTGCTGGCCGGGTGACAACAATAACGGTGACAGCTTTTCTCCGGTCGGGCCGAACGCGCTTAAAAATGCACTTGGCTTGAACGTAAACTGGTTTGGCGGCGGCTATGAGGGGCCCGGCCCCCTAGCCGGCATCATCAATGGGGTCATGGCCATTGCCAGCGGCATGTGTCGAAATGTGCTGGTATTTCGCACCATTACCGAGTCCTCTACCCGGCAACACAACAAGCAAGCTTCAGCCCTGACGAATAAAACTCAGGGACGGGACAGCAGTTTTGCCTGGCAGTGGTACACCCCTTTCAATGTGCTCTCGGCGGCAAATCTGATGGCCATGTATGCGCAGCGGCATTTTCATGACTATGGCACCACCTCGGAACAGCTCGCACAAATCGCTCTGACCTGCCGGCGCAACGCCGAGCTCAACCCCAAGGCGGTTTATCGTACACCGATGAGCATGGACGACTACATGCAGTCGAGGATGATATCCACACCATTACGTATGTTCGATTGCGATGTGCATTGTGATGCCTCAACCGCCATCATCCTGTCGCGCCGTGATGTCGCCAAAGACGGGCGCAACCCGCCGATCCGGATCGAAGCCATGGGTGCAGCGCTTAACCAGCCCTGGTCCTGGGATCAGATTTCGCTGACCCAGGGCGCGGCGTTCGATGTCGGGCGCATGATGTGGGCACGTACCGATCTGAAACCCAAGGATGTCGGCTCCGCGCAGCTCTACGATGGCTTCTCGATACTGACCATGATCTGGCTAGAGGCTCTGGGACTGTGTCCGGTAGGGGAGAGCGGGCGTTTTGTTGACGGCGGGCAGCGCATCGCGCTAGACGGTGAGCTACCGTTGAATACCAATGGTGGCCAGCTCTCCGGAGGGCGCACCCACGGCCTGGGCTACGTGCACGAAGCCTGTTTGCAACTATGGGGGCGCGCCGACAAGCGCCAGATTGCTGATCACCAGGTAGCGGTCACGGCCGCCGGGGGCGGACCGCTGGGCGGCAGCCTGTTGTTGGTGCGCGACTGATAATCAGAACAGCACGCTTCCCAACTCCTTGCCCAGATTACGCAGTGACTGCCCCAACTCTGCAATTCCGGCTTCATCGCGCTGACCACGAAACATCACGGCCGACACGGTGAAGTCGATGGTCTCGGAGGGAGAATAAACCGGTGCCGCCACTGCCAGGATGCCGATTGAAAAGTGGCCATCGTCGATGGACCAGCCGAGCTTGGCCGCATCCCGTACCTGCTCACAATATTCTTCGTAGGACAGCGCCCCACTCCAGCGAATATTGTCGAAGATAGCCTTGGGCTGCGGCTGGTCCAGATCGAGTTGCGAGGCAAATAAACGCCCACTGGCGCCCATTAGAATTGGCAACCGCTGACCTTCGCTCATGTCGATCCGCACATCGGTAGGACACGCAGCAGAGCTGACGATAACAATCCGGTCGTTACCTATGCGCCGCCACAAGGTGACGGTCACCTTTGAGCGAGCAGCAAATTTCTCCAACAAGGGCTTGGCCAACTGCACTTTTTGCCCTTGGGTGACGAACTGTTCAACCAGCCGGGCGAGCCCCAACCCAGCGGAATAGCGCTTGGACATGGGGCTAAAATCGACCATATCTTCGGCGACCAAGGTTCTGAGAATATTGAAGCAAGTGCTGGGGTTGATATCCAGCTTCCTGGCGATATCCACGGAGCGCTCTGGAGCAGCAGCCTGACTGAGGAAGCGGAGAATACGAACAGCGTTGACGACCGGCTTTACGGTAACCAAGGACGACGACTTGGCAGCGTTTTTATCACTGATACTGACTTCAGCATCCATTTTTGTATCTCCCCTCAGGCGCAGGGATCAACAGATCCCGAATATGACGCACCAATAATGGCCTGCCAATCATTCTATATCAAGAATTGTATTTTTAAATCAATTTTTATCACCATTCGCCCAGTGCATTCGGCTGATGGATGTAGCGCTTGGTGGCAACATCCGTACTGATGACGTAGCGCAGCAACTGGCTCTCCGTATTCTGATCGGCCTGAGTAACCCTATCTCTTTGCCGCAAGTAGCCCAGCCAGGACTCTACTATAAAACGCTCTACAAAACGGTTTGGGTCGGCCAGGTCACGGTAAAGTCGCCAGTTGCGCGCTCCGTTACGCCGCCGCGACTGGCCCACTGCGTAAGCACACTTTATAAAGTCCTGGTGGAACTCATTCAGCGCCCGATAACTGATTTCGACCGACACCGGACCGTCAGAGTGATTGATCTCGGCGGCCACCACCAGCTTGTCAGTTTGCGATACCGTGCGGTAATCAGCCTCGCTACCCAATACGAAGACGCCATCGCGCGTCAACCAAAGCCCGAGGACAATACTTACCGCAGACAGCAGCAGGCTATTGGTCGGCCCGAGGTGATCCGCAACCAGCCCCCACACCGCGCCGCCAGCCGCCATCGCGCCCATATACATGAGCAAATATACCGAAGCGACTCGGGCTCTAACCCAATCAGCCGCGCAGGTTTGCACAATGGTAGCGACCGTGGCATTGACTGCCATCCAGGCAATGCCAGCGACAACCAGAAGCAGCCAGACCAGCCAGACCACGTCAGTCAGCGACACCGCTGCGGTGACCAGCGCAAAAGCAACTGCCCCCACAACAACCAGCCGGCGCAGCGCCACAAGACGATATAGACGCGTGAGATTGACCGCAGCGATCACCGCGCCTGCACCCAACGCCCCCATTAACAGGCCATAGCCGCCCGCTTCCATCTGCAGCTGGTCCTTGGCTATCAAAGGCAGTAACGCCCACAGTGCACTGGCGCAGCTGGTAAAGATAAATACCTGTTTCAGCGAGCTGATCAAGGAGACGGAATGACGTATATAGCGCAGACCACTGCGCATACCGCCGAGGAAAGTCTCAGGGGGCAGCACATTACTGACTCGGACAGGCCGCCAACCAATCAGAAATAGGATCACCCCCATAAAACAACAGGCGATCAAAAGAAACATCGAAGCCTGGCCTGCGACAGCAATAAGCAGGCCGCCGATGGCGGGGCCCAGTGCGCGAGCAACATTGGTTGAAATAGCGTTGAGCGCGACCGCCGCAGGCACGATTTCCCGCGGGATCAGTGTAAGAGTGACGGCCATCCACGCTGACATGCTCAGCGCGCTTCCGGTGCCCAGTAAAAAGGTCAGCGACAACAGCATCCAGGCGCTCAGGCTGCCGGTAGCGGCCAAGATAAACAGTATGCTCGCGGCTGTCAGCATCACCGACTGAGTGAACAGCAGCCAGTATTTGCGATTCACCAGGTCCGCAATCACTCCGCCGGGCAAGCCGAACAGAAACACCGGCAGGGTCATGGCGGTTTGCACCAGCGACACCATCCAGGCTGAATCGGTGAGCCCAACCATGATCCAGGCAGCACCTACTGTTTGCATCCAGATCGCAATATTGATGACTGCACCGGCGCTCCAGAACAGGCGAAACTGACGGTGCTTTAACGGATACCAGGTGGCCCCTTGATTCATGATTGCCTCTTGCCAGGGGACTGGGTTGATGAGTCAGACAGCGGGATAACCTAGCCGCCCAGATTGCCTTGCCGGGGCAAGAATACGTTGCGGGCCAACTTCATTTCGCAGCATGCCGATGCCCTCAATCTGTGCTTCCAGAACGTCTCCTGGCTGCAGGAAACGTCCGTCTTCCAGTCCAACCCCGTGGGTCGATCCGGTAAAAACCAGATCCCCTGGGCGCAACGTGATACGCGCATCCAGATAGTTCAGCAGTTCATCAACTGCGAAAATCATTTCCCGAGTATTGTCCTGCTGCCGAACTTCGCCATTGATGGTCATGCACATATCCAACTGCGGTTGTCCGCCGCCGCCACATTGATCAAGCGTGGCAATCCACGGCCCGAGCGGCGTCGTGCCATCCATGCCCTTCTGAGTCAACAGATCAAGCCGCCCCAGTGCACGGCCGGCATCCCGCGCGCTGATATCATTGCCGACGGTGTAACCCATTAAACAGGCCGAAGCGGCAGCGGCGTCGCCCAGCGGCTTGCCGACCACCGCCACCAGCTCAATCTCATAGTCCAGCTCGCAGGTCATCGCTGGATAGGAAATCATACCGTAGGGATCAACGATGGCAGAATCGGGTTTGATATAGGCGAGGGGATGAGCAGGCGTGGTACTACCCAGGCGAGTCAGGTGCGATAAATAATTGAGCCCGACCCCGAACACCCGGGCGCCGGGCTCAATGGGTGCCACAAGACGAAACGTATTCGGCTCGAGCATAGTGGACGACAGATCAAGCGCCGAGAGACTCCCGGTATTGACCTCGCCGGCCCACTGAGAGAACGGGGCGTTGATGCGCTGGCTGGCCCCGGTATCGAGATGCAACAGAACCCAGAACCGCGCACCCGCCGCGTCTTCTACCCGAGCCAAGTGCATTGCTAGGCTTTCTTGGCGGTAAATTCCGGATCGCGCACCTCTTCCGGGGTTTTCACGCTCGGCCCCAGAATCGGGCCCACCAATTCGTGGCCCCACACGCTCATCTTCTCCGGATTCAGCTCGAACCCATCGTCATGCCATGGTTCACTTTCAGCGATGCACTCAAAGGCGAAGCCTGACGGATTGAAGTGGTAGAACGAAACATGCGGGTCCTGGGAATGCTGCCCCAGTGTCATCATCATCTGCAGTTCGCGCTTCTTGACGATATCGTAGGTCTCGCCCACATCGCGCAGGCTGCCGACGAACATGCCGACGTGTTGAATCCCCATACGGCCCGGAGCGTGTCCGTAGGCAATATCATGGCTGGTGGAGGTATTCAGCTTGGAGCGGAAAAAGCCGGTCTTGCCCTTGCCCGCGCCCGAACCGTACCAGTGAAAGCCCATGATATTGATAAGGAAATGCTCCAGTTCCGGCGGAAACTCGGGCGTCATCAACACGACATGGCCAAGACCTCTTTTGTCAGCCAGGTAGCCGCCATGGCGGCGCCCAGGCACAAATGAGTCGGGAAGCCATTTTTGCCCATAGAACAGCTCATGCCGAAAACCGACCGGGTCAAAGAAGCGGATCAGTTCCTTGACGCCGCGCTTCTCGCACAGATCTGCGTCTCCAACGCTAAACTCCACGCCAGCATCGGTAAACGTCTGGCAGGCTGCCTTGAATTGCATCCGTCCTTTGGCTTCCCAACCGAGGTAGGCCAGCCGATCAACCTTGCCAGGGTGGAAAGCAAAACGGTGGCGGCGATCATCGATACGGAAATACAGCGAATCCGGATCGCTTTCCGGATTCTTGCCTATCGCAAAACCCATTACCGACGGGCCATAATCGCGCCAGGCTTCGAGGTCAGTGGCTTCAAAGCCCATGTAACCCAGTCCAATAATATCCATCTGCTTCTCCTCGTTCTATCAGACGCCGGCGGATGGCTTATATAGCCAGCAATCCACCATCAATGACGATATCCGATCCGGTGATGAAGGACGCCTCATCGGATGCCAGGTAAACGGCCAGCGAGACAACCTCTTCGGGCTGTCCGGGCCTGTCCATCAGCACGCCGTCTAGCAGCGCGGCGCGCGCTACCGGGTTTTCCATGAACGCGGCGGTACCCGGCGTGGCGACAAAACCAGGACTGATGCTGATCGCACGAATACCCGCAGACGCACCTTCGACGGCGAGTTGGCGGGTAAAGGAAACCACGGCCCCCTTGGCAGCCGAATGCGCCGAGATACCGGCTACTTTGGAGCCACCCCAGGCAGCGGTGGACGACACATTCAGAATCACCCCCTTGCGTTCAGCCAGATGATTCCAAGCGTATTTGGTGGTGTAGAAGATCAGGTCCACTTCGTTGCGAATAGTGAAGTGCCAGTCTTCGATGGTCATATCCTGTACCGGCGCAAAGCGTGCGGCAGATGCGTTGTTATACAGAACATCAATCCGGCCATGCTCGGCTACGGCAGACTCGACCCAGGCTTTCGCCTGTTCATGGTCACCCAGATCGACCGGGGCATAGCCATGAAGGATATACCCCTCCTGCGCCATCAGATCCGCGGTAATCTTGTTTTCGTCTTCGTTGGTATCGCAACCGACTACAGTCGCGCCCTCACGAGCAAACCGCAGCGCTGCAACCCTACCCTGCCCGCCACCGGTACCGGTGATGAGCGCAACTTTGCCTTCCAAACGTTCCATAACAATCTACCTCGACCATCTGTTTGATTATCTGCTGGCAAATACGACGCTCAAGCTTCGATTTTTTCCAGCCAGATGGCCTCGGCAGGGCAAGCTTCAGCCCCTTCGCGCGCGGTCTCTTCCAGCTCTGGAGTTACTTTGTCATCGTCAAAGTAAACCAGGCCTTCAGCGTCGAGCTTGTAAACCTCTGGACAGATTGAAGCGCATAAGCCATAACCACAGCAGCGGCTGCGATCGGCTACGGCACGATAAATGATGTTATCTGAACTCATACTCTTATCCTCTTTGTCAGGCTCAGCCACAAGACGATAATGAACAATAAATTCATTTTTGTAAATTTTTAGTTGGCTAAACGTCGCAATTTTCCAATTTACGTTGTGATGACAACGTTTCGCTTGAGCAAAATAACTAAATAATTCGTTTAAAATCAAAAGCTAAATCATGCTTCATGCTGATTTATAAGAGAATTTTTTATAAAAACATAAATACAATTTATGTTCAATTTAACTCAAGGTAACACCTGCACTCGGCCCGCGGCATCAATAAGCGCTTGCCCATCCACGGGACGAATATAGCCCCTTTCCACCGCCGCCTCGGTAGCCGCCGTCCACGCCGTGACGAAGGCCTGCTGCGTCGGATACAAGGTGTCCAGCTCATCCGCGCTGAGCGGCTCGGTAGTTCCGAATAGCCGGCAAAAGCCCTCGCCGCCGCTGTTGCCTGTGCCGCTCAACATCGCTAGCGGCACATCAACAAAAGGCGTGCGGATGCCACCGAGGGCATTGCCCTGTGCATCGCGCGCATAGCCAGGGCTGTAGGGCGTGAAGTCGATAGCTTGTAAGGTCTCTGCCGAGGCCGGTGGCGTACCGGTTGTGATCCATTCATTGAGTGCATGCACCGCAGCGCTGAGCACGAAACTCATCGGACCGGCATTGATTGGTTTGTCGCAGTTGATGAAGCCGAACACCGTGCTCGGCGGTTCCAATAGTGCCTCTAGCGCAAGTAACGCGCCCTCTCCATCGCCCATGTCGATCAATCCAATGCCGCCACCGTACACGTCAAAGTGCGCCGTTCCGGCGACTTCCCAGAGCCGGTAGGTTGAGGTATCGGCCTGGCGCGTCGCCTCGTTGACATCAGTTTCAGTCTGGAACATCAGGACCGGTACGCCCAGGTCTAAGCGAATTTCTGTCGAACCGGAGACGTCATCGGCTGTGGCCAGCGGCGCGGCATTGGCTAGGCGGCTTTGCAGCAGGTAGCCATCATAGACAGTCACCAACGGGTGGACAGCGTTGGCATAGGAGACCAGCCGGTAGGCTGATTGCGACTCCCCTGCCGCCAGCACCCGCTTGGGTCGCAGCCCATTTAGCAGAACATCAGCATGATCCCGCACAGCCTGCCCAGCTTGCGAGAAGATGTCGTAGGAATAGTTATCCCCGGGGTGCAGCAGACTGGCATATCGCTCGGAATCCATGGCTTTGGTGCGGGCCACCCCGGCTGCCTGCGCGGACAGGCTGATCAGTGCATAACCTTCGCGAATCAATTCGTTGTGCGTATAGGTCCAGACCGGGCTGGAATCGCTCCCGCTGGTGACGTTCATCCATTCGATGATAACAGTGCCATTGAACGCTTCGGCATCCAGTGGCTGGTAGACAACCGCCCGCGTGACGTAAGCGGCGCTGTCATTCTCTTCGACGTCCCACTGCCCATCCGTACCGAGCGACTGCCCGCCCTTTGGCAGGTAAGAAACAGCAGTCCCAGAAAGGATGAATTCCTTTTCACTGTAGCCGACACTGTCCATCGCAAACTGCAGGTCTGCGGCCAGGGCCGCCTCCCCCGCACCGCCGGCAGCGGCTTCGATACGCGGCACTTCCGCGCGAAGATCGTCGTCCTTGCTGTCACTGTTGTCGTCATTGTTGCAGCCAACCAAAGCCAGGGTGGCAGCGAGCAGACCTGCGCCGAATGCTTTATGCATGGTGTCTCCTACGAACTTTGTTGTATTTATTGTTTGTATGTACACAGCCTGCCCTGACTCGGTCGGTCGACTCT
Organism: Halopseudomonas laoshanensis; assembly: GCF_008365385.1. Lineage (GTDB taxonomy): Bacteria > Pseudomonadota > Gammaproteobacteria > Pseudomonadales > Pseudomonadaceae > Halopseudomonas > Halopseudomonas laoshanensis. The sequence goes on along the minus strand of NZ_QOVF01000001.1, from coordinate 435,594 downwards.
CGCCGCGCCAGGGCTCGTCAAGTGTTCAGCGCCCGATGGGATAGATAATGGACTTTTCTTCGGTGAATTCATTGAGCCAATCAGGTCCGAACTCACGACCTATACCCGAGCGCTTGAAGCCGCCAATAGGCGCGTAGGGCATGGTTCCGCCACCCCCGTTGAGGTAAACACTGCCGGCACGGATACGTTTGGCCATCTTGTACGCAACGGCAGCATCGGCGGTCATTACGCCGCCGTTGAGCCCAAAGCGTGAATCATTGGCAATGGCGATAGCCTCTTCGTCGGTGTCGAAACCGATCACTACCCCAACCGGACCAAAGACCTCTTCCTGGGCGATGGTCATGTCATTGGTGACGTCATCAAACAGAGTGATGTCGACAAAAAAACCCTTCTCCTGGCCGGCCGGACGACCGCCACCGCATACCAGCTTGGCGCCTTGCTCAAGTCCGCTGGCGATCAAGCCTTCGACTTTGGCCCGCTGCGATTCGCGAATGAGCGGCCCCATCATCACGCTCGGATCCGACGGATCCCCCACCTTGAATTGACCGGCAGTGGCTTTTGCGTACTGCACAAACTGCTCGCGGACCGAGTTGTGCACTACGAAACGCGTCAGTAGCGCACAACCTTGCCCGGCATTGATCATCAGTCCGGCAACGGCGCCCATGGCGGCCGCCTGAATGTCGGCATCGGCGCGCACGATCAGCGCAGACTTGCCGCCCAGCTCCAGGTGTACCCGCTTCAAGGTGGCAGCTGCCTGGGTCATGATGCTGATGCCGACCGCCTCCGAGCCGGTAAACGAGACCAGGTCCACCCGCGGATCACTGCTCAGCAGGCTGCCCACCTCGACACCACCGGTGACGATATTCAATACGCCTTTGGGCAAACCGATTTCCTCGGCAATCTCGCCGAACAGCAAGGCCGAGTACGGCGTAAAGGGTGACGGCTTGAGCACCAGGGTGTTGCCTGCCAGCAGCGCCGGAAAGACCTTGGCCAGGTTCAGCAGGAAGGGAAAGTTGTAGCCAGTGATACCCGACACCACGCCCACGGGTTCGCGTTCGATGCTGCCGCTTCCCAGGATCATTGGCCCGCCGGGGTTCATCGGATTGGGTACTGCTTCGACCGGAATCTGCCGGGCTTCGGTCACCAGGGATCGGTCGATGGCCTTCAGAACATGCCCCAGCGGCATATCCACTTGCATGGCCTGAGTGACCATTTGCGAACAGCCGACCTCTGCCACGATAAGCGCAGCAATCTGTTCCCGCCGACTTACCAGTGCAGCGTGCATACGCCGCATGTAATCCGCCCGCTCGGCCATGCTCAGCCAGGGCCACGGGCCCTGATCAAACGCCTCGCGGGCGGCAGCAATTGCCGCCTCGGCAGCGGCCACGCCACCCACCGGCGCATGGCCAATCACCTCTTCGGTGGCTGGGTTAATGATCGCTTCAGCGCCTTCACTAACCTCTTCCCAGCGGCCGTTTATGTAGAGTTTGTTCAGGTGGGTAAAAGGAATAATCATGCTGCGTTCGCTCCTGGCTGATTCGCACCAGCGATGATTTCTGCCGCGCGCATGGCGATGGCCATGGCCGGCGCGTTGGTGTTGCCTGATACCAGCGTGGGCATGACCGATGTATCAATCACGCGCAAACCTTCAACCCCGCGCACTTTGAGCTCAGGATCCAGCACGGCGTGCTCGTCACTGCCCATGCGGCAGGTTCCGGCTACGTGATAGGCGGTCTGACCAAAGCGGCGAAAGGCAGCAAGCATTTCTTCGTCACTTTGCACCTGCGGGCCGGGAGTCAGTTCTTCAACCAGGAAAGGCTTGAGCGACGGTTGCGCCGCGAGCTTGCGGATCCACTTCAGCAGCGATATTGCCGCCGTCTGGTCCGCTTCGGCACTGAGGTAATTGGCGAGGATTCTTGGCGGCACCGCCGGGTCGGCCGACTCAATGCGTAACTCACCCTGGCTTTGCGGGTGCATGAAGTACCCGCCGAGGGTGATCCCCGGCTGTTTATCAATAGCCACGGTCTTGCCGTCGCCATCCATTGAAAACAGGCTTACCCCGATCTGCGCATCGGGGCGCTCCAGCCCAGGCCGGGTTTTTACGAAGCCGCCTGCTTCATGGGCAGCGTGGGTCATGGGGCCTTTCTTGCGCAGAAAATAACTTAGCACCGAGCGAGCCAGCCCCAGTCCGGCGAAGCAATGGTTGAAGCTGCCCCGGGTGACTCGGAACTGCGCGGCGATATAAACATGCTCACGCAGATTACGTCCGACATCCGGCGCATCTTCAATGAGCGGAATGCCCAGAGAATGCAGTAGCTGAGCAGGCCCTATGCCAGATAGCTGCAATAGCTTTGGAGACTCGATAGCGCCAGCGCATAACAGCACTTCACGCTGGCAGCGGATGCGGCGCTCGCCGTCTTTCTCTTGCACCTGCACCGCGACGGCACGGCGTCCCTCAAAATGTATGCGTTGTACATGGGTGCCCGTCAGCACCGTCAGATTGGGCCTTGCACGCACTGGATCAAGAAACGCCTTCGCCGCGCTGAAGCGTTGCCCCTTCCAGGTAGTTTGCGGCTGATAGCCGAACCCGCCTTGCGTCACCGAGTCCACATGATTGGTATCCGCAACGGTCGCCGTACCGATGTGGGCGGCAGCGTCGATAATCGCATCGCACAACTCATCGCCCGAGGGGTGCACAGTTACCTTCAGTGGTCCGCCCACACCCCGCCACTCGGAGCTGCCAAGCTGGTGATCTTCCATCGCGACAAACTGTCGGCCCATATCCCGCCAACCCCAACCGGTACATCCCTGCGCCTCCCAGGCGTCATAATCGGCAGGTGCGCCACGCACGTAAACCATCCCATTCACCGAGCTGGAACCGCCAATAGCCTTACCCTTGAGCCACAGCTCCGTGGCCATGCCTTCTCCCCGCGACGCCTGATAATCCCAAACGTGCGGGTTGCCCGGCATCAACAACTTGCCTATGCCTCGCGGCATCGCGATTAAAAGGCTGGTGTGCTCCGGACCGCTTTCGATCAGCAGTACCGAAATACTAGGGTTGGCCGAGAGTCGGTTCGCCATCACGCAGCCGGCCGAACCCGCTCCAACAATGATGTAGTCGTAGCTTTCATTCATGATCACTGTTCCCGTGCTTTATCAGTCCAAAAATCGGGCTGTGATATCTGGGCGGCGGGAACAAACGCAGGCACCCTGCAGCCCGTTCCATGGTTAGCGGCAATATGGTCGGTATTCATTGTTTTTATCCGTTGTTCTTTTGCTGAAGCTGGGAGTGTAGGTCTGCACGCAACCGAGCTACAACGGACAGAATTTGATATCCGTTCGGTGTACACCAGAGAATGCCAATCAGGCTTTATCTTGCCCAGGCCAAACCGGCTGTGGCAGTCTCACGGGCATAACAATTCATCGTTCCCGTGGAAAAAGGTATGAGCAAGCGCCATCCAGACCGCCCCAATGGTGACCCGCCGAATGCGCCGGAGGATCGCCACAAACTCAGAATCCAGCACACTCGCGACCGGCTGCTCGGCACTATGTACAGGCTCGCACTGGAAAAGGACTTTCGCGATATTACGGTTCAGGAACTGCTGGATACCGCTGGGATAGCTCGGTCCACGTTCTACGCGCACTTTCGTGACAAGGAAGATCTGCTAGTGGCTGGCTACGAAAGCATCGGCCTTCCAACAACTCGCACAGTCATGGTGTCGGGAGCACCCGTTGCGGTCCTGGATGTCGCTAACTGGTTATTTACAGCCACGGAGCAACATGCGTCACTGACTACTGCTTTTTTCAACAGTCCTTCCCAAGCAATCATCCTGGCTCACCTGGAAAATATATTGATTGTTCAGGTGCGCGAACACTATTGCCGCTATCAGATTGGCATTGCAGAAGAGTTAAGCCGCGAAGCCACCGTACGCTGCTTTGTCGGAGCTCTGCTGGGGCTCTGGCTCTGGTGGGTTCGACATGACTACCCGCACAACGCCGCAGAGATGAGCACGGCTTTTGATGCGCTGTTAAACAATGGCGTATGGCCGGCCAATCAACCTGCGCGGCAATAGACTGGCCTCCTACTCGACAGACAAGTGATTCAGCTCACCCAACGCAAGAGCAAGAAAACGCTCCACTGCATTCGGAGCCCAGTTGCCTGTCTGGTTCAATAACAGCGGCCTGGTGAAGGTGTAGTATCTATGGGAGCGTTCAACGGCTGGCGATATATCTAGATGGTCTACGGTGAGACGCTCAAACAACGCCAAAACCTCTTGATCGTGTTCAATCACTGCCTCCTCCGTCATCACCCACTGTTCTGCACCCAGTCGACTGAACGCAGCCACCTGATAGCCGACCATAAGCTCGCTCAGGCGCTGACTGAGGGTATGTAACCCTACGTCAGCTTTTCCGTCCGCATTAGGTTCGGTGGCTTTATATAGCGCATCCAGATCAGACTGCAACTGATAGTGCGATTCGACAACGGGCAACAACCAAAGAGTAAATCCGGGCGCAGTGGCCCTTAACGCTGCCCCCGACTGGGGGAGCTCTGAGGTATCGTCAACGCTGGCAACCAACGTGCGCACATGCTCGGTAATTATCGGACGGTTGAGCTGGGAGGAGAGCCCCTCCAGCTTTACCAGACTCTGCTGATAGCTTTGCCGATTCTGCTCGACAAAGGGACTGCCATTCTGGTTATAAAATACCAGCACGTTGGCACATATCGAGGAAGCCAGTGAGCGCATCTCGTGGATCAGCAACCTATCATTGATGCCCTGATCAGCCTGAACAGGGGAAGTAACTACCAGACAGAAAACTGAAACAAAGAGCAACTGGCGCAGCGACATGAGAATTGTCCTTATGGTTGTGCAGATCATTCAAGTGCGAAAGTGTCCGACGGACAACTCCAGCTCTTCAGCCAGTTCCTTCAAAGAAGCCACCGCGGCGGTAACCTGGTGGGAGATCAGGTCTCCTGCTTCGGCCATTTTTGCAATTCGCTCAATACCGAAACTGATTTCCTTTCCACCCTCATTCTGCACCTGCACCGCTGAGGCGATTTCGCTTACGCCCAGAGTTGAGGCACCCACCAAGCTGGAAGCCTCCAACAGCACGCTCTCCAACGAATCCAAATGAGCCTGACTACTGTCCAGCGCGGCAGCCCCCTCATCCAGTACCCTCTGAACATTGCCTGACTGACTTTCCAACGCGTCAGTCAGTTCATTGATCGCATTGGCTGCCACTGCCGAGCGTTGAGCCAGGTTTCGTACCTCGTCAGCTACAACGCTGAAGCCTCTGCCGCTCTCACCCGCGCGCGCCGCCTCTATCGCTGCGTTCAGTGCCAACAGGTTGGTTTGCGCAGACAACTCCTTGACCCGATTGATGCTATCGGTGATCGCGGTGGTACTGGAAACAAAATCACCGACTGACAAGGTAATTGCAGCAAAGGCTCGACGCACCCGCTCGATTTCGTCCAGCAAACGGCTCAGGGCTGCACGACCTGCTTCAGCACCACGCAGACTATTCTGTGCCGAGGTATGCAGGCTGGCCGCATGTGATGAAATTGACGCCAGCCCAATGCTCATCTGCTCAACGGTAGATGACGTTTGCGTGGCGGCACTGGCTTGCTCGTTAGCCCCTTGCGCCACCTGATTAGATGTTGCAACCAACTCATCAGCAGACGTACCCACCGAGCCAGCAACACGTGTCACCTGCCGGACGGCGGACTGCAAGCTGTCTATTAGCGCATTGAAAGCAATGGCCGTCTGTGCAATCTCATCCTTGCCTATCACCGCAACACGATGGGTTAAATCACCATCACGCAATTTGACTGCGGCGCGCTCAATGCCGCGAATGGATTTCAGCACTTGATGACGCATTAGCAAACCGACCAACAGCGCTATTGCCATCGCAGTCACTACTGCAATAACCAAAGCTCGTGTCACCGCGTTAGCCGTTTCGTTCGCATCATTGAAGGACAGGCTGGAGAGCGCCTTTTGGTCCTCCATGAAAATATTCAACAAACCCAACATGCGGTTGTAGTCTGCACGCACGTAACCCAGCTGCGAAGGAGCTTGATAGGGGTTTTCCAGGACTGCCTCCGCCAGCTCACCGACGCCTACGGCAAACGCCTCCGACTGTTCGCTGAGGGTGGTGAATGAAGCATGCTCCTCTTCGCTTAACGCTGCCGTACCCTCGAGACCAAGACGAATGCTCGTGCGCATATCAGATACGCTGGCCTGCATATCTTCGACATAGAACTGCATTTCTTCCTGCGAGACGTTGCCCTGTGCCTGAATCAACTGCACCACTGCCGCGTACGAACCGACCATCGCCGCCTGAGACGCCGCAGAAATATCCAGGGCAAGTTGATACTGACTGAAACGCACTTGTTCAATTTGCTGTAAAACTCGTTGTTGACGGTTAAGCCCGTCGTACGCAACCGCAGAAATCGCAACAAGTAGTAACACAATCAGAGCTGGGGCAAGAATCAGTTTTACGCCCATGGACAGGCGGCTGAGCAATAGCATTGAGCATTCCTTATCACTATTTTTGTTGTAGGCATGAAGCGGATAATCGGTATGGACATCATCACGCTCATGCAATATTCTGATGTCAGTATATAGTTCTATATCCAGAAATTGGAAGCTATGTGAAAAACGCTCCTCGCATAGGCGCGGCTACAGCACTCCAACTGGGACATAAAAACAATGAAGGACGGCAAACATGAACACTTCCGGCAACAGCGCTGCCATTGATACAAGTGAATTTCGCACCAGTTGGCGGATATTGATTCTGGCGATGCTTGGCATCGGCATCAGCATCAACTCATCGCTGCTCTATGGTTTTGGGACGCTCGTGGTTCCGCTTGAGGAAACTTTCGGCTGGAGCCGGAGTGCATTGCAGATAGCGATTACTTTCCTGTTCGTCGGCGCCGTAATTGCGTTGCAGGTCGTCGGTTGGCTTAACCTGCGTTATGGCCTGAAGAAGGTCACCAGCGTCTCAATGTCGCTGACGGTGCTGGGCTATCTCGCCGCTACTCAGATTGGTGGGTCTATCTGGACCCTTTATCTGGTGTTTGTGCTTATCCCTATTCTGAGTATCGGCTGCCTAGCAGTCAGTTGGACGCAGTTGCTTAATATGTGGTTTGAAAAAAACCGGGGCTTGGCGCTCGCTATCGGATTATCCGGCACCGGGTTGGCGGCAGCGACGATTCCCCCCCTGCTCTCCTGGGGCATCAGTACTTGGGATTGGCGCGCGGCGTTTATTATTCTCGCGCTGATCAATCTGCTGCTGCTGTTGCCGCTGACACTCTGTTGGTTTTCAGTGCCCCAGCCAAAGGCTCACGAGAGTGAAGCAGACAAGCTGGCGGCTCAACGCAGCATTACCGGCATGACCTTCAAAGAAGGTTTCACCTCGAAAAAGTTCTGGATCTGCAATATCGCGCTGGCACTGGTCATTTCAGTGGTTATCGGCATGGTTACCAACACTGTGCCAATCCTGCGTGACTTGGGCCTCTCCGCTGAGGAAGCTGGCCTTATATTCAGTGGCTTTGGTCTGTCGCTGGTATTCGGCAGAGTATTGGTAGGGTATCTGCTGGACAGGGTCTGGCCCCCAGGCATTTCTGCCTTGAGCCTGGCCATGCCTGCATTCGGCTGCATCATTTTGCTAAGCGGTACCACGGACTTTACTCTGCTATTGCTGGCTGCTATTTCAATTGGTTTTGGGGCCGGTGCTGAACTTGATATCGCCGCCTTTCTTATCGCCAGATATTTTGGACTGAAGGAATATGGCCGTCTGTTTGGCTTTCACATTGGCCTTTTGACCGCCACGTCGGCTGCAGCGCCCTTGCTGTTTGCAGCGTTTCTTAGCCAGACCGGATCTTATAACTTGATGCTCATTTACTGTCTGGCCTGTTCGGTTATAGGGCCTCTGATGCTTTTGACATTAGGCCGGGCACCGCAGTTTGAAAAATCGCACGTAGCCAATCCTGTAGCAGCCTGACACTGATTCACTGGAGAATATCGATGCCAACAATTACGTTCATAGAACACAACGGTACCCCACACGCGGTGACCGCAGAGGTCGGGCAATCCATAATGCAAGCTGCCTTGAACGCTATGGTGCCTGGTATCCAGGCCGATTGCGGCGGCGCCTGCAGTTGCGCCACCTGTCATGCGTTTCTAGAAGATAACTGGATGGGTGCCGTGCCCGCAGCCGAGGGCTCCGAGCTGGATATGCTGGAATTCGCCAACGAACGCAAGGAAAACAGCCGCCTTACTTGCCAACTGACTATTCAGGACAATATGGACGGTATGGTACTGCGTTTGCCCGAGTCCCAGTACTGATTGCACAGGAGCAGATATGACGCTTACGTCAGTTGTAATAATCGGTGCCGGCCAGGCAGGCTTTCAAGTCGCCGCGTCACTGCGCCAAGGCGGATTCGCCGGAAAAATCTCGTTGGTGGGCGATGAACCTGGGCTGCCGTACCAGCGTCCGCCACTGTCCAAAGCTTATCTGCTGGGGAAAATCAAGGCAGAGAATCTGCTTTTTCGACCCGTCACTTTTTTTGATGAACAGCAGATCGACCTGATCCAAGATAAAGCAGTATTGATTGATCGGCAGAACCAGCGTGTGGTGCTTGAGAGCGAAAAAGCATTGGAATATGACCACCTGGTACTTGCGACAGGTGCCCACAATCGCGCACTGTCGATTCCAGGCGAACACCTTGAAGGGGTATATGGCATCAAAACGCTGGCTGATGCTGATGCGCTGGCGCCGAGGGCCAAGGCAGCCAGGAATGTGGTTGTGATTGGCTGCGGTTTTATCGGTCTGGAATTCGCAGCGGTAGCTGCCGCGCAGGAAGCCAGTGTGCAGGTGATTGATCGGGGTGAGCGGCTCATGGCCAGAGCGATCTCGCCGCAGATGTCCGAGCTTTTCCTCAAGGCACACGAGTCCTGGGGCGTTAAATTCCACTTCAGCCAGGCAGTGGATCAGATCATCGGAGAAAACGGCAAGGTAACCGGAGTGGAAAAGGCCGACGGCGAAGTGCTTCCCGCCGATCTAGTCGTTTATGGCATCGGCGTTATTCCGAACATTACTCTGGCGACTGAAGCTGGCCTGGAAATCGAAAATGGCATCAAGGTCGACGCCCACCTTTTAACCAATGATCCGCATATTTCCGCGATTGGCGATGTTGCCTGTTTCCCTTGCATACACAATCAGGGCGAGCATACCCGCATAGAATCTGTTCCCAACGCGATGGACCAAGCAAGATCGGTATCGGCCAGGCTGCTGGGTAAAGCCGCGCCGTTTATCTCTACGCCTTGGTTCTGGACCGACCAAGGCAATCTGAAACTGCAGATTGTCGGTCTATCTACCGGTTACGACAGCACGGTGACATTGGGCTCAATGGAGACGGACCAGTTCTCCGTGCTGTGCTTCCGTAGGGATCAACTGGTGGCAGTCGAGTCATGCAACCGCCCGGGGGATCATCTTGCCGGCAAAAAACTCTTGTCTCGTCCGCCAGAACTGACCCCGCGCGAAGCCAGGAAACCTGATTTTGACTTGAAAGCCTGGGAAGTCGCTCACCGCAGTTAATCGCTTGATCTTGGTGACCCTTGATACCTGCAAAGTTGAAGGGGTTTACCGTCGCTATCGCAGTATTTCGAGCCCGCTCGCCCTGCATGCCCCTCTGAATCGCTGCGTTGGAGTCACCATCCATGAGTAAGAGTGAAAAAGCGCCATTCTTCCCAGGCTGGTTATTTCTGCTTGCGATGTTGACGGCTCTCTCGCCGCTGTCGGTTGACTTGTACCTGCCCGCCTTTCCATCAATCGCGCGCAGCCTGGATGTCGAGTCCGCAGAGGTACAGATTACACTGGCGATTTTTCTGCTCGGCATGTCACTAGGGCAACTACTGTACGGCCCCCTGAGCGACCGCTATGGACGCAAGCCGCCGTTGTATTTCGGGCTCGTACTTTATATTGCTGCATCTATCGGCTGCATGCTGGCAAATGACCTGACCACCCTCACCGCGTCACGCTTTTTTCAGGCGCTCGGCGGCAGCGCTGGGGTAGTTATCTGCCGGGCCGTTATTCGTGACCGTACGACCACAGCACAGGCCGCGTGGGCGTTCTCGATGTTGATGCTGGCACTCGGTCTGGCACCCATTCTGGCTCCCATCATCGGCGGGCTGCTCTTGATGGTAATGGATTGGAGAGGGATCTTTGCAGTACTCGCCGGTGCCGGCCTGATCCTGCTGATAAGCATGCATTTCAGCATGCGTGAGACACTGTCACGGCACACAGCCGAACGTTTGGGTATTGTCGGTAACTTCCGCCGCTACGCGAACCTGCTGGGTAACGGCCAGTTCATGACCTATGTACTGATAGGCTCCCTACCTTTTGGTGGCATGTTTGCATATGTGGCAGGCTCGCCTTACGTCATCATCGAACTGTATGGCGTACCCGCAGAGCACTTCGGCTGGTTTTTCGGAATCAATGCATTTGGCATGATCGGCGGCTCGCAGTTCAATGCACGGCTGGTCGCCCGCTTCGGCCCCGCGACCATGCTGAAATACGTGATCATAGTCCCTGCCGCAGCATCGCTGGTAGGGCTGGTCGCTACCTTGACGGGCGTCGCCTCCCTGCCCTTGCTTATGGTCTGCTTTTTTATCTACATGACTTCAATGGGGCTGCTCAGCCCCAACGCGGTTGCCCTTGCCATGGCCAACGAAGGCCATCGGGCGGGCTCTGCTTCTGCCATCATGGGGTGTATTCAGTTTCTGCTGGGTACCTGTGGAGCGGCGGCGGTGAGTATCTGGAGCATGCCCAGCGCGGTTCCATTGACCGGCGTCATGTTGCTGCTGTCGGGTAGCGGCCTGTTGATTCACATACTGGCAAACCGGCAGAATTTGCTGATTTCTCAGGGCTCGGATATCTAGATGTCTCCACCCCTTCCCCCCGAAGGATCATGATTCTTACTCTGGCAACGCTCTTATCCGCGCGTTCACCAAAACCTCTCGGTATGGTTTTGTTTTACCCAGGGTAAAACGATTTATAGCCCTCTCTTCAATCGATTCACAAACCTTGAGAGAGCGCCGCTGCCCTCTGCGAGCCGCAGCAGCATTGGGCTACAGCAAAACATCAAAGCTCCAGCAAAAACCTCTCAAACCTTCAATTACGTCAATATCAAAATTCTTCCAAAAGAATGGAATTCTGTATTGTGGATTAATCGATATGGCTCTGCTAGGTTGAATTCACCGCACAAACTCACGGAAAGAAATGGCGGCAGAGCACTGAACATGCACAAAAATAAAAAGCTGGAGAGCCGTAATGAAAAACCGACTGATGATGTGTATCGCCCTGAGTGGCATCTCGACATTTTCCCTGGCAGCGGTCAGCCCCGAAGAAGCAGCCAAACTCGGAGACAGCCTGACGCCCTGGGGAGCCATCAAGGAAGGCAATAGTGAAGGCACCATTCCGGCGTATACCGGAGGGCTGCGCACAGCGCCTGAAGGCTTTGAGCCTGATTCGGGATTCTGGGTTGATCCCTACAAAGACGAGGAACCGCTGTTTCGTATCGACGCCAGCAATATGGACCAATACGCCGACAATTTAAGCGCCGGACAGAAACATCTGCTGCAAACCAATCCGGACTATTACCTCGATATTTTTCCCAGCCACCGCACTGCTGCTTATCCAGAGAAAGTCGTCGAAGCAACCATTCGCAATGCCACCGAGTGCAATACCGAGAAAGACGGGCTGGCTGTGGATGCCGCGTGCCGTGGCGGCCTGCCCTTTCCCATTCCCCAGTCGGGCAACGAAGTGCTATGGAACCAGCAACTGCGTTACAAGATTGGCTCTGGGTATTCGACTACTGCTTCATCCAACAGCTGGATTATCGATTCCAACGGCAGTGTGACCAAGGCTGCCGAACAGCAAACCTTTGAAGAAATGCCCTACTACCAGGTGGACCAGGACGACCGCAATCCCGAAATGTACGCCCGGGTGTTCTCTCTTAACCGATACCCAGCCCGCCGTGCAGGCGAAGTAACCGTCCTGGCCGACTTTCTCGATCCCATTGATCAGCCCCGCAGGGCCTGGAGTTACTCCCCTGGGCAGCGCCGCATCAAACTGGCACCGGAGTTCGCTTTCGACACGCCCGTCGCCAGTCAGGGCGGCGTCACGCTGTTCGATGAACTACAGATGTTCTCCGGCAGCCAGGAGCGGTTTGACTACAAACTGGTCGGCCGCAAGGAGATGTTTATTCCCTATAACGCCTACGAGTTCTATTTCGATTGTGGTCAGGAGGAACAGATGCTCGAGAAGCATGCGAACCCTGAATGTGAGCGTTGGGAACTGCATCGTGTATGGGTCGTAGAAGCGACCCTCAAATCAGGCAGCAGACACGTGTATGCCAAGCGTACCTACTACCTGGACGAAGACACCTTTGGCGTTGGTTTGTATGACGCCTGGGACCAGCAAGGCAGCCTCTACCGCTCTATGTTCCTCAGCGGCGTGCAACTCTACGATCTGGACATCCCCTATAACGTTAAAAACGTGATCTATGACTTCAACAAGGGAATGTATGGCGTGATCAACGATGGGTTGAAAGGCGGTTATCAGTTTGATCCCACACCTCTACCCGAGAGGAATATGGCCCCCGAGTCAATCGTCTCGCGTTACAGCCAGCGATAACCTAACCCCCCTAAGTCATCCAAAAACAATGAGAATGCTATGCGAACTTTTACAACGATTCCTGAACGCGGCGATTTTGGTTACCAGCAACTGGTTGGCCCCCACAAGGTAACCGGGCCAGCGATGGCCGGTGAGCGTGGTTTCTTCGGCCTGCAGTTAAGCAAGAGCTCTCCATTTGGCTCGGTGCGCGACGAAGAGGGCAACATCTATTCTTTCGTTCGCTCACTGCTCGCGCCCAACGGCACGCCCAATCCGACCAAGTTCATCTATCAAACCAACCATATCGATGGTCAGCATTTGCGCATGGATCAAGAGCGCATGGCCGCCCAAGCGCCCACGCCTATTCCGCTGCAGACGCTGGAAGGCGACACTGTCACCTGGACCAACCAGCCTGACGAGCCGGGCAATTCATGGAAGATCACCGCGTCGAGTGAAAAGCTTACCTGGAAGGAGGACGGCCTGTTTGAGCTGGAAGGCAAATTACTTGGGCCTGGCCTGCAGTGGTACTTGCCTGGCGTTGAATGGGGCACCTTCTACGTCTCCCAGCTCTGGGATATTTCGGGAACCTGTGAAGGCCGCCCAGTGAAGGGCGCGATGGCGCTGGACCAGTTCTACATGGCCGAGGGCGGCGCCATTCACTTCAAGAAGGACCTGGTGGTAAACAACAAGATGCACGTGATCTGGTGGTCATTCGTGACCATCTACAAGGACGGCACCTGGGACTCGGGCTCCTTCATGGTCGGTCATGAACACCTTGGCTATGCCATTTTCATGAATGAAAAAGGCGAAATACGCACCACGACCGATATTGAAGGGTTGGCGATGCACAAGGACGGTAGTTACTTCCTCGATTCGGCACGCATCATCCTGGACGGTGAGGAAGAATGGGAATTCCTTCCTGCACCTAAGGGCGAAATGATCGATTTCGTCGGCGGCTTTCCGATCACCGCCCAGCAAGAAGGACGCTGGCGTCGAGTGGGCGATGAGCGCGAACCAGACCGCTGGCTGGCCTGGGGTGAGTCCGACCGTCGCAACGGCACAGCCCGTAATGTGCGGGGCGCTGATCTGTAGCGCGGCTTCATGCCTGCCTGCTTTGCAGGCAGGCAACTCGATTCGACACTGCGGGAGCAACACATGAGATTCAAAGACAAGGTTGTTCTGGTGACAGGCGCCGGGCGCGGCATGGGCAAAGCCATCGCGTTGGCCTACGCTGCGGAAGGCGCCAAGCTTGTGGTCTCAGCAAGAACACCGAAATACGGTAATGAGACGGTCGAGCAGATAAAAGCGCTGAACTGTGAAGCGACCCTGGTCGGCGGCGATATAGCCGACCGGGCAGCGATAAAGTCCATGGTAGAAGGTGCCATTGATCACTTCGGCCAGCTGGATATTGTGGTCCATTGCGCAGCGGATACCGCCCACGGGCTGATCACCGAGATGCCGGACGAGACCTTCGATCATCTGGTACGCAGCAATATCCAGTCCCTGTTCTGGCTAGCCAAGGATGCCGCGCCGCACCTCACCAAAGCGGAGAGCAAGGGACGCATCATCTTCATTTCCTCCGGCGAGGCCAATCGCAAGTACACCCCCACGCTGATCCCCTACGGCTCAAGCAAAGCCTTCATGAATGCCTTTGCCCGCGGGCTAGCCGTCGAATTCGGTGCACTGAATATTCTGGTCAACGTGGTGGAGCCGGGCCTGATCGGCACGGACCACATGATGAGCACCCTGGGCGAGGAGCTACCCCACCTGCTGGCGGAACATTTTCCGGTTCCCCGATTGGGGCAATCGGCTGATATCGCTTCAGCAGTGTTGTTCCTTACCTCAAACGAGGCAAGTTACATCACCGGTACCTCGCTGCTGGTGGATGGCGGAGCCACCATGGTCGCTTTACCCAAGATCGAAGAATTACTTAAAAAGTCATAAAGATAACCATAAAAATAATGCTGATCGCGCGCCGGCTTGATGCAGGCGCAGGTGCCGTAGGAGTTGCAAAATGTCCGACCACAACCTGTCAAGTCAACCAAGGCTTGATCTCACCGAATTCCGCCTGGGCTGGCGACTTCTGATTCTCGGCGTATTTGGCGTTGTTACCAGTATGAGTGCGGCCCTGCTCTACGGTTTCGGCACTATGGTCATCCCGCTTCAGGAAGCCTTTGGCTGGAGCCGTGGCGAACTTCAGGCTTCCATTACCTTTCTTTTCGCCGGCGTGGCGGTCGCCTCGCAGTTGCTCGGATGGCTGTATTCGCGTTTCGGTTTGCGCCGTGTGGCCATTGTCTCGGTCATTCTGCAGGTTCTGTGTTATGCCGCCCTGACCCAGCTCAATGGCCATATCGCCTGGCTGTATTTCGCGTTTTTCGCCATGCCGCTGCTTTGCCTGGGAACTATTGCCATCACCTGGACCCAACTCATAAGCCTGTGGTACGAGCGCAACCGTGGGCTGGCGCTGGCGATCATCCTGAGCGGGACCGGTGTGGCGGCGTTGATCGTTCCGCCCTTGCTGGCCTGGTGCATGGAACGCTGGGGCTGGCAGGCAGGCTTTTTGTTGCTGGCGGTGATGCCCCTGGTGACCACGCTGCCGATGGCGCTGCTGTGGTTGCAACTCCCGGCAGCCGAGCCCCAAAGCGCTCAAGGAAAAGCTCGCACAGCCCCGCTGGCGGCGACCGGATTCACCTTTGTCGAAGCGCGCAAATCCCGGACCTTCTGGATATGCAACCTATCACTCATCCTGTCCGTATCGCTTATCGTTGCCATGGTCACGGTGATGGTGCCTTACCTGCAGGACAAAGGCGTACCTGCACTTACTGCCAGCCAGATCTTCAGTGCCTTCGGCGCATCAATCATTGCCGGACGGCTGCTGGTTGGCTACCTGCTTGACCATTACTCGCCCATCGTCATTTCCGCCGCTGCGCTGTTCACCCCGGCCATAGGTTGTCTTATCTTGCTGGTGACGGGGCCAGAGTCTACCGCCCTGCTGGTACTGGCTACGGTCTGCATAGGTTTAAGCGCAGGTGCGGAGTTTGATATAGCCGCCTTTCTCATGGCTCGCTATTTCGGCATGAAAGACTATGCGCGCATTTTTGGGTTACATCTGGGTCTGGTCACTATCGTGGCGGGTATGTCTCCGGCTTTTTTCGGCTACATCCATACCCAGTACGGAAACTACGACCCGGTCATCATGTATTCGCTGGTCGCGGCAATAGTGGCATCCCTGACCCTGTTGACGCTGCGCTCGGCAAGCGCATTCCAATCCCGGCCCTCTCAACCAGAAATGGCTTGAGATCGCTCGAACACCCAGGTCTGGGACCTGACATGGCAGAGACGGAAACCCTGGCCCATTATCGTATTGACCACGCTGACGGTGGCCTCATCGCCTATATCAGGTGTATGTAACTCGACCATGATCAAGCGCAGATCATCGGGCAACTTTGCAGGCAACAGTCCTACTTCCGCGCCCTCGATATCCAACACCAGAACGCTGGGGCAGATGCTTTCCAGTAAATCGGAAATCCTCGCGACCGCAGTCTGCACCGGCGTGCCCGAACCATGATCCAGCACCGAACTCCACCAGTATTCATCCTGCACGCGAAGGGTCAGCGTATCGCCTGCATAGGCGTCGGCCACTACCGCCGCCGTAATCAGTCGGCATTCCTGCCCGTTAAGCTGGACGTTCTGGCGGATGATTCCATGCATGACCTCGTTGGGCTCGACGATGGTGACCGGATTACCCGAACAGCGAGCCGCCAGCGAACCGGTGATGCCCGCACCGCCGCCACACTCCAGCACCCTGTCCCCCGGCCTGATCATCTTCTCGATCAACTCGAGATCCGCTTCCTCGTAATCACCCAGGGCAAAGTAGTAAGCCATGCGCGGGCTGAAACCCCTGGCCACCCGTATTTTCAGGGGGTGCAGCGGGTGCTGCAGCACCACGGGCTCCGGCAGGCTGTCGAGCCATTCACGGATCTGCTGGATTTGCTCCAGATCATCTGGTTCATCGTGCGGCCAGACGTTCAAGCCGCGCTGTGAGACAAGTTGCCGACGCGCTTCAATGCGCCAGCTCTCCAAGAGTTGTTTGTTCATAGGGACTATCCTGGATGGGAATTGCTCGGCCTGGATCGGGATTGGCTCGAATAAGAACGCCCGCGGTGATCATAGCAGGCCTGAGCTGTGCATTTGCGCGCAGGAATCGCGCGCCACATGGCACCAGACACGGAGAAACCGCAGCGTTACTGCGGTTGCTTGGCGGCAAGCTGTCGGCCCGTCACTGCTTGATGAAGTAGCGTACCAGCGTCCTGCCCTCCTCAAACTTGTACAACTCAATGGTTTCGATAACACCGCCACCATCGCGCATCACATTTCTGTGGTGGCAAGCCGCCTCATTGGCGGCAATGATCGACAACGCAACCTCCACGCTGAATTTGCTGTTCTGCTGGTCCCACATGCCTTCCAGCACTGCGAAACCCTCCATCACCGGCCGGCCCAGATACTCGATATCCAGCCCGTTGGGAGATATTTTTCGGTAGTGCTCAAAGAAGCCATCCCGATCGCCGGCATTCCAGCATTTGAGCTGCCCATGCAGGAAGTTTTTGATCTCTACGTTATCAACATTATTCATTGGTCTTCACCTCTCAAGGCCGGGCTGGCGTGAGTTTCAATCCCAGACGGCATGAATGAACTTTGCGCCACGCAGTTGCGCTCCGGCAATCTTCGGCGCGGGCATGTCTGGATCAAGACGGATATTGGGGAACAGATCGAGAATGCCGTTAATCGCGCTGTTGAGCTCTACCTTCGCAACAAACTGCCCAATGCACATATGCGGACCAAACCCAAACCCCAGCGAAGGTCGCGACTTGCGGTCCAGATCAAAGGCGTCTGGATTGTCGAAGGCGTCCTCATCACGATTGGCAGAAATCACCATGCATTGAACCATTGCCCCTTTGGGCAACATAACGCCACCGATCTCGACATCCTTTGAGGCTTGGCGAATCTTGAAAGTTGCTACCGGTTCATAACGCACGGCTTCATCGATCAGTTTGCCGATCAGACTGCGATCATTGCGCACTCGCTCCAACAACTCGGGGCGCTCCAGCAGCAGCGTCATCACCGAACTAAAGGTCCGGGTGGTAGTTTCCCCTGCGGCCGGTAATAACGAGCGGACAAAGGTGGTCACCTCATGATCATCCAATGCCCGGCCCTCGTATTCGGCATTGATCAGGCGGCTGATCAGATCATTCCCTTGAGTGCCCTCGGCGCGCTTGCTAACGACCACCTCTTTGATCGCATCATAAAGGCTCTTTACCGCCTGGCCAGCCAGAGGCCCATAGATCTTGGCCTTTTCCGGATCAATCTGGTTAGCCGCCACCAATGCCAACGCCCAGCTCGCGTACTTTTTGAACTTTTCCGGATCATCGGCAGGAAAACCCATCAGCGCATACATGGCGCGAATTGGAAAATAAAGACCAAAGTCCATTAGATTGGCTTTCTTGTCTGCCACCATGGGCAACAGGAACTCTTCGCGGATGACCCGATCAATCTCGGGTCGCCATTCGTTCACGGTCTGCGGCATGAACACCGGCTGCAGCAGTGCGCGGGTGCGCCGGTGCTGCTCGCCATCCATCGCCAGGATGATCAGTCCATCAAAAAACGCACCCAGTCCTTCGGCGATGAAACCGCTGGTGAAGGTGTCGGCGTCACGCAGAACCGCCATTATGTCCTTGTACTTGAACAACGTGACTGCACACTTGGCCGCCTTGGCGCCAGCATTGGTCGGCACCTTGAGGTAGGTGTCAACAAAGTCGCCTTGCATTACCGGTTCGTTGTGACGCTTGTCCCGACATAGGCCATGGATATCGACGTCCGAACCAAGATAGGTGTCCGAGACCGCATGGTAGGCGGCTTCGATGTCAAGTTCCTGGGCTGCGAGTGACATAGGGTGTCCTCCTGTTAAGAATGTAATTTTTGTTATTTGATCGTTAGGGGTTCTTCGCCAGATAACTGGCCACGCGCTTGGCTGCCAGACGGCCAGCCATGCCATTCACGCCGCCACCGGGATGAATGCCGGCACTGCCCAGATACAAGCCTGCGACCGGCAGGGTATCGCCGCCCAGCCCGTGAGCCGGGCGCATGGTGCTGGAGCGCATAGAGGTGGTGTCGATATGCACGACACATCCATTCACCGTGTTCAGACGTGCGGTAAAATCCGGCGCGGCTTCGATCCGCCGACCTATGACATGCCCCTTGATGCCTTCTACATAGGCCGAGAGCTGATCGATGACCTGATCTGCAACAGCTTCCCTGATGTTATCCCAGCCCGCTTTCGGGTTGACCGGCATGACCGGCGGGTAGATGTAGACCACGTCCTGGCCGGCCGGAGCCTGGGAAGGATCCGCAGCGCTTGGAGTGGCCATGGTGATATACGGTAGCGTAGGTACTTCACCCCGGGCGCAGGCGCTAAAGCTTTCCAGCACGGCTTCCTCGGTACCGATCAGCAGGCAGGTCTTGCGCAGGTCGACGCCGTCGCCCCGGGCTTGTTCGAAGCGCGGCACGGAAATCTGACCGTCCAGCGCCACATCCACCTTGAGCGGCCCTGAGCCCTTGGCATTGGCTGGCGCCATGGCGATACGGGTGAGCAGGTGCCTGGGCATTTCGCCAGCCGTCACCATTTCCAAAGCCACTTTAGGATGGCAGCCGGCGATGACCGAGCGGGCCGTGAACTCGCGTCCATCGGCCAGCTTGACGCCTTTCACCGTTCCTTGGCTGGAGACGATTTCCGTCACGGTTGCAGAGGTAATGACCTGCCCGCCCAATTCTTCGAGCCTGGAGCGCATGGCATTGCTCAGTTGCTGCATCCCGCCGAGCACCCGACCAACACCAAAGCGGTGAAGAAAGCCCAGCAAGGCATAGTAGATACCGCCGCCATCAGCGGTGATATCTCCGGCCAATCCAGTCAGGGCGCACATCGCGGAAATGGTGACCGGGTGCTCGAAGCGTTCACGTGCTGCCTGATGCGCGGAGCCGGTCAGCAGACCCATCAATTCAGGCTTGAGCTTACGATTTTTCAGGGCGCTGCCTATCACTTTCAGCTTGGCCCCGAAGTTCAATTTCGCCGGATCAACGCGCATCATTGGGAGAGCAATTTCCAGGAACATGTCGATAACGTTCATGAACTCCAGAAACGCCTGAGCGTCATTGTTGCTGTAGCGCCTGATCTCCGCAGCGGTTTTCAGCCGATCTCGCCAGAACACCAGCGAGCTCCCATCCGGGTGCAGATAAACGTACCCTGGCGCCAGCTCGATGGACTTGAATCCGTGGCGCTCAAGGTCCAGTTCCTGGGGAATGTGGGAATGAACACGCATCGACATCATGTCCAGAGCGCAGGGGTGTACCAGATGCTCGGGGGCTTCAGGGATCAGATACCCCGACGATGCCATGCCGCCCACTTTGTCGAGCGCCTCCAGCACCAGCGTCCTTTTCCCTTCCAGGCCGAGATAGCAGCCCGCCGACAGGCCGTTGGTGCCGCCACCTACGATAATTACGTCGAAATCTGTCTTGTTGTTATTCATGGTTGTATCCCTTTTTCAAGCTGGTGAGCACCCTATAACAAAGCTTGCCCAGGTGCTGCGCAACCGTTTTACCCTGAGTAAAACGATTGGCACTGCTCACCGATTTCGCCAACAGGTGTGTTTTTACCATAGCACTTACAATTCTTATTGCAGAATATTAATCTGCATATGGAATTAAAAAAGGATCTCTGCTACGGTTTACTCAGGCATTGCTGACAGTTCGAATGACTTTCCGACGTCCTTCTACGCTGCGTTAAAAGCATTAGCCGCTAAAAAATAAAAATAAAAGGACAGAAAAATGAGCACAGATCTGGATCATTCCGGACGCTTGTCATGGTCAGCACGTTTAACAGTGTCTTTTCAGACGCTGCTCGGCCAGTGCAGCCCACGCTTTCCCATCACTACCCCCAATCAATCATGGAACACTTGCGATGGTCGCGGAGCTCTGGGTCAGCCCAGCGCCACCTATGGCCGGCTTTGCTCCAGCAAATCTCGTTCTAACAACATCAATAACGGAGAACGTTCATGAAACTGAATATTGCTATCGGTTTGTTACTGGGCGGACTATCTGCCGCCTCCTTTGCGGCTGTGAGCCCCGAAGAGGCAGAGAAGTTAGGGCAAAGCCTGACAGCGGTGGGAGCCATTCAAGCAGGCAATGCGGACGGTTCAATTCCTCCCTATGAAGGCGGGCTGCGCGACGCTCCGGAAGGCTTCCAGCCTGACAGCGGCTTCTGGGTCAACCCGTTCAAGGACGAGCAGCCGCTATATCGCATTACCTCAGAGAACATGGCTGAGCACGCTGATCTGCTGAGCGCCGGTCAGAAGGAAGTACTGCAGCGCAATCCCGAATATTATATGGATATCTATCCTTCCCACCGCACAGCGGCCTATCCAAAGGAAGTGGAAGAGGCAAGTATCCGGAATGCCACCACCTGTAATACCTCCAATGAAGGTTTGGCGCTCGAAGCCGATTGCCGCGGCGGAATTCCCTTTCCCATAGCACAAAACGGCAATGAAATGATGTGGAACCTGCTGGTGCGCTATAACGACGGCAAGTTTGGTACTACTACCTCCTCATCCGATACCTGGGTAGTCGATCGTAACGGCTCTGTTACTCGTACAGCCAACCAGGCAACCTTTGTCGAGCGGCCTTATTACCAGACTGACATCCCCGGCCGCGATCCTGAGTTGTTCTACCGCGTTTATTCGGTGACCAAAGCGCCAGCGCGCAAGGCCGGCGAACTGACAGGATTGATGGACTTCCTCAACCCTACCGCTCAGCCACGGCGAGCATGGAGTTATACACCCGGTCAACGTCGCGTGAAGCTTGCCCCGGAATTCAACTACGACACGCCAGTTGGCAGTATGGGCGGTCTGGAACTGTTTGATGAACTGTTCATGTTCTCCGGCGTGCAGGACCGGTTTGATTTCAAATTGGTTGGCCGCAAGGAAATGCTGATCCCATACAACCAATACAAGTTCTACTTCAACTGTGATGACCAGTTCCGGACAGCGCACGCCAATCCGGAATGCGAGCGCTGGGAAAAGCACCGCGTCTGGGAAGTGGAGGCAACGCTCAAGCCTGGTATGCGCCACGTATACAGCAAGCGCACCTACTACCTTGATGAAGATACCTTCGGCGCTGGCCTCTACGATGCCTGGGATCAGAACGGCGAGCTGTACCGTTCAATGATGATGGGTGGCGTGCAGTTCTATGATCACGACATTCCCTATATCGTCAAACACACCATATTTGATTTCAACAAAGGCATGTACGGCATTATCAACGACGGCATGACCGGTGGTTATCGCGTGTTGAGCGAAGCCAGAAGCGAGCGCGAGCTCAACCCCGAAGCGATCGTATCGCGTGAATCTCAGCGTTAATTGATCGCCCCTCTGAGCCCTTCAGTTGCCCACGCCGCTGAAGGGCTTTTTTTTGTTTCCTGAAAGGACCCCACCATGCAGAAAATCAAACTGACGTGGAACATCAGCCATCTCACACCCTACTCCACGCCCGTCACCCTGTCTGGCCAACTTTTCGCTGCAGATGATCTGACTGCTAACAACGGCACGGTAGACCTACTGGTGTGCCTACATGGTGGCAGTTGTTCCAGTGATTATTATCATCCTGATTATCTGGATCCTTCTTATAGCTTTGCCAGATACATGACCGGGCGCGGTTATCTGGTGTTGGCCATCGACACCCTCGGTATGGGCGCCAGCAGTATGCCGCAACCCGAGAACCAACTAACGTTGGAAATGATTGCCGCTGCCAGCGACTTTGCCACACGGCAAACCGCCGCTGGACTGTTGGAAGGCGAATGGCTGCAGCTACCGCCGCATTGCACGTTGCGACTATCCGGGCTGGGCCATTCCATGGGCGGAATGCTGGCAGTTTACCAACAGGGATGCTTTCAAACCTTTGAGCGGCTGATTGTAGCGGGCTGGAGCAACCTGCCTCTGGAGCTGGGCGACACTGACGTAGCCAGCGTGCAAGCAAGTCTTGCTGCGGGCGGTTACATCGCAACTGACCGGCAACCCATGCGCGGCTTTTTTCACCTGCCTGATGTCCCGGAGCAGCTGATCGAACGTGATAATCAGCACGCCGGCCTGACGCCTGTAACCCTCGCATTGGCTGCACTTACCCCTGGTGCCGTGACGCGCGAAGCCGCGGCCATTGGTTGCCCGGTCATGCTGCTGTACGGCGAAGTCGATGTCAGCCCTGACCCGCAGCGCGAAGCAGCATTCTATCCTCTCGCCTCTCACAGCACGGTCACTCTCATCGGCTGCGCCGCCCATATGCACAACATGGCTTCATCAAGGCTGCAGGTCTGGCAGGCCATGGATACTTGGCTACAGGAGAGCTGAGGCGGGCTATTGAAAAGGCGAGGCCGGGTTGCTCTTACTGACCTCGCTTCGCCCAGCAACTTGGCCGGGTTCAGCGCCGAACGCAGTTCATCGATAGGTACAGACAGTTCAGCGATAGCCCTACGCGTTGTCCCCTCCGCCCCCGTGACGTTTACTGACAACGGTCAGATTATAAAAACAAGATCAACGGAGAAGCTCAATGTTCAAGCCAGAGTTTTCATTACTCAGCAAGGCTGTAGGACTCTCAGTCTCGCTTGCCTGTGTCAGCAGTATTCAGGCAGCAGAATTCGATACCGGCAATCCCGACCTGAGCGGCCGCTGGGACAATACCATTCGTTACAACCTGGGCGTGCGCGCCGAAGGCCGCGACAACGCACTGGGCAACAACGCTACCTATGACGAATCAAACTACAAGTTTGATCGCGGTGACGTGGTAACCAACCGTCTGGATGTGATGAGCGAGTTGGAGCTGGCTTACAAGAGAACCCATGGCCTGCGCATCAGTGGTGCGGCCTGGTACGATCAGGCCTACGCCGATACCGATATCGAGACCAATCCGGGCAACATCTACTATCCAGGTGCGCCTGCCGGACCCAGTACCAGCAGCTATATCGGTGATCGCTACTCATCCCACACCAAGCGCTACCACCAGGGTTTGAACGGTGAGCTGCTCGATGCGTTTTTGTTCACCCGGTTTTATCTCGGCGATGCGCCGGTCAGCCTGCGTGCGGGACGTCACACTCTCTATTGGGGCAACGGTCTGCTGATCCCCGGGCACGCTGTTTCCTATTCGCAAGCCCCTCTGGATGGCCGCAAGGCTCAGGCAAATCCCGGCACTGAAACCCGCGAGGTATTCCTGCCGCTGGCACAAATCTCAGGCCAGGCCCAGGTCACTGATCGGCTCTCCCTCGCGGCACAGTATTTCCTTGAATGGGATTCAACGCGCGCACCTGAAGGCGGAACCTACCTGGCCTCTGCCGACGTGGCTCTGCAAGGCCCGGACCGCTTGCCCGTTGCCCCCGGCTTTGCCTTTCCCATTGAAGACCCGCTAGAACCCGACAACCGCGGCAACTGGGGCGTCATGGCGCGTTACAGCCTCGATTTCATGCAATCGGATATCAGCGCGTTCTACCGCGAGTTTGATGACTACACCCCCTGGGGCCTGCAAACCGGGCCCAGCTCTGCCCGTTATATTTACGCCGAAGACATCAAGCTCTACGGCTTGAGCTGGTCAGCGGGGCCGGTACTCGGCGGTGCGTCGGTGGGTGTTGACCTGTCTTATCGTGAAAACGCTTCGCTGATATCCAGCCGATTTGATCTGGCAGACAACCAAGGCGCGCGAGGCGACACCTGGCACATGGTCGCCAACGCGCTCTGGCTGCTGCCTTCAACACCGCTTTGGGACACCGGCTCGCTGATTACCGAGGTCGCCTATAGCCATCTGGACAAAGTCACCGAGAATGCCGATCAGTTCCGCGGCGAAGGTTATGGCGGCTGTGTCAACCAGGATAAGGACTGGGGCTGTGCTACCCGCAACTATGCCGGGCTGGCGATCAACTTTACCCCGCAGTGGCTGGGCGCTCTGCCCGGCTGGAATATCTCCGCGCCTATGAGCCTCAACTACGGTCTTTCCGGCAATGCTGCCACCGGCGGTGGCAACGAGGGCGATTACAACTTCAAGGTGGGCATCAAAGGCGTGCTGGACGAGCGCTATGACATCAGCCTGTCTTACATCGGCTATGGCTCCGACACCATCACCCGCAATGTTCCAGGCGTTGGAAACACCGTGGTAGGGGGTAACGGCAGCATCGGCCTCTCCGATCGTGACTGGGTATCGTTGACCCTGAGCACTGCGTTCTAGGCCAACGACCATCAGACATAACAATAAAATTGGGAGTACTCCATGAAGATGAATCAGATTGCAATCAGCTTGCTCGCGGTCATAGCTACCTCGGCGCTGGGTAACGAGACATGGACCGCCGATGACCTGGGCCAGGACCTTACCCGCTTTGGTGCGATAGCCTCTGGTAATGAGGCCGGTACCATTCCCGCTTACACCGGCGGCCTGGAGGTGCCCGCCAGCCTGAAGCCAGCCGACGGATCCTGGCCAAATCCCTTCGCCGATGAAGAACCACTTTTTCGCATCAGTGCCGAGAACGCCGACGAATTTGCCGACCAGCTCTCTGCCGGGCAAATGAAGCTGCTCAAGCAGTATCCGGATACCTATTACATGGACATCTATCCGACCCACCGCACGGCGGCGTTCCCCGAGTCCTTTCTAGCGGCGACCGTGAATAACGCGGGCAACCCGGAGTGTAAATCGCTGCACGACGGTTTATCCGTCAGTGAAGCCTGCCGTGGCGGGCTGCCCTTTCCGATTCCGCAGAGCGGCGAGCAGGCCATGTGGAACTACCTGCTCAACTATCAGGGCGTCAACGGTTGGAACTGGAATCATAGCGCCTATGTGGTCAATAAGGGGCGCGTGACCCTGACCAACACCAACCGCTCCACCGGTGAAAAACCATTTTATCAACTGGATGTGGAAGGACGTGACCCGAAGATCGCGAGCCGGATCTGGTCGCGCATCGTCGCTCCGGCTCGTACGGCGGGCACCGCCTCCGGTTATTGGGATCACCTTGATCCAGTGGAAAATGATCGCTACGCCTGGAGCTATTCGACTGGGCAGCGGCGCATCCGCAAGGCACCGGAGTTTTCCTACGATACGCCCAATGCCGCGTTCGGCAGTGTGTCCTTCTACGACGAAATCTTTCTGTTCTCCGGCAAAATGGACCGCTTCAACTGGACGCTGGAAGGCAAAAAGGAAATGTTTCTGCCCTACAGCAACTACCAGTTGAAATGGGGTTGCGACATGGACACCAAACTGATGGAAAACCACATCAACCCAGCTTGCGAGCGTTGGGAATTGCACCGCGCCTGGGTTGTTTCAGCTGAGCGCAAGGAAGGTGTGCGGCACGCACAGAAATCCCGCCGTTACTACATTGACGAAGATACCTTCGGCGCAGCCTTGTACGACGCCTGGGATGACAGCGGCGAGATGTTCCGCTCGGGCGCGCAATACAACATTCAGGCCTATGGCATCCCGAATAATCCGCAGCAGGATTCCTACTCGCTGTACGACTTTACCCGCAGCCAGTACGGCATGTTCGGCAACGGCCCAACGCGCTACCGCGAGGCGCCGATTATGGAGCGCGAAGCCAATCCGCAAACCATCGCCGCTGGCCAAAGCCGTTAACGCTGTGCTGATTCCAGACTGGAGACTTCCATGAACAGACTTGCAGGGAAAGTAGCCGTGATCACCGGCGCCGGGAGCGGTATTGGCCGCGCCAGCGCCATCACATTTGCCGCTCAGGGCGCCAAGGTTGTAGTGACCGACCTCTACGCCGACGCTGCGGAGCGCGTCGTGCACAGCATCACGGCGGCGGGCAACGAAGCGACGGCGCTCAAGGTTGACGTTGGTCAGGAGTCCGATCTCAAGCAGATGATAGCCGCCACCATCGAGACCTACGGCCGCATCGACATCCTCTTCAACAACGCGGTCAACAAGAATCCAGACACAGCGCGGGATGTGGACTTCATCAACTTCAATGAAGAGCTGTTCCACGCCAACATGCGCGTCAACGTGCTGGGTGGCGTGCTTGCCTGCAAGCACGCCCTGCCCCACATGCTGAAGCAAGCCTCTGGCTCGATCATCTTCACCTCGTCCACCAGTTCGATTGCCGGGGAAGTCGCCCAGTTCAGTTACGGCGCTTCCAAAGCGGCACTCAACTGGTATGTGCAAACCATCGCCGCCACCTTCGGCAAGCAGGGGGTTCGCTGCAACGCGATCCTGCCCGGCGTGATCCGTACCGCTGCGCTTGAAGGCTGGGCCAATGAAGAGATGACCCGCGCCTTCCTCGACTTGCAGAACGTGCCACAGCTGGGTGAGCCGGAAGATATCGCCAATATGGCGCTGTTCCTCGCCTCCGACGAGGCGCGCTATGTGAACGGCGCCCTGATGCGTGTCGACGGCGGCATGAGTTGCGGAACGCCCATGGTCCCGGTCGTCCGCGCCTACCTCTGAGCACGAACCTCAACCTACTCCGACGAGACTTATGCCATGGGCTTACGACAAGAACAGATCATCAGGGAATTCTGCGCCACTTGGGGCGACGGCACCGCTAAATCGCGACCGCAGCTGGACATTATTTTGAACATGATGAGCGAGGACGCCGTCTGGCAGCTTTGGGTGCCCGGCGGGCCAGTAATTCGCGGCCGCGCTGCGTTGCGCGACGAGATCCAGCGGCAAATGAGCTACGTCACCCACAACCACTGCGTTATCCGCAACATCGTGTCCTCGGACAGCATCGTCATGACCGAACGCGATGACTACGCCGTCTCCAGCGGCAAAGCGATGCCGCATTCCATGGTCGCGGTTTACGAGCTAAATGCTGAAGGCAAAATCACGGCATGGCGCGAATACCTCGACACCGCCGACCTGGCGAAGAAAAAGGGCGTATCGCTGGATCAGGTTGGCGGACCGGAACTGGCTACCGCAAAGACCTGAGCACACTTTATTTATTTACACGGCCTGGCGCTGCTAGGCCGAAGACGCTTATTCGTGGAGTAAAAATGAACATGGCCTTAGACAATGCCGGTAGCGAGCAGTTGGTCGAGCAGAAAATACGGGATTTCATCGAAACGCTGCTGGGCGGGACGGTGGTCAGCACAGACCGGCTACCGCGCTGGCGCCCTGCCTGGAACATGGAACTGCAGCGGGGCAATGAAATACTCAAATTACACATCCGTGGCGACCGCGGCGGCGATGTCAGCCCGTTTCCGGATGATCTGCGCCGCGAAGCGGATACTCTCGCGCTGCTCGGTCAGCAGGGCGTTCCAGTACCGCATATCTATGGCTTCTGCGAGGACCCGCTAGCCATCGTCATGCAAGCTGTACCCGGCACCCGAGACGTTTCCGCCGCCAGCGACGACGCTGAGCGTCTGAGCCTGGCCAAACAATACATAGACGCCATGGTCGCCATGCACCAGCTGCCACTGGATGACTTTGTGGCCAAGGGCATCGCGCTACCCGAGGGCGCCGAAGCCATTTCGCTGGCCGGGCTAGATGCCTATTACCCGCTTTACGCGCGCAATAAAACCCGACCGCAGCCGCTGCTGGAATTTGCCCTCAACTGGCTGCGCCGCAACGTCCCGCAGCATCGCAGCAAACCGAGCCTGGTGCAGTACGACTCGGGGCAGTATCTGTTCGAGAACGGCAAGCTGACCACCCTCTATGATTTCGAATTCGCGATGATCGGCGATCCCTTGGCCGATCTGGCATCCGCGCGCATGCGGGACAACTACGAACCGCTCGGAGCGCCTTTCAAGCAGCTCTACGAATATTATCAGCAGGTCAGCGGCGAACCGCCCGAACCCGACGTGGTGCGCTTTCATACCACATTGTTCTCCACCGTCAGCACCATGCAGTTCTCCTCGACGGTCGCGACGCCAAAACCGGGAGACCCCCACGATACTTATATTGAATTCGACATTGCCCTGCGCCGCGTAGTGGTCCATGCCCTGGCGGAATCAATGGGCGTGGCAATCGAGACGCCAGCAAGCTCGATCAAACCAACCGGACCCAACGCCGAACTGCTGAGCATGCTCCGCGATGCGGTTGAACAGGTCGAAGTGACTGATCCATTCCAGAGCACCAAGCTGAACGCCGTGCGCAAGATCGTTGAATATCTAGGCAAGGCCGACGCCATGATGCTGGAGCTGCAGGCCCAGGATATGCGTGAAGCCCAAGCACTGCTCGGCCAGCGCTTTGAAGATCATCAGAAAATGGAGGCTGCACTGGAGAGCTTCGTTACCACAGCGGGGGCCGAGCATGACCTACCCCTGTTAACACTTTTTGCTTCGCAGATTGAACGACGCGTTCAGGTGTTCGGCAGCACGGCTATTGGCGCCTCAGCCAGTCATATTGATCTTCCTCCGCTATGAGCCTGCACAAAGAGCGTTTCAGAGCGGGTATTCCGGTAAGGCGGATCAACCGACTGGACGATAAGCCCACATTTCAACTGCGATATGGTAACTGGGCGCTTATCGCGGGGGCATCCCATGGCATCGGTGCAGCCTTCGCGCGCCAGCTCGCAGCGCAGGGCCTGAATTGCATTCTCGTTGCCCGAAACGAGACAGCGCTTGAGTCACTGAAAGCCGAGATTGAAGCGCAACACGGTGTTCAGGCGCTATGCGTGAAACAGGACCTGTCGGCAACGGATGCTACCGCGAGGCTGCTGGAAGCCACCGGCACCCGTCAGGTCGGCCTGGTGATATACAACGCCGGCGGTGACCCCTTTATCAGCCAGTTTCTAAACACCGATGCCGAGCAGTGGATGAAGCTGCTCAGGATGAACACGCAGACAGTCATGGACATCAGCCACGCATTTGGCGGCCGGATGATAGAGCGGGGCCGCGGCGGGTTGCTGCTAGTGGGTTCACATGCCGCTCTCGGTGGTGTGCGCAAGCTGGGTATGTACTCCGCAACGAAGGCCTTTTCGCTGAATCTGGGTGAATCGCTGTGGGCTGAGTGGAAGGACCAGGGCGTTGACGTGCTCAATCTACTGGTCAGCACCGTGGATACGCCAACGATGCGAGAAACCATGCAGCGATTGAATATTCCCAATGCCATGACCATGCCATTGCCGCAGGCGGACGACATCGTCTGCCTGGCTCTGCAGCAACTGCGGAACGGGCCGACGCTCATTCATCCTGAAGATCTTGCAGTTCCGGCGGGCGAAGCGTCACCCGGCAGCCTGAGGCGAGATCACGTGATAAGCAAAAGTACCGAGGCGGCTCAGTTTATTGGCAACGACTGACGCAGTACCGCCTCATCTGACATTATCCTGAACGGGCATAGACCATGAAACAGTTCGATAACAGAGAATTCAAGATCGGCTGGAAGATCCTCATTCTTGCCGTGGTAGGCGTCGCGACCAGCTCCAGCTCGCTGTTGCTATACAGCTTCAGCTCAATGATGATCCCGCTAGAGCAGGCACTGGGCTGGGGCAGAAGTGAATTACAGGCCGCCATCACTGCTCTGTCGCTCGGCACCATAGTCGCCGCTCAGTTGGCGGGCTGGCTCAACCTGAAGTTTGGCCTACGTATTGTCACCATCCTTTCATTGATCGCGCTGTCAATCAGCCTGGTGTTACTCACCCAGGTAAAAACCACGATATGGAGCCTGTATCTGGGGTATTTCCTGGTCCCGCTAGCGGGTTTAGGCACCTTGCAGATTACCTGGTCCCACCTGGTGAATCTCTGGTTTGTGGAAAATCGCGGGCTGGCGCTGGCCATCATTCTCAGCGGCTCAGGGCTCGCCGCAGCCGGATTACCGCTGCTGATTACCTGGTCGGTTTCAACCTGGAACTGGCAAGCCGGATTCATCGCGCTGTCGCTGCTGCCGGTGCTGATTGCACTGCCATTGACCTTACTGTGGTTGCTGCCGGTTAGAGTTGAAAGTGGCACGGTAACCGCTAAGCAGCCCATATCCCAGAACGCCGCAGGCGGCATGTTGTTAGCAGAGGCACTAAGATCCTGGCGTTTTTGGTTGTGCAATCTGTCTATGACTCTGGTAGTGGCCTGCGTAGTCGGACTGGTGACCAATATTATCCCGCTGCTCCAGGACCGTGGTCTTAGCGCCGTCGAGGCCGGGCAGATCTTTAGCGCCTTTGGTATCTCGCTGATCTTCGGACGCCTGGTCGTAGGCTATCTGATTGACCGCCTGTGGGCGCCAGGCGTAGCTTCTATAGCGCTACTCATGCCCGCTGTTGCCTGTCTTATTTTCGCGCTAAGCAGCGGCAATACGGCGCTTTATGTTCTGGCGACGATGCTAGTGGGTATTGGCGCCGGAGCGGAGTTTGATATCGCCGCCTTTCTTATAGCCAAGTATTTCGGCATGCGCGATTACGGTCGCCTATTCGGCATCCATCTAGGATTGATTACCGCAGGGGCCGCCGCCGCACCGCTGCTGTTCGGCGCGCTTTACAGCATGACGGGCGACTATTCAGGCCTGCTCATCTTCAGCACGGTTTGCTTTGTTGTCGGCCCATTGATGCTGCTGTTGCTCGGAAGCTACCCTGTTTTTCGGCAGACAGACACCGACGCCGCGCCTGCTTTTTA
This sequence comes from Halopseudomonas laoshanensis, assembly GCF_008365385.1. GTDB lineage: Bacteria > Pseudomonadota > Gammaproteobacteria > Pseudomonadales > Pseudomonadaceae > Halopseudomonas > Halopseudomonas laoshanensis. The sequence goes on along the minus strand of NZ_QOVF01000001.1, from coordinate 404,293 downwards.
AGCAGCAGTTTATTGGTGCACCTGGCGGAATGCTTCAGGCGTCATACCGACCTCTTTACGGAAAGCTGCCGTAAAGGAGGCCGGGCTGAGGAACCCGGTATGGTAGGAGATTTGCTTGATCAACATGCTGCGATCCAGCAATAGCGACTTTGCCCGGCGGATGCGGGCCTGCGCTACATACTGGCGTAGCGTCAGGCCAGTGGTGCTTTTGAACTGCTCTGACAGGCGCCTGGCGGGCATATCCAGTACATCCGCAAGCTGTTTTAGGGAATTGCTTTGCTCGGGTACCGACTCGACCAGTTCACGCAAGGTTTTCAGCTGTTGCGAGCTCAGCTTTCCTGAATCGGTGCCGACCTGCGAACTCAAAAACTGCCGATGCAAATCAAGTGCGATGCTGGTCAACAGGCACTCGGTATGCAGCTCACTGGCAAAACCAGGGGCGGCAACCTCTTGCGCCAGACGCTGCAGCGACATTTGCAGAAAGGGATTTTCCAGATTCAGCATGCTGTCGCTCAAGCAGCCGTCCCATTGCCATTGGATGCCGGCCAGCGGCCCCATGATACTTGGGTCGAACAGACAGATCATGGCCTTGTATTCCGACACCCCGTGACGAAACTGAAACTCTGTATCGCGTGGCAAAAACAGCACTTGCCCAAGCGATTGGAAGTCACAATTGAGTGCGGGAAAGCGCCCCTTGTTATCCGAAAAAGGTGACCAGCGTCTAGCGGGTGTCGGCAGGACCAAACGCAGCAGGCAACTTTCCTTTGCCTGAATCACCGCGGTGCCAGAGTTCGACCAATGAGCATGCTGGATATGAATATCAAAACCGGCATCCACCAATCGAGACTCTGTCAGAAACTCCCCGGCAGCCGCCGGATCATATTCATCATAATTTACTGAATACATGGATTTACTCTCAGCGATTATTTTTATTGGGAACCGCTTTATTCAACTTTCAGACTAACCAATCATCCTCATTAAACAACCCATAAATAATGATTTAAGGTATTGGAAAAACCAATATTCAATTTGCCCTATCAGGGCTTAATCGGAGTACTGGAATACTTGCCCTTTACAACGAACGAACCCAAACTTCCTATCACACCAAGCAGCTCGCGAACACAAGATGAGGCCAAGGCCAGCCATGTTTTTTTGACGGTTTAAGCCACCCTCTGGGCAGACCGCTAAACCCCTTTCTGATTACGACAGGCACAGCATGATTCTTAGAATGGACCACTTCACTATCGTTACCGACCAGCTCGAGCAGACGCAACACTTCTATGAAAACCTGTTGGGGCTTGAATGCGGACCAAGACCGCCCTTTCCAGTGCCGGGACTGTGGCTTTATGCCGAAGGCCATCCGGTGCTTCACGTGATTGCCGTCGATCATATGCCCAACCCTCGCCGGGGTGTGCTCGACCATATGGCGTTCTTTGCGCAGGGCTTGGAGGAAACGCTGGACCAGCTAGATCAGCACGCCATTGACTATCGGATTATCCGCGCCCCGGGCGATGTTCGAACCTGGCAGGTATTCTTCAAAGACCCCAATGATGTGGACGTTGAACTTGATTTTGCCGCCGAAGAACAAGCCCCGGCCGACTGGAAGACCAGAAGCAAGGGCTGAGCTCAGATCAGGCCGCTGTAGGCACCACCGTCCAGCTGCAGATTCTGCCCGGTGATATATCCCGATTGACTGGAGCATAGGAAAAGGCAGGCGGCGGCGAATTCCTCGGGCGTGCCGAAACGCCCCGCTGGCACCGGTGCCAACATCTCCGCTCGGGCCTGCTCCAGGCTTATATTCTTGTGCTTGGCCAGTTGGCCTGTCATGTAGGTAAGCCGGTCCGTAGCGATACGCTCGGGTAGAACATTGTTGATGGTGACGTTATCGCGCACCACCTCTAGCGAAAGCGCCTTGGAAAACGCCGTAAGGCCGGCCCTGGCCGCCGTTGAGAGGCCCATCGGCAAGCGCGGCGACTTGACCATTGCCGAGGTGATGTTGACGATCCGGCCAAATTGCCGGGCGCGCATCCCGCCCACCACGGCCTGAATCAGCAGAATGGCGCTGAGCATATTGGCTTCCAGAGCCTGCTGCCAGGTACCAAGATCCCAATCCTGGTAGCGTCCGGGCGGAGGCCCTCCGTTATTGGTGACCAGAATGTCCGGGGCGGGACAAGCCGCAAGCAGCGCGGCTCGTCCGGCGCCGCTATTGAGGTCGGCGACTACTTGCACTACTTCAACGCCGGTGCTGTCACGTATTGCCACGGCCGCCTGGTTTAAGCTGGCAGGGTCACGGCCATTGATAAATACCTCACATCCTTCTGCGGCAAGTGCCAGTGCGCAGGCTCTGCCAAGGCCGCGAGAGGAAGCGCAGACAATAGCCTTACGATCGGTAATATTAAGATCCATATCTACTCCAATTGCCTGCTTGCCCACGCCACAGATTTATTACAGCGCTGTCGGAATACTTTATGCTGTGGCTATATGCTGAAGCTATGGAAGGCACCGACCGAAGTTACCGACGCCCTGTATATATTTCCACCCAATCCAGAGACGGAATAATATGAATAACCCGTCAAACCGTGCAGAGCCGAACAAGCGCGATACCATGAACCGTCTGCTTGCTGCCGCCAGACAAATCTTTGCCCAGAAAGGCCTGGCCGGCGCACGGGTAGAAGATATTGCGCGAGAAGCCGGCGTGACCAAGCAACTGGTTTATCACTACTACGGTTCTAAGGAAGTGCTGTTTTCAACCGTTCTGGATGACGCCTCGCAACAGATAATGCAAGAGCTGATCGCGTTGGAAATAGATCATCTGGCGCCGGAACAAGCACTGCGAACACTGCTCAATTGCTGCTTTGACCAATATATGGAAGATCCGCTACTGGGCGCGCTGGCCCTGGAGGGCCTTCGCTATCACGAGGCAGCAGACACCAGGCCCAACAGCTTCGCCAGTCAATCTCCGGCGTTAGCCATCAAATTCTCGTCAGTGCTCCAACGCGGCATCAAAGCCGGCGTTTTCAAACCGGATATAGACGCTCGTTTGTTCCTGGCCAGCTCGGCACTGCTGATGTCTGGTGGATTTACCAACCATTACACCATGTCTGTTCTCGTCGGCTTTGACACTACCTCCAAAGAAGGCATGCGCATCTGGCGTGAACATTCGGCCAATTTCATTCTCAACAGCATCAGAAAATAGCCCGGGCCTAAAACTCCCTGGCTAGCGGCACCTCCGGCCCTATCCAACTGCTGTCACATGCTGCCGCGGCCTGACTGCTCGAAAAACGCACGCATCGCTACCAGCGATGGCGTGTGACTGCCAAAACCACCGTCCGCCACCAGAGTGGTGCCCGTTACGAAAGATGACTCGTCGCAAGCGAGAAAGGCCACCACGTCAGCAATTTGCCGTGGAGTGCCCAACTCAGGCGTCAGGTGATTATCACGCAAGATATTCAACAGCTCTGGCGGCATTGAACTGTGAGCATTTTCCGCAGGCGCCAGCCCAATCTGCACCGCATTGCCGCGCACCCCCAGTTTGCCGTATTGCGCGGCTACCAGCTTGGGCAGCATGTTCAGTGCCGCTTTGGTTGTCGCATAGCCGGTCAGGGACAGATCACCCTGGGCACCCAGTCCGGAGGTGGCAAAAATCACCGAGCCTTTGCCCTGCTTCAGCATCACCGGAATGACATACTTGGAGCACAGTACGGCGCCGCGCAGGTTCACCGCGATGGCGCGATCAAAGGCATCCATGTCCAGGTTACAGATATCACGATCTTTTTGGCGCTGATTCACATCCAGCACGGCAGCATTATTGTGCAGCACGTCAATACGGCCGAACCGGTTCATCACCTGCTCGACCATCGCCCTGACCTCATCTTCGCTGGATACATCAGTGCGTATCGCCATGGCTTTGCCACCGGCCGAGTCAATCTCTGCCGCCACACTGGCTGCCGCATCCTGATTGATATCGACGATTGCAATGGCAGCGCCATGCGAAGCCAATACCCGCGCACACTCGGCACCCAGGCCGCTACCAGCGCCAGTGATAATGGCTACACGATCCTTGAGCTTGTCTGTTGTCATTTTATGCTTCTCTGAAGTTGATAGGAGATGCCCAGCTTCACTCACCGGTGAACTGCGGCGCGCGACGCTCGGCAAAGGCCAGAGCAGCCTCCTTGGCATCCTTGGTGGTGGCCAGCAACGAAAACAGGTCCAGTTCCAGATCCAGGCCCTTTTTCAGGTCGACTTCCGAGGCCGCGCGCGCGGCTCGTTTTGCATATACGGAGGCCATTGGTGATTTACCAGCAATTTGCAACGCCAGCGCCATCACTTCATCCAGCAAGGTGTCGGCGCTTTTCGCCACCCGCGATACCAGGCCGATCTGGCGCGCCCTTTCGGCATCCAAACGTTCACCAGTAAGCAGCAGATCAAGCGCATGACCTGGCGCTACCACTCGGCACAAGCGCTGCGTACCGCCTCCGCCAGGAATCAGTCCTAGACCGGTTTCCGGCAATGCCAACACAGCATTGGGCGAAGCAAAGCGGATATCACAGGCTAGCGCCAGCTCCAGACCGCCGCCCATGCAGTACCCGTGAATGGCGACAATGACCGGTTTGCTGACCGCATCGATAGCCTCTATCCAGCGGGCGCCTTCCATCCGTTTGCGCACCTGAATGGAGGTCTCGGGCCCGCGTTTTTCTTTGATGTCTGCCCCGGCGCAAAACCCGCGTTCGCCCTCACCGCGAATCACTATAACGTGAATCCTATCGTTGCTCTCCAGACGCTTGAGGGCCGCTGGAACACCAACGCGGATGGCATCGTTGATGGCGTTGATTTGGCCAGGACGGGTGAGCACCACCCATCCCACGGCCCCGTCACAGTGCATCTGCACTGCGTCGTTGATTACTTCAGGCTGACTTTGCTCCGTGCTCATATCAGCACTCCTCGAACTCGAACAACTGGCCTCTGAGCTCAGACGGATCGATCCTGATCAGCGCCTTGCCGCCCACCGCATCGCTGGACTCGATCCAGCTGAAGGCCGTACCCCGCGCCCGCAGGTCTTCAGCCTTCGCAGCCAAATCATTTACCGCAATGCGGATGTAATAAGGGCCAGGGCCCCAGCTGTTGAGATACAGACCGGCTTCACTGTTCCAGCGGGTCGCTTCGATGATGTCCAGCGTGGCGCTATTGGCCAGGCTAAAGCCCATGCGCGCACGGCGATAGCCTTCGCCCTCGATCAGCTCAACCGGGCCTGAAGGCTCCCAGTCAAGATTGGCCGAGCAGCGGCGAAGTGTCTCGTTCAGGTCGCGCACCAGATAGCCGCGCGCAGAAACCCGCACCATATCGCCGGGCTTGGAATCGCGCGGCTGTGGCGCAGGTACCGAGAACGTATCGGCCGGCATTTGCAGCGGTTCCATGGGCATGACTTCAATACACAATCCGCCATCCACGATGGGATCATAAACTGGCTTTTCTGGCGACGCACCCAACCACAGACGGTCGAAAGGCATGTCTGGAGTACGTTGCGCCATCCGGAACGGAAGCCGCCGACGCATCAGTTTTGCGACCAGAGCATCGAACTTGTCGCCGTGCAGCGCCAGTACGATGGAATGAGTCAGCATCGGACGGTGGCGACCCTGGTACTCCTTCAAGCTTTCCAGAAAGTCATGGAACATCGGATCGCCCGGGTTGGGGCGATCCAGATGCCACTGCGGCTCGACTCGGGTCGGCGACACCGCTAATGATTTATGTACCCGCAGGAAATGGGCGATATAGGGATGGTCATCAAAAGCCTGGCGCCAGCGCTCGTGCTTGTGGATGCCCAGCTTGTCCACCAGCAATTCGGTCATCCCATCCGGGTCTGGCACCATCATGTCGGCGCTCATCAACAATTCGAACATCTTTATCTCCATTTCTTACAGGGGAGCGAAAAAAACCGGGTGTTTGGCAAGCGCTACCTCAGGTAGCGCTTCAATGGGTGTCGACCATTGCCTGTCTTTTAGTTTGAACAGGCTGTGGTGCAACAGGTGCCGGAGCCTCAGCGGGTGAAGAGACCGCTCCGCTATTGTTTCCTGCGCCAACGTCTCTGAGCAGAAAATGCGACAGGGCAGGAATCAAGATCAGCGCACCCAACATGTTCCAGAGAAACATGAAGGTCAGCAGAATCCCCATGTCGGCCTGAAACTTGATCGGCGACCAGGCCCAGGTAATGACGCCTGCCGCCATGGTCAAACCAATCAGTGCCACTACCCGACCAGTGAAATCAAGCGAGCGCCTATAGGCCACTGCCAAGGACTCTCCGCGGGCCTGAACGGCCAATTGCACGCTAAGCAGATAGAGTGCGTAATCAACCCCGACTCCGACACCTACTGCCATGACCGGCAACGTGGCGACCTTTAGACCAATGCCCAGCCAGACCATCAGCGCTTTGGCAATAATGGTGGTCATGATCAACGGGATAAGCGCAACCAGCGTGGCACGAATACTGCGGAAGGTGATCAGGCACAACAGCGCGGTCGCGCCGTAGACCGCGAAGTACATGATGATGATGCCCTTGCGCACTTCAATATTGGTCGCCGCTTCAATGCCGGCGTTACCTGCGGCCAAAAGGAACTGCACCGGTTGTTCATCGTCGGGCCCAGTACCGTGCTCTTCATTGAAATCCTCCACCACGTTCAGTACCCGGGTGAGGGTTTCTGCCTTGTGGTCGGTGAGATAGGCAATCAGCGGCGTAACCGAACAGTTCTGATTGGTAATGCCAGGCGAGGAGATCATCGCGGCGTCAACCGACGCATTGGTAATGGCCTGATCACGGCTGATAGTCAACCACTTGCCGCTCCCTTCAGCCATTCCCGACGTAACGAACCGCACTGAATCTGCCAGGGAGCTGGTGATCTGCACGCCTTCGGTCTGACGCAGACGCCACGCCAGCTTGTCCATGGTTTGCAACGGGCCATAAAAGCGGCAACCATCGACTTCGGTTTTCATAATGACCGCAAACTGATCACTAGAAAGACCGTAGTGGGAAGATATGAATGCGTTATCACGGTTGTATCGCGAATCGGCACGCAACTCGGGCGCGCCAGGGTCAAGATCGCCGATTTTGAGATCCATCATTACCACTGCGCTGACGCCGGTGAGCAGAACCGAAACGGCGATGGCAACAGTAGCCCATTTACGCTGGGTAAACAGATCCAGACCCTGCCAGATCTTGCCCTGCCAGCTTTTGTTCTGCTGCTCGGCTGCATCTTTCTCAATTGCCAATCTCGCCGCTTTCTTGCTTACGCCGATATAGGACAACGCCACAGGAATCAGAATCAACTTGGTGAAGATCAGTACGGTCACGCCGATACTGGTGGTCAACGCAAGGTCACGAATAACGGGTATATCAATGATCGCCAGGACCGCAAAGCCGACCACATTGGTCAGCAGCGCCGTCAAGCCGGTCAAGAACAGCCGTCTGAAGGTGTAGCGTGCGGCAACATATTTATGCGTGCCGCGTCCGATGTCCTGGAGAATGCCATTCATCTTCTGCGTGCCGTGAGACAAGCCTATGGCAAAAATCAGAAAAGGCACGAGGATGGAATAGGGGTCCAGGTCATAGCCCAGAATCTGCATCAGACCCAGCAGCCAGACCACGCCGGTAATGGCGATGCCCACCAGCAGCAACGTGCTGCGAATGCAATGCGTGTACAGATACACAAACAGCGCAGCAATCGCCACGGAGATGGCGAAGAACAGCATCACCACCTGCAGCCCGTCGATCAGATCGCCGACCAGCTTGCTGAAACCAACAATATGGATATCGATCTGGTCGCTTTCCAGGGATCTGATCTTTTCTTCAAGCTGGTCGGAAAACTCGCTGTAATCAAGCGGCTCTCCGGTTTGCGGATGGGTCTCCAGCAAGGGCGCAACAATCATGCTCGATGCAGTGTCATTGGCCACCAGGCTGCCTGTCAGGCCAGCGCGAGTAACGTTGCGACGCAACGCTGTGATGCTGGCCTCACTGCCGTCATAGTCGGACGGCATTACTGCCCCACCGCTTATTCCGGCTTCGGTGACTTCACGCCAGCGCACAATAGGCATCCACAATGAACGCATCCAGGATCTATCTATGCCTGGAATCAGATAGAGCGTGTCATTGACTTCCTGCAACGCTTGCAGGTAGTCAGGATCGTAGATATTGCCCTGTTTATTGGCAACCACGACCCGGATGTTATTGCCGAGCCCAGGCAACTCGCTCTTATTATCTAGATAGTTCTGGATGTAGGGATTGTTGACCGGAATCATCCGCTCAAAACTGGCGTTGACGTCCAGTTTGGTAGCAAAAAATCCGAGTGCGACAGTGACCAGAAGACAGCTTATCAGCACCAATATTCGGTGGCTGAATATAATCCGCTCAAACAGTCCACCAGAACGCTTATCGAAATCATTGACGTCACGTACGACTGGCATCCCGGTATTGCTTTTTAGGTCGACCATCACTTTCTCCACATATCAGGCTGCAGGGCGGCGGTATTAGCGCCAGTGCAACCCGGACATAACATCGTTTAGACCAGCGGACATTCCACTATGGCTGACGTCCAGCGCCACAGCACCGTTCTCAAACTGCATCGCAATATTTGCCGGAGCTACCAGCACCGGCACCAATATGCTCAACATCAGCAGGTATCGGGAGAGTGCATGCCTACTGGCATGGCCCATGTTGCGCTTGCAGTTCGCTACTTTATCTCTGGTTTTTCTATATTCAGCGACCATTACTCAGACCTCCAACGAGGTGAACAAAAGTGCGATATATAAGGTTATTGGAACTGACTGATATCTATCTTTCTGGGCCCGGAGAACTGCGCCACTATAAGTGCTCCGGGCTTTTCTGGTTTGGCTGACGAATAAACCTGCCCGGAATAGGGCACTGCAATCAGATCGGTTTCCAGTGTCTCGGTGTTGAGCCTAATCAGTTCGCCCCGCTCACTCACCAACAGGATATGCCCAGCACCGTCGCTGACCGCGTCAACGAGTGTGGCTTGCTGCTGCGTGTTCACTTGCTGCCAGTTATCGCCGCTATCGCGGCTGACATAAAGATTGCCTCTCAAGCCATAGGCAATCAACACGCCGTCACTGACACGCACACCAAAAAAAGTGCCGGTATAGGGTGTTTCGATCTGGACGAAACGTTGCGCTTCGCGGTCCAGGCGCATCAGCAAACCCTGCTCGCCGCTGAGATAAACCTCATCGCCCTGCATATCGATGCTGTACAGGTGCATACGCCGGTCGTTATCGGTATGTTCCGTCCACGGCTCCCAGCTAGCGCCGTTGTCGGTGGTGCGCAGCAGCATACCAAAAGCGCCCAGCACATATCCTTCGCCTTGTTCGTCTACAAATACATCGAGAAAAGGCGTTGCCATAATGTCAGGATCAGAGGACGTGCTGGTGGCTAAATCGACCTCCCTAAGCATGCTTTCCGCTTCAAACTCATCAAGATCAGAAGCGTTCGCGTAATGCTTTTTCAGCAGCGTAACGAGACTGCGCCCATCCAGTTGAACTACCCATGAAAGCCCGCCATCGGTGGTGCTCAGCAGAACGGAATCATGCCCGACGGCCCAGCCATTAAGCTCGTTCTGGAAATACACCTGCACCAGATCGACCGCCACGGGACTCGGAGATTGGGTCCAGGTTTCGCCATCGTCATTTGAAATCATGATCAAACCGCGCAAGCCGACGCTGACAAGACTTTCGCCAGCGCGAGTCACCGCCAACGCTGGCTCAGAGGCGGCTCCGAGCTGAGTCAGCGCCGACTGCTGCAACGGATCATGAAAACTCGAGGACGCCTGCTCCGCTTGTGCGGACGCCAATACAGGGGACACCTGAAGCGCCAACCCGACGCAGCAAGCTCCTGCGAGAAGGGCCAGCACGGTTGAAGAATATTTAGAGCCAGAGCAACTGAACAGGTGGGATGCTTTCATTATTTTTATCCTCAGTAATCCCGGGAGCACCTTATTTACCAAGGCACACCTGGTCAACCGGTAAGATCGGCAACGCTTTATCCGTCCTGGATAAATAACGCTGCCTTGATCGAATTGCAGTTAGCGAACGCTCTCTCGGCTAACGACAGCTTCAGGGTTCAGCTCGCGTTCCGAGCGTGGCTCTTCAAGGACCTGATAGCCACCATTGAGCGCGTCATTGATCAAACCATACATGCCCTTGTTGAAGTCATAGATCGAGTGTTTGACGATGTAAGGGATGTCGTGATCATAAAGTTGTACGCCCCCCAACATCATGGAGCGGTATAGCCGACCACCCTGGTCCCAGGCGTCGTATAGCCCTGCACCATAGGTGTCCTCGTCCAAGTAATAAGTCCGCTTGCTGTAGACGTGACGGTTGCCTTCCTTCAGTGTTGCCTCGACTTCCCACACACGGTGTAGCTCCCAACGTTCGCATTCGGGGTTGACGTGGGATTCCATCAACTGAGTGTCAGCATCGCAGTCAAAGTACAGCTTGTAGTTGTTGTAAGGAATGTACATCTCCTTTCTACCGACCAGGTCGTATTCGAAGCGATCCTGCATACCCGAAAACATGAACAGTTCATCAAATAGCTCCAGCCCACCCATACTCGCAACTGGGGTATCGTAAGCAAACTCAGGCGCAAGTTTGACCCGACGCTGACCTGGGGTGTAGCTCCAGGCGCGACGTGGTTGCTGGGTTGGATCAAGAAAGTCCATATAACCGGTCAGCTCACCCGCACGACGCGCTGGTGCTTTGGTGACGGAGTAAACGCGGGTGTACATCTGCGGATCACGACCCTCTACATCTGATTGGTAGTAAGGCCGCTCTACAAAGGTTGACTGTTCGGAGGCTTTTGTAACGGTACCACTGGAGGCCACGATCCAACTGTTGGAGGAGCGTGTGGTAGTGCCATACTTGCCATCGTTGTAACGCGTTTGTTGATTCCAGATCAGCTCATGACCGGTCTGGGGAATCGGGAAAGGTATTCCGCCGCGACATTCCGGCTCAAGCGCAAGCCCGTCTTTCAACGTCTCACAGCTTGTGGCATTGCGCACGGTGGCTTCGAGAATATCCTCCGGATGAGCTGCGGTGCGGTGGGTCGGATAGATGTCCATGTAATAGGTATCTGGATTGCGTTTAAGCAATTCAATTTGCCCTGCACTCAACTGATCCGCGTACTGCTCAACGTTGCTGGCATCAATGCGGAACAGCGGCTCCTCATCCTTGAAGGGATCAGTCCAGTAACCGCTGCCCGGTTTGAAACCCGGAGGAGCCTCACGAAGCCCCCCTTCAAAAGGGGGGATAGTACCGGCTTCATTGCCTGCTTGAATCGCCCCGATACGCGTAAGAGACTCGCCGAGTTTGGCAGCTTCCTGCGCAGGCACTGCGGCCAATGAATACGCCGAAATCCCTGTCAAGGCGATGCTTAAGGCAAAATGAAGTTTCATAACGTGCTCCGATATTATGTTTATTAAAAGGACGTCTTGTAGGTCAGCGAAACCCAACCACGGTCGGTACCACCTACTGCGCCGTTGCCGTTAACCATCTCGGCGCCGTTGGCATTGAGGGTGTTCTTCTCTTGAGCAGCAGTATCCGCATAGCGCAAGGTAAAGTCGTGACGCTGACGATAAGTCATTAATGCACCCACAGACCAGGCCAGCGCGCCTTCGGAACCACCACCAGCAGTGGCGGCGTTACCATGCAATCCATAGTTGACGGTCAAAGGAATGGACAGGTCCCAGGAAGGCAAGATGGCCAAGTATTGCGGGGTATAGTTCACAGCGACGGCTGCGTAGTTGCGCGTCGAGCAGCCATCTTCTTTGCTGCCGGAGCCTGGAATGCCTGGCGTGCGAAGGTCGGTGCAGCCAGCGTTACCCTCCCCCTTGTAAAACTGATCGTTCTTGGTGACCTTATCCAGATGACTGAACGCCAGCTCGGCTACCAGCACCGAGTTGTTCGCCAGCCAGTTGCGCGGTACCCCATAAACAGCGTTTACCACAGCATGGTAAGTATCACCGCGGGGGCCTTCATTGTTTACCGAACTGATGCCGGTGGCGTTTAGGGCTCCATCCTGGCGATACGACAGTTCCGCGCCGATAGACGCCGAACCGATGTTGCCCGCGTAGCTAACACCGGTCAGCTTCACGTTACGTGGGTACACCAACCGGTATTGACCGGCAGCCAGGTCAATCTGAGGGGACAGCCACGCCTGGTAGTCGTCAAATTGACGATGATAGATACCCACAGTTGCACCAAGGCTTTGAATATCGTAACGCGCCATTACACCCCAGTTGGCGTCATCACGCCCAAACTTGGAATCCGCCCTCTGAAGGTTAAATCCTGGGGCCGCAGGCAGACGGTCTGGGCCTTCAAAGAAAGGATCTGCCGCGCCAAAGTAAGTACCACCAAACGGAAAGCGGGTGTGATCCCATTCGTAGAAATACTGACCGGAGATAGACAGGTTATTGGTTACCTGCGCCTTAGCTGAAATCTGACCGATCGGTAAAAATACCTCCTTGGTTTCAATGCCTGGGCTGGTTACAGCTTTAACCGCATCCAGAGGAGCCTGGGAATAAGATATGGCGTGAGCTCCAAACAACAGGCCCTCACCCCAATACTGCGTGTGTTGCCCGACTTTAACGTTTACTGGCGTGTTGCCCAGATCAAAGTTGGCCCAGACAAACGCGTCAAGAATTTCGCCAGAGGGGCCGTAGACGTAACGCTCGACCTCAGAGCTGTAGCGGTCGTTGTTATAGCTTGTCGAATAACCCGGCACATTGCTTTCAACGGAGCGATCATTGTAGGCATCGTCATACCACCCAGCAGCACTGACACGAGCGCCGTAATGCCATTTATACGCCAGGTCAACTTCGGTCAAGAGGTCGATACGATTGGTGACGATATCGCCCTTATCAAACTTGCCGTTTGACTCGTCAAAGTTGGGATTATTCATAATTGCGCTGTCCTGATCATCCGTGCGGATGCCGAGGTTGTAGCGAACCGTATTATCCCAGCGCAGGCGTATATCCGGGTTGCCTATATCAATCTGCTTGGCTGAAACGCTACCTGTAGCCGCAATAACTGCGAGAGCCAGCGCACTGCGAGCCAAGCCGATATGACCAAATTTGATTTTAGTGTTCATCTGTGTTCCTTGTTTTTATTTTCAGTGGCTAATGAAACATCGCGTATCGCTGCAAGGCCACAAGCGCCTTTCAACCACAGCCCCGGTGGGCTTAGCCTGTCGCGCTCAGTTCAGCGTGTAGCCATCCTAGCTGAACAAATAACATAATTCCATATCAAGATTTACATTCTGCATTCAGATTAATCAAACAACCCACAAACCGAGTGTGCGTAGCCGTTATTGAATCTGCCGCAAAGGGCGAGAAACCGGGCGGCCACCCTTTTTAAATCATCAATCCACCCAATAAATTAAACATAAATTTATCTTTTGTTCAATTTGTGTTTCTATTTTTCTCTAGTGTCCAACGTGTCACGCACCTATTCCTGGCCCACGACGCGCCTATTTAGGCCCCTCTGGGCATAACTGGCGGGCCAAAAGTGCGCCTTTTATCATCAAGGAGAATGTATGAATATTGATTTAAAGGGTAAGCGCGTAATTATTACAGGTGCCTCCCGAGGTATTGGCCGGGCAATAGCCAAAGCCTTTGCCGAGGACGGCGCAAAAGTAGCTATCTGTGCGCGTGACCTTCAGGTAATTTCAGATACCGGCAAGGCGTTAGGAAGCAGTGGGGCAGCAGTCATCGCTCGATCTGTCGATGTGACTGATACCGCGGCAGTGCAAGCATTCGTTGCAGAGGTGGCCGAAACCTGGGGCGGTGTGGATGTACTGGTGAATAACGCGGGCCAGGGCAAGGGCGGGAATCTGGACACCCTCACTCCTGAAGACATCCTTGCGCACGCCAACATACTGCAAATGGGTCACTTTCGCTTTGTACAGGCCGTAGTGCCTTTTATGCGAAAGCAGCGCTGGGGCAGGATTATTGAAATCAACGCGCTTGCAGGGGTAGTCCCAACCCCAGAGGGTATCCCGTCCGTGATCAACCGCGCCTCCTGTGTGGCCCTGTCAAAATCGCTCGGCATGTCGCTACCTAAGGACAACATTCTGGTCAACTCGTTGAACATGGGCTGGATCGATACCGGCCAGTGGGATCGGCACTTCAAGGAAATGGGGCCAGGCGTAACCCGCGAAGAATTTGATGAAATGGTCATGAAGGTAGTACCACTTGGGCGCTACGGCCGCCCCGAGGACGTGGCTGGCATGGCACTGTTCCTTGCCAGTGACTACGCGAACTTCATCAGCGGTGCGTCTATCGATATTGCCGGCGGCATGGGCGGGCAGATAGCGTATTTCCCCACGTTAAAGCGCGACTTCGCCGAGTCAATCAGGCAGCGCAGAGAAAATGCGGCTAAGGGTTGAGGAATACGGCCAGCGCCTGACTGGCCAGCAACAGCTCCTCAAGAGCCGCAAGCATGAATGAGAAACTGCTGAAAGGCACTGGCAGCCTCGTTCAGGCTGACGCCTTCGCGCCAGATCAAGCCTAGCTCCATCGGCGGCACAGCATCGGTCAGCGGGCGGATTTCAATCCTTTTGCCTTCCAGCGACCAGGCGCGATAGAGCATGTCTGACAAGATTGTCACGCCAAAACCGTGGGCCACCAGCCCGCGTAGCGATTCCATCGAAGAGGTACGAAAAGCCACCTGCGGCTCCAGGTTCTGGCTATGCCAATAGCGCAGCGCCGATGGCTCACCTTCATCCACCGTGGGCATGATGTAAGCGTATCCGGCTATGTCCTTCAAGGTGATAGATGCCGACTGCATCAAGGGATGGCTGGACGACAGCCACAGTTGTCTGCGCGACCTGATCAGCACGCTGTGCTCCAAGCCTCCGAGGTCGCTGGCATTGGAGGTCACAATCAAGCCGACGTCCAAATCACCCGATTTGACTGCCGCTTCAATACTCCCACGGTCCATATCGATCAGATCGATTTCTACATCGGGATAACTGCGCTTGAACCGCGCCAGCAAATTAGGCAGGAAATAGCCCAGCACCGTATACGACGCCCCTACCCTTACCACCCCGTTTATTGCATGGCTGAGAAAGAACGGCTCACTAAGCGCATCCTGCAATGTGTCGAGGATGTGGCTTGCATGCTGGAGAAACTTGTTGCCCTCCGCCGTCAGGCTGACCCCGTAAGGCATCCGCTCGAACAGCTTCACACCTAAGCGCTCTTCTAGCTGCATCACTGCAGTGGTGATTGCGGACTGCGAGACATGCACTTTGCTCGCTGCTTGAGAAAATTGACCGGTCTCCGCAGCGGCAACGAAATAGCGCAGCTGGCGCATGGAGATATCATGATTTGACATTTGTTTTTCAGATACCTGTATCTAGTTTTTATAAATTTACGATACCAGCACCCCTTCATATACTCCAGCAATCTCGCCCTACCGTGAACAGCAGTAGCCATAAAACAGAATAAAACAGGTAATGAGCAGCCATGGGAACGTCCCTCTCGCTTGATGACAAGTATACCCAGAAAAGCGGCTATCAACTGATGACCGGCGTTCAGGCGCTGGTGCGCCTGCCGATCATGCAGCGCCAGCGCGACCTGGCAGCTGGGCTGAATACCGCAGGATTTATCTCCGGCTATCGGGGCTCGCCCCTCGGTGGCTTTGATCAGCACCTGTGGCGTGCTCGGGACTACCTAAAAGAGAGCCACACCCAGTTCCAGCCAGGCGTCAACGAAGAGCTTGCGGCCACCTCCATCTGGGGGACCCAGCAGGTCAACATCTTTGAAGGCGCAACCTATGACGGTGTGTTCGGTATGTGGTACGGCAAAGGCCCGGGCGTTGACCGCTCCGGAGACGTATTCCGCCATGCCAATGCCGCCGGCACATCGAAATTTGGCGGTGTCCTGGCCGTCGCCGGTGACGACCATGGCGCCCGCTCCTCTTCACTGCCTCACCAGACTGAGCATATCTTTAAAGCCGTGATGATGCCGGTGCTGGCGCCTTCTGGTGTGCAGGAATACCTGGATTACGGTATTCATGGCTGGGCGATGTCGCGTTACTCCGGTTGCTGGGTGGCGCTGAAGGCCGTCGCCGATACTGTTGAGAGCGCTGCAATTGTCGATATCGATCCGTTCCGCGTCGAATCGATCATTCCTGACTTCCAGATCCCCGAAGGCGGCCTGAACATCCGCTGGCCCGACCCACCGTTGGCTCAGGAACAACGCCTGCTCGAACATAAGCTTTATGCGGCATTGGCCTACGCCCGGGCCAACCGTATCGACCGCGTGGTAATGGACTCGCCTAATGCGCGAATCGGCATCATCACCGCAGGCAAATCCTATCTGGACGTGTGCCAGGCGCTGGAGATGCTCGGCATTGATGCAGAACAGGTGCAGCAGATGGGCCTGCGTGTTTACAAAGTGGGCATGGTCTGGCCTCTGGAAGCCGAAGGCGTGCGCCATTTTGCTGAGGGTCTAGAAGAAATCATCGTGGTGGAAGAAAAGCGCCACATGATCGAATACCAAATGAAAGAAGAGCTGTACAACTGGCGTGAAGACGTAAGGCCCCGCATCGTTGGTAAGTTCGACGACAAGGGTGAGTGGAGCATGCCCCACACCGATTGGCTGCTTCCGGCCATCAGTGAACTGACTCCGGCACACATCGCCCGCGCTCTGGCCAAGCGAATTCTGCGCTTACACCCCGACGAACGACTGCAACTGCGGTTACAACAGCTCGAGGCACAGCTCACCACCAAAAACGTACTAGGCGCATTGATGGATCGCGTGCCGCATTACTGCTCGGGTTGCCCGCACAATATTTCCACCAAAGTTCCACAAGGCAGCCGCGCGTTAGCGGGCATCGGCTGTCATTACATGGCCGCTTGGATTTATCCGCAGACCCAGACGTTCAGTCAGATGGGTGGCGAAGGCGTGGCCTGGATCGGTCAGGCGCCATTCACCACTACCAAGCACGTATTCGCCAACCTTGGTGACGGTACCTATTTCCATTCCGGCATCCTGGCAATCCGTGCCGCGGTCGCTGCCAAGGTCCAGATGACCTACAAGATCCTGTACAACGATGCTGTTGCCATGACCGGTGGACAGCCGGTGGATGGCATCCTCACGGTGCCACAGATCACTCAGCAACTGGCGGCCGAGGGCGTCAAACGCATTGCTGTAGTGACAGATGAGCCGGAAAAATACGCATCAGTGATGGACCTGGCTGAGGGCGTGCCAGTGCTGCACCGCGATGATATGGAAAAGCTGCAAAAAGAGTTGCGTGAGTTCGAGGGCGTGTCCGCCATCGTCTACGATCAGACCTGCGCCGCCGAAAAACGCCGCCGTCGCAAACGCGGGAAGTTTCCTGATCCAGCACGCAGGGTCGTCATAAACCAGGCGGTTTGCGAGGGTTGTGGCGATTGCAGTAGCAAATCCAATTGCATGTCAGTGGTGACTGTCGATACCGAGTTCGGCCAGAAGCGCAGCATCGACCAATCATCGTGTAATAAGGACTTCTCCTGCCTGTCCGGATTTTGCCCAAGTTTCGTAACTGTGGAAGGTGGCGCGCTGCGCAAGGCCAAGGCGCTAGGCAACACCGGTGCAGATGAATGGCATCTGCCCACGCCGGCCATGGCGTCGCTGGATCAGCCCTATAGCATTCTAGTGACAGGCGTCGGCGGCACCGGCGTGGTGACAATCGGCGCGCTGCTGGGGATGGCCGCTTACATAGAAGGCAAAGGCGTGTTGAATCTGGATATGGCTGGCATGGCGCAGAAAGGCGGCGCCGTGTGGTCGCATATCCGCATTGCTGCCGAGCAATCGCAACTGCATGCGCCACGCATTGCGGCAGGCGAAACCAGCCTGTTGCTGGGTTGCGACCTGGTGGTCAGCGCCAACAACGAAACGCTGGAAAAGCTGCGTCAAGGAGTAACCCACGCGGTAGTGAATTCCGACGAAAGCATCACCAGCGAGTTCGTGCGCACCTTTGCCATGCAGGCCGAGAGCGGCAACCTCGAAGCGCACCCGGATCCGAAGTTCCGCACCCAGGCCATGTCGGCGCAGATCGCTGATGCTGTTGGCGAGGGGCAATCGACTTTCCTTGATGCCAGCCGCATCGCCACCGTACTGATGGGCGACTCGATTGCCACCAACACCTTTATGCTTGGCTTTGCCTATCAGAAGGGCTGGCTGCCGGTCGCGCAAGAGTCGCTGGTACAGGCCATTGAGCTCAACGGGACGGCAATCGAGTTCAACCTCAAGGCATTCGATTGGGGCCGCCGTGCCGCCGTCGACCTGCCACGCCTACGCAGCCTGATTGACAGCAACAGCAGTAAATCCGCCGGACAGCACCTGTCGCAGAACCTGGATGAGGTCATCCAACGCCGTATCGCCACCCTCACCGAGTACCAGAACGCCAAACTGGGAGAAAAGTACCTGGCTCGCGTGCAGCAGTTCCGTGATGCTGAAACGCGGGTTGCTGGCGAACCAGGCAAGCTGACTGAGAGCGTGGCACGCAATTATTTCAAGGTGCTGGCTACCAAGGATGAATACGAGGTGGCTCGATTATTCACCAATGGCGATTTCATGAAAAAGATCGAAGCTCAGTTTGAGGGCAACTACAAACTCAACTTCCACCTGGCTCCGCCCATCATGAACAACGCCAAGCCTGGCGAAGAGCCAAAAAAACGCAGCTTTGGTCCTTGGATGATGCGCAGCTTCAAGCTGCTGGCGCGTCTGAAATTCCTGCGCAACTCGATCATCGACCCCTTCGGCTATACCGCCGAGCGCAAGGTCGAACGCGAATGGCTGGCAATCTATGAAGGCATTCTTGACGAGGTGCTTGAGAAGCTTAGCGCCGAGAAACTGCCAATCGCTATCGAGCTGACCAACCTACCTGACATTGTTCGTGGCTATGGCCCGGTTAAGGAACGCTATCTTGATCAAGCCCACGCTCAACATGCTCGCTTGTTATCCGCATGGCGCAATGAGCAAAAGGCTCAATTCCATGATGCTACCACCCAGGATGCGCGCATCCAGGCCACGCAGCTCTAAACCACAAGAACAGGAGTACAAGAAAATGAGCACGATACCCGGACTGGATTTTTTTCTTGGTGAAGACATCGACATGCTGCGCGATTCAGTCGCCGGTTTTGCTGCCAAGGAAATCGCCCCGCGCGCCGCCGAGGCCGACCGCACAGATGAATTTCCGATGGACCTATGGCGTAAATTCGGGGACATGGGCCTGCTTGGCCTTACCGTCGCCGAAGAATACGGTGGCTCAGGTATGGGCTACCTGGCGCACATGATCGCCATGGAGGAAATCTCCCGCGCGGCCGGGGGCATTGGCCTGTCTTACGGTGCGCATTCGAATCTTTGCGTTAACCAGATTCACCGCAACGGTAGCGAAGCACAAAAACAGAAATTCCTGCCCAAACTGATCTCCGGCGAGCACATCGGCGCGTTGGCCATGAGCGAGCCGAATGCTGGCTCCGACGTGGTCTCCATGAAACTGCGCGCCGACAAGAAAGGCGACCGCTACGTGCTGAACGGCACCAAGATGTGGATCACCAACGGCCCTGATTGCCACGTGTTGGTGGTCTACGCCAAGACTGATCTCGCCGCTGGAGCCAAGGGCATGACCGCCTTTATTCTGGATACCGACACCCCCGGCTTTTCCGTCGCGCAAAAGCTCGACAAGCTCGGCATGCGCGGCTCGCACACCGGCGAGCTGGTATTCAACAACGTTGAAGTCCCGGAAGAGAACATTCTCGGCGGCCTGGGCGAAGGCACCAAGGTGCTGATGAGCGGGCTGGATTACGAACGCGCCGTGCTGAGCGGTGGCCCGATGGGGCTGATGCAGGCGTCCATGGACATCGTCACGCCCTATATCCACGACCGCAAGCAGTTCGGTCAGAGTATCGGCGAGTTCCAGCTCATTCAGGGCAAGGTCGCTGACATGTACAGCACCCTTCAGGCCTGCCGCGCCTATCTCTACAGCGTGGGCAAATACCTCGACGCCATGGGCAGCGGGCATGTCCGGCAGGTGCGCAAGGACTGTGCGGGCGTGATCCTCTACACCGCCGAGAAAGCCACGTGGATGGCCGGTGAAGCAATCCAGATCCTTGGCGGCAACGGTTACATCAATGATTACCCTACCGGCCGCATATGGCGCGACGCAAAACTGTATGAGATTGGCGCAGGTACCAGTGAGATACGGCGCATGCTGATCGGGCGCGAACTCTTCAACGAGACCCGGTGAAGCCTCCTCATAACCGGTGAGGCCTCCTCATAAGAAGCGCCCTTATAAAAAGAGATGATCCATGAGTATTCTCAACAGTCAAATCAATCGCAATGCGCCAGATTATGCGGCTAATTGCTCGGCCATGCAGACACTGGTGACTGACCTGCACGCGTTGCTGGCGCGCGTTGCCGAAGGCGGCGGTGCCAAGGCACAGGAGCGCCACCTCTCGCGCGGCAAACTGTTACCCCGCCAACGCATCGATGCCCTGCTCGACCCAGGCTCGCCGTTTCTGGAAATCGGCCAACTGACCGCACATGAGGTCTACGGTGAAGACGTTCCCGCCGCCGGCCTGATCGCTGGCATCGGGCGCGTGGAAGGTGTCGAATGCATGATCGTGGCCAACGACGCAACGGTCAAAGGCGGCTCATATTACCCGCTGACGGTAAAAAAACACCTGCGCGCGCAGACCGTCGCCCAGCAGAACCGCCTGCCGTGCATCTATCTGGTGGATTCCGGCGGCGCCAACCTGCCACGCCAAGATGAGGTATTCCCCGACCGCGAACACTTCGGCCGCATCTTCTTCAATCAGGCCAACATGAGCGCCCAGGGCATTCCGCAGATTGCCGTGGTCATGGGCTCCTGTACCGCAGGCGGCGCCTATGTGCCAGCGATGGCAGACGAAGCGATCATGGTACGCAACCAGGCAACCATTTTTCTTGCCGGCCCACCGCTGGTCAAAGCCGCTACCGGTGAAGTGGTCAGCGCCGAGGATCTGGGCGGCGCCGATGTGCACTGCAAGACCTCAGGCGTGGCCGATCACTATGCCGAGAACGACGAACACGCCCTGGCCCTGGCCCGCCGCTGCATCGCCAATCTGAACTGGCGCAAACAGGGTGAGCTGAACTGCCGCGCACCAATCAATCCGCGTTACGCCAGCGACGAGCTGTACGGCATCATCCCGGCCGATGCCAAGCAGCCCTTTGATGTGCGCGAAGTGATTGCTCGCCTGGTCGACGACAGCCAGTTCGATGAATTCAAGGCGCTGTATGGCACCACGCTGGTGTGCGGCTTTGCCCACCTGCATGGGCATCCGGTCGCGATCCTGGCGAACAATGGCATCCTATTCGCCGAGTCCGCGCAAAAAGGCGCGCACTTTATCGAACTCGCCTGCCAGCGCGGCATTCCGCTGCTGTTCCTGCAAAACATCACCGGCTTTATGGTCGGGCAGAAATACGAGGCCGGCGGTATCGCCAAGCATGGGGCCAAACTGGTGACGGCCGTGGCCTGCGCCCAGGTGCCCAAGTTCACCGTAATTATCGGCGGCAGCTTCGGCGCCGGCAACTACGGCATGTGTGGCCGCGCCTACGATCCGCGTTTCCTGTGGATGTGGCCCAATGCAAGGATCTCTGTGATGGGCGGCGAGCAGGCCGCAGGCGTGCTGGTGCAGGTCAAGCATGAACAGGCTGAGCGCGCCGGCGATACCTTCAGCGCCGAGCAGGAACAGATGCTGCGCAAACCGATTCTCGAGCAGTACGAGCGGCAGGGTCACCCCTACTACTCCAGCGCTCGGTTATGGGACGACGGGGTAATTGATCCGGCGCAGACCCGCGACGTGCTCGGGCTGGCGATATCCGCCGCGCTGAACGCGCCTATCGTACCGACCCGCTTTGGGGTGTTCAGGATGTGATTGCTTCGGCTGCCGCTTCACCCGGCGGCTGATTGCCACAACACGGATTGAGAAAGCCATGATCAGCTTCAAGACAATCGAACTCGAATACAGCGACAACGGCGTAGCAACACTTTGGCTAAACCGGCCCGAACGCAACAATGCCTTCAATGCCGAGATGATCAGCGAGCTGCTGGCGGCCATGGACGAGCTTCAGGCTACCGAAGGGCTGCGGTTTCTACTGCTGCGCGGGCGCGGCAAGCATTTCTCTGCCGGAGCCGATCTGGCCTGGATGCAGGAGTGCGCCAAGCTCGATTACCAGGCCAACCTGAGTGACGCCAGGGAACTGGGACAACTAATGGCTAGTCTGGCGCAACTCAGCCTGCCAACTCTGGCCGTGGTACATGGAGCAGCCTTTGGTGGTGCGCTGGGTTTGATCAGTTGCTGCGATATAGCCATTGGGACCAACGACAGCCTGTATAGCCTGTCCGAGGTGCGTATCGGCTTGCTTCCCGCCGTGATCAGTCCCTACGTGGTGCAGGCTATCGGGCAACGTGCGGCGCGCCGCTACGCCCTGACCGCCGAGCGTTTCAGCGGGGAGCGAGCACGGGAACTGGGCTTGCTTGCCGAATGTTATCCGGCCGAGAAGCTGGACGTAGCGCTACAGGAGTGGGTCGATAACCTGCTGCTGAACAGCCCCCAGGCCATGAGCGCAACCAAGGCACTGATGCAGACCGTCAAGCATGGTGAGCCGAGCGGCGATGTCCGCAGTTATACCGAAGCGGCTATTGCCGGCATCCGGGTCAGCGCTGAGGGCCAGGAAGGACTCAGCGCCTTTCTGGAAAAGCGCAAACCGGAATGGCAACAAGGCTAAAGATAATGCACACAGAACAACACACAACTTCGCCATGATGTGGGACGAACAAAAATGATCAATACCCTGCTTATCGCCAACCGCGGCGAAATTGCCTGCCGGGTCATGCGCACCGCTAGAGAGATGGGCATTACCACTGTCGCCGTACACAGTGACGTTGACCGTCAGGCGCAGCATGTCCTACAAGCCGATATAGCCATCGGCCTGGGTGGCGCGAAACCAGCGGACAGTTATCTGCTGGTCGACAAGATTCTCGCCGCCGCCCACGCCAGCGGCGCCCAGGCGATTCATCCCGGCTACGGTTTTCTATCCGAGAATGCCGGCTTTGCCCGTGCCTGCGAAGAACAGGGCCTGATCTTCGTCGGGCCACCCGCCTCGGCCATCGATGCCATGGGCAGCAAATCAGCGGCCAAGGCGCTGATGGAAAAGGCCGGCGTGCCGCTGGTGCCTGGCTACCATGGCGACGAGCAGGACCTGCAAACCTTCGTAACGGCCGCTGAGCGCATCGGTTACCCGGTGTTGCTCAAGGCCACCGCCGGCGGTGGCGGCAAAGGCATGAAGGTGGTCGAGCGCGAAGCGGATATGGCTGAAGCACTGGCATCAGCGCAGCGGGAAGCTCAGTCCTCCTTTGGCGATGCGCGCATGCTGGTGGAAAAGTACGTATTGCAACCCCGCCACGTGGAAATTCAGGTGTTTGCCGACCAGCACGGCAAGGGTGTTTATCTAAACGAACGCGACTGTTCAATCCAGCGCCGTCACCAGAAGGTCGTTGAAGAAGCCCCTGCTCCGGGCCTTTCGCCTGAACTGCGCAAGGCTATGGGCGATGCCGCAGTGAAGGCCGCCCAGGCTATCGGCTACGTCGGTGCCGGCACGGTGGAGTTTCTGCTGGACGCGCGCGGCGAATTCTTCTTTATGGAAATGAACACCCGCTTGCAGGTCGAACATCCAGTCACCGAAGCCATCACCGGGCAGGATCTGGTCGCCTGGCAATTGCGGGTCGCCCAGGGCGAGAAGCTCCCGCTGACGCAGGAGCAGGTGCCGCTGATGGGGCACGCCATTGAGGTGCGCCTGTACGCCGAAGATACGGATAACGACTTTCTCCCGGCCAGCGGCACCCTACAGCTTTATCGCGAGCCAACCGCCGACAAAGGCCGCCGCGTGGACAGCGGCGTTACCGAAGGCGACGTCGTCTCGCCTTTCTACGATCCGATGATCGCCAAACTGATTGCCTGGGGCGAGACGCGGGAAGAAGCGCGCTTGTCCCTGCTGGCCATGCTGCGCGAGACCGTGGTGGCTGGCGTGCAGACCAACCTGAGGTTCTTGACCCGTATTCTGGCCCACCCCGCCTTCGCCAAGGCCGAACTGGATACTGGTTTTATTCCGCGTCATGCAGAGCAATTGTTGCCCGCGCCTGAAACGCTCGATGAGCAGTTCTGGCGCGTCGCGGCGAAGGCCTGGTTGCTGGCAATGCCTGGCGCCTCGTCGGTAGCCTCCGGCCCTGGCGAATCCAGCCCATGGACTGACCTGACCAGCTGGCGCGCCGGACTGCCGGCGCGAACCCGCCTGCATTTGCGCTGTGGCGAGCTGGACCAGCCCTTTGCCGCCGTAGACGTAACCGGCTGCTCGTATTGCCCGACTACCCAGACGCTGCTGATCACCGAGGCGCAGCAGACCAGCCGCCACCGCCTGCTGATCAGCAGCGGCGCGCTGTATCTGCATTGGCACGACAGCTGGCAGCGGATCGATCGATTTGACCCGATTGCCGAAGTCGACCATTCCCACCAGCACGCTGGTGGTTTACAAGCACCGATGAATGGCAGCGTCGTGCGCGTCATGGTCGAGCCAGGCCAACAGGTCGAGGCTGGCGCCGTGTTGTTGGTGCTCGAAGCGATGAAGATGGAACACAGCATTCGCGCCGCCGAAGCCGGCACGGTGAAGGCAATCTTCTGCGCCGAAGGCGAGCTGATCGCCGAGGGCACCCTGCTGGTGGAAATGGAGGAACCGCAATGAGTCTGCCCGCCTCGGTCAAACTGGTCGAAGTAGGCGCGCGAGACGGCCTGCAGAACGAGGCTCAGCCAGTCAGCAGCGCCGACAAGATCCGTCTGATCGACGACCTGAGCATCGCCGGGGTGGGCTACGTCGAGGTGGGCAGTTTCGTCTCGCCCAAGTGGGTCCCGCAGATGGCCGGCTCACAGGACGTATTTGCCGGGATTCAGCGCCGCGCCGGCACGACCTACGCGGCGCTCACACCGAACCTGAAAGGTTTTGAGTTGGCTTTGCAAGCCGGTGCTGACGAGGTGGCGGTGTTTGCCGCGGCCTCCGAAGGCTTTTCACAGCGCAATATCAACTGCTCGATCCGCGAAAGCATACAGCGTTTCGAACCCGTCATGAGCGCCGCAGCCGAAGCCGGCGTGCGGGTGCGCGGCTATGTATCCTGCGTGCTGGGTTGCCCCTATGACGGCGAGATCGCCGCCAGCCAGGTGGCCGGCGTGGCCCGCGAACTCCATGCCATGGGCTGCTACGAAATTTCCCTGGGCGACACCATTGGTACCGGCACGCCCGGCGCCACGCGCAATCTGTTTGAAACCGTTGCGCAGCACATTCCACGTGATCAGTTGGCCGGCCATTTTCACGATACCTACGGGCAAGCGCTGGCCAATATCTACGCCGGGCTGCTGGAAGGCATCCAGGTATTCGACAGTTCGGTTGCCGGCCTCGGCGGGTGCCCCTACGCCAAGGGCGCCACAGGTAACGTCGCCACTGAAGACGTTCTCTACCTGCTCAATGGCCTGGGCATCCACACTGGGATAGACCTGGACGCGCTGATTCACGCCGGCAACCGCATCAGCACCCTGTTGAACCGGCCCTCCGGTTCGCGCGTTGCCCGGGCCAGAAGCAGCCAGCTTGACCAATAACCACACACCTTAACGGGAAGAGGAGCATCTATAACAATGAACAAAATCTATCCTGACGCTCGGGAGGCCCTCGCCGGGCTTGTCGACGACGGCATGACCCTGGCGGTCGGCGGATTCGGGTTGTGCGGTATCCCTGAAGCCTTGATCGAAGCCCTGCGCGATACGCAGAAAAAGGATCTTACGGTTATCAGCAACAACGCTGGCGTTGACGGTTTTGGGCTAGGGCTGCTGCTCGAATCCCGCCAGATCCGCAAGATGGTGTCGTCCTATGTGGGCGAAAACAAAGAGTTCGAGCGCCAGTATCTGTCGGGCGAGTTGGAGCTGGAATTCACGCCTCAGGGCACCCTGGCGGAAAAGCTGCGCGCCGGTGGCGCCGGGATTCCGGCTTTCTATACCCGGACCGGCTACGGCACGCTGATCGCCGAAGGCAAGGAAACCCGCCAGTTTAACGGCGAGTGGTATGTAATGGAGACCGCGCTAACGGCAGATGTGGCCCTGGTCAAGGCATGGAAGGCTGATAAATCCGGCAATCTGGTGTTCAACAAGACCGCGCGCAACTTCAATCCCCTGGCGGCGACGGCCGGCAAGATCTGCATTGTCGAGGTGGAGGAAATCGTCGAAACCGGTGCGCTCGATCCCGATCAGGTTCACCTGCCGGGAATCTATGTGCAGCGGATTGTGCTCAATGCCAATCCGGAAAAACGTATCGAAAAACGTACCACACGGAGCGCTTGATCATGGCCTGGACACGCGAACAAATGGCGCAACGAGCTGCTCAGGAATTGTCTGACGGCTTCTACGTAAACCTTGGCATCGGCCTGCCTACGCTGGTGGCCAACTACATCCCCGAAGGCATGGATGTGTGGTTGCAGAGCGAGAATGGTCTGCTCGGTATCGGCCCCTTCCCCGAGGACGATAAGGTCGATCCAGACCTGATCAACGCCGGCAAGCAGACTGTTACCAGCCTGCCCGGCAGCAGCTTCTTCGACAATGCCGACTCCTTCGCCATGATCCGTGGCGGACATATCAACCTGGCGATCCTGGGTGCGATGCAGGTATCGGAGAAAGGCGATCTGGCCAACTGGATGATCCCCGGCAAGATGGTCAAGGGCATGGGCGGCGCGATGGATCTGGTCGCTGGCGTCAAGCGCGTCGTGGTGCTGATGGAGCACAATGCCAAAGACGGCAGCCCGAAGATTCTCAAGCAGTGCGACCTGCCGCTGACGGGGCTGGGTGTGGTTACCCGGATCATTACCGATCTCGCCGTGCTCGACATTACTGACGCCGGCCTGGAGCTGCTCGAACTGGCGCCCGGTATCACCGTCCAGGCATTGCAGGATGCAACCGGCTGTCCGGTGCTGACCGAGCAATACCACAGCAAATACTAGCCTGCCCTGCGGGGTAGGCTCACTGGTTTCCGGAGTAGCTAACCAAGCTGCTCTGGAAATGCTGCCCGTTGAAGTTTTTACGTGGCTTACCATTATGGTAGCCACGTTTTTTTTGGAGAAAAGATCATGCAAGACGTCGTCATTGTCGCAGCAACGCGTACCGCCATCGGCAGCTTTCAAGGCTCGCTGGCGAATGTGCCAGCGGTTGAACTGGGCGCCACCGTCATCCGTTCATTAATGAGCAGTACTGGTCTGGACGCCAGCCAGGTTGATGAAGTCATCCTTGGCCAAGTGCTGTCTGCTGGCTGTGGTCAGAACCCGGCCCGCCAGTCGGCGATCAATGCCGGTCTGCCGTTCAGCACCCCCGCGCTGACGCTGAACAAACTGTGTGGCTCCGGTCTCAAGGCCGTCCACATGGCCATCCAGGCGATCCGCTGTGGCGACGCCGAGATCATCATTGCCGGCGGCATGGAAAGTATGAGCCTGGCACCCTACGTACTGCCTAAAGTGCGCACCGGCCTGCGCATGGGTCATGCCCAGATTGAGGACAGCCTGCTGAAGGATGGCTTGATCGATGCCTTCAACGACTATCACATGGGCATCACCGCTGAAAACCTGGCAAGCCAATACAAGGTCAGCCGCGAAGATCAGGACGCCTATGCCCTGCTTTCCCAGCAGCGCGCCAATGCGGCGATCAATGCCGGACGCTTTCAGAATGAAATCACCCCAGTGATGATTCCCCAGCGCAAAGGCGATCCCGTTGCCTTCAATACCGACGAGCAACCCCGTGCCGAGACATCTGAAGGCAGCCTGGCAGGCCTGCGTCCGGCGTTCAAAAAGGACGGCAGCGTCACCGCTGGCAACGCCTCGACCTTGAATGACGGCGCAGCGGCCGTAATGCTTATGACGGCGGACAAGGCCAAGGCGTTGAGTCTTCCGGTACTGGCGCGTATCAAGGGATATGCCAGCGCTGCGGTCGATCCGGCGATCATGGGTATCGGACCGGTGCCCGCCAGCAAGAAATGCCTGGCCAAAGCCGGCTGGTCTATCGCTGAGTTGGATCTGATCGAAGCTAATGAAGCCTTCGCCGCTCAATGCCTGTCGGTGGGTAAAGAGCTGGAGTGGGACTTATCGAAGGTCAACGTCAACGGCGGCGCTATCGCCTTGGGGCACCCCATCGGTGCATCCGGCTGCCGAGTATTGGTAACCTTGCTCCATGAAATGGCCCGGCGCGATGCCAAGAAGGGGCTGGCGACGCTGTGTATCGGTGGCGGCCAGGGAGTTGCGTTGGCAGTGGAACGTGACTAGTAACGCTTTGTGGAAGGTGGTGCTGGTTGCCACCTTCCACAACTATCTAATCTCTAACTGAAGACCCATTGCGGTCGTTGCTCGTTTGTACTGCGTTCCAGCCTGATCGGTATGAACTTCGACACTGGCGTAAAGCTTCCAACCCCGTAGCTATCCAGTGGCACCAGCGGATTGATTTCTGGATAGTAAGCGGCAGCCTGCCCTTGCGGAATATCGTAGGGAAGCAGCGTGAAACGCTTCACTCTGCGATCTACACCGTCATCCCACAGGGAAACAAGATCTACTTTCTGGCCCGCCTCAAAACCCAGCCTATCGATATCCTTCTGGTTCACGAACAATACTTCGCGCTGCCCGGAAACGCCCCGGTAGCGATCATTTAGACTATAGATAGTCGTGTTGTACTGATCATGAGAACGCAGGCTCTGCACGACCAAGTCATGCACCCGCCCGCTGGCAAGCACCTTTTCGTGAATCAGGCTGACAGGCAACACATTGGCAGAAAACTGCGCTTTTCCAGTACTTGTCTGCCAATTGCGCTCACTGGCTGAGTTGGGCAAATGAAAGCCACCACGATCTGCAAGGCGCTGCTCGAAACTCTCAAACCCCGGTAGAGTCTGCGAGATCGCCTCTCTAATCAACCGATAATCGTCACGCATGGCGTGCCAATCAACGGGCTTTTTCCCAAGCGTGGCTTCAGCAATACCGGCTATGATCCAGGGCTCCGAGCGCATTTGATCAGACGAAGGCTCAAGCTGGCCAAAAGAAGCGTGAACCATACTGAAGGAATCTTCAACCGTGACGCATTGAGCACCCGTTGCCTGTAGATCAATATCGGTCCTGCCAAGGCACGGCAGGATCAACGCTTCCTTACCCACCATTAAATGACTTCGATTGAGCTTGGTGCTGATCTGTACCGTCAGATCGCAGCTGCTAAGCGCCTGATGCGTCACCTTGCTGTCTGGGGTGGCTTGGGCGAAATTACCCCCCAGAGCTACAAATACACGAGCGGAGCCGGTCAACATGGCCCCGATGGCTTCGACTGTGTTGTGACCTGAGTCCCGGGGTGGTTCGAAAGCGAAAGTTTCCGCCAGGCGGTCAAGGAACTGCTGGGTCGGCCTTTCGTTAATACCCATGGTCCGGTCACCCTGAACATTGCTATGACCACGGACCGGACACAGCCCGGCTCCCAAGCGTCCAACGTTACCGCCCAACAGCTGCAAATTGACAATCTCTTGAATGGTAGCCACGCCATGATGGTGCTGCGTGATACCCATAGCCCAGCAAAAAATAACATTGGACGCACCGCTGTAGAGTCTCGCCGCTTGCTCGATTTGAGCATATGTCAGCCCTGACTGTTCAACGATATGCGTCCAGGGGGTTGCATCCAGAACGGCCAGATAGGCGATAAGGCCGTCCGTCTGGGTATTGATGAATTCATTGTCCATCCCACCGGCTATGCCCCTGCGTTGCGCATCACGCTCCCACGCCAGCAAATGTTTTGCCATGCCCCGCAGCACGGCCATATCGCCCCCCAGTGCAGGTCGGAAGAACTCGGTATGCATTGGCTTAGAACGATTTGTGAGCATTTCAGACATCTTCTGCGGGTGTTGAAACCGCTCCAGCCCGCGCTCTTTGAGTGGATTGAAACACACCACTTCTGCCCCCCGTTGGACGGCATCCCGCAGTGGCTCGAGCATTCGCGGATGATTGGTGCCTGGATTCTGTCCTAAAACGAAAATAGCGTCTGCGTGTTGAAAATCCTCAAGCGTGACTGTGCCTTTGCCGGTTCCCAGACTAGCGTTAAGTGCCGCCCCACTGGCCTCATGACACATATTCGAGCAGTCGGGGAAATTATTGGTACCGTAGGCACGAACAAATAACTGATAAAGAAAAGCTGCCTCATTGCTGGCTCGCCCCGAAGTGTAAAATTCAGCTTGATCCGGAGACTCAAGATGCTGGAGATGACCGGCAATGAGCGCAAAGGCGGCGTCCCAATCAATAGGGACATAGCGATCAGTCTCTGCGTCATAGCGCATCGGCTCAGTCAGGCGCCCCTGATACTCCAGCCAATAGTCACTCTGCTCGCGCAACTGAGCAACGCTGTGCCGGGCAAAAAATGCCGCGTCTACCTTCCGGCTGGTCGCCTCCCAGTTAACTGCCTTGGCCCCATTTTCACAGAATTTAACCGTACCGGACTCTGGGGAGTCTCCCCAAGCACAACCGGGACAATCAAAGCCACCCTGCTGATTCGTCCGAAGCAGCGCCCTGATATTCTTTATCGGTTGCTCGCTGGTAAGCCACGCATGAGTAACACTCAGTAGTGCGCCCCAGCCAGCCGCTGGACCTTTGTAAATTTTGAACTGCACTTTGCTGTTATGTAACCAACTCATCAGTTGTCCATAGTCTAGGCGCGAGGGTCAGGGCGGGATGTGATCGACCGTCATCACGCCAACCATTCTATTCTTTTGACAGAATCCCAATCTTACTACAGAATATTATTTGACTACAGCTCACAATAGAGGCCAGCGCCTGGGCAAGAGTTTGTTCGTGACCAGGCACTGCAACAGGAGATAACAATGCAAGCAGCTGTCATTACCGAGCGCGGCGCCCTGCCGGTTATGCAAGAGTTTAAGGAACCAGAAGCTCAGGACGGAGCAGTGTTGATCAACGTTGATACCGCCGGCCTCGGCGGCTGGGATGTACTAGGCGCCTATCGGCTTGGCATCGCCTATCCCTGCGTCATCCGCGGCGAAGGTGTAGGCCGCACAGCAGAGGGCAAGCGCGTGTATTTTGGCGAACGCTCGGTATTGCCATATGGCGCCTGGGCAGAACGCACGCTTGTTCCCATCGAGGAGGTGTGGGAAGTGCCAGACCATATCGATGACCGCACCGCTATTACTATGGGTATCGCCGCAACCGGCGCGCTTATTCCTTTGGAAACGGCAAAAATACAGACTGGCGAGACCGTGTTAATTCTCGGTGGTACCGGCACACTGGGGCAGATTGCCCTGCAACTGGCGCGCTATCTGGGAGCAGGCAAGGTCGTAGCGGCCGGTAGAAGCGAAGCAGCTCTGGCGCGACTGAAAGAACGTGGCATTGCCGACGCTACTGTATGCCTTAAAGGCGACGATACAGATGTAAACGCGCTCAAAGCTGAAGCAGGTGAAGGCTATGATGTGGTGCTTGATCTGGTCTGCGGCCAACCAATGCTCAATGCACTGAAGGCAACGCGATGGGGTGCGCGCATTGTTACCGTCGGCACCGGAGCGGGACGGCAACTCAACCTGGACATCGCTGACCTGCTGTTCCGAACCCTGTCATGCATCGGCACCGGCCAACGCCCCCCGGCAGATCGTCGCAAGATATGGGAACGCTTGCTTGATATATCTGCAACAGAAAATATTACTGTGGACTATGCGGAATTCGACTTCGCAGAGACGACCAAGGCGTGGGAGTCACAGGTGAACGGGCCGCACGCGAAGATCTATGCGAAAATCAGTTAATTTCCAGATTAAAATTGATGCCTTTACTGTAAAGCTAGGAGGGGATGTGCGAAAAAGCACATCCTTCTTTTGGACCTTAAGTAAGTCTCAAACGAAAGTCATGAAGGAACAGAGGACTGCTATTCGATATAGGATACTCAGTAGACCTGAGGGCAGATTTCAAAGCCTGCCCTATAGCGTTTAAATAAAAAACAACTATACATGAATAAGAAAAGCCAGCGCGTCGCGCAACAGTCTCGTGGTCACCTCCGTACTGAACTCATTCTCGATGGCTGCGCTCGGCTCCTGATAAAAGATGGCCCCGCTAATCTGACTACTCACGGCATAGCGTTAGAAGCCGAGACGTCAATAGGATCCCTTTACCATTTTTTCCCAGATAAAACCGCGATATTGCAAGCCCTCGCCTCAAGGCACATGCAGTCGCTGGAAACAATAGTCTGTAAAGCACAAGAGGTCCAAGAGTCCCAATGGGTCAGCTTCACGGTAGAAGAGGTCATTGAGATATTAGCAATGCCATTATTAAAGTACATACACGCCCATCCAGACTATCTGGTAATGGCCCACCCTGCATTTGAGAAACTCGGACCATATTCAACAGCCATGAATATGGTGATAGAGGATGCGTTTAATCATGTCCTCAAATTAAGATTACCCAAAGCCAGTGCATATGATCAGCGACGATACACGCTAACGTTGGTAGGCTTGCCTGTCGGCATACTCCATAAAGCTTATGAAAACCAGAGCTTCGCTCAAGACCTCCTGCTTATCGAAGTACCAAGAGCTCTGGTAGCGTATTTATCAGCTATAGAAAAAGGTCATATAGAGTCCAGCCAAGCTACTCACTAACTCTACAATGCTCCCACCATAAATCAATCTCCACCTGGGCCTCATCCATCGTTCTGAACCAGGATCGATTCAGGCACTCGTTACGGAATTTGCCATTCAAACCCTCTACAAATGAGTTCTGGGTAGGACTGCCGGGCTGGATGAAGCCTAGAAGCACACCCGAGATGCATACAACGGCTTTCAGCGCGAGCTTTCGGGCTAGCAACGGTTTAATTACCGAAGCGAAATACTTTCCAAATAATGCAGAACAATTTCGAGCCCCTCATGGGTTTTCATCAAATCCAGCGGAGCGCCTCCCAACACGTCGTTCATCGTACGCAACCAGCACCGAGCGGCTGCGTCAGCGCCCGTTATCGCTAGCAACAGCTGATAAATTTGTACTAGCGTGATCATCGCGGCTGTCCTTGGGAACTGCATTTGATCTCCGCCTAGAACACCGGACTGCGATGCGCCTTTGGCCACCAGGATCTCGTTTTCCCACTGTTCAAGCTCAAGGGCTATGCAGATCCTGGTTACGGCTTTATTTAACACATGGTCCGAATAAGCGTCATCCGTCATGCCCTAACCCTTTCTTGAACTCAATGTAGCCCAATGCAAACAAAGTAGCGGTGACATCTGACACTCGCACCCTGCTGCTAGCTATCCTTGAGCAGCATGTTCACAACCAGCTCTCCACTTTTAGATTTGATTTTATCTCTCACATTGCTCAAATCCGACTCTTGTGCCGGCTCAACTTCCAATCTCCCAGCGACGCCTTGACGCCTGTCCCCATATCGCATAATTGAGTTAGTTGACTGATGCCCCATGATATAAGCGACCACCTTCGGGGCTAGATTGGATGCTTTCAAATCAGCCCCAACTTGATGTCTTATAGAGTACATACTCGGAAGCACCTTCCTGCGTGGCCATACCTTCCCAGCCTCTATACGCAGTCGATGCCTGATGGCATCTATAGAGCGTTCGGATGTTTTCAGAATGCGAATGCAGTCCGTAATAACCATTTGGGCACTAGAGTTACTTATTTTTAAAACGCGGTCAGCTCCTCGCACATTATCTTCGGTCTTTTTTGCGCCTTCAATAAATAGCACATTATCATCTATCTGCATGGCATGGAGCTCAGCCGGTCTGGCGCCGGTATAACTGATCAGCGAAATTGCTGCAAACTCCTCATAATATCCAGCGTTGAACAGGTGATTCGCCAACTGCAACAAGTCTACGTTCGAGCATGATCTTGCGCGCGCAAGCTTTGGCTTTTTAGTTAATGTGCTACCTTTCACTGTAACAGGATTTACAATCGCTTTGATCTTTATCGCTGCTTCTGAATATCCCCTGCTTTGTAAATCGAAAGACAATGCATTCTTCAATATTCTAAAATAGTCAGGCCTGAATTTTGCTGCGCTTTTAATCAACTCTTTTGCAATACTGCCAAGACTCAGTGGCGCGTGATTCATGTGATGCTTATAAAAATGCCTAGCAAGGCTGCTATATCTTTTCTTGGTTTGCTCGTTCATAGGTTACCGTTCTTATTATTGTTATGGCGATAAGCCGAAGCTCTTATAATGAGACGCTAACTTAGCAAAAACAAGTATACAGCCGAGGCAAAGTTGGTTATACAAATATCAGCCATGCATAGCATGGAAGAATGACTTCAACCCTGCTTTATCCTCACCATCACACCAACCCATTTTTTGATGTCAAATGATAAGCCGCTTCGCGAATAGGCGTTGTCAAAATCGACCGTTTCACGCTCGCTTTTTTGGCAATATCACACAAATCTGAAGTCGCCTCACCTACGTTCGGCAACTTGCTCGTTTTGCGCGAATGTCCACAACGCCCCCATACTCGATGACCGAGTATGGGGGCGACGGCCGTACTCGATATGTATCGAGTACGGCTTATGTTTGACATCAAATCTAGCCGCTTCGGCTAGCGACTCCGTCGCTTCGCTCTCAGCGAAGAGGCGATCTCATCCTGAGCGGGCTCGCTTTATAGCCTTTTTCAAGTCAGTTTTGCCCAATTCCCCGCCCGAATCAGGTCTGAAAACTGGCCCAGCGCAGCTAAAATGCGTCAGGTCCTATCGCTTTTTGAGTAAATATCGATGCGGAAGCCTGCGGTTTCTCATCCGTGCTTAGTTGATTGATGCCCCAATGAGGACAACCTATTTAACGCTTCCGATCCTGGTGTGTATTCATTCAGCTCAAAATGCTTGAAAAACATCATCCCAAGTGACCCAGCAATATGCTTTTCAGGCCGATGCCAGCTGTAGTTAATGCCGCCATTTTGCTCAGCTTTCTCAAGCTGTCTTATGATCTTATTCGGTATCGTCGCCGCAGCTTTGGTGCGGTTGTAATACTCACGGCTCGCAAGACTCGCTGCGTCTTTTACAATTTTCCAGACTACGGACCAAAGTTGCGACACGCTATAAATACGTAACCCTTGTCTAACTATGCCCTTAATTTTTACAATGCTGTCAGATTGCAAAGGAAGATTATAGGTTTGACACTGGTCTACCAGATATCGGATCACGTCGCTTACAGCAAAATCCAGCCAAAGATTGGACAATGCTTCGCTGTCAGTAAATATACGTTCGGTAACTTTCTCTAAAGCAACAGGTCCCCGCCCGCTCATCTCATCAGGCAGCAAAAAGAAATCTGCCTTATCCCACCGCATCCTTAACTGTCCATCTTCGAAGAAATATGCTTCCTTACACGCTGCCGCTGGGTCATCCCTTATGATTTTTTGCTCATAAAGACTTCTTAGATAGGTTTCGCATCCTATGGGTGAGAGCGCCTCACACTCGCGTTCTTTGAACGTGCCATTTGCCAGCTTCGGCGTGATCAGCGCGTCGATGGCTAACAACAGTAGGCACACGTCGTCGGACAGCCGCTCATATGAAATCGTTTCGAATCTCACCTGATAACTGTACGTATCTACACGGCGTTGCAGTTTTTCCCGAACGGTCTGCCTTTCTTGCAGTTCCCTTTCATTAGTGCGCTTCTCACACTCACTACAAGGGCGATCCGACATCTGGAGAACTTTTTTCGGCTCAGTGCGTTTGGTCACCAGAACCATGCCGCCACACTGTCTGCAAAATTGGTTTTCATCGTAAGCTATGCAGTATTTACGAACTCGCATGCTCAGAAAACTCGACTGGGTTAGGTCACGAAAAGGTACCAGATCTTTCACCTTCTCTAAAAAAAGGCCTTCCGCATCCATCGCCCAGTAACGTCTGGCCAGTTCAACTTCAGCCGTGTCCTGAGTCAAAAATTCGAGACGTACTGCCATTCAAATATCCTGCTGGACAGCGAGCGGTTTTGCTCAGAGCTAGTACCTTTCACTGCGAGCGTACTCACTCATGGTTAAAGCTTGGGCATCGCTTCACCGATGCTTAGAAATTGGCTTCTGATGAAGCCAACGAATTCCTCAGGCATTTCTGCCAAATCTGCCATCAATGTCTTGCTTGAGATGGAGTGCTTCGTCTCGGTGTGCTCTTCAGCTCCAACTGAGATGAGAAAGGCAGCAAGCAGTACAACCGGAATCCACACCGTGTCTCCTCCAGCGTCCAGCTCAGGATGGATCTTGAGAGCACCCAACTTAGTTTTCCAAGACTCCAATGCGGAGAGATGCTCCGCGACGCTCACTTTGTATGCTTGGCAAACGTCCATAGCGTCAAAATAAGCCACACCGTGTTTGCCCTGAACCACATCAATTTCGATTACTGTGCTGTTCTCGTCAGTCATAAACGCCGCCCTATATATCTGCTTATCCGGTATTCAGATATTAACGAACCTTTTAGGGCTCGTCAATGGGCATCGCGAAAATATCAACCTCAGCTTGGAACGCTGCGTAGATCCAGCCAGGAGAGCAAAGCTTGACTAGTGATAGGTTGGTTTAGGTAACGATCTGATCTCTGCTATAAACGCCGACCTCTCAGCGACGGTCGTAACGCATACGTAGATACTGTTCAGCGTTGTGATCGCTATGAACCCACCATGATCAGTAAAGCCCGCAATTGTGGAAGTGTGTATTAAATGGCCATCCACGAATCGTCCTGAGACCGGATCAGCGTTGGCGTGGCGATAAACCTTACCGAAACACACGTTGCCCAACAGCACAGCGTCAAACAAAAAACCCGTAACTGAAAAAGGAAAGCAAAAATCTTCAGCTTTCTGCAAAAGAAGTCGCTCTGCTGTGCACAAACCATCGCTCATCAGGTGGCCTTCTTGATCAGGCATGTAAGGTGACTCGCCAGAACCGGTGCGGTAAAGATTCTGCGTTTCAGGAACCGAACCACTAAAAAATGTGCGTCAACGCAATGAATCTTCATCTGCCATTTCTTTGAATATCTGGTTATCTGGATATCAGATATGTCAATATACATAATACCTTTGCGCTCTGTCCATACGGAGTCGCCAGTGTCTAAATCTCTATATCGCCCAGAAACCACTATCCTTCTTATGCTGATCAAGGAGTGCCGCACAGAAGCGGGATTGACTCAGGCGGATTTCGCAAAGGCGCTAGACCGGCCCCAATCGTTTGTCAGCGACATCGAACGCGGATCACGCCGGCTTGATGTGATCCAACTACGGGATGTATGTCAGGTTTTTGGACTGACTCTTATTGAGTTTGTGATGCGCTTAGAAAACAAGATTGCTGAGTCTCAGAAGCAATGACATCAGCCAGTCCGGCTGCAATCCTTCCGGACTATTATTCCAACCAGTACGCTACGACTCGATCAGTCCTCTGGAGTGAGAGAACGCTCAATCGCCTCAGCCAGATCTTCCAGTGCATCAGCTAAACGAGCATCTTCCCGAATATCACCTGTCTTCGGGATATAGCTTCTGGCGTGCCTGAGAAGGGCTTCCGCGTCGTTAGTATTTAGATCGAACTCAATCATCACAGTATCCCCGCATGTAAATTCACCTTTGGAAGCACCCTGCCCTAGCTTTCCCTAGGAGGCTCATTCGTTTTTCCGGTGCATGAAAAAGGATAAGCCATTGCCAAGCTCAACAGGCACTTGTCCGAACGCCCCACGCTAAGGCTTTTGGCCAGACTCGACGACACGAACTTAACTTAGAAGCCGGTCTTGGCTGAACAGGAAAGCCAGAATATTGCTGCATGGCAAAAGGCATCCAAGCAAGGTTGGATGCCTATCTATGCATCAGAGTCGATAGAAAGGCAAAACGGTCGCGCCGAAGTCGTTCGCAACAGGGGATGGATCGCGGGCAACGCTGGCCTTCAGCTTAGTGAGCGACAACACCACACCGCTTTGAGACAGGTAACCTTCAGGGAGGCCAGTCAAACTCTCGATATCAGATGCAGCCAAGCCGATGTAGCTCGGGACTGATTCGATAGGCAGAACACCTGACGAAGCGAGTAGTTCGAAGGTTCTCTTGAGAAGACGAGGTTGCTCAGGAACACGACCCTCGTCACCTGGTTCAGACTTCACTCCCCAACGTGCAGAGCGGCGCTTGAAGAGAAGAGACTTCTCTTCCTGATCAATGACTCCCAAAGCATAAAGGCGCATCACGATTGCAGCGACCGAGACCCCCCAGCGCTGTTTGAGCAGCAGCAAGCTATCCAAGGTGACAGGTGTTTTCACCTCAGCAGCAAAGGTCTCAGCAGGCAGCAGGAAAGCCCCAGCAAAGCTATGCGCCTGATCTTCCATCTGCTTGTGACGAACTGGATCGGTGGACCGCTCTATGCCTTTATGCAGTACCAAGTGTCCGAGCTCATGAGCCAGGTCGAACCGGCTGCGGAATCCATTTGCCTTGTCTGCAGATAGCAGAACCATCGGTCTCTTCAGCGCTTCACTCCAGGCTGATAGCCCTTCTATAGGGGCGATGCCTGTCTCTTCGCGGACGACGATTACCCCGGCACCTTCAACCGCTAGCGCAAGGTCAGGGATGGCTCGCCTACCCAGGCCCCAAAGATCTCGGCAATCAGAAGCGGCCTCTTCTATATCAGAAGCGCTGATCTGTTCAGGCGACTCGAACCTCCTCACCGGCAGCTTGACCTCAGGGAAGTCAACGAACTCTTCCAGGGCGATTGAGATGTCTTGGGCCCACTCCAGTCGTGCCTCCAACATCTGCCGGGCAGCGACATGCGCCGAAGCGTTGCTTCGGAATAGAGGAAGAGATGCCTTAGCCGGCAGTGGTCGGGTAAACCACTCAGGACTTACGTTGATAACGGTAGCAAGGCGCTCGAGCGCGTCAGCTTCCGGATCCTGATGCCCTGCGCGCCATTTACTGACAGTCGCTGGCGAAACGCCAATCATCGCAGCGAGCTGAACTTGAGGAAGACGTCGGGCCGCGAGAGCTTGACTCAGGCGGCCCGACTGGAAGCCATTGACTCCTCGACTCATGATTGATTTTTCCGAGTTTCCGCTGCCACGCCCGGCTTGAGTTTAGGTTGAGCCATGTCTTGTTGAACAGGATTCTCGACCTCAAAGTAGCGAGAGCAGAAGCTGGCGAGCGGCTCTTGGAAAATCCAGGATTTCATGTCTTTGTCAGGCACGGCAATGTAGATCGTTTGCGGAGACTCGGGCTCAAACGACATAGAACCACTAAACGATGCCACAAAGAAAACGCTCGCTCCGGTAATCGGCGTCGGTGAGAAAAGGCCAGGCTGAACCAGTTGTTCAATGGCTTGGTTTGCCTGGGCAAGCTGGCGTCGCATTGCGCTACGACGGCCGTTATTCCAAGTACGAGCGGATACGTTGAAACGAGCCAAAGTCAGCATACCGGAACGCCCGATAACAAGGCTGTTACCCTTGATCGGAGTGGAGTCCGCTCCACTGGCGATCAGTGCCTCGTTGAACGTCTCGTTCATATGGAAACTACGCATTTGGCCAACTGCATGTTTGACATGGCCACTGTGCATGGCTTTGGCCGCAGTAAAAGCACGAGCGGCTCCCACATTCAGGCCTTCATCGATGCCCAGCAGGAGATCACGAGGAATATTTTGCATGATCAATTCAGCAATGGCCTTACGACTAGACTGCGGCATAGTAAACGCTCATTATGGTTTCGTTAAACGCGATTCTACTCCCATATAATTTCGTGTAAAGGGTCTCAGTGTTGAATTTTTTAGCTTAAGAGGTTACTTGAGTTGCTCGTGACTCGTGAATCAAGCGATTTGCCTGGGCGCTTGTCCATTTACTGCAGGCGCGGCGGCTCGCTTCAGGCCTCTCCTACCTATTCACAAATCTGGCAACTTCAGCGTAGACCGTAGACCTAGCCTACGCGATTGGAGCTCTAGGAGAATAACTGCATCATCGTAGATACCCGCCATGTAATTTTGAGATTCACCGGGTTTTCTGGTCCGGCCCTGGTCGATTGCTCCCTGTACCAGCGTCCGCTTCCGGCCAGAAGCTGACTCTTCGACATTGTGTCCTCTACCGGCCAATCGCATTCGTGAAAGCTGCAAGATAATTAAGATGTCACCTTTTAGAGGACTTGCCGGCGCATTTTGCTACTATCTGGGTAAAGATAGGCACTGGAGAACGGGCCTGCGGCTTTAATCACTCGAGGGCGGAACATAGAAGACATGGCGTAATAGGAAAATATGCCATGGCCCGACGCAACCTCAGCTACGCTCTCGAAAATCTAAAAAAGGACTTTTGAATGGCCGGGACATCTACCGACAAGTTCTCAGCCGGCGAGCAAGGCCTGGGATACATCTATCAGGCGCGTCTCGCTCTACTCCATTTGCTCCAGCTGCCGGAGGACACGTCCATTTTCCTAGAAAAGGATGACGACCTCGATTTTATCGACCGCAAAGGCGTCAAGTCTTTGGGCTCACTCAAGCACAAGGCAATCGGTGACAGGCTGACTGATCTGTCGACCGACTTCTGGAAGTCCGTCAATATCTGGTTGGTGCGGTACAAATGTGATGGCCGCGCTGCATCGAACCTGCGGTTCTTCCTATTCACAACCGGCAAGGTGTCGGCCGACTCGTTCCTATCCCGTCTTCTTTCCAATCAGCCCACCCCCTCCGACGATGAAGAAACTCTGACTGAATTGGCCAAAAAGGCACTTTCGGCATCGACATCGAAACTCATCGCTCCGATTTCTGCGGCGTTCGAGGAACTGAATGATACCGAAAAGCAGGATTTCCTCGAGCGTATCCTGATCTTCGATAGCAGCCCGCGCATCGGTGACATTCCTGTGCTCATAAGGGACAAGCACATGCGAAGCATCCGGCGTGAGCACCGAGAGTTCGTTTTCGAGCGGCTGGAAGGCTGGTGGACGGATGTCGTGATCAAGCAGCTGACGGGCACTAGGCCGGAAGGAATTTTTGGCTACGAAGTATCGGACAAGCTCTCGAACTTCGCCGAGGAGTATAAGGCGGACAACCTGCCTATCACCTTCCGCGGAAAACTTCCCTCCGACAACATCGACATCTCTGCGGATCCGCGCCTGTTCGTGGCGCAGCTGCGCGAGATCGGCATTTCAGCTAACCGAATCAGGAATGCGATCTTGGACTATTACCGGGCGTTCGAACAACGGTCGGCCTGGGCTCGCGAAAGCCTTCTTGTGCTGGGAGAGGTCGAGGATTACGAGAATCGCTTGGCCGATGAGTGGGACCGCTATAAGGATGTCATTTTCGAGAGACTGGGGGACGACAGCGCGGAAGATGCGCTTCGCCAAGCCGGCGCTGAACTTTACAATTGGGCGGAATTTGAAACCGGGAAGATAGAGTCCCTGCGAATTCGTGCGCGGGTGACGGAGCCCTACGTCCTTCGTGGAAGCTTCCACATATTGGCCGACAGTACTCCCCAGCCCAGAGTGTACTGGCATCCCAGATTCCTTGACCGTCTTGACAACGTACTGGAGGTGGCATCGTGAAGCGATGGGATCATCGCCCATTCGAGGTTCGAAACCTATTCAACCCGGCGTTCTGTGGCTTAGTCATATTTCGCGCCCTTGCCGGCTACGAAGAAGAAGACGACCGCGGCATGCCCTTCTCGATGTCGCTTCTCGTGCTGCCCTTAAGCCTGCACAAGGACTCACGAGAGGTGATCGCCAGCAGCCCACGCAGCTATCTACTCAAGACCGTCGAGAAGAACCAACAAATCATGATGGGCTTCCCCGACCGGGTCACGGAAATGCTCCCCTATGCCTTCGAGGGGTTCGGTCTTCTGATGGAAAGGGGCTGCATCGCCGTCGCGGATGATGGACGCATTCGAACCGTGCCCAAGAAAGTACGTAAGTCCGTCGATGGAACTGCCGAAACCGTCGCCTGCCAGAAAGTGGCGCGCGTCGTAGGAAGGGAATTCGCACGTATCGCCGACCGGGCGACCGTTTACACGACTTTCGGGATTCGCCCATGAAGATCAGATCCATCCATATTTACAGCCATGATGGCCAGCGTCGTGACCTCATATTCAAGGTAGACGGACTCAACGTCATCACCGGTCGTTCCTCCACCGGCAAATCTGCACTTTCAGAAATCATCGAATACTGCATGGGGCGATCTTCGTTCAACGTCCCCGAGGGCATCATTCGTGACAAGGTGGCCTGGTTCGC
The DNA here is from genome assembly GCF_008365385.1 of Halopseudomonas laoshanensis. GTDB lineage: Bacteria > Pseudomonadota > Gammaproteobacteria > Pseudomonadales > Pseudomonadaceae > Halopseudomonas > Halopseudomonas laoshanensis. The sequence goes on along the minus strand of NZ_QOVF01000001.1, from coordinate 361,995 downwards.
AGTTATCTACCAGTTCGAGAAGGAGCAGGTGCTGGTTGCAAAACCAACCCCTTCTGGTAGCGGCGCTAGTTGCAGTACGGCAATGCTACGCAGAGGCGCCCAATTGCAAGCCCCCGAGTTTAAGGACTTGGCAATTAACACTGACGATGAAAGCGTCGTCGAACTGTTGTCGCGCCTGCTCGGCATTCCCGAGAACCGCACCGAAGTCGCGCTGGGGCATAGTCGCAACAGCTACGACGCCAACGTTAAGCACACGTTCTACTACCTGTTCCAGAAACAAGGGTTGGTCGCCAACAAAGACCAACTTTTCTACCGGCAGAACGAGCAGTTCCAACCGCAGGCGATCCGTGACACGTTACCGATCCTACTCGGCGTCTCGTCCAGCGACCGCTACGAACTAGAGTCCAAGTTGCGCTTGGCGCAGCGGGATCTAAAGGTTAACCAGAAGAAACTGGAACTGGCACGCGGCGCCGTTGATACATCGCATGTGCAGGCGATCGGCCTCTATTCGGAAGCAAAGACAGTCGGGGTCATTGGCACCACCGACGAGAATCTCAATGCAGGCGGGATCATAGAGCTATTGAGGTCTGCGCTGTCTTGGAAGCCCGAAACGGTACCTGACGACGATGGCAGCCGGATTTCGATTCTGGAAGAGGAACTTGTCCAGTTGCGCCGCAATCGCCGGGACGCCCAGGCCAGGATTGATGCGGCGCGACAGTTTGCCGAACGCTCGGGCGGCTACGAAAATGAGGCCGCCGAACAGATAGACCGGTTGGCGTCGATCAAAGCCCTGCCGAAGAATCCAGACAGCGGGGAATGGCAATGGCCGTTCAGCGAGAAGAACCTGGGGTTAGGATCCCCAGTTGCCGTTGTCCTTCTCAACGAACTGGCATCGCTCGACAAGGAGTTGCGCGTCGCCACTGGCCAACGTCCTAAGCTCGAAGCCTACTTGACGGAACTGGCCGGCACCGTGGACGCAATCAAAGATGAAATCAAGCAGAAGGAAGTGGAGTTGTCCTCGGCGATCTCAGCCAACGAACTTCTCGCCAAGATGGGCTCGCGCAATAATGCTGCAGCACGCGTAGTCGGCCGTATCAGCCTGTTCCTGGAAACGCTTCTTCCAAATGAGGATATTGCTAATCTAGAAGCTGAGGGTCGCCGCCTTAACAACAAGGTCAAGCAACTTGAGGAGCAAATCGGGACGGATGACAGTAACGAACGCCTAACGTCGATCCTCAACAACATCTCCGCGCAGATGTCACGATACATCCAGAAGTTTCACGCCGAATTCGGTCCTTACCCCGCGCGGCTAAGTCTGCCTCAACTGACGATTATTTTTGATCGGCCCGAGCGCCCAGTACCTATGGGCAGGACCGGCGGCGGCGAAAACCATCTGGCGTACCATCTGTCTGCACTACTCGCCCTTCACCTATTCGCGGTGCAGAACAATCGACCAATCCCACGTTTCCTGCTGATTGACCAACCAACCCAGGTTTACTTTCCTTCTGAGCAAGTTTACCAGGATGCTGACGGTTCGGTGCAGAAGACGGAAGCCGACGCCGACCTCAATGCGGTTCGCCGGCTATTCGAGTTGTTGCTGAAGTTCACTCAAGAAGAGGTTCCAGGTTTTCAACTAATCATTACTGAACATGCAAACTTGCGCGAGCAGTGGTTCCAAGAAGCTTTGGTTGAAGATCCGTGGACCAAGCCACCCGCGCTAGTTCCAGAAGACTGGCCTTCAGAATCGGCGAAATGATCTATCGGCTGCCATACGACTAGATGTATGTGGAGGGGTAGATAGATGCGACTGATCGGCTGCTGACACATCAACTTTTGTCGTTATTAACTAGCAGTATCGGCCGATATATGCCGGCCGTGTAAGAGTGTTATCGATCAAATAGCTGCCAGACAGCGCGGACAAAATTCAGGCAGCAGCTTTTGGCAGTATTAGCCAACGGTCAGTGCCCAGAAGTGTCGACAGAGCCAGGGGTAGTTCAAAGTGCAGGGAAGTGATGAAAGAAACACCACATATGTCTTGGATGCCGCTCAGCTAGTACGCATTGAAGCGGTACACAGAGGCTTTTTATATCAGCATCTCTATGCGGTCGGTTGTTTGCTATTGGCGCAGACGGCCGGCATTGATGTGGTGATGGTTGAACTTGATGAGGATATTGAGCTTTCTACCGAGCAGGAGAGAATCTATGTGCAGGTTAAAACTCGTTCTAAGCCAATCATACCCAGCGATATTGCGGGCGCTCTAGATCGCTTTGATGCGTTGAGAAAAGAGCATGCTGAGGGGAAGCGTAACGGCCAGGCTTCCTTTGTTATCGTTGCGAACGAGTCACCAAGCGCGCAGCTCCAGCAGACTATCGATGCTAAGAAACTGCCCTCTGATGTTCTTTTCATTTGGCCCCTGTCTACCTCTGAACGCCATCCGGCACTCCCGCCCGCGTGGGAGTCAATACCTGACGCAGTGATATGGTGTACAGCTGAAGCGGAGAAGCTGAGCTTTTCATTGCTGCGCCCGGACTCACTGATCTGGAAGCTGGCCGGACTGGCGCAGCTTGCTGCCACAGGAAGCATCCCAAATAAACAGCATGCGTTTCACGCCAAAGACCTTCCTGCGCTATTTGAACAGTTGATCGTTCAGTTACAAGATTTTCCCGCGCCCCCAGCATTCTACAGACCACAGAAACTGGAGCCATCTCTTGAGTCCGACAAGCGTGTACGCATCATTTGCGGTTTATCCGGCGCAGGCAAGACGGCGTGGGCAGCGCATTCTGCTCTGCACTACACCGAGCTGTGCGCCTACTATGACATCGGTGACCTCCCAGGCACTGCACTGGCCAGCACACTAGTTCGTGAGCTGGCAGCGAAATTTGCAACCCCGGGTCAGGATGGCCTGCGGAAAATCCTGCTCCCGGGTGCCAGCGGCTACGAGGCCCTTAGAACGTTTGACACATTCCTAAATCAGCAAGGGACCACCCTGCTGCTTGTCTTAGATAATGCGCATCGGGTTCCTATGGAAAATCTGCGCGATGTTCTGAATGCTACCAAATGCATGCGTTTCATCCTGCTGTGTCAGCCACACGACAACGTGCGCGAACTTGAAGCTGTTACGGGCCTACAGCGCGAGGCACTTCTGGGCTGGGATATTGATACGGTGGCCGCAGCAGTGGACGATCTGGGAGGTTTTGCCACCGCCCAAAGCTACAAGCAACTGCAGACTTATACCGGTGGTCTGCCGCTCTATGTTGAAAGCGCCGCGAAGATTGCGGTTTCAGAATACGAAGGCGATGTTGATGCGCTGTGCGCTCAGCTTCAGCAGCAAGAAAATAGCGTAGAGACCGCTCAGGAGATCATCCTAGCCCGTGTTTATCAGGGATTCGAGAAGTTAGTTCAGGATTCGCTCGCATTGTTCAGCCTGGCTGACGTGGGGTTGCGTCTTGATGAAGTTTTAGTGCTTCTAGCCAGCTCACTGGACTTGTCCAAAAGTGGTGCAGCCACCATGCTCAAAAAGATGCGGGCTACCGGAACCGTCGAGATGCTTGGGTACCAGACGCTAAAAGTACATGACGCCGTCAGGGCACTAGGGCTGCAGCACCTAGAGCTTATGGACCCGGCGGTTGCAAATAACGCACTGATGGCTTTGAAAGAGCTTTTGGTTGAGAGCCTTCACCAAACCCGCGACACTTCTAGATTCTCGCTGTTAACCCAGATTTATATCAAGCTCAACGACGTTATGACCCTCATCGCACTTTCCGGCGAAGAGCTGTTTTATGAAATGGGTATCACCGTCGACATACTAGCAAACCTGGAGCGCGCATCGATTTCAGACACGCTTGAACCTGTTCATAAATTCTGGGCGCTGGATGGGCTTGTTTTCTCTGAACTTAGAGATGGCCATTCTGAAAAAATTACTCAGCGGGTAGAGGCTATGGGTGAGCTCCTCGCCGAGCACAAATTCACCCACCGCGAAGAAATCGCTTATGCGATGAAAAGAATACTGTGCGCAACAGAAGAGCGCGATGCACGCAAGGTTCAGGTGCTTGTAGATCAAGCCCGGCCCAAACTACCGGATTCTGAGCATGAGCGCATTTTTGACTATAACCATGCTATCGCGCTGTGGAAGCTAAAAAAGAACAAAGAAGCGGAAGCGTTGTGCTGGAAAGTTATTGAAGGCTATTACGAGCTGCTCGGTATCCGTCCGCAAGATGTAATAGGTAAAAACCCGGATGTGTTGTGGACAATTATCAACCGTCCAAAGAATGTTCAGGAAGATCTCAAACATCTCGCTGACGCACTGGAGTTGCTCGCCAGAGTCCGCGAAGCGCTGGGGAAGCCAACGCCATTTCTCCGTATCCATTCGATGAAATTCTACAATATGGCTGGCGCTCCGGAGTCAATGGTGCGACTTGGGCAGGACCTAGCTGATGAGTTTGTCGCAATGAAAGACTATGAGGGTGCCCGGGAGGTCATGGAGCAGCACGTTTTACGCGTTGTAAATGAAACTGGACTGGTACACAGGCTGATTCAAACCCGAAGCCAGTATGCGGTCATACTCGCATTATGCGGGCAACACGGTGATGCCTCTGCAGAGATGCGACGTTTAGATCCGTATGTTGACGGGCTAACTGGCGTGCAGCGTCAGGAGCTTGAAAACCAATCAAACTACATTGCTCAACTCGCCTATACAGCGTCGAAGTCCGCTATCAATCAGTTGTTTGGTGCGGTGGGCAGAAATGAGCAATGCCCATGTGGTTCTGGTCTAAAATATAAAAAATGCCATGGTGGCTGATTTATATAAAGGGCCAAGATTTATGTGCAAGAAGAGCCTAGATAGTTTCTAGTTTATTCATATCTCCGAGCGTTTACTTCTGGCCGAAAGCAGGCGCTGGGTAATGTTAGCTATCCGCCGAAGGCATGCGTTTAGGGCAGATAACAATCGAACTCGTCGTTCTGAAGCCGAAGCGGAGAAGTAACCATTATGGAAGCTGATATAAATGAATCGGAACTGCGGCCTCGAGTTTTCGTCTCTGAACTCATTCAGCTCGGCGATATAGTACTGACAACCACGCCCGACCCAATGAGCCAAACGATTCGTAAGGTCATCGGTGCGGATATCTCTCACGCGATGATTTGTGTGGGTAGGTCGAGTGTGATCGATTCAACCGGCGACGGGGTTCACGCACGCAACCTCGTGCGGCTTATTCTTGAACCGGGCTGCGCTGGATATGTGCTTCGGCCTGTGAAGCATTTGACCACTGATCAACTGGACACCGCCATATCGTTCGCCAGGGCTGCGGTTGGAACTCGATACACATCAGTCGGTGCCGCCAAGAGTGTGTTAGCTGGTTTCGGGTCCGGCCGGAGGCAGTTCTGCTCACGTTTAGTCGCCCAAGCCTATCGCCAAGCCGGAGTGAAGCTAGTATCGGATGCAGACTTCTGTCATCCCGGGGAGTTGCTAAAGAGCTCGGCGCTTTTTGAAGTCTCTAATGTGCTTAGGTATCTCAGTGCGGAAGAAGAGGCTTTCAGCCGTGAGGATATTGACAACGTCCAGGCTATGCGCGACGCAACCAACCTCTTGCTTCGTGAGGCCCGCAAGCTATCGTCTGAGATAGAGTCGCTCAATGACATCGATGCCTACCTTGTGGAGCATCAGGAGGCAGACGCTTACTTAGTGCAAGCTCTGCGAACTTCGAAGTATTTGGATCTGTGGGAAGATGAGTTTAAAAGAAATGCCTGGCAATACGACGTTGGAGTCATGGAGAGCTACAATGGCTCGTCGAACAGCAAGCAGAGGTACTGCGAAGAGCTGCTAGCGGACGAGAGGTTGGACCAAAACCGTTTTATAAAGAATCACGCGGGCTACGTGACCGTTAACTCGTTGCACCCTCGTCAGTACTTTGCCCTGAAGATTGAGTTGTACGAGCTTTTGACGGAGCTACATGCTCGGCGTATTAGGACGGCAACTACTTGGCTTGAGCGTAGGGGGCGGCGCGAACCCGAACATCCCACGTTACTCCGTCCGCACACACCGGAATGGTTCGCTTCTTTGCGCGAATGGAACCCGAAGCAGGCTGCTATGACGGAAGCGGCCATTTGGACAGCGGAAAGTTTGGATGTATGCACTGTCTGTGCAGATGAACCGGTCCGCGATTATGTCCTCTTGAGTATCCCAGCGGCTGGACCAGGGACGATCAGGCTCTGTGACGACTGTTTTCGCATCCGCTCCATCGACGAACCAATGAAGACCTTCTAACCGCACAATCCTTCATTGTACGCACCTAGGAAAGCTAGCGAAGTGCAGCAGACTTTTTGGGACAACACAGAGCATACTATTCGATCTGATGAATTTATCCTGAAATACACATACCGCCGTGGGCCGGCTATTGATGAACGGTTGACAGTTGTGGTCCGCAAATAATGATGGAGGCTCAAGTCCAGCTTAGGGGTTGGAGCTTTGATGGTCTCAATAGTCGAAATTGCTGTGTGACCCTCCATAAAACTGAATCGCCCCTGATTTCGTAGATATCTTGAACGTCCGCTTCTGGCCGTTATCAGCCCGTCGTAACAAGCTGCCTTTGGTCAGAAGGGGGCGTAGAAGTGTGTTTATCAAAGCCGGGCAATTCGATCCGCACGCCGCAGAAGCTCTGATGCCATAACCCAATATAAGTACTCATGCAGCCCGAAGCGGGGCGTATCTACCCCTTTATGTCGGGGTAGAAAGCCCCAGCAACAAGGCCCTTTATGGCTCAGCCAAGCTGTTGCGTTTCACTTCTAAATGTATTGTTTTTTCATTGCGGGGCCAGCTTGCCCAGACCGAAGCGGCCACAATCATAATCCCTCCAAGCCACGCTGTAGCGCTCAACTGTTCGCTCAGCCAGAGCCCCGCAAACAGGGCCCCAAAAAGCGGCTCAGACCCCATCAAGAGGGAAGCGCGAGTCGGCGTTGTGCGCTTCACGGCATAGTTTTGCGCAAAAAATGCGAACAACGTTCCGAACAGCACCAGGTAGATCGTTGCGAACCAGAACGACGGCTCTGTTGGCATTGCGGGCATCAGGCCCGGAGACAATGCGAAGGCGACCAGGCACCCCAACCCGACTACGCCGGTCTGAACTGCCGTCAGCGCTAAAGCAGACACGTCGCTGTGTTGAGTGAATCTCTTGGTCAGGCACACCATGAATGCCCTGCATATTGCTGCAGCAATCATCAGACAGTCCCCCAGATTCATTTCGATATCTGCAGCCTGCGTGAGCAGTAGGGCTCCAGCTAAGGATATGCCTGCGGCAATGAGAGAGCTGCTAGGCGGGCGTACCCTGAACAACCACCATTCAACCAATGGTGTGAAGACAACGCACAGACTGATCAAGAAGGCAGCATTCGAGGCTGTTGTGATAGCTACTCCGAAGGTTTCGCATAAAAATATCGTGAGCAGTACCAGGCCCAGCGGTATACCCGGCAAAAGATCCCTTAGGCGTTGGGCCTTGAGCGAGGGTAAAAGCAGCAAAAACGTGAGCAGAAACCTTACCGCAAGAAACCCGAGCACCGGATAAAAGACGAGAGCTCCCTTCGCTACGCCGTAGCTGGTACCCCAGACAATGGCGACTGCCAGCAACATGAATTCCGCATGCCGAGCGAACACTATTTTTGATAACCGGGTCAGATTATTCATTTGCGATGGCTCGCGCAAACGCGATAACCAGAGCGTCACGATAGCCAGGTAGGTCAGGGCTGCTAACCGCTGACACTTCATGCATGACCCTGTGATCGTCCCCGAGAATGATGTCCATTGGCGAAGTCATCGTCTTGGAGAAAAGAAACGTTCGGTTGCTGTCGGTTATAGTCGTGACCCCGCCCTCAACCCCTACCCGGTCGACCAACATCATCGCAATGAAATCCACTCCGTCGCGGTGCAAGCCCTCCGGTGTCGGCTTACCCGGTGAGCTTTCCTCTGCGAGGATTCTGTATGGGTGTAGCTTTACGTTCCATTCTTCGTTTTCGCCCGATGCCTGATCGTAGATCCGCCCAAGGCCCAGAAGCAGCGACTCAAAGAAAGGATGATTGACGAGCCCCTGCTCAAGAGGCGAATAGTATCGTTTGGTATCGCCGTTTAAGGGGTTCACCGATCTTGGCTGCATATACGGCTCGTGTGGGTTCAGTAAAATTCGACCCGTACTAGGTGTAACCTGGAACGAGCTATAGCGGCGATATCGGTACTTGCCGTTATCCCCCATATGGTTGTCCAACATCAGATTGTTCCAATACGCCGCGAAACCAGACCACTGCTCAAGGCTAAGAGAGAAGCTGTTTTTCCACTGTTGGCCAGGCACGAAAACCCAGCCTTTGTCCTTGAGTGCTGCAGCGCAGGTTTGCGCTACTTTCGAGTCCAGCTTTATAGAGGACTTCTCGATTTCAACCGTATCCATGGTGTTTTCCTAAGCGGTCGCTACGCAAATTGATGGGGCGGGGAGTTGAAGATCAAACAGGCCGCGCGATCCCCGTTGGCGAGCCACATCCTTTTCCCACTGGTCCCGATCCGTAAGGTAGAGTGGCTGCTCTGCACGAATACAAGATAGGTCCGCGGCTCCTGACCGGAGACGAAAGCTCACCGTTCCGGACACATGTTTTGCGGTTTCGCTGATGAAGCCGCTTGCTGCCCGGCGAAGATCTCCGAACCACCGACCCTCGATCGCTTCTCGGACCCATAGCTGTTCGATTGAAAGCTTTTCACGGATAAGCTCCGCATCCAGCGTGGCTGTCTCCAGGTGCCGATAGGCTGCCAGCAGAACCGTTGCTGCAGGCGCCTCCCGCACCTCAAGAACCTTCTCACCTCCCTGCAGGTGTTCAAGACCGCTATATCGACCTATGCCGAAGCTGCCGGCGATAAGGTTCAGTTGCTCTATGATGTCGATCAAAGGTGTGGCGAGCCCATTCAAAGCAACCGGCCTGCCTTGCAAAATTGATATTTTCACTTCATCGTGAACAGCGACCTGGTTCGCGGCCGTCCATTTATAAATGCTCTCTGCCGCTACGAAGTTCTCTGGGTTATCCAGGCAACCTGATTCATATTCCCGGACCCAAAGATTGGCATCCCCGCTAATCCCCCGGGCCTGAAAACGGTACAAGCCGGCGGCACTTAAAGCGGCAATCTTTTCTTCCCGGCTGAAAGCTGAATACTCATACGGGGAGCCGGTATATCCGGCGAAGCGGAGTTGCCTTAAGGCGCCATTGAGCCGCCGTAAGCTGTTCTGAGATTGGTTGGCGGTGTGCAGGATAGCGTCGCAGCCAAGCCGTCCGGCCATGTCAACAGCGAGCTTCGCAATGATCGGTCGCGACAGCGACGAGCTGATAGGGTAAATGCCCATGTATTGCGCGCCCGCTTGGATGGCCGGGAGCACAGCATCGTCAACGAATGCCCGCCGCCCATCTACAACGCGCAAATCGGCCCCAAAATGTTGGGCTATCTGCTGCAGATCCTCCAGGTTGGTCCCATCGCCAAGATCAATGGCCAAGGCGGTTACCTTGAAGGAGCATGACGCCAGTTTGTAAAGAAGGTAGCTGCTATCGACTCCACCGCTGAATAAAGTGAGAACGTGTTCACATCTTCCCGTCAGATACTCCAGATCTTCCAGACTCCGTACTTCCTTGAAATGGTCCATGCTACGTCCCTCTGCTCGTTATGCAGCCCATCGCTGCTGAGAAAGCATTGTCAGGATGCAGCGAAGAAGGAACAATCGGGTTTCCTACACAAGAGTTTTGCGCCATGAGAACGAATCAATATATGGGCCTGATGCCCTACATGGCTGTTTTCGTGAAGGTAGTGGAGTGTGGAAGCTTTTCAGCAGCTGCAGAACGATTGGGTACCACATCCTCAGCGGTAAGCCGGCAGGTGGCCAGTTTGGAAGCGGCGTTGTCGGTCAAGCTGCTCGAGCGCACAACACGAAAGCTTCGCTTGTCTGAGGCAGGTGTCGAGGCTTATGTGAGGTGCTGTCACCTGGTTGAGTCCTGCCAATCAGTAATGGAGGTAGCGACTCGTTTCAACAGCACACCGCAGGGATTGGTAAAGCTGAGTGTTCCAAAAGCGTTCGGAAGAAAGCTGGTGGGGCCTCACATCCCCGCTTTTTTGAGATTGTATCCGGATATCGACGTACAGCTAAGGCTCACGGACAATCCTGTGGACCTGATCGGTGACGATCTGGATCTCATGATCAAGATCACCGATATGCCACCACTTGGCTTGGCAGCAAGACCTTTGAAAAAGGTCAGCCATGTACTCTGTGCAACCGAGAAATACCTAGCCGCAAATGGTGTCCCGGAGCATCCCAGTGAGTTGGCTCGACATAGCTGTTTGTATCTCGGAGAAATCCCAAGCGATAATCGCTGGCAGCTTCGTCACAAGGTGACCAGCGATAGCGTCAATGTTACGGTGACCGGGCGCTTTGTGACCAATCATAGTGAGGCGCGGCTGGATGGGGTTCTTGAAGACTTGGGTATCGGATGCTTGCCACTTTTCATGGCCCAGGATGCGCTAAACGAAAGTCGTATCGTCCAGGTTCTGCCAGAATGGCATTACGTGACCTCCTACTTTGGCATGGCCTGGATACTCTACCAGCCGAACAAATACCTTTCGCCTAAGTGCCGGGTACTAATCGACTATCTCGTCGCTCAGATTGCTTCGCCAGAGGATTCAGTTTCCCTTCCGTATGGGCAGAACTGAATTGCCCTTCAATCAAGAGTGCTTTTAAGTGCTCGGTCGGGTAGGCTCGCCAGAAGCCGATGCGAGCAAATGAGATCCCGATTGCTGCTATAAGGCTGTCGGAACCGGCCAATTGAATCGCCCTTGCCGTGGTAAGCACTTGATGGCCAGTATTGGCCGGAAGCAGCCCTTAGCCGACGGCTATCTTGCCAAATGGCGACGGCCTAGCTTCAACCGTCGCAATTCCTGTTCAGACCGCTTTCTAGATACCTGAGGGAGCATCTCCCGCGTCGTGTGGCCTTTTAGCGCTGCACGGCCCTATAACCCCTCGCTCTGTGACATCCAAGTTTACCGCAGCGTGTGAGTGACGTAGGCGGTCGGATCGAGAGAATTAATACATTGCAAAAGAAGCAGACGACTATCCCCCACCCAACGATTGCTCAATCGCTTCAGCCAAATCACGAAGTGCATCGGAAAGCCGGCTGTCCTCCCGAGCATCACCGGTGGCAGGCTCGAAGCTCTTTGCGTGACGAAGCAACGCCTCTGCGTCATTTGTATTCAAATCCAGTTGGATCATGGCATCAGCTTCCTCGGATATAAGCAGAGATTTTGAGCGCGCAAGTAGTAAGCAAAATTATCTAACCCTGAAAATCTTACAGTCAAACTCCTACCCCAAACCAATTTTTGAGCAAAAAAAAGACCTACCATACAAGGCAAGCCTTTGATTTTACTGGTGCCGGCACCAAGAGTCGAACTCGGGAACTACTGATTACAAGTCAATCGATAACCGTCAGCTAGCTGATGCAGGTGCTGCGAATACCACTGCATCATCTTTGTACGCTGCTTTATGTATATAGCTTTGTTGTAATTACCAGCCACCCCTTTTTCAAAATGGTTCAGCTGTGCTTCGACATGCTGCTTGTTAAAGTCGTTCTCATTAAGGCATGTAGACATGACATGTCTGAAACCGTGCCCTACCTGACGCCCTTCATATCCAAGCCGTCTTAGGGCCATGTTGAAAGCCATGTTACTCAATGGTTTCGACTGGTCATGCCGACCAGGGAAAAGAAGCTGATAGCCGCCACTGATTTTCCTGAGTTCTAGGAGATCAGCCATCACCTCCTTTGAAAGGGGAACCAGAAGCGCTCTGCCCGACTTGTTGCGTTCTGCGGGAATTTCCCAAAGCGCCTTCTTTAAATCAAATTCCGACCAAGGAGCTTCGCGCAATTCAGTAGGCCGAACAGCTAATTGCATTAAGATCGACAGCCCATATCTGATCTCCGGGCTAAATCTCTCCTCAGACATCTCTTTGATTTTGTATACCAATTCAGGCAGATCGGCTGGCGGCACGTGGGGATAGTTTTCGGATGTGTGCTTGTAAAGCTCTTCTTCAAGTCCGTCGACGGGATTGCTCGTGACCCTTCCGGTCACCTTGGCGAGATTGTAGACCCCTCTACATGACCGCCGCACATTCTCTGTCTGATCCAGGATGCCCTTCTTCTGCATTTTTTGAAAAAAACGGAACCATTCAAGCGGTGTTATTTCCCGGAAATCTCGTTTACCCATCACCGGGAACACATGCAGTTCAAAAGCTCCCATCACTCTTTTTTGGTAGCTTTCTCCCCAGCGATCCTTTCTCCCTTCGAACCAGTCCAGGGCGAGCATCTTAAAACTCGACTCAGCAACGTTCTTAAGATCGGCTTTTAATTGGTTTTTCTTCGCTACAGGATCGTGGCCGTCAGATATCTGCTTTCGATATTTTTCCGCAAGCTCCCGAGCTCGGCTGCCGCTTACGCTGGGATAAATGCCAAGGCCAAGCCAGCTCCATTTACCGTCGGCACGTTTGTAACGCAGCTCCCAGGCCTTCTTGCCATCAGGCTTGACCTTGAAATACAGATTATTGCCGTCCTGCTCGCGGTAGAGTTTTGGCTCTGGCTCAAGATTACTGAGAACCGTGTCAGACAAGGGCCTGCGCTTTATATCCTGTCGCCTCATGTATGCTATCTCTTGAAGAATGATTGATATTTACAGCATACACGTCAGCATACACGGGGGATAGCTACTTCAGGAAACAATGGGAAACGCCGAGATACGCAAAAGCCCGCACTTGGCGGGCTTTTGCGGGCTTCTGGATACGTAGGGATACAACCAGAAACAGGGTATTGGTCGGGGAGACTGGAATCGAACCAGCGACCTTCTCGTCCCGAACGAGACGCGCTACCAGGCTGCGCTACACCCCGATCATGTGGTCGCATTTTACCGCGCGGTATTATTTTCTCAAGTATCTGAGCTAAAAAATATTCAGCGCCAGCAGAGGCTTATAGGTTATTGCCAGTCTTCAATACGGTTGGCGTTGCGCAGCCTCGGGTCATCCGCGGGTAGCCTAAAAACGCCATGGGCTTGACCTAACATCCAGCGCAGTGGGCTGCGCTGACCTTGTTCCCAGGCCTGTTGCAACTCCGCCAGCGAACACTGCGGGATCAGCGACACCAATGGCTGCCAGGTCTCGCCAGTTCTTGTTACCCAGGGAATGGCCGGCTCACTCGCCGCATGCTCTATCAACTGCACGAGCAGCGCCTGATCCAGATTCGGCAAATCACAGGGCACAATGAGCAGGTGACTGCCTGTGCATACCTTCAGACCGCTGAGAATGCCGGCCAGCGGGCCAGGATAGTCGGCGTCCTGATCGCTTACCAATTGATCGGCCCAACGCTGATAAAGCGCATGATTGCGATTACAGCTGATGATTACCTCGCTCACCAACGGCCTGACCAGTGCAACCAGGTGCGCCGCAATCGGCTGTCCTTGCCATGGCATCAAGCCCTTGTCACGTCCGCCCAGACGGCTGCCCTGCCCGCCCGCCAGCAGCAATAAGCTAAGCTGTTTGTTGCTTATCACGCTCATCGGTCGTTCTCCGATTACCTAATGCGCTGTGTTATAACACTGGCCGCATTGTCTGCCAAAGGAACGCCTCACATGGCCCATAACGAAGCAACCTTCTCGCCCTTGAATATCGCCATTCTGACCGTCAGCGATACCCGCACGCTGGAGACCGATACATCAGGCCAGGTGTTGGTCGACAGCGCTACCGAGGCCGGCCACCACGTCGCTGATCGTCGGCTGCAACCGGACGATATTTACCGCATCCGCGCGGTAGTCTCAGACTGGATCGCACGTCCCGAAGTACAGGTGGTGTTGATCACCGGCGGCACTGGCTTTACCGGGCGCGACAGCACGCCAGAGGCGATCACGCCGCTGTTGGACAAGATGGTCGATGGTTTTGGCGAGCTGTTTCGCCACGTTTCCTGGGAGGAGATTGGTACCTCTACCTTGCAGTCCCGCGCGCTGGCCGGGCTGGCTAATCGTACCCTGGTGGTTTGCATGCCCGGCTCGACCGGTGCCTGCCGAACTGCCTGGGGCCGCATACTCAAAGAGCAGCTCGATAGTCGGACACGTCCGTGCAACTTTGTTCAGCATCTGGCCATTGATCCGAGCATGGACCCGACCTGCGGCAGCCGCTCGTGAGTTTGCTGCCGGTTGCCGACGCCCTGCAGCGATTGCTGCAGGCAGCCTCGGCGGAAGCGCCGCAACCTGCTGAGCGCGTGCCACTCGCCAACGCATTGAACCGTATTCTGGCAGAACCTCTGCACTGCGCCCATAACGTACCGCCCTGGGATAACAGTGCCATGGACGGCTACGCATTAGCCTCAAGTGATCTGGCTCAAGCGCTGGGCGGTGGACTACGCGTCAGCCAACGCATTACCGCCGGCATGTCACCTGCGCCGCTGGAGCCAGGTACCTGCGCGCGGATTTTTACCGGCGCACCGATTCCGGCAGGCGCTGACTGTGTTGAGATGCAAGAAAACGTTTTACTTGAATGTGATATGGCGCGGTTCAGCCAGGCAGTCAGCCCTGACCAGAATGTGCGACCGGCCGGCCAGGATATACGCCAGGGAGACGTGATCATGCAGGCTGGCCAGCGGCTTCGCGCGCAGGATCTGGGCGTAATTGCATCGGCCGGCATTGCCGAAGTGCCTGTACGTAGTGCATTGCGCGTGGCGATTCTGTCAACCGGGGATGAGTTGGTTGAGCCTGGCCAGACGTTAGGGCCGGGGCAGATATTCAACAGTAATCGCTACACCCTGATCGGCTGTCTGCAGCGCATGGGGCAAACGATCATTGATGGCGGCATTTTGCCGGACGACCCAGACCTGACTATCAGCCGTTTGCAGGCACTGGGTGAGCAGGCGGATCTGATCATAAGCTCCGGCGGTGTTTCGGTAGGTGAAGCTGACTACCTGGGCATGGCGCTCAGGGCACACGGCCAACTGGACATGTGGAAGCTGGCAATCAAACCAGGCAAACCTTTTACGCTGGCGCGTTTTGCCGATGTGCCGGTGCTCGGCCTGCCAGGTAACCCTGCGGCAACGCTGGTGACTTTTCTACTGTTGGTCCGCCCCTATCTACTGCGCCGGCTTGGGGTGGAGCACACCGAACCAGTGCAATTGCCGGTGCCTGCGGGGTTCGAATCGAGCACGATGGGAAATCGCGATGAATACCTGCGTGCGTGCCTGCAGAACGGTCAGGTCGTGCCAGCGGGTAATCAGAGTTCGGGGGTATTGAGCAGCGCCAGTGAGGCCACCGGGCTGATATTGATACCGGCCGGTTCAGTGGTAAGGCTCGGCCAGCCGCTGGCGTTCTTTCCCTTTGACGGACTGTTTCAGTAATAAAAAACCCGCACCGGCTTGCGCCGGGCGGGTTCTGGTAACGCTGGAGCTATCAGGCTTTAGCCACGGCCTTGATCATAGTCGCCAGCTCACCTGATTCATGCAGTTCAGCGATGATGTCGCTTCCGCCAACCAGCTCGCCGTCAATCCACAGTTGCGGAAAAGTCGGCCAGTTGGCGTACTTTGGCAGCTCAGTGCGGATATCCGGGTTCTGCAGAATATCCACATAGGCGAACTTCTCGCCGCAGGCCATCAGTGCCTGCACGGCGCGCGCGGAAAAACCGCACTGGGGCGCGTTAGGCGCGCCCTTCATGTAAATCAGGACCGGGTTATTGCCGATCTGTTCTTTGATCGTATCGATGGTATCCATGGTGCTTCCTCTATAACAGTACCGAATGGGCCTAGTGTAACCCATTCAGCCCTGCGGCAATACCGGTCTCCCTAGAATGCTTCTCGCGCCTCAGGCTGCAACCACCTCCACGGTGACGCCATTGAGGGCAGCATTGCCGGTGACCGGATCAAGGAAGCGCTCATCGGTCAGATCATTAGCGCTGACGCCGGCATGCGCGGCGGCCACGTCCTGCTCGATGCCCTTACGATTATGCCCCCAGCCGTGAGGCAGGCTGACCACGCCTGCAAGCATCTCGTCACTGGCGACCACCGCCACTGTCACCTCGCCGACCCGTGAGCGCACTACCACCTGCTGACCATCACTCAGGCCACGGCTGGCCAGATCATCCGGGTGCATAAGCAATTGATCACGCGCCTTGCCTTTGACCAGACGCTGATAGTTATGCATCCAGGAATTGTTGCTGCGCACATGCCGACGGCCGATCAAACGCAGTTCGCCCAGCTTGGGGCGCATTTGCTGAATATCAGTGGCGAAGCGTTGCAGATCATCAAGAATGACCTGAGGTGCGCACTCAATCTGCTTGCTGGGGGTTTGCAGACGCGGCAACAGATTGGGTTTAAGCGGGCCCAGATCAATACCGTGCGGATGCTCCTTGAGCACTGCCAGGCTCAAGCGATCTTTATAAGGACCGCTGCGCAACGCGGCATCGACCATCATTTCCGGCGCCATGGTCTGCCTGGGTGTTTGGCCGAGCACCTTGGCGAACGCTTGACCCAGACCAACGAAAATTTCCCAGTCATGCAGACTGCCCTCTGGCTTGGGCAGAATCGGCAGGTTGATGCGGGTGACATTGCGTACGGCAAAATTATTGAAGGTAATGTCGTAATGATCGTGCTCTAGTGCCGCCGTCGGCGGCAGGATCACATCGGCATGCCGAGTCGTCTCATTGATGTACAGGTCGACGCTGACCATAAACTCCAGCCCTTCCAGCGCCCGATCCAGCTGTCGACCATTTGGCGTGGAAAGCACCGGATTGCCTGCTGAAGTCACCAAGGCACGAATCTGCCCCTCGCCGGGGGTAAGCATCTCTTCTGCCAAGGCTGCAACGGGCAACTCGCCATTGAACTCCGGCAGGTTGGATACCCGACTGCGCCATTTGTCGAAATGACCGCCTTTGCCCATACCCACCACATCAAAGGCGGGCTCCGTACAGAGTGCGCCGCCTGGCTGGTCGAGGTTACCCGTGACCAGGTTGATGATCTGGATCAGCCACTGGCAGAGGGTGCCATAGCGCTGGACGGACACACCCATGCGCCCGTAGCAGACAGCGCTATCGGCCGCAGCGAAATCACGTGCAAGCTGGCGAATCTTCTCGGCCGGAATGGCGCAATGCTCGGCCATGGCCTCGGCACTGAACGGCGCAATGGCGGCTTTAACATCCTCCAGCCCCAAGGTCGCCTGAAGGGCTGGGCTGTCCTTGACCAGTTTTTCATCAAACAAGGTATGCAGCAGACCCACCAACAGGGAGGCGTCAGTACCCGGCTGCACAAATTGATGCTCAGTAGCCTGCTCAGCCGTCTCGCTGCGCCGCGGGTCGACCACCACCAGTTTGCCACCGCGCGCCTTCAACGCTTTGATGCGCTTGCCCACATCCGGCACGGTCATGATGCTGCCGTTGGACGCCATCGGGTTGGCGCCGAGCATCAGGAAAAAATCGGTATGGTCGATATCCGGAATCGGGATTGCCAGCATGTGCCCGTACATCCACAACGACACCAGGTGGTGCGGCAACTGGTCTACCGAGGTCGCAGAATAACGCTGCTTGGTGTGCAACTGCCCGAGGAAATAGTTGCTGTGGGTCATCGAACCATAGTTGTGCACATTGGGGTTACCCATATACACCGCCACCGCGTTCTGCCCGTGCTCCTGCTGAATAGCTGCGAGGCGACTGGCAACCAACTCGAAAGCCTCTTCCCAGCCGATCTGCTGCCACTGTTCGCCGACCCGCTTGACCGGCATGCGCAAACGCTGAGGATCGTTCTGAATATCCTGCAGGGCGATGGCCTTGGGGCAGATATGCCCACGACTGAACGGATCCTCGTGATCGCCCTTGATTGAGAGGATCTGCTCACCCTCGGTCTCAATGGCCAGACCGCAAATGGCTTCACACAAATGACAGGCACGATAATGGGTTACAGGCATGGTGGTGACTCTGATGGTTTTTATGATTAATGTCTGGTCAATCATGCACTCTAGGCCCCGTCAGCCGGGCTCGCAAGAGGCAAAATACGCTGCCATTCAGTGATTGAATTGATTATCTTGGTGCACAAGCGCCGCGTGGCTATTTGCCTTGCAGCGGATTTTACCGATAAGATCGGCCCTTCACTTTTTTGGGTATGGCTTGTATCGGGCCTTTCGGGTCGCGATCGGCCTTTGTGTTTCCGGTCACTGGCCGCCCCATTTTCCAGGTAGTCAACATGACAGTACGGCACTTTCTTTCGTTGATGGATTGCACTCAGGCAGAGCTGATCAGCCTGATCAAGCGCGGCATCGAGCTCAAATCTCTGCACGCGCAGGGCGTGATTTATGAGCCGCTGAAGAACCGTGTTCTGGCAATGATCTTCGAGAAAGCGTCCACCCGTACTCGCGTGTCCTTTGAAGCCGGCATGATCCAGCTCGGTGGCCAGGCCATTTTTCTGTCACCGCGCGATACCCAACTGGGGCGCGGCGAACCGATCGAAGACAGCGCCCGGGTGCTGTCCAGCATGTGTGACGCAGTGATGATCCGCACCTTCGACCATGCTGATCTGGAAACCTTCGCCCAGTATTCCCGCGTGCCGGTGATCAATGGCCTGAGCGACGACCTGCACCCCTGCCAGCTACTGGCGGACATGCAAACCTATCTGGAACACCGCGGCAGCATTCAGGGCAAGACCGTGGCCTGGGTCGGCGATGGCAATAACATGTGCAACACCTTTATTCAGGCTGCCATGCAGTTTGATTTCCAGCTACGTATTGCTTGCCCGGAAGGTTATGACCCGGACCCGCAATTCCTCGCCCAGGCTGGCGATCGGGTTAGCGTGATGCGCGATCCCACGGAAGCGGTGCGCGGCGCGCATCTGATCAACACCGATGTGTGGGCGTCCATGGGTCAGGAAGATGAGGCCGAAGCCCGGCTGAAGCGCTTTGCGCCCTACCAGGTCACCCCTGCCTTGCTTGACCTGGCTGATGAGCAGGTACTGTTTATGCACTGTCTGCCAGCCCACCGGGGGGAGGAAGTCAGCAGCGAATTGATGGAGGATCCGCGCAGCGTGGTCTGGGATCAGGCCGAGAACCGTCTGCATGCGCAAAAAGCCCTGGTCGAGTTCTTGCTGGTCGAGTAACTCTGCGCAGCTGAACCACCTTGTTGAACCACATTGTTGGACCAGGAGTACGGTATGCCTGACAGCCACGGCATTGTGCTGGAACTGAATCAACTGGCCTGTGGGTATGCCGACCATCCGGTTGTCACGGATCTGAACATCCACCTACGCAGCGGCGATATCGGCTGTTTGCTCGGCCCCTCTGGTTGCGGCAAAACGACCAGTCTGCGGGCTATTGCTGGCTTTGAACCCATTACCGGTGGCGAAATTCGCCTGGATGGCCGCAGCCTGTCGACCCCAACCCGGCGCGTATCACCCGAAGCTCGCCGTATCGGCATGGTGTTTCAGGATTACGCATTGTTCCCGCACCTGACAGTGCAGGAAAATGTCGCCTTTGGCATCAGCAAGCACCCCGACCGCAAGACCAAGGTCGCCGAGCTGCTGGAGCTGGTTAAACTCGCTCCGCTGAGCAAACGCTACCCGCATGAATTGTCCGGCGGCCAGCAGCAACGGGTGGCCCTGGCCCGCGCGCTGGCGCCCGATCCCAAACTACTGTTGCTGGATGAACCCTTCTCGAATCTGGACGGGGAATTGCGCCGCCGACTCTCGGGTGAGGTACGCGATATTCTCAAACTGCGCGGCACCAGTGCCATGCTGGTCACCCATGATCAGAACGAAGCCTTTGCCGTCAGCGATCATGTCGGCGTGCTCAAGGACGGTCATCTGCAACAGTGGGACACACCCTACAATCTCTACCATGAGCCTGCGACGCCCTTTGTCGCCAGCTTTATTGGTCAGGGCTATTTTATCCGCGGCCAGCTCATATCACCGGATACGGTGCAAACCGAACTGGGCGTGATTCGCGGCAACCGTGCCTATCAATTGCCCGCCGGCAGCGCGGTGGACGTGCTGCTGCGTCCGGATGACATAGTCGGCGAACAGCACAGCAGCCTGCGCGCCACCATTATCGGCAAAACCTTTCTCGGCGCGACCACGCTATACCGCCTGCAGCTGCCCACCGGCAGCATTCTGGAGTCGATTTTCCCCAGCCATGACGATCACTCATTAGGAAAGTCCCTGGGCATACGCATCGCCGCAGACCACCTGGTGGTGTTTGCCGCGCAAGGCAGCGTCAACCTGCACGCGCAATTGCCGCTGGAACAGGTACTGGGCGCCGATCCCAGCAATGTTTCCAGCTAGTTCAGCTCCCTACCCTGCCTTGATTCACGTGCAAAACCCCGATCGGCTGAAACAGCCGACCAGGGTTATGTGAGCGCGCTGCAGCGTTCAGGGTGCAGGTCTATAGAGGATATGGCTTGCGGTGCCATGTACCACGCGGGAGTGGCGGTAATCGGTGTTTTGCATCATGCCCAACACAATAATCTTATTGCTCGGATCCACCCACATCCACGGCCCATGAATACCCCACCACCAATAGGTATTCTCCGGCAGGTAACCGGCCGGCTCGGGCTCGCTGACCACCGCCACGTTCAGCCCGAAAAGGTTACCCGGCGCCCAATCCGGACCTGCTACGCCCTCAGGCAACTGATTGGTGCGCATCATCTGCACCGTCTCCGGCTTGAGTAGCCGCACCCCGTCGAGCTCCCCTTCATTCAACAGCATCCGCGCAAACCGCAGATAGTCATCCATGGTGGATACCAGCCCGCCACCGCCATTAAGGAACCTAGGCTTGGTCAACCAGGGCTTGTTCGGATAAGGTTGCAGGCCTTTCTCGGGGTCAGGCGTATAGGACACCGCAAAGCGGTCCTGCTTTTCCTGCGGAACATAGAAGCCGGTATCAACCATTTTTAGCGGCGTAAAAATGCGGGTCTGCAGAAATTCGTCAAAAGCCATGCCTGACATGACCTCTACCAGCCGCGCCTGCACATCCACTGCCACGCTGTAATGCCACCGCGTACCCGGCTGCTGCCGGAGCGGAATCCTGCCTAGCTTGGCAACCATATCCGCCAGTGTGGTATCGATATTCTGAATGTCCTCGCGCACATAGAGTTCATCCACCTGGGACTGTGAGAAACGTCCGTAGGTAAACCCGGCAGTGTGGGTCATCAGTTCGCGAATAGTGATCGGGTGATCTGCAGCTTCCGTCTCTGGCTGGCCATCCGCGCCCTCACTCACCGCCACGCGCAGACCCTTGAGCTCAGGCAAATACTCTTCAACCGGATCATCGAGCTGGAACTTGCCTTCTTCATACAGCATCAGCAAGGCAGTGCCGGTAATCGGTTTGGTCAGGGAAAAAATCTTGTAAATCGTATCTTCGCTTAGCGGCTGGTTTTCCTCGATATTCTGGTACCCGGTCTGCTGACGATGTACCGTTTTACCGTCCTGCCATACCAGCGTCGCTACCCCTGCCAACTTGCCATCGGTAACCTGCTTTTGCATCGCCTGGGTCAGCATCTGCAAACGCGGTTCGGTAATACGATAAGCCTCAGCTTCCTGGGCGTGTGCTGCCAGACTGCTTACCCCCAGCATCAGCGCCAATATCCAGCGCAAATTGGCCTTGCGGCCTACTCTGTAGTTCATTGCTTGCTCCCTGATAAATCAGCTTATTGTTATGTTGATGCGGCTGCCCCTGCGCCACACCATCGCCACTCGATCAAACTCTACAATACATCCCTTCAGCCCAGCTATTTTTATACATCTTATGAAACGATGTGGCCGTGTAATTTTCTGCCATGGGCATAGTCTTATCCTGTGCAAGCAACAACTCCTGAAGGACATGATATGAATCGCAGAACACTGTTGGCAGGCTTTCTCGCCCTACCGGCGCTCCCGGTAATGAGTCGTCTGAGTCTGGCAGATACCCATGAGGTTGGCATGAGCTTCGAACCGTTGGACGTACCGCATAGTTTCTGGAAAGACAAAGTGTCTGCCGAGGCCTTTGAAGTGCTGTTTGAAGAGGCAACCGAGCGGCCCGACAGCAGCCCGCTTGATAAGGTTTATGACGCAGGTACCTACATTTGTGCTGCCTGTTACCTACCTCTGTTCCGAAGCGAGGACAAGTTCGACAGCGGCACCGGCTGGCCCAGCTTCACCCAGCCAATCAAAGGCCACATGGGCACCAAACAGGACTTCAAATTGATCTGGCCGCGCACCGAGTATCACTGCGCCCGCTGCGGTGGTCACCAAGGTCATGTATTCAAGGACGGCCCTCCGCCGACCGGCGAGCGTTGGTGCAACAATGGTGTAGCGCTGCGTTTCGTACCTGAAAATGAAACCCTGCCGGAGTTGAGAGCATGAGCAAGTTATTGTCCGCCCTGGCATTGGGTTTGCTGAGCCTTCAGGCGCTTGCCAACCAACCTCTTGAACAAGGCCCCGAAGGTTCAGAAATGGCGGTGTTCGCTGGAGGATGCTTCTGGTGCACTGAGGCGGATTTCGACAAGGTGCCCGGTGTTGTAGATACCATTTCCGGGTATATTGGCGGTGACGCCGACTCAGCCACTTACCCGCAAGTCTCGGCGGGTGGCACCCAGCACATCGAGGCGGTAGCGGTATTTTACGACCCGCGCGAAACCAACTATACAAAGCTGGTGGAAGCTTTCTGGCCGACCATTGACCCGGTTACGCCAAATGCGCAGTTCTGTGATCGCGGCCCGCAGTATCGAAGTGCATTGTTCTATGCCGACGAGCAGCAGCGAGAAATTCTGCAGCAGTCCAAACAGGCGCTGGCGGATTCGGGCAAGCTGGAAAAACCCATAGTGACCGAAATCCTTCCGCAGACAGCCTTCTATCCCGCCGAGGATTATCATCAGGACTACTACACGAAAAATCCCATTCGCTACAATTTCTATCGGAGCCGTTGCGGGCGGGACGATCGGCTGGAAGATATATGGGGAGCGAAGTAAGCATTGCCTCCGAGTTGGAAAATCTCGCTCAGGGCCTGATAATGCCCTCACTTACTAGGCACATATCAGTCACCAGTCAGCCCTGAGCGGAAATCACCACGATGCAGATCAGCAATAACAGCGTAGTTCAGTTCCATTACACCCTGTCCGATGCCACCGGCGAGATCGAAAGCTCCCACAATCACGATCCTATCCTGTACTTGCACGGCCAGCCCGGTTTGATCGATGGTCTGGTGGAAGCTCTTGAAGGACGTCAAGCTGGGGACAATTTCAGCGTTACCCTGACCGCAGATAAGGCCTACGGCCCGCGGCTGGATGATGCGATCCAGAAAGTGCAGGTCAAACGCCTGCAAGGCGCCAAGAAGTGGAAGCCAGGTATGGTTGCCGTTATTCAAACGGATCAAGGACCTCGCCAAGTTACCATCGTCAAAGTCGGACTCTCCCAGGCCGAGGTGGATTCCAACCATCCGCTGGCTGGCAAGGATCTGACCTTCGCTATAGAAATTCTGGATGTACGCGAGGCTAGCGAAGAAGAATTGGCTCACGGCCATGCCCATGGTGCAGGCGGGCATCACCACTAAAACAGTCTCAGTAGGCTTCCTGCAACGGCCGGCCATCGGCCCGTTGCAGGCGGCCTAATCAATTGTTTAGCAAAATGCAACAAAAAAGTGTAGAATGCTCGCCTACTTTTACTCAGGCAGGTGAACATGTCAGCAAAAACCGCCCCAAGCAAACGCAAGGCCGACGCAGCCGTCGCCACCAGCCAATCCATTGATAATCAGATTGATGCTTTTATCGCCTCTGGCGGTGAAATTCAAAAGATTCCCAATGGCAAGAGTGGTCAGGTCTACGGTGCTCCTCGTCCAGGCCGTCCGGCCAAGTAAGCATTACGCACTGCAAATCTGCGTTACGGTAAGGGCTAGACCGCAATTTATTGAGTCCAGCCCACCGTTCAGCGCCGACTGAAGCCCAACACATTCAAATTCTCATCATGCAAGCTGACCAGTAGCGACGTGCCATCCTCCGCTACGCGAAAGCCACCCCAATCTGCCTGCTCGTAAACCGCCGCAGTTCCCTCTTGAAAGAAAAACGCGTTAGGTCCCAAGCTGAAGCGGCTACCCTGCTGGCGTACGCGCATGCTGACCTGGCCCTTGTGGCTATCGACAGTATCCGCCAGTGCCAAAAATGACGTCCTACCCGCCTCATCAACAGCCAACCGCGCGTAGGCAGGCTGATCGCCACTTTGCATTTGTTGCAGAGCCATCTGCGCTTCCAGCTCGCGATTCAAGGCAAACTCCAGCGCCATGTAATCGCCCTGCATCAATGAACGTGGATCTACCGGCGCCAGCTCCAAATACACCAACTGACCGTCGCGCAGAGTGCGCTCATGGCTCATGATCGCGAAGCACGCCGCCGCCATGACCAACAGCCAGGCCGCCACCATCGCGGGCCACCACCGTGTTAACGTCATAGCGGCCTCCACAACAGACTTTTCAACCCCTGCCTGATCGCCAGCAGCGACAAACCACTAGCGCAGAGCAGCAGCGATTTGTGCAGCAGCGAAATGTGCAGGCTGTAATAAAACTCGGCCAGGTAGAACAAGGCAAAGGCCGGCACCAGCACACTCCAACTGCGGCTACCGGCATGATAAACCGCCAGCCCGAGCGCGCAACTTATCAGCAGACCCGGAGCCTGATAGGTCAGTATCAGCAAAAGCCCGGCGGCGAGCAAAACGGCAATACGCGTTCTGACCGACTCGCTGCGCAGCAGCCACCCCAGGGTCAATAATAATAATGAGCCTGGCCCGAGATGAATCAACAGCCATACCCCAGCTGGGGCCGTAATCGCAGACGTATGCTGCGACATGACGTCGAGCAGGCCTTGATGCCCATATAGCGCCAGTAATAACGCCATGAGCGTGGCGGCGTCGGTTAGCGCCCGCAGATGCAATGCGTAGCGGGCACTCACCCAGGATGAGCGCAGCAACCAGGAGACGATGGCCATGCAGGCCAGCAATAATCCGTAAAGCGTCAGACCCGGGCCGCTGCCTAGCAGCACCGCAATACTGGCGAAGACCAACAGTGCACAAAGGCGCCGAAACAGTATCGATCCCGGCGCGAGCAGCAATCCGGCCGACAAAGGCAGGCAAACAATAGCCGCCGAACGCATTTCGTCGCTTGCAGCCATGGCGTCGGCCAGCACATACACCAACAGTCCTTGACCGCCAAGGGCAAAGGCCAAGCCCATCTGCTCAGGAAACACCCCAGGCCGACCAAACAGCCACAACCCGGCGCACAGCATTAGCACACCGGCCAGCGCCATCCCCGCCGGGCCATCCAGCAGCAATACCGAAGGTCCAACCAGCGAGCCGATCAGAAATAAGGAGGAAACCCAGGCCGCCAGGCCAAGCAGGATCGATAGCCACCAAGGTGAATCCACCCCTGCCGATAAGCGCTCACGCTGTTCCTGGCTTAGCCCGGCAGGCTGCTGGATCTGGTCCAGCAAGGTTTGCACTTCGACCTTGTTCATCAGCGGCCCCCCCGGTAGATGCGGTGCAGCCAGAGCGAGGCCAGGGCGCTACTCACCACGACAAACAAGCCGATCGCATTAAAGGCAAAGAACCCCTCATGCTCCATTAGTAGCTTGAACAACCCGCCTGTGACCAGGGCAATAAGCCCGAACAACAGGAGCGCAAGAATCGGCAAGTCCAGCCGCCACCAGCGGTACAAGGGCACGCCCAGCAAGCTAGCGCCAGCGAACCCGATCAACAGCGGTAGGAAAGCCTCCTGCCACCAGCTAATCATCGCGCCGACCAGCAACGCGCTGAGCCCCGCCAGCGCGCAAATGCGGTGCAGCGCCCTGCCCCTATGGCCAAGCAGCTTAGCGCCGAATATCTCGAATAGCGCCAAAGCGGCAAGGTTCGCCAGCGCGATTATCAGCAGTGCGTCGTGACCACTGAAGCCTGCGAACAAGCCAAACCACATCGAGGCACTGAAAAAGCGCAGCAGCGCGAGATTAGCCACCGCCCAGCACAGCGCCCAGCAGGCGGTAGAGCGTGACAACACTACCCAGGGCAACATCAGTAGCGCCCATGCGGCAAACAACTGCCAGATATCGGCGCCGGTCTGGTAAGTCTGCCCAATCAATGCCAAAAACGCGCCTGTGGCAATACAACAACCCAGCAAAGCAGCTTGCTGCAGTACAGAGCGGTAATGACTGAACAGCGCGATGGCGGTAAAGCCGCTAAGCACGCCAGCGGCCACCGAAAACTTGGCAAAGCGCGGAAATGCATCCCAATTCCAGGCGAAGAAAAACACCACACCGACACCCACCAACAGCACCCCGGCACATGCCAGCAGCCGATCCAGAAGCCACTGCCATTGACCTGCCTGCGGAGCAAGCTGAGCCGGTGTAGCGCAGGCTTGAAGCTGCGGGCCTTTCAGATAACCCCGTTCAGTCCAACTCAGAAGCTGATCGCGTTGTTGCAAGCTCAATGACATGTGCCAGTCATTCCTTTTAAACGGCTATTTAGCTGAGATGACAGCATAGCGGTACAAAGGCACATGGAGATAGCGACGGGTTCTCAATCAGCTGGCCGCCCCTTGCCGGGGCGGCTGTTTTCAAGGCTGCTGAGGTTCAAGCTGCAATCGCGCGTTACGGCGCACTACCCATTGATGAATACGCTCCTGACGGTCTGCGGTCAGCGGATACTTCCAGGCCACCGCAAACGCAGCCATATAGAGGATGACCGGGCCGATGATGTAGAGCAGTCGCAATGCCATCAACTGGGTGTCCGAATGCGTGGTCGCGGTAGCGTCAAAGCCGACCAGCGCCAGCAGGCCGAGCGACAACCCCAGGCCGATCGCCATGGCGAATTTCTGCGCCATACCGGACATAGCGAAGAACAGGCCGGTGCGATGCTCCTTGCTGCGTGCGGTATCCAGATCGACGATATCAGCGAGCATGGACAGCGGCAGGAACTGGAAGGCGGCAAAACAGAAGCCCTTAAGTGCGAACATGATCGCAAACGGCAGCAGCTGACCGGCCTGCAGGAAGAACATGCCAAGAATACTGGCACTGGATACACCCACCGCAACACAGAAGGCCCGGTGCTTGCCAATCCGCTTACCGAGAATCAGCCAGAACGGAATCCCGAGAATGCCCACGCCAAAGTACAGCAGGTACATCAGACCGATCTGCGCCTGGATCTGAATAATGTGCTGCATAAAGAACACGGAGAGTGCATTGCGGAAGGATTCGCCGATTACCACGATCAACAGCATCAGCATCATGCGTTTGAACGGGCCATTATTCTTCAGCACCCGCATACCCTTTTTCCAATCGGTACGCTGTACCGATTGCGGAGGAGCTTCCTTGACCTTGGTAACGACCAGCAGAACCGTCAGCGGCAGCAGGATCAGCAGCAGCCACGCCATCCCTGCGAGGATCGGACCGTAACCCGTGCCCAGCTGACCATCGGTGCCAACGGCCCAGACCACCGCATTCATCCAGAAGCCGTCGGTATCTCCAGCCTGGAAGCGCGCGCCCATGGACTGCACTATGGCTGGCGCCAATGCCGCGAGGAACAGACCAATCAATACAAAGCCTTCGCGCGAGGCGGTTACACGGCTGCGTTGGTGGTACAGCGGCGAAAGTTCTGCGCCCCAGGCGCCGTAGGGCAAGGTCACCATGGTCCAGCCAAGGTACATAATCACGGTCCAGAGCAACAGATGACCGAGCCCGACACCGTCAGGCGGCATGAAGATCATGATGGTACCGATCAACATCAAAGGCACACCCATGATCAGCCAGGGCTTACGGCGGCCGATGCGGGTCTGCCAGCGGTCACTCAGCGTGCCGATTAGCGGGTCAGTAATGACATCGGTCATTCGGGCAAATACCAGCACTAGCGCCATCAGCGCCATGTTCAGCCCGACTTCCTGCGCATAGAATGGCGGCAGATAGACCACCAGCGGGTAACCGATGATCGCCAGCGGCATGCCGACCGAGCCGTGAATGAGGATGGTGGAACGTTTGAGAATACCGGACTGGCTCATATTCACCCCTGCAGAGAATCGCCCAGTTCGGAAACCGAAGCTGGCGCTTTTATTTTTATCGGCTCGCTCGCAGTGACCGAGCAAACGGCAGTTATGTGGCGTTTGCGCAACACTGGCGGGTTTTGCTCAGCTGATTCTATGCCAGCCTGCAACCATTACAACCATGCGCTTGGGCCACCGTTGCAACGCCCGGCGCAGATGGATCACCACGCACCGCGTCGCTGCTCGCAGAAGCACGAACCACAAGGCTTGCGGACGTTATTTGCAGAAGGGATTAAACTTATTCAGCTTCCTTATGGTGCTTTCAGCAGCAATGGAAGCGCGCCGCCAAGCCCGGTAAGATGGCGGCAATTCAGGAGCAGAATTTGCCATCTCAGCCTCTTAGCATCACCAAAGTCGTTTCGGCAGGCGCCCTTCTGTTACTGGTGGTGCATGGGCTAGGGCGCTTCGTATACACCCCGCTGATGCCGCGGCTAGTCGCCGATGGCCAGCTTCTGCTCAGTCAGGCTGCGGATATTGCCAGCTGGAATTATCTGGGCTATCTGCTCGGCGCCCTACTGGCGATTCGCTGGGCAACCCCGTCCGGTATTCGCCGTGTCACCCCCTGGGCGTTGGCGCTGCACTGCCTCACCTTGCTATGCCTGACGCAGACCGACTCTCTGCTCTGGATCAGTACCCTGCGTTTGGGTAACGGTATCAGTAACGGCATCGTCTTCGTATTGGTGCCAGCACTGGTGCTTGAATGGCTGGCGGGCGAAGGACGCATTCGGGCCAGCGGGCTGATTTATCTGGGCGTCGGGTTGGGGCTGCTGCTCTCCAGCGCGCTGGTTAGTCTCAGTGATGAGCTGCTGGCCGGCGCGGCGCGCTGGTGGCCTGCGGCCCTGCTCAGTATCCCATTGGGTTGGTGGAGCTGGCTGACGTTGAGCAGAATTTCGATCTCGCCGTCGCTTACAGCACCTAAGGGCATACCAGCCGGGCGGCAGAGCCTGTTTGATCGGCACAGTCAGCCACTGTTCTACGCGTATGCGGGAGCTGGGTTGGGTTACATCCTGCCGATGACCTTTTTGCCCATGCTCGCGAGCTTGCAGTTAGGCGCCAGTTCGCCGATGGTCAGCCAAAGTTGGCTGATTGTCGCCCTGGCCGCCCTGCCCTCGACCTGGTTATGGAACCGGCTAGGCAGTCAGTTTGGTGATCGCAATGTGCTCATCGTTAACTATGTGCTGCAACTGTTTGGCGTGCTCGCAGCAATACTGCTGCCCGCGCAGTGGGGCATCATGCTCTGCAGTCTGCTGGTTGGGGGCAGCTTTCTCGGTGCAGTGCTGCTGACCCAGCGCCTGGCGCGCAGCCTCCAACCTACGCAGGGCCCCAGGCTCTCGGCAGCGCTGATAGCACTGTACGGTGGGACCCAGCTGATTGGTCCCTGGCTGGTGAGGCAGGGTTTCGACTACGGCATCAGCTTGCAGGCGAGCCTGTGGTTCGGTGCTGCTGCCCTGTTAGCCAGCTTTATCTGCATGCTGAAAGTCGCGGATCTGCGTCATTAATGCACTCAGTGAACCTCCTTGGCTGGATTGTGCTCTAATTGAGCAAAGGAGAAACACCAATGACACTGTTTAAAATCACCTTCATCCCCCTTTCTGCCATCACGTTAGCGCTGACCCTTGCCTCTGCCAGCGCCCTCGCCCAGCCTCCCCATGACAAGGGAAAAAAGGACAAAAAGCAGGATCATCACCATTCAAGCCATGAACAGGACAAACACTCGATAACCATCGAGGAAGCTGTCGTTCGCAGTATCTTCAGAGACCAACGCAGCTACCTGGAACCGGCCAAACCACTCCCACCCGGCATCCGCAAGAATTTGGCTAGAGGTAAGCCGCTGCCTCCCGGCATTGCCAAGCGCTTTGATGACCGACTGGAGTCGCGCCTCCCGCATTACCCCGGTTACAACTGGCGCCAGGTCGGTACCGATGCCGTCTTGGTATCAGCAGCAACGGGCATTATCGAGAGCATTCTGCTCAATGTGCTGAATTAAACGTGTACGGAGCTGCTTTACCAGATGGCCTGGCAGCTCCGACACCTCATGACATGTTTTTGTCGGCAAACTCAGCGCAAATAGTATTACTCTCCGACAATAGTCATCTTCGCACGCGACTAAAAATACCGGATTCGACGGCATGCCCCTATTACGATCGATTCGCTTACGCCCCCTTGCTCTGTTCTTGTGCCTTTGCGCGCTGACCTCCTGCAGCTCTACCCGCCTGGCCTATAGCAATTTGAACTGGCTTATAAGTTGGAAGACCGGCGACTACATCCCCTTGACCAGCACACAAAAAAATTGGCTCTCTACGCGCGTTGATGAGCATCTGGACTGGCATTGCAGCATTGAAATCCCCGACTACAGATCTTTGCTGACCAACTTGCAAACCACCCTGGCACTTGATGACCTTCAAGCCAGCTCTTTAATCGATCAAATCCCGCAGTTTGAACCGGCTGTGGACCGGGTATTGCTCGAGATAGCCCGGACAATGGCGGAACTGTTCCAGCAACTGGACGATTCGCAGGTCGCAGCACTGGAAGCCAACCTAGCTGAGCAGCATCAGGAAATGCACGACAAATTTGTGGCTCCCGACTCGGCGACACAAGCTGAGGAACGCAGCGAGCGCCTTGAAAAGCGCTTGCGACGATGGCTCGGCCGCATCAATGAGAGTCAACGCCAGCGTATCGAGAGCTGGTCGGTGGATATGGAAGACCAGAACCGTATCTGGCTGGACAACCGCCAGCACTGGCAGCAACAACTGCTTGCGACACTTCGGTCGCGTTCGGATCCAGGTTTTACGACGCAAATCACTGATCTGTTGATCGAACGCGAGCGCTATTGGACGACAGAGTTCAAGGAGCAGACCGATATCAATAGCCGCAGAGGTGCAGCCATGCTCGCCGACGTGATTAACCTGGCCAGTGACAAGCAGCTGACGCGAATGCGCGAGCAGTTCGCCATACTGGATCAGGACCTGCAGCAGATGCAGTGCGAGCCATCCACTCCCGCTTGATTCAGATCAATAGCTGCGCCGGGCAAGCCGTTAGAGTAGTGGAGGCATAACTTCTACCGCACTCTGGAGGCTCCCCATGTCCACTATGCAGGCAGCCGTCTGGCTGTCACCTGGCCGGATCGAGATTCAACAGCGCCCAATACCCGAGCCCGGGCCCACAGATGCAGTGTTGCGCGTCACCACTACCACCATCTGTGGTACAGACGTGCATATCCTCAAGGGCGAATATCCGGTCAAACCCGGTTTGATCATCGGCCATGAACCGGTCGGCGTGATCGCAAAACTCGGCAATGCGGTGCAGGGTTATCAGGTTGGCCAGCGGGTAATCGCCGGCGCCATCACTCCCTGCGGCCAATGCCATCCCTGCCTCGACGGCATAACCAGCCAATGCGGTGGCAAGGCAATGGGCGGCTGGCAACTCGGCAACACCATTGACGGTTGCCAGGCCGAGTACGTATTGATCCCCAACGCCCAGGCGAATTTGACGCCAGTACCGGACAGTCTCAGTGACGAACAGGTATTGATGTGCCCGGATATCATGAGCACCGGATTTGGCGGCGCCGAAAGTGGAGGTATTCGGATTGGCGATACCGTAGTGATTTTTGCCCAGGGACCGATCGGACTGTGCGCTACCGCTGGCGCGAAACTGATGGGCGCCACGCGAATCATTGTCGTCGATGGCGTCGGCGAAAGGCTGGAGATTGCCAAACGCCTGGGCGCCGACATAACCATCAACTACAGGACGCAGGACCCGTTGGAGCAGATCATGGCGATCACTGCTGGCAAGGGCGTGGATGTGGCCATTGAGGCGCTGGGCACTCAGCAGACCTTCGAATCCTGCCTGCGGGCCCTGAAACCAGGCGGCACGCTGTCGAGTCTAGGGGTTTACTCGGGCAAGCTGTCAATGCCGCTGGATGCGATAGCGGCCGGCCTGGGCGACCACAAGATCATCACCACCCTGTGTCCCGGCGGCAAGGAGCGGATGCGCCGGCTGATGGAAGTGGTTGCATCTGGCCGCGTCGATCTGACGGCCATGGTCACGCATAGGTTCAAACTGGCAGACATCGTCGCTGCCTATGACCTGTTCAGTCATCAGCGTGATGGCGTGCTCAAGGTCGCCATCACGCCCTGACTGATCAGACGCTAACGGACAGTTCAGCGACGATGTCCGCCAGCGCCTGTGCAGGATCGGGTGCCTTGGTGATGGGGCGCCCGATAACCAGGTAACTGCTGCCATTTTCGATGGCCTGCAGCGGCGTCACAATACGTCGCTGGTCATCGGCAACGGCGTCAACGGGTCTGATTCCCGGTGTAACCAACAGCAGATCATTACCCAGGGCACTGCGCAGCGCCTTGGCTTCGCGGGCGGAACAGACCACCCCATCCAAGCCACATTCCTGAGTCAGCCGCGCTAGCCGCTGCACCTGTACCATGGGTTCGATGTCCACCCCGACTTCCAGCAGATCTTCCTGCTCCAGGCTGGTTAGAACGGTGACTGCAGTCAGCAGAGGGCGGTGACCACGACGGCCATCCAGCGCCTCGCGGCAGGCTTCCATCATTCGCCGCCCGCCACCAGCATGCACATTGACCATCCACACACCCAATTCCGCCGCTGCTGACACCGCGCCAGCAGTCGTATTCGGGATGTCATGGAATTTGAGGTCGAGAAAGACTTCAAAGCCCAACTGGTGCAATCGCTCGATCACCGCAGGGCCACTGCTGGTGAACAGCTCCTTGCCAACCTTGACGCGGCACTGTGCCGGGTCAAGCTGCTCAGCCAGAGCCACGGCGGCAGACATATCAGGAAAATCCAGAGCAACAATAACGGGGGTTTGGCAGGGCATGCATTTATCCTGTTTAAGAACGTCCATGATGACTGTCTTACGCAGCCTCACGCCCCTTGAGGGGTCTGATGGTTGACCAACCGTGGCAGGTGGGGCATTGCCAATGCAGCTTCTTGGCCAAAAAACCACAGGAAGCGCAACGGTACGGGAGCTTGTCTACGACCAGCGCCTCGACGATGCCCCGCAGGATCAACAAATTGTCACGGCCTTTGGCCTCGACATGATCCAGATGCAGGTCAATCAGATAGAGCAATCCCCGAAGGGAAGGTTGTTGTTGAATATGGGCCAGCACGAAATGACTAACCTCATGCAAGCTGGCCTGGGACTTGAGCTGATCCGCTCGGGCCAACACGCTTTGAACCTGCGGTTGCGCGCTACTGGCTATCACCCGATCCAGATACTGCACCATGTCAAGGGCGCCATTATCAGCGCAGCGACGTATCAGCGGCAAGGCTTGGGGCACAAAATCAGCGTCTTTCTCCGCCAGACGGTTCAGCCAGCGTTGTGCCGCTTGCGGCTGCCCTTGATCCAGATCCAGTTCAGCCAGCATCAACATTGCCCTGATGCAACCGCTGTCGGTATCGAGCGCCTGGCCAAGATGCTTTCGCGCGGCGGACTGGTTGTTACCCTGAAGCAAAACCAGAGCCCGTTCGCAATGGTAGTGTGCCAGTGTCACAGCAAACGCTGAGCGCTCCTGAACCAGTTTGGTACCGACAAGTATCGCACTGTCCCACTCATGTTCGCGCTCGTGCACCTTGACCAGATCGATCAGAGCCTCAGCCCGCAGCGGCGAGGCAGCCTCCACCAGCTCCTCAAGCAAGCGTTCAGCGCGGTTCAGCATACCCACCGCAAGGTAGTCCCTGGCGAGCTCCAACTGCACCCGATCGGCCTGCGGACGGCTCAGATTGGGCCGAGCCAGCAGGTTCTGATGGACTTTGATCGCCCGCTCCACGTCACCGCGCTGGCAAAACAGTTTGCCAATGGCGATGTGCGTTTCGACGGTTTCAGGATTGACTTCAAGCGCGCGGATGAAGGTTTCGATGGCCTCATCGGGCTGTTCATTCAGAAGGTAGTTCAAGCCAATAAAATACTGCCGATCCAGCGCGCTCCCATGCGGCTCAAGCATGAAGCCAACCTTGATTGCTTCACGCCGCCCCAGAAACCAGCCAATTCCCAAGGCCAATACAAAGAGTCCAAGGAACAGCAATTCCTGCATGGGAATCAGTCCTTGATGGGCTGAGTACGCAGCTTGTCGACTTCCTTGCGGTAACGATTGAGCTCGTTGCTCTGAACCATCAACTTGAGACGTAGCCGGGTAGTAATCAACCAGCCGACAAAGACGCCGAGCAGGCTGCCAAGAATAAAGGCGATAACGATATACAGCGAGAGGGGTAATTCGGGGGATTGCAGCTCAAGAAACTGAAGTTGAATGCCTTGCTGGTTTTCCAGCATGAAATCCAGGGTCGCCAGGGCCACAAGCAGAAGAATAACAATCAGTACCGCGCGCTTTAGCCATTGCATACCACTCGACTCCAGTCCATTCATATAGCCCGCAGTATAGCGCAAGGGAAACGCGGCTTGATACCGCTTCAGGCCATTTGCAGCGACTCGTTAACTCTATCGCGCAGCTCCTTGCCAGGCTTGAAGTGCGGCACATATTTGCCTTCAAGTTCCACGGAGTCGCCGGTTTTAGGATTACGGCCGACACGCGGTGCACGGTAATGCAGAGAGAAGCTGCCAAAGCCTCTTATCTCTATGCGCTCACCGGTGGCCAGTGCCTGTGACATATGTTCCAGCATGGTCTTGATCGCCAATTCCACATCCTTGGCTGATAGCTGCCCCTGCTGTTCCACTATGCGCTCGATCAACTCCGACTTGGTCATGGTTTTTCCTTTTTTATCAAGCGGCTAGATCCGTTTCATTCGGTTTTACCATGCCTGGCCATTAGCCGCAAGCTTACGACGTGACGCTGGAATGACGGGCACAAAAAAGGGCGACCGAAGTCGCCCTTTTTCTGGTGGAACCCAAAGGCTTAGTTGCCCTTGTTCTCCATCTGCTGCTTGATCAGATCACCAATGGTGGTCGGACCGGAAGCCTGCATTTCCTGCTTGCGCAGGTCCTGGATGGCTTCTTTCTCGTCTTCAACATCCTTGGCCTTGATCGACAGGCTGATCACGCGGCTCTTGCGATCGATGCTGATGATCTTGGCTTCGATTTCGTCGCCGACATTCAACACGTTACGCGCATCTTCAACACGGTCACGGCTGATTTCGGAGGCTTTCAGAGTGCCTTCGATTTCTTCCGCCAGGGTAATTACTGCACCCTTGGCATCCACTTCCTTGACGATACCGTTGAGGATGGTGCCTTTCTCGTTCAGCGAAGCGAAGTTGGAGAACGGATCGTCTTCCAGCTGCTTGACGCCCAGAGAAATGCGCTCGCGCTCGGGATCAACAGACAGGATGACGGTTTCGATCTCGTCGCCCTTCTTGAAACGACGCACGGCTTCTTCGCCAGCTTCGTTCCAGGAGATGTCGGACAAGTGAACCAGGCCGTCGATGCCGCCGTCCAGACCAATGAAGATACCGAAATCGGTGATCGACTTGATGGAGCCGGAGATCTTGTCGCCCTTGTTGAACTTGCTGGAGAACTCTTCCCATGGGTTCATCTTGCACTGCTTGATGCCCAGGGAGATACGACGACGGTCTTCGTCGATATCCAGAACCATAACTTCTACATCGTCGCCCACCTGGACAACTTTGGAAGGATGGATGTTCTTGTTGGTCCAATCCATTTCGGATACGTGTACCAGACCTTCAACGCCTTCTTCCAACTCGGCAAAGCAGCCGTAATCGGTAAGGTTGGTGACCTTGGCGGTAACACGAGTACCTTCAGGGTAACGACCGGTGATGGCGACCCATGGATCTTCACCCAGTTGCTTCAGACCCAAAGAAACACGGTTGCGCTCGCGGTCGAACTTCAGCACCTTGACATCGATCTCGTCGCCAACATTGACGATTTCGGAAGGATGCTTGATACGCTTCCACGCCATGTCGGTGATGTGCAGCAGGCCGTCTACGCCGCCCAGATCGACGAATGCGCCGTAATCTGTGAGGTTCTTGACGATACCTTTGACAACCTGGCCTTCCTGCAGGGTTTCCAGCAGGGCTTCGCGCTCGGCACTGTTCTCGGCTTCGAGGACGGCACGACGGGAAACGACAACGTTGTTGCGCTTCTGGTCAAGCTTGATGACCTTGAATTCCAGTTCCTTGCCTTCCAGGTGCGTGGTGTCGCGCACAGGGCGGACATCGACCAGGGAGCCAGGCAGGAACGCGCGGATAGTGTTGACGTCGACGGTAAAGCCACCTTTGACCTTGCCGTTGATAACACCCTTGACGATTTCTTCTGCGGCGAAAGCTGCTTCGAGGACTTTCCAGGATTCGGCGCGCTTGGCCTTCTCACGGGACAGTTTGGTCTCACCGAAACCGTCTTCAACGGCTTCCAGTGCAACGTGAACCTCATCACCCACCTTGATCGTCAGCTCGCCCTGATCGTTCAGGAACTGCTCACGCGGGATGACACCTTCAGACTTCAAGCCAGCATGAACGGTGACCCAATCGGAGTCGATGTCCACGATGATACCGGTGATGATGGAACCCGGCTGCATGTCGAGGGTAACTAGACTTTCTTCAAAAAGTTCGGCAAAGCTTTCGCTCATTTGGAATCCTGTAAATGGTTATTTAGGCAGTAACCGCCTGGCCGCTTGTTATCGCGCGCCCTGCAGCCCACATACCCGCCACATCACCAGCTGATGTGGGTTGATTATAAAATGCCCGTTGCCGGCCAGGCTGGTTTCCCGGCAGCGGATGGCCTGATCAGCCCTGCAGGTCGCGCTCGCGCGCTTCCTTCAGCACTGATTCAAGTACTTCTTCAATCGACAAGTGAGTCGAATCAAGCAATATGGCATCGTCTGCGGGGCGCAAAGGCGCCACACTGCGATTCATATCACGCTCGTCACGAGCCATAATCTCATCGAGAAGACTCGCCAGATTAGCAGTTTCACCCTTTCCGAGCAACTGCTTGTGGCGCCGTTCAGCCCTTTCATGCGGGCTGGCAGTCAAAAACACCTTTAACTGCGCGTCGGGAAACACCACAGTACCCATGTCGCGACCGTCCGCCACCAGCCCCGGCGCTTCACGGAAAGCCTGTTGACGGTTGAGCAACGCTTCACGCACCGCCGGAATCGCTGCTACCTGCGAGGCGCCAGTGCCCATGGTTTCGGTACGGATCGCACGAGTGACATCTTCACCCTCAAGAATAATCCGCTGATCGCGCTGCCCGTCTTCTGCGATAAACTGTACATCCAGATAGGCTGCCAGAGCCTTGAGCCCTTCTTCGTTAGTCAGGTCCACACCATGATTCTGCGCGGCATAGGCCAGCAGCCGGTAAAGAGCTCCCGAATCCAGCAATTTCCAGCCCAGTCGGCTGGCCAACAGACCAGCGATAGTGCCCTTGCCGGACCCGCCGGGTCCGTCGATGGTGATAACCGGAATAACTTGATCTGTCACGCGTTCTCCTCCGACCGAACCTGTATGCCGACCGAACTGGCCAGCGAGACAAAGCCCGGGAATGACGTCGCCACGTTGGCGCAATCAGTGATAAGAATATCTCCTGCAGCACGCAGGGAAGCGACACTGAAAGACATGGCAATACGATGGTCGCCGTGACTGTCGACTTGACCACCCTGAATCTGACCACCTTCGATAATAATACCGTCGTGGGTGGGCTCTGCTTTGATCCCCAGCGCCTGCAGACCGTCAGCCATTACCTGGATGCGGTCGGATTCCTTGACCCGCAACTCCTCGGCGCCGCGTAAAACTGTGCGGCCTTCCGCGCAAGCGGCAGCCACGAACAGCACCGGAAACTCGTCGATGGCCAACGGCACCTGATCGATCGGGATCTCGATGCCTTTGAGTGGTGCGTAGCGCACCCGGATATCCGCCACCGGCTCACCACCGACCTCGCGCTCGTTTTCCAGGCTCAGGTCACCACCCATTGCACGCAGAATATTGATTACGCCGATCCGCGTCGGATTGATGCCTACATGCTCAAGCAGCAAGTCAGAGCCTTCGGCGATGCTCGCCGCAACCATGAAAAACGCCGCCGAGGAAATATCCGCCGGTACGTCGATCTTGCAGGCGCTGAGCTTGTGGCCCGGTTCAATAGTGACCTTGGCACCTTCGACCTTGACCGGATACCCGAAGCCCTTGAGCATTCTCTCGGTATGGTCGCGCGTGGGCGCGGGCTCGACCACCGAGGTGCTGCCCGCAGCATAAAGCCCGGCCAACAACAGGCAGGATTTCACCTGGGCACTGGCCATGGGCATAGTGTAGTCCATGCCCATCAAACGGCTGTCGCCCATGATACGCAGCGGCGGCCTGCCCTCGTCGGCGGTGTCGATTCGCGCGCCCATTTCCCGCAGGGGTTTTGCTACGCGGCCCATGGGCCGTTTGGTCAGAGACGCATCGCCCATCAGCACGCTGTCGAACATCTGCCCGGCGAGCAATCCGGATAGCAGGCGCATGGAGGTGCCCGAATTACCGACATAAAGGGGTCCAGGAGGCGCCTGCAACCCGTGCAGGCCTACGCCATTTATGGTCACCCGCCCCTGATGGGGGCCATCAATCACCACGCCCATGTCACGGAATGCCTGCAAGGTGGCCAGGCTGTCTTCGCCCTCAAGAAAGCCTTCCACCTCGGTAACTCCTTCCGCCAGCGAACCAAGCATGATTGAGCGGTGCGAAATGGATTTGTCGCCGGGTACGCGGATGCTGCCCTGAACGCGCCCACCAGGGCTGGCAATAAAATTACAGACTTGTGTTTGCATAGGTTCCATATACGCCCTGCGGGCCAAAATAGTACTGAAGTGTTCGCGCGCCGCCTTAGCCCGGGTAAATACCCCGAGCAAGGTGTTCGCATCGTCAGACGCTATTGCGTTACGCAAGCGATCCAGATCATGAGTGAAGGCATCCAGACTCCGAAGAACCGCGTTCTTGTTGGCAAGAAAAATATCCCGCCACATCACCGGATCGCTCGCGGCAATCCGGGTGAAATCCCTGAAACCACCGGCGGCATAACGAAAAATATCCTGGTTTTCGCTGCGGCCAGCCAGCGTATCAACCAGTGAAAAAGCCAGCAAATGCGGGAGATGGCTGGTTGCCGCGAGCACTTCGTCATGATCAGCTAGCGGCATATGTTCAACATCTGCGCCCAGCGTCTGCCACAGGGCGGTAGTCAGCTTCAGCGCCTCGGCGCTGGTTTCATCCAGCGGCGTGAGGATCACCTTGTGGCGCTTGAATAGCTTAGCGCTTGCCGCTTCGATCCCGCTTTTTTCCGAACCAGCAATCGGGTGGCCCGGGACGAAGCGCTTCGGCACACTGCCAAATGCCAGCTCAACCGCTTTGACCACCGCACCTTTGGTGCTGCCGACATCAGTCAGAACCGCGTTGCCCAGCTCCAGCGCCGCCAATTCGGCCAGGACCGCTTCCATCGCCAGCACCGGCACCGCTAACAGAATAACATCAGCGCCCTGCACCGCCTCCGCCAGGCTGTCCGTCACGCGATCCACCACGCCGAGGGGCAACGCCTGCTCGCGTGTGACTGGATTGGCATCACAACCGACTACCTCGCGGCACACACCCGATTCGCGGATGCCTTTGGCGAAGGAACCCCCAATCAAGCCCAGACCGACCACCGCCAGGCGCCCGATGGTCGCGCTCGCAGGAGACAGCGTTTTCACATTGCTCACTCGCCAGCACCTGCTGCATCAGCCAGTACCTGGCCCAGCACCTCAAGGAACCGCTGGTTCTCTTCCGGCAAGCCGATGGATACGCGCAAGTGGTTGGGCATCCCGTAGTTGGCAACTGGCCGCACGATCACGCCCTGACGCAGCAGGCCCTGAAACACCGGTGCAGCTTCACGCCCCAGGTCCACGGCAACAAAGTTGCCGCGCGAAAAAATCCAGCTCAGCCCCAGCGAGGTAAAGCCCGCTTCCAGCTGCGCCATGCCTTCGCGGTTGATTCTGCGGCTTTCCGCCAGGTATGCCTCGTCTTCCAGCGTCGCCAGCGCTGCAGCCTGAGCCAGACTGTTAACGTTGAAAGGCTGACGCACGCGATTCATCGCATCGGCAATCGCCGGCTGGCAAATGCCATAACCCACGCGCAGAGCAGCCAGACCATAAGCCTTGGAGAAGGTGCGAGACACCAGCAAATTCGGATATTGCGTCAGGTAATCCAGCCCGTTGGGCACATCACCGGTTTCGACGTACTCGGTATAAGCCTCATCCAGCACCACGATCACGTTTTCCGGCACCTTGGCGAGAAAGCGCTCCAATGCCGGGCGCTCAATCCAGGTGCCAGTCGGGTTGTTCGGGTTGGCAATAAACACCAAACGGGTCGCCGGGGTGATCGCCGCTGCCATGGCATCCAGATCATGCCCCCAATCACGTGCGGGCACGACCACAGGCCGAGCACCCACGGCCTGGGTAACAATCGGATAGACCGCAAACGCATGCTCACTGAAGACGACTTCATGCTGCGGGCTGACAAAGGCGCGGGTAATCAGCTCGAGAATATCGTTTGAGCCATTACCCAGGGTGATCATCGACGTGCTCACACCCAGGCGCTCGGCCAGCGCCTGCTTGAGCAGAAAGCCGTTGCCATCAGGGTAGCGCGTCAATTCGGCGAAGGCACTTTTTAGCGCCTCCAGCGCCAGTGGACTGGGGCCCAGCGGGTTTTCATTGCTAGCCAGCTTGACGATATCTTCGGCACGCAGGCCAAATTCGCGGGCCAGCTCTTCAACCGGCTTGCCTGGCACATAGGGCGACAGTTTTTGTACACCCGGCAATGCCAGGCTGAGAAAATCACAGGTCATAACACGAGCCTCAAGCTACAAGCCTCAAGCCGCTCCGTCTGCCTTTGTTTGCAGCCTGCAGCTTGCGGCTTGTCGCTAACGAATTAGAGTACCGCTTTCGGATACGAACCCAGCACCTTGAGTGCTACCGATTCTTCATTGATCTGCTCCAGTGCATCTTTAATTAGCGGATCATGCTGGTGGCCGAAGAAGTCGATAAAGAATACATAGGTCCATTTGCCGCTGCGCGATGGCCGGGTTTCGATCCGTGACAGATCGATCCCGTTGTTGTGGAACGGCTGCAGCAAGTGGTGCAAGGCGCCCGGCTTGTTGCGCATGGAGACGATGACTGAAGTCTTGTCGTCGCCAGTGGGCGGCACCATCTGGCTACCGATGATCAAAAAACGCGTGGAGTTATCCGGGCGATCTTCGATCTTATCGGCAATCCG
The DNA here is from genome assembly GCF_008365385.1 of Halopseudomonas laoshanensis. Classification (GTDB taxonomy): domain Bacteria; phylum Pseudomonadota; class Gammaproteobacteria; order Pseudomonadales; family Pseudomonadaceae; genus Halopseudomonas; species Halopseudomonas laoshanensis. The sequence continues at coordinate 320,687 of NZ_QOVF01000001.1, read as the reverse complement.
CGTCAGCCCATACAGCTCGCAGGCCATATCCCCGGCAATCGCCGCAGAATTCCATTCGCCCTTGACCCGCTTGGCCGCCTCGGCATTACTGGCCACTGCGACCCGCTCGACATTCGGATAATGCGCGTCCAGCCATTTGCGGCACTGGGCCAACGACTGGGCATGCGAATAAACCCGGGAAATCTTGTCAGTCTTGGTGTTTTCACCAATAAGCAGATGATGGTGAATGCGCAGCTCGACCTCACCACAGATGACCATGTCGTGTTCGAGGAAGCTGTCCAGCGTGTGGTTGATAGCGCCCTCGGTGGAATTCTCCACAGGCACCACACCGAACTGCACGGCACCCGCCGCCACTTCACGGAAGATCTCATCGATCGCCGCCATGGGTACGCTGATCACCGAATGGCCGAAATGCTTGATCGCGGCAGCCTGGGTAAAGGTACCTTCTGGCCCCAGATAAGCCACTTTCAGTGGCTCTTCCAACGCCAGGCAGGCGGACATGATCTCGCGGAACAACCGAGCCATCTCTTCATTGTCCAGCGGCCCTTTGTTCAGCTCCATAATGTGCTTGAGCACCCAGGCTTCACGCTCGGGCCGGTAGAACAGCGGCTTGCTACCTTCCGGCAGGGACTTCTGTTTTACATGGGCCACGGTTTGCGCGCACTGGGCGCGCTCGCTGATCAACTCGAGAATTTTCTCGTCGAGACTGTCTATGCGTTTACGTAGTGCCTTGAGTTGGTCTTCATCAGACATTGCCATCAACCCCGCTGCCGTTCGAACTCGGCCATATAGGCCACCAGCGCATCCACTGCATCCTGGCCGACGGCGTTATAAATAGACGCGCGCATACCGCCCACTGAACGATGGCCCTTGAGGTTCAACAGGCCCCGCTCTTCGGCGCCAGCTAAAAAAGGCTTGTCCAGCCGATCATCTGCCAGGCGGAAGGGGATATTCATCCAGGAGCGATCCACCGGATTGATCGGGTTGCTGTACAGCTCGCTACTGTCTATCGCCTTGTACAAGGTGCGCTGTTTGGTCTGATTGAGGCGTTCCATCGCTTCCAGGCCGCCCTGCTCCTTGACCCACTTAAAGATCAAGCCTGCCAGGTACCAGCCAAAGGTCGGCGGCGTGTTATACATCGAGCCGTTTTTCGCCGCGACACTGTAATCAAGCATGGTCGGGCAACTGGCGCGAGCGTTGCCGAGCAGGTCTTCACGCACGATCACCACTACCAGACCGCTGGGGCCGATATTCTTCTGCGCGCCGGCGTAAAGCATGCCGAACTTCGACACCTCCAGCGGGCGGGAAAGAATGGTCGAGGACACATCGGCAATCAGCGGCTTGTCGCCTACCTCGGGAATCCAGCCATACTCCAGCCCCCCAATGGTCTCATTCGGGGTGTAGTGCACATACGCGGCATCATCCGACAACTGCCATTCGTTCTGACCCGGGATGGCGAAATAATCGTAGCCCTTGGCGCTGGCAGCCACGTTCACATGGCCGAAACGCTGAGCCTCTTCTATCGCCTTGGCGGACCAGATGCCGGTGTCGATATAGTCCGCACTGCCACCTTCGGCCATAAAGTTCAGCGGAATCTGAGCAAACTGCTGGCTGGCACCGCCTTGCAGGAACAGCACCTTGTAGTTGTCCGGCACGCCAAGCAGATCACGCAGATCCTGCTCGGCGGTTTCAGCAACCTGGGTAAACTCCTCGCTGCGGTGACTCATTTCCATGACCGACAGGCCTTTGCCCTGCCAGTCCAGCAGTTCCGCCTGAGCCTGCTTCAGCACCGCCTCAGGCAATGCTGCAGGACCCGCACAAAAATTGAACAATCGATTACTCACGGCGGCGTTTTACTCCTGATCCGTATCGGCAGCCGGAGACTCGTCCTGCGCTGCACCAAGCTCTGCATTCACTTCCACGTCGGTATCGGACTCATCCAGCTCGCCATCAGCAAGCTCCTCTTCAGACGGCTCCTGAATACGCTCCAGACCTACCAGTTTCTCGTCGCTGGCGACCTTGATCAGCGTCACACCCTGGGTGTTACGCGACAAGCTGGACACCTCGGCGACACGGGTACGCACCAGCGTGCCCTGGTCGGAGATCAGCATGATTTCCTCACCATCGACCACCTGGACAGCCCCGACCAGCGGACCGTTACGTTCGTTGCTGACCATGGCAATGACGCCCTGGCCGCCGCGCTTGTACTGCGGAAACTCTTCAACTGCCGTGCGCTTGCCGTAGCCGCGCGCCGAAGCGGTCAGAATCTGCGTGCCCTCTTCGACAATAATCATCGAAATAAGGCGCTGCTTTTCCGCCAAACGCATACCGCGTACACCGCGCGCGGTACGACCCATGGCCCGGACGTCAGTTTCCTTGAAGCGTGTCACCTTGCCACCGTCGGAGAACAACATGACCTCACGCTCGCCATTGGTGATAGCAGCGGAAATCAGCGTATCGCCTTCATCCAGGTCCAGTGCAATCAGACCGACCGTACGCTGGCGGCTGAACTGCTCAAGCGGCGTCTTCTTCACGGTGCCGTTGGCGGTAGCCATAAAGATGAACCAGCCTTCGGTATACTCGTCGACCGGCAACATGGCGCTAATGAACTCGCCTTCGTCCAGCGGCAACAGGTTGACCAGCGGACGACCCCGCGCGGTGCGCGAAGCCTCTGGAATTTCATAAGTCTTCAACCAGTACACTTTGCCCTTGCTGGAGAACAGCAGCAGCGTGGTGTGGCTGTTGGCAACCAGCAGGTGAGAGACATAGTCCTCATCCTTGACGCCCGTCGCCGCTTTACCGCGACCACCACGGCGCTGGGCCTGGTAATCGGCCAGCGGCTGGCTCTTGGCGTAACCACCATGGGAGATGGTTACGACCCGCTCTTCTTCGGTAATCAGGTCGGCAATGCTCAGATCCAGGCGTGAAGCTAGAATCTCGGTGCGGCGCGCGTCGCCGAAGTTGGTGCGAATCAGCTCCAGCTCCTCGACGATGACTTCCATCAGGCGCTCCTGGCTGTTGAGGATACGCAGCAGTTCACCGATCTGAAGCAAAATTTCCTGGTACTCGGCCAGCAGCTTTTCGTGCTCCAGGCCAGTCAGACGGTGCAGGCGCAGTTCCAGAATCGCCTGTGCCTGTTCGGGAGACAGGTAATACTTGCCGTCACGCAGACCGAATTGCTCGTCCAGGCCATCGGGGCGGCAGGATTCCGCACCGGCGCGCTCGACCATCTCGACCACAGCGCCCGGCTCCCAGGCGTTGGCGATCAGACGCTCCTTGGCTTCAGCCGGGGTCGGCGAGGCTTTGATCATGGCAATAACCGGGTCGATATTCGACAAGGCAACGGCCTGACCTTCAAGGATATGCCCGCGCTCACGCGCCTTGCGCAACTCGAATACGGTACGGCGGGTCACCACTTCACGGCGGTGACGAATAAAGGCATCGAGCAATTCCTTGAGATTCAGAATGCGCGGCTGGCCATCGAGCAGACCGACGATATTGATGCCGAACACGTTCTGCATCTGCGTCTGGGTATAGAGGTTATTGAGGATAACCTCGGCGACCTCGCCCCGGCGTATCTCAATCACCACGCGCATGCCGTCCTTGTCGGACTCATCACGCAGCTCGGTAATGCCTTCGATCTTTTTCTCTTTGACCAGCTCGGCGATCTTCTCGATCAGGCGTGCCTTGTTCAACTGATAAGGCAGCTCGTGAATGATGATCTGCTGCCGACCGCCAACCTTGTCGATATCTTCAATAGTACAACGAGCCCGGACATAGATTCGGCCGCGGCCAGTGTTGTAGGCCTCAACAATACCCGCGCGGCCATTGATGATGCCCGCGGTGGGGAAATCCGGACCAGGAATGTGTTCCATCAGATCATCGATGGTCATATCCGGGTTTTCGATCAGTGCCAGACAGGCGTTGATCACTTCCGTCAGGTTGTGCGGCGGAATATTGGTCGCCATGCCCACGGCAATACCGCTGGATCCGTTGATCAGCAGGTTCGGGACCTTGGTCGGCAATACCGCAGGAATCTGTTCGGTGCCATCGTAGTTGGGCACCCAGTCGACAGTTTCCTTTTCCAGATCAGCCAGCAGCTCATGTGCCAGCTTGGTCATACGGATTTCGGTGTAACGCATGGCGGCGGCGTTGTCGCCATCCACCGAACCGAAGTTGCCCTGACCATCAACCAGCAGATAGCGCAGCGAGAACGGCTGCGCCATACGAACGATGGTGTCGTAGACCGCAGAGTCACCGTGTGGGTGATATTTACCGATTACGTCACCGACCACACGGGCCGATTTCTTGTAGGGTTTGTTCCAGTCGTTGTTCAACTCGCTCATCGCGAACAGCACGCGGCGATGCACCGGCTTGAGACCGTCGCGAACATCCGGCAAGGCCCGGCCCACGATCACGCTCATGGCGTAATCCAGGTACGACTGCTTCAGCTCATCTTCGATATTGACTGGAAGGATTTCTTTGGCCAGTTCACCCATGAAACGGCATTCCTTTTATTGTCGGCAACCTGACGATGCCTGTAACAGTTATTCGGCGCACTCAGGGGCTCTGCGGGGCTGCTGTTTCCGCTAGAAAGCGATCAGTCAGCGCGGGGCCGCAGGACACCCGGTTAAAGCCCGACAGGATACCACAGAGCGAGGCTGGGAGGGAGGCGAAACGCAAGTCTGAGCCTGCTATTCCAACAAGAAGGACGAACGGGTCCCTGGAAAGGATCAAGCCACCGCTCAGTGCAGATGCCGGTGACTCATCAGATCGGCCAACTTGCGCGCGTCCGGGCGCTCGATTACGCCTTTTTCGGTCACAATGGCGTCGATCAGATCCGCCGGCGTCACATCGAACACCGGATTGAACACCGGCACACCGACATCCAGTGATTGGCCACCGAGCTGCAGCAGCTCGGCGGCGCCCCGCTCCTCGATAACCACCTCATCACCATGTTCCAGCGCCATGTCGATGGTCGAGCTTGGCGCAACAACCATAAACCGCAGGCCGTGATGCATGGCCAGAATCGACAGCGAATAGGTTCCGATCTTGTTCACCACATCGCCATTGGCAGCAATCCGGTCCGCGCCAACGATGACCCAGGTGATGGTCTGGGTCTTCATCAAATGGCCGGCGGCCGAATCAACATTGATACTCGCCTCGATACCGTCGCGTTCAAGCTCCCATGCGGTCAGCCGCGAGCCCTGCAGCCAGGGTCGGGTTTCGTCAATAAACACTTTGTCGACCAGCCCGGCCGCATGCGCGGCGCGAATCACGCCCAGCGCTGTTCCATAGCCACCAGTGGCCAATGCGCCCGCGTTGCAGTGGGTAAGCAGGTTTTGCGGCGTCTTCTGATGCTTGCGGATCAGCTCCATGCCCAGCTTGCCCATGGTCAGATTGGCTTCATGATCGCTTTGATGAATCGACTGAGCCGCCTCAAGCAGGCGTGCGGGAACATCGGCGTGGGCGGAAAGACGCGCCAGCCGGTCGCGCATCAACTTCAATGCCCAACTCAGGTTGACCGCCGTCGGCCGTGCATTTTCCAGCAGTTCAAGATCCGCCTTCAGCGCCTGCGCCCAGTCCTCGCTCTGGCCGACGCGGCGGGCGGCCAGCGCAACACCATAGGCCGCAGCGATACCAATCGCTGGCGCACCACGCACGACCATGTCGCGGATGGCCGTTGCCACCTGATCCGCATCAGCGCAATCGATATATTCTTCGCGCGCTGGCAACTGGCGCTGATCGAGCAGGCGTAATACGCCGCCGCGCCATTCGAGGGCTTTCACTTTGTCCGCTGTGGCTGATTGTGTAGCAGGCTGCATGGTGACCCTCCTAAACCGCCAGTATACCCATCCCCGGGGTGGCCTGACGAACGCAGAAATGAAATGTCACTCCACCCAATCGAAGGCAGCCGTTATACTGCTGCGCATGATCCAAGATGAACTCCCCATGCTATCTCTGCCCGATTCCGTCGACCTGCTGATCTCGGCGCGCTGGATTGTGCCCGTCGTGCCCACCGGCCAGGTACTGGAAAATCATGTTGTTATTGTGCACCAAAGCCGCATCCTCGGCATCGTCAGCCAGCAGCGCGCTGCTACCCTGCAGGCCCGTGAACGCCGTGAACTGCCTCATCATGTGCTGATCCCAGGGCTGATCAATGCCCATGGCCATGCGGCCATGAGTCTGTTCCGCGGGCTCGCCGATGACCTGCCATTGATGAGCTGGCTGAATGATCACATCTGGCCGGCTGAAGGCCGTTGGGTAAGCGAGGACTTTGTTCGTATCGGCACGCGACTGGCCGTTTCCGAGATGCTCCGTGGGGGCACCACCTCTTTCGCCGACATGTATTTCTATCCCGAGATCGCGGCCCAGGTAGCCATGGACGCCGGAATCCGCGCGCAACTGGCATTTCCGGTTATCGACAACCCGATCCCCGGCGCGCAGAACAGCGCCGAAGCCATATCCAAGGGCCTGCGCCTGCATGACGACAGTAAACACAATGAGCTGATCAGTGTCGCCTTTGGCCCGCACGCACCCTACACCGTGGGCGACGATACACTTATCCGCGTACGCACGCTGGCAGATGAACTGGAACTGCCGGTGCATATGCACGTTCACGAAACCGCTTTCGAGGTGGAAGAAGCAATACGCCAGACGGGCATGCGCCCGCTGCAGCGCTTGCGTGAGCTCGGCTTGCTCAGCCCGCGTCTGCAGGCGGTGCATATGACCCAGATCGACGATCAGGATATGCAGCTTCTCGGGGACTATGGCGTACAGATCATTCATTGCCCCGAATCCAACATGAAGCTTGCCAGCGGCTTCTGCCCGGTCCAGCGTCTGCTGGACAACAATATTAATGTTGCGCTGGGTACTGATGGCGCTGCCAGCAACAATGATCTGGATATGTTTGCCGAGCTGCGCACCGCAGCATTGCTGGCCAAAGGCGTATCTGGGCAGCCCACCGCGCTGGATGCGCACAGTGCCTTGCGCATGGCCACGCTGGCCGGTGCTCAGGCGCTGGGAATAGCGGAGCAAACCGGATCGCTGGAGCCTGGCAAATTGGCGGACATGGTCGCGGTGGACCTTTCCGCCCTGCCCTTGCAACCCGTCTACCATCCGGTGTCACAATTACTCTATACCTGCAACGCCTCGCATGTGTCAGATGTGTGGGTGGCTGGCCGGCAAAAAGTCAGATCTGGCCAGCTGCAGTTGGCCGACCAGGATGGCCTGCTCGAAGCGGTGAACGAGTGGGCCCAACAGATTCAGACAGGGGACGAAGAACATGACGCTTAATGTGGACCAGGCAGAAATCGCCAAATTCGAGGCGCTGGCCAGCCGCTGGTGGGACCGCAATAGCGAGTTCAAGCCACTGCACCAGATCAACCCGTTGCGCACCAACTGGATTGATGAACGTGTTGGCCTGGCGGGTAAAGAAGTGCTGGATGTTGGCTGCGGCGGGGGTATTCTCGCCGAAGCCATGGCCCTGCGTGGCGCCAAGGTGATGGGCATTGATATGGGTGAAGCGCCGCTGGCCGTCGCCCGGCTGCATCAGCTCGAATCCGGCGTAGAGGTGGACTATCAGCAGATCACCGCCGAGCAACTCGCGGAGCTGCATCCCGGTCGCTTTGACGTGGTTACCTGCCTGGAAATGCTCGAACACGTGCCCGATCCCGCGTCCGTCATCCGCGCCTGCGCCACCCTGGTCAAACCCGGCGGCGACATTTTCTTCTCGACCATCAACCGCAATCCGAAATCCTTTGTGTTTGCCATTGTTGGCGCCGAATACGTACTGCGTTTGCTGCCGCGGGGCACCCATGAATTCGCCAAGTTTATCAAACCCGCCGAGCTGGGCCGCTGGTCACGCGAAGCCGGCCTGGACATGCAGGACATCATCGGCCTGACTTACAACCCGCTGACCAAGGTCTATAAACTGGAATCCGATGTGGATGTGAATTACATGATCCACACTCGGCGCAGCGCCTGACGGCATGCTGACCAGCGTACTCTTCGATCTTGACGGCACCTTGCTGGATACCGTCGACGATTTTATGGCGATCATTTTGGCCATGCGCCAGGAACGCGGCTTGCCCCCAGTGGATGCCATACGTATCCGCGACCGGGTATCTGACGGCTCGGTTGGCATGCTCAGCAGCGCCTTCAACATGCAGCCCACCGACCCGGGCTTCGAGGCACTGCGTGAAGAGTTTCTGCAGCGCTACGATCTGGCGTTGGCGGTACACACTCGGCCTTTCGATGGCATTCCGGAACTGCTTGATTGGCTCGATGGCCAGGGAATGCCCTGGGGCGTGGTGACCAACAAGCTCAGTCGCTTCAGCATTCCGTTACTGGCGGCCATGGGCCTGGAAGACCGTTGTCATGCGCTGGTCTGCCCCGATCAGGTCAGCCACGGCAAACCGCATCCGGAACCCCTGCTCAAAGCCTGCGTCCAAATGGGTGTAGAGCCGCACCATTCAGTTTATATAGGCGATCACCTGCGCGACATCCTCGCGGGGAAAGCAGCGGATATGCCGACCATTGCCGCGCTGTATGGCTACATTCCCCCAGGCGAGGATCCGGCTGGATGGCAGGCGACTCACAGCGTACGATCCCCAGCCGAGCTGCGCCCATGGCTAGCGCAAAGGCAACTTCAGGAGGCACCCCATGTTTGATTATCAGGCACCCCAGAACCTGCTCAAGGATCGTGTGATATTGATCACCGGTGCCGGCGACGGAATCGGCCGTGCTTGCGCGCTGAGCTGTGCTGGCCATGGGGCAACCGTGGTACTGATCGGCCGCACGCCGTCGAAACTTGAAGCGGTCTACGATGAGATTGAAGCCTCCGGCTTTCCGCAGCCGGCGCTCTGCCCGCTAAACCTGGAAACTGCGCTGGAGAAAGACTATCTGGATCTGGCTGATCAGCTGTTCGACACCTTTGGCAAGCTCGACGGCCTCGTACACAACGCCGCCCTGCTCGGCCCGCGCACCATGCTCGACAACGTCAAGGCTGAAGCCTGGTTGCAACTGATGCAGGTCAACGTCAACGCGCCTTTCCTGCTGAGCAAGTCGATGATGCCGCTATTACGCGCCGCTCCCGATGCATCCGTGGTCTGCGTGTCTTCCAGCGTCGGCCGCAAAGGCAAGGCTTTCTGGGGACCCTATGCGGTGAGCAAGTTTGCCCTGGAGGGCATGATGCAGGTGTTCGCCGACGAACAGGAAGGTACCAGCGCCATACGTTTCAACAGCCTGAATCCCGGGGCCACCCGGACCAGCATGCGCGCTGCGGCCTACCCAGGAGAGGCACCCGAGACGAACCCAGAGCCTGCGCAAATAATGCCAGCCTTTCTCTATCTGCTGGGGCCCGACAGCAAAACCGTCAACGGCCAGGCCCTCGACGCCCAGTAGGCGGTTTTTTGTCACCCCTTTTCGACCAGCGCGCGCGTTTTGGAAAAAGCGGCAACTTTTTGCCGCTTTTTCCTTTTTTTGCCGATCAATCCGAATCAAATCTTTGATTAATAACAATTTAATATAATAGGCACAAACCCTGCATGGTGTATTGATATCACACTCTACTGCAGGCGCAGCCATGACGTTATCGACCAGCAACACCATTGACTTCGACTCGGCGCGCCTGAAGCTCATCAGTGAAAAAAAGCTTTCGTCAGTCGCTATCCAGCGTGAAAAAGCAGTCAAGCACATGACCGTGTTAGGTCTGCAGCAGCGGCTCACCCAGCAACTGCAAACCTCGCTGGAGCTTGAGCGGGTACTGGATCTTTTCTTCACCGCCGTGCAGGAATTCATGGGCCTCAACAGCCTTGAGTTTCACCACGACGCCCACGCCGTGAAAGTAAGCAAGGGCGTGCCAAGCATGCACCGCTGCAACTACCGCATGACGCATGCCGGTGACTTTCTGGGCGAGATTCAGTTCACTCGTGACAAACGCTTCAGCGAAGTACAGCTACAGAGTCTGGAGACATTGCTCGGCAATCTGCTGTATCCCTTGCGCAACGCGCTGATGTACCGGGCTGCCCTGCACTCAGCCTTGAACGATAGTCTGACGGGCATCGGCAATCGCCTGGGTCTTGATCAGGCACTGACCCGTGAAGTGAAGTTCTCCTCACGCCACCACACACCTCTATCGTTGCTGGTGCTGGATATAGACCATTTCAAGCAGATCAACGACAAGTACGGGCACGCCTACGGTGACGCGGCGCTTAAAGCCGTGGTCAACTGTGCACGCAGTTGCCTGCGCGATGTAGACGAGCTATTCCGTATGGGTGGTGAGGAGTTTGTCGTGGTACTGAGCAATACCGACAATCATGCCGCGCGCTTCGTCGCTGAACGGATTCGTTGCAGCATTGCGCAGATGCAGTTCGAAATTGATGGCGACCCCATCCCGATGACGGCAAGCCTGGGGGTTGCAACATTGAAAGCGGAAGAGAACAACGAGGGTCTACTGGAGCGCGGTGACAAGCTGATGTATGTCGCCAAGCGCGCTGGTCGCAACAGGATTGCCTGCTGACGACCAGCTCTGCAGCTACAGGCGTTTCAACGCGACTTGTGCGGCACCTTGGTACGCCGAACCGCACGCGGCTGATGCATGGAAGGCTTGCGCGCAAGCCGCTGAGCCTTCTCCCGGTCAGCAGTCTTCATGGCTGGCAATGATATCGGAGTGAGCCCGACCTCCTGACTCAACGCATCGATTTCGTTCTGCTTCATTTCGCGCCAGCGACCCACCGGCAACTCTGGCCCAAGGAACACCGGCCCGAAACGTACACGCTTGAGGCGGTTGACGCGCATACCCTGGGATTCCCACAGGCGGCGCACTTCACGGTTGCGGCCTTCCATCAGACACACGTGGTACCAGCGGTTGATACCCTCGCCACCGGCGGTCACAACGTCGGTGAAGCGCGCAGGACCATCATCAAGCATAACGCCGGTCTTGAGTCGCTCGATCATTTCCTCGTCCACTTCGCCCATGACCCGCACAGCGTACTCGCGGTCCATCTGATAGGACGGATGCATCAAGCGGTTAGCCAGTTCGCCGTCGGTGGTGAACAGCAACAGGCCTGAAGTGTTGATATCGAGGCGGCCGATGTTGATCCAGCGGCCATGCTTGAGCCGCGGCAAACGATCAAAAACGGTAGGCCGACCTTCGGGATCGTCACGGGTACAGACTTCGCCTTCCGGCTTGTTGTAGAGCATGACTCGGCGGGCTTCTTCATTTTCGATATCGCGCTTGACCGGACGACCATCGACCAGAATCTGGTCCAGGCTGTCGACCCGGCAACCCAGGGTAGCGAGCTTGCCGTTGACGCTGATGCGTCCGGCTTCGATCCAGGCCTCAACCTCACGGCGCGAACCAAGCCCGACGCGGGCAAGCACCTTTTGCAGCTTTTCGCCGCTGACAGAGGTTGAGTCAGAATTGGTAGGATGATCGGTCATGCGTGGCACCTCCCGGTGTAGAAAAGACAGTGTAGAGAAGACGATGTAGAAAATAATGACCGACTAGATTACCACCAAGGCCGTCGACCAGCCAGATAAACTCAGCGCTGGTCAGGATCCGCGCTAGCTTCAGGGTCATCGTCCTGATCTGGGTCTGAGGTCGACCGCTGCGGTTGATAATCATCAAAATCGGTTTTCAGGTTGAATTCCATTTCCCCCAGCTCGTCCAGCAATGCGTGAAAGCCGGTTTCCGCGCCCGCAGCATCCAAGGCCTTCAACGGCTCTACCGGCATCCAGGGAGTATCAACGTCATCCACCGCACCCTCATCCTGCAGCGCCAGCTCCGGTTCCTGATCCAGGTCACGAATCGCCGCCAGCGGCGGTAACTCGCTGAGGCTGCGCAGATTGAAGTGGTCAAGGAACTGACGGGTGGTGGCGTACATGGAAGGTCGACCTGGCACGTCGCGATGCCCGACCACCCTTACCCACTCGCGCTCGAGCAGTGTTTTGATGATCTGGCTGCTGACTGCCACGCCGCGCACATCTTCGATCTCGCCACGGGTAATCGGCTGACGGTAGGCGATCAGCGCCAGGGTTTCCAGCATCGCCCGCGAGTAGCGTTGCGGCCGCTCTTCCCACAGCCGGCTGACCCAGGGCGAAAACTCTTCACGCACCTGCAGCCGCCACCCACTGGCAACTTCACGCAGTTCGATGGCGCGGCCGTTGTAGTATTCCGCTAGCCGCCCGAGCGCTTCACGCAGCGCATCCAGACCTGGCGCCTGGCCCTCATCAAACAGGTCGCGCAAGCGATCCAGTGACAAGGGTTTGCCGGCGGCCAGCAACGCAGCCTCAATAATATGCTCAAGTTTCGGCTGGGACATCTTCACCTCGTACTTTGACGTGAATAGGCGCGAAGGCTTCGCTTTGCACCAGATCCACCAACTGTTCCTTGACCAGCTCAAGCACCGCCATAAAGGTGACTACCACCCCCAGCTTACCCTCGCTGACACTGAACAGACTGACAAAAGGCACAAATGGCTGTCCGCGCAAACGCTCCAGCACATCGGCCATACGCTCGCGGGTGGAGAGGATTTCCCGGGTGACCTGATGACTCTCGAACATATCGGCGCGCCGCAGCACGTCACTGAGTGCGAGCATCAGCTCCTGCATGTCCACCTCCGGATGCGCCCGCCGGCTTTGAAACTCAGGGGCCTCCGCGCTGGCCAGCGACAGGTCACGTCCGACCCGCGACAACCCGTCAATTTCCTCTGCGGCCTGCTTGAAACGCTCGTATTCCTGCAGCCGACGAATCAGTTCCGCACGCGGGTCGTGCTCTTCATCCTCGTCTTCCTGATGCCGGGGCAGCAACAGGCGGGATTTGATTTCGGCGAGCATGGCCGCCATCACCAGATACTCGGCCGCCAATTCCAGGCGCACTACCGTCATCAACTCGATATAGCCCATGTACTGCTTGGTAATGTCAGCCACGGGTATGTCGAGAATATCGATATTCTGTTTGCGGATCAGATAGAGCAACAGGTCGAGCGGGCCTTCAAACGCTTCGAGGAAGACCTCGAGCGCTTCGGGGGGAATATACAAATCTTGCGGGATCTGCGTGACGGCTTTGCCATAGACCATGGCAAAAGGCATTTCCTGCTGGCCTGAGCCCATGGGAGTCATTGCCGCAGCAACCGCCGGAGCAACCAACTGCTCCGCGCGAGCGGAGTCGGCGGGCGGCGGCTGATTGCTCATGCGCGGCTGCCCATGGGTTATTGGCGGTACTGCAGGCCCATGGCCTGGCGGACTTCGATCAGGGTATCGCGCGCAGCTTCGCGGGCGCGCTCGGTACCTTCATTGAGAATCAGGCGCACCGCATCCGGATTGCTTTCAAAATCAGCAGCGCGCTCCTGAATCGGCGCCAGTTCAGCGGTCACTGCCTCGATAATTGGCTGCTTGCACTCCAGGCAACCAATGCCGGCGCTACGGCAACCCTGCTGCACCCATTCATGGGTGGCCTGGTCGGTATAAACCTTGTGCAGTTGATAGACCGGGCACTTGGCCGGTTCGCCCGGATCGGTTCGACGCACGCGCGCGGGATCGGTGGGCATACGACGGATCTTCTCGTCGATCTGCTCGGTGGTATCGCGCAGGGTGATGGTATTGCCGTACGACTTGGACATCTTCTGCCCGTCAAGACCCGGCATCTTCGAATCCGGGGTCAGCAGCGCTTGCGGCTCGGGCAGGATAACCTTGCCACCGCCCTCCAGATAACCGAACAGCCGCTCCTTGTCCCCGAGCGTGATGTTCTGCTGTTCCTTCAGCAGCGCGCGAGCGGTATCCAGCGCTTCACTGTCGCCCTGCTCCTGATAGGCCTTGCGCAGTTTGCTGTAAAGCTTGGCGGCTTTCTTGCCCATCTTGTGCACAGCCGCTTCGGCACGCTCCTCGAAGCCCGCCTCCTTGCCGTACAGGTGATTGAAGCGGCGGGCCACTTCGCGGGTAATCTCCACGTGAGCCACCTGGTCGGCACCCACAGGCACCAGACCGGCGCGATACATCAGGATGTCCGCACTTTGCAGCAACGGATAGCCCAAGAAGCCGTAAGTCGCCAGGTCCAGATCACGCAGCTTTTCCTGCTGATCCTTGTAGGTCGGCACGCGCTCCAGCCAGCTGACCGGCGTGACCATCGACAGCAGCAGGTGCAGCTCGGCATGCTCGGGCACTTGGGACTGGATAAACAGCGTTGAAGAGCCGCTGCTGACGCCGGCGGCGAGCCAGTCGATCAGCATGTCCCAAACGTTCTGCTCGATATTTTCCGGCGTCTCGTAATGGGTCGTCAGTGCATGCCAGTCTGCGGCGAAGAAAAAGCACTCGTATTCGTGCTGCAACTTGACCCAGTTCTTCAGCACCCCGTGGTAATGCCCCAGGTGCAAACGCCCTGTGGGACGCATGCCTGACAATACGCGACGCTGTGAATCGACGGAACTCAAAGGGGACTCCTGAATTTACTAGGTAATAGGGAAATGAATGGGCGCATTATACGCATGCTTTGGGCAAAGACTCCTGCCCGATCAGTCTGTGCCGGGAGCGCCGCCAAAAGGCGCCGGATCACCCAGGCCTACGCGCTGCACTTCAGGCTGCTGTTCAAGCAGGCTGACAACGGTAGTCGGCTCGACATTGCAGGCACCGCCATCGATGATCAGATCCAGCTGTTTGCCGATGCGATCACGGATCATCTCCGGATCGGTGAGAGGCAAATTGTCCTCAGGCATCATCAGAGTCACGCTCATCAACGGCTCGCCGAGCGCCTCAAGCAGCGCCAGCGTGATCTGGTGCTGAGGAATGCGTATGCCTATGGTGCGGCGCTTGGGATGCAGCAATCTGCGCGGCACTTCACCGGTGGCGTGCAGAATAAAAGTGTAAGGGCCAGGCGTATTGGCTTTCAGCAGGCGGAAGGTCGGGTTATCGACCTTGGCGTATACACCCAGCTCCGACAGGTCTCGACAGATCAAAGTGAAGTTGTGCTTGTCATCCAGTTGACGCAGCCGGCGAATACGCTCCAACGCATCCTTGTCGCCCAAGTGACAGCCCAGTGCGTAGGCGGAATCAGTCGGATAGGCGATCACCCCACCCTGGCGGATGATCTCGACGGCCTGGCGGATCAGACGCGCCTGAGGGTTTTCCGGGTGGATATGAAAATATTGGCTCACACTGAACTCTCTTGTTTTGGTGGCTGCATTCTAGCGATTAAACAGCGGGTCATTCCAGACCGGAGCGCAATCGGCGGGTAACGCGGTCATTTTCCCCAGCGCCATCCACGGCGAGTCAGGATGATGAAAATCACTGCCACAACTGGCGAGAAAGCCCATTTCCTGGCTGACCTTGCCCAGGTACGCCACCTGCTCTACCGGCTGCTGGCCGTTGACCACTTCCATACCGCGCCCACCGGCCTGGGCAAAATCCTTCAACAGACGGCGCATCCGGGCGCGGGTAAAGCCGTAGTGCCAGGGATGCGCCATCACCGCCATGCCGCCTGCCGAACGTATCTGTTCGACCGCCTCTGGCAGCTCTGGCCAATGCTGCTTGATATCACCGAGCTTGCCCGAGCCAAGCCATTTTCGAAACGCCTCTGCGCGATCGCGCACGTAACCTTCGGCAACCATCCAGTCGGCAAAGTGCGGGCGCGCTGGCGGACTCTCTGCCGCACTGCCGGCAGCCTTTTGCACCGCCATCGCCCCGGCCAGTGCGCCAGGCATCTTTTTCCCCTCCAGACGTTTGTCGATCTGCTCGGCACGCTGCCAGCGCCCGGCTTTGACCGCCTGCATAGCGCTGACAAATTCCGCCGAAGCCGGATCAAAACCGTAGCCCAGGACGTGAATTGTGTGCCCCTGCCACTGCGCCGACAACTCCACGCCGCTAATCCAGCGCATGCCCAGCTGCCGCGCGGTTTGCTCGGCCAAGGCTAATCCGTCCAGGCAATCATGGTCGGTCAGCGCAATCAAATCGACACCGGCAACAGACGCGCGCTGCATCAGCTCCTGCGGATCAAGCGAGCCGTCCGAGGCGGTGCTGTGCATGTGCAGATCAGCTATCAAAAGGTCTCCGTGTAACGTGGCAGTGGCATCGGAACAGTGCCCGAGCAAAAAGAATTTTCACTATTATGCCGCCCCGACGCTGACAACACCTAGTGCAATGGCATAACTTACTGTTATTACAAACACTTTGAAACGGATCAAGGACTCAACATGCTATTTGCAATCATGGCCACCGATGCACCCGACTCACTGCAGGCGCGCATCACTGCACGCCCGGCGCACATTGAACGACTGCAGGCTCTGCAAAACGCGGGCAGGCTGGTCCTGGCCGGCCCTCACCCCGCCATTGAATCGCCTGACCCGGGCGCCGCGGGCTTTACTGGTAGCCTGATCGTGGCCGAATTTGCCTCCCAAACCGAAGCGCAGGCGTGGGCAGATGCCGACCCCTATGTCGCGGCAGGCGTCTATGCCCAAGTGCTGGTCAAGCCGTTCAAGCGCGTTTTTCCAGCTTAAACAAGGAGCACGGGATGTCCAGACCCATACTAGCTCTATTGCTACTGGGGTGCCTCAGCTCACCCAGTCTGAGCCTGGCACAAGAACCTCCGACCACGTCAGTGCCAGAGCCCGAGGATGTCAGTACGGATATTGGCACGCTGCAAGCACAGCTGGCGCAGGTGGAGGCAGAACGTCAGCGGTTGGCTGAACAGCTGGAAACGGGCACGGATGCCGAGTTGCTGGAACGCCTGCAAGAGCAGAATCGCGAACTGCTTGATGCGCGCGCACAAACCGACATGCAAGCCGACGCGCTACTGGAAGCGCAGCGCCAGGAGTGGTTCATGATAGGGGGAGCGACTGTGCTGGCGAGTCTGGTCATCGGCTTCCTGCTGGCTAATATGGGCCGCCGCGGCAAACGTAACGAGTGGCTCAATTGACTGACAACGCGATCCTGATAATTGATGATGACCAGGAGCTGTGCGCGTTGCTGGTTGACTGGCTGGCCGCTGAAGGCTTTGCGCTGACCTGCGCCCATGACGGCACCAGCGGGCTGGAAGCGGCTATTGGCGGCCAGTTTCAGGTCATCATTCTGGATGTCATGCTGCCGGGCATGAATGGTCTGGATGTGCTGCGCAATTTACGCCAGAGCTGCAACACGCCGCTATTGATGCTCAGTGCCCGGGGCGAGCCAATCGACCGCATCCTCGGTCTCGAATTGGGCGCCGACGACTACCTGCCCAAACCCTGCGATCCGCGCGAGCTGGTGGCCCGGCTTCGCGCTCTGCTGCGCCGCAGCCAGGGGCAATCGACTGGCAATAGCCTGCAGGTAGGCGATATTCGTCTGGATATGGATAGCTTGATGGCCTGGCAAGATGAGACGCTGCTGGCGTTGACCCAAAGTGAAGCCTTGATCCTTCGCGCCTTGCTGGAAAAACCGGGCCAATTGGTAGAGCGCCAAAGCCTCTCCCGTCAGGCGCTCGGCAAGGCGCTGGGGCCCTATGATCGAAGTCTCGACATGCACTTGAGCAACCTGCGACGCAAGTTGGGTCCACATCCTGATGGTCGCAGCCGGATTCAGGCGCTGAGGGGCCGGGGCTACCTGTACAGCAGCTGAGCCATCAACCGCGGCTTAGCTGAAACACACAGCCCCGCCACCTTTACACAGCCTTTACCCAGTACCAGCCCCAATTTACGTGACAAGCCCTAGACTCTTCATCAACGGCCTGACACTCAGGCCTGCCATGAACCAACAGGAGTTACCCATGAAAAAGACCCTACTCGCTACCGTGATGGTACTTGCCACCGGCTTCTCTGGCGCACTGCTGGCCGACTCGCACGGCAAGAGTGGCGACCGTTATGAGAAGCACATGCAGTACATGACCGAGAAACTCGAACTGAGCAGCGAACAGCAAGGTCAACTGAAAGGCCTGCATGAGAAGCACAGAGAGCAACAGCGCGCCCTGCGTGAAACACACCAAGCCGAAGTGAATGCGATTCTGACCCAGGAGCAACAAGCCAAAATGGCGGAGATGCGTGAAGAAAAGCGTGAAAAGATGAAAAAGCACTGGGAAGAAGGCAAGAAAAACCACGCCCATGACGATAAAGACAGTAACTAATCGCCATGCGGCTATTCTGGAAAGTCTTTGCCATACTCTGGCTCGCCACGCTGATGGTGGGCGGCTCGGGCTTTCTGGTTAGCCGGGCATTGCAGCAGGACTGGCTCCTGCTGCAATTCCACCCCCAGCTCAAGGATTTCGCCGAAGAGCTGGTTACCCGTTATGAAACCGATGGGCCGTCTGCTGCCCAACGGTGGCTGGATGCCCAGCGCGACGAGTATCGCTTGCGCGCACAGCTCTTTGATACCGAAGGCCAGAGCCTGTTACCTGGCACCCTGCCACGCAGACCCATTTTTCAGCAAAGCACGCCCCCGAATGTCGAATCCAGAGAAATCTGGCATGGCCGCCTGTTCCAGCTTGACTGGCTGAGCGCCCAGGGCGATTACCATCTGAGTCTCTTTGTACCCCGGGATGAACTGTTCAACTGGCGACGCACGCCCGTAGCGTTGATCCTCAACATATTCCTGGCCATGGCCTTACTGGGCATCATCAGTTTGCTGTTGAGCCGCTACCTGACTGGCCCTTTACGCCAGCTCGGCCTGGCCTCGCAGTCCCTGGCCAAGGGCCGTTTTGAGGCCGAAAAACTCGAGCGTATAGGTCGGCGAAGCGACGAAATTGGAGATCTCTCCCGGCATTTCAGCCATATGGCGCAGCGCGTGCAAGACCTGCTTGATAGCCAACGCCAGCTGATGCGCGACATCTCTCACGAACTGCGATCACCACTGGCACGCTTGCGCGTGGGCCTGGCACTGGGCAGCAAGCAAGGGGCGGCTACCGAAGACCCGCTTTGGTCCCGCCTGGACCGGGAATGCACCCGTCTTGATCTGCTGATTGAAGACATTCTGACACTGAGTCGCCAGGATATTCAGGACCATCCGCCGTGCCAGTTTGCATTGGATACCCTGGTTGCAGAGGTGATCGAGGACAACCAGTTCGTCGCGGATACGCAAGAGTTCGAGTTGGTTGGCAGCACTCTGATAACCCTCGAAGGCTGGCCAGAACAATTGCGCAGCGCTCTGGACAACCTGCTGCGCAACGCCCTGCGCTTTTCCCCAGCCCACGGGGTTATACGGGTCAGCCTGGCCACCAGCCGCGGCCAGTGCCAGATCAGCGTCGAGGACCAGGGGCCTGGCGTGGATGACCAGTGGCTTCCGCGTCTTGGCGAGCCGTTCCTGCGCCTGCCGGGGCAGACTGGCGCTAGCGGTCATGGATTGGGGTTGGCCATCGCCAGGCGCGCGATAGCCATGCATGGCGGCAGCTTGACCTTCAGCCTCAGCACCATGGGCGGACTGAAAGCGTTGATTCAGTTACCCGGCCAAACCTGAAAGAAGTCGCCGGGCGTCAACTCGGGAACGGCTTTGAGAGCGCCCGCCGGCTGACCCAGATACAGAAACGCGATCAAACGCTCCTGCTCGGTCAAACCCAGCCCTTCGCGCACTGTCTTGTGGTAAGCCAACCAGCCAGTGCGCCACACGGCGCCGATACCCATGGCATGCGCCGCTACCAGCATATTGCTGACCGCCGCTGCACAGGATAGGTCCTGCTCAATGCTGGGGACTTTTTCATGCATCTGGTGACAACTGATTGCGACGATGATCATCGGCGCCCGCAGTGGCAACGCCTGAATCCGTTCCAGCGCCTCCTGGTCAAGATCGGGGGTATCGGCCAGGGCCGCCTGGGTGTAAACCCGACCCAGCGCCTGCAAGCCCTCCCCCTCTACCACCAGAAAGCGCCAGGGCCTCAACCATGCGTGGTCCGGGGCGCGCAATGCTGCGTTGAACAGCGCTTGTTGTTGCTCTTGAGTGGGGGCGGGCGCAACCAGCCGCGGAACGGATACGCGACTGTGCAACGCTTCCAAAGCATCCATCAGCTGTCCTCCGTCATCGATTGCGATTCCTGCAGTTGCTCACGATATTGCCCCGGCGGCATACCAAACCAACGCTTGAACGCCCGGAAGAAGTTACTTGGATCAGCAAACCCGAGCAGATAGGCAATTTCCAGCAGCGTCATGCGCTTCTGACGCAAAAACTGCATCGCCAGCTCCCGCCGCGTTTCGTCGAGCAATTGCTGGAAGCTGGTATTTTCATCCTGCAAACGTCGTTGCAGCGTTCGCGTGCTCATTCGCAGGGCGCTGGCAACCGCCTGCCGTTTCGGCTCACCTTGGGGCAGCAGCCGGCAAAGCACCTGACGAGCCTGATGGGTGACGCGTGTCTGCTCGAAACGCGCCAGATATTCCCCGGCGAACTGGTCATGCAATTGCGCCAACGTCTCGTTGCCAGTGGCCAGAGGAGCTTCCATGACCTGACGGGAGAATTCAATACTGTAGCGTGGTCGGGAAAATGCCAACGGACATTCAAACAAGGCCTCATATGCACTCAAGTCCGCCGGTGCCGGGTAGGCAAAGCCAACGCGCTGCGGGGTAATCCGATCTCCGGTCATCCAGCGGAAGAAGGCCAGTAAATAAGCCAGGGCAGCATCGTGGCTCTGGGTCGGCGCGGGCAAGCTGTCGCCATGGATCTGCAACTCCAGCACATAGCTGTCCGGCGTTTGCAGCAGCGCCATATCCGAGGCTTCGCCGATGATTCGCTGGTAACGTACCAACCGGGCCAGACTGTCCTTGAGTGTCTTGCTCGACAACAAAGAAAAACCGACCACATTGAAGTGCGCGGGCCTTATGACCTTGCCCATACCCAGACCGATTGCTGGATTGCCCGAAAGGCTCACGGCCCGCTGCCAAAGACGTGTCATCTGATCCTGGGGAATGCGCGCGTCGGGGTCGGATAGCAGCGAATAGTCCATCCCCAGATCCGCAAACAGATCTGCACCGCTCAGGCCTTCCAACTCCAACGCCTGGACTATCGCCATAGCCCAGCTGGATGAGGTAGTGCGTTCAGGATAAGACATAAACCTCTCGGGCAGTCAGCGAGTGCTGCTCTCTGTTATTTATAATGTGGGTTATCAATCCACTGACTTATTAATCAACTAACTTACTAATCACTAAGGGATGTGAGTCCATTCGGTAGACGTTACTCCTCCCCGCATCTCCTTTCCCCATAACACTTTCCCGCAAAAAACTATCGCTTTGGCACACCCGGTCATAGGTGGGTGCACCTTTGCTGGCTACTCTATACTCAGATAATAACCCAGTCACGGGAGAACATCATGACCCAGCAGAATGCCTCTGCTCAGGCGCCCATACCCACCTTTCATTCATTTGCCGAGTTCTATCCGTATTACTTGAGCGAGCACGTCAATGATACCAGCCGACGTCTGCATTATATCGGCAGCCTGCTGGTCCTCAGCCTGCTCGCCCTAGTCCTGTTCACCCAGAGCTGGTGGTGGTTGTTAGCACTTCCGGTTGCCGGATACGGCTTTGCCTGGGTCGGCCATTTCTTTTTCGAAAAGAATAAGCCCGCCACCTTCAAGTACCCACTGTATAGCTTCATGGGCGACTGGGTCATGCTCAAGGACGCACTGACCGGCCGCATCCGATTCTAGCTGTAACCGCCCAACAGGGCTGAGGCGATTGTCAGGCATGCGACAGTCACCGCCCTGACAGCCGGTTAAGATTCCTCACACACCTGAACAAGAGGAGAGCCAGCCCATGGGCCAGCCATTACAAGAGGGTCAGCAACAAGCCACATTCCGAGCCATGCAGGAAGGCACCCCTGAAGATTGGGCTGCCATCTCCGGCCATTTCAAGGAATTCTCCCACGGTTTGCCTGACCGGATTCTTACCCATCTCAAGCTGCTCGACGGCGATTACGGCGGATTCCCGATTGACCGCCTGCAGCATTCGCTGCAAACCGCTACACGTGCGCACCGCGATGGCCGGGATGAAGAGTATGTCGTGTGCGCGTTGCTGCATGATATTGGCGACACGCTCGGTTCCTTCAACCACCCGGACATTGCTGCGGCCATTCTCAAGCCGTTCGTCTCCCCGGAGAATCTGTGGATGGTGGAGAAGCACGGCGTGTTCCAGGGATATTATTTTTTCCACCACCTGGGCATGGATCGTCACCTACGCGACCAGTTCAAGGATCATCCCTTGTACCAGCGCACGGCTGAATTCTGTGCGCTCTACGACGCCACTGCCTTCGATGTGGACTACGAAGCAGAGCCGCTGTCGTTCTTCGAGCCGATGCTGCGCCGGGTCTTTGCCCGTCCCAAGCAGTCGATCTACAAAGCCGTCAGCGAAGCCTGAGGTTTTCCCTTGCCGCCCGGCCTCCCCGGCCGGGTAACGCGGCTCGCGGGATAAATCTCCCGCGTTTTCGGTTTCCCTGACTGTTGATGCAGTTTATGATCAGCCGGTAATCGCTCGGCTGATCCACAGCAATGCGACAGGCATTGCCAGCGCCGGTTGTCCAAGGCAGATCAGCTGTAGCCCGCCATCAGGCCAGGGAACGACTGATCATGAAGTTCAACAACCGCGTAAAACCGGTCAAACCACCCTTGGAAGGCTATCATTCCCGGGTTCTAGCCTACCTGTGCGTAGCCATTACCTTTACCTCCCTCGCCGTGGAAAACGGTATCTCCCTGCTGTATTTCGGCGTTATCAGCTACGCACTGATCTATCCGCATATCGTTCGCATGGCCGTCGCTCGCTTGAACAATCTAAGGCCATTGCACAGCAGGCTGGCCTTGCTTGCGCTTGACGGCCTGCACACGGGCTTGTTCATTACCCTGTGTCAGTTCAATGCGGTCGCCAGTATTGTCTTTACCCTGTTGATCAGCTTCGCCAGCATCATTATCGGCGGCCCCCTGTTCATGCTGACTGGCTGGCTCCTGGCGCTATTGGGCCTGATGCTCTCTGCCGCGTTGATAACCCCTCAGATCGTTCTTGCCAGCTCTACCCTGGTCGCAGTCAGTGCCCTGCTCAGCGGCGGAACTTTCATGCTGATCATGGCCGCCTTTGTCTACCGCCAGGGCCGCAGCCTGGAACAGGCACAGAAGGTCATCAGCGCCGAACAGGAAAAAACCGCGCGGTTGGCCACCAATTTGTCTAAATACCTGTCGCCACAGGTCTGGGAATCGATTTTTTCCGGTACTCAAAGTGTGCAGCTGGAAACCAAACGCAAGAAGCTCACGGTATTTTTCTCGGATATTCGCGGCTTTACCGAACTGGCCGAGGAGATGGAAGCCGAGGCGCTCACCGATCTGCTGAATAACTATCTGGATGAGATGTCGCGTATCGCGTTGCAGTACGGCGGCACCATCGACAAATTTATCGGCGACTGTGTGATGATTTTCTTCGGCGACCCCGTCAGCCAGGGCGCCAAACAGGATGCCCAAGCCGCGGTGGCAATGGCTGTAGCCATGCGCAAACATATGAAAGTCTTGCGGCAACAGTGGCGTAGTAAAGGCATTACCCGGCCGCTGGAAATCCGCATGGGGCTGAGCACCGGCTACTGTACGGTTGGCAATTTTGGCGCTAATACGCGGATGGATTACACCATCATCGGGCGCGAAGTGAATCTGGCCAGCCGCCTGGAAAGCTTGGCTGATCCGGGTGAGATCCTGATTCCCCACGAGACCTTTTCGCTGGTCAAGGATCTGGTCATGTGCCGGGACAAAGGGCAGGTATCAGTCAAGGGCTTTTCCCGTCCGGTACAGATCTATCAGGTGGCCGGACTCCGCAGCGACTTGGGCGCGGCCCCGACCTTCGTCGAGCATGAGAAGCCGGGATTCTCCATGTATCTGGACACCAACGGCATTCGTAACTACGACAAGGACGAGATCATCAAGTCGCTGGAGCTGGCCGCACGCAAGCTGCGCGACAAGGTCATCATCTAGACCGCAGCGGCTGCAACCGGCGTGGCCGGCACCACATTGGTGAGGGGGTCGACCCAGCTGTAGAGCTCGATACAGCCGTCCAGGTGCTCGATCAATGCAGTGCAGGACTCCACCCAATCACCACAGTTGTGATAGGTGATGCCATTGACCTGGCGGATTTCGGCGTGATGAATATGCCCACACACAACGCCTTGATAGTCCCGTTTGACGCACTCATGGGCCACCGCATCTTCAAAATCACTGATGAAGTTGACCGCCTTTTTTACCTTGTGCTTGAGGTAGGACGACAGTGACCAATAACCGTAACCATAGCGCGCGCGCCAATGATTGAGCCAGCGGTTGAGCGTCAGACTGAACTCGTAGGCATGGTCACCCAGAAACGCTAGCCAGCGGTGACAACGGGTAATCACATCGAACTGGTCACCGTGAATAACCAGCAGCCGACGGCCGTCGAGGGTCTGGTGCTCGGCTTCGTCCACCAGGTGAATATTACCTAACTCAAGGCTGGCGTAACGGCGCAGAAACTCATCGTGATTGCCGGTGACATAGGTCACGCGGGTGCCGCGCTTGCTCATCGTCAGGACCCGACGCACCACGTTGGTATGTGCCTGGGGCCAATACATGCTCTTGCGCAAGCGCCAGCCGTCGATGATATCCCCGACCAGATACAGGTGATCGCACTCATACTCCTT
Source organism: Halopseudomonas laoshanensis (assembly GCF_008365385.1). GTDB lineage: Bacteria > Pseudomonadota > Gammaproteobacteria > Pseudomonadales > Pseudomonadaceae > Halopseudomonas > Halopseudomonas laoshanensis. Next base: position 296,114 of record NZ_QOVF01000001.1, on the reverse strand, counting down.
GAGGAAGGCGGTAAGCTTGTCAGCCTGACAACCGCGTGTGCCCAAGTGAACGTCGGAAATCCACAGTGTACGTACCCGCTGCTTGCTACCCGGTGAATGAGCTTCAGCACTGGTCATGGTCGCATCTCCCTGGAGTATAGATTCCACCTTAGGTCTGCGGCTTGACGGCTAGATGACACTCTCATGACCATCACGTGACAGCCAAAGCGCGTATCAAAGTCCACACCAGGCTCATTATTTATGTGCTGCGTCGTATACAATATCCGCCTGACTTCCATGATCATCGCGTACCCGAGCCAACACCATGTTCAAACGCTTTCTGCTGTTGCTGCTTGTCAGTCTCATACCCTATGCCAGCGCTGAAGAACTGCGCACCGGCCTGGTGCTGTCCGGCGGTGGCGCCCGGGGCCTGGCGCACATCGGTGTGCTCAAGCAACTGGAAGAAATGAACATCCCCATTCACGCAATTGCCGGTACCAGCATGGGTGCAGTCATCGGTGGCCTTTACGCGGCGGGCTACAATGCTGATGAGATCGAAAAGATTGCACTGGAACTGGATTGGCAGACCATTCTGAGTGATACCCCGCTGCGCGAAGATATTCCCTTTCGCCGCAAGCAGGACGATCGCGACTTTCTGGTTAAACAGCGCCTGAGTTTCGACCGCGGCCGGTTGAATCTGCCGCTTGGCCTGCTGCAGGGCCAGAATCTGGGCCTGGCATTGGAAGCGCTGCTGGTGCACACCAACGATATAGACAATTTTGACCATTTGCCGATTCCGTTCCGCGCAGTGGCAACCGATATTGCTACCGGCGAAGCGGTGGTTTTCGACCACGGCCATCTGCCTCTGGCCATCCGGGCCAGTATCGCCCTGCCCGGCTTTTTTGCCCCGGTTAACGTCGACGGCCGCATGCTGGTCGACGGCGTCCTGGTGAAGAACGTGCCGGTGGATATCGCCCGCAGCATGGGCGTGGATCGCGTGATTGTGGTGGACAGTGGCACACCATTGAAGTCGGCGGAACAATTGACCTCGATTATCGACATCATGGACCAGACCACCAGCCTGCTGACCCGCACCAACACTCAGGAACAGCTCGATACCCTGGGCCCGAATGATCTGCTACTGCAACCGGAACTGGGCGCCATGGGTTTCAGCAGCTTTGACCAGACCGCCATGGCCGTCCGCGCCGGTGCCGCCAGCCTCAGCGCTTCGCCGCAGGCCAGGACGTTCTCTGAACGATACCTGCGTACTGAGCCGGGCGGCAATTTGGCCCGCACTCGCCCGCTGCGGCAGCCCGTGATTGACGCCATAGAGGTGGAGAACAGTGGCAAGGTATCCGACAAGGTAGTGCGTAGCATGCTACGCCAGCCCTTGGGTGAGCCGCTCAATCTGGAGCGCCTGGAAGAGGATATGGGCACTATTTACGGTACCGATTATTTCAGCCGGGTAAGCTACGAGATTGTCCATGGTGACGAATCCAATACCCTGCTGGTACGCACCAGTGGCCGCGAAACCGGTACCGACTATCTGCGCCTGGGTTTGAACCTGGTGGATGATTTCAAGGGCGGCAGTCAGTTCAACATCGGCGCCAGTTTCCGCGTCAATGGCGTCAACCCGCTGGGCGCAGAATGGCTGACGCGGCTGCAGCTAGGCGAGAATCAGGTGTTTTACAGCGAATTCTACCAACCGCTGGATTTCGGCTCGCGCTACTTCGTCGCGCCCTTTATCGATGCCGAATCCCGGAACGTGGAAGTCATTATCGATAACGATCCCATCGTCGACTACCGCCAGACCCGCTACGGCACCGGTTTCAACCTGGGTCGACAGATCGCCAATAATGGCGAAGTACGCTTCGGCTTGTCACGCTACAAGGGTGAATCCCGGGTGCGCGTGGGCGACCCCGAGTTGCCGTCGTTCAGCTTCGAAGAGGCCTTCTATACCCTGCAAGTCGACCGCGACACGCTGGATAATGTGAACTTCCCGCGCTCCGGGGACGAAGCCCGGGCCGTCTGGCGTCAGTCCGAGCCTGATCTCGGCGCGGATGAGCGCTACGAGCAAGTCGAATTGCGCGCGAACAAGGCCTTTTCCAGGGGCGCCAACAGCTTCCAGTTAGGCGCTTTCCTTGGTCGCACCGATGGCGATGTAGGTGTCGCGCAGAGCAGCTTTCTGCTGGGCGGCCCCGGTCAGTTCTCCGGTTTTCGTCAGAACGGGCTGGCAGGGCAGAACTACAATCTGGGAAGGGTGGTGTATTACCGTCGGCTGAACCCAGGCAACTATGTGCCGGTTGGCATTCCGGTCTATCTGGGCGCCAGCTTCGAGTACGGGCGGGTCTATAACAAGGAAGAAAGCGGCTTCGACACTGGCTATATTACCGCCGGCAGCCTGTTGCTCGGCCTGGACACCTTCCTCGGCCCGTTGTTCTTCGGCCTCGGCGCCAACGAGGAAGGCGAGCGCGCGCTATATATGAAGCTAGGGCAAACCTTCTAAGGCTTGCCCGGCTTCCTATGTTTAATCAGGCCCCGGAAATCTCGTGGATCAGGGCAGCACGTATGCAATGCAGTACGCCCTCCTCCACCGGTTCATCCAGCTCCTTGGCCAACGTGCGCACCCCTGGCAAATCTTCCTCCGCCAGATTCAGGAAGGCATCCTGAATACGCTCGAGCTGGCCGGGTGGCAAGTCAATCGCCCGGTTCAACGGTAACTTACCCAGCCCCACGGCCTGGGCCAGCTGCATGTAAACCTGTTTGACGGGCATATCCAGCTGCCGGGCAATCTGTTCGGCGCCCATTCCGGCCATCGCCAACGCCTGGGCCTCCTGGGCAATATCCAGTGGCGCGTCCTGTACCGCCCCCGCGTCCCCGAGCATGACCTGCAAGAAATCAGCACCGTAGCGCTCCAGCTTGTGCGCGCCAATACCACTGACCAGCCCCATATCCTGCAAGTTGGCCGGGCGCTGACGCAGCATGTCGACCAGCGTGGAGTCTGGGAAAATGACATAGGGCGGCACCCCATGCGATTCGGCCAATTGCTTGCGCAACGCCCGCAAGGCTTCCCACAGCGGCTTGTCGGCTTCGGCCACCACGGCCTTTTCCGAGCGCGAGGGTAGCGCCGCCGAGCGGCTGACATCCTTGCGCAGCGCCAGGGTTTCTTCCCCGCGCAATAGCGGCCGACAGCTGTCCGAAAGGCGCAGGCTGCCATAGCCATCCAGGTCAATCTCAGCCAGACCACGGGCGATCAACTGGCGAAATACCGAGCGCCACTCCTGTTCTGACAGCTGCTTGCCGATACCATAGGTGGACAGATGCTGGTGGCCAGCACTGCGAATCTTTTCATTATCGCGGCCGAGCAGAATATCAATCAGATGCCCTACGCCATATCGCTGGCCGCTGCGGTAGGCAGAAGATAAAGCCATCTTGGCCGCCTCGCTGCCGTCCCAAGTGGCTGCGGGTTCCACGCAGTTGTCACAATGGCCGCACGGCTCGGGCATGGTTTCGCCAAAGTAATCGAGCAGCATCTGCCGGCGGCAGGTGGTGATTTCACAGAGCCCGAGCATCGCATCCAGCTTGTGCCGTTCAATGCGCTTGTGTCGTTCGTCGCCCTCGGAGTTGGCCATGATCTGATTCAGCATCAGCACGTCCTGCAGCCCGTAGGCCATCCAGGCATCGGCTGGCAACCCATCGCGCCCTGCACGCCCGGTCTCCTGATAATAGGCCTCAACGCTTTTCGGCAAATCCATATGCGCGACAAAGCGCACGTTGGACTTATCGATGCCCATGCCGAAGGCAATGGTGGCGACCATGATCAGGCCTTCCTCATTGAGAAAGCGCTTCTGATGCGTGGCCCGCAATTCCGACGGCAGCCCGGCGTGATAAGGCAAAGCCGGCCAGCCCTGCGCACTCAGCCAAGCCGCGGTTTCATCGACCTTCTTGCGCGACAGGCAATAGACGATTCCGGCGTTGCCCTTGTGCCGGGCAAGCATGTTCAACAACTGCTGGCGCGGTTTGTCCTTGGGCACAATCCGATAAAAGATATTCGGCCGATCAAAGCCGGAGATGAAGCAGCGCGCGGCTTCCAGTTTCAAGCGCTGGGTGATGTCGCCCTGGGTGCGCTCATCGGCGGTAGCCGTCAAGGCCATGCGCGGCACATCGGGGAACAGCTCCGCGAGCTGGCCTAGCTGAAGATATTCCGGACGGAAATCATGCCCCCATTGGGATACGCAGTGAGCCTCGTCAATCGCGAACAAACTGATTTTCAAACTCTGCAGAAAATGCAGCGTGCGCGGTTTAAGCAGGCGCTCCGGAGCCAGATAGAGAAAATCCAGATCGCCGGCGCGCATCTGCTCGGCGATCTCGCGTTGCGCCTGATCAGTCAAGGTGGAGTTCAGCGCCGCGGCCTTGAGGCCGAGCTCGTTAAGCGTAGCGACTTGATCGTCCATCAGCGCGATGAGCGGCGAGACCACCACCGTCAGGCCATCACGCAGCAACCCAGGGATCTGGTAGCACAATGATTTACCGCCGCCAGTGGGCATCAGTACCAACGCGTCGCGGCCTTGCGCCACCTCGTCGATAATGTCTGCCTGCTGACCACGGAACTCGGCGTAGCCGAAGATTTCCTTGAGCCGTTCCAGAGCTTGCTCGCGCATGAGTCTCCCTTGATCGAAGTGGACTGGCCTTTTACAGGCGGCAAATTATAACAGCCCTCGGGATTGCATCCGTGTTTCTGCGCACAAATACACCGCGCTTTTGGCAAAAAAACCGGTGCGCGCGTACAATGGTTAACAATTCTGATTATGAGGTGTCCCATGTCCTTTGCCGACCAACTCGAGCGCTTGCAGCAGTTTCTCGATGCCGATGACCTGCACGATGAAGCGCTTGATTATCTTGCCGGCCATGGTTATCTCACCGCGCTGTGCATCAGCCCCGTTGAAGTACCTGAAGAAGAATGGATCGCGGAGCTTTTTGCTGAAGAACCCAACTACCAGGATGAAGCTCAGAAAGCCGACATCGAAGGCTCACTGCGCGAACTCAAGGCGGAAATCGCCCGCGACCTGTCCAGTGATGAAGAGCTTGAGCCACCGTGCGATCTGACGCTCGGCGACGAGCCGGACCTGTCCGACCTGCGCAGCTGGTGCGTTGGTTTTTTGGAAGGTGTATTCCTGCGTGAAGAGGACTGGTTCAGCCAGGACGAAGAGACCGTCAGCGAGCTGTTGTTGCCGATCATGGTCGGCTCTGGACTGTTCGATGATCAGCCCGAGTTTGCAGAAATCGCTCAGGATGAGGATATGGTCGAGGACATGATGCAGCACATCCCCGAAATCCTCACCCAACTCTTCCTCTTGTTCCACGCCCCTGAAGACAAGCCCAAGCCGGCTCTGCTCTCACGCCACTGAATCGGGTGCCATTGACTCGACAGTCACCGCGCTCGTTCAGCGCAGATAAAAAGGCCGGGAATTACCCGGCCTTTTTTATTGCCTACAAAAGTGGAAACCCCGCCATTCGCCAGCAGTCGCTGGCATCCACCAGCATATGAATCAGCAGTCCCAGGCCCACCAATCTAAGCGGCTGCCAGAGCGTCATCAACAGATAAGCGCCGATGGCGGAATAGCTGTGCAGAAAATGAAAGCCGATTGAGCAGCGACCCGGGTCGAAAATAGGATCAGCGACCAGGTGGTCGAGATCAACCAGCATGGTCAGGAGCATGATCAACCAGGCTTTTTTCCATTGGCCCCGGAAAAACAGCAGGGCCACCGCCAATGGAACCAGCGCATGCAAAGCCAGGTGCAGCGCAGTGCTCAGCATGCTGGCTGCCGGGCCTCTCCCGCTGCCACCCAACGATCCAGCAACGGCATTACCTCATCAACCGACTGATAGCCGTTGGTAAGCAGCGCCAACTGCCCATCACGCTGGGCCAACAGGGTGGGAAAGCCGGCAATACCCAGGTCGCGTGTCCAGGAAAAATCAGCCGCAATCGCCGCCCGGGTAATTTCAGCGTCGAAGCTTTCGCTGAACGAACGCCGGTCGTAACCAACCTGCTCGGCGAGATCGACCAATAGCGCCGTCTGCGTTACATCCAGCGCCTGCGCGTAAAATGCATGTTGAATGGCCTTGACCAGAGCCCAGACGTTGCTGGCTTCCAGCTCGCGACCTACCACCAGCGCGCGGCACGGCGGCTCAGTGTTATAGACAAAGCCGCCAGGCAGGTCATCCGGACTCAAAAAGGGTTGACCCGAGGCAATCTCGACCGCCTCCCAATGCTCGCCCAGCGCCTCGCGACTGGCTGCATCAAGCGGGTCCCGCTGCCCCGGCCGCAATCCGCCGGCGACCATATGGATGGCAAGCTCAGGGTATGCAGCCTGAATCGCGTCGATCACCGGCGCAAAACCCCAGCACCAGGAACACAGGGGATCCATTACATACAACAGGCGCTGAGTCATGGCCTTACTCCGTCAGGGTTTGTTGGGGGCTCCGCCCGGGGATGCCATGGCCTGAGGTTGACCAATTGGATGCGGTTGATTGCGCAGCTTGGCCAGGCGTACCTGCTTCTGCCGTTCTTCAGCCCGGCGCCGGGTCTTTTCCGGCAGACTGGCATAGCAACGCGGGCAACTGACGCCTTCCTCATACTGCGGAGCGGCCTTTTCTTCAGCCGAAATCGGGTGCCGACAGGCATGGCACTGGTCGAACGACCCGGGTGCCAGGTCATGACGCACGGTCACGCGGTTATCAAAGACGAAGCACTCGCCATTCCACTTGCTTTGCTCGGCGGGCACTTCTTCGAAGTACTTCAGGATGCCGCCCTTGAGGTGATACACCTCGTCAAAGCCCTGTTGCAGCATATAGCTGGAGGCTTTTTCACAGCGGATGCCGCCGGTGCAGAACATCGCCACCTTTTTGTGCTTCTCGGGATCGTAATGGGCTTTGATGTACTCGGGAAATTCGCGGAAGCTTTTGGTCTGCGGATCGACTGCGCCTTCAAAGGTACCGATCGACACCTCGTAGTCATTGCGAGTGTCGATCAGCAGCACCTCTGGATCACTGATCAGCGCATTCCAGTCACCCGGCTCGACGTATGTACCCACAGTCTCGTTGGGGCTTACATCCGGCACACCAATGGTGACGATCTCTTTTTTCAGCTTGACCTTGGTCCGGTAGAACGGCATCTCGTCACACAGCGACTCCTTATGATCCAGGTCGCTCAAACGCGGATCGGCGCGCAGCCAATCGAGCACTCGATCCATCCCCTCGCGCGGGCCGGCGATGGTGCCGTTGATCCCCTCACGCGCCAGCAATAACGTGCCTTTGACGCCGTAACGGGTCAGCACATCCAGCAGCGGTTGGCGTTTGGCTTCGAAATCTTCCAGCGTGACGAACTTGTACAGCGCTACTACAACAATCTGCGACATGAATTACCTCGGCAATACAGTTATCGCCCCCGTAAAGGGCGCACCCATTGAGGCGCGAATTCTAGCAGAGCGCAGGATCCAAGTCAGGCGTCCGCTTTGCTGCCGCCCAGGCAATTGGGTGATGCAGGCGCCTGCTGCCGGGCCGCCCATTCCTCAGGGGTGTAGGTATGCAGCGCCAGTGCATGGATGCTCGCCATCAGATCACCCAGCGAACGATAGACCGCCTGATGCCGCTTGACCGCGTTCAGGCCGACAAACTGCTGGCTGACTACCACCGCTTTGAAGTGCGATTCCGATCCCGGCGGTACGCTGTGCATATGACTTTCATTGACCAGTTCCAGATGCTCCGGCGCCAAGTTCTGCATGGCTTGCTGAAGTGCGTTTTGGGTTGGCCCTGTGCTGCTAGTCATCATGTTTCTCCACAATCCAGTTACTCAATACTCATGCCCCAAGTGTAACCCGGCGCGATATGTCAGCGCAGATCGGCTTGCTGCTCTTCGATCTCTGCGCCCATCTCTTCGATCAACGCCTGAATCTGCGGGCCGACTTTTTCCTCGACGCGGCCACTGCTGATCGCCATGGATTCTCGGGTCAGCTCCGGCAAATGCGTCATCAACTTGCGTCCAACGTCGGACTGGTAAAACGCTGCCAATTGCTCGAATTCCTGCTCACTGAACAGCGGCAGGTAGAGATCAATCAACTCGTCGCGCATCGCGTCCCACGCCAGGGTTTTATCCAGCTCGGCCCGCGCGCGCTGCTGGTACTTGCGCAGTATCGACTCGTACTGCATCGAGCCGCCCATCTGCGAGAACTGCGCGGTAAGCATGCGCGCTACCTGCTGGTACACCGGCGCGGTCATCTCGTCGGCATTGGCCAGCTTCAGAAAGCGCTCGGCACTCGCCCGGTGCGAAGCTTCATCCGCTTGCGCCAGTGGTGCGATAAGCAGCATTGAGATAAACAGTGCCGAGAACATTGGCCAACAAGCCGTTGGCAGGATCGAGCTTCGCATGGACTTTTCCCGCTTTCGTGGGTCATAAGGGTCAAGGGCCTATACTGACAGCCCGAGACACCATACACCAACGCGGAGAGTCAGCATGAGTACAAGATCCGAATCCGACAGCATGGGGAATATTGATGTCCCGGCTGATCGCTATTGGGGTGCGCAGACCCAACGTTCACTACATCATTTTGCCATAGGGGAGGAGCGTATCCCTCTGGCAGTGGTGCACGCCCTGGGGCTGATCAAAAAAGCCGCAGCGCGCACCAACCTCAAGCTCGAACAATTGGACGCAGACACCGCGCAGCTCATCGAGCGTGCTGCCGACGAAGTGATCGATGGCCGGCTGGATGGGCACTTCCCCCTGTCGGTATGGCAAACCGGCAGCGGTACACAGAGCAATATGAACGCCAACGAGGTGATCGCCGGGCGTGCCAACCAGTTGGCTGGCGGTTCACCGGGCGGCAAGTCGCCAGTGCATCCGAATGACCACGTGAACCGCTCGCAAAGCTCCAATGATACTTTTCCTACTGCGATGCATATTGCCGCTGCGCTGCAGACCCGCAATACGCTGATCCCGGCGGTTACCGCGCTGCGTGAGAAATTGCACTATCAGGCGCAGCAACATGCCGACCTGATAAAGATCGGGCGCACGCATCTGATGGACGCCACTCCAGTGACCTTCGGCCAAGAGCTATCGGCCTTTGTTGCCCAGCTGGATATGGGCTTGCAGGCGGTAGAACAGGCGCTGCCCGGCGTTTACGCGCTAGCCCAGGGCGGCACGGCGGTGGGCACCGGGCTAAATACGCCCGCCGGCTTCGCCGAGGCCTTCGCCAGCGAAATAGCCGAGCTCACCGGCCAGCCGTTTACCAGCGCCGAGAACAAGTTCGCCGCGCTCAGCGGTCACGAACCGCTGGTGCAGTTGCATGCTGGCTGCAAGCAGTTAGCGACTACGCTAATGAAGCTGGCCAACGACCTGCGCCTGCTTGGCAGCGGCCCGCGCGCCGGCTTTGCCGAAGTCAGGTTGCCAGCCAATGAGCCCGGCAGCTCGATCATGCCCGGCAAGGTCAATCCGACCCAATGCGAAGCGCTGTCGATGATTGCCTGCCAGGTGCAAGGCAACGATGTGACTTTGGGCATGGCCGCGAGTAGCGGGCACCTGCAGCTCAATGTATTCAAGCCGGTGATCATCCATACCCTGCTGCAGTCTGTGCGACTGCTGAGCGATGGCTGCAACAGCTTCCGCGAGCATTGCATTGAAGGCATGGAGCCCGATACCCGGCGCATGCGCGAGCACCTGGACAACAGCCTGATGCTGGTGACAGCGCTGAATCCGGTGATTGGGTATGACAAGGCAGCTGACATAGCCAAGAAAGCTTACCAGGAAGGCACCACCTTGAAGCAGGCGGCGCTGGCACTGGGATATCTGGATGAGGCGGAGTTCGATCAGGCGGTGCGGCCGGAGGCCATGCTCGGTGAGAACGGCTAACCTGGTTTCGCGGTCAGGCGGCCTGCAAGCGCGGCCACCTGACCGTGAAAGGGTTAAATCAGGATCCTGCCGGCGGCGGTGTCACCGCCAGCCGACGCAGACGGCGATTCTTCAGGTTCTGGATCAGGCTCGGCGCCAGCGCCACCAGCGCCGAGCCCACCACCACCATCAACGCGCCCAGATAGGCCAGGCTATTGAGCAGCTCCGGCTGGACGATGGTCGGCCAGAGCATGGAGCCCAGGGCCACCATGCTGAAGGTAAACAGCGGCGTAGTCGCGATGGTCGCACTCACCCGTGACGCCTCCCAGTGCACCAGCGCTTCTGCGAAGGCGCCATAGGCGATCAAGGTATTCAGGCAGCAGGCAACCAATAGCCAGAATTGCAGCCCGGTCAGATCCAGTACCGATAAGGGATTGGTCAACGGCAATAACAATACCGAACAGGCCAGGTAAATCACCATCATGACAGTGACCGAAGACCAGATGGTCAGCAGCTGCTTCTGCGCCAGCCCATACAGCGCCCAGGTCAACGCCGCAGCCAGGGTGATCAGAATACCCAGGGTATAACTGCTCATCTGCGTGAACAGCTCCACCAGCCTCTGGTTGAAGAACAATACGAAGCCCGGCAGCAGTACCAATACGCCCAACACCTGGCCCAGGCCAAAACGCTCGCGGAATACCAGCATGCTGCCGAACATCAGCATGATCGGCGCCGTCTGAATCATCAGTTGCATGGTGCCTGGAGTCAGTCGGCTCAGGCCCATCAGATAAAACACGTAGTTGCAGGCCAACCCGACAATCGCCACGACCAACAACCAGCGATTGGTGTTCGACAGCGCGCGAATCGACGGCAAGCGCCGCTGCACCGCCAACCAGATAAACAACACCAGCCCGGCGCTGAACAGCCGATACCAGGTCACGGTGTAGGGATCCATGCCCTTGAGCACTTCCTTGAGCATGATCGGCAGCACGGCCCATAGCACGGTGGTGATCATGGCCAGAACGAAACCGTATAACCAGCGACCAGAAGAGACGTGCATGGTGGGAACTCTAAGCTTGCGAAGGGACGCGGTATTGTAGGCTCGCGCCAGCCAGCACCATAGCTACAGATGGGCTCAGGTTGCCTCAGCAACTGTTCCGCTCCACCGGGTAATAACCGATCTGGGCGCATCTGTAGCAAAAAAATGGCTGCGCCCTTGCGGGTAGCAGCCTAAGGAGAGCAGCACATCTACATCGGGGTAGATAAGGTCACCAAAACATAGGACCAGTCTCCTTATGAACAACCGGTCAAGCCATTCGACCAACGTCGTAATGGGCTTAGACCTTCGGCTTATCCACAGAGCGCACCCGGTGCCAACCGGTCTCATCCTGCTCCACCGGGTAACGCGCCCAGGTGATAAAGGTCGATAGCCTGCACATGCCGCCGCTGCCCTCGCCCTGGCCTTTGATGGTTTTATAGCGCACCCGGCCATAGCGCCCCGGGCGCCTTGCCTCGACCTGCAGCACCTCACGCACTGACCAGTTGCTGCCCGGCAAACCGTTGCTGTAAAAAGCTCCCGCCACCAGGTCGTTCTCAGCAACGCCTTCCGTCTTGGCATGTTTATTGGCCAACTCGACCAGCTTGAGCAGATCGTCAAATTCAATATCGACGTAGGAATTCATCTGCCGCAAGGCGTGGTGAAAATCTTCCGGTGCGATGCCCGGTGGGCGCGCCACCTGATGATGGGATAACGACAACGGATACCTACGCCATTCAAACAGGTTATTAAACAACAACGCCGCGGCGACGATCACCAGGGCATCCAGCAGAATCGGATAAAGCACAAAATGAAATCCGGCGCTTTCCACCGCAGGCCCGCCGAGGACCACAATCATCGCGGTCGCCCCGCCAGGCGGGTGCAAGCAACGCAGATACATCATCAGGAAAATACTGCCTCCCACCGCCAAGGCCGCCACCCAGGGGCCGGCGGGCAACCATTGCATGCAGGCCACGCCGAAGCTGGCGGAAATGACCTGCCCGCCGACCACCGACCAGGGCTGCGAAAGCGCGCCATGCGGCATGGCAAACACCAGCACGGCGCTGGCGCCCATGGAGCCGGTGACCCAGAGCGCGCCGTCACCATCCAGACCTATATGCGTGACCCAGTACACAACCAGTAGCGACAGGGTCGCTCCCAGCGCGGAAATCAGCTTTTCCTGGTGACTGGTGCTGTCTGGCCTCCAACCGATAAAGCGCAAGCTCTCGCTCAGCCAACGTTGATGCATGCCTCTTCCTCTGATGTCCTAGCAAGCCGCCCATGATACGCCTTGGCACAAACTGAATCCTAGGACAGCAGCTTGACTGCTATGCTCAAATCACCCACAGGCAATAGGAGAAAGAGCATGAGTACGTTGCCCCACGAATCCTTGAATACCAGCGATTCAGCCGCTACCGCGATGGATGAAGAGGCTATAGAGGAATTGCTGGACGAATTGCAGGAATGGACTTTAAAACACGTCGATGGCATATCTCGGGTCGAAAAGCGCTACCATTTCAATGACTTTGCCCAAGCTTTGCACTTCACCAACAAGGTCGGCGAGTTGGCAGAAAAGGCCGGCCATCACCCTGCCCTGCTAACGGAATGGGGCAAGGTGACGGTCAGCTGGTGGAGTCATTCGCTGGGCGGTGTGCACCGCAATGATCTGATCATGGCGGCACGAACCGATCAATTACTCTGACCTCAAAAAGTCGAGCCGCTGGCAGCCTTCTCCAATAACAATGCCGGTGGCTCGAACCGCTCGCCATATTGCTCCGCCAGATAGCGCGCCCGCGCGACAAAAGCCTGCAAACCATATTGATTAATGAATTGCAGCGCGCCACCTGTCCAGGCGGCAAAACCGATACCGAAGATCGAGCCGATGTTGGCATCCGCCGTGGACAACAACACTTTCTCCTCGACACAGCGAACTGTTTCAATTGCCTGGATAAATAGCAGCCGGTCGCGAACATCCTGCTGCGGAATCATGGCCTCGGGTTTTTCAAACTGCGCTTTCAGGCCTGACCATAAATGCTTGCGGGCATCTTTGGGGTACTCATAAAACCCCGCCCCCGCCGCTTTACCGGGGCGCTTGAAGGTTTCCACCATCTGCTGGATAACGTTGAACGCCGGGTGCTCGGGCAGGCTTTGGCCTTCGGCAATCAGATCTCGTCGGGTCTGCTCGCGGATATGGCTCATCAAACTCATGGACACTTCATCCGATACCGCCAGCGGACCCACCGGCATCCCCGCCTGACGCGCGATATTCTCGATCAACGCGGCTGGCACGCCCTCGCCAAGCATCGCGATACCTTCACTGGTAAAGGTGCTGAATACCCGGGAGGTGAAGAACCCACGGCTGTCATTGACCACAATCGGCGTTTTGTTGATCTGCATGACGAAATCAAACCCACGCGCGAGCGTTTCATCACTGGTGTGCTGACCGCGAATAATCTCCACCAACGGCATCTTGTCGACCGGGCTGAAGAAATGCAGGCCGATAAATCTGTCCTGCTGTTTGATGGCCGAGGCCAGGCCGGTAATCGGCAGCGTGGAGGTATTGGAGGCAATAACCGCGTCTGCCAGAGCATGCTGCTCAGCCGCCTGGGTGACCTTGGCCTTGAGTTCTCGATCCTCGAATACCGCTTCAATAATCAGGTCGCAACCGGCAAAATCTGCCTCATCAATAGTGGGATGGATACGTGCGAGTATCGCCTCGCGCTTCTGCTCAGTGGTCTGACCGCGTGACAGCTTCTTGTCGAGTAATCCGGCGGAATAGGCCTTGCCCTTGTCTGCCGCCTCGGTGGAGACATCCTTGAGGACCACCTCAATGCCCGCTGATGCCGCCACATAGGCTATTCCTGCGCCCATCATGCCGGCACCCAGCACGCCCAGCTTGCGCGTAAGCACCTTGTCGAACCCGGCGGGTCGCGATCCGCCGGCCTTGATCTGGTTCAGCTGAAACCAGAAAGTGCCGATCATGTTCTTGGCCACCTGGCCGGTGGCGAGCTCGGTAAAGTAGCGGGTCTCGATCAGCTGCGCGGTGTCGAAATCCACCTGAGCACCTTCCACCGCGGCACACAAAATCTTCTCCGGTGCCGGGAAACAGCCCTGGGTCGTGCTGCGCAGCAGTGCAGGTGCAATCGGTAACATCTGCGCCAGCGCCGGATGGCTCGGCGTGCCGCCGGGCAACTTGTAGCCTTTGCTATCCCAGGGCTGAACCGCCGCCGGGTTGGCCAGTATCCAGGCTCGCGCTTTCGCCAGCATGTCTTCAGGGCTGTCTGCCAGCTCATGAATCAGGCCCGCCGCCAGCGCCTGAGCTGGTCGCAACTGCTTGCCTTCGGCAAGATACGGCAGCGCTTTCTCTACGCCAAGCAGGCGCACCATGCGCACGACACCGCCGCCGCCAGGCAGCAAGCCCAGAGTTACTTCCGGCAGTCCCAATTGCACATGCGGCTGGTCCAGCGCAATACGATAATGGCACGCCAGCGCCAGTTCCCAGCCGCCGCCCAATGCCGCGCCATTGATCGCCGCGACCACCGGTTTGCCGAGGGTTTCCAGGCGCCGCAACTGAGCCTTCAGACCTAACACCATGTGATAAAAGTTCTCGGCGTCGGCCGGAGTCACCTTGATCAGCTCGTTAAGATCTCCGCCAGCGAAAAAGGTCTTCTTTGCCGAGGTCACAATCACCCCGGCAATCTGCTCGCGCTCGGCTTCCAGACGCACAATGGTCGTCGCCATGGCCTCGCGGTAGACCGCGTTCATGGTGTTGGCGCTCTGACCGGGCATATCCAGCGTCAGCGTAACGATGTCATCAGCGCTTTTCCGGTACTCAATAGCATCTGTCATGGTCGATTCCTGTCTGCTCACATCAAAGTCGCTCGATAATAGTCGCGATACCCATGCCGCCGCCGACACAGAGCGTGGCCAGGCCGTAGCGCAGCTGCCGGGCCTCCAGCTCATCGAGCAGCGTTGCCAGAATGATGCAGCCGGTCGCGCCGAGTGGATGGCCCATGGCGATGGAGCCGCCATTGACGTTGACCTTCTCTTCCGGCACCTGCATTTCTTTCATAAAGCGCATGACCACGGAGGCGAACGCTTCGTTGACCTCGAACAGGTCAATGTCATTGATGCTCAACCCGGCGCGGGCCAGGACCTTGCGGGTTGCCGGAGCCGGGCCGGTGAGCATGATGGTGGGATCGGTACTGGTCACGGCGGTCGCTACTACGCGGGCCCGGGGGGTGAGCCCCAAAGCGCGCCCTTTGTCCTGGGAGCCAATCAGCATTGCCACGGCGCCATCTACAATCCCCGAGCTGTTGCCGGGGGTGTGTACGTGCTGAATACGCTCCACCTGCGGATACCGGGACAGCGCTGCGGCATCAAAGCCCATCTGCCCCATCATCTCGAAACTCGGCTTCAACGCACCCAGACCCGCCAGCGTGGTATCCGCGCGAATAAATTCATCGTTATCCAGCAGTACAATGCCGTTCTGGTCGGTGACCGGCACCAGCGTGCGAGCGAAGGCATTGCGGCTGCGTGCGCTGGCCGCCTTTTGCTGGGAGCGCAGCGCGAAAGCGTCAACATCCTCGCGGCTGAAGCCCTCCAGGGTAGCGATCAAGTCAGCACCAATGCCTTGCGGCACAAAATGCGCCCTTAGATTGGTTTCCGGGTCCATCGCCCACGCACCGCCGTCCGAGCCCATGGGCACCCGTGACATGGATTCGACCCCACCCACGACCACCAGATCCTCGAATCCGGAGCGTACTTTCATCGCGCCCAGATTCACCGCCTCGAGACCCGAAGCGCAAAAGCGATTGATCTGCACTCCGGAGACCCGATCATCCCATTCGGCCACCAGCGCTGCGGTCTTGGCGATATCTGCGCCCTGATCGCCCACCGGCGTCACGCAGCCGAGCACAATGTCATCCACTTGACTGGTATCCAGGTCCTGGCGTTGTTGCAGGCTGCGCAACAGGCCTGCGATCAGGTTCACCGGCTTGACGCTATAAAGCGATCCGTCCTTTTTGCCTTTGCCGCGCGGGGTGCGCACGGCGTCGAAAATAAATGCTTCGGTCATGGGACTCTCCGTAATAACGACTGACAGTTACCCTACTCCTGACAGCGAGCGCGACAATGACCAAAACGCTCAATCCCGCTGACAAAAGCGGCGCTCTATCGCCGTCGGCAAAAATGACAACATTAATGATGACATTGTCATGACAACGTCATTCTAGTTGGCGACAATGTGACTCTTTAAAGTAGCCAATTCATCTAACGCTCGAAGATGAAAACATCTACCCTGTAGTTGCAGCACCAAGTGTTGAACGGGTAACCCTCGTTGCAGTCAGACTTTGCATAACGGCCTTATAGGTCAACGTACATTAGCGCACAAGCCACAACCCGGCTGGCGCCGCAGGCCTTACCCAGGCAACTGCCAACAATAATAAAAGGTGGTCATTATGAAACAGCGAATCAAAGGCAGATGTTCTTCCGTTGCCCTGGTGTTTGTTGCTACTTGGGTATTGCTGATATTGCCCAACATCAATTGAGCCCCGAGCTAATCGAGCATCGATTGCACCGGGCGGCTCCTGCTCCAGCTAGACAACAGCGCATTTAATATGCCGCGTTCGCGGTTACAATGCCTGCGGATACACCGCAGGAGCCGTCGTGAACTCGCCATCACCCTTTGCCACCTTAAGCTGGTCAGCCGACGGGCAACCGTTCTCAGAACAGTTTGACGATGTGTATTTCTCCAGTGAATCCGGCCTGGACGAAGCACGGCATGTGTTTCTGCTCCACAACCAATTGGCTCAGCGCTGGGCGGCCTTGCCTGAGGGCGGCCATTTCTGCATAGGCGAAACCGGCTTCGGTACTGGCAGAAGCTTCCTTGCCGCCTGGCAGCTGTGGGATCAATGCGCGCCAGCCTCGGCCTTTCTGCACTTCGTCAGCTGCGAAAAATACCCGCTATCTGCCTGCGACCTTAAGCGTGCGCAGCGCCTGTGGCCAGAGCTGCAGCCCTGGGCCGAGACTCTTGAAGCGCAATACACGGATCTGGCTCCCGGCTGGCAACAGTTTGTTCTGGCCCAAGGGCGGGTGACCCTGACGCTGTTGGTTGGCGATATGCTCGACACCCTGCCGCACCTCGACGCGCGTGTAGATGCCTGGTTTCTGGATGGCTTTGCCCCGGCGAAGAATCCGGCCATGTGGCAACCCGCGTTGTATCAACAGATGGCGCGGCTCTCGCAGCCGGGCACAACGGTCGCCACCTTTACCAGCGTCGGCGAGGTACGGCGCGGGCTTATCGCCGCCGGCTTTGACATGCACAGAGTTCCGGGGCACAGGCACAAACGCCATATGCTCGCCGGAAGCCTGCAACGCAGCGGCTCAACGCCTTGGGCCGCGCCCTGGTATGCCCGGCCCCAGCCAGCCCAAGGCGAGCGAACTGCAATCATCATCGGTGCCGGGCTGGCTGGCTGCTGCAGTGCCTACGCCCTGGCCCGGCGCGGCTGGCAGGTAACTGTTATCGAGCGCCATCCAGCCGCTGCACAGGAAGCTTCCGGCAACCCGCAGGGCATACTCTATTGCAAACTGTCGCCGCATCAGACACCGCTTTCACGCTTTATCCAGAGTAGTTATGCCTACAGCCTGCGGCTATTGCACGAGGTACTTCCGCGCGATGGAGAGCACTGGGAGCCCTGCGGCGTGCTGCAGCTGGGCGCCAACGGCAAGGAATCCGCACGCCTGCAAAAGCTGGCGGCGGCCGGCTATCCACAACGCTTCCTGCACGGTGTGGATGCGCAACAGGCAAGCGAAATAGCTGGCGTTGCCATTGATCACTCTGGTCTGTTTTTTCCGGAAGGCGGTTGGGTCAATCCACCGGCCCTGTGCCAGGCGCTGTTGCGGCATCCGGCCATCACCTTGAAAACCCACAGCGAAGCGCTGGACCTGGCATATCAAGCAGGCCAATGGCAGGCGCTGGATGCCGATGGGCGCCTACTTACCCAGGCGCATGTGGCGGTTATCTGCAGCGCGGCGGACAGTCAGAAATTTGTCCAGACCAAACACCTGCCGCTCAAAGCCATACGCGGGCAGATTACCCATCTCCCAGCTACCGAGCACAGTGCGCAGCTGCGTAGCGTGATCTGCGCCGAAGGTTATATCTCCCCGGCGCGTCAGGGCGAGCATCATCTGGGCGCAAGCTTTCGTTTTGACCGTGATGATACGCAGCCCAGTGCCGAGGAAAACCACAGCAACCTGGCCTTGCTCGATAGTCTGTCACCCGCCCTGGCCCACGCACTGCAGCGAGAACAGCTGAACCCGGCTACCCTGAAGGCCCGCGCGGCCATGCGGTGCACCACCCCAGACTATCTGCCCCTGGTTGGGCCGTTAGTCGATGCCGCCAGCTTCCAGCGCGCGTATGCGGTGTTGGGCAAGGACGCATCCAAGCAGCCATCCACAGACTCGCCCTGGCTCCCTGGACTGTTTATCAACGCGGCCCACGGCTCGCGTGGGCTGATCAGTTGCCCGCTAAGCGGCGAGTTGATTGCTGCGCTGGTCACCGGCGAAGCGCTGCCGCTACCCAGCGATCTCTTCCAGGCCGTGCATCCCAGCCGCTTTCTGCTGCGCCAACTCATTCGGGGTCAACTGACACCCTGAAGCGCGCTTAGCTGTCCCGGGCATGCCCACAGAACCCGCGCCTGTGCTACATTCAAGCAAGCCTTGTCTCAATAACATTCCAATAATCGACAGGCACCCAGAGGTTTGCATCGGATGGCCCTGTCGCTAAGGCTGTTGTTACTTTGCTGCTCCTTTCTGCTGGCATTCCCATCGCATGCGCAGACGGTCGAACCCCTGTTGATCGAGCAGACCGATCTGCGCGTCAATCTGTCCTCCCACGTGTTGTTGCTGGAAGACCCAGAGGCAGGGTTCAGTGTCGATCAGATCCATGATAACCCGGGACGCAGTTGGCAGCCGGTGACGGGGAAATACCCCAACATGGGCAAAACGGGCTCCGCCTGGTGGCTGCGCTTCACCATCGACAACCCTTCCAGTACCAGCGTCAGCGGCGTAATCGAGATCAACTATCCGATTCTCGACAACCTGAAGTTGTTTCAATTCGCCGCGGACAAGCCGATCCGCGAACAACACAGTGGCGATCATCTATTGCTCGGTGAGCGGCCGATGCAGGTGCGCAACCCCTGGATGCCGGTGGAGCTGGTGCCCGGTCGTAACGACTTCTACCTGCGGGTGGAAACCAGCAGTACTGTGTTTGTACCCCTGTACTTTTCCACCTGGCCCGCCGCCGCGGCCAATCTGGAAGTCAGCATGCTCGCCAACGGCCTGTTCTACGGCGTATTGCTCGGCCTGTTTGCCTACAACCTGTTCTTGTACATGGCACTGCGCGAGCGCAGCTATCTCTGGTACCTGATTTACAACATGAACATGTTGCTGTTCATGGCGGCGTTCGATGGGCTGCTGTGGAAGTGGCTACCCATGGGCATCAGTTTCCAGTCGATCTCGATCTACAGCCTGATGTTCCTGCATTGCATCGTTGCCAGCCAATTCAGCCGGCACTTTCTGCATACGCGGGAGCGATTTCCCAGGATCGACTGGCTGCTGCGCTGCGTCATCATCATCGTTGGCCTGACATTGATCAGCCTGCCGCTGATCGGGCTCAATCTCTACAATCTGGCGGCCAGCCTGTACGTACTGGTCAGTTCAGCGATACTGCTCGCCACCGGCCTTTACGTCTGGCGCAAGGGCTTTCGCTACGGCTCCTACTACACGCTGGCCTGGGGCTTGTTATTGTGTTCACTGATGCTCTCGACAGCCGGCTCGCTGGGCATCGAGCTGGCGATTTCCTATGGCACTGACTGGGTAAAACTAGGGATTTGCGTCGAGCTGTTCATCCTCTCGCTGGGGCTGGCTGACCGAATAAATGCACTCAAGGAAGCGCGCTACAAAGCGGACGAACAGGCTCAACAAGCGCGTCTTGAGGCCGTCGCCCAGGGTCGCTTTCTGGCCAAAATGAGCCACGAGATCCGCACTCCGTTGAACGGCGTGCTTGGCATGTTGCAACTGCTGCGCGATACACGGCTGGACAGCAACCAGCGCTTCTACGTGGAAACCATAAACAGTTCCGGCAATGCATTGATCTCGGTGATCAATGACATCCTGGATTATGCTCGTATCGAGTCCGGCCAGGTTCGTCTGGAGCGTATCGAGTTCGATATCGAGCAACTCCTGTCCGATAGCTGCAGCCTGTTTACCGCCGAAGCCCTGAAAAAGAACCTGGAGATCTATTGCAGTCTGGATCCGGAAGCCCCTCGCTTACTGATCGGCGACCCTACCCGGCTGAAACAGGTGCTACTCAATCTGATGAGTAACGCGGTCAAATTTACTGAACAGGGACATATCGCGGTGCATGTCAGCCGCCTTGCAGTCGCGCAGGATAATGCTGTGCGGCTGCAGTTTGACATCAGCGATACCGGCATTGGCATCAGCGCGGACGCTCGACATCAACTATTCATGTCCTTCGCTCAGGCCGATAGCAGTACCACCCGCCGCTACGGCGGCAGCGGCCTGGGGCTGACCATCAGCCAGGAGCTGGCCAAGCTGATGGGCGGCCATATCAGAGTAGAGAGCCAGCCGGGGACGGGCTCGTGTTTCAGCTTCACGCTGGATTTTGAGCTGGTTGCGGCAACAGCCGACATCGCCGCAGAGGCAAGCCGAGGAACCACTGAGCTGCGCCCCGCCTGGCTAGTCAGCCAGAACCCCGCTGAGTCCGCCAGTTATCGCCTGCTGCTGATGCGCTTCGGCTATGACCCGCAGCCGCTTACCCTCGATCAACTGAACAGCAGCCAGCGATCTGGGCTGCTGCTTGCCAGTACCGCCGAGCTGGATCAGACGCAGCTCGCCAGTCTAAACCAGGCTTTGCAGGCGCACCGCGGAACGGCACTGGTGGTCTGTTCCGTGCATCTGCGGCAGGTGCTATCGGCCTGCGCTACAAGCCATTGCAGGCTATGCAATGCACCCATTACGCCAGTGCAGATGCATAAGGCTTTGGCTGAACTGGATATGGTCAGCAATAACCACGCCACGTCGACCGAATATGACCTGGATGTTTTCCCCAATCCGCTCGGCCGCTCACTCAGCGTGCTGGTCGCCGAAGACAATCCGGTCAACCAGATGGTGGTGCGCGGCTTGCTGGGGAAGCGCGGCTGCATGGTCAAGCTCGTGACCAATGGGGCCGAAGCGTTGGCGGTGTATCGCGCCAGTCCGGAGCAATTCCAGCTGATTCTCATGGATGGCGAAATGCCGGTCATGGACGGTTTTGAGGCTACCCGGCAAATACGCGCATTCGAGCGTCAGCATCGGCTCCCCGCGGTGACCATAGTCGCGTTGACCGCGCATATTCTCGAGAGCCACCGACAAGCTGGCGTCGAAGCGGGCATGAACGATTATCTGGCCAAGCCGGTCCAGCGTGATGCGCTCTATGCGGTGATCGACGCTCTACTCAACCGGGATAAAGCCCGTTGAATCCGTCATACAAGAGCTTGCACCCGGTTAGAAACAGGAAGACGTAACACAGCTGATATATGAGTTTCTCATTGCTGCGCTGGAGCATCCAGAAACCCAGCCATACCCCTATTGGGGCCAGTGGCAGGAGCGCCAGCGAGGTCAGAAGATTGCTGGTATTGAACTGATCCAGGTAAATATAGGCCGGCAGCTTGGCCAGATTGACCACAGCAAAGAACACGGCAATAGTGCCCATCAGCAGTGTCTTGTCCATTTTCTGCGGTAATAGATAGACATTGATTGGCGGCCCGCCAGCATGGATGCCGAAGCTGGTAAAGCCGGAGATGATGCCCCAGAATCCGCCGCGCACTATTCCCGCCCCGCGCACTGGTGGCTCTTCACCCCGGAGCCAGATGTTCAGTACGAAGACCAACGCGATGGCGCCAATCATCAGCTGTATATGTGCATCGTCCAGCAGGCGAAAGGTCAGACCGCCAATCAGCACGCCGATCAGCGCTGCCGGAATGATGATACGAAGGTTCGGCTTGTCCCAGCGGCCGCGGAAGGTCCTTAGCGCCGTGATATCCATCACGATAAGAATCGGCAGGAGTATTGCTGCCGCTTTCTGCGGCGAGACCACCAGTGCCATTAGCGGCACCGAGAGAATGGCAATATTGCCACCAAAGCCACCTTTGGCTATACCGTAGAACAGCACCGCAGGAATCGCACAAAGATAAAACAGAGGATCTGTAATCATCGCAAGCCAGACGTTATCGACAAGCCGCGCAGTGTATCATCTGCGCTCATGTCATCGAGGAAGTAGACACTGTGCTGATACCCCACGACCTTCTGGACCCCGCCACCCTTGAGCGCATGCTTGAGGATTTTGTTACCCGTGACGGCACCGACAACGGCTACGATGCCAGCCTCGACCAGCGCGTTGAGCGACTGCGCAAGCAGATCATCAAGGGCGATGTGGTCATCGTCTATCACGCCGACAGCGGTGACACCAGTCTGGCGCACCGCCGCGACGTGCCGGCAGAGATGTTCAACTAAACACCCACGCAGCAGTACTTCCTGTCGAGAATAGGCCCTGTCTGCTATCGAGAGTCGCGCCGGCCTGTTAGCGCAGCAGGTCAGCCAGCGCCTGCATCGCCGGGAGCGTGGTCGGGAACGTAAAGGCTGAGCTCGCTACTGGGTGCGATGACAACCGCACCACCACCAGGCCAACTGCCGGGTTGACGTGGATCATCTGACCATGGACCCCCAAAGCCTCAAAAGCACCATCGGCGTTATGGCTGATCCACCATTGGTTACGGTAGGAATAGCCTGGCTGAAAATCCCGACCTGAAGCCTTGAAAGCCTCTCTATCGGCTCCCTCGCGTATCGCCTTGACCGCCTTGGCGCTGACGATCTGCTCACCATTAAAACGGCCCTCAAGCCGCATCATCTCGCCGAACCGCGCCAGATCGCGCAGGCTGGCATTCATACCGGCGCCGGCCCACTCGGCACCATGGCGGTCCACCAGCAGAAAGGCGTCATGCTCGGTCCCCAGCTTGGTCCAGATGCGCTCACTGATCAGCTCCGCCAGGTGTTTGCCGGTAGCCTTGCGCAGTACCCAGCCGAGCACTTCGGTATGCACCGTGCGATACATGAAGCGCTCGCCGTGCTCACCGTCGGCGCCGATGGTCGGTAGGTAGCTGTACAGCTCGCGCTGTCCGGCAAAGTCCGCAGGGACCGGCAGCATGCCCGCCGCGAAGGCGTACTTGATGACGTCGGAATCCGCATCGGCATAGACTTCGCTGTAGTCGATATCTGCCGTCATATTCAGCAACTGCTGGAGGGTGGCGCCCTCCCAGCCGCTGCCTTTCAATTCCGGCACATATTCAGTGACCAACGTCTGGCCATCAAGGACGCCCTCCTCCATCAGCTGAGTCGCGAGCAAACCAGCGAAAGACTTGGTCATCGACCACATCATGTGCGGATTCTGTTCCGGCATTCCCTCGTGATAGGCCTGATAGATGACTTTGCCATCGAGCATGATCAAGGTCGCGTCCGCGAAAGACGCCGTCAGGTAGTCGGCAAAACTCAGGGTGTTACCGTCCGGGCCGGTAAAGGTCAGCGCATCAATCTCCGCCCGCCGATCATCTCCGGCTGGCAACGGAACAGCCGCGCCGGGGCCCCTGGCGACGTTGCGGGAAGGCAGCAGTTCACGCATATGGTGAAATGCCCAGCGCAGTTTTGGGTATTCGCTCAAGAAATTAGCGGCCGTCACCTGTTTGTCCGCGGCGGGTGGAAAACCTTGCATCAATTGCAGTTTATCCAGGCGTACGCTATCGGGAGTCGGCAAGGCTGGGGCTTTATCCTGCGCCAGTGAAGGAGTGTGAGTAGCCATCAGTGTTACCAGAATCAGCGGGGGGAGATACGCGGTGAGGCGCGGTCGTTGAATGAGCATGATATGTCCGATCTTTTTGTTGTTGTCAGCTCAAAGACTAACCAATGCGACGCAACAAATCAGCTCAGTTTGGGGCGCAATCAGCGTTTATTCAGTCACCGAATCAGTCGGCATTCAATACTCTGCATATCGCGCTTCAATACGCTGGTACTCACCGCTGTCGATGATCGCTGCAAGCCCCTGGTCAAACAAGTCACGATCCGCATCCCGGACAAAGCCTACCCGGTATCCGGTGGGAGGAAACAGGCCGTGTTCAATCACCGGCTGATGAATATCTACACGGTCGGCCACTACCGGATCAAAAGCGCGAAAAATCCGCCGGTCGCCAATCATGACATCTACTCGGCCGGCATACAGCAGCATGTTGCGAGTCACCTGGCGGGCTTCCTCCCGATAGCGGCGGTTGTTCAGCGCCATACTGCGAAACTCGTCGCCGAGTAGAAACCGAGCACGCTGGAAAGCGCTGACCGAGTACAGGCTGAGATCCTCGATACCCGTGAGCTGCACATTGCGTGCGGCGAGTGACACAGCCACGTTCTGGTATTCGATATAGATGGCGGAATAGTGCGCGGGCACCCCGCTGGTGGTATTGGTAGAGGTGATGGCGTCCAGCTCGCCGCGTTCGAGCATACGATGCAGACGCTCCAGCGGCGCGTGATAGGGCTGCACTTCGCGCTGCTGCTGGGCAAATGCGGCAAGCACAATATCGTATTCCAGCCCGCGTGCTTCACCTTCGAAA
This sequence comes from Halopseudomonas laoshanensis, assembly GCF_008365385.1. Lineage (GTDB taxonomy): Bacteria > Pseudomonadota > Gammaproteobacteria > Pseudomonadales > Pseudomonadaceae > Halopseudomonas > Halopseudomonas laoshanensis. The sequence continues at coordinate 271,504 of NZ_QOVF01000001.1, read as the reverse complement.
ATGTACGGCGGTTTGTGCGTACCAAATCCGACCTTGAAGCTCTCGCCCAGCGCTGGCGCGGCTCCGAGACACAACAGCAGGATAGCTAGTCGGGGAACTGAAATCAGCATGCTGACTCTCATTAGTAAGTGCGAAAGAATGTCGCAGGAACATTAATTGTCGTGCGTAAGCTACTCCTGTCATTCACTATAGCAAGGCATTAGCTGTTTCAATTTATTCTCCGCAGCGCCGGGACAAGCCAGCGCTTGGTGCGAAGTAGTATTGTCGTTACGATAACGTTTGCGTTTAGCAAGCCGTTAACAAGAGCAGTCAACGAGGTTACTTGATGAAAATACTAACGGGTCTGGTACTTACCGCCCTCTTCGGCATGGCCGCTTTGCCAGCCTATGCCTGCACGCCCGAAGAAGCCCAAGCCAAGGCTGAGGAAGTGGCTGAAACCATCCATCGGCTCGCCGACGGTGACCAGGCCAAAGCCAACGAGCTGCATAAGCAGCTATTGGGATTACAATTGCGTGACCCTACACGCAGTGATCATGGCGCCTGCGAAGCCTATGACCGTATTAACAAGGAACTGAAAGAGAAAGCCGGCGAATAAGCGCTTCACATCAAATAAATCGATTTAAAGCGGGCATTTTTTGCGCTATTTAATCGATTAATCCCTCTCTAGACTAATGACATACCTCAATAGGAGATATGTCATGTCTACCTCAGTTAATCGCGATCTGGTTGAAGTGCTGCTGGGCCAAGCCGCGTCCGATGGTGATGGCGTCAAGCTCAAACGCGTGTTCGGTGGCAGTGGTGCCGAACGCTTTGACCCGTTTCTGATGCTCGATGAATTTGGCTCCGATGAAGCGGCCGACTATGTTGGCGGCTTCCCATCGCATCCGCACCGGGGCTTCGAAACCGTCACCTACATGCTTGAAGGTCGAATGCTGCACGAGGACCACCTGGGCAACCGCGGCTTGCTCGAACCAGGTGGAGTCCAGTGGATGACCGCAGGCAAAGGCATTATCCATTCGGAAATGCCGCAGCAGGCCTCCGGTCGGATGCGCGGCTTTCAACTCTGGGTAAATCTGCCTGGCGCGGAAAAAATGCAGCCTGCGTCCTATACCGACCTGCCCTCTTCCGCCATCGCCGAGCAACGGCTTTCCGGTGGAGGCTTGGTCAGAGTCATAGCGGGCGAAATCGACCTGGGCAAGGGCTCCATATCCGGCCCCATCACCGGCAAAAGTACCGAGCCGCTGTACCTGGATCTACACCTGCTGCCGGGCGAGCGCGTTGAGCTGCCGCTGTCCATGCACCTGAATGCCATGCTCTATGTCTATGAGGGGCAGGTCACCCACCACGGCCGGGAACAGGATCAGCTATTGGACAAGAGCCGTCTGGGTCGGCTGGGGCCCGGCAACCGGATAGCGCTATCGGCTGAAAACGAGGGCGCGAAAGTGCTGGTGATTGCCGGCAAGCCGCTGGGCGAACCCATAGTGCAGTACGGCCCGTTCGTGATGAACAGCAGAGACGAGATCGAACAGGCGCTGCGCGATTATCGCGACGGACGCCTGGCCAGTTGAAGCAGGCTGCACAGGGCCAACGTCAGAGGATTGGCGTTCGCCCTGCCAGCGCATGGGCCAGCGTGCCGCCATCAATATATTCCAACTCGCCTCCCAGCGGCACACCGTGCGCAATGCGCGACACCTTGATACCTCGGGGCTTGAGCAGGTTGGCAATATAATGCGCGGTCGCTTCGCCCTCGACCGTCGGGTTGGTAGCCAGAATCACCTCGGCTACCGCGCTTTCCTCGATAGCAGATCTCTCCACGGCTTCGAGCAGCGCAGGAATACCGATCTCTTCAGGACCCAACCCGTCAATCGGCGACAGCTGACCCTTGAGCACGAAATAGCGCCCGTGAAACCCTCCGGCCTGCTCAACCGCCCAAACGTCCGCAGGGCTCTGCAGAATACACAGCAAGCTGCTGTCACGGCGTGGATCACTGCAGATGGCGCAAACGTCGTGCTCGCTCAGGGTGCGGCAACGGCTGCAATAGCCGACACCATCCATTGCGGCGTGCAAAGCGTCGGCCAGATGCCGAGCCACATCACGGTCACGTTCAAGCAAATGCAGCGCCATACGCTGGGCGGTCTTTGGACCGACTCCCGGCAAGCCACGCAGGCCATCAATCAAACGGCGAATCAAAGGGCTGAAACTCATTTAGCAGCCTTGCACAAATAGTGGATAGATCAGAAAGGCATCTTGAAGCCGTCAGGCAGGTTCATACCCTGGGTCAGGCCGGCCATCTTTTCCTTGTTGTTGGTTTCCAGCTTGCGCACTGCGTCGTTGAAAGCAGCCGCCACCAGATCCTCAAGGATCTCCTTGTCTTCGCTCATGAGGCTGTCATCCAGACTCACCCGTTTGACGTCATGCCGACCATTCATCATCACCGACACCAGACCAGCACCTGATTGCCCGGTCACTTCGGCATTAGCCAGCTCTTCTTGCATTTTCTGCATCTTTTCCTGCATTTCCTGCGCCTGCTTCATCAGCCCGGCCATGCCGCCTTTCATCATGATGCTGTCCTCGTTTCAAAGGTAAGGTAATTAAATTCAGGGTTTCGCCGCGTCAATCGGACGAATACTCTCAGCGCATATTTCTGCAGAAAACGTCTGCATCAAGCTCATGACCAGCGGATCCTGACGAATGCTCGATTCCGCCTCCTGCTGACGCTTGAACTTGCGCCTGGCAGCCGCGATCGCTGGCGTTTCCTGCTCTGGCGCTGTGGTTTTGACCTCCAGCGTGATGCTCAGGTTCAAATGCTCATTGATTGCCTGCTGCAGCCGCAGGCGATGGTTCTCGTTATACAGCGCGCTGTGTCCGGGATCCAGATGCAACGTCCAGGCATCGGCAGATCGCTCCACCAGCTCGCAATGCGCGGCGATGCTCTGCGTCAGACCACTGAGGCCCAGCCCCAGAAAGATCTCCAACCATTCAGCAGCCAGGCCGCTGGCAGGCGGTAGATCGCTGATAGTGTCCTGCGCCTGGACCACCTCTTCGGCCAGGGTCTCGGCAGCCTCCGCTTCAGCCTGCCAGTCGCCCAGATATTGGCTGATATCCAGCGCTTCATCAGCATCCACATCAATATTATCGTCAGCCGCACCATCGTCCGGGATAGCCTGCAGCCATTCCGCCGGGGGCTCTTCCAGTGGCGGCTTCACTGGCACCCCTGCCTTCAACGGCTGCCCGGAGTGCATGCGCGTACTGGTGTCTGCCGAAGCCGCAGTCAACTGCGGCGCAGCAGAGCCGTCAGCCTGTCCAGCATCTGTAACCGGTTCTACTGCAGGAGACGAGTTAGCAGCCGCAGTGGCCGCGACAGCAGGGGTTGGCTCACTGGTGTCCGGCGACGCGCTTACCTTGGGCTCAGGGCGCTCAGTCGGTTCATGCCGGACTTGGGGATCATCAGCAGCGGCCGTGGGATGGGTCTTGGCAACATCCCTACCGACGGCCGGTACGGGGAGCGGGGATTCAGCCTTGGCCTGGCTGAGCCCCGAGGACTTTCCCGGCGGCGCCGAAGAGGGCGCGGCCGAGTCCTGTGACAGACTGCCCGGCCGAAACGCCAGCATGCGCAGCAAGGCCATCTCGAAGCCGCCACGCGGGTCGGGCGCAAGCGGCAGATCGCGCCGGCCATGCAGCCCGAGTTGATAGAACAACTGCACATCTTCGCCACTCAAGCGGCCTGCCAGATCCAGAATGCGCTCCTGGTCACCCAGGCTGTTGTCGGCCGCAGCGGGCAATACCTGGGCGATGGCAACGCGTTGCAGGGTAGAGATCAGTTCTGCCAATACACCAGCAAAATCCACACCTTGCTCGGCTAGCTGAGCCACGGCAGCCAATACGCCGGGCGCATCATGGGCCGCAAGCGCGTCGAGCAGACCGAATACCTGGCCGTGATCGATAGTACCGAGCATCGAGCGCACATCGGCAATCTGCAAAGCACCGTTACCGAAGGCTATGGCCTGGTCAGTCAGACTCAAGGCGTCGCGCATGGAACCATCGGCGGCGCGGCCGAGTAGCCATAACGACTCCTCGTCAAAGCGGATCATCTCCTCGCCCAGCACGTGTTTGAGGTGATCGACAATCTTCTCCGGCAGCATGTTCTTCAGCGAGAACTGCAAGCAACGGGACAACACGGTTACCGGGAGTTTTTGCGGGTCGGTAGTCGCCAATAGAAACTTGACGTGTTCCGGCGGCTCTTCCAGCGTCTTCAGCAACGCATTGAAACTGTGGCTGGAGAGCATGTGCACTTCGTCAATCAGGTAGACCTTGTAACGGCCTCTGGACGGCGCATATTGCACGTTGTCGAGCAGTTCACGGGTGTCTTCGACCTTGGTCCGGCTGGCCGCGTCGACTTCAATCAGGTCGACAAAACGGCCCTCGTCGATCTCCTTGCACGCGGAACACACTCCACAAGGTTCGGAGCTGACGCCGGTTTCGCAGTTGAGGCATTTAGCCAGAATACGCGCGATGGTGGTCTTACCCACACCGCGAGTACCGGTGAACAGGTAGGCGTGATGCAGCCGGTCATGATCCAGGGCATTGATCAGGGCCTGCAAAACGTGGGTCTGGCCGACCATTTCACGGAACAGGCGCGGACGCCATTTACGGGCAAGTACCTGATAACTCATTGGATGTCTGTAGTCCGGTCTGATCTGAAGGCAAGCGCTACTGTACCCAAAGCGGGGCGACATTGCGAGATGCACGACGGCGAGAAATAGGAGAGTAAAAGCGAGAAATAAAAGCGGGAAATATTGGGTGGCAGCCCCGCCAGCCACACCCCGGCACACGATATAACCGCTGTGGCTGCTCCCTTCCGGGCCTGACCAGGTTAACGGCGAATCATTGCGAGGGGACCGACAGGGCCACCATAACAAACCCGTACTGGACGGGCCGCGCTATTGTAACGGCTTGGCGAGAACTTACAAGCCGTTGCTGTCGCCAACAGCTTCAACGCACTGCCCGCATCGTGAAAACGCCTGTGAACTGGATGCAAGAAAATCGCCTTTTAGTATTCGAGCCCATGGGAATTCACGTTAGACTGCCTTTTGCCCTGGTAAAGTGAACGACCCATGCCCCGTAGCTCCAAGCCCGCACCACTTCAACCTGTTACATCGGTGGGTCGGCTGTTCGCCCTCGCCTGCCTGTTCGTGGGTTTTGCCGCTTTAGGTACCTGGGCAGTCTATGACCAGTTCGCCGGCCAGAGTCTCAGCTTTGATATGCGCCTGCTGCATTGGTCCGCCCTGCTACCCATTGCTGTATTGCTGATAATCTACTTCGCCGCAGACGGGCTACGGCTACACTTTACCCTGCGCGCTTTAGGCGAGTGCCTGCCGTTAAAGCGGATATTCAGTCTGGTTTTTATCAACATCTTTTTTTCCAACATTACTCCTATGGCTACTGGCGGCGGGTTTGCTCAGATGTGGTACCTGCAACGCCACGGTGTCAGCCTTGGCGTCGCGGGTGCCGCGACTACCATCCGGACATTGCTTGCCGTGATCTTTATTTTCACCCTGACCCCAATCTTTCTGCTGACCTCGGAAGTGCTTCGCGACCAGGCGGTAATTGGCGCCATAGGCGGCTGGCTGGCGCTCTTGATTGTGCTTTACCTGGGCTTTTTTGCACTGGTACTGCTGCGCACACGCTGGTTGATCATCCCGCTGTCCGCCCTCTTCAATGCCGCTCGCAAGCTGCATCTGATCGGCAGTGCAAGGCATCGACGGTGGCAATTCAAACTGCGTCGCGAGATGCTGCGATTTGCCCGCAGCTTCAAGCACTACATCGGCGGCAATCGCACAGATGTGCTTTTATCGATCGCCTTCACCTGTATCTTCCTGCTTGCGCTGTTCAGTTTTCCAGCGCTGCTGATTGCCAGCCTGGATTACGATATCGACTACCTGATCAGCGTTGGGTTGCTGGTGGTCACGACCTTCATCATGTATTTCTCGCCTACCCCAGGCGCTTCGGGTATTTCCGAGGGCGTATTCGGTAGTTTCTTCAGCACGCTACTAGGGGTCGAGCATCTGGTGTTGGTCACTATCAGTTGGCGGGTGCTGACTATTTATCTGGGCATGGTGGTTGGGTTGATCATGATGCAGGTCGAATTTGGCCGCCAGCGGGACACGCAGTGATGCGAAAACGTCCCTTCAAGGCGTTGTTCTATCTGAACATCGCATTAGTCATGGCGCTGATCGGCTATAAAGGCTATTTGAACCTGTCAAAACCCGAATTTTCCGCCGTGCATACTCAGCAACTGCTGGAGCTGCAAAGCAAACTGGGAGATGCCGAGCAATTCAGTTTCGCCGTGGTCGGCAATATCAACAACTCGGTCGGTGTATTCGAGCGAACTTTCATTCCTTTGCTGAATGAGGGGAGCACCGATTTTCTGGTCTCAGCCGGCAACGCCGTAAGTGCTGGCGGTGAAGATAAGTACCGCGCGCTCTACGGTACTTTAAGCCACCTGCAGATCCCCTATCTGCTGACCTTTGGCTCCAATGAATACGCCAATTTCGGCAGCTTTCGCTTTTATGAGCACTTCGGCCCGCATTTCTTCTCGGTAACGCTCGGAGACAGCCGGCTTATTTTTCTCGATGGCACCGGCAAAACCCATTTCCGCTGGCAGCTGGAATGGCTCACCGACCTATTGGGCAGTGACGATGCCGCGCATACCTTCTTGTTTATCGGCTACCCACCCCTGCACGTCGAGGACAACAGCCTGCTGATTGAGGACGAAGACTTTCTGGCACCTGCCGAATTTGTCGATCGCCTGATGAGGCTGGTTAAACAACATCATATCGATCTGGTATTTTCGGCCAACCTACCCATGTATTCAGAGCGGGAGATCGCCGGGACTCGTTTTATCACCACCGGCGGCGCCGGCGGCCTGATACTCAATGATGACACCAGCTTCTATCACTATGTACGCGTGCAGGTCAGCGCCACAGGCGTCACCACAGAACTGGTGCCGGTAGAGATTGGCCAGCACCCTCTATTCAAAAAGCTGGAAAGCCTGTGGTTTTTTATCTACTCGTTGTTCTATGTAGGGTTCGTCAATTTCCTGCTGATATTGGGATTGATGAGTCTGCTGGCGATGCGCCTGTACACTCTGGTCTTTGTTGGCCGCGACTATTATCGCAACTTTGACATCAATCCCGCGCCCTGGATCGAAAAGCCCGTCCGGGTGGCGATGTTCACCAACAACTATTTGCCCTTTATTGGCGGCGTGCCGCTGTCTATCCAGCGCCTGTGCACAGGCTTGCGAGCGCGCAGCAATGAAACCCTGATCGTCGCGCCACGCTACACCAATCAACGCGACGACGAGCCTGGAGTAATCCGCCTGCCATCGCTGTTATCACTGGGTTCTCGACAGGAGTTCAGACTTGCCAATATTTTCTCCCCTGGCATTCATCGGCAAATCAAACAATTTCGTCCGGATATTATTCATCTGCATCACCCGATCTGGATTGGATCGCTGGGGTTGTTTATCGGTCGGCGCCTAGGCGTGCCCGTGGTCTACACCTACCACACGCGCCTGGAGCATTACGCTCACTTTGTACCGCTGCCCGGCAATCTGTTCCGCAACCTGATTTCACACTCGCTGATCAAGCGGTTCGCCAATAAATGTGACGGCATTGTGGTCCCGACGTATTCTGCCGAAGAATATTTGCGCATGATCGGCGTCAAGGCGCCGACCTTCGTCCAGCCTACCGGGATAGATTTTCAGCGTTTTCAGTCAGTTGATGAAAGCGACCTATCCGCCCTGCGCAGAGAGTTGGGGATCGGGCGGGAAATCATACTGATCAGTGTGGCGCGGCTGTCGAACGAGAAAAACATCGACTTCATGATCGATGCCGTGCAGCAGTTGCGCCTGGAGATCGCCCAGCCTTTCAGGCTATTGATGATCGGCGATGGGCATCAGCGGCAACGGCTGCAGAAGCGCATCGACGAGTTGCAGTTGGGGGCCTGGTTTTCGTTGGTCGGCGCGGTCGATCCGGCGCAGATGGCCTCTTACTACCGCCTGGGAGACTTGTTTGTATTCGCTTCCAAATCAGAAACCCAGGGCATGGTCATCCTGGAAGCCATGGCCGCCGGAATGCCAGTGGTCGCCATACGCTCAAGTGGTATTGATGATGTGATCGCGCAGGGGGTAAACGGCTTCAAAACGCCGGAGAATCAGCGCCTATGGCAGGCGGAAGTGGCAAAGCTGATATGCGACGCTGATCTGCGCCAGCAAATGGGCAGCAACGCTCGGAATTCTGCCAGAGCGCATTCAGTTGATCAGTTCGCGATGGAGATCAAGAGCATCTATGCCGAAATACTTGCCCAGCAGCCTGATCGATAGTTATCAAAGTCCGCTGGATAGTTCGGCTAACTAGATAGTTCTACTAGACAGTTCGGCTGGATAATTAGATCGGATAGCTAGACCAGATAGGTGCGGTTGCAGCTATCCAGTCTAAACGTACCTTGTAACAGCAATTACCAGTTAACCGAGGTGGCACGCGGCAGACTGGTGCGCTGCATGCGAATGCGTCGACCCATCCCGAGGATGAACGACAGCACGAACATCAACATGAAGACAACAAATAGAAATTTACCGGCAGCCGCTACAACGCCTATAGCCGCTCCGCCAAAACCTACAATCGCTGCAGCAATAGCCACAATCAGAAAAGCAATAGCCCATACAATCATCGTTCTACCCTCCCAACACTCTCAGTTTGATGGACCGTCTCAAAGGCTCTGACGATCACAATGATTTACCGCAAACCTTCTGGATCAAATCTTCCTGATAGAGTTACTTCTCTTGAAACCCAGCTTGTCTCAAAACACCCAGCTTGATTTTTCACTGCCGAACGGACGGAGGCCCTGCTCGACGCTCGTTCTTTGCAGCTGATCGCTCGCCTGCTGACGGATTTCGGCTGGCAGGCTGGATTGAACCGGATAGGTACGCTTCTGTTCGGGGCTGTTGCCGCCACTAACCAGCAGCATGACTGTTGCCCCAGTCAATAACATTGTTGCGAAAACGCCTTGCCCGAGATCCTTGTACTTCATCTTGTTCTCCCCTGGTTCTAACCAGCATCGGCTGCTTGTGGCCGCCAATAGTTCTGTTACGTACATAGAGGAGTGCACGCTGCGTGCCAGTCTTTATTTATTAAAATATTTATTTAAATCAATAACTTAAAAACCACGCCCAGCCACCCGAATAGGCATCATGCACGACGTGCCGATTTGGTGGATTGCATTTTGCACGATATATCGAGGGGTGGATCGAGGTGGGATAGCCAGGCGCGAAGCTCGCGCCCGACAGAGGGAAGCGAATTTAGTTCAGTTACTCAGAACCCATGAAACCATAAACGGGATATAGATGAGCGCGACCAATGTGCTCAGCAGAGTGGTGCCTGCAACTTGCCGCGGAGAAGTGTTGAGCAAAGTGGCAATAACGACGGTATTGGCGGCGATAGGAGTGATCGAGATCAGAAACACCGCTCTGTAGACCGGCAGCTCATACAGCTGGAGAAAACGGCTATCTACCCACCAGAACGCCAGGGCTAGCAGCGGCCAGGAGATGAATTTGCCAAAAAATGCCAAGGCTGTGAAGCGCAGGTCACCGGCCAGGCCGCGCATGCTGAGAATACTCATGCCAATAATCATCATGCCCAAAATACTGTAAGCGCCACGCAGGTTGTCAAACAACGGTACCAGCACCTCCGGCATGCCAATCTGTGACAGATTGAGCGCTACTGCCAGGGCGAAAGCATAAATCGCGGGTAGGCGGGCGACTTTCAGCAGACAGTCGCGAACGCCAAACCGCCCACGTGCAGCGAGATAGAAGCCCACCGAGTTTTCAAACAGCGTGGTGCCAAGCATGCAAACAATATAAATGCTTAAACCCTGCTCGCCGAACAGCAGCAACGCCACCGGAATGCCAAAGTAGCCGGTATTACCGGTCCCTACAGACAGTGGGATCAGGTTGGCGACCGGATCCTTGAGCCAGCGCCGGGCGACTACCAGATGGGCCAGCGCCAGCATCGTGCAAAATGCAAAGACCAGAAACGGCAGCATGATCACACTGAGGGAGAGCGGCGCGGCCATGACCCCTGCAAAGATCACCGACGGCGTGACGATATACAGCATGATGCCAGCGATATGGCTACCGCTGGCTTGCAAATAGCGTCCCGCCAGCCAACCAAGCCCCACGGTTATATACAAAGGCAAAAGCTTGTAGAGCAGAATCAGCGCGGCGCTCATCAGGCCGCGGGTGTCCTGATGATGTGATACACCCGCTCACGCAACTGCGTCATCCCCTGTTGGCGAAACAAGGCGTGATCCTTCAAAACGTCCTGATCATCCAGCTGAGTCACCTCGCAACCGGCAAACAGGGCTCGCACCTCAGCGTCAGGCACACTGAAAGGCGGGCCGGGTCGCTCGGCTTGCGGGTAATCCAGGGTCACCAGCAACATCTGCCAGCTCGCAGGAAGGATTGTGAGCATGTGAGTGACGTAGCGAGCGCGCATGTCTGGCGGGAGCGCGATCAGCGCAGCGCGGTCATAGACTGCGGCGACCTGCTCGATATGCTCTGGCTGCACGGCAAAGAAATCGCCCGCAAAGAGCTGCAGGCCCTGCCCTTCGGCCACATCAAATGATTCTTCACGGCGCCAGTGCAAGGCCAACTGATTTTCCTGGGCAAAGTCTTCCAGCGCGCTACGCGACAGTTCGATCCCCGTCACCGAGTGACCATGATCACGTAGCCAGAGCAGGTCGAGACTTTTGCCACACAACGGCACACATACCGCACTCCCTGAGGGCAACCCCAGCTGCGGCCACCAGCGGACCAACAGTGGGTTGGCCCTGGATTTGTGAAAACCAATCTCACCGCGCTGCCAGCGCTCGTGCCAGAAACGGGCGTCCATTTCATTCACCTTCGGGTTGCAATCGATTGACTATACAGCAATTTTTAAACTCGTCCGGCTGTTCAGGATATAGTATGGGCTGATTCACCATCAGGACGGACCAGCCACCCGTATGGATTATATAAACACGCTTTTTCTCATCGGCGCCATGCTGCTGTGCGCCAGCATTCTGGCCAGTTCACTTTCATCCCGGCTGGGCATTCCCTTACTGTTGATATTCTTGATTATCGGCATGCTCGCCGGTGTGGATGGATTTGGCGGCATTGCTTTCGACAATACCTCTACTGCCTTCATGATCGGCAGCCTGGCGCTGGCCATTATCCTGCTGGATGGTGGTATGCGCACCCGGGTGGAGAATTTCCGCGTCGGGCTGTGGCCCGCGATGTCACTGGCGAGTATTGGTGTGGTGATAAGCGCCGGATTGACGGGCATGCTGACTGCCTGGCTGCTGAACATCCACTGGCTACAAGGCTTGCTGCTGGGGGCCATTGTTGGCTCTACCGACGCCGCGGCGGTATTTTCGCTGCTGCAGGGCAAGGGGCTGAATCTCAAGCAGCGCGTAGGCGCAACGCTGGAGATCGAATCAGGCTCGAACGATCCGATGGCGATCTTCCTGACCATTACTTTGGTGGAGATGTTGTCCTCTGGACAGGAGAGCTTCAGCTGGAACTTTCTGCTGCTGCTGGTTCAGCAGTTTGGCATAGGCGGTCTCTGCGGCTTGGCTGGCGGCATGCTGCTGGCCTGGCTGGTCAATCGTGTGCACCTGGCGACAGGTCTCTACCCCTTGCTGATCACCAGCGGCGCGATTCTGGTATTCGCTTTTGCCAATAGCATCGGCGGTAGCGGTTTTCTGGCCATCTACCTGACGGGCCTGGTGCTGGGCAATCGGCGCGTACGCAACTTGCAGAACATACTGCATGTGCAGGATGGAATGGCCTGGCTGAGCCAGATCGGCATGTTCCTTATGCTCGGCCTGTTGGTGACCCCCAGTGAAATGATCATCATCGCTGGGCCGGCTGTCGGCATTGCGCTTTTTCTGATTCTGGTGGCGCGCCCGGTGGCGGTACTGATATGTCTGGCGCCCTTCGTGTTCTCCTGGCGCGAACGCCTGTTTATTGCCTGGGTGGGGCTGCGCGGTGCAGTGCCGATTATTCTGGCGATCTTCCCGCTACTCGCCGGGCTTGAGCAGGCGCAATTGCTGTTCAACGTCGCCTTTGTGGTGGTGCTGGTATCGTTGCTGTTGCAAGGCTCCTCGCTGCCACTGGCCGCTCGCCTGTGCAAAGTGGAAATCCCGCCACAGCCAGAGCCGATGCAGCGCACCAGCCTGGATATCGCGATCGACGGCGATTACGAAGTCATGATCTACCAGCTGGATAATGCCAACTGGTGTGTCGGGGTGCAGTTGAAGCAACTCACCATGCCCGCGGAATCGCGCATAGCCGCAGTGTTTCGCGGTAGCCACCTGTTGCATCCCTCCGGCAGCACACGGCTGGCGTTGAACGATGTGCTATGCATTATCGGTAGCCCCAGGGATCTGCCAGCATTATCCCGACTGTTCAGTAAGGCACATACACCCAGCTACCTGGAGAACCGCAAGTTCTTCGGCGACTTCATCCTCGAAGGCGACGCGCAGCTTAGCGCGGTGGGAAACTTCTATGGGTTCGAGGTGCCGCCTGAATTGGGTGAACTGACCCTGGCGGCTTTCTTCAGCAAGCAGTTTGGTGGACACCCGGTGGTGGGCGACCGGGTAGAGTGGGAAGGTCATACCTGGGTCGTTGCTGCGCTGGATAATGACCTGATTCTCAAGGTCGGGTTGAAGCTTGGCAGTGGCTCAGGCAAGCCGCCGATGGGTTTCATCTAGGTCGGCGGTAAATCCTTATGTACGCTTTTGCTTGACCTTGACATGATGTCAAGGTGCACAGTTCACGCTGGTTCAGCTTCGAGTAACCACCATGACTGCCATCACCCTTCCTATTAACGGTATGACTTGTGCTTCCTGCGTCAGCAGGGTCGAGCGCGCGCTCACCGCAGTGCCCGGCGCTTCCAAGGTGCAAGTCAATCTTGCTTCCGATACTGCCTACCTGGAGCTTGACGCCACCAGCCAGCTCAGCGCCGTCAGCACCGCGCTCGACCAGGCCGGTTATCAGCTGGCGACCGAAGCCAAGCAACTGAGCATCGAAGGCATGAGCTGCGCCGGCTGCGTCCGCCGCGTAGAAACGGCGCTGCTGGCAGTACCTGGCGTGCTCGGCGCCGAGGTCAACCTGGCCAGTCAGCAAGCGCGGGTCATGTACCTGGCAGGTATGCCGACCGACGAGCTATTCAGCGCTTTGAAAAAGGCCGGCTACCCTGGGCGCTGGGTCACGCCCGCGACGGCTGAAGAGCAAGACGTACAAGCCGTCAAACTGAAAAGCGAGCGGCGCCACGTCATTTTTGCCGCCTTGCTGAGCGCCCCCTTGGCCTTAGGCATGTTCCCCGCCCTCTTCGGCTATCACCAGTTCATGCTGCCACCGCTACTGCAGCTGCTGCTGGCGTCAATCGTGCAATTCTATTTCGGTGCACGCTTTTACCGCGGTGCCTGGCATGCGCTGCGCAACCGCACCGGCAACATGGATCTGCTGGTGGCCCTGGGTACGTCGGCAGGATGGGCGTTAAGTAGCTGGCATGTCTTTACCAGTCCGGCCGGCGTGATGCCTGAACTGTATTACGAAGCCTCTGCAGTGATCGTCAGCTTCGTACTACTGGGTAAATACCTTGAAAGTCGCGCCAAGCGCCAAACGCTGGATGCCATCCGCGCTCTTACTGCCCTGCGCCCGGACATGGCCCGGCTGCGAACGGCTGACGGTGAGCAACTGGTGCCGCTCGAGCAGATCAATCTGGGGGATCACGTGCTGATTCAGCCCGGCGAACGCATTCCTGTAGATGGGATCATTCGCGAGGGTGGCAGCCATGTGGACGAGTCCATGCTCACCGGCGAAAGCCTGCCTGTCAGCCGTCAGCCCGGTGACTCCGTCAGCGCCGGCGCGATGAATCAGGATGGCATGCTGGTGGTTGAAACCACCGCCGTCGGGCATGACACCATGCTCGCGAGAATCGTCCGCCTGGTGGAAAGCGCACAGGCCTCCAAAGCCCCGATCCAGCGCCTGGTGGATAGAGTCAGTGCGGTCTTTGTGCCCATTGTATTGCTGATAGCGGCATTGACCTGGGGACTCGGCAGCCTCTGGTTTGGCGGCGAACAGGCGCTGCTGAACGCGATAGCCGTGCTGGTGATTGCCTGCCCCTGTGCACTGGGTCTGGCAACGCCGACCGCGATTATGGTCGGCACGGGCGTCGCTGCACGCCATGGCATACTGATCCGCGATGCCCAGGCGCTGGAACTGGCTCACAAGGTCAACACTGTGGTATTCGACAAAACCGGCACGCTGACATTAGGCAAACCCAGTCTGGTGACCTTTGCCGCGCTGGGCGCCCTCGCACAAACTCGGGAAGAGGAACAAGGCTCGGCACTGATGCTGGCGGTCGCGTTACAACGCAACGCCGAACATCCGCTCGCCCGGGCGCTGTTGGATTATGCCAATGCGCAGCAGGTGAATGCTCCAGCCGCCACGGACTTTCGTGTTCATTCCGGGCTAGGCGCCAGCGGGCTGATCGAAGGGCAGCGCATATGGCTGGGAAACCGGCGGCTTATGGCTGACCTGAAGGTAAGCCTGGAAAGCTCGGCCCGGTTGACTCAACAGCATGAGAACCAAGGCCATACGGTGTCCTGGCTGGCAGTTGAGGGTGCATCTGAACCGATTGCGCTGATGGCATTTGCTGACACCTTGAAGCCCGAAGCGCTGCGCACCATCAATCAGCTGCGCGAACTGAATATCGACAGCTGGTTAATCAGCGGGGATAGCCAGGCCGCCGCCCAGGCTGTCGGCGAGCAACTGGGCATCACGCATATCGAAGCGCAGGTGCTGCCAGAAGACAAAGCGCGGCATATACAAAACCTGCGCGACCAGGGCCAGGTGGTGGCGATGATCGGCGACGGGATCAATGACGCTCCCGCGCTCAGCGCCGCCGATGTCGGCATGGCCATGTCTACCGGCACCGACGTGGCCATGCACAGCGCCGGCATTACATTGATGCGTGGCGACCCACAGCTGGTACCGGCAGCGCTGGACATCTCGCGGCATACTTGGCGCAAGATCCGCCAGAATCTGTTCTGGGCCTTTGTTTACAACAGTCTGGGCATACCCTTGGCAGCTATGGGCTTGCTCAGCCCGATGCTGGCAGGCGCATTAATGGCGCTGAGTAGCGTCAGCGTGGTATCTAACGCACTGTTGCTCAAGCGCTGGAAACCTCAGCCCCGAATAGCGGAGCGCGTATGAATATCAGCCAGGCCGCCAAGATCAGTCAACTGACACCGCGCATGATTCGTCACTACGAGAGCATCGGTTTGCTCGGCGCTGCCGAGCGCAGCCCGGCGGGCTATCGGCGTTATAGTGAACGGGATCTGCACAGCCTGCGGTTTATCCATCGCGGGCGTAGCCTGGGTTTTAGCATTGAGCAGATCAGCCAGCTACTCGCGCTCTGGCAGAACCAGGAACGCAGCAGCGCCGAGGTCAAGGCGCTGGCGCAGATGCATTTGCAGGAATTGGAGGAAAAGATTGCCGGCCTGCAGTCCATGCATAGCGCTCTGAGTAACCTGGCTGAATGCTGTCATGGCGATGCGCGGCCGGACTGTCCGATTCTGGAGGGGCTGGCTAATTCCTGACAGCCTCGGCCGTAAAGACCTCACGCGGTTCAAATCAGATTGAACAGACTCAGGCCACTGACCTTGACAAAGCTCTGCTGTGCGGCCTGTAGAACAACTGTTTCGAAGCTGAGGCGACTTAGCGCCTCGGCATAATCCAGCTCGGAAAGATCGGCGGTCATCTCCTTATTGATGAGCTTGATTTCGGCATTCTCTTCGAGGGTCGAGTCAATTACGTTCATCCTCGCCCCGATACTGGTTTGCACGCTCAGGACCTGATTCATTGCATTGTCCAGATTCTCTACCGCTATCCCCAACTGGTCGCGGCGTAGCAGCTTGTCTTCCGTGCTGTCACCTGTGGTTTCCAGCGTGTTACGCAACTCCGCAACGGTCTGCAGAATACTGCGGCGTTCCTGAACTTCTGCGCCGCCGTCGACGGCGCCACGGGTAATCTGGAATTCGTCGTTCTCGGCCAACTCACCATCCAGTGTGACAACCACCCCGCCGAATCGAACCTGATAGCTCTGATCTTCATTGGGCTCTATCACACCCGTAACCGGCGGCGTCAGCGGATCACTGTTCTGATCCAGAATTTCGTAACTTTCACCATCTGCGCCAATGCGGATGGTGACACTGTCGTTGGGGTAAAACTGGGTGTCGTAGGCGCTCTTGTCCTCAACCACGCCCAGAGATATCCGCGCACTGCCGGTCAGCGTTTCGGTGGTTACCCGGTTGACGTTGGGCACGTCAACGAAGAGGTTCTTGCCATTGTCATTGATTGCCACCTGCTTGGAGCCGGCAATCTGGATCGAGCGCTGGCCTTCATCTCCCTGGTAGGTATAAGTCCCATTCGGCTCCTTGACGAAGGGTGGGTTTTGGCTCTGAAAGCCGCCAAAAAGATACTCGCCCCGGGCATTGCGGCTGTTAAACAATGCCACCAGCTCCTCCTCACGCTCTACCAGCTCCTGCCCCAACGCCTCGCGAGCGCCCTGATCCAAGGCGCCGTTACCTGCCTGCAGAGCGATTTCCCGCACTCGCTGCAAGTTGTTGTTGATCGAATTGATGATCGCCTCTTCCTGCGAAAGGCTGTTCGTCGCTGCGGTCAGGTTGGCATCATACTGGTCCAGTTTATTGGCTTGCTGATCCAGCTGCAGTAAACGCACGCTAGCAACCGGATCATCCGCTGGTGACAGTATTCGCTTGCCGGAGCTGACCTGCTCCTGCGTGCGCGTGACCCTGGAGTAGTTATCCTGCACGCCCTGCACGCCGGTATTGAAAGCCTGAATCGTGGAAATACGCATGGCCGTTTACCTGTCAGCGAATACTGCTAATGAGTGTATCGAATACCGAGCGAGCAATCTGAATTACCTGCGCCGAGGCGTTGTAATACTGTTCGAACTTGATCAGATTGGCAGCCTCTTCGTCCAGGTTCACTGCTGAAACCGAATCGCGGTTGTTTTGCGTCTGTTTCAAAACTGCCCCGCTGGCCTCGCTGTCAGACCGAGATTGCGCGGTAAAAGTCGCCACCCGCTGCACCAGATCTCCATAGCCGTCAGAGAACGAATACCCCGCCGCACCACCGGCCTGACCCAGCACCGCATCGGTCTGCAGATCGGACAGAATCAACGCATTGCGGTTGTCGGATTTACCCGTATTGAACCCAACCTCGAAGCTGTCTTCATTCAAAGGAGTGCCGGTCATGTTCATGCTGAAGCGATAGCCTTCGATCTCGTACTCCAGCTCATTGCCTTGGCCGGGCGTGACGCTGATCGTCGCGGGATCCACCGGGCCGGCGGGGCTGCTGAGCAAAAACTGCGAATTGGCTTCATCGTAGGTAAGCGTGATAGGCATGAAGCCCTGCATGACCGCTGGATCGATTGGCTGGGGCCCAGCTACCAGTGTCGGCTGGGTTACCTTGGCGTTGCCGCGATTTTCCAGACTCGCGTCGACCTTGGCCGGTGCGGCAAATCCCAACTCCTCTGGCTGGTTCATGACCGCGTCCATGGCCCCTGCTCCACTGCGCGTGGGCGTCAGCAGAAAGCGGTCCCCCGCCCCCAGGGCGCCGGCACCGCCCAGGTTGATACTGAAGCCATCCAGCTCCGGCGGCGGCACGCTATTGATATCGAAGGGGCCACTGACCTTGTCATCCGATACGCGACGCACACTGAACTCGGTGGCGCTGCTGAACAATACTTCGTAATCCGAGGTGCTCAACTGCGCCGTATCGGTGATCAGAATATCCAGGCTGGTATTGGGGTCAGTGTTGGTCGGTCGGGCGCGACTGCGCGAGTCGACTTGATCCGGACTATTGATATCCTTGAACAACTGCCCGCCGGCCTGACCATTGATATCCAGACCCTTGCCCAACTGATCGTTGACTTCACTGGCGATCGACAAGGCCAGCCGGCCAACCGAATTCATCGCCTGGTCCAGCACATCGCGCCGGTAGCGAATCAGGCCGCCCAGTTCTCCGCCGCTGACCAGGTTAGTGATTTCCTGCTGACTGCCACCGGTAACCAGCACCACTTCGGCACGGCTGGGGTCCGAGCGACCCTGCACCACTTCAAGACGCGAAGCTTCCTTGCCCACGACCAGGGGCTGGCCCGAGCCAATAAAGATATTGATGCTGTTACTATCTTGCTTGACGACCGTAACGCCAACCAACTCGCTGAGCTGCCGCACCGCCTCATCACGGGAATCAAGCAGGTCGTTGGGTTGCGAGCCATTAGCCGCTGCTTTTTCAATAGCATCATTGTAGCCCGCAATAGAGGTCGACAAACGGCTGATCTGATCGGTCAGCGAGCTCATCTGTTCACCAATAAACTGCGTCTGGGTCGAGAGTCGCTCCTGCACCGTATTGAACCGCGAAGCCAGACCTTCGGCCTCCGACAGGAACAGCTGACGGCCAGCCAGACTGGCTGGATCTTCAATCGACGTCTGCAGCGCATCGAAGAAATTCTGCAAGCCAGGGGTGATACCGGTCGCTGTACTGGAGAGCAGCGTATTGAGCTCCTCCATCTGCCCACGGAACGCAGTCACTTCAGAGTTGATAGAGGTGCTGGTACGCACCTGGTTGGTCAGAAACTCATTATAAATGCGTTTCACATCGGTGATATTGGTACCGTTACCGATATAGCCGACGCCACTGAATGACGGCTCACGTGCTGCCTGCACTGCAGCCTGACGGCTGTAGCCAGGGGTGTTGACGTTGGTAATGTTCTGCCCTGTGACCGACAGATTTGTCTGGCTGGCGCGTAGACCGCTGAGCCCGATATTGAACAGATCAGCCATGTTTACGCCCTGCCCTGGCTAGTGAGATGGTCAGCCAGGCCGGCCACCGGAGTATCTACCGCCTCATTGCCAGCAAACGCAATATCGGCTGCCGGAGCAGTAGCGGGCGTTGTATCAGCCACCTGCTGCTGGCTGATCAGCTTGCGGGCGATCTGCGACACTTTATTGGCATATTGCGGGTCGGTGGCATAACCGGCCTGTTGCAACTCGCGGAAGAAGCTATCCGGGTTCGCTGTGGTGGTCAGTGCCTGCTGGTAACGGCCGTTGTCGTGCAGAAAATCGACATAATCATCGAAGCTCTGCTCGAAGGAGGCGTAACTACGGAAATCAGCGCGCTCCTGAGCCTTCACCCCATTGCGATATTCGTGGGTCACTACATTGGCCGACTCACCCTGCCAGCCCCCGTGGGACTTGATACCAAAAAGGTTGTGGCTGGTACTGCCATCTGCCTGCTTGATGATGGACTTGCCCCAACCGGTTTCCAATGCGGCCTGGGCGACCAGATAATGTGGATCAACACCCAGACGCTCTGCGGCCTTCTCCGCCATTGGCAGCATGGTGCTGACAAATTCCGCCGGGCTGTTGAAGCGCGACTGGCCCACTGACGCAGAATTACTCACGGCAGCGTACTGACGCACTTCAGCGGTCGCTGGATGTTGCCGTGCGCTGGACTGCAGTCCGCGGAGTGGTTGCCAGGTATCAGCGACTTCAGATTTGCCACTCGCAGCAGCGCTGGCCACCTGAGCGCTGAGCTGAGCTGCCTGCATGCCACTATGCCCCAATGAAAAGGCCAGGCGCCTGCGGGCCAGCAGCGCCGAATGATCGGCACCAGCGGAAGCGGGCGCCGCAGCACGTGCGTCCGAAGCCGGAGAGACCGCCGGCGCCCGGTCCAAGGTGGTCGCAGCTGGTGCGGCGGCGGTCTGTGGGGAGAGCTGACGCATCATCACGTCGGCCAGGCCGACCCCTTGCTTTTCCGCCAGGTGAACCGACATCTGATTGTCATGCATGTCCTGATAGAAACGTGTCTGCGGCGTGTTCAACGGATTGCCTTCGGCAAATACCGCATTCGCATCACGCATGCTCTTGATCATCATGTTCATGAACAGCGATTCGAACTGCTCGGCAACACGCTTGATGTTGTCCGGGCTGTTGGCCTTTGAGCCGACCTTCATCTCGTTCATCGAGTTGAGGTCGGTATAGCTGACGCTGTTCGGGCTCATGATCGGTTCCTCGCTCAGATCACAACCAGGTCGGCATTCAACGCACCGGCCTGTTTCAATGCTTCAAGAATCGCCATCAGATCGCCGGGCGCTGCACCCACCTGGTTGACCGCGCGCACGATCTCATCCAGCGACACACCCGGATTGAAAACGAACATCCGGCTGTCACCTTCTTCAATATTGATCTGTGAGCTGGGCGTAATAGTGGTCACACCATCGGTAAAGGGTGCGTTGGGCTGATTGACCTGAATATTTTCGGAAATAGTCACCGTCAGGCCGCCGTGGGTTACCGCAGCGGGCTGAACACGTACGTCCTGACCGATCACGATGGTGCCGGTACGCGAGTTGATGATCACCTTGGCGGCAGCGTTGCCCTGCTCAATCTGCAGGTTCTCGACCATCGACATGTAATCAACCCGCTGGTTGGGGTCCAGCGGCGCGCGCACGCTGATCGAGCCGCCATCCTGAGCCTGTGCCACATCCGGGCCGAAAGTGTTGTTGATCTGATCCACTACCCGCTTGGCGGTAGTGAAATCCGGGCGGTTCAGGTTGAACACCAGATGGCTGCCGGTAGCAAACGGGCTCTCCACTGCCCGCTCGACCGTAGCGCCGCCTGGAATGCGCCCGACACTCGGTACATTGACGGTAATTCGTGAACCGTCGGCACCTTCCGCACCAAAGCCACCGACTACCAGGTTGCCCTGGGCAATCGCGTAAATTTCGCCATCGATACCTTTAAGGGGAGTCATCAACAGACTACCGCCGCGCAGGCTTTTCGAGTTACCAATTGAGGACACGGTAATGTCGATATTCTGCCCCGGACGAGCAAAAGGCGGCAGGTCAGCGTGGATAGCCACAGCAGCTACGTTGCGCATCTGGATGCGCGTACCTGGCGGCACGGTAATACCGAACTGGGTCAACATGTTGTTGAAGGTTTGTACGGTAAAGGGCGTCTGGCTGGTCTGGTCACCCGAACCATCCAGCCCCACGACCAGGCCATAACCAATCAACTGGTTGCTCCGCACGCCGGCAATGCTGGCAATATCCTTCAGCCGCTCGGCTTGCGCCAAAGGGCTGATGAGCAGAACACACAGGCATAACAGCAGGCTTCGCATGCTCATGACTCCTAGAAGGGCCAAAGGGGGCTAAGAAAGAATTGGCTCAGCCAACCAGGTTGACTGGCATTGGCAAAAGCACCGGTACCGGAATAGGCGATACGCGCGTCCGCTACCCGGGTAGAGGGGACAGTGTTGTCTGTGGATACGTCGTCACTGCGAACAAGACCGGAAATGCGGATCAGTTCGTTACCATTATTCAGCGTAATCCACTTCTCGCCGCGAACGCGCAAGATGCCATTGGGCAGTACCTCGGCCACGGTAACGGTGATTGAACCGGTCAAGCTATTGGTCTGGTTGGCTTCGGAGTCACCGGCAAAAGTGCGGTCTCCGCTCATGTTCACCCCGAGATCCAATCCCTTGGCACCGACCACGTTGCCAAAAAGGACAGGGTTGGCGATTTGCGTCGAGCTGTTCTTGCTGATTTCGTTGTCAGCGCTTTTACTTGCCGCCATGCGCTCCTGCAGCGTGATGGTAATGATGTCACCTACCCGGTGAGCCTTGCGGTCATCGAACAGATTCTGATGAAAACCGGCCTGATAGATAGCGCCGTTATTCAATGCTTGTGGAATTGGCGTGCGCGGCAACACCGGCGCGTAAGCCGGGTCATCAGGACGCGGGGGCACCTGAACGCAAGCGGTCAGCAGCGCCAGAACGCAAAGCAGCACAGAGCAACGCAGCGTTTTCATTTCACATCACTCCGGTCAGAGGTTCTGACTGATGTATTGCAGCATTTGATCTGCAGTGGAGATAACCTTGGAATTCATTTCGTAGGCGCGCTGGGTGGTGATCATATTGACCAGTTCTTCCACCACGCTGACGTTGGAATTCTCCAGCGTGTTCTGCAGCACCGTACCCAGGCCGTTCTGACCGGGATTGCCGGCCTGCGGCGCGCCGCTGGCGGCGGTTTCCAGGAACAGGTTGTTACCGATCGACTGCAACCCGGCCGGGTTGATGAAATCGGCGGTCTGCACGATGCCCAACTGCTGTGGTGCAGGGTCGCCGAACACCGCGACGCTGACGGTCCCGTCCTCGCCCACGGTGAAGGTCTGGGTATCTTCCGGCAGTACAATGCCAGGCTCCAGCGGAAAGCCACTGGAGGTCACGATCTGGCCATCAGCATCCAGGTGAAAGCTACCGTCACGGGTATAGCCGATGTTGCCGTCGGGCATCAGAATCTGAAAAAAGCCGCGTCCGTTTACTGCCAGATCCAGAGGCTGTTCGGTCGTTTGCAGCGAACCCTGGGTAAAGATCTTCTGCGTGCCGGCTACGCGCACACCGGTACCCAATTGCAAACCCGAGGGCAACTGGGTGTCCTGGGTGCTCTGGGCGCCCGGCTGGCGCTTGATCTGATACAACAGATCCTCAAACTCTGGCCGATCGCGCTTGAAACCTGTGGTCGCCACGTTGGCCAGGTTGTTGGAAATGGTCGTGAGCATGGTGTCCTGGGCGGACAACCCGGTCTTGCTGACCCAAAGTGCTGCGTGCATGGTGTATCTCCTTGCGCGTCAGTTCACTGACGCGCCTGATCAGGGCTAACTAGCGTTAGCTCATCTGCAAAAGTCGGTTGGTCGTGCTGCTGTTTTCTTCGGCGGTGCGCATCATCTTGATATGCAACTCGAACTGCCGAGCGAGCGACAGCATCGCGGTCATCTCTTCCACGGCATTGACGTTGCTGCCTTCGAGAAATCCGGTGGCTACGCGTACCGCGCCGTCGGCGGGTTGTTCAAGAGCGCCTTCGACCCGCATCAGTCCGTCCTCGCCCTTGCGCAATGTCGCAGGATCCGGGTTGACCAGCTTGATCCGGTCCACATCCGCCAGCACGTTGGGCGCTTCGCCCAGGGCGCGGATGGTGATAGTGCCGTCCTGACCAATTTCGACCTTGTCTGCCGGCGGCAAAGCGATGGGGCCGGCGTTGCCGAGTACCGGCAAGCCGCTGGAGGTGCGCAATAGCCCGAAAGCGTCAATATTCAGGCTGCCTGCACGGGTATAAGCTTCTGTGCCATCCGGCGCCTGAACCGCAATCCAGCCATCACCTTCAACCGCAAGATCCATATCGCGACCGGTTTCCTGCAGGCTACCGGACGACATATCCGTACCTGGCCGCTCCGTCATGGCATAGGCGCGGGTGGGCAGGCTTTCACCGTAGACCGGCATCGAACGAGCCTGCTCGAAATCACGCCGGAAGCCGGTGGTGCTGACGTTGGCCAGATTATTGGCGTGAGCGCGTTGCGCCAGCATGTTCTGGCTGGCTCCGCTCATGGAGATGAATAAGGATTTGTCCACGCTCTACTCCCGTTCTGACAAGTAATTGCCGCTTTTGGCGTTGTCAAAG
This sequence comes from Halopseudomonas laoshanensis, assembly GCF_008365385.1. GTDB lineage: Bacteria > Pseudomonadota > Gammaproteobacteria > Pseudomonadales > Pseudomonadaceae > Halopseudomonas > Halopseudomonas laoshanensis. Next base: position 247,859 of record NZ_QOVF01000001.1, on the reverse strand, counting down.
GGAATAATGCACACTTCATGCCATATACGATCGAGACAAATTAGTCTTTTAATATCAATGGCTTGAAATTTAGCAAAGAAAAAGGCGGCAAGACCGGCAAGCTTTCGCCTGCTGTCTTGCCGCCTTATTTCCACCGGGTTATCTGCGGCCCGGTTTCTGAAGTGGATTACCTCAGATTGATAATGGTCTGGGTTACCGCATCTTCGGTCTGAATGGTCTTGGCGTTGGCCTGATAGTTTCGCTGGGCGATAATAAGGTTGATCAGCTGTTCAGACAGATCCACGTTTGACTGCTCCAACGCGCCTGATTGAATGGCCCCCAAAGTACCGGATTGCGGCGCGCCTACGACCGGCTCACCGGAGGCAGAAGATTGCGCCCAGGCGGTATCGCCCAGCGGCGTCAGCCCTTGTTGGTTGGCAAAGTTGGCTAGCACAACCTGGCCCTGAGTTCGCGTCTGACCATTGGTGTAACGCGCGACCAATAGACCCTCGTCGTCAATCGACAAACCAGCCAGCTCACCAGTGGTGAAGCCATCCTGAACCACAGCTGTTACCGCGAAGCTGGATGCGAACTGGGTGGTGCCAGTCAGATCAATATCGAAGGCTGCTGGCGAATCGGCTCCCGTCGGCTGCCCTGACGAATCGAGAGGCACCCAACCAGCGATATTGTTTAACGGCTGCGGTGTTACCAGTTGGCCCACCGTGTCGAAGGTCAGTTGGGTAGGTTGCGGAGCAAAACCAGGATCAGTCGGTAGCTGGTTACCCGGTACCTGGCGCCCGTCAATCAGTGTAAACATGTCCCACTCATTGCCGCCGGTTTTGACAAAATACTTGGTCAGCGTATGCGGGTTGCCGAGGCTGTCAAACACATTCACCGAGGTCGAGCTGTTATAGGTTGATGAGTTGGTTGGATCAAACGTCGCCTGCGCGGCATCCTCTGCAGCCTGAATTTCCGCTGGCGTCGGGTTGGCCGGATCAGCCGCGGTGGCGATTTGCTGGTCATATGCCTGCTGCCATACGGGCAGACGGACATTGGTAGAGTTCAGGTTGATGGTCGACTCAACGGAAGTGGTAGCCCGGGGATCAGCTGAGCGCGTATCCACACGCAGATCGGTTTGCACGCCCTGGTTGATCTGTCCGGTAACAGCATTAACCGCGAAACCCTGCAAACGAGCTCCGCTATTATTGGTGATAAAGCCTTCACGGTCTGTACCAAAATAACCAGCGCGGGTATAGCTCAACGCACCTTGGTTACTGGTCACGAAAAAGCCATTGCCGTTGACCGCCAGATCCAGGCTGTTTTCGGTGTAATTGATGTTGCCTTGGGTAAACTGCTGCGCCACGTTACCCAGCAATACACCACTGCCCTGAGCATTGCTGCCCGAGCCCAGAATCGAAGCCGCGTACACGTCGCCAAACTCCGCCCGTGACCCCTTGAAACCAACCGTGCCCGCGTTGGCAATATTGTTACCGGTGATATTCAGATCGGATGACGCCGCCCGGATACCACTCAAACCGATATTAAAAGACATGGTAATGCTCCTTGCCGATTCGTTGTTGGACGGCTGTTACTGACTGATTGAATACACGTCGGATAAATTGATGCTGCCAAGGCCGGCAACGTTCAGGGTCATCTGTCCACCAGCGCCATTGCCAAGAGAAACGCTGTCAACATTGGCTGGCAACAACGTCGCAAGCTGCTTGTTTTCACCATCGATACTGGCCTGAGCTTCAAACTTGTAACGCCCGGGCGGCATGATATTGCCGCTAGCGTCAGTACCGTCCCAGACAAAGTCGTGCATACCCGTATCCTGAGCCCCGAGATTGATGCGCGTCACCAAGCTGCCCTCATCATCCAGTACGTTGACATAGACATTGGTGCTGGGCTCGGGCAAAGCCAATTGCCCCTTGACGCCCTCAGTGGTATCAACCATTGCCTTGTCGGTTGGCACAATGACCTTACGCCCCACCAATGAGGAGGCTTGCAGGGCCTGAGACGATTGATAGCCGCTGAGTAGGGACTCCATTGAGGTATTGAGCGTTTCAATACCCTCCACCGTGCTGAATTGCGCCAGCTGGGCAATGAACTCGCCGTTTTCCTGGGGCGCCAGCGGATCCTGGTTATTGAGCTGCGTGACCAGCAGCGTAAGGAACTGGTCCTTGCCCATCTCGTCACCCTGAACCTCACGGCTGTCGTCCCGGCCGTACTGATCCAGCACGCTGGCGCCGGTACCGATTGAATTGGCAATACTCATGGTCGGATAACTCCTGTTACTGACCCAGGGTGAGAACGCGCTGCAACATGGTCTTGGCTGCATTCATGATTTCGACGTTAGTCTGGTAGGCACGTGATGCGGACATCATGTTGGCCATTTCCTCAACCACGTTGACGTTCGGGTAATACACATAACCTTCTTCATTGGCCATCGGGTGATCCGGCTCGTAACGCGCTTGAAGCTCGGCATCGGACTGCACGATACCGCGCACTTCCACGCCCTGCCCGGCCTGATCATCGCCGGCAAACAGTGACTGACCCATGCCTTGGCTCATGCCCGACTGAGCATTGAACACCGTGGAAAATACCGGCTGCCGCGCGCGGTAGGTTTCACCATCGCTGCTGGACACTGTCTCGGCGTTGGCGATGTTGCTGGCTACCGTATTGAGTCGCACCGACTGGGCGCTCATGCCGGATCCGGCGATATTGAATACGTCACTTAGAGACATGGCTTACTCTCCACGCAGGGCGGTCATCAGCCCTGAAAACTTGCTGTTGAGAAAGGTAAAGCTGGCCTGCAGCCGAATCGCGTTATCCGCATATTGCGCCTGCTCTGCCTGGCTATCGACGGTATTGCCATCGACCGCTGGTTGTAGCGGCGTGCGAAAGCGCAAGCCGGCGGCCTGATCGATCAGACTTTCGGCATTCATGTGCTGGGAGTGGGTCTGGGTCGCATTGAAAGAGCGACCCTCGCCGCTCTGCTCTGCCTGTAGCACGGCAGCAAAATCCAGATCGCGGGCTTTGAAATTGGGCGTATCGGCATTGGCAATATTGTTTGCCAGTACCGCTGCTCGCTGGCCGCGAAACAGCAGTGACTGTTCATGTATTCCCAATGCTTTATCGAAATTGATACTCATACCGGCATTCCTCAGGATGGCAACAGATAGCCACACAGTGTTCTTGCCAATAGACATAGCAAGTGCCGTGCCAATATAAAATATTGTTTAATTTCAGCGAGTTGGAAATTAAAGACCGGCAGCGCGGCAAAGAATGACCGCCCAACGGCAAATGTTCGAGGCTAGGCAGATGACGCCGGTGCCAACACCGCCCAGACAGGAAAAACCTGCCTGGCAGCATCAGAGGAAGGGATTGATATAAACCGCAGGCTTATTTGGCTTGGTAAACGATGCCGGGGCTGCACTGGACCATCTGGTAGAGTTCAGGCAAGCCATTGAGCGCCTCGGAGGCGCCAAGCATCAAATAGCCACCCGGTTTCAAGGACGCATGAATACGTTTGAGAATATCTTTCTTCAGGTCAGCGGAAAAATAGATCAATACGTTGCGGCAGAAGACAATATCGAACTTGCCGAGCATCGCGTAGCTATCAAGTAGATTCAGCGCTCGGAATTCCACCCGATTGCGAATCGGTTGCTTGACCGTCCAGCGACCCGGGACCGACTGATCGAAATAACGCACCAGCCGGTCCGCAGATAAACCGCGTGCGACCGACAGGCTATCGTACTGAGCTGACTTGGCAGCGGTGAGAATAGCGCCCGAGAGATCGGTAGCCACGATCTGCGCCCCACCGCGTAACTGACCCAGGTTGGCCCGATCAAATTCGTCAATGCTCATGCTCAATGAATAGGGTTCCTGCCCAGAGGAGCAGGCGGCCGACCACATGCGCAGCCGTTGTCCGGGGTTCTCCTTGATGAACTCAGGAATCAGCCGATTTTTAAGCACATCAAATGGGTAGACATCGCGAAACCATAGCGTTTCATTAGTGGTCATCGCATCAACCACCGCTTCGCGCAACCCGGCTCTGGGTTGGGTCTGAATACGCGTCACAAGCTCACCCAGGCTCTTTATCTGGTGCTGTTCCAACAGCCGATTAAGGCGGCTGGCGACCAGATACTGCTTGTTGTCTCCGAGCACAATGCCACAGGCTTTTTCCAGAAATTCGCGGAAAACCTGGAAGTCCTTGTTTGCTGATGTCACACAGCCCGTCCCATTCTCAGTTGAATTGCAGCATATTGAGTTGCAGCATCAGTCATCAGTTTATCCGCGCAACGCATGCAGTCGATCAATCACCCGCTGGGCCAGCTCATCAGGCTTGAACTTGGCCAGAAAGTCATCAGCGCCGACTTTCTTCACCATAGCCTGGTTGAATACTCCGGACAGCGAGGTGTGCAGCAATATGTGCAGACCCACCAGCCGCGGATCATTTCTGACCTCGGCCGTTAGCGTATAGCCGTCCATTTCCGGCATCTCGATATCCGACACCATCATCAGCAATTCGTCCGTCACCTTGTCGCCTTGATCGGCCATCTCGCGAAGATAATTCAGCGCTTGCTGGCCATCATTCATGGCGATCACTTCCACGCCGACCTCTTGCAAGCAGCGAGCTACCTGCTTGCGTGCTACCGACGAGTCGTCAACGATCAGCACGCGACGCGCATGCGCTTCGGTGTGGGTTTGTTCATCAATCACGCCGGCAGTGATGGTTTCTACCGTAGGCACGACCTCGGCGAGGATTTTCTCCACGTCGATGATCTCGACCATCTGTTCGTCGACGCGGGTTACCGCGGTCAGATAATGGTCCCGGCCCGTGCCGCGTGGCGGTGGATGAATATCGGACCAGTTCATATTGACGATGCGCTCCACCGAACGCACCAGGAAACCCTGCACGCGGTAGTTGTATTCAGTAATGATCACAAACGCCGTGCTCAGGTCATCCAGGCCCGGGCCGCCGGTCGCCTTGTTCAGATCAATGATCGGCAAGGTGCCGCCACGAATATGGGCAACGCCCCGCACTACCGGGTTAAGCCTTGGCAGCAACGTCAGTTTCGGGCACTGAAGCACTTCTTTCACCTTGAACACATTGATGCCATAAAGCTGATTTCCGGCAAGCCGGAACAGCAAAAGCTCAAGGCGGTTCTGACCCACCAGCTGAGTACGCTGGTTGACCGAATCCATCACGCCTGCCATGGGCAACTCCTTATCGATAGCGGGTTATGCGGCACGTATCTTGCTGCATGGTTACCGTAACTCACGTAACGGCGTTTTATTGACATACGCCAACCCTTCGTCATCAAGGTTCATTGTATGCGTTTTATAACAGGGTGCGCGGCATTGCCGATATTTTTTTGCGCTGGCCTTTCAGCTAATCCGCTGATAGACCAGCTTATCGGCGCGACCACGACTTTTCTTGAGCAGGAAGTTGAAGCCCATCTGGATCGCAGTGCGCGTGAAGCGCGTTATGACGTTCAAGTTAACCGTCTCGACCCGCGCCTGCGCCTGCCGCTATGCCCAGAGAATGCGCTGTCTGCCAGTCTGGAGAGTCCGGCCGAGCCGGTAGGTCGGGTTACCGTGCGCCTGAGTTGCGAGAGTGAAGTTCGTTGGCGGCTATTCGTTCCGGCCCAGGTCAGCCTGTTTCAAGAGGTTCTCGTAGTCACCCGTCCACTTGGTCGCCACAGCCTGATCAAGCCAACGGATCTGGCAATGCTTGAGCGTGACGTGGGCTTGCTCGGCAACGCCTACTTGACCGACCCTCAGCAGGTAGCGGGCATGCGTCTGCGCCGTCAGATAAATGCCGACACGGTACTTTCGCCGCAGATGCTGGAGCAGGATGAAGTCATCAAACGGGGTGACAAGGTGGTTATCAGCGCGGCCAATACCCAGGTTTCTGTGCGTATGTCGGGTGAAGCAATGGAAAGCGGTAATACCGGCAGCCAGATCAGCGTACGGAACATCCGCTCAGGCCGCGTGGTCAAAGCCAGAGTGATGGGGCCGGGTCAGGTCGAGGTAGCGATGTAATGCGGCGAATGACATTTACTACGGATCAGGTATGATCAACGTTCCCGGTGCTTTCAGGCTATTCGGCACGCTTTCCGGCCGCACGCAACGCACGCATTTTCAGCCTTGCAAAAATATGTGCGAATTCAGGTTAAATAATCCTAAAGTTCTGAAGCTGGCCGCCGTTAACGCTACTAGCAAAGCATTCAGATTCTGAGGAAAACAGAATGGTTATCGATTTCAACACCTCCAACAGCGCCAGCCGCAGCGCGCAGTCTACCGCGGCAAACAGCAAGCGCGACGCAGCTGAAGCGTCACGCCCTGCGGAGCAGACCCCTGCCGATCCGAGCGTCAGCGCTGAGAACGGGGTGAAGCTGAGCTCCCAGGCTCAACAGTTGCAGGCCATCGAAGAACGCCTGCGCGATCTGCCTGAAGTGGACAGCGAGCGGGTTGCCCAGATTCGTCAGGCTATCAGTGACGGCTCTTACCAGACCGACAGTGCGCGCATTGCAGACAAGCTTCTGGCTCTCGAGGAATAATCCGGAGTACCATCCAGAAGCTTTGCTGACACTCGAGGCGGAGAACCCGGATGGAACACTTGAATACGCTTTTTTCTACCGCAAAAGTTGATGCGGAATCCTTTACAGCGTTGCTCGACCAGGAACACAAAGCCCTCGTCGATCGCGACATGCCTGCCCTAGAGCTATTGTTGGCCGAGAAAGCGCCGCTGGTGACCAGCCTCGCCCAGCACGATCGCGCCATCATCACTTACTGCCAGCAAGTGGGCATCCAGCCGGGCGAGAGCCTTGAACATCACTTAGCTACCACGCAGACAGCGGAGCTCTTGAACACCTACCACGCTTTCAAGGACGCCTTGCAACGCTGCAAAACGGCTAACGAACGTAACGCTCGATTAATTCGGCACAGCCAGCAGGCGACCGGTCAGCTACTCGACCTGTTGCGCAATCAGGGCGAATCGAGTCAGAACATCTACGACAGCCAGGGTCTTTCCAGCAGAAGCGGCACCCCCCGTAACCTGACCAAGGTATAAGTGGGAGCTGCGGTGCTCTGCCGCTCTCTTGCTGTATAGTTAACGCCTGATTTTCTGATACCGAGAGCCGTCAGTGTCCACCTTATTCAACCAAGAAGCTGGTCCACAGCCGCCGCGCGAAGTGCGCTCTGCCATAGAGGTCCTGTCGTTACTGAAAAATATTCAGCAGCGCCACGATCCACTTACCATCACCTTCACCGATCGTACCCAACGCTTTCAGAGTTTTATCGTCAAGATCGATACTGATTCCAAGCAGCTGTGGCTAGATGAAATGATTCCCCGCGAAGGTGACCGATATGCGGCCATGGGTGAGTCCTTCCGGTTAGAAACCTGGATTGACGGTGTACACATCCGTTGGCAATGCCCGGGCGCGCAGACCGTCATGCTCGATGACGCACCTGCCTACCGTGCGGCGGTGCCGCAGGAAATGATTTATCACCAGAAACGCGGAGCCTTTCGCGCCGCAGTGCGCCGGAGCCTGGATGTGGGTATCGGCATAGTCCACGCAAAGCGCGCTGTGAGCCTGACCGGCAGCATCATGGATATTTCCGCTACCGGCTGCAAGGCACGGGTAGCGGGCGACTGTAGTCATCAGTTGCCCCCCGGTGACGAGTTCGAGCTCAGCTACCTGCAGTTGCCGGATAACGGCAGGAGCACTCTGACCCTGGAAGTGCGTCACGCCAACTATGAAGCAGCCATCGACGAAACGCATATCGGCCTGCGCTTCAAGCAGCCTAGCCCGCTCGTTCAGCGGCAGATCGACCGTTTCGTCAACTTCCTCCAGCGCGAAGCACGGCGCCTGGAAAAGGACGATCTATTCTGAGCTGCGCTCGCATCTAGCGCAGCTCTAATGAAGCAATGCCGGCCAAATCAGCCCGGCCGGTGGTCGTCCTGATCCTCATCACGCTCTGACGCCTTGACGTGGCCATCATCGCGCATCTGCTCTTCCACCATATGCTCATCTACCCGCGGGTCCATTGCCGCCGCCAGCGACGAACTGACCAGGTTACCCGCGGCGGGCATGAAGTGTATCGGCGCGTCTGGCACAAGGTGTTCCCCACTGACCGCCTCTGGCCGCACACGCAGGACGAGGATCAGGGTGCAGCAGGCCATAAACACATACAGCATGTGAGCGCCCATGGCTTTCATCAATACCGAGCCGAGCAGCGGCCCAATACTGGCTCCCAGACCGAAAGTCACCAGCAACATCGCCGATAACGGCACCCGGTCATCGGGTTCGACATGGTCGTTTGCCAATGCCACGGCCAGCGGATACAAGGTAAATGCCAACACGCCAAACAGCGAAGTCAGCGCCATCAGGCCGATGGGAGACATATCCGCCAGCGCGATCAACAACACCACGCCCGTCAACACGATGGCGTTGACCTGGATCATCCGACTACGATCCAACCGGTCAGACAACCAACCTACTGGCCACTGGGCGACCAGGCCCGCGCCAATGGTCACCGCCATGAAAATACCGATATCCGAGGTCGCCAACCCACTCACCGAGGCAAATATGGGCGCCAGACCATAGAACGCCCCCAGCAGTAACCCCGACACACCCACCGTGGTCAGCGCCAGCGGAATACGCTCGATAAACAAGCGGATCTTCATCGGTGCCGGGTGCAGCGGTGCCGGGTGGATGCGGTTGGTCACCGCTACCGGGACCAGGCAGAGAGAAAAACACATGGAGACGATCAGCAGATGGCGGATATCCAGATCCGGCATGGCGGTCAGGACCACCTGACCCATCGCAAGCCCCAAAAAGGTCACGCCCATGTAGCTGGCAAAAACCATCCCGCGCTGATGCGATTCCGCCTGTTCGTTGAGCCAACTCTCCAGCACCATGTACTGGCACATCATCGCCATACCCACCAGTAATCGCAGGACCAGCCATACCTCGACGCTTGCGGTCATGGCATGGCCAAGAACGGAAGCAGTGACCACCCCGGCACTGGCCACGAAGGCGCGGATATGACCTACACGAGCTATAAGCCGGTGACCAATGGAAGCGCCCATCACCAGACCTACGTAATAGCCGGTCATTAACAAGCCGATCCATATTTCGCTGGTGCCATCTGCGGAGAGACGCAGCCCGAGATAGGTGCTGAGCAAGCCACTACCCAGCAGCATTAACAAGGTGGCGAAATACAACGAAGAAAAGGCAGTAAGACTTCTGGGCATTAAAACTCCGGCATCAAATCAAAATACATCAATAAAGGGTGTAATAATTGCTGGTCATATTAGAACAACAATAGAAATAGCAGATGACACCGACTGACTTAATGACAGAAGGTTGTTCATCATTTGATTATTGGTTTTTATCGGGGGGACACAGCAAGAACAGCAAAGCTGGCTACCTGGGTGAAGACCGCAGAGATAGCAACTCTTTGGACATGAACCGGCGCCGATGATACCACCAGCGACACGGCAAATACAGGACGCCAGCCAGCCTTCCCGCCTACTACCCGGCTGATTTCATACATGCGCCTTCAACACATCCAGATCAATAATGTCAGTTGCCGACTCATGGCAACTTTCAAGTACCACCGGTGGGGCGCAACCCGCCTCAAACGCTTCTTTCCAACGTGTTGCACACAGGCACCACTTGTCTCCAGGCTTTAACCCCGGAAAATCCCAATCTGGGCGCGGGGTGATCAAATCGTTGCCACGGGTCAAGCTGTAAACCAGAAACCCCTTGGTCACCACCGCACACACGACATGCTTACCGAGATCCAGATCGCCTGTCCGGCAGTAACCGTCACGATAAAAGCCTGACCGAATCTCAAGGCAACATGGCTGAAGCGGCGTACCCAGTACATTCTTGTTAATCACATCCATGCTTAACTCCTGGCTGCCAATAGGTTCAGTTCATTTCCGTACAGCAAGTGACTGAATTTACCCTGTGCAGTTCATTAAGCAATCACAAGAGTGTGAAAACCTATGACACAGCCCATATGCAAAAAGACACCCCAGGCTGACCTGAGGTGTCTTTCACGCAGACAGCGTGTCGCCAGATTTACTCTCTTAATTCAACCAGGTCACCAACAGCCTGCTCTTCTATCTCATCGCTATTGAAAGGCAAGCGAATCCAGTCCTTGGCCGAATAGCGGCGAGTCTGGTCGCGGTGATAAGGCCGCGTAGTATCCGCTGACTGTGAGTACGCCAGCAGCGCTTCTACCACCGGACCATCCGCATCAAAGGTGACTGACTGCATGTAAGTCGGCCCGGTACTGATCGGTGTGTACTCGCCATCAGCATTTGGCAACGGTCCCTGAGCGACGTTAAACACACCTTCACGGCCCTGCCCCCCATGCATCGGAATACGCTCGCCATTAGTGCCAGCGTCTACAACATACTGCAGTTCACCGAGCGTGGCATCCAGCGGCACATCACGATCTTCGAAGAACTTGATCGCCTCACCCAAGGCTTCGCGGGTGTCCGCATTGATGATCAGATCGCGAGGGGTGTTGATCGGATCGGATTCATCAAAAGGCACGTTAAAAGCCGTTTCAGTGGTCTCGTTAAAGGGCACATTCCTCCAGAACTCTCTGAACACATGCGCACCTCTGCTCTCAAGGTTATTGCGACGGTCCCAGGTATTCAGAACGTCGCATGCCGACGTGGCGTCGATGGTTCCACCGTCGGAGAGGGGCATCTGTGGATTGAGCAGGCAGTCATCCAGCACATCGTCGAGCACCAACTCGGCAACGTAGCTGCGGTTGCCATAAACCACCTCCTGCAGATTATCCAGCGTGAAGGTGGTGCCGCTCAGACCGTCTGAGCCGTCCAGCCGATCGAGTATCTGCTGGAATGCCATGCGCGAACGCATCAGCAATGGCACACCTTCCGGGGTGTCAGCGCCTGGGAACGGCAGCAGCCGGCGGCGCAGCAACGGCGAGAAGCCGGTCAGTGGTTGCTCCAGATTGCTTAACCAGTAACTGTCATTCGAGTTGGCTGCATAGTCATCGCGGATCAGGAACGGCAAGTTGGAGCGTCCGAAGATGCCGGCCTGTGGAGAGTCGGAATCCACACCCCATTCACAGTCGACCGTGCTGCCATCCAGCGCCGGCAAATCAAAACTGACCAATGCTTGAAGCGCCGGTTGCCCGGCAATACAGGCACTGAGTTTCTGCGCGGTCACGTGGGGCACGGTGGAGATATCCGCATACAACGCCTTGCCAAAACGATCGGTAGCAATGGTATTCACGAACGGCAGGCCGACGGTTTCCTGCATGGTATCAACCAGGGACTCCACGCTGGTTGCCTTGTTCATGCTCAACCACTGATTCAATGCACGAGGGTTTTCCGAGGCCGCATCACGAATAGCGAACGCCAGGTTGTTGTCGCCCCAGGCTGGCAATGCACCGTTAACCAAATTAACTGCCAGCATGGGCCCAAAGTGGGAGAGGTAGATGGGCCGAACTAGTGTCTGATCGTTCGGTAACTGGATGGTCACCTCGACCACTTGGATGTCACGTTGCTCGACCACACCTTCACTGTTTTCATAGCTGTACTTTAGGGGATCGCCATTCACAAGACTGAGCTGATAAAGCGTAAAGCGCTTAGCCGTGGAAACGGTATGGCTCCATGCCACATCTCTGTTGAAACCAATATTGGGAAAAGGTTGGCCCTGCTGGCCAACACCCATTACATCCAGCTCGCCTGGCAATGTGAGGTGGAACTCATAGAAGCGCTGCACCCCGTTCCATGGCTCATGCGGGTTGCCATACAACATGCCGCTGCTGGTGCCGGTGACTTCGCTGCCCAATGCGTAGGCGTTACTGCCGCCGTCCATGACGTTAATGGTGGTCATGTCGAACTCGGCTGCAGCTGCCGGGGCGACAGAGCGCATCCGCGCGCCGCTCATTACTCCGCTCTGTACCGGCGGCGCCGCTGCAACAATGGCTCCCACAAAATTGGACAGGCCGCCGCGTAAATTGCCTTTGCCATACACAGCCAGCAGATCGTTGACGTCGATCTCGCGCACCCATTGTTCGCCGGCGCACTCGGGGTCGATATTAGCCACACCTGTATCGCGCAGATACCGGCTATAGCCCGCCGCGTAACCTTCTACTGCATCAATGACCTGCTGATCCTGGGATGCGAGAAATTCCTCTCGTTTGGTCTGGGAGTTGTACCAGGTGTAGAAGACGTCACTGGCGATATCGCCACTGTCGCCCAGGTAAAGCATGCTCTGGCCGCTGGCAACCACAATCTCGCGGGCCAATGAACAGATATTGTCCTCGGCAAAGGCATAGCCCACACCGTAACCCAGGCCTTTGTAATCCTCGGCAGTAATATGCGGGATGCCAAACTGGGTGCGCTGAATATCCGCGGAATAGGTTCCAGGAGGAGCAACTGGGCTGTCGTCTTCACTGCCGCCACCTCCACCGCTAAAACAACCCGACAACCCCAACGAGACTGCCACCGTCAACAGCGTCAGTACCGGCGTAAGCCGATCTCGAACTTTGATGCTCATAAGCCTGTCCTTCCACATTTTATTGTTGTTGTTTAGGCGTGCGGCTGACGATGCAGCGCCAACCGTACTCACGGAAGGCTAGCAGAGCTTGTGGTGGCCGATTGTCGCCAAAGTGCCAATCCAAATCGGCTAAGTAATTGGAAATCCGCAGCGCAGATAAATCACCAAGAAAGAACCAGAATGGATAACGCCAAATTTTTCATGCGGTTACGGCTAAACAAGTAGCAAGCCCGGGTGTGCCATAGCATGTAAGCAACGAGGAGGCCTGTGGAGGGAGGGGCGGCAATGCCTGAGCATTTGACGTATACGTCATGGCTTTATTTGTAACGCCCGCGCGCGAAACCGCGTGGCTGATCAGAGCCCGGCAAGCTCCAGCTCCACCCGATTACGCCCAGCCTCCTTGCCTTGGTAAAGCGCTCGATCTGCGCGGGCAATGGCCAGGCTGAGATCTTCTCCGGGGCGATATTCACTGACGCCGATGCTGAGCGTGACGGACAGCGCAAACCCTTCGCACTCCCACTGATCCTGCTCCACAGTAGCGCGCATGCGTTCGGCGATCAGCAGTGCCTGCTCACCATCGGTGTCCGGCAGCAACGCCAGAAACTCCTCGCCGCCCCAGCGCCCGAGCGAGTCCTGAGTGCGCAGCACGGATGTCAATAAAGCGCTCATCCGTTGCAGCACGCGATCGCCCACGTCATGTCCGTAACGATCATTGAATTGCTTGAAGTGGTCGATATCCAATAACAGAAAGGTTATTTGCAGAGGATGACGCTCACAGCGAGCAATTTCCTTTTCGGCCAGTTCGATCATATGCCGACGGTTGAAAAGTCGCGTCAAGGGATCGGTAGTGGCCATGAACTGCAACTTACGCTGCGCGCTGCTGACGTTATTGACGTAGAACAGCGAGAGATAGCTGAACATGCAGAACACAACCGTCAGATTGAACAGAAATACGCCCAGCAAGGCATTTGACGAGATCGGCTGCAACGGCTCTACGAACCACATCATCGCATACAGCGAAACGTAAAATGCCCATAGACCCGCTACGGCAATCCATGCGCGGGTAGTGGTCATTCCGGCAAAAAGCGCGGGAATGAACATCAAAAGAAAGTAGTGAAAACCGCTGTCCCAGCCGATAAGCAGGGTCCCCAGGGCCGCATGAACTATCACTTCAGTCCAGATCAGCGCGATGGCAAGCCCGTTACGCCGGGTATTCAGCAGATGAAATGCTGCAAGGTACAGGCTGACGCTGGCAATGTTGATCCATGCCAGAATGGGCGAGCCAAGCAGATGAAATAAAAAGAAGAAGGCTACGTCGACACTGGCAGCCAACTGGCAGCAGCGTCTGGCGAGCTGCCAGAACTGCGGCCGCGAATGCGTTCGCCGCGCCACTGGCGCCAACCCCGTCTCATTTTTTCGTCCCTGTGCCATGCAGCAATTCCATGCTAGGACCGATCTAGCGGCCTGGTGATGTCGCCCAGAGGCTGAGCAGACGCGATCAGTGTGAGCCGAGTATAGCCCAAAGCCATCGCAACAAAACCTTCCTTAACGTTGCCTCGTACTCGTTATATAACTCACTCGGATCATGCAGACGCCGTTATCTTCAAGCTTGCCGGAGCCCATATGAAACACTTGGGTAACTGTACCTGTTACCTGCCTGCTTACCCGCCTAATATCCCCATAGACTTAGCCCACGCACAGGAGAGGTATGAACATCAGACCCGCGCAACCGACCGACCTGCCCCAGTTGCTGCAGTTTGAACAGGGCGTGATTGAGGCGGAGCGGCCCTATAACACGGACATTCGCAATCAGGCCCGCTACTACGACCTGAACCAGCTGATAGCCGATGAGCGGTCTTTGTTGCTGGTGGCGGAACAGAACGGCGTACTCGTGGGCAGCGGCTATGCGCAGCTGCGCGAATCCAAGCCGCATCTGCACCATGACTTTCACAGCTATCTCGGATTTATGTACGTGAAACCGGCGTATCGGGGTCAGGGTGTCAATCAGGCGATCATTGACCGGCTGCTGGCCTGGAGTAGAGAAAAGCAGGCCACGCACTGCTATCTAGATGTTTATGCCGGCAACGCTGTGGCTGTTCGCGCATATGAAAAAGCAGGGTTCAGCAGTTCATTGGTGGAGATGAAACTGCGCCTTGAGTAATCGCTCCGCGTTAATCTGCAGCGCGACCAACGCAATGCAGCGACCAGCCCTGAGAGCTGATCGCTGCGCCAGGGGTTAATGAATAATCTGACTAAGGAACAGCTTGGTACGTTCGTTCTCTGGGTGATTGAAGAACTTCTCGGGCTCTGCCTCTTCCACGATCTCGCCCTTGTCCATAAAGATCACCCGGTTCGCTACCGTGCGGGCAAAACCCATCTCGTGGGTCACACAGAGCATGGTCATGCCATCGTCGGCCAGGCCGATCATGGTATCGAGCACTTCCTTGACCATTTCCGGATCCAGCGCAGATGTTGGCTCGTCGAACAACATGATTTTCGGCTGCATGCACAGCGCGCGGGCAATCGCCACGCGCTGCTGCTGGCCACCGGACAACTGACCTGGATACTTCAGAGCCTGCTCAGGAATCCGCACACGTTCCAGGAAATGCATCGCCAGCTCTTCAGCCTGACGTTTGGGCATCTTGCGCACCCACATTGGGGATAGGGTGCAGTTCTGCAATACCGATAGATGCGGGAACAGATTGAAGTGCTGGAACACCATGCCGACCTCTCGGCGCACCGCTTCAATATGCTTGAGGTCATGGGTCAGTTCGGTACCGTCAACGATGATATGGCCCTGCTGATGCTCTTCCAGACGGTTGATGCACCGGATGGTAGTCGACTTGCCCGAGCCGGACGGCCCGCACAGCACGATACGTTCGCCCTGCTGGACCTCCAGGTTGATATCCTTGAGAACATGAAACTGGCCATACCATTTGTGCACGCCCTGCATCTGAATCATGCTCGCACCGGCAGCACTTTTTACCTTGGACTCTTTCGCTGTGTCAGTCATCTCTAATGCTCCTAATGCTTGTGGCCGGTGTCCAGCTTGTGCTCCAGATGAATGGAGTAGCGGGACATGCCGAAACAGAAAATCCAGAAAACCAGCGCGGCAAATACATAGCCCTCGGTGGCCATACCTAGCCAGGCGGGGTCGGTGGTTGCCTGCTTGATGCTGTTGAGCAGGTCGAACAGACCGATAATGATCACCAGGCTAGTGTCCTTGAACAGCGATATGAAGGTGTTGACGATGCCCGGGATGACCATCTTCAACGCCTGCGGCAATATCACCAGGCCCATCACCCGCCAATAACCCAAGCCCATAGCCTCAGCCGCTTCGTACTGACCCTTGGGGATCGCCTGCAGGCCGCCGCGAACCACCTCTGCCACATAGGCTGACTGGAACAGAATCACGCCGATCAGGGCGCGCATCAGCTTGTCGAAGCTCATGCCCTCGGGCAAAAACAGCGGCAGCATGACTGACGACATGAACAGCACCGTGATCAACGGCACTCCGCGCCAGAACTCGATAAAGGTCACGCAGATAACGCGTATGGCCGGCATGTCCGAGCGTCGGCCGAGTGCCAGCAATATGCCCAGTGGCAGCGCACCGGCAATGCCCACTGCAGCAATGACCAACGTCAGCATCAAACCGCCCCAGCGGCTGGTGCGTACGTGTTCCAGGCCGAAAACACCACCGCTGAGCAGGCAGTAGGCAATAATCGGATAGATCACCAGAAAGGCGATCCCATATAGCCCTTTGCGCGGCATCGCCGATACAAACAGCGGCGCCGCACCGACTATTGCCAGAATCGCGGTGAGATCCACCCGCCAGCGCAATTCGGTCGGGTAGAACCCGTACATGAACTGACCAAAGCGCTGCTGAATGAACACCCAGCAAGCACCTTCGCTGGTGCAGTCGGCACGGGTTTCCCCTACCCAATCAGCCTGAAGGAAAGCCCATTGGATAATTGGCGGCACCACTAACCAGATCAGATACAAGGAGAACAATGTGAGCAGGCTGTTAAACCAGGAGGAAAACAGGTTGGCTCGCAGCCAGGCGACAACGCCAATCGCCTGGCGTGGAGGCGGCATATCCGGTTTGAATGTGTGAGTTTGCATGGCTGTTCCTATCGCTCGATCAGCGCAATGCGCTTGTTGTACCAGTTCATCAGCATCGAGATGCTGATACTGATGGCCAGATAAACGCTCATGGTGATCGCAATCACCTCAATTGCCTGCCCGGTTTGATTCAACACCGTGCCGGCAAACAGCGAGACCATCTCCGGGTAACCAATCGCAGCGGCGAGCGAGGAGTTCTTCGCCAGATTCAGATATTGACTGGTCAAAGGCGGAATGATCACCCGCAATGCCTGCGGTATGATCACCAGTCGCAGCGTCCGTCCCGCAGGAAGGCCCAGGGAATAGGCTGCTTCGGTTTGGCCATGGCTGACCGACTGAATACCCGAACGAACAATCTCGGCAATAAATGCCGCGGTATACATGGTCAGTGCCAACGTCAACGCAATCAGCTCGGGAATCATTACCCAGCCATTGCGGAAGTTGAAGCCAGTCAGCTCCGGTATTGCCCACACCACCGGTGATCCGGCAACCATGACTGCCAGCCCCGGAACCACTAGCAGAATGCCCACCGCACTGAGCGCCACCGGAAATATCTGACCGCTCGCTTCACGCCGAGCCTTCGCCCAACGGGCCAGAAAGACAATGGCCACTACCGACAGCACTAACGCAGCCATAAACAACCCGAAGGTGTCGGACAGCGTCGGCGAAGGCATATACAGGCCTCGGCTGTTGATAAAGAACGTATCCAGCAGACTCAAACTCTGACGCGGCCCCGGCAAGCTGAGCATGACCGCGAAATACCAGAAGAGTATCTGTAGCAAGGGCGGAATATTGCGAAAGATCTCGATATAGACTGTGGCCAGTTGGCGCATCAACCAGTTGGGCGAAAGCCGTGCCACGCCAAGCAGAAAGCCCAACAGCGTCGCCATAACGATACCGATCACCGAGACCAGCAAAGTGTTGAGCAAGCCGATCAGAAATACTCGGCCGTAGCTATCACTCTCGGTATATTCAATCAGATGCTGGGCAATCCCGAACCCTGCAGTGTTGTTGAGAAAAGCAAAGCCCGTCGTGATGCCGCGCTTTTCCAGATTGGTCATGGTGTTGTCGTACAGAAACCAGCCCATGGCTACTACTAAAACAATAGCCAGCAACTGGAAAATCCACGCACGCGCCTTCGGGTCGGTCCAGACTGAGCCGCGCGGGCGAGGTACTTTTGTAGCAGTTTGCATAGAAGCCCTCATAGAACACTCACGCCCGCACAGGCGGGCATGAGGTTCACATCATAGGAACACTGCCGACAGCCCCGGGATGGGCTGCCGTCTGATCGGATCAGCGCACCGGCGGTGCGTACTGGACCCCACCTTGGTTCCAAAGGGCATTAAGACCACGTTCGATTTTCAGTTCGCTGCCAGCGCCGACATTGCGCTCGAAACTTTCTCCGTAGTTGCCGACTTGCTTGATGATCTGGTGAGCCCAGTCTTTAGGCAATTTCAATTCCTTACCGTATTCACCCTCGCCGCCTAAGAGACGGGCAATATCCGGGTTGGCTTTGGACTTGGCCATTTCATCAACATTCTCTGAAGTGACACCCAGTTCTTCGGCATTCAGCATCGCGAACAACGACCACTTGACGATGTTGAACCACTCGTCATCACCCTGACGCACTACCGGGCCCAGCGGCTCCTTGGAGATCACTTCGGGCAGTACAACATAGTCGTCTGGTGAGCCGAGCTTGATACGCTGGGCATACAGTTGCGACTGGTCAGAGGTCAGCACGTCGCAGCGGCCTGATTCCAGAGACTTGGCGCTTTCATCGGAGGTGTCGTAGGTGATAGGTGTAAAGCTCATGCCGTTGGAACGGAAATAATCAGCCGCATTTAACTCAGTGGTAGTGCCGGCCTGGATACAAACGGTCGCACCATCCAGTTCCTTGGCGCTCTTGACCCCAAGCTTCTTGTTCACCAGAAAGCCCTGACCGTCGTAGTAGTTAACGCCGGTAAAGTTCAAGCCCAGGCCCGCATCGCGCGAACTGGTCCAGGTGGTGTTACGCGAGAGCACGTCCACTTCGCCAGACTGCAATGCCGTGAAGCGCTCCTTGGCGGTCAGCGGGCTGTAGCGCACTTTGGTTGCATCGCCAAACAGCGCGGCGGCTACGGCGCGGCATACATCAACATCCAGACCCAGGTAGTTACCTTTTTCGTCGGCATAGGAGAAGCCCGGCAGACCATCACTGATACCGCATTGCACAAAACCTTTCTTCTGAATCTCGTCCAGCGTGGTACCCGCGTGGGCAAAGCTGCTGACGCCTAACGCGGCAGCTGTCGCGAATACTGCCAGAGTGGTTTTCACCGTATTCATGCAAAATCTCCCATTTTTCTATTATTTGTAGAGGAGTCTCTTCTCCGGTGCCTACGTTGAAAAGCGCAGGCGCTCCACCATGAAAGCAATGCTGTAATACTGGAACGGAAATCGCCATAAAGCTGGCTCGAGACCATTGGCGAGGTGCCAATCTCAGTCCCGACAATTACTGCAAGGGCTGTACCAGTACAGTTAAGTTCACAGTAAAGAATCTTTCACGGTCAAAACGTTTAGCATTGCGACATATTCGTTACAGATTTGACGGTCCAGTACAGAAAACTGCGCTATCTCGGCGCAGCAGCTACCCACAACGGGGCGAGAGGGTTCAAAAATGGGGCAGATCCATCCGTTTGCACCACGTTTGCTAACGGCCGACTTGAAGATCAGCTTTATTGAAGCGCGACGTTAATCTGGTTAGCTATATCAGCGGCACTGGCCTCCAGACGCACGGCGATGAATTTCGATGCGGGAGTAAAGCTGCCCTCGCCGTAGCTATCCAATGCGACAAGGGGATTGGTCTCGGGATAATAGGCCGCCGCCTGGCCTGGCGGAACGTCGAACTCCAGCAGAGTGAAGCCCTTGACGCGCCGGTCGACCCCATCGTCCCACAGCGCCACCAGATCGACCTTTTGACCAGGCACAAACCCCAGACGCTGGATATCCAACGCATTGATGAACAGCACCTCGCGCGTGCCCTGTACGCCGCGATAGCGGTCATTCAGCCCATAGATCGTGGTGTTGTACTGATCATGAGAGCGAAGTGTCTGCAAGATCAGATCGGGAGTCTGACCGGTCGCCAACACGCGTTCGTGCAGCAAAACCTTTGGCAACGGATTGGCGCTGAAGCTCGCCTTGGCCGCCGGAGTATCCCACGTCAGCGAGTTGACCGGGTTGGCCAGATGGAAGCCACCAGGCTGAGCGAGCCGCTGGTTGAAGTTTTCAAAGCCCGGAATAGTCGCACTGATAAGCTCGCGGATCCTGGCGTAATCGTCGGCCAGTTCGCTCCACCGCACCGGCCTATTTCCCAGTGTGGCTTGAGCCATGCCGGCGATGATGGCGGGCTCGGAACGCATCTGCCCGGATAACGGAGGCAGTTGTCCATAGGACGCATGAATCATGCTGAACGAGTCCTCCACGCTGACCGCCTGTGGGCCACTGGCCTGGATATCGATATCGGTGCGCCCCAGGCAGGGCAGAATCAGTGCATCGCGACCGGGCGTCAAATGACTGCGGTTGAGCTTGGTGCTGATCTGCACCGTTAGTTCGCAGCGCTGCAGAGCCTGGTGGGTGCGTGGGGTGTCCGGCGTGGCCTGGGCAAAATTGCCACCCAGCGCCACAAAAACCTTGATCTGACCCGCCAGCATCGCATTGATGGCTTCAACCGTGTTGTGTCCCTGCCGGCGCGGAACGGCGATAGCAAACTGGCGCTCAATGGCATCCAGCAAGGCGCTACTCGGACGCTCATTGATGCCCATGGTGCGGTCACCCTGCACATTACTATGACCGCGCACCGGGCAGAGCCCGGCACCCGGTTTGCCAAGTTGCCCGCGCAGCATTTGCAGGTGCGCAATTTCCTGAATGGTAGCCACCGCGTGGTGATGCTGGGTAATGCCCATGGCCCAGCAGATAATTACCCGCTCGCAGCGCCGATAGCGCTGCGCGACCTGCTCAATCTCGTCACGGCTCAAACCCGACTGCTGTGTAATCTGATCCCACGGACTGTCATCCAGCAGCGCCAGATAGCTTTCAACTCCATGGCAGTGCTCGGCGAGGAAACCCCGATCAAACACTGCTGGCCCACTCTGCTCCAGGGCCTGCTGCTCCCAGTACCACAGGCACTTGGCGATGCCCCGCAGCGCTGCCATATCACCGCCCAGCGCCGGGCGGAAGAAGGCGGTATTGAGCGGCGACGAAGTATTGCTGAGCATTTCCAGCGGGTTTTGCGGATGCTGGAAGCGCTCCAGCCCCCGTTCACGCAGCGGATTAAAACACACCACCTGCGCCCCGCGCTTTACGGCTTCCTTGAGCGGCTCCAGCATACGGGGATGATTGGTGCCGGGGTTCTGGCCAAAAATGAAGATACCGTCAGCCAGGGCAAAATCCGCCAGCGTCACGCTACCCTTGCCGGTACCGAGACAGGCATCCAGGGCTACACCGCTAGCCTCGTGGCACATGTTCGAACAATCGGGGAAATTGTTGGTGCCCAGCGTCCTGACAAACAACTGGTAGAGAAACGCCGCCTCATTACTGGCCCTGCCCGAGGTATAAAACTCCGCCTGATGCGGACTCTCCAGCGCATTGAGGTGGCTCGCAATCAACGCAAAAGCTTGCTCCCAGCTCACCGGAACGTAGTGATCAGAGGCGCGGTCATAGCGCATCGGCTCGGTCAGACGCCCTTGATATTCCAGCCAATAGTCACTCTGTTCGCGTAGCTGACTAACGCTGTGGCGGGCAAAAAAATCTGCCCCTGCTGCGCGGCTGGTCGCTTCCCAGTTCACTGCCTTGGCGCCGTTCTCACAAAACTTAATGTGTGCTGATTCGGCCGAGTCACCCCAGGCGCAGCCGGGGCAATCAAAACCACCATGTTGATTGGTTTTGAGCATCGCCCGCAGGTTCTTGATCGGCTGCTTGCTGTCCAGCCAGGCCAGACCGACACTGCGCAGCGCGCCCCACCCTGCGGCAGGTCCTTTGTAGGGCTTGTAGCGAGCAGTCATGCGAGGTCCCGTGTCGGCTGAGGGGTATAAAGTCGCGGGGCGCCGCTATGCGGCAGGTGGATCAGGTTCAAACCGTGGCGAACGGCCCAATCGACGCTGAGCGCAGTCGGGGCAGACAAACTGACCAACGTCGGTAGTTGCGCGCGAATGGCCTTGTGAATCAACTCCAGGCTGCAACGGCTGGTCACCGCAACAAAGCCTCTTTTGTAGTCGATCTGCTGGCGATACAGCGCACCTATGAGTTTGTCCAGCGCGTTATGCCGGCCGATATCTTCTCGGCACAGTGTTATCGCACCTTGCTCATCCACATACAGCGCAGCGTGCATCGCGCCGCTGGCGCGAGCCAGCTGTTGAGCCTGATCGATATGGCCCCGCAGGTCGTCAAGATGTCCCAAGGGCGGCAACACGCTTCTACTGAGTGGCGTCAGTTGTGGCAGTGCCAGCGCCATCGATTCAACACCACACAACCCGCAGCCGCTGCTACCGGCCAGATGCCGACGCTGCAGCGTCAACGCATGAAACGCCCGGCTGCTGATCTGCAACGCGGCCTGCCAATGCCCACCCTCGCCACTCAGTACCAGATCGAAAATCTCATCAACAGCGCCAATCAATCCGTTGCTCAGACTGAAACCGAAGACGAAATCCTCAAGATCATGCGGCGAGATCATCATCACCGCCTGGGCGATGCCGTTATAGCTCAAGGCCAGCGCGCATTCCTCTGCCAGCACCGCATCACCGGCGGAGCCGTCAGCATCCAGCTCAACAAATCCCTGGCGGTTGGCCATACCCGCAGTTGCCACAGCGGCATGCCGCATCGGGCTAGCGTTATCATCAACAGGGTTGGAACGGTAAGGCATGTGCTGCCTGCAGAATAGCTATTGGATGGCTCTAGCCTAAGCCCTGACGCCAGAGACGTCCATCGCCTGCGGCGAAATCCTGCAAGGGGATAAAACCTGATAAACATGCTTCCGTGGTGCGCGAGCCCGGATTCGAACCGGGGACCTACCGCTTAGGAGGCGGTCGCTCTATCCAGCTGAGCTACAAGCGCGCTTCGGAAATAGCCTGACGGATCAACGCCGTATCGACGTAGCACCTTAACAGCGCGTGCATATTACCCGATCACGGCCAGGATTGGCCACCGGTGCAGGTCGCAACCGTCTGTAGTTGCACAATGCCACCTGTCGGAAATACGTCACAAATTAGAGGCATTTTTCTGTCGCGCACTGACACGTAAGGATAAAACAGGTATAAAGAGCTGAATTGGACCCTTGTAGGCAAGTCAGCCCTGCGCAGAGGCAAATTCTATGCTTGGAGCTAAACTGACTTAAAAGGCAACTGGCCAGTTTCCAAATGGCCAGTATCGATTTTATTCTCTCAAGCGATTAATGTTGCCCATATGAAAACTGCTACCCAACATTACACCAGTCGTACTGCTGACAAATTCGTCGTTCGCCTGCCTGAGGGTATGCGGGAACATATCGCCGAAGTTGCCCGGCAGCATCACCGCAGCATGAATTCCGAGATCATAGCCCGGCTTGAACACAGCCTGCTGGATCTGCCGACGCTGCCCGAGCAACCCTCCCGACAGCTACTTAACGATAAGCAGCTGGATGGCCTAAGCCACCCCGAGCGCGACCTGCTTCTGCGGTTCCGTGAAATGAGCCGACGCCAGCAGAATGCTCTGCTTGCGCTACTGCCCGGCGAAGAACAGCAACAAGCCTGATACTCCCGCACAATTGATCTTTACCTGACCCACAAAAAAACCGCTCATTGAGCGGTTTTTTTGATTCTGCCAATCAGGTTTTTAGCCAACGAAGGACAACAGGATACCCGCCGCCACCGCAGAGCCAATCACACCAGCCACGTTCGGACCCATGGCATGCATCAGCAGGAAGTTCTGCGGATTAGCCTCGAGACCAACCTTGTTGGATACCCGCGCCGCCATCGGCACAGCGGATACGCCGGCAGAGCCGATCAAAGGGTTGATCGCCTGCTTGCTAACCGCGTTCATCAGCTTCGCCATCAACACGCCTGAGGCGGTGCCAACACAAAAGGCAATCATACCCAGTACCAGAATACCCAGGGTGGTCAGCTGCAGGAATGACTCCGAAGACAGCTTCGAACCCACTGCCAACCCCAGACCCATGGTGACGATGTTGATCAGGGCGTTCCGCGAAGTATCCGCCAGACGCTCGACCACACCACACTCACGCATCAGGTTACCGAAGCACAGCATCCCCACCAACGGCGCAGCAGACGGCAACAGCAACGCCACCAACAGCAGAAGCAGTATCGGGAAAATGATTTTCTCGGTCTTGCTCACGACTCGGAGCTGGGTCATGGTGATGGCCCGCTCTTTTTCAGTGGTCAGCGCGCGCATGATCGGCGGCTGAATCATGGGCACCAGCGCCATATAGGCGTAAGCGGCCACAGCGATGGGACCCAACAACTGCGGTGCGAGCTGGGAGGTAACGAAGATAGAGGTGGGACCGTCAGCACCGCCGATAATAGCGATCGAGGCAGCCTCCTTCAACGTAAACTCAAAACCCGGAATACCCCAAGATGTCAGCGCCAATGCGCCCATCAGCGTACCGAAGATACCGAATTGCGCGGCAGCGCCCAACAGCAAGGTTCTAGGGTTGGCCAGCATTGGACCAAAATCGGTCATCGCTCCCACACCCATAAAGATCAACAGCGGGAACACGGTCGTGGGCAAACCCACCTGGTAGATCAGATACAACAGGCCGCCCGGATCACCCATCGCCGCCACCGGCAGGTTGACGAGAATGCCGCCAAAGCCAATCGGGATCAGCAGTAATGGTTCGAAACCCTTGCGGATAGCCAAATAGATCATGCCCAGACAGACCAGGATCATGATTACCTGACCCAGCTCCATCCGATAAATCCCCGTCGACTCCCATAATTGGAGAAGGTTATCCATCCAGATTCTCCTTAACCTATGGTCAGCAAGGTGTCGCCGACGCTAACCGCATCGCCCACTTTGACATCGACAGAACCCACGGTGCCGGCCTTGAATGCCTGCACTTCAGTTTCCATTTTCATGGCCTCGAGAATGATTACCACATCACCCTCTTCAACCATGTCGCCTGGTGTGACCAGTACCTTGAAGATATTGCCTGCCAAAGGTGCTTTTTGCGGCTCACCGTCACCAGCAGGCGCAGACGCTGCGGCCGCAGGTGCAGAGGCACTTTCACCCACTGGCTTGATGCCGGTGATATCACCACCATCAGCCACTTGAACAACATATTCCTTGCCGCTCACCGTAACGGTGTAGACCTCGGGCTCGCCAGACTTGGCAGCCGCGGCTACGTCCTTGCCGGTAGGCACAGGCTCGAAGGCGTCAGGGTTGCCACGATTCTCCAGAAACTTCAGACCGATCTGCGGGAACAGGGCGTAGGTCAGCACGTCATCAATTTCGTCTGCTGCCAGCTTGATGCCCTTCTCCTTGGCCAGACCTTTGAGCTCTGCTGTGAGCTTGTCCATTTCCGGCTCGAGCAGATCGGCGGGGCGGCAAGTAATGGCCTCAGCACCATCCAGAACCCGCGCTTGCAGCTCCTTGTTGAATGGGGCCGGCGCAGCGCCGTACTCACCCTTGAGGATACCGGAGGTTTCCTTGGTAATAGACTTGTAACGCTCACCGGTCAGCACGTTGATCACTGCCTGGGTGCCGACGATCTGCGAGGTCGGCGTCACCAGTGGAATGAACCCGAGGTCTTCGCGGACCCGTGGGATCTCTGCCAGCACTTCGTCGAACTTGTCGCCAGCGCCCTGCTCTTTCAACTGGCCTTCCATGTTGGTCAACATGCCGCCAGGTACCTGCGCAACCAGAATGCGCGAATCGACACCCTTGAGATTGCCTTCGAATTTGGCATATTTCTTCCGCACTTCGCGGAAATAGGCCGCTACTTCTTCAAGCAACAGCAAATCCAGACCGGTATCACGCGGGGTGTTCTGGAATATCGCCACCACCGATTCGGTTGGCGAATGGCCGTAGGTCATCGACAGTGAGGAAATCGCGGTATCCACATTATCGATACCCGCTTCGGCTGCCTTGAGGATCGCTGCGGTGGACAGGCCTGCTGTCGCATGGCACTGCATGTGTACCGGAATGCTCAGGGTTTCTTTCAGGCGAGTAACAAGGTCGAAGGCAACGTAGGGATTGAGGATGCCGGCCATGTCCTTGATCGCAATGGAGTCGGCACCCATGTCTTCGATCTGCTTGGCCAGGTCTACCCACATTTCCAGGGTGTGCACCGGGCTGGTGGTGTAGGAGATGGTGCCTTGGGCATGCTTGCCTTGCGCCTTGACCGCTTTCAGCGCAGTTTCCAGGTTGCGCGGATCATTCATTGCATCGAATACGCGGAACACATCCACACCATTGACCGCAGCACGCTCAACGAACTTTTCCACTACATCGTCGGCATAGTGACGATAACCCAGCAAATTCTGACCACGCAGCAGCATCTGCTGACGGGTATTGGGCATCGCTTTCTTCAGCTCGCGGATACGCTCCCAGGGATCTTCACCGAGATAGCGAATACAGGAATCAAAAGTCGCGCCACCCCAAGACTCAACTGACCAGAAACCCACTTGATCAAGTTTGCCCGCGATCGGCAACATGTCATCCAGGCGCATGCGTGTCGCCAGAATGGATTGATGAGCGTCGCGCAGAATGACATCGGTAATGCCCAAGGGCTGCTGCTTGGTATCGGTCATAGTGTTATGGCCTTTCTAGTTTTTAAGATAAAACGTGCAATTGGGTGTATCAGGAACGGCTGCGGTGCTGCTTTATGGCTGCACCGATAGCCGCTATCAGTTCAGAATCAATCGTCGCGGGCGACTTGGCACGTCTTGGCGGGGCCTTGGGTACGGGTGCCGCCTCAGGAAAGTAGCGGGTCAAGACACGGGACATTCCGGTGGTCACCACGACCAGCAGGATAAGGAACACGAAAACCGAGCCCATGCCCAGCACCATCAGTTCCAAACCAGTCATGATCAAATTGGACGAATTCATTGTCTCTCCAGCAATGATACAGCGCATCAATTAATGCGCCTCGGCGGAATCAACGGGACTTATTCAGCGCAGGAACACATCAAGTTACGTAAATCCTGTACAGAATTCATCCCAAAGGGTCGCAAAACCGGGCTAATGTATCCTGATGTGACATTTTTGGCAAACCAGGCGACATTCTTTTACAACAGGAACAAGGTCGCCAAACCCAGGAAGATAAAGAACCCGCCGCTGTCGGTAATGGCCGTTATCAGCACGCTGGAACCCAGCGCAGGATCCCGTCCTAGACGCATCCGGACCAACGGAATGACAACCCCCATGAACGCTGCGAGGAGCATGTTGAGGACCATCGCAGTCATCAGCACAATGGATAATGGAACATTGGCGTAAAGCAGATAGGCTATTCCGGCCAGCACCACGCCCCAGAAACTGCCATTGATCAATGCCACACTCGCCTCCTTGCGAATCAAACGCCGGGCATGCGCGACCTGGACCTGGCCGGTAGCGACGCCGCGAACGATCATGGTAATGGTCTGATTGCCCGAGTTGCCGCCAATACCCGCCACAATGGGCATCAAGGCTGCGAGCGCTACCAGTTGTTCGATGGAGTACTCGAATAACCCGATGACCCGCGAGGCAATCAACGCTGTACACAAGTTGACAGCCAGCCAGGCCCAACGGTTGCGCACTGATTTCCATACCGAGGCGAAGATATCCTCTTCCTCGCGCAGACCCGCTGCACTAAGCACGTCCGCTTCGTTCTCTTCACGAATATAATCGAGCATTTCGTCGATGGTCAGGCGGCCCTTCAATTGCCCGCGCACATCGACCACCGGCGCCGATACCAGATCGTAGCGTTCGAACGCCTGGACTGCCTCGCCCGCGTCATCCTCCGGAGCAAAAATCACCGGATCTTCCGACATCACATCCGCCACCAGCTCATCTGGCGCACTGACCAACAGCTTCTTCACCGGCAGCACGCCCTTGAGAAAGCCGTCATAGTCCACAACGAACAGCTTGTCAGTATGATCAGGCAACATCTCAAAGCGGCGCAGGTAGCGGCTGACGACCTCCAGGGTGACATCATCCCGAATGGTCACCATATCGAAGTCCATCAGCGCCCCAACCTGATCGTCGTCGTACGACAATGCCGACTTCAAGCGTTCGCGTTGTTGCGCATCGAGGGTATCCATCAACTCACGCACTACATCGCGCGGCAGATCCGGGGCCAGATCGGCCAGCTCATCCGCATCCAGGTTGTTGGCTGCTGCAATGATTTCCTGACTATCCATGTCTGCAATCAAGGTCTCACGCACTGCGTCAGACACTTCCAGCAGAATCTCACCATCCTGAGCGGACTTGACCCGCTGCCAAACTGCCAGACGCTCCTCTAACGGTAGCGACTCCAGGATAAAGGCCACGTCCGCCGGATGCAGCTCCTCCAGCTTGCGCTGCAGCTCTTGATTACGCTGCTCCCTTGCCAGCTCCTCAGCCGGCGAGAGCTCATCCTCCTCCGCAGGCGACTGACCCGGCATATGCAGCAGATGCATTACCTGATCAAGGCGATCCTGAAGGCTCTCGGGGGATTTTCTATTGGGTGATGACATGCTGACTCTACCTGACAGGGTTGAACCAGGATCAGCAGACCCCAATCCGGAACTACCGACCCCTGTCGATACACGAAAGGACGGCGCTTTCGACTAAGCCTAGCAGTTTTGCCTGCGAGCATCGCCAGGCGACGCCAACTAAATAGCGGGCAAAAAAAAACCCACTGAATAATCAATGGGTTTCTTAAATGGTGCACTCGGGAGGATTCGAACCTCCGACCGCTCGGTTCGTAGCCGAGTACTCTATCCAGCTGAGCTACGAGTGCATCGTGGGGCGTATTATAGGGATTGAAACTTCGCTGTCAAACGCTTTTTTCCTTTTGATTCAGAAACTAACGCTCAACCAAACCTTCAAAAAACCCTATAGCACAAAAGTGGCGGAGAGGGCGGGATTCGAACCCGCGATACCCTTTTGAGATATACTCCCTTAGCAGGGGAGCGCCTTCAGCCACTCGGCCACCTCTCCGTAACACGCGCAGAATATTACCTGCGCCCATTGCTCAATGCAATGAAAAACTTAATGAAATTAACTATTTGGTTCTTCATCCTTTTCCTTCTGGATGCGCTGGTAAATTTCTTCGCGGTGAACAGCCACTTCCTTGGGAGCATTGACCCCAATTCGTACCTGATTCCCCTTAACACCCAGTACCGTTACAGTGACTTCGTCACCCACCATCAAGGTCTCACCGACCCGTCGAGTCAAAATTAGCATTCCATTTCTCCTTGCTCATGATCAGGACACAGCAGTCTGCAAAAAAACCGGCACGTTGTCTGTCAGCACCTCGCTGCGCTATGACATGGACAACAGGAGCTAACAACTCGTTCGCTGCAAACTGTTGCATGCTATATACATAGCTCAGTATGGTTCCGACAAAAGGGCACGACAGCCAGAAACCGTGCCCTAAAGCTGCGCAAAGCATCTGCCCAGCCCTAAACCCTTACAAGTGATCTTCCGTTGCAGTATCCGCGTCCAGACCGAACGCCGTATGCAGGCCGCGCACGGCCAGCTCGAGATACTTCTCATCAATCACCACAGAAATCTTGATCTCGGAAGTGGAGATCATCTGAATATTGATGCCATCATTGGACAACGCCTCGAACATTTTGCTCGCCACACCGGCATGTGAACGCATACCCACGCCGACAATCGAGACCTTGGCGATCTTGCTGTCACCGGCGACTTCACGCGCGCCGATGCTTTCCGCTACCTGGCGGAGGATTTCCTCGGCCCTGCGAAAGTCATTGCGGTGCACGGTAAAGGTGAAGTCGGTGGTGTTATCGCGCGAGACGTTCTGCACGATCATGTCCACTTCAATATTGCCGGCGCTGATCGGGCCGAGAATCTTGAAAGCCACGCCGGGGGTGTCCGGCACACCGCGGATGGTCAGTTTGGCTTCATCACGGTTGAAGGCAATGCCGGAGATAACAGGTTGTTCCATTGAAGCACCTTCCTCAAGAGTAATCAGGGTCCCGGGACCCTCCTTGAAACTATGCAGAACGCGCAGCGGCACACTGTATTTGCCAGCGAATTCAACTGCTCGGATCTGCAGCACTTTGCTGCCAAGACTGGCCATTTCGAGCATTTCCTCGAAGGTAATCTTGTCCAGCCGGCGAGCGCTCTCGACCACGCGCGGGTCGGTGGTATAAACACCGTCCACGTCAGTATAGATCTGGCATTCGTCGGCCTTCAGCGCAGCCGCCAGGGCCACGCCTGTAGTGTCGGAGCCGCCACGCCCAAGCGTGGTGATATTGCCCTGCTCATCCACCCCCTGGAAACCAGCGACGATCACCACCTTGCCAGCGGTCAGCTCGGCACGGATGTTGGCATCGTCAATATGCTGAATCCGCGCCTTGTTGTGCGCACTGTCGGTGACAATCCTGACCTGGGAGCCGGTGTAGGACACCGCCGGCACATCAATGGCCTTGAGCGCCATCGCCAGCAGGCCTATGGTCACCTGCTCGCCAGTGGACAGAATCACATCCATCTCACGCGCGTCAGGCTCGCCCTGCACCTGCTTGGCCAGCTCGATCAGGCGATTGGTTTCGCCGCTCATGGCTGAGACCACCACCACCAGATCAGTGCCACGAGCTCGGAAGCCCTTGATCTTCTCCGCGACCTGGCAGATACGTTCCACACTGCCGACCGAGGTACCACCAAACTTCTGGACAATAAGTGCCATCTTGTTGCACTAACCCCCATTGAGAAATCGGCTTAACCGACTGTTCCTTCAGTCATCCTTAGGGATGCCTGCCCGTATTATTGCTGTTGCAACCAACGCACCGCATCGGCAAACGCCGCATCCAGCGCCGCCGGATCAGTACCGCCGCCCTGAGCCATATCGGGACGACCACCGCCCTTGCCGCCCACCGCAGCAGCAGTATTGCGGATCAGATCACCGGCCTTGACCCGGCTGGTCAGGTCTTTGGTCACTCCGGCGACCAGCACGACCTTGCCATCCAGCTCACCACCCAACAGCACCACGGCCGAACCCAGTTTGTTTTTCAGCTGATCCATCAGCGCCAGCAAGGCTTTACCGTCCTGACCATCCAGGCGCTTGATCAGCACTGGGATATCCCCTGCCTGCTGAACTTCCGAGGCCAGGTCGGTGCCAGCAGCGCTGGCGGCCTTGGCCTTGGCCTGCTCCAGATCCTTTTCCAACTGGCGGTTGCGTTCCAGTACCGCCGTCAGTTTGTCGAGCAGCGTTTCACGATTGCCTTTGACCAACTGCGCAGCCTGCCGCAACTGATCTTCCGCTGCCAGCATAAACTCGATCGCACCCTGCCCCGTCACCGCTTCAATACGACGCACACCGGAGGCAATGCCACCCTCACTGGTAATCTTGAACAAACCGATATCGCCGGTGCGGGAGACGTGGGTACCGCCGCACAACTCCACTGAGAAGCCGTCGCCCATGGTCAATACGCGCACTTCATCACCGTATTTTTCGCCAAACAGCGCCATGGCGCCCTTGCGTTTGGCCGTCTCTATATCTGTTACTTCGACGGCTGCAGGGGTGTTCAGACGAATCTGTTCGTTGACCAACTCCTCCAGCTCACGCAACTGCTCAGGCTTGATCGGTTCAAAATGGCTGAAATCGAAGCGCAAACGCTGACTATCTACCAGCGAGCCTTTCTGACTGACGTGCTCGCCAAGTACCTGGCGCAGCGCCGCGTGCAACAGATGCGTCGCGGAGTGATTGAGCTTGGTCGCCTGACGCACATCTGCATCGACTACCGCCTTGATACTGGAGCCTTTGCTCAGGCTGCCCTGGGCTACCACACCGTGATGCAAGTGCGCGGCGCCGGCTTTGGTGGTATCGCGCACATCAAAGCGCACGCCAGCACCTTCCAGATAACCGTTGTCGCCAATCTGCCCACCGGACTCGGCGTAGAACGGCGTCTGATCCAGCACCACAACGCCCGTTTCGCCATCGTTCAGTTGATCGACCTCCTGCCCGTCGCGCAGCAGCGCGATAATGGTGCCTGAGCCAGATGTGCCTTCGTAACCCTGGAAGCGGGTCTTTACGTCGAGCTTGAGCAGGCCGTTGTAGTCCATACCGAACTGGCTGGCCGAACGCGCACGTTCACGCTGAGCTTCCATTGCCTTTTCAAACCCGGCCTCATCGATACTCAACTCGCGTTCCCGGGCGATATCCGCCGTCAGATCCATCGGGAAGCCATAGGTGTCATAGAGCTTGAACACCACTTCGCCGGGGATTTCGCTACCCTGCAGCCCGGCCAGGTCCTGCTCAAGAATCTTCAGACCCTGCTCCAGGGTCTTGGCGAACTGCTCTTCTTCACCCTTGAGCACGCGCTCGATATGCGCCTGCTGAGTTTTAAGTTCAGGGAAAGCCTCACCCATCTCGGCGACCAGCGCGGCAACGATCTTGTGAAAGAACACCCCCTGCGCGCCGAGCTTGTTGCCGTGACGGCAAGCGCGACGGATGATCCGCCGCAGTACGTAGCCACGGCCTTCGTTGGACGGCAGTACACCGTCGGCAATCAGAAAGCTACAGGAGCGAATATGGTCAGCCACCACTTTCAGTGAGGCGGCGTCGTCCTGCTCGCAGCCGATGGCTTTGGCAGAGGCCGACAGCAGGCTCTGGAACAGATCGATCTCATAGTTGGCGTGCACATGCTGCATCACCGCACTGATGCGCTCCAGGCCCATGCCGGTATCCACGCTCGGCGCGGGCAACGGGTGCATGACACCATCGGCAGTGCGGTTGAACTGCATGAAGACGTTATTCCAGATCTCGATATAGCGGTCGCCATCCTCTTCCGGACTGCCAGGCGGGCCACCCCAGATGTCGGCGCCATGATCGTAGAAAATCTCGGTGCAAGGCCCGCAGGGCCCGGTATCACCCATCGCCCAGAAATTGTCGGAGGCGTATGGCGCGCCTTTGTTGTCACCAATGCGCACCATGTGCGCTTCAGGCACACCGACTTCCTTGGTCCAGATGTCGTAGGCCTCGTCATCGGTCGCGTAAACCGTCACCCAGAGCTTGTCCTTGGGCAGGTTCAACCACTGCTCTGAGGTCAAAAACTCCCAGGCATACAGAATCGCGTCGCGCTTGAAATAGTCACCGAAGCTGAAGTTGCCCAGCATTTCGAAGAAGGTATGGTGCCGCGCGGTATAACCGACGTTCTCCAGGTCATTGTGCTTGCCACCGGCGCGCACGCATTTCTGGCTGCTGGTAGCGCGGGTATAGGCGCGCTTTTCCAGGCCCAGAAAGCAGTCCTTGAACTGGTTCATGCCTGCGTTGGTAAACAGCAGGGTCGGATCGTTCTCCGGAATCAACGAACTCGAGGCAACACGGGTGTGCCCTTTCTGTTCGAAAAAGTGGAGGAAGGCTTCACGGATCTCTGCGCTTTTCATAGGTCCCTTACCAGAATCGGGTGTGCCTGCGCTAGACAGCGCAGGCGGAATTAGGGACGCATTATATAGGCATCAGCGCCGCACATGCATCATGCGCTAGGCTTAATCTCTCTATTGCCGCCATAGTCAGAGCGCCAACTCGATGGCCTTGATGAACTCGGGGTCTTCCGGCGAGACCTTGCTGGGGAAGCTGCCGACAACCTTGCCGTCACGATCCAGAACATACTTGTGAAAATTCCAGGCGGGCGCCTGCCCTGCCTGTTCGGTTAAATCGCGATAGAAGGGATGCGCCGCGCTACCGGTGATCCGCTGCGGCTCCGTCATCGCAAAGGTCACGCCATAATTCACGTAACAGACATCGGCGATAGCGGCCTTGTCCTGCGCTTCCTGACGAAAGTCATTGGAAGGTACGCCAATCACCTCAAGCCCCCGCTCGCGATAGCGCTGGAACACCGCCTCTAGCCCTTTGAACTGCGGTGTATAACCACAAAAACTCGCGGTGTTGACGATGACAAGGGGTTTTCCAGCGTACCGCTCACACAGGTTGATGCTGTCTTTGGAGCGCAGCGCCTGCAGCTCGTGGCGGAGAATATCCGCGCAATCGGCGAACGCCAGCGGGCTGACCAACATGCATAGTGGCAAGGCCCAGCGCAGGGTGACGTGAGACATGAGTAGAGCTCCGTGAGCGCTGATGATCACCCGAGTATAAGGCAATGGCCTGACCCGCCCAGCGTACGCCTGTAACCCGTTATGTCAGGCGCCGTACGGATCTGGCAGGTGTGCAGAGTCACGCCCAATCAGCGATACCGCGCGCACTAGGGTGCCGGCACGCAATCGCAGACGCTCTGCGGCCTCGGGTGCGACCACCAGCGTACCGGCCGCGACCCGTGCGGGCGTACTGATGATGCGGCAGTCAGGGCGGCTGCGATTGTGCACCAGGTAGGACTCGGCCTCATCCCCTGGCGTGCCGATGGACAGCAGCAGCAACTGACTCTCGCGTACGGCACGGATTTGCGCCAGCGGCGCCTCAAGGGTAGCCCCACCATCAAAAATATCGATATAACCCTGATAGGTCATTCCCTCTTCCTTGACCATGGCCAGACCCGGCTCGGAATCCGGATGCACCTGGCCAATGGCATCGCGTGCGGCCTGACTGAGGAAGCAGGCGTAGAGCGGGAAGCGCGGCATCATCTCGGCGATAAAAGCTTTGTTGCCAATACCCGTCAGATAGTCCGCCTGGGCAAAATCCATCTTGAAGAAATGCTGGCCCAGGCTATCCCAGAATGCCGAGCGGCCGACGGCATCGGACAGACCGCGCATTTCTACAATCACCTGCTCGGAAAAATGCGCAGCGTATTCGGCCATGAACAGAAAGCGTGCCTTGGAGATAAGCCTGCCCTTGTCACTTTGGCGATGTTCGGCCGGCAAATACAATGAGCACAGCGCGGTCGCTGCGGTCAGGTCGTTGACCAGAAACAGTGTCGGATGCTGCTGATAAACGCCCAGTTCACGGCTGGCGGTCACCGTCAGGCCCATGCGATAGCTGTACCAGGGTTCGCGCATGCCCGCCGCGGCGAGCATGCCGCTAGTACCGATCACTTGGCCGTGCTGATCCTCCAGTACAAACAGATAGTCGGCATCGGCTTGCTCAACCTGGCCGAGGAAGCTGCGCTCCACGGTCTGCAGGCGCCGCGCCAAGCGCTCTTCGCTGGCTGGCAAGGAGGTCAAACCGGAACCAGCGTTGGCGGCCATCTGCATCAGCACTGCAAGATCGGTCTGTCGTGCGCTGCGCACCAGCATGCTAGGCTCCCCTTACCAGTCGCAGGCGGTCGCCAGTGGCGACCTGCAATAAATCCGCATCATGCCGAGATAGCACCAGTGTCTCGTTCTGTGTCCAGGCCAGATCCAGGCAGGCCGCGCGAAAATCGCCAATACGCTGGTTAGCCACCAGCCAGTTGCCGGTCACCGCACCCGGATGGCCCACTTCAACTTCCACCAGCTGGCTATCGCGCGCACTGTGCAACTCAGCGGTGCGGGCATGCACTACCGGCCCACCGTCGAATATGTCGACATAATTATCCGTTTCGAAACCTTCACGCATCAGCACGTCAAACATCGCTTGGGCGGATGGGTGCACCTGGCCAATAACTTCCTGCGCGGCATCGGACAGCATCGGCACGTAAATGGGATAGCCGGGCATCAACTCGGCAAGGAAGCTGCGGCCACGGCTGCTGCCGATCTGTTCAGCTTCGCTATAACTGACGGCAAAAAAGTGCCGACCCAGCGCGTCCCAGAAAGGCGCATTACCCTGCTCATCACTGACGCCGACAATCTCCACCGAGGTGGACTCGGCGAAGCGCTGCGGGTGATTGGCCATAAACAGCAGCCGACCGCGCGCATTGAGCTCAACCCAGGACGCTTGCTGGAAAGCCGGCTGCATATAAAAGCCGGCCAGCAAGCTGTGCCCGGTCAGGTCATGGCAGAGTGAGAGCACATGGATGCGGTTGTGCAGACCCAGTTCACGTGAGGCATGTACGAACATTTCATTGCGAAAGGTATAGAAGGGCTCGGTAAAGCCGGCGGAAGCGATGATGCTGCTGCAGCCCACCAGCCGGCCGGTTTGCGTATCTTCCATGACGAAAAAGTAACGTTCTTCCCCGCTGAAGCTGACGTCTTCCGCCATGGAGGCTTCCGACACCTCGATGATATTCGCCAGGCGCTCAACATCCGCCGGCAACGCCGTCACGCCGACCGGGCTAGCCGCAGCCAGGCGTTCGATTTCAGGCAGATCCGTCATCCTGCTCAGGCGCTGAACCAGCATCTAGGTGCTCTCCAAAATACTAACCGACCAACCTGGCCAGGGCTTTACTCAAACGTTCAAGGGCCTCCTGAATATCGGCCTCGGGGATGATCAGGCTGGGCGCCAGACGTATCACATCAGGTCCGGCCTGCAATACCAGCAGGCCTTCCTGCTGCGCGGCTTCCTGAATCTGCCGGGCCTGGCCTTTCCAGGCTTCAGAGAGTACCGCACCGAGCAACAACCCGCTGCCCCGTACGCGGGAGAATACCGGATAGACTTCGGCAATCGCCAACAGACCCTCGACCAACAACTGATGGCGATGCTCAACACCTTCAAGCACTTCCGGCGTATTGACGATATCCAGTACCCGTTCGGCGACTGCGCACCCCAGCGGGTTTCCGCCATAGGTACTGCCATGCGTTCCCACACCAAAATGGCTGGCGACCTTGTTGGTGGTCAACATGGCGGCTATCGGGAAGCCGCCACCCAGGCTCTTGGCGCTGGTCAGGATGTCCGGCTGCACGCCGCTATGCATGTAAGCGTAGAGCTTGCCGGTTCGGCCCATACCGCTCTGCACTTCATCAAAAATCAGCAGCGCATCGTATTTGTCGCACAACTCACGCACGGCCTGTAGATACCCCATCGCCGCTGGAATCACCCCGCCTTCGCCCTGGATCGGCTCAACCACCACGGCACAGGTTCGCGCCGACATCTGCGCTTCGAGCGCGGCCAGATCGTTGTACGGCACATGACTGATGCCTTCCAGCGCCGGACCAAAGCCCTGGGAATATTTCGGTTGACCACCGACGCTGACGGTAAATAGTGTGCGTCCGTGAAAGCTGTTGGTGCAGGCGATGATCTCGTTCTTGTCCGGCCCCGCGACTTCATGAGCCCAGCGCCGCGCTAGCTTGAAGGCCGCTTCATTGGCTTCAGCGCCTGAGTTGGCAAAGAACACCTTGTTGGCGAAGGTCGCGTCAATCAGCTTGCTGGCCAGACGCAGTGCCGGCTCATTGGTCATGATATTGGATACGTGCCAAAGCTTGCCGGCCTGCTCGGTCAAGGCCTCAATCAACCCAGGGTGGGCATGACCCAGCGCGTTGACAGCGATGCCTCCGGCCAGATCAATATACTCACGGCCTTGTTGATCCCACAGGCGGGAACCCTGACCGCGTACCGGGATCATGTCCACCGGAGCATAATTGGGCACCATGACCCGGTCGAAATCCGCCCGGCCTACCTGCATCGACTCTGACATTACCTGCTCTCCTGTAGCGGCCCCGTGAGGCTGCTCGTGTTAATTCGGTTACCAATACGGTGATTCTGGATCAATACTGCCTGGCTTGTTCAATTTTCAACTTTTGCGCTGGTATCTACCGCCTGCTGTGCCCGGCGCTGATTACGATCTTCCCGGGGCGTGATACCGAAGCAATTGCGGTATGCACTGGAAAAGTGCGGTCCCGAGGAAAACCCACACGACAAGCCGATCTGGATAATCGACTTACTGGTCTGCAGCAGCATCTGCCGCGCGCGATTCAACCGTAATTCCAGATAGTACTGTGACGGTACGCTATTGAGATACTGCTTGAAAATACGTTCCAACTGTCGGCGCGAGACGCAGACATGGCGCGCGATCTCGTCCGTGGTCAGCGGTTCCTCGATATTCGACTCCATGAGGATCACCGCCTGAGTCAGCTTGGGATGCGTGCTGCCCAGACGATTGCGCAGGGGTACGCGCTGCTTTTCGCTGCCATCGCGAAGCCGCTCGACAATCAGGTCCTCAGCGACCAACGCCGCCAGGTCCTGATCCTGTTCTTCGGCCAGAATGCTGAGAAACAGATCCAGCGTCGCCTGACCGCCACTGCTGGTCAGCCTGCCGCGATCATTCTCGAACAGCTCGTTGCCGGCGATCACGCTGGGGAAGCGCTCGCGAAATTCATCAATCAATCGCCAATGCACCGCGCAGCGATGATCGTCCATCAAGCCGGTCATCGCTAACGGAAAAATGCCGCCCTCCAGACCTCCGAGCACCACGCCTTCGCGCGCCAGATTCCGACATTGCTGGGTGAGTCCGGTACTGAGAATGTCCGGCAGGTTAGCCGGATCAGCCACCAACCACAGGCGCGCGTAACCGCGAAGCTGCTGCGGCAGCACCCTGGCCGGCAGTTGCCAGCCCTCAGGGCTGAGCAATGGCTGCTCGTTCAGGGTGAAGCAGTCAGCCTGGTAGAGTTCGGTCTCTGCCATTCGGTTGGCTGAGCGCAGGACCGACAGCGCAGGCATGACCGCACCCGGGTGAGTACCCGGCCACAGCAGAAAGGCCACTCGCCGTAGCTCACCCGCCATGCACTGACCCACACTCGCCATGCCAACCGAACATGCTTTGCTTCAGTCCCGATTTTGCAAAAACGCATTGTGCCACAAGCGATGGGGGCTGGCATCGGTGTCTGCTACAAAAGCATTAGTACCCGCGCGACCGGATCGCAGGCAAAAAAAACGCACTGCCGAAGCAATGCGTTTTTCCCTAGCGCCACTCAGCAGCGCTGAGCGGTGTTACCGGTAGGCTTCAAACAGACCGGTTGCGCCCATGCCGCCGCCTACGCACATGGTAACGATGCCGTAGCGCAGGTTGCGACGCTGCAGCTCACGCACCAGATGACCGACCTGTCGCGAGCCAGTCATGCCAAATGGGTGACCAATTGAGATTGAGCCGCCGTTGACGTTGTACTTGTCATTGTCGATACCCAGATAATCGCGGGCATACAGGCACTGGGAAGCAAAGGCTTCATTCAGTTCCCACAGGTCGATATCCGCCACGCTCAAACCGCGCGCTTCAAGCAGCTTGGGCACCGAGTAAACAGGGCCGATGCCCATCTCATCAGGCTGGCAGCCGGCAACCGTAAAGCCGCGGAAGTACGCCTTGGGCTTCAGGCCCAGCTCCAGGGCTTTTTCCAGGCTCATGACCAGGGTCATGGAAGCGCCGTCAGACAGCTGCGAGGCATTGCCGGCGGTAACGGAACCGTCGTCAGCGAATACTGGCTTGAGGCTGGAAAGACCTTCCAGCGTGGTGTCTGGGCGGTTGCACTCGTCCACATCCACAACGCCATCGACCATGCTGATCTCGCCGGTCTGCTTGTCCTGTACCTGATACTTGACCTTCATGGGTACGATTTCATCACTGAACAGGCCTTCTGCCTGCGCGCGCGCCGTGCGCTGCTGGCTCTGCAGCGAATAGGCATCCTGCATTTCACGGGTGACGTTGTAACGGCGGGCTACCACTTCGGCGGTTTGACCCATGGGGTAATAAATGCCGGGCAGTTGCTCTTGCAGAATCGGGTTGTAGAGGTTATCGGTGTTTCTGCTCTTGGCGGTCATGGTGATCGACTCGACGCCGCCGGCGACAATCGCATCAGAGCAACCGGAGGCGATCTGGTTGGCAGCAATGGCAATCGATTGCAGACCTGAGGAGCAAAAGCGGTTCAGCGTCATCCCTGCAGCATGAATACCCAGGCCGGACAACACGGCAACGTTGCGGCCGATATTGTAACCCTGAGCGCCTTCGTTCGAGCCAGCACCGACGATGCAGTCATCCACCAGCATGGGGTCGATACCCGTGCGCTCGAGCAGAGCGTTAACGCAATGCGCAGCCATGTCATCAGGACGGGTGGTGTTGAATTTGCCACGGAAGGACTTGGCCAGACCCGTGCGGACGCTGTCTACAATAACTACTTCGCGCATCGTGATACCTCGGAATTGGGTGAAGAATACGGCCCGCCGAGTTAGCAGGCCGCGCAAAGACCGCAGAGCTTAAGACCAGCAGGGCCTGCGGTTAAGTATTATTGCTCGGAATGATAATACCCCATACCGGCGTTTATCTCAGATTTTGGCTTGCTCAATGCGTTTGGCAGCCAACCGTGTCATCTCGTCATAGATAACCTGTGGATCAGCCTGCTTGGCCGCCCAGGCCATCCGGCCACTCTCATGCGGCAGTATCATGAACTGATCAGCAGCACTTTGCTGATAGATGATACCGGCGACGTCCGCTGCACTGATCGGCGAGCTTTCCAGCAACTTGGCTACCTGCTGCTTGGCCGCCTGGTCCGGGCCGCGGAAGGAGTCCAATAAATTGGTCTGGAAAAAGGATGGGCAGACAACATTTACTTTGATACCCAGCGGCTGCAGTTCCGCCAGCAGGCTTTCGGACAGGGCCACCACGCCAGCCTTGGCGACGTTGTAATTACTCATGCCAGGCGACTGCATCAGTGCCGCCATCGAGGCGATATTGATGATTCTGCCGCTGCGCTGACGCATGAGAATCGGCATAAAGGCCTTGCAACCCTTGACCACGCCCATCAGGTTAACGCTGATCTGCCACTCCCAGTCCTCCAGTGATAGATCCCAGAAGAACCCGCCCGAGGACACGCCGGCGTTATTGATCAGCACGTCAATGCCATCCATGCGCTCTTCGCACGTCTGCGCCAACGCGGCCAGTTGACTGAAATCGCGCACATCACAACGCTGGCAGAAACCATTGCCACCAGCCTGCTCAACCAACGCCAGCGTCTCTTTCAAGCCTTCGGTTTGAAGGTCAGCCAATGCCAGCCGTGCGCCATTTCGCGCATAACACAGGGCCAACTCCCTACCCAAACCGCTGCCGGCGCCAGTAATGACGACCCGCTGCCCACCAGAATGCATATTTGCCTGCATGATCACGTCCTCTGCTGATCGCAGGCGTCCACCTGCGAACCATTTATTATTTTTGTCTCAGAACTGCTGACAGAGCCAGTCTACCCATTAGCCGGCGTGGGGATGGGAGAAAATGACCATAATAAATCCGGCGAATAGGCTGGCGTTCTTTGCGCTTTGTTATGCCGGCTTCTGACCAGGGCGCAGGTAATTTGCCTGGTAACGAGCCTGGCCCATGGCCTGAATCTGCCCATCGATGAGCGCCTCAAATGGCTTGAGCAGGGAAGAGAAGTCAGTTTCAGGCTCTATACGCTGCAGCGCTTCGACTCCGGCCTCCAGCGTAGAGAGCGCCCCCGGCTGCGGCGCTTTGCGCAGGCGATAACGGCTACGGAGCCCGTCCGGCAACGCCACCCTGGGCAAGCCTTGCAGCACCGGGTTCAGGTAGAGCAACTTGCGCGCCTTGCGCCATGTACCGTCCAGCAGGACCAGGCGCCTGGGTCGCCCGCTATCTAAAGTGGCGGTCACCAGGGGGATGTCGGCGCCTGGAAATAGAAGCTCGGTTTGCCATTGCGGATCCGCCAGCAGGTCATGCCAGGGAGAGTCCGCAGTGATAACTTCGGTTATTAGCAAGTGCGCGTTGACCACACCCTCTACCAGCAAACGTGCCGTATTCAGCGCGTGACTACGTTCGCTCGGGTGCTGGATGACCAGCAACTGAGTACGCGTTGAGATATGGGGTATCAGTGCGCACAGGCAATGCGCGGCGGGACGCAGGCAACGTTCGCAACGGGAAGGGGCGTTGGGGTTCACAACGGAGCGTCACGCTGAAAGGCAGATGGAACCAACGATGGTAGCGGCATGCAGCTCAACACACAAAAAAAAGCGGACAACATGCACCATGCGTCCGCAAAGGCCTTGCGAGCTATGCACTGCTTTTCACCACGTGGCAGCGTCCACCACGCAGCGAATCAATCAGAGCTATCAGTCTGGAGTATTGGGGGTTTTGCGCTTTTTGTGACTGTCGCGCCAGATAAACCAGACCACGCCACCCAGAAACGCGACCATCATGCCGACAGTGACCACACCGGCGATTACCACTTCATCGATAAACATGTTCTCTACTCCTCAGGCATCCATGACTGAAGAATATCCGCGCATCGAATAGCGGTTATTGATACGGATCAATCTATGCCGAGTTAGTAGATGAGCAGATACATGTCAGGACTTGCGCGGCTTTTTCTTTTTCTTAGCAGCTTTGCTGGTTTTCGCCTGCGGCTTGCCGGGGATCGGAAAGGCTTTCTCGAACGCCGAGCGCATCTCTTCGAGACGCGCGTCGTGCACCACATGCAATCGTTCGCGGCGACGTTGCTGAAAATCGATAATGGGGGTATCGGTATCGTCTGCCATAAAGCGTACCCATTGGCGGTGTCAAGGAGCTGCCAGCTTAGCACCGCCTCAGACTTTTATGTCAACCAGCAAGCCCTTGCTGGGCAGATCTTCGAGATTTGGCCGGCTTGGCTCTTTAGCCACCGCGCGTCGTCTCGCCCGGTTTTGCCGGCGCTCGGGATAGTGGCTTTGATTGCGTTGGCGCCGATCACCTACCTCCGCCAAGGCTTCGTGCACCTTTTCACTTTCCGCAGTCGGCTGGACCGTCCGTTTCGGCGTTATAACGTCCTGTTGTGCTCCCACTACTGGAAGCCCGGGAATGAGCATGACCGCCTCGCTTGGCCTGACTCCTGCAGCAGACCTGTGGTGAAGGTGCGCCATACCGAATAGATCGCTGGTCTGGGCCTCTTGGGCAACCCTTTATGGGTCGGCATCTTATGTATCGACCACAACTGTTCATTCTTTATCCACTTGAATGTGACGAAAGTCATACTTTTCACTCAAGCTGGAACACTAGCTCCGCCAATGCGCTTGTCCGCGGCGGTTTCTGCACAGAGGTGGATCGGTTAATATAAACGCCTTTTTCGAATGGGCAGGAGAGTGGCATGACGGTTTATACCCCGGGGCAACGCTGGGTCAGTGACAGCGAATCGGAACTCGGACTGGGGACGCTACTGTCACAGGACGACCGCCTGCTGGTGATGCTCTTCCCGGCCAGCGGTGAAACCCGCCACTACGCACTGCGTAATGCGCCACTCACCCGCGTGCGTTTCAGCCCGGGCGACAGTATCAGCCACCATGAGGGCTGGCTGCTGACCGTGTCGGATGTCCGCGAAGAGGACGGTTTGCTGGTCTATAGCGGCCTGCGCGACGATGGCAGCGCTGCGGAATTCCAGGAAACCATGCTGGACAATTTTATTCAGTTCCGTCTGGCCAGCGACCGTTTGTTCGCCAGCCAGATTGATCCCCTGCCCTGGTTCAGCTTGCGCTATGAAAGCCTGCGGCATTACTGCCGCATTCAGCAATCACCGCTACTCGGTCTTGCCGGCGTGCGCACCCAACCCATCGAGCATCAGTTGCATATCGCCAAGGACGTCGCCGACCGCATCGCCCCACGGGTTCTGCTGGCCGATGAAGTGGGCCTGGGCAAGACCATCGAAGCGGGCCTGATTATTCACCGGCAACTGCAAATGGGTCGCGTGCGCCGCGTATTGATTGTCGTGCCGGAGAACCTCCAGCATCAATGGCTGGTCGAGATGCGCCGGCGCTTCAATCTGCGCTTTGCCTTGTTCAATCTTGACCGTTGCCAAGGTGCAGAAGACAACCCGTTTGAAGAAGAGCAACTGGCGCTGGTCTCACTGGAGTTTCTGCTCGACAACCCCTTTGCCCGCCAATGCCTGGAAGCCAGCGATTGGGACATGCTGGTGGTGGACGAAGCCCATCATCTGGTCTGGCACGATGACAACCCCAGCGCCGAGTACAGTCTGATAGAAGAGCTGGCGCAACGCATCCCCAGCGTCCTGCTGCTCACGGCTACGCCGGAGCAGCTCGGCCAGGCCAGTCATTTCGCCCGCCTGCGGCTGCTCGATCCCGATCGTTTCCATGACTTGCAGGCCTTTCGTGATGAAACCGCGAGCTACCGCCCAGTCGCTGAGGCCGTGCAGTCGCTGCTTGAGGACGCACCACTTGAAGCCAGCGAGCGCAAGACCATAAGCCAGTGGCTGGGCGGCAGCGCCGACCATCTGCTCGATCAGCTTGGGCAATCCGGCGATGACGCAACCGAAGCGCGTGACAGCCTGGTGCGCCAGCTGCTGGACCGCCACGGTACCGGCCGGGTGCTGTATCGCAACACCCGCGCGGCGATTGCCGGCTTTCCCGAGCGCGACCTGCACCAACACCCACTGCCCTGCCCCGAGGTCTATCAGGACCTGGAAGGCCGCAGCGCGCTTTATCCCGAGGTAGCCTTTCAGGACCAACTGGAAAGCGCCGAATCCCCCTGGTGGCTGGAAGATCCGCGGGTTGACTGGTTGATCGATACGCTGAAAATGCTCAAGCGCAGCAAGGTACTGGTGATTTGCGCGCATGCCGAAACGGCAATGGATCTGGAAGGCGCGTTACGGGTTCTCAGTGGCATTCCGGCTACTGTATTCCATCAGGGCATGAGCATCATTGAACGTGATCGCGCAGCGGCCTTCTTCGCCGAAGAAGAGTTCGGCGCCCAGGTAATGATCTGCTCCGAGATCGGCAGCGAAGGTCGCAACTTCCAGTTTGCCCACCATCTGGTGATGTTCGATCTTCCCACCCATCCGGATCTGCTGGAGCAGCGCATTGGCCGACTGGACCGGATTGGCCAACAGCAGCGCATTCAGATTCATGTGCCCTATATAGAAGATACCGCTCAGCAGTATCTGTTCAACTGGTATCACCAGGCACTGAATGCCTTCGAGGCGACCTGCCCGACCGGCAACGCGATACAACATCAATACGGCACTGAACTGCTGCAACAGCTGGATCACCCCCAAAGCAGTGAATGGCAGCAACTGCTAGAACAGGCCCGGGCCAGCCGACTGGCACTGGAGCAGGAGATGCACAACGGCCGTGACCGTTTGCTGGAAATCCACTCCCGCGGTCACGGTGATGCGCAGCAGATGATGGCGCGGATCGAGCGCCAGGATAACGACCCACAGTTGGCTATCTATATGGAGCGGCTGTTCGACGTTTTCGGCGTCGATAGCGAGGACCATTCCGACAATGCATTG
Source organism: Halopseudomonas laoshanensis (assembly GCF_008365385.1). Taxonomy (GTDB): domain Bacteria; phylum Pseudomonadota; class Gammaproteobacteria; order Pseudomonadales; family Pseudomonadaceae; genus Halopseudomonas; species Halopseudomonas laoshanensis. Next base: position 203,016 of record NZ_QOVF01000001.1, on the reverse strand, counting down.
GTGCTGCGCCCCGGCGAACGCATGCTCGACGCAGGCTTTCCACTCGGCGACGACGAAGGCGTGACCATTACCTATGATCGCGAGACCGCCCTGTCGCGCGAAGATATGCAGTTCATCACTTGGGAACATCCAATGCTGCAGGGCGGGATGGATCTGGTGCTGTCCGGCAGCATGGGCAATAGCGCGGTGGCTGTACTCAAGAACAAGGGCCTGAAACCTGGCACTCTTTTGCTTGAGTGCCTGTTCGTCAGCGAAGCCATAGCGCCGCGAGCGCTGCAACTACAACGTTACCTACCGCCTACGCCAGTGCGCTGCCTGCTGGATATCAACGGCAATGATCTGGCGGCAAAGGTCAGCTTCGAGACATTGGACGGCCAGTTGGACAGCGTGCCCAAGCATCTGGCGAGCAAGATCGCCAAAAGCCAGCGCGATGTGGTCCAGGGCATGCTCAACCAGGCCGAAGTGGTTGCCGAAGCGCAGCATCGTCAGCTGATGGAGCAGGCCAGCCGGCGCTTTGCCACTGATCTGGATGAGGAAATCGAGCGGCTTAATGCGCTGCGCGCAGTTAACCCGCTGGTGCGTACAGAGGAAATCGATACGCTGGAACGGCACAAGACCGAGGGCTTGGCACACATTGGCCACGCCAAGGTTCGCCTGGACGCCATCCGTATGCTGGTGGTGGGTTAATCAATCGGGCAGAGCAGCCCGAGAAAACGTTGTAACTCTTCGCGCTTGGCCATCGCATCACGGTGGCCCAGCGCGATCAGCTCACGACAATACTCCGCTTCAAACAAGAGATAGCTGACCACGCTGCCACCGGATGCGCGCGTCGCGCCGCTGCCACGCAGGAATGCGCGCAACGGCGCAGGCAGGGCACGCCGGTGGCGAGCAGCAATAATATCCAGCGGCTCGCTTGGCGAAATAATCAGCACCTCTACCTGTTGCAGCCCCTTGCCATGCTCCTGCGCGCCGCGCGGCAACAAGCCGGCCAGGCGGTTCAGCCGCTCGAGCAATTCCACGTCCGTTTCCAGGTTATCGACGAAGGTACTGTTGAGCAGATGGCCGCCAATCTGCGCCAGCGTCGGCGGCAAAGCGCTGCGCAGTCGTGGGCCGCGCCGGCCTGCGGCTGGATCATTGGCCAGGTTGTCGGAAACCCCCACTACCAACACGCGGTTGGCGCCCAGATGCAGCGCTGGGCTGATCGGTGCACGCTGACGCACGGCACCATCCCCAAACCACTCGCGATTCAACTGCACCGGTGCAAACAGCAGAGGGATGGCGGCCGAGGCCATCAGATGATCGAGCTTCAAAGGTGTTTGTACCCCGACCCGGCGGTGCCGGTTCCACGGCATGATCCGCTCATGGCCCTGATAGAAACACACGGATTCCGCTGACTGGTAGCCAAAGGCGCTGACGGATACGGCGCGCAAGTGTCCGCTGAGCAGAGATTCTTCGATCTTGCCAAAGTGCAGACTGTTGGCCAGCAGATGCCGAAGGGGGCGATTATCCAGCAGCGAGCTGGGATGTTTGCGCCCTACGCCCATCAGGTTGGAGCCGGTCCAGCGCAGCGCCTGGGCCAGCACACCCGGCCAGTCAGTGCGATAAACCTGATGGCAGCGGAAATTTGACCATACCTCATGCATCCGTTGAACCGCATAGCTGAAATCGGTGGCGTTAGTCGCCAACGCCAACGCATTGATGGCCCCCGCCGAGGTCCCGCAGATGACCGGAAAAGGATTGAATTTGTTGTCTGGTAACAACTCATTGATCGCCTGCAGTACACCGACCTGATAAGCCGCTCTGGCGCCACCACCGGAAAGAATCAGCCCGGTGGTGCCTGGCCCGCAGGGCATGTGGGCTTGGGGCGAATCATTCATCCGCGAGCCCGACGACGTTTACGCTTCTTGTCATAGGGTCGCTCTTCCCCCTCAGGCCGGGTCTTGAAGCGCCTGTGTACCCACATATATTGTTCTGGTTGAGCCAGAATCGCCTGTTCTACCCACTGATTGATCCGTAGCGCGTCCGCGATCTCATCCTGACTGGGGAAGTTTTCCAGCGGCGGGTGGACTATCAGCTTGTAGCCTTCCCCGCCTGGTAGACGTGTCTGGGTAAAGGGAATCACTTTGGCCTTGCCCAGGCGGGCAAAGGTACTGGTGGCCGTTACTGTGGCGGCCTGCACGCCAAACAAGGGGACGAACACGCTGGCCTTGCGACCGTAATCCTGATCAGGCGCGTACCAGATCGCCCTCCCAGCGCGCAGGGATTTGAACATCGCCCGTACGTCTTCGCGCTCGATGGCAACAGCATCCGCGTTATGTCTTTCCCGACCGTGGCGTTGCACGTAATCAAAAGCTGGATTGCGATGTTCGCGATACATCCCGTCGATTGTCGCCTGCTGGCCCAACAGCGCCGCACCCAGCTCGAGGGTGGTGAAATGCAGTGACATCAGCACCGCGCCCTGCCCCGCAGCCCGTGCTTGCTGCAGATGCTCCAACCCCTCGATCTGCGCCAACCTGGCCAGGCGTTCCTTCGGCCACCACCAGGCCATGGCCATTTCGAACAGGGCCATGCCATTAGAGGCGAAGTTGGCCTTGAGCACCTCAGCGCGGCGCGCCTCCGTCCAATCCGGGAAGCAGAGTGCCAGGTTAACCTGGGCAATACGCCTGCGCTCCGGCATACCCCAGTACATACCCCAGCCGAGCAGCCGTCCCAACCCGAGCAAAACCCGGTAGGGCAAACGAACCACCAGCCATAACAGGCCCAATCCCAGCCACAACAACCAGTACCTCGGGTGCAAAAGGCTACGACTGAATACCGAACTACTCATAACGTACCGCTCATAAGAGAACCGTCATTGATAAAAAGGGCATTCTACCCAAGCAGCGCACCGCTTGCGATCAGCGCGGCCAATCTATATAAGTGTGCCCACAAACTGCGCTCTGTGGATCTGACATGACTGTTGATACAAACCTCGACCTGCTCGAACAAGAACCCGTATTCAATCTCAAGGGCGGCATGCTGACTGTCACCGTGATTGAAGTGGTTCGCCTGGACACCGGGCGCTTCGCCAAACAGTTGGCGGAAAAGAAACAGCAAGCGCCAAATTTTTTCAGCGACACTCCGGTGGTGATCAGCCTGGAAAAGCTTGACGCGCACATGAACCTGAGCACCCTGGCAGGGCTGCTGCAGGTGTGCAAGAACCACGGCCTGTTACCCGTAGCATTGCGTGGTTCAGAAAATTTCCGACCGCTGGCACAGCAGAGCGGACTGGTACTGATGCCGCCCGGTCGTGGCCGCGACAAGCCCGCCGAGGTGGTTGCCGAAGCCCAGCCGCACGCGCCTGAACCGGTGGCAGAAGCATTGCCCAGTGGCGGCGTGCCGAACAAGATCATCACCCAGCCGATCCGCTCCGGGCAGCAGGTCTATGCGCCAGGCGGCGATCTGGTGGTACTGGCCCCGGTCAGCGCCGGCTCCGAACTCCTGGCTGATGGCAATATCCACGTATATGGGCCGTTGCGCGGCCGCGCGCTGGCCGGGGTGCGCGGAAATACTGAAGCACGGGTTTTCTGTCAGTCGCTGGAAGCCGAATTGGTCTCCATCGCCGGGCATTACAAGGTCGCTGAAGATCTCCGCAAGAGCCTGTGGAAAGAAGCTGTGCATGTCAGTCTGGACGGCGACAGCTTGAAGATAGCCGCCCTATGACAGATACTGTGCAACCATTACGGGGTGCCCGCCAGCCGTAGCCTGAGCCAACTTCCAGGCAATTGCGAAACCTCTTTGCCGCACCGTTGTCATGACTCTTGTCATATGGACAGCAACAGTGCTTCCAACACCCATTCAAATACCGGACAGGAAGGTCATTTTGGCTAAAGTTATTGTCGTCACCTCAGGCAAAGGCGGCGTGGGCAAAACCACTACCAGCGCTGCCATCGGCACCGGACTCGCTCTGCGTGGATTCAAAACCGTCATCGTAGACTTTGATGTTGGCCTACGTAATCTGGACCTGATCATGGGCTGCGAGCGCCGCGTGGTTTATGATTTCGTTAATCTGATCAACGGTGATTCGAACCTGAATCAGACTCTGATCAAGGACAAGCGCTGCGAGAAGCTGTTTATCCTGCCCGCCTCGCAAACCCGCGACAAAGATGCCCTGACCGAAGATGGCGTCGAACGCGTACTCAACGAGCTGAAAGAAACGTTCGACTATATCGTCTGTGATTCGCCGGCCGGTATCGAGAAAGGCGCCCACCTGGCAATGTATTTTGCCGATGAAGCGGTGGTTGTGACCAACCCTGAAGTATCTTCGGTGCGTGACTCCGACCGTATGCTTGGGCTATTGGCAAGCAAATCTCGCATGGCCGAAAAAGGCGAGAAGATCAAGGAGCACCTGCTGCTCACGCGCTACAACCCCGAGCGGGTTGAAAACGGCGAAATGCTCTCAGTCAGCGACGTCGAAGATATTCTGTCGATCCCTCTACTCGGCGTTATTCCGGAATCCCAGGCGGTGCTCAAGGCCTCCAACCAGGGCGTACCTGTGATCATGGATGAAGCCAGCGACGCAGGTCAGGCCTACGGCGATGCCGTTGATCGTCTGCTCGGCGAAGAAAAGCCGCACCGCTTCCTTGAGGCACAAAAGAAAGGCCTTCTGCAGCGCCTGTTCGGAGGTCGCTAATGAGTCTTTTCGACTATTTCCGTGATCGCAAGAAAGCACCTTCAACGGCATCTATGGCCAAGGAACGCCTGCAGATCATTGTTGCGCACGAGCGGGGCCAGCGCTCACAGCCTGATTACCTGCCGCAGTTGCAGCAGGAAATCATTGATGTGATCAGCAAGTACGTGAAGATCGACCGCGATCAAGTGCACGTCGCCCTGGAAAACCAGGATGATTGCTCCATTCTGGAACTCAACATCACATTGCCAGAACGTCCCTGAGCGGACCCTGAGCAACGAATCGGCACCCTGCTGCAGGGTGCCAGTGCAACCCGCTGGTGAGCTCATGCCCCTGACTGACATCCGCATCTTGCATGAGGATCCGGCCTTTATGATCGTCTGTAAGCCGTCCATGCTGTTATCGGTGCCTGGACGTGCCGAGGACAACAAGGACTGCCTGATTACCCGCCTGCAGGACAACGGTTACCCCGAAGCTCGAATCGTGCATCGGCTGGACTGGGAAACCTCCGGCCTGCTGGTCCTCGGCAGAAACGCCGATAGCCATCGTGAGTTATCCCGCCAGTTCCATGATCGCGAGACACAAAAAACCTATATTGCGCTGTGCTGGGGGCAACCCCAAGCAGATTCCGGGCATATCGATTTGCCGCTGCGTTATGACCCACCGAACAAGCCAAGACATATTGTCGACCATGACGCCGGCAAGCACGCACAGACATTCTGGCGCGTACTTGAGCGACATACCGACTACTGCCGGGTCGAGCTGACCCCCATTACCGGGCGCTCGCATCAACTTCGCGTGCATATGTTATCTATCGGCCACCCCTTGCTCGGCGATCAACTTTACGCCCACGAGCAGGCGCTGGCGGCCTGCCCAAGACTTGCCCTGCATGCCGCGAGCCTGGGTATACGCCACCCGGTGGATGGCAAGCCCATGCTGTTTGAAAGCCCCGCTCCCTTTTGAGCCGTGACGTACACGAGGACCATTTCATGACCCACTCCGCGATCAACCAGTCATTGGCTGATTTTATCCAGGCATCACCCACGCCTTTTCATGCTACCGAGCAACTGGCGCAGCGGCTGGTTGCTGCCGGTTATGAACATCTGGATGAACGAACAGACTGGGCATTGAAAGAAGGTGGGCGCTACCTGGTCACCCGCAACGGCTCATCCCTGATCGCCTTCAGCCTCGGTCGACCGGATCAATTGCACACCGGATTACGCCTGGTCGGCGCGCATACCGACAGCCCCTGCCTGAAGGTAAAACCGCAACCCGAGCTGGAGCAACAGGGACTCTGGCAATTGGGCGTGGAAGTGTACGGCGGCGCATTGCTTGCACCCTGGTTTGATCGCGACCTGTCTCTCGCTGGCCGGTTGACCTTTCGTACTGGCGATGGGCACCTGGGCAGCCGGTTGATTGACTTCAAACGTCCTATCGCAACCATACCCAGCCTGGCTATTCACCTTAATCGCGGGGCCAATGACGGCGTGGCGATTAACGCGCAGACTGATCTACCGCCACTGCTCGCGCATTGCCACGAGCCGAAACGACAATTGCGTGACCTGCTCAAGCAACAGTTGCTGGACGAACACCCGGATTGCCAGGCTGAGCAAGTGCTGGACTACGAGCTGAGTTTCTACGATACCCAAGCTCCCGCCACCCTGGGTCTGAAGGGCGACTTTTTCAGCTCAGCACGGCTAGACAACCTGCTCTCGTGCCACGCCGGGCTGACCGCTCTGCTGGAGAGCGACGGCGCCCAGCCGTGTGTGCTGGTCTGCACCGATCACGAGGAAATTGGCTCCAGCTCCGCGTGCGGCGCAGATGGTCCCTTCCTGGAAGACGTGTTGTCGCGCCTGCTACCCGATAACGCTGAGCGCATTCGCGCGTTACAACATTCAGTGATGGTCTCTGCCGACAACGCCCATGCGGTACATCCTAACTTCGCCGATCGCCACGACGGCAATCATGGACCCAAGTTGAATGCCGGCCCGGTAATCAAGATCAACAGTAACCAGCGTTACGCCACCAACAGCGAAACGGCCGCCTTCTTTCGTCACCTGTGTGATCAGGCCGAGGTGCCGGTTCAAAGTTTTGTGGTACGCAGTGATATGGGCTGTGGCAGCACCATCGGGCCGATCACTGCCAGCCGTCTAGGTGTCAGGACCGTGGATATCGGTGTGCCGACCTTTGCCATGCATTCAATCAGGGAGCTGGCGGGTAGCCAGGATGCGGCCTATTTGATCAAGGTGCTGACACACTACTTTAATAGTGCCCAACTTATCTGAACGGTGGTACTGGCGGAAACATCCAGCGGCAGGCATACCATAGACTGCCGCTGGTACTAGTCACTCTTTGACCAGAATCACCTTACCGACGATCTTGTCCTCAGCCAGTTCAGCAAAAGCGGCATCCGCCTGCTCAAAACTGAACGTTTTGGCTACCATCGGCTTTAGCTCACCCTTGGCAAAAAGCGGCCACAGGCGCTCTTCCATCCGCGCCAGCAGGTCCGCCTTGTAGTTGTCGCTGCGGGTGCGCAGGGTCGAGCCAGTCAGTTGAATGCGCTTGACCAGCATCTTGCCCAGATCCAGCTTCGCCTCACGGCCACCCATCAAACCAATAACCACCCAACGACCATCCAAGGCAATCAGGTCTAGATGGTGCTCTGCGTAAGTGCCGCCGACCGGGTCCAGCACCACATTGAACGGACCTTCAGACTGCAAGGCCATGATGCCGTTCTGGCGCAAAGCCCCGCCGGTAGCGCCCAAGGCGATACAGGCCTGCAGCTTGTCTTCACTGCCCAGCGTTACCCAGCATGGATTGCCCAGCGCTTTACATATCTGGATCGCCGCGGTACCTACCCCGCTGGCGCCAGCATGAATAAGCACCTTCTCACCCGGCTGCGCGGCGCCCAGCTCGAACACGTTCAACCAGGCGGTGGCAAACACCTCCGGCAGAGCAGCGGCCTCGGCCCAGCTCAACTCCGCAGGGACCGGCAACAGGTGCCGGCCATCGACGACCACCTCCTCCGCCATGCCGCCGCCGGCCAACAGGCCACAGACCCGATCACCCGGAGACCAGCGACTGTTGCCCTTGACCTCCAGAACGGTGCCAGCGCACTCCAATCCCAGTACCGGCGTTACCCCAGCAGGCGGAGGATACATCCCCGCCTTCTGTAACAAATCAGCACGATTCAGTCCGGCAGCCTTTATAGCCACTCGTACCTGCCCATCCTGCAGCTCTACAGCGGGCTGTTCACGCCATTCCAGGGAGCCGCCCTCGGCTTGCAATCCTCTCACGGTGCCTCCATAGTGAAATATGTGTTAATCAAAACGGGAACTCAGCCTCCTTTATTGCGCCTAAACTGGCAAGCACGAATTCCATCTAATTCTGGATACTCTCTCTTGATGAAACGCTTCAACAGCCTGCGTACCACCTGCCTAGTTGCATTCTTCGCAATCGGCACTCATGCCGTGGCAGAAGAACAGCCGGCCAACCTCGACCTGGACAGCATCCAGCCCACGCGTGATCAGATGGTAGCCAGCCTGAATACGGTTGAGCTTCTACGCCGCCATCACTACAACCGTATTCGCCTCGACGACGCTTTGTCGAGCGACATTTTCGACGGTTATATGCGTCAATTGGATCCCCAGCGCAGCTTGTTTACTGCAGAGGATATTCAAGCCTTTGAAGAGTACCGTTATCGTCTGGATGATCTCCTGCTCGCCGGCGATCTGACCATTGGCTTTGCGATGCATAAGCGTCAGATAGAGCGTTTGAGCCAGCGCCTGGAATTTGCCAACAGCCTGCTGGATGAAGACCTGCAAAGCCTGGACTTCAGCTCTGACCAACAGATTCTGGCCGACCGTGAAAAGGCTGAATGGGTTGCGACTGATATTGATCTGCTGCAGTTATGGCGGCATCAGATCAAGGATGAGGTACTACGACTGAAATTGGCGGGTCGGGATATGGACGCCATCCAGGAGCTGTTGAGCAAGCGCTACAAGGGCCAGACCCTGCGCCTGACCCAAACTCGCAGCGAGGATGTATTCCAGAACTACATTAACGCCTTTGCCCAGGTCTATGATCCGCACACTCAGTACATGTCTCCTGAGAATGCGGAGAACTTCGACATCAACATGAGCCTGTCGCTCGAAGGTATTGGCGCCGTGCTCCAGGCCGATGAAGAATTCACCAAAATCGTCCGTCTGGTACCCGCCGGCCCCGCTGCAAAAAGCCAGAAACTGGCGCCTGCTGATCGGATCATTGCCGTTGGCCAGGAAGAAAAGGAAATGGTCGACGTCGTTGGCTGGCGTCTTGACGAAGTCGTCAAACTGATCCGCGGCCCCAAAGGCTCTAACGTCCGCCTGGAAGTGATTCCGGCCAGTAACCCACCTACCGACTTGAGTAGCCGTGAAGTGGTACTGGTGCGTGAAGCCGTCAAGCTAGAAGACCAGGCCGCAGCCTCGTCCATCATCAAGTATGGCAGCGGTGAAAACGAACAGCGCATCGGCGTGATCGAAGTCCCCGGTTTTTACATCGATTTCAAAGCGCAGCGCCGGGGTGATCCCGAGTACCGCAGCACCACGCGGGACGTGCGGCGCCTGCTTGAAGAAATGGAAGCCGAGAACGTTGATGGCCTGGTACTGGACCTGCGTAACAATGGCGGCGGCTCGCTGCAGGAAGCTACCGAACTGACCGGCCTGTTTATTGATCGCGGCCCCACGGTGCAGGTACGCGACACCGATGGGCAGGTACAGGTGCTGGATGATCCCGACGCGGGCATTTCCTACAAGGGCCCCATGGCTGTGCTGGTCAACCGCCTGTCTGCCTCGGCCTCGGAAATTTTTGCCGGGGCCATGCAGGATTACGGTCGCGCGCTGGTGGTGGGCGAACCCACCTTCGGCAAAGGCACCGTACAGTCCATTCAACCACTGAACCATGGCGAGTTGAAACTGACACTGGCCAAGTTCTACCGCGTATCCGGGCAAAGCACGCAGAATCGCGGTGTAGTGCCAGATATCACCTACCCCTCGCTGCTCGATACCACCGAGATCGGCGAAAGCTATCTGCCCCGCGCGCTACCCTGGGACACCATAGAGCCGGCTGACTACGCTATTGGCAATCAGGTCAGCCCCTTCGTCAAACGTCTTAACGAGCGCCACCAACTACGGGCGGCCAACGACCCGGAGTTTACCTACACGCTCGCCAGGGTTGAGCTGGACCGTGGGATCAAGGATCGCGAGTACCTGCCGCTGAACGAAGCCGTGCGCCGTGAGCAACAGGATGCCTTCGACGCGACCCTGCTGAAGCTGGAAAACCAGCGTCGGGTGGCTCGGGGTGAAGAGCCGCTTAAGGAACTGGAAGAAACCGATCCGTTACTTGAGCTGAACCCGGCTGTTGCCGACGAAGATGACGCCGAAGAGGATCCTTTCCTGGCTGAAACCGGGCAGATTCTCATCGACCTGCTGGAGCTGCAACATCAAGTAGCCGACGCCAGCTAAATATCTCTCCATCCAAACCCGTTCGGTTGTTTTGGCCGTCGGGTTTGGGGCAGCGTTACCCAGCCTATCCGCAGTAGTTCTTCCCCCCGACTCTTTTATCTATTGACTTAGCCAGTCGCATCCTGACTGCATGCCGAAGCATCGATGCCGACGCTGATCACCTCTCCCACAGCGTAATTCCAGCCGAGCAATTGCCTGCGCAAACGTATTTACGGGGCTGCAGGGCAGGTTTATCAGTTACCCACAACATCTGTGGATAAGTCTGTGCACAACGTATGGGGAAAAGGCCAGGAGCCTTGAAGAATGCGGTAGCAGTGAAAATGAATGTTTTTTAACCAACTATAAAAACGTTTAAAATCAACTACTTAATTACTTAGAAGAAAACACCGATAAAGCGGAAAAAGATTATTGAGTGTTACTTCAGAATGTGCATAACAGTAACACCCTGAGGTTCGAACGCTCTGTTTCGAGCCTCAGGCAGTGTTACTTTCGCGCTACGTCAGCAAGGCTTATTCTTCGCCTTGAATGCCAAGCAGTTCCAGCTCGAACACCAGCACTGAATTCGGCGGAATCACCGGGCTCGGGCTACGCGCGCCATAGGCCAGTTCGCTCGGAATGGTGACCTTCCACTTGTCGCCCACATTCATCAACTGCAGGGTCTCAACCCAGCCAGGAATGACGCCATTAACTGGCAGTTCCACTGGCTCGCCGCGGCTGATGGAGCTATCAAATACAGTTCCGTCTACCAGCTTGCCTTCATAATGCACTGTTACTACATCGCTCTCTGCGGGCTGCTCTTCGCCCTCACCTTCGGTGATCACTTCATACTGCAAGCCTGAGGCGGTGGTGGTTACGCCTTCGCGCTTGGCATTCTCTGCCAGAAAGTCTTCATTGGCCGACAACGCCTCTTCAGCCAGCTCGGTGCTGCGCTCTTCAGCGCGCGTCTGCAGCTCGGTAAATGCTGCGGTCAGTTCTTCTTCACTCAAACGCGGCTCAGTCCCGCCCAATGCATCTTGCATACCCAGCGCCAGCGCATCCGGATCAATATCATCCAGACCATCGTTAAGCAGACTTTCGCCCATGTTCAGACCAATACCGTAGGAGGCCTGCTGGATAGAGCTGGAAAGCTCCGGCTCTTTTTCCCCACAACCTGCCAGGGTGAGAATACTGAGTGCAACGCTGGCTGCCAGTAAATTACGCTTCATGCTTACCTCAATCGATGAGCCCCGAATGGGCGAAATAAAACCCCGAGCTTATCAGGGGTTTTTGCCACAGGCTACCGGCACCATAGCAAAGACCACGCAAATGAGAATTGCGCCCCACCGCAGCGCACTCTCCAACTAATCAGGCGAGCCCGGCATACAGATTCATGGCACTTAACAGCGGTCCTTGCCCTCTAAGCAGCTGAGCATCTACGCCGTTATCACCGTCACAGGCTAAGTCAGGAGAAAGCCATGAATGATCATCTGCCCAATAACAGCCAGCAGGACGTTCACAATGAAACCTTGGCGCAGCGCCTTGAAAGCTGTGGACTACCCGGGTTCAACCGCGCGTGCCGCTATGCTGAAAGCCAGAACCTTGAGGCCAGTGCGCATTTCGAACGGATTGACCCCTCACTCAGCCGCCTTACTTTGAGCGTGCGGCGGCAGGGTGATGCGAAAGCCAGCACTTATCAGGTATTGGCTGAGGAAAATAAGCAGCGAGTGATACATGAGCAGTATTTCGCGGCCGATCAGTCTACTCGCCACGAGGAAACCTTACCTGCTGCGATTAACGAAATGGTTATGGATAGTCGCCTGGAGGTGTTTTTTAGCAAGGCTTTCAATCTGTTACTGCCCTATCTCAAGGACCGCCACCCCCCTGGATTCTGAGCCAGGTGTTGCCGACCGTCCAAGCCGTGAAAACACCCTGATTGGGTCAGTAAAAGTTCAAGCTATTTTTTTCCACTGAACCCGCCAAAAAAGTCGAAACTTTTGAAAAATAGCCCGGTCATTTTCCATGTAGGGGCGTTGTTTCAAGCTGTTTCTCCCGAACCCGCCTTTTGACTAGAAAAGCATCTTGCAGCTGCGTCATTGACGCAGCATTGATCAATTTTTGCAGTTTCAATAACTGCGCGGAGGATGGCAGCATGGGTAAGGCTCTGACTAAGGAGACAATCGAAAGCAACACTCGCGGCGCACCGATCGAGCCTACCCTGATTCAGGAACCGGCTGATATCCTGCCCATCCATCGCAAGAAAGTCCTGTTTGTGACGTCCGAACTGGCAGACCTGGTCAAGGTCGGCGGCTTGGGCGATGTTTCTGCCGCTTTACCCCGTGCTTTGTCGCGGTATCACTGGGTCAGAGTCATGGTCCCTGGCTATCCGCAGGTAATCAACAGCGGCTATCCTATCCAGATCATCGCTGATTTGCCGGGCTATGCCGCCCTGCCGCCTTGCCAGATCGGAAGGATGACGCTTGAGGATGGTTTGACCCTGTATGTGGTCATCTGCCCGGAGCTCTATGACCGTCCCGGGACGCCCTATGGCGATAGCAATGGCCGCGACTGGCCGGATAATCACATACGTTTCGCGCGCTTTGGTCTTGCCGCTGCCGCCCTGGCATCTGGCGAGGTCTGCCCCAGTTGGCAGCCGGATCTGGTGCATGCGCATGACTGGCCTGCAGCTCTCACCCCGGCCTACATGACCTGGCGTGGCCAACATACGCCTACCGTGTTTACCGTCCATAACCTGGCTTACCAGGGTCTGTGTGAGATGCACTGTGCGGTAGAGTTGGGTCTGCCACCCGAGGCGCTGAATCTCGACGGGGTGGAGTTTTACGGGAAGCTGTCGTTTCTCAAGGCAGGCCTCACCTACGCCGACCACATAACAACCGTCAGCAAGACCTACGCTGAGGAAATCACCGCACCCGAAATGGGTTGTGGGTTGCATGGCTTACTCAGCCAGAGAGCGGAGAATCAGCAACTCAGCGGCTTTGTAAACGGCATCGACAAATGCTGGGATCCGCAAACCGATTCCCATTTGATCCAGAACTTCAGTGCCGGCGAGTGGGAGGCACGGCATGCCAATACACGGTATGTCGAGCAGTTATTCGGCTTGCAACCCTCGGAGGGTCCGCTGTTTGCGATTGTTTCCCGCCTGGTTGAGCAAAAAGGGCTGGACCTGCTGCCCGGCGTTATTGAACAGATTATCGCCGGTGGCGGCCGGCTGGTAGTACTCGGGCAGGGTCAGCCGGAACTGGAGCAGATGATTGCCCAGCTTGCGCAGCGATTCCCGGAGCATGTCGGCTTTCATCGCGGTTTCAATGAAGCCGATGCCCGGCGCATGTTTGCTGGCAGTGATTTTCTGTTGATGCCGTCGCGTTATGAACCCTGTGGGCTGAGTCAGAGCTATGCGCAGTGCTTCGGTTCGCTGCCTATAGCCCATCGTACCGGTGGGCTGGCCGACACCATTGAAGATGACCAGACGGGTTTCCTGTTCGATGAGATGACCGCTGACAGCTTTGCCGGGGCTATCGAGCGGGCGCTGAATACCTACCTGCTGCCACCGTTACTTGAGGCCATGCGTTGCAAGGCCATGCAGGCGCCCCAATACTGGCTGCAGGCCGCCAAACCCTACGCTCAGCTGTATCACAGTCTGGCGGAACAATCGTTGTTCGCCAGCCTCGCTCGGCCCGGTAGGGATCAGAGGACGCAGTCACTGTGAGGCAGACGGTCACGGTGACCCCACAACATGGCGCTCAAGTACAGGCTGATGGTAGCACCCACTTTTCTCTCTGGGCGCCGAATGCTCGGAACGTCACCCTTGTTATGGCAGACAGGGCTATAGCGGACAGGCCAGAACTGGTCATGACCGCTGAGCAGGACGGCTGGTTTACCGCACGGGTGCCAGAGGCTATTGGTTGCCGCTACCGTTTCCGCATAGATCACCAGCTGGAGGTGCCTGACCCGGCATCGCGCTGGCAGCCCGAGGGCGCCGCGGGGCCCAGTTGTGTGATCGACCCGCATTCTTATAGCTGGCAGGTCAGCAACTGGCTAGGGCGCCCTTGGCATGAAACGGTGCTCTACGAAGTTCACCCCGGCGTCATGGGCGGCTACAGCGGCATTCAAGCGCAATTGTCGCGACTAGCCGAGATGGGTGTTACCGCGATTGAGCTCATGCCTTTGAATGAAGTGCCCGGGCAGCGCAACTGGGGCTATGACGGTGTATTACCCTTTGCGCCCCAGTCCTCCTACGGCACCCCCGAGCAACTGCGTGAACTTATAGACCAGGCCCACGCGCTGGGGCTGATGGTGTTTGTCGATGTGGTGTACAACCACTTCGGGCCGGAAGGCAACTATCTTGGCGAGTACGCCGCGGATTTTTTTCGCACGGATATTGTAACTCCCTGGGGTCCGGCTATCGATTTTCGTCGGCAAGCGGTTCGCTCGTTCTTCTGTGAAAATGCCTTGATGTGGTTGCAGGACTACCGCGTCGACGGTCTGCGTCTGGACGCCGCACACGCGATCAGCGAACAGAGCTTCCTGGTGGAACTCGCCAGCCAGGTACGCAGTGTTTTACCGCCCGAGCGCCATGTGCACCTGGTGCTGGAAAATGAACACAACGACGCAAGTTTGCTGGCCGAAGGGTTCGACGCCCAATGGAACGACGACGGGCACAATACCCTGCACGCCCTGCTTACCGGTGAAAGCGAAAGTTACTACGCCGACTTCGCCACGGACACCACTCATAAACTGGCCCGCTGTCTGCAGGAAGGTTTTGTCTATCAGGGCGAGCCCAACCGGCATGGCGTAGCGCGCGGCGAGCCCAGCGGCGAGTTGCCTCCCACGGCGTTTGTCCTGTTCCTGCAGAATCATGACCAGGTGGGCAATCGAGCGCTCGGCGAGCGCTTGATCCACCTCACCGAACAACCTGCGCTAAAAGCCGCTACCGCGCTGTTGCTGTTAAGCCCAATGATTCCGCTGTTATTCATGGGTGAAGAATGGGGCAGCGAACAACCCTTTCAGTTTTTCACCGATTACCACGACGAACTGGCGCAGGCAGTGCGCGAAGGCCGGCGTAACGAGTTCTCCGAATTCTCCGCCTTTGCCGACGCCGTTGCCCGCAACCACATACCCGATCCGAATGCTGTCGCGACTTTCCAGGCATCTCAGCCAAACTGGTCTGACCTGGAACTTCCCAAGCATCGGGAGTGGGCTGACTACTATCGTCGACTACTGCAGATTCGCCATCAATACATCATTCCACACCTTGTCGGTAGCCGCGCTGAAGCGGCGCATGTACTGGCTGACAAAGCGGTGACCGCTTCCTGGACCCTGGGTAATCAGAGCCGGTTGCGCATCGACCTGAACCTGTCAGAGACGTCGGTGACAACACCACCTTTGACCAAAGCTGCCAAGGTGATATTCGCTTACGGCGAGGATGTCGCTGGAGCCGCCAATCATTTACCACCTCTCAGCGTGGTTGTCAGCGTGGAAGCCGAAGCATGAACGACACATCGCTCATGGCACTGGCCGCGGCCGTCGGCATCACGCTGCGCTGGGATGACGCCTTCGGCCAACCGCAACAACTGACGCCTGAGGCATTGCAGGGGGTGTTGAGTGCCCTGGGCCTTCCCGCGCAGAATGACGAGCAGATTCGCGCTAGCCTGGCTGAACAACGCGAGCGGCTGCGTCTGGCGAAGGAAGGCCCTCTTGTTATGGCGCTGGTCGATCATCCCTGTTCCTTGCAGGAGCGGTTTCCGGCGGGCAGCGCATTTAGAATAGAGCTGGAACAGGGTGGCAATGTGAGCGGCCGCCTGGATGAACAAGGCCGGCTGCCACCAATCTCTAGCTGCGGCTATCACCAACTGATGATCGCAGAGACCAAACTGACCCTGGCCACGGCGCCGCTGCGCTGCCAAAGCGTCAGCCAGCTCACCGAGGGGCAGCGCAGTCACATCTGGGGGTTGTCTGCCCAGCTGTATTCGCTACGCCGCCAAGGTGATGGCGGCCTGGGCGATACCCTGGCGCTGGAGACGCTGGTCAGGCAGGCCGCCAGCAAAGGCGCGGATGCGGTAGCCATCAGTCCGATTCACGCCATGTTCAGTGCCCGCCCGGAACAATACAGCCCCTATTCACCCTCAAGCCGGCTGCTGCTGAATCCGCTGTATGCCTCGCCCGCCCGAGTATTGGGTGACTCCCTGGTGCAACAGGCGCTTGAGGACATCGGCCTGCGGCAGGAATGGGATCGGCTTGAACAGCTACCCCTGATTGACTGGGTTGGTGTGGCCAAAGTGCGCGGACAGCTATGGCGACACCTGTACCAAGAGTTCTGCAAAGCCAGTAACCCGCTGACGAAGGATCTCAGCCATTTCTGTCAACGCAGTGGCGACACGCTGGAACAGCACTGCCGGTTCGAAGCGTTACACGCGCATATGCTCGCGAGCGGACACCCCGGCGATTGGCGTCAGTGGCCCGAGCCTTATCGCGATCCGAATGGCTCGGCTGTAGACCGGTTTGCCCAGGAGCATAGGCACGAGGTTGATTTCCACGCGTTCTGCCAGTGGTTGACCGCGTGCAGTCTGGAACGGGTACAGTCAGTCGCCCGCAGCAGCGGCATGCACATCGGTGTGATCGCCGACCTGGCAGTGGGCGCCGATGGCACAGGCAGTCTTGCCTGGGCCCGGCAAACCCAGTTGCTGGCAGACGTCAGCGTGGGTGCACCACCGGATATCCTCAACCAGCAGGGCCAGGACTGGGGCGTTTCGGCGTTCTCACCCGATGGCTTACAGCGCCAGGGTTACAGCGCCTTTATCGATATGCTGCGAGCCAACCTGGCCCACGCGGGCGGCATCCGTATTGACCATGTCATGGGCTTACAGCGCTTATGGGTGATTCCCCGTGGGGCGCCCTCCTCTGCCGGGGCCTACCTCAATTATCCATTGAATGACCTTCTGCACCTGGTCGCCCTGGAATCCTGGCGCCATCATGCATTGGTCATTGGTGAGGATCTGGGCACGGTGGCCCCTGAACTACGCGCCAGCCTGACGGACAAGCATTTGCTCGGCATGCGCGTGTTGCAGTTCGAACATGAGGGTGGCCACTTCATCGCCCCGGAAAAATGGTCGAATGCGGCGCTGGCGACCACCACCACCCATGATCTGCCGAGCTTGATGGGCTGGTTTAACGGGCGCGACATTGAGTGGCGAGAACAGGTTGGCCAACGTGATTCGGAGCAAAGTCAACAGGATCGAGAGCAGCGCGAAATCGACAAGAGCGCTTTGCTTCAGGCGCTGCTGGATGCAGGCGAACTACTCCAACCGACGACGAACCCCGAGCAGCAACTCACCGCCGCCATCGGCTTTATCGGCAGAACTCCGGCGCCGCTGGTGCTGTTGCCACTGGAGGACGCCCTGGCCAGCGCAGAACAGCCCAACCTGCCTGGGCCCGGCGACGAACATCCCAACTGGCGCCGACGCTGGACCCAACCAGTGGAGCAACTGCTCAACGACGCGCGCACGGCTGAACGTCTGGCCCGGCTTAACAACGTCAGGCTGGCAGTCGACGCATCGCCGCCACACAGTCCGCAGTCAACACCGGCAGACACAGTAGAGAAAGCAAAGCCATGACCCCATTAAGAGCCACCGTACGGCTGCAGTTTCATCCGGAGTTCACTCTGGATGATGCGCTGCTGCTGCTCGACTACTTTGCTGATCTGGGAATCAGCCATGTCTATGCCTCACCGCTGCTGACCGCAAAGCCTGGTTCGACCCACGGTTATGACGTGATAGACCCCACCCAGATCGATCCCGAGCTGGGTGGGGAGCCCGCTTTTGATCGCCTCGTCAGCGGTCTACGTGCACGGAACATGGGCCTGATACTGGATATTGTACCCAACCATATGGCCGTCACTCACCTCAATCCCTGGTGGCGGAGCGTATTGGAATGGGGCCGGGTCAGCCCCTATGCGGAATTTTTCGATATTCAATGGGACAGCCCCAATCCGTTGCTCAAGGGCCGCGTGCTGCTGCCTATCCTTGCCACCGACTATGCTGCAGAGCTTGACGCAGGCGACTTGAAAGTGGTGCTGGACAAACAAGCAGGACAATTTTGCCTGCACTATTTTGACCACCGTGTGCCGCTCACGCCTCCCAGCTACGGCAACATTCTGCAGCATACCCAGGATGCCCGATTGAACGACCTGGGGATCCGTTTTGACGCGCTCGAGGATGCCGTTGATCCGTTCAGCCAAGCGTCAGCACTCTGTCTGGAGCTGGCCGCGCTCTGCCAGGAAGGCACTACCGACGATCTGATTCACTACGCGCTGGCGCGTCTCAACCCCGACCCGCAAGAAGTCGGAGAGCGGCACGACCGGCTCCATCACCTGCTTGAGCGCCAACACTACCGTCTGGCCAACTGGCGCACGGCCAACGACGAGATCAATTGGCGGCGCTTTTTCGATATCAACGAATTGATCAGCCTGCGCGCCGAGCGTGGCGACGTGTTCGAAGCCAGCCATGCCAAGGTGTTCCAGCTGATCAGCGATGGCAAAGTTGACGGTCTGCGCATTGATCATATCGACGGCCTGGCCAATCCGCGGGCCTACTGCCGCAGGCTGCGCCGGCGCGTCGAACAAATATGCGCTCCTGACCTCATCCCCTTTCCCATTCACGTGGAGAAAATACTCGGCGCAGGTGAAGTATTGGAGCCGCAATGGGGCGCCGATGGCACGACGGGCTATGAGTTCATGAACCAGGTCTCGCTGCTGCAGCACGACCCCATGGGTGGTCATCCCTTGCAGACCCACTGGCACAGGCTGACCGGCCGCCCGGCAAACTTTATGCGCGAGGTGGAGCAGGCGCGCAGGCTGGTGCTGACTCATTCTCTGGCAAGTGATTTCGATAGCGTTTCCGACAATCTTTTGCAAATCTCCCGCGCCGATCTTGCCACGCGCGACATTACCTTGAATGCCATCCGCCGGGGCCTGCTGGAGCTGGTCGCGCACTTTCCGGTCTACCGCACCTATGCCGCCGCGGCGGGACGCAGTCAGGCAGATGAGGCGGTGTTCCAGCAAGCGCTGCAGGGTGCCAAGAACAGCCTGCCGGAAGCCGATTCGGCGTTGCTGGAACAGCTCAACGCCTGGCTGGGTGCCGAACCACTGGCACAATTGCCTCCCGGACCCTACCGCTCATTACGCCAACGCACGCTAACTCGCTTTCACCAGCTCACCGCGCCGGCCGCGGCCAAAGCGGTGGAGGATACGGCTTTCTATCGGTACGGCGCATTGTTGTCGCGGAACGACGTGGGCTTTGATCCACAACACTTTGCCTCCTCGATCGAGGCCTTCCACGCATTCAATGTGGCGCGCGCCATAGCCTGCCCAAACACCCTGCTGGCCACCGCCACCCATGACCACAAGCGTGGAGAAGATACCCGTGCGCGGCTGGCGGTGGTCAGTGAGCGCAGCGCCTGGTACGCGGAAAAAACCCGCCAGTGGCGCAACCTCGCGGCACCTCTGCGCAGCCAGATAGCCGAGGAACAGGCACCCTCCCCTGCGGACGAGCTGATGCTGTTTCAGTCGATACTCGCAAGCTGGCCACTTGATTTGAACCTGGGAGACAGCGCACAGCGCCACGACTACGCCCAACGGCTCCAGGGCTGGCAAGAGAAGGCGCTACGCGAAGCCAAACTGCACAGTGGCTGGACCGCACCCAATAGCGCCTACGAGGAAGCCTGCCAGCAGTATTTGCATGGCCTGTTCGAACAACCGGATGCCGCTCCTCTGCGCGCCAGCCTGGCGAAAGCCGCTGCCGAGCTTGCTCCGGCCGGCGCACTCAACAGTCTTGCCCAGTGCCTGCTGAAACTCTGCTGCCCCGGCGTTCCAGATATTTACCAGGGCACAGAATTCTGGGATTTCAGCCTGGTGGATCCAGACAACCGCCGGCCCGTGGATTACGCGGCGAGGATAGGCGCTCTAGCCGAGCCTGTGTCCGAGCGTGAGCTGTTGATACATTGGCGCGATGGTCGGATCAAACAATATCTGATCGCGCGTACCTTGCAGCAGCGTAAAGCAGATCCACAGCTATTCAGTTCTGGCAGTTATCTCCCGTTGGAAATGGAGGGTGCGCAAAAGCACCAGGCTCTGGCCTTTTTACGTGAATATCAGGGCCGCCTGCTGCTCGTCCTGGTGCCGCGTCTGGCCTCTGATCTGGTCGCACGCCAAGCTTTTCCGCAAGTCGCTGTGGAGCGCTGGGGCGATACCCGCATTCAGATGCCCGGTCATCTGAAAGATCGCACTTGGACCAGCGTGCTAGGTCCAACTCAACAGCACCCAGGGCAGGAAACACTGGCTGTCGGCACTTTGTTGGCGCATTTTCCCGTCGCCCTGTTCACCAGTTCATGACCACCACCACAGGAGTTAATTCATGAGCCATGACGAGCAACGCATCCGTGAACTCGCCTACCAGATCTGGGAGAACGAAGGCCGACCAGAGGGCAAAACAGAGGAACACTGGGCACTGGCCCGTGAACTGGTAGAAAGCGAAAGCCACGGTGACACGGCCGCGCCGCCCGGCAAGATCAAGCGCACCCGCAAGGCCCCTAGCCTAGCCGAAACCCAGGCAGAAAAACCGGCGCTTCTAGGCACCCCCGGCGCACGCAAGGCGGCGGTCAAGAAGCCGTCGGCCAGCGCTTCCAAAACAGCTAAACCCGGCAAGTCCACCGATCAATAATTGCGAGATAACCCAGATGACCAAGCACCGACAGCCCGAGCGCGCCCAGTTCCAGCCGACCCAACGCTCGCGCGTCAAGGAGGGGCTACCCTTCCCGCTCGGTGCCACCTGGGATGGCCTGGGCGTCAACTTTGCGCTGTTCTCCGCGCACGCTACCCGCGTTGAACTCTGCCTGTTTGATCACAAGGGCGAAGTGGAACTGGAACGTATTGCACTGCCGGAGTACACCAACGAAATATGGCACGTTTACCTGCCGGATGCCCATCCTGGGCAGATCTACGGGTACCGCGTTTATGGTCCGTATGACCCCCAGGCCGGGCACCGTTTCAATCACAACAAGTTGCTGATAGACCCCTACGCCAAGCAACTGGTGGGTGAACTGTGCTGGGACGAAAGCCTGTTCGGCTACACCATCGGCTCACCGGATGCCGATCTGAGCTTCGACGAGCGCGACAGTGCGCCTTTTATGCCCAAGGCCAAGGTCATTGATCCAGCCTTTACCTGGGGCGAGCAGCGCAAGGTTCAGGTGCCCTGGAACAATACCATCATCTACGAAACCCACGTGCGCGGCACCAGCATGCTGCACCCCGATGTGCCGGAAACGTTCCGCGGTACCTTCGCTGGTTTGAAGAACCCCGAGATCATCAAACACATCAAATCGCTCGGCGTGTCCAGTGTCGAGCTGTTGCCAATCCATGCGTTCGTCAATGACCAGCACCTGCTGGACAAGGGCCTGAACAACTACTGGGGTTACAACAGCATCGGTTTCTTTGCCCCGCATCCCAGCTATCTGGCCAGTGGCCGCATCGCCGAATTCAAGGAGATGGTCGCGCAAATGCATGAGGCAGGCCTCGAGGTGCTGCTGGATGTGGTTTACAACCATACGGCCGAAGGCAACGAGCTAGGGCCGACGCTGTCCATGCGCGGCATCGACAATGCCACCTATTACCGGCTGATGCCCGAGGAAAAACGCTACTACATCAACGACTCCGGCACCGGTAACACGCTGGATATGGGCCACCCCTGCGTGCTGCAGATGGTCACGGATTCCCTGCGCTATTGGGCCACGGAGATGCAGGTCGATGGCTTCCGCTTCGATCTGGCAACCATCCTGGCTCGGCATGCCCACGGCTTTGATGAGCGCCACGGCTTTCTTGTCGCCTGCCGTCAGGACCCGATCCTCAGCCAGGTAAAACTGATTGCCGAACCTTGGGACTGTGGCCCCGGTGGCTATCAGGTAGGCGGGTTTCCACCCGGCTGGATGGAATGGAACGACCGCTTTCGCGATACGGTTCGGGCCTATTGGATGGGCCAGGAAAACCAGCTCGGCGAACTGGCCAGCCGCCTCACCGCATCAGGCGACTTTTTCAACGAGCGCGGGCGCAGACCTTTCGCCTCGATCAACTTCATCACCGCCCACGACGGCTTCACCCTGCGCGACGTGGTCAGTTATGACCAGAAACATAACGAAGCCAATGGTGAGGACAACAACGACGGCAACGACAATAACCACTCGCATAATCATGGCTGTGAAGGCCCTACAGACGACCCGGAGATCCGCGAGTTGCGCGCCCGCCAGATGCGTAATCTGATGGCCACCTTGCTGCTCTCCCAAGGCACCCCGATGCTGCTCGCCGGGGACGAGTTCAGCCGCACGCAAAACGGCAACAACAACGTCTACTGCCAGGACAATGAGCTGGGCTGGATCCACTGGGATATTGACGATGAAGGCCGCAGTTTGCTCGCCTTCACCCGGCGTGTGATCAAGTTGCGCAAGGCTTATCCAATCCTGCGCCGCGGCCGCTTTCTGGTCGGCGACTACGATGAGGAACTGGAGGTCAAGGACGTCACCTGGCTGTCACCCGACGGTTCGGAGATGCACGAGGACCAGTGGCAGGACTCGAACGCCAAATGCATCGGCATGCTGCTGGATGGACGTGCGCGACCCACTGGCATGCGCCGCAAAGGGGATGACTCGACCATGCTGATGGTCTTCAACGCGCATGACGATGTGGTGAATTTCCATCTGCCCGAAGTCCCCCAGGGCACCCACTGGATCTGTTTGCTCGATACCCACCGCCCTGAGCTTAGTCATGAAGAACAACATGACCTGGCCAGCCAATTCATGGTCACCAACAGATCGCTGCTGCTGTTTGAACTGCACAGGGACGACGCTGCATGAACTAAGCGCGGATCAATCAGTCGGAAAAGGTAACGTAAGCGAGCAATAGCCTTGGCTATTTGGGGGTAGTGGGTTAGTGAGTGATATCCATATCGGCATTTCCGGCTGGCGTTATGCGCCGTGGCGCGGCGACTTCTATCCGGAAGGTCTGAAGCAGCGTCAGGAGCTCGCCTACGCCTCCCGGGCAGTCAGTTCGATTGAGATCAACGGCTCCTTCTACGCCTTGCAAACACCGGAACGCTATGCCGGCTGGTACGCGGACACGCCGGATAACTTTGTTTTCAGCGTCAAGGCGCCACGCTATATCACCCATGTAAAACGCTTGCGCGATGTCGAAGAACCCATCGCCAACTTTTACGCTTCGGGGGTGCTGGAATTAGGCGACAAGCTCGGGGCTACCCTTTGGCAATTCCCGCCCAGCTTCAAGTTCGACCCAGAACGCTTTGGCCACTTTCTGAGCCTGTTGCCCGCGACGGTCAGCGCTGCTCGCCGCTGCGCGGCCCAGGCCACACGCGGCGAACCGCAGCCGACATCCAAGCTGCCAGCAAAAACGCGCCTGCGCCATGCAGTGGAAATCCGCCATTCCAGTTTTGCCTGCGACGAATTTATCGCGTTGTTACGCAAATACAAGGTAGCGCTGGTCATAGCAGACACGGCGGGCAAATGGCCGTTTCTGGAAGACGTCACCAGTGATTTTCTCTACCTGCGCCTGCACGGTGACAAGCAGCTGTACAGCAGCGGTTACAGCGAAAAAGCCCTGACTCATTGGGAAAAACGCATACGCAGCTGGACCTCCGGAGCACAACCGCGTGACGCCCAGCGGGTATCGAAAAAGCAGCCATCCAAACGCAGCTCGCGAGACCTGTTCTGCTATTTCGATAACGATATCAAAGTACGTGCTCCCTTTGATGCTCGGCGCCTGCTGGAAAAACTCACGCTGACCGACACACTCGAAGTCACTCCAGGCGAGATGACGGAGAAGCTCGCATGAACATGCCCAATCCGATACCCAAACGCCCTACCCAAACGGCGCCCGAGGTTCACTGCCTGCGGATAATGACCGTCAACACGCACAAGGGCTTTGCCTGGCTGAACCGACGTTTTATTCTCCCGGAGCTGCGCGATGCAGTGCAAACCACCAGTTCGGACATTGTCTTTCTTCAGGAAGTACTCGGCGCACACCACCGCCATGGCAAGAGGGTGCGTGACTGGCCGGACGTACCGCATTACGAGTTTCTCGCCGATAGCCTCTGGCAGGATTTTGCCTACGGCCGCAACGCGGTATATCCCGAAGGTCACCATGGCAACGCGCTACTGTCCAAGTTCCCGATTCTCGAGTTCAACAATCTGGATGTGAGCATAGATGGTACAGAGGAACGCGGGATGCTCCACGCGATCCTGGATGTGCCGGGCCATAAAGAAGTGCATGCCATTTGCGTGCATCTGGGCTTGCGCGAAAGCCACCGCACCCAGCAGTTGCACCTGCTTGGCGGGCTGCTCGACAGCCTGGCGCCCGATGCGCCGGTAATCGTCGCCGGCGATTTCAATGATTGGCGCCAGCAAGCCGATGCGCAGCTCGCCGAGCGCGGCCTCGAAGAAGCCTTTGTCAAAGCGCATGGGGCACCAGCAAAAAGTTTTCCGGCGCGCTGGCCGTTACTGCGGCTGGACCGCATTTACGTGCGCAACGCCAGTACCCATAACCCTGAAGTCCTGTCAAAACGGCCCTGGTCGCACCTGTCCGACCACGTCCCGTTGGTGGTGGAGATCCATCTATGAGCTATATCTGGCGTGAAGGTAACGATGTCGAACTGTTGATCAACGGCGAAGCCTACTTCCCCGCCGTTTTTGCCGCCATCCGCGCTGCGCAAAAGCAGGTGTTGTTGGAGACCTTCATCATCTTCGAGGACAAGGTCGGCAATGAGCTGCAGCAGATACTGATTGAGGTCGCCAGCCGCGGTGTCGAAGTCCAGGTGATGGTTGACGGCTATGGCACCGCTGATCTGAGTAAGCCCTTTGTGGCGGCGATGACCAGCGTCGGGGTGAAATTGCACATGTTTGATCCGAAGCCGAAAATCCTCGGATACCGCACCAACATGTTTCGGCGCCTGCACCGCAAGATCGTCGTCGTCGACGGCGAAGAGGCCTTTGTCGGCGGTATCAACTTCAGTGCCGATCACTTGGCCGACTTCGGGCCCATGGCCAAACAGGACTACGCGGTACGCGTTACCGGTCCTATTGTGGTGGACATTCACCGTGCCAGCCTGGATCTGTTTCGGCAGAACCGTGAAGGTGGCCGCCCCCGCCGCAGCCTGCCCGCCATGCAGGGCCTGCCACGTTTCACCGGTGATGCGCGAATGCGCGTGGCGATTCGCGACAATGATCTGCACCCAACCGATATCGAACGCCAGTATCTGCAGGCTATCCGCAGTGCCAACTATCGGCTGGTGATTGCCAATGCCTACTTTTTCCCCGGGTACCGGCTGATGCGCGAATTACGCAATGCCTCGCGGCGCGGCGTGGATGTGACGCTGATCCTTCAAGGCCAACCCGATATGCCCTGGGTCCGGGCCTGCGCCAAGCTGCTGTATAACTATCTGCTGCGTGACGGCGTGAGCATCTATGAATATCGCGAGCGGCCGCTGCACGGCAAGGTCGCGCTGGTCGATCAGGAATGGGCCACTGTGGGTTCGAGTAACCTGGATCCCCTGAGCCTGTCGCTGAACCTGGAAGCCAACCTGATCATCCGCCATCCTCCGTTCAACCAGCAGTTGCACCAGCACTTGAAGGAACTGGTTGCCGAAAAATGCCAGCAGGTGTCCCTGGAAACTGCCATGCGCGGATCCTGGTGGCGTGCCCCACTGACCGTGATGTGCTTTCATTTCATCCGCCGCTTTCCCGCCATGGCCGGTCAGCTGCCGGCCCATGTGCCGATGATGAAGCTGCTGCGCCCGCACCTTGAGCCGGCGAATGATGCTAGTGCCGAACCCGAGCTGCAGCTGAATCAGGAGAAAACCTCTTGAGCAATGCCGACCAAAGCGCTGCCCCATCACCGAAACGTTCATGGTGGTTCTGGGCCAAGCGGATACTGACATGGTGTTTTTTCATCGCGGTGCCGGTGCTGCTGTTTTACCTAGCACGCAATGTCGACTGGGCCGAAGTCATTACCACCCTGCGCGATTACCCCCTGAGCACCCTGGCCATCGGCGCGCTCATTGCGCTGGTCAGCTACGCCACCTATAGCTGCTTTGACCTGCTGGGGCGTGCGTATACCGGTCATGCTATGCGCATCCGTGAAGTGCTGCCGGTGACCTTTGTCTGCTATGCCTTCAACTTGAACATGGGCGCCATAGTGGGTGGCGTGGCGCTGCGCTATCGGCTCTATTCACGCTACGGTCTGGATGTGCCGACCATTACCCGGGTAATGAGCCTGAGTATGGTGACCAACTGGCTGGGCTATATCTTGCTGGCGGGCAGCCTGTTCAGTTTGGGCTTGTTGAAACTGCCGAACAGCTGGGAAATCGGCCAGACTGGTCTGCGCCTGATCGGCATTGCGCTGTTGCTGGTAGCGATCGGCTACCTGCTGGCGTGCGGTCTATCCACGCGCCGCAGCTGGCATATACGCGGTCACGAGATTGTACTGCCGCCACTGAAATTTGCATTGCTTCAGGCCGCGCTGGGCGCCGCGAACTGGTCACTCATGGCCTTGCTGATCTTTCTGCTCCTGCCGGAAGGTGTCTTCTACCCGAGCATTCTGGCTATCCTCATGGTCAGCAGTATCGCTGGGGTGATCACGCATATCCCGGCGGGTCTGGGCGTCATTGAAGTGGTATTCATCGCTTTGCTGCAGCATCAGGTTCCGCAAAGCGAGATCATGGCCGCGTTGGTCGGCTACCGCGCTTTGTATTTCCTGTTCCCCCTGGCGCTGGCCTGTGTGGTCTATCTGGCACTGGAACGGCAAGCCCGAACCCGCCAGCATGACGGGTCGGGGGCTGAACCGGAGAACAGCTAGGCCCGCAGAATCAGCGTCGCCAGCGGCGGCAGGTCCAGCAGCAACGACTGCACCTTGCCATGACTGGCGACCGCTTCGCTCGCCACCGCCCCCACACTGCCGGCAGCTGAGCCGCCGTATTGCTGTGCGTCGCTATTGACCAACACCTGCCAGTCACCTGAGCTCGGCACACCGACCCGGTAGCCCAGGCGTGGGGTGGGCGTGAAGTTATGCACGACCAGCACCGGCGCAGCGTCGGCCTCCCCCTTGCGCAGCCAGGCAAACACACTGTTGGCCTGATCATCGCCAATCAGCCATTCGAACCCGGCTTCGCGATCATCAAACCTATGCAACGCCGATTCACTGCGATACAGCCGATTCAGATCACGCAACAAACCATGTAGCCCCTGGTGCTCACCGTACTGCATGAGATACCAGTCCAACTCGGCATCGTGATTCCACTCGCGCCATTGACCGAACTCACAGCCCATGAACAGCAGCTTCTTGCCCGGATGCGTCCACATGAAGCTGAAGTACAGGCGCAGGTTCGCCAGCTTCTGCCAATGGTCCCCTGGCATCTTGTCCAGGAGCGAGCGCTTGCCGTGCACGACTTCATCGTGCGAGATCGGCAGGATGAAGTGCTCGGAGAAGGCATACAGCAGGCCAAAGGTCAGCTGATGATGATGGTGCTGGCGGTGCAGTGGGTCCTCGGCCATGTAACTCAGGCTGTCGTGCATCCAGCCCATGTTCCACTTGAAGTCAAAGCCCAGGCCGCCCTCGTGGCTGGGCCGACTGACGCCTGGCCACGCGGTTGACTCTTCGGCGATGACCATGGCACCCGGCACCTCACTGGCGACCACCTGATTCAGGTGGCGAAGAAAATCAATTGCTTCCAGATTTTCGCGGCCGCCGTGACGATTCGGAATCCACTCCCCGGCCTTGCGCGAATAGTCGCGATAGAGCATCGAGGCCACCGCATCCACACGCAGCCCGTCGATATGATAGGTGCGCAACCAGTGCAGCGCAGAGGCAAGCATAAAGCCGTGCACCTCGTTACGCCCAAGGTTGAAGATGCAGGTGTTCCAGTCCTGATGGTAGCCCTCGAAGGGATGTTCATATTCGTAGAGCGCTGTACCATCAAAACGTGCCAGGCCGTGTTCATCGTTGGGGAAATGCGCCGGCACCCAGTCCAGGATCACCCCGAGCCCGGCTTGATGGCAGGCATCCACAAAAGCAGCAAAATCATGCGGGCTGCCATAGCGCGCGGTGGGGGCAAATTGCGAGAGCGGCTGGTAACCCCAGGAGCCGCCAAAGGGATGCTCCATGATCGGCAACAGCTCGATATGGCTGAACCCCAGGTCCAGCACATAGGGAATCAACTGCTCACCGAGTTCGCGCCAACTCAGTACCTGAAACGCATCGCCCTCTTGCTCGCTCTGACCATGGCGCCATGACCCCGCGTGCAACTCATAGATGGACAGCGCACCGGATTGCGCTGATGCCGAGGTCCGCTGCTGCATCCAGGCGTCATCGTGCCAGTCGAAATCCAGCTTTTCAGCCACCACCGAGCTGGTCGCCGGCGGCAGCTCCGTAGCCAGCGCGAGTGGATCGGCACGTAGCGGTAGCACACCATGGCTACCGAGAATTTCATACTTATAGATTTCCCCCGGCCCCAGGCGCGGGATGAATAACTCCCAGACACCTGCCGTCGGGTGCAGCCGCATCGGATGACGGCGGCCGTCCCAGCTATTGAACTGCCCGACCACTGAGACCCTGCGTGCATTGGGCGCCCATACGCTAAAGCGCACGCCCTGCACAGCGTCCACTTCAATCAGTTGGGCACCGAAGCTCTTGCCCAGATCCCGGTGCTTACCTTCACTGAACAGATAAATATCCAGTTCCCCCAGCTGCGACGCAAAGGCATAGGGGTCTTCGGTTTCCTGCAACGCCCCGGGCCAGCTGATCCGGTACCGGTAGTCCAGTAGCGCGGGCAGGCGCAGGCTGAACAAGCCGCTGTGTCCGTCTTGCTCTAGCAGGCCGAGGGACTCCCCGGTTTCTGCTGCGATCAATTCGACCTGCAGTGCGCCCGGCTGAAAGGTGCGTATCACCACACCCTGTTCATCTATCTGAGGCCCGAGTAGAGCGAAGGGATCGCCGTGCTCGGCGCGCAACAGCGCATCCAGGCCTTGCTTCAGCTGATCATCGCTGCGGGAATCATGATTGCTCATCAGCACTGCTCTCCAAAAGAGGTTGTACCAGCACGGCCAACCCATGAAGCGGCACATTCAGCCAATCTGGCCGGTAGTGCGCCTCATACAGCATTTCATAGGCCGCCTTCTCAATACCAAAGAGCGCCAAGGCAGCGCCCTCACCCTCGCGGTCACGCCAGGCATGGGGCAACTCCGCTGCCGCCGCCCGATAGGCGTCAAGGAACGCCGTGCGCGCCTGCGCAATATAGGTCTGCGCGATACTCTCTCGGGCTTGCGTTGCTTCCTCCGACAGATCAGTGCTCTGTGAGTTGCGTACCGCCATCGCGGCGGCATAATCGAAGGAACGCAGCATGCCACTGACGTCCTTCAGGGGACTATGCCGGGCACGGCGTTCGTCCAGCGTGCGGGTTGGCTCGCCCTCGAAATCGATGAAACAGGCATCGCCCTGCACCACCAGCACCTGCCCCAGGTGCAGGTCGCCGTGCACGCGGATACAGATACCGCCCTCGGCGCGCTCGGCCAGTTGCTGTATCTCGCGCAACAAGCCGACGTGGTTTGCTTCGAGCGACTGCAACAGCTGTTGGTCGTTCTCGCTCAGATAAGCCTGAAAGCGCAAGGACTCACTCAACGCCTGTTGCACCTGTTCGGCCACGCTGTCGGCCCAGTTATTGACGTCTTCCGGGGTACTCACAACATGGCCGAAATCGGCGTTGTCAGAGGGCTGGGCGAGCAATACATGCATCTCACCCAGACGTTGGCCGAGCAATCCAGAGAAGGTTTCCAGTTCAGCCAGTGCGGTGAATTGGCTCTCCACTTGCGATTCACCACCCGCCAACTGATCACGAACAGCACGCTCCAGCGTATCAAGCGTCCACTGCCAGGCATCGCCCTGGCTGCTCATATAGCCCTGCAAGACCATCAGCGTATGCGGCTCACCGGCCTGATCTACCCGGCGTACCTCGCCTAGCAGAGGTGGAATATGAGTAAAGCCTGCGTTGGTCAGGAAGGTACCCATTTCCACTTCCGGGTGAGTGCCGGGCATGATCTTGCGAATAACCTTGAGCATCATCCGCTCACCCAGCGCAATTGAGCTATTGGACTGCTCTGCACTGGAGAGCTGGGCAACCTCCGGTTCATGCACTTCCAGAGCTTGCAGGCCCGGGGCTGGCAAAAACTGAATTTCAAAGGCTTCCTGCGCTGCCAGCATCTCGCCCTTGAGCACACTACCCTGGCGCAGATGTGCCAGTATCTGCGGCGCGAAACTCTCAAGACTGACCGCATCGGTCACCAGCCCAACTTGCCGGCCGCGCCGCAGGCGGGCCATGGCCAGCGCCGCCTGCTGCATTGAGCCGCTGCCCGCGTGCTGCTCGTCAACATAGGCAAGGGGCAACTGATAGCACTCGCGCTGGCGTCCGCGCATGACCTCCCATTCGCTCAGCAGACACGGAGTGGACGAGTTATCCAGCGGCACCGCGTAGAGCATCTGCACCTGGGGAAGCGAATCGCCAGCGGCGAACCACCGACGGTTATGCAGGTAAGGCGGCAGGGATTCCCGTTCCAGCTGATTACGCTGGGTAGCGCGCGTCAGCTCGGACAGATGATCGGTGATCACCAGGGTGCGCAGATCCGGCATGGGTTCCGGTGGTTCCACGTGCCAGGTCGGCATTTGCTTCTCGTCGGCCAGTAAAAACCAGAAAAACCCATAGGGCGGAAGGGTCAGCAGATAATTGAGCCGGCCAATCGGTGGAAACGAGGTACCGCCAACCATTTCCACCGGCACCCGTCCATCATAAGCGGCCAGATCCAGCTCTGCAGCCTGGGCCGCACGCGACAGATTGGCCACGCAGAGGATGGTTTCATGGCGGCCATCATCGTCATGGTATTCGCGCAGATAGGCAATAATCCGACGGTTGCTCGGCGCCAGCATTTTCAGCGTGCCACGACCGAAGGCCTTTTGCTGCTTGCGCACCGCGAGCATGCGCCGCGTCCAGTTCAACAGCGAATGGGCATCCTTGGACTGGGATTCGACATTGATGGTCTGGAAGCCGTACAAGGGATCCATGATCGGGGGTAATACAAGGCTGGCCGGGTCCGCCGCGGAAAAACCGCCGTTGCGGTCGATGGACCACTGCATTGGGGTGCGCACACCATCGCGATCACCAAGGAAGATGTTATCGCCCATGCCGATCTCGTCACCGTAGTACAGCGTCGGTGTGCCCGGCATAGACAGCAGCAGGCTGTTGAGCAACTCGATGCGTCGGCGATCGCGTTCGACCAGTGGCGCCAGCCGGCGGCGAATACCCAGATTGATCCGCGCACGACGGTCGGCTGCGTAGTAATTCCACAGATAGTCGCGCTCCTTGTCGGTGACCATCTCCAGCGTCAGCTCATCATGGTTGCGCAGAAAGATCGCCCACTGACAGGCTTCGGGAATATCTGGCGTCTGGCGCAGAATATCGGTAATCGGAAAGCGATCTTCCTGGGCGATTGCCATGTACATACGCGGCATCAGCGGGAAGTGAAAGGCCATATGGCACTCATCGCCATCGCCAAAATACTGCTGGGTATCCTCCGGCCACTGGTTGGCTTCAGCCAGCAACATGCGGTCAGGATAGTGCGCGTCCAGTTCGGCACGAATCTTCTTCAGCACCACGTGCGTTTCCGGCAGGTTTTCGTTGTTGGTACCGTCGCGTTCGATCAGATAAGGGATGGCATCCAGACGCAAGCCGTCAACGCCCATGTCCAGCCAGTAGCGCATAACGCTGAGCACCGCCTTCAAGACCTGCGGGTTATCGAAATTCAGGTCGGGCTGATGCGAATAGAAACGGTGCCAGAAATATTGCTTGGCCACCGGGTCCCAGGTCCAGTTGGATTTCTCGGTATCCAGAAAGATGATGCGGGTGCCCTGATACAGATCGTCGGTATCTGACCAGACGTAAAAATCGCGGGCTTTCGAGCCCTTCTTGGCCTGCCGCGCGCGCTGAAACCAGGGATGCTGATCGGAGGTGTGATTGATCACCAGCTCGGTAATCACCCGCAACCCACGGCGGTGCGCCTGGGCGATAAAGCGCCGGGCATCAGCCATGGTGCCGTAATCCGGATGCACGCCGCGATACGCAGCAATATCGTAGCCATCATCCCGCCGGGGCGATGGATAGAACGGCAGCAGCCAGATGGTGTTGACCCCCAGCCCGGCAATGTAATCAAGCTTTTCGATCAAGCCGGCAAAATCGCCGATGCCATCATTATTGGCATCAAAAAAGGATTTCACGTGCACCTGGTAGATCACCGCATCCTTGTACCACTGCGGATCGTTTAAAAAAGCGGACTGAGTCATAACTGCGTGCCCTCTACGGTGCGCAAACGCCAAATGCCAAATGGCTGGTGAGCCGGGTCAATACGCATCCACTGCGTTTTGCCGTGCCAGATCCAGGTATGACCATTCATAAGATCTTCGCCGTGCATGCTGGCATCGTCCGGCAAGCCAAACTCCCACAGCGGCAGGTCGAAATGAGCTTCTTGTGGCTGATACGGATCCAGGCTGATGGCCACCAGGATAAAATTGCTCAGATCCTCGGTACGTTTGCCGAAATACAAAATGTTGTCGTTCCACGCGTTATAGGCCTGAAAGCCCAAATGCGTCTGCAGCGCCGGGTTCTGACGGCGAATCAAGTTCAACCGGGTGATCTCCGCGACAATATTCCCCGGCGCCTGATAGTCGCGCAGCCGCAGCTGGTACTTCTCGGAATCCAGATACTCTTCCTTGTTTGGCACCGGCGCCGCTTCGGCGATCTCAAAACCGGAATACATGCCCCACAGACCCGAGCCCATGGTTGCCAACGCGGCACGAATCAGAAACCCGGCGCGGCCTGACTCATGCAGAAAACGCGGATTGATATCGGGCGT
Organism: Halopseudomonas laoshanensis; assembly: GCF_008365385.1. GTDB lineage: Bacteria > Pseudomonadota > Gammaproteobacteria > Pseudomonadales > Pseudomonadaceae > Halopseudomonas > Halopseudomonas laoshanensis. Next base: position 169,851 of record NZ_QOVF01000001.1, on the reverse strand, counting down.
GTTGACGAAAAAGTTCGGTCGGTAGCAGTCACGCCACGGGCTTTCGTTCAATTCAGCAAAGTAGCTTTGCAACTCATCCTTGGTGTTACGCCAGGTGAAATAGGTGTAACTCTGACTAAAGCCCAACTTGCCCAGACGCGCCATCATCGCCGGACGAGTAAAGGCCTCAGCGAGAAAAATCGTGTCGGGGTAGTCACGCCGAATATCGGCAATCAACCACTCCCAGAACGGCAGTGGTTTAGTGTGCGGATTGTCCACGCGAAACAGCGTGACCCCATGCTCGGCCCAGCCCTTGACCACATCACGCAGCGCCAGCCATAGATCCGGAATCGCGTCCTCGGCGTAGAAATCCACGTTGACAATATCTTCGTATTTCTTCGGCGGGTTCTCCGCATGGCGGATGCTGCCATCCGGGCGCCAGCTGAACCAGCCGGGGTGCTGGGTAATCCAGGGGTGGTCAGGCGAGCATTGGATGGCAAAGTCCAACGCAATTTCCAACCCGTGCTCGCGCGCCTTGCCGACCAGGTCGAGAAAATCATCCAGACTGCCCAACTCGGGATGAATGGCGTCGTGCCCGCCCTCCTCGCTGCCGATCGCATAGGGGCTGCCAGGATCGCCAGCCTCTGCCACCAGACTGTTGTTACGGCCCTTGCGATGGGTACGGCCGATAGGATGGATCGGCGGGAAATACAGCACGTCGAATCCCATCTGACTGATTTCCGGCAGGCGCTGTGTAACATCAGCGAAGGTACCGTGACGCTGTGGATCGTCCGTCACTGAGCGCGGAAAAAGCTCGTACCAACTGGCGAACTGCGCCAGCTCCCGCTCCACTTCCAGCGCCTGTACCGGGCTACGCGTCAGGTGGGCGCGCAAGCCGGCGCTGCGCATGGTAGTGACAGTGCCGGGGTCAAGCATCAGGGCCAACAGTTGGTCTCTGCCAGCACTGGCGTCCAGTGCGGCAACCAGCTCATTCATCCGCTCCACATGCTGGGCGGCCGCCTGGGCGGCGGAATCCCTGATCAAGGTCGCGCCTTCCTGCAGCTCCAGCTCCACCGAAACACCCGCCTGATGTTTCTTCTGCAGCTCATAGTGGAAGGTGCCATACAAATCAATCCAGGCTTCAATGGCAAATAACACGCGGCCGGCCAGATGCGGGGTCAGGCCTGCGCTCCAATGATCGTTGCCCAGCTCTTCCATGGGCGTGCGCTGCCAATGCGCATCGGGGAAGCGCCGCCAGACCAGATCCACAGCGAGCTGATCATGCCCATCAGAAAACACCACAGCGGAAATGGTCGATGGCTGATGCACCACCGCCTTGGCCGCGAAGCGCTCGCCGCCAGCATCCGGCGTGATGCTCTCTATGGCAATACGCGGCATCTCCAAGGCTTGCGCCAGGGAAAGCGTCTGCTCGGCAGTCAGATCAGATGTACTGGAGGCAGTCGTGTTCATTTCGGTAATACTCCTGGTGTGGAGGGCATATCCAAGGGACAGCCGCAAATAAGTGCGATGCCTGTTCAGCCATTAAGGACAGTGCCGCCGTTGACATGCAGCACCTGTCCACTGACGTAAGAGGCATCTTCGCAAGCCAGGTACACATAGCTCGGCGCCAACTCGGCCGGTTGGCCGGGACGCTCCATGGGCGTGCTACCACCAAATTCGGAGACCGTGTCAGCGCCGAACGTGGAAGGAATCAGCGGCGTCCAGATCGGTCCTGGGGCCACCGCATTGACCCGAATGCCACGCTTGGCGAGATTGATCGAGAGCGAGCGCGTGAAGCTGGTGATCGCGCCTTTGGTGGAGGAATAATCCAGCAGCACAGGATTACCCTTGTAGGCGGTTATCGAGGTGGTATTGATAATGCTCGCACCCTCTTTCAGATGCGGCAGGGTTGCTTTGGTCAACTGGAACATGGCGAAGATGTTGGTACGGAAGGTTTTCTCCCATTGCTCTTCGCTGATATCTTCAAGATTGTCCTGAGGGTGCTGTTCACCCGCGTTGTTCACCAGAATGTCGATGCGGCCCCAGGCCTCGATTGCCTTGTCGACCAGCGCCTGACAGTTGGCACGCTCGGCAATGTCACCGGCATGGCTGATCACCTCGGAACCCTCGGCTTCAATCGCCGCGCAGGTGACGCGCGCGTCCTCCTCCTCATTCAGGTAGCTGACCAGCACATTGGCGCCTTCTCTGGCGAAGTGCACCGCCACTGCGCGGCCAATGCCGCTATCCGCCCCGGTGATGATGGCTACTTTGCCCTTGAGCTTGCCTGCGCCGCGATAACGATCAGTGATGTAAACGGGGTGGGGCCGCATTTGTTGCTCAGACCCTGGCTGCTGGTCCTGATGTTGCGCTGGAGGGGTTCTATCTTCAGTCATCGCCTAGCTCTCCTGAATTATTTACCTATAGATTCAGGACTGAGCGCTCAGGCGCTAGTTCAAGAAGAATTTGCGCTCAAGCCATTTGGCACGGGTGATTTCATGCCAGCGCAAGGCCCCGCTTAGCACCAGGAATTTTTGCCGGCCTGGCGGGTCAATCGCTGGCAGCTCCCAAACAAATAAGGGGCCATGCTCAACATCAACGGGGAGTGTTATGGATTGGGGTTTTCTGAATTGGATTCAATGGCCGGCCATGCTGGTCACTATTGCCGCTGCCTGGCTGGTCGGATCGAAAATTGAGCACCGACGAAAACTGGGCTTCTGGGTTTTTCTGGCTAGTAACCTACTGTGGATAATCTGGGGGCTTTATGCTGAAGCATATGCGCTTATTGTTCTGCAGGTAGGGCTTGCGGCCATGAACTTACGTGGCAGCATCAAGAACTCACCCTGACGGTCACAACGCGGAAAAGGCGAGCTGGCCCGTAGTCGAGCCAGCTCGCAGGCTATCAAACCTGAGCTTCCAGCTGCTGCTGCAACAGCGCCTTGATGGTGCTGACATGTCGCCCTTCTTCTTCAAGCGCATTTTCAAAGCTGGCTGCAATCTTCGGATGGCCCGCCTTGTTAGTCAGCTCCACCAGCAGTTCCCAGGCAGCGTTATCCGCCAACTCCAGGGTGAGCAAGGCATTTAACGCCTGAGACAGGTTAGTCCGCGGATCTGTCAAGACCTGCATAATACCCATAGCCATCACCCCCGCCACATCGGCACAAGGCGTCATGGCGGTGGGATCAGCCCCGAGCGTTTCGATTGCTTCCTTGACGATCTTCATATGCGCAGCTTCGTCATCCCGAATTCTGCGTAGAGTCGGAATCAACTCCTTGTCATCGGTCTCCGTACCTTCAAATTTCGCCAGTACTGCTTCATACAACCGTACACCCGTGCGCTCGTAGGCCAGGCGTTCACCGAGCTTGTCGACCAACAGTTCCGGCTGTTTACCCAGCATCTTGTCGAAACCACTTTTAAGCACTCCTTTGACGGAACCAGGAATGGGGACAGACCCTATCGGATCCGCTTCCTGGCGCATTGCCTTACGCGCCAAGGCCAGTTTGGAGGCGTCGCCCTTGATATCTGGCGGATACTTCTCCACCGCTTTGAGCTGCGCCTTTGTATCCTCGGGCGACATTTGTGCCCCGGTAACGTTGTGTCCAAGTTCAGCTGCCTTTTCCATAACTACCTCCTAGAACGCTTGTTGTTCAGCTCAGTGCCGGGGGCCCATTGATAACCGGCAGACACGATCTCGGCGGGTACGCCGTCTGAATGAAGTTGTTTGCGGTAGGTTTTCGACGCCTTGTTTTCCTTCGCCTTCGGCACGTAATTGGCGCCGCTAGTGCGCAGATCCACTTCTTCGTCCAGCACCTTGCGAACAAACTCGCGCTGACTCTTGAACTGGATCATTTTCGGCAGCTTGCCGCCGAGCACTTCGGCGGGATCACGTTTTTCCAACTTTTTGAATAGATCACAAGCAAGATTCAAGTGGCCCAGCTCGTATTCCATGAATCGCTCCCAAAGCGCCTTGATACGCGGATTTTCTTCCTGCTCTGCGCAGCTGGAGTAGGCGTATACCTCCATCGCTTCATGTACCAACCACTTTTCCATAAAGGTCTCATCGGGATCCTGAAGCGACCCGTATTGCGTCACATGCTGCTCTTCCACCGAAGCGATTTCAGCGTAGAGCTGGCGTGCTACGGGGTCAGCGAAGGTGGGTCCGATGGCCATATAGTAGTCATGGGTCTGGTACTCAGCCCCGGTGATCAACGCGGCATGGATCTTGGTGATCAGAGCAGCCTGGGTTTTGTCGTAACTGTCCCGCAGATCATCCTCGGGGGCCCGATGATGATCAGTGGTCACGCGGCCTGGGACGATATCGGTATAACCTTGAAGAATGTTGTTAGCGTCCTTGCCTTCCAGCCGATCAAGCATTGCCGAATAGCGATACAGATGATCGAAATCCTCCAGGAGCCCAAATCGATAAGTTTGCGCTTGATAGGGATCGGGCTCGTTCTGAGCCACCGCCGCAGTGACTTCAATCGCCACCTGCTCATAGGCCACGGTAGTTTCCAAGGGAGAATGATCAGCGGACAACAGCCAATTGATGGCCGTCGCCTGATGCTGTTCAACCCGACGAATCTGCGCTAGAGGCAGTTGCAGATCGCGATTGAAACGTGCCCCAAAGTGCTTGAGCCTCAGGGAATCAGTTTCAACACCGTTCATGAGAATGACTCTGACGCGGGTAAAGGCGTCATCATCGAGTTTGCTGATCGGCCGGCTGGCCATTTCCTTCCAGGTAAATTGCTGCTTATCCAACGAGCAGCCTTTGTTGTCGAGTATTCCGGTTAGTCCGTGCATGGTATCTCCTGCGCTTAAGGCTAAAAAGGTCCGACGGACATCCGCGATGCTACAGAACACTACGGAACCGCCTTTCACCCCACTCCGGGGGTTCTTTAGCTGGCAAAAGAACACTGAGCATGACATCCAGGTAGAAAGCCCAGATCTGCAGCCGCTATCTCACGACTCTCCAGGCATACCGAAAACACTCCGCTCCACTGCTTGCCGCCTCATCAATCGAATCGACATCCTGCAGATAAGTTCAGGTCGGAAGACGAGTGGTCATGGTCGCAAAAACAGTTGAATTTATTGCGCTAGAAGGGCTCAGATAAGTACAGGCAATGTGCCCGTCTCGCATGATCAGTACCGCGGAGAACAAGATGCTGCTACAAGACACCCGAAATTCACTGAGCCAGAGCCCCACTCCTCTGAGCGGAATTTTCTCGACAACCAAAACGCTCTACGACCAGTTGCTTTCGGAGCCTCAGGACGAAAGCACGCGCTCTGCAGCCCGGCTGTTCCTGCAGGAGCATTTGGGTATTGCTGCGGAAATGGATTGTGAGCTACCGGCGGACGTCAATGCGCTGGAGGATTGGGTAGCAGCGAAAACCGTCAAGGTAGGCAAGCAATATGCCGCTTATCTTGAAGAACGCAAGGCTGGCAAGCCGAGACGATTCTTCACCAGCAAAGCCCATGCGCTGCATTTTTTACAAGCTGTCGCGCCTTCCAAATTGGTCGATGGCGCATGGTTATACGGCACATTGGATAACTGGCAGGATCCGCGTTTTCATCCGCTTATCCGCACTTATCTGGAAGAGCTAGGCGACGGCGTCGCACAGATGAATCATGTGTTGATGTATCGCCAGCTGCTGGCTAAGCACGGTTGTGACGGGCCGTTATCACTGCCCGATGAGTACTATGTGCAGGGAACCCTGCAGCTAGCGCTTGGCTATGAGGCGCAGGAGTTTCTGCCAGAGGTCATCGGCTACAACCTGGGTTATGAACAGTTGCCGCTGCACTTGCTGATCAGTGCTTTTGAATTGCACGAACTGGATATTGATCCGTATTACTTCACCCTGCATATCACCATTGATAACGCCCACAGTGGTCACGCTCACCAGGCGGTCCAGGCGTTACTGCAGCAATGTGCTGGCGGCACCGATCCGCAATTTTATCAACGGGTTCGCGCGGGTTATCAGTTGAACGACCTGGGGGTTGGCAGCGGCGACATCATTCGCCACTTTGACCTGCAGGATGAGCTGCTGCGGATGTTGGATCGCAAGCGCACCTTCGGTCAGCAGATGCATTCCGACTATTGCAAACTCGAAGGCAAAACGGTGAACGAGTGGTTGTCCGAGCCTGGACAGATGCTCGCTTTCCTTGATGCCTTGGAAGCACGCGGCTGGATACAGCGCGGAGTCGATCCGGGTCAAAGCCGCTTCTGGCACCTGATTTCCGGCCCGGACGCGCTGATGTTCGGCGTGTTTACCGAGTACGAGCAGCGCCTGATTTATGAGTGGATAGCGGATGGCTGGCTGGCGCAGGACCAAGCAACCAGCGGTGCACGCCAACGCCCATTCAAGCCAGCACGCGGCAGTCGGCGTAAAGCCGCCAGCGACACAGCTGTTTGCCCGGCGGACCGCACTCAGCTCGCCATGGAGCCGCTGTCGGAGCCACTAGAAGCGCTTCGACAACAGCTCGAAAGCATGCCTCGCGCCGAGCGCATGGCGACGCTGATCAGCATGATGAACCCGTCTCTGCACGGCACACCCGAGGGTTTGCTGGCGACACGGATGTTCTCATCACAAATGTATTGAATCGTTGAAAAAGGCAAAGGTTCTTATGCAGGCAGCAATCAGCGCTCATGACACATCGGGCGCAGCCCCTTCAGAAAGGCGCTCTCAGGCATTGGTTGAGCTGGCGGACAAGCTGCGTTCATACGGCTATCACTTCACCACGGTGACGCCGCTTACCCATGCTTACAACAACGAGCGCCAAAGCGGCAAATGGGCCCAGGATCTTCGCGATGTATTCGGTTGGAGCCGGCCCTTCCTGCGTGAATTGGTCGCTCCGGACGATTTCGATCTGATGCTCCAGGCCGGCATATTACGGCCCTGGGCTGAAGGTTGGCGCAGCAGTATTCGTTGGTCGAGCCTGGGAGATCTGCTGCTCAGCCATTCGGCTTACCCGACCAGCAATACCGAAGCAGTTTTTTTTGGGCCGGATACTTACAGATTCGTCAATGCCGTAGAACGCTGGCTGACTTTCAACCAGCCGAGCCTCGCTCGAGCAGCGGATATCGGCTGTGGCTCGGGAGCGGGTGCGATCGCATTGGCTCGTGCTCAACCGGACTGTCAGGTGCTGGCAGTGGACATCAATCCTCAGGCCCTGCAGATGACCTGCGTCAACGCGCGGGTTGAGCGGGTGAAGAACGTCAGTCCTAAACTCAGCAGCCTGCTTGACAACGTGGAAGGGGGTCTGGATCTGATCATTGCCAACCCCCCTTATATGATGGATGCCCAGGAACGCGCCTACCGTCACGGCGGCGGTGAACTGGGGGCCGGATTGTCGATCCAGATCGTTGAACAGGCGTTGGGCAAGCTCGCTCCTGGGGGCACGTTGCTGCTCTATACCGGTGTGGCCATGGTTCAAGGCCAAGATCCCTTCCATGCACAGCTGCAGCGCTTACTGGATGGCAGCGAAAGCACCTGGGAGTATCAGGAACTGGACCCCGATGTATTTTCTGAAGAACTGCGCCGCCCTGAGTACGCATCGGTTGAGCGCATTGCAGCAGTCCTGCTGACACTGACGCTAAATTGATCGCCTCAATTAGGCCGCAATTCAAGCAATTGACCGGGGTTAACTCATTTTGCAGTTATTTTCACTACCGTTCATCGGAGTACTTGAATCTAATCATTGATCAGCCGTCAGTTACTTCATGTAACAACGGAGTAATACCCCATGCATGAACGCGATATGAACGACACCAGCCGACTGTTAGCCGGATACAAGGTCTCCACTGAAACCACCCCCAACGGTGATTTGATGGTGGTGTTGGAGTGCCCCGATAGCAAGCTGTACAAACGGGTGGTGCCAAAAAATCTCAAGGATGTGGCCGGCTTTGTGCACAGGTTCAAACTGGATATGCTCATCGATCAGGGGCATCTTCCGCGCAAGGACATCCTCAAGGCAGTGGACAGAGATACCTTGCCGACCTATATGCAGGGGCCGCTGGAAACCACTCGCTATGCGCGCCTGTGGGAAGATCGCAAACTCAAATCCAAATCCTGATTACCACCGCCATTTCACGATAAGGGTGGCGCCTTATTACAATTAATTATTTACGAATTATTGTGCCTCCCTTGTCTTCTAGCTGCCATATGGCTGCCTTGTGGCCAGCCAACATCTGATCGACTTTCAAGGGGGGATGCATGCCTACCGAATGGTCCGCTATGTCGTTCACGCCGGAGCTTCAGCTCCTGCTGCGTGCCTGTATCGCTGTACTGGTATTGGGTTTGGCCGCGAAAATAGTAGGCACAATATTGTTCCGCGTAACATCGCGTTTCTCCTATCTCCATCAGCTCGTTGAGAACCTGTCCCAGCCTCTTGTGTACCTGTTACCGCTACTGGGCTTGCAGGCAACCTGGCTGGGCGCGCCGGAGGGCATACCCTTCATGCGCGGCATTCAGCATCTGACATCCCTGGCCACGATCGCAGTGATTACCTGGATCGGTATCCGCGCGGTCCAGTCGGTACAGCAGACCATCATTGCGCACAACCCGGTAGACGTCGCCGATAATCTGAAAGCTCGGCAGATCCAGACGCAGACCCGCCTGCTGGTGCGCACCATGAGCTTCTTCGTGCTCTTGTTCGGCATTGCCAGCATGCTCACCACCTTTCCAGCGGTGCGCCAGGTAGGCACCGGCCTGATGGCTTCTGCAGGACTTGCAGGCTTGGCCGTCGGCTTTGCCGCCAAGCCGGTACTGGGCAACATCATTGCTGGTTTGCAGATTGCTATCACCCAACCTATCCGCATTGACGATGTGGTCATTGTCGAAAACGAATGGGGTCGAGTGGAAGAGATCACCGGGACCTATGTCGTGATCCGCATCTGGGATGACCGCCGCTTGGTTGTGCCGCTGCAATACTTTATCGAACAGCCTTTCCAGAACTGGACGCGGCACAATGCCTCAATCACCGGCTCAGTGTTTTTCTGGGCGGATTACACCATTCCACTGAAACCGCTGCGCGAGGAGATGGATCGCTTGCTGGACCAGGTGCCGGAGCTCTGGGACGGCCGAGTAAAAGTGCTGCAAGTCACCGATACCACCGACAAGGTCATGCAGCTGCGCGTACTGGCCAGCTCGGGTGACTCAGGTTCCAATTGGGATCTGCGCTGCTACCTTCGAGAACATCTGATTGGCTTTATCAGCCGCGAGTATCCGGAGTGCTTGCCGCAACTCAGAGCCACACTGGAAAGCCCCGCAGGCGGCGAAGTAACAGCAACGCCACCGGAGCAGTCGCCTGGCGCGTGAGAATGAGCTAACGACCGTTTTATGGCGCTTTAGCCCCAAGCTGCTTCCACATGGCCTTGCCGATACGCTGGCGGTAATGCAAGTCTGCCCAAGGGTCTTTCTGCAGCTGCTGCAGCCGCTCTGACAGGTTCAGCAGCGTCCATTGCTGCGCGCTGCGTAACCCGGCCAGCTCATCACGAGCGATAGGCACCGAAACCGGCAATCCGGGTCGCGCCCGCACTGAATAAGCCGCTACGGTGCTGGCCCCACGACTATTGCGCAGATAGTCGATGAATATTTTGCCAATGCGATTCTTAGGGCCCATCTTGCTGACAAAACGCTCGGGAAGCTCCTGCGCCATAAACTCCGAAATGGCCTTTGAGAATGCTTTTACGCTGGCCCAGTCCAGATGCCGCGCGATGGGAATAATCACATGCATACCCTTGCCGCCGCTGGTTTTCAGCCAGGCTTGCAGCCCGATTTCATCGAGCACTGAGAGTAATAGCTGAGTCGCTTCGACCATGGACTTCCACGGCAGTTTGGGATCCGGGTCCAGGTCCAGCACAATACTGTCTGGTTTCTCGATGCTGGTACTCAACGCCCCCCAGGTGTGCAACTCGATACAGCCCATTTGTACCGCGCCTACCAGCGCCTTCACCGAATCGATCTGCATTAACGGCGCATGCCCCGGATCCAGTGATTTATCCAGATGGCGGATATCCGGAATGGACAAATGCTCGGCATGTTTCTGGAAGAACTGTTCGCCGTCCACCCCTTCCGGTGCACGCAGCAGCGATACAGGTCGGCCACTTAGCTGCGGGATTATCCAATCTTGGATGCTGTCGTAGAACGCGGCCAGATCGTGCTTGGTCGCGCCGCTTTGCTTGTCGATCACGCGTTCTGGGTGGCTGATGGTGACGCCGCTCAATTTATCGCCGAAGTTCGTCTTTCGCTTCCGGGTCACGCGCTTGTGCGGCTGACCTGCTGCGGCCTGAATATCGTCCGGCGCCTGTGGCTGCTCTTCAATGATATCAACCGCAGGCTTGTCTTCACGCAGCGCGATAAAAGCAGCCTGGCGTACGATCCGCTCCTGGGTCCACTGCGCGAACTCCACTTCGCATACCAGTTTGGGCGACACCCACTGGACCTCACTCTGACGGGATAAGCCACGAGTGCTTTCCAGAGGCGAGGTCTTACGTTCCAGCTTGCGCAGCTGCTTGTGAAGCTGCGTGAGTAGCCGCTCATTAAAGCCAGTACCCACCCGGCCAGCGTAACGCAGGGCTTTACTGCCTGGCGCCTCGTGCACGGCCAGCAACAAGGCGCCGAAACCGCTACGGCTGCCTTTGGGCGGCGTATAACCAACGATCACAAACTCCTGGCGCAAGCGGCATTTGAGTTTGATCCAGTCTGCACTGCGGCTGGAAACATATTCGCTGCCCGAGCGTTTGCCGATCACCCCCTCCAACGCCATGGCGCAGGCGCTTTGGTAAATATGCTCATAGTCCGCGTCCAGTACCTCGGAAAAACGCAGCAGCGGACTATCGTGGTCAATGACCGCGTCAAGCTCGGCTCGGCGCTGCTCCAGGGGCTGCTCGCGCAGATCATGGCCATTCAGAAAGGGGGCATCAAACAGGTAATAGACGATGTCCTGAGTACTCTCAGCGTCAAAGGCGTTCTGCAAAGCCTGAAAATCCGGAAGCCCGTCGCCGTTCAACACCACCATTTCGCCATCCAGCCAGGAATCATCCAGATTCAGGCTCGCAATCGCCTTGGCTTGCTGGGGTAAACGGTGGGTCCAGTCGTGGCCGTTACGCGTGAACAAGCGCACCTCGCCATCACGGACCCGCGCGAGAATACGGTATCCGTCGAACTTGATCTCATATAACCAGTTGCCAGCAGGCGGTTCACTGGCGAGCGTTGCCAGCTGCGGCGCAAACTGGTCAGGAATTGATACCTTGGAGCCAGCCGCGCCGCGCGACTGCCTGGATTCAGATGCGCTGCTCTGTTTTTTGCTGGCTGTGGCGCTCTTGGCTTTCGCCGGCGCGCGGCTGGCCGCCACTTTCGGCTTAGCGGCTTTTTTTGAATTGGCAGCGCCTGGCTGCTGATCGCGCTGCAGGCGTTCGCCCGTAATGACGCTCTCGGGTCGCGCACTGACCAGATCAAATTCACTGGCAGGTTGAGCGGCGTCATCCTGCTCCTTGATCAGTAGCCATTGCTCCTTGCTACCACTGCCCTTAAGCCGGGTGCGTACCAGGTTCCAGCGACCTTCTAGCTTTTCCCCATGCAAACGAAAGCCCAGCTTCCCCGCCTTGTAGGCCTTAACCGGATCACCTTCAGGCTCCCAGACGCCGCGATCCCAGACGATGACATCGCCACCGCCATACTGCCCTTTGGGGATACTGCCCTCGAAATTACCGTAGCTGAGCGGATGATCCTCAACGTGTACCGCCAGGCGTTTGACCGAGGGGTCCAGGCTGGGGCCTTTGGGCACCGCCCAACTCTTCAAGGTGCCATCGAGCTCCAGACGAAAATCGTAATGCAGATTTCGCGCATCATGTTTCTGCACAACAAAGCTCAACGCCCCGGCCTTGTTGCGACGTGCGCTTTTGCGCTCCTCTGCCGGCTCGGAAGTGAGGGCAAAATTGCGTTTGCGGTTGTATTCGCTCTCCGGTCTGGCCATGTCTGCACGCCTGCTGTTGCAATCGGATTATTTGCTGGAACGTCGTGCTGGCTTGCTGTCCTCGCCATCATCCTCGTCGGACTGAGTCTTGCCAGCGGCACGCTTCTTTGCTGGGGTCTTGGCCGGCGCTTTCTTGGCTTTGCCTTTGCCTGCGAGACTGCGTTTGAGCAGTTCGGTCAGATCTACCACGTCGGCGCTACGGCGCTCCTCCTGCCCCTCGTCAGCCTGTTCGACACTTTCAATCTTGCCGGCCTTGGCCTTCTCTTCCACCATTTTCATGATCTTTTCACCAAAGGTGTCGCGGTATTCCTCTTCCTTCCACTCGGAAGTCATGTCCTCCACCAGCTTGCGCGCCATATCCAGCTCCTGTTTGGAGAGCGTCGGGTCGCTGACATCTTCGCCTAGATTCAGCCCATCCAGACTGCGCACTTCCTCCGGCCAACGCAGCATGACCACCACCAGCGCCGAGTCCATCGGCATCAGCGCGGCAAGACTCTGCCGGGTACGCACCACCACATTGGCCAATGCCACCTTGCCGGTCTTCACCAGCGTTTCACGCAGCAATGCATAGACTTTTTCGCCCTTGCGGTCCGGGCTGAGGAAATAGGGTTTGCGAATATTGATCAGCGGTATATCAGCACTATCAACAAAGGCAAAAATATCGATAGTCTGGGTCGCCTTGGGATGCGCTCCGGCGATCTCGTCCTCACTGAGGACCACATAACGGTCTTTCTCATACTCGATGCCTTTAACCACATGCTTGGAAGCGATCTCCTTGCCAGTGGTCTTGTTGATGCGCTTGTAACCCACACGATCCATCGAGCGCTTATCCAACCAATCGAAATCAATGCCCTTCGACGATGTTGCCGATACCAACGCTACCGGAATGTGGACTAAGCCAAAACTGATCGCCCCCTTCCATATTGCTCTTGCCATGATGCCGGACTCCCAATTTACACCGCATGATTATTAAGAGAAGACAGCTCCAGGAGGAGGAAAGTTTCAGTCGTCGCTCGATCCTTATTCTTTATCGCAATAAGCAGAAACTCCGCAATATATATTAATTATTTTATGAATATTGTATGAACTTTCACTTTCACAACTCTTCTATTTAACTACACCCCTCAAAATAAAAGGTATTTCATGAAAACTATCAAACTCTCCAATATTCTTCATATCTCGGCACTCAGCCTGACACTCGGTTTGGTCAGTGGCTTCGCTACAGCTGGCGACACCTCCAAACATGAAGCCGAAGATGGCACTCGTATGGATGGACAGCATTCGCAGCAACACGATGAGCAAATGTCTCGTGACCCAGACCTTGAGAGCACCACTCGCTCGGGTACCGATGATATGCCGGGGCAAGGCGATACCGACCCTGCTGGCACTGACGCCACCCGCAGTGTTCCAGGTGCACCAGAAAAAGGTACTAATCCGGCTACCGAACCCGGTGATGACATGAACTAATCGGCACGCGAACTATTGAATAACTTCACCCACTCGAATGGTTTCATTCGACAGGAGATATTATGAACAAGTACAGCTTGCTTGCCTCGGCGCTGGTCGTTGCAATGGGCCTGAGTGCCCCTGCAGCCTTTGCTCAGAGCACCAGCCAGCAACCGGCTGCTGGTGCCGGCAACGAAACCATGGGCGATCCTCGGCAAACAGACGCGGCGGATGTAGGCACGCAGCCGGGGCTGAATGAATCTATCGACGACGCGGACTTTATTGAAGAAGCTTCAGCTAAAGGCATGGCTGAGATAGAAACTGGAAAAATGGCTCTGGAGCGTGGTACCGACGCGGTAAAAGAGTTTGCCCAGCGCATGATCGATGATCATGGCAAGGCCAATGCAAAATTGAAAGAATTGGCACAAAAACATGATCTGGAAATGTCAGATGAAGCCACCTTGATGGATAAGGCCAAAGCCATGACATTGCAGGTTCGTGAAGGTGAATCTTTTGATGAAGCCTACGCCAATAATCAAGTTAATGCGCATGAGCAAACTATCGAATTATTCCAACGAGCCAGCAAATCCGATAATGCGGAGATCAGCGCATTTGCGCAAAAAACGCTGCCGAAATTGGAAGAGCATTTGAGCATGGCGCGTGAGTTGGCGGCGGAGACTGAAGCTGCCAATGAATGAAAGAGAGCCACCGGTACGTTAAATGCGCGTTATGTCAAAGGCAGTAAAGAAGTGTAGATGCCGCGCACTGTTATCTTATGAATAAAGAAGCGAACAAGGCATAGCGAGCGATACTTGCCAGCTAACCAAGTTCGAGCTTAATGGCGACTTTGATTTTCTATCGCCATCAGTAATTAGTTAATTAATTTATAGCAAAGGGTGACGAACATGAAGGATTACAAATTTCCTAGCATACTTACCAGCACCGTATTCAGTCTGGCCGTCGCGTTGGCTGCCCCCTACGCACTCGCAGGCGACAAGGACTATGATTCCAATCAGCAGGGCATGGATGACCAGCAGTCCGAGCAAATGGATCGCGAAGAGGAAATGCGCCGCGAGCGTGAAGGCGCCACTAGCCCAGGCGCACCGAACGAGATGAATACCGGCCCCGATGGAACTGGTACCGGCACTTCAGGTTCAGGTACTGGTAACGGAACAGGTACGGGTGGCATGGGCAATGACGGAGCTGGCACTGGTGCCGGGACAGGAACTGGCACGGGAGCTGGAGGCAGTGCCGGGGGTAATTGATCCTGCAACTGTTTTAGCGCACATTTAGCCCTACAGGGCGCCATGCGCTAGCTTGAAAACCAGGCATAAAAAAAGCGACCAACAGGTCGCTTTTTTTATGCAACCGCCGAAGCGATCGCGTGCAAATTATGGCGCAGTGGACGGGACTCGAACCCGCGACCCCCGGCGTGACAGGCCGGTATTCTAACCAACTGAACTACCACTGCGTACCACCTCGAGTGGTGGGTGATGACGGGATCGAACCGCCGACCCTCTGCTTGTAAGGCAGATGCTCTCCCAGCTGAGCTAATCACCCATTTGCTCTCGAAGTGGGGCGCATTCTAGGCAGCTTTTATCCGTCTGGCAATACCTTTCGTAAAAAAATCTCTGCCATTTTCAATATGTTAATCAAAGCCCCCGTATTGGCTGGCCGAAGCTGCCGGTGTCAGGCAATATTGCTGGCTTTTGTGGCCAGACGTACAAGGACAGCCTAATGTGGTTTCGTAATCTTCTGCTCTACCGTTTCAGTCAGACCATTCCATTCAGCGAAGCTGAGTTGATCAAGGCACTCGACGAGCGCCCATCGCGCGCTTGTGGCAGCCAGGAAACTCATACCCTTGGCTGGACAACACCTTTTGGCAGGCACTCCGAAAACCGCGTTCAGGTGGCGGACGGATATTGGTTGATAGCCCTGCGCAAGGAAGAACGCATCCTGCCAGGCAGTGTGGTTCGCGATGGCCTGGCAGAGAAGGTCGAAGAGATCGAAGCGCGCGACGGCCGCAAGGTTTACAAGAAGGAACGCGATACGCTCAAGGACGAGCTGGTCATGTCCCTGCTGCCACGCGCCTTCACACGCACTCAGACCACCCTGGCCTGCGTCGCGCCACAAGAGGGCTGGATAGCTATCGACAGCGCCAGCAGCAAGCGTGCAGAGGATCTGCTGAGCCTGCTGCGCGAGTGCACCGGCAGCCTGCCTCTGCGCCCGCTTAATGTTAAGACCGCACCAGCGGCCTGCATGACCGACTGGGTCAAGACCAGTGAAGCGCCTGAGGGCCTGATAATTGGTGACGAATGCGAGCTGCGTGACACCAGCGAAGACGGTGGCGTGATTCGCTGCAAACGTCAGGATCTGGCCAGCGACGAGATACAACAGCACCTCACAGTGGGTAAACAGGTCAGCCAGTTAAGCCTGCAGTGGCAGGAAAAGCTCAATTTCACTCTGGACGACAAGCTGATCGTGAAGCGCCTGAAATTCGAAGACCTGCTCCGCGAAGAGGCCGACGACCAGGGTGCGGACGATATGGCTGCGCAGTTGGACGCGAGCTTCACCATCATGGCCAAGACGCTGTCCGAACTTATCCCCTCGTTGACCGCAGCGCTGGGCGGCGAGGAGATTCCGCAAGGTATCTGAAGCGCGGCGCGACAAAAAGCTATCCACAATATCTGTGGACAACTTTGTGGATAGCCTGAAAAAAACCACGTCAGAACCATAGCCCGCGGGGTTGCTGGTCAAAATGGTTAAATTTTGATCAATATTTTATTCAATTAAAACAATGAGTTACGACCCGCATCAACATATCAATGAGTTACGAGCGTATCTGACAGTTCGATGACAGCAGTGCGCGCAAACTGTGCACAATGTCAACAGCAGGGCGCAACTTGATGTCGATAAATGCACTGAAAGATGGCAGGCGGCCTGCATTATCGTGGCCGCCCCGACGATCAAGCTAGGGCGTAGCGCGTTGCTCCAGCCACTGCTTAGCGCTGCCGGCTGCATCACTGCGGGAATAGTTCTGGACGACATAGCGCAGTCGTTTTGCGCCTAACTCACGGCGACCTGCTTCTATGTCCGCCAGGGCCAGACCATACTCTGCGCTGGCCATACCCTCGTGCAAAGCCTCGAGCCGAGGGGCCACCTCCTGACGATAGCTCGATTCCGGGTACTGACGGACAAATGCCACCAACCCATCGTGCGCACGGCGCCCTGTTGTCAGCCGGGCCTGGTCGTCTCCTTCAGCCAGTTCAAAACGAATGAACTGGGCCAGTGCCAGCAGGTAAGCTGAATAGTCAAGATTGGCTGCCGCTGGGTGTCGCGCTTGAAAGTCGGTCAGTAGCCGCTCCACCGCCTGCACCTGGCCTTGCTCCAAACAAGTATAGGCGGCCTCTTGCTCCAGGCCTGGATAACCAAGGGCGAGAATTTCGTTGGCCAATTCCAGATCACAACGGCCCAGCCCAAGCTTGGCGCGCGCATCCACCAGTGCGGCATTGTCCACCTTATCCATTCGCGCGTTATTGCCGGTGGTCGCACAACCAGCAATGCCTACCGCCAGCATGATGAGCAGGATGACCCGCATAAAGTGACGCTCCAGAGTGAGTGTAAAGAAAATTGTCATTGCAGCTTCGCGCGCCATTTGACCCAGCCCTGCGCATCGGGTCGGCCGAGCAGGCTCAGCCCACCCACCAGCGCGGCGTCAGCGTCTGCACGGGCCTGCATCTGGGTATTCAAAGCCAGCGCCTGACCTGGGCGCCAACGGGCATCCCCCCGCAGTCCCAGCGGCCCGCCTTGATCAGCCAGCTCGAACACCAGCCACCCCTCATCTCCGCTTAAATCTGCGCTCAGGTGACCTAGAGGCAGAGCCGTGGGCAGGCCGCCAGCCGCATTCTCCCAGGTCAGTTGTCCCTCGGCCTCGCCTACATATTGCAGCTCATTGAGCTCCAGCAGCGGCACATCCAGCAGCCACTGTCCGGCCAGTACAAAAGGCGCCTTGTTAACGGCCGCCATACTTGCGGCGTCCAGGCGCCCAACGACATTTTTCAATTGCAGGGAATTTAATCCGGCATCCAGTCGCGCGGTGACATGACCGTTGCGCGGCTGCCAGAATAGATCCAGGCTGACCTTGCCACCGAGCAAGCCCGCAGCCTGCCAGTCCCAGCTTAGTGCGCCCTGATCTACGCCTTCAACCTGCATCCGGCTGACGCGGCCGGACCATAACGTGCCAGTCAGACCGTGCAACGTGACCTGTGCCGGCAGTTGGTTCTGCACCCGGCTCCAGACAAATGAAGCGGGCAGGTTCCAGATAAGACTGCCCAGATACAGCAGCACCAGCAGGACTACAACTTTGATACTCAAAACCTTTTTCATCAGCGCGGCTCCACCAGAACGCGTGCCGAAACCAACCCCGGCGCTGCCCCTGCATCCACAGCCAACTGACTGATACGCAAATTCTGCCGGGTCTCCAGCTCGGCCAACCAGCGCACCAGTGCATCGAAAGACACACTGTCAAACCACAGACGAGCGCCCTGCCCTTCAGGTTGAACGCGCGTCATCGCACTGCGCATGCCGGACGCGTTGGCGGACACCTCGACCAGCGTCAACACCGAGCCGTTGCCTGCCCCAATGGCGCCAGCGCCTGCTTGCGAAGAAGCCCTGCGGCGCACTTCAGGAGCAACCTGCTGCATCCAATCATGGTCTGCACTTAATGCAGCTACCTCCCTACGCAAGGAATTTCGACCGTCCGCCAACGGCTCAATAATGGCCAGCCAGATCAGCAGCACAGCCAATACCAGCATGCCGGCAATCAGAATGACCCGCTCCCGCGAAGCCAGACCTGCCCACCAGGCGTTCATGACTCTCTCCTTGTAACTTTAAGTCGCGCGGTGACGCCCTCGTCCGCCGAATCCGCCCCTTGCAGCGATTCGCTGAGCCCCGGCTTGGTCGACAACGAAGTACGCAGCGCCTCGAGGTCGGCAAAGGAATTCATCTGCAGCTCGACCTCCAGCTCATCCGCAGTGGAGCGGAATTGCCGTATCCGCGCCCCTTTACTTTCATTGATCACCGCCAACACGTCATACAATATCGCCCCACTGCTTTGCCCACCCGTTTCAGCGCCACTACCACGCATCACCTGACGGAATTGCTCAGGTGCATCCACGCGCCGACTGTTTGGCAAACTGGTCTCAAACACGCTATTGATTGATTCGACCAGACGATCACGCTCGCGCGTCAGCGTTACCCACTCCAAAGCAAACTGCAGCAGCAGCACCGCCAGGAGCACGCCCGCTGCAATCATTGCAGAGCGCGCTTTGCGCCATGGCGGGGTGGCCATGCTTACCGTGTAAGCACCGCTGAGCAGATTCAACGATGGATTTGGTCCGGTCGCCCTGCGTAGCACCTGTGTTAAATCAATAGCGGCAGGTGCCGGAGTGACGGTCAGGTGTTTGGCATCATCCAGCCCCAATGCCGCGGGTTGATAGCCGGCCAATTGCAGTTGACGCTGCTCCTCGGGCAGCTCGGCAAGGCGGCGGCGCAGCCACAGCGTCAACATGCCTTCCTCTATCAGCGCAGGCTCCTGATCTGCTGCCGTTATCAGCGCCTGCGGCGCAGAAGACGGCCAAAGCGACGGCGTGACCAGCAAGCCCGCTTCCGGTGCATCCTCAGCATGCAGGGCGGCCAGTGGCAGTATGGCTTCCAGACGCCAGGCATGTTCCTGGAACAATGCCTGCCATGCGTGCATATGCTCTTGCTCGACGACTGCTGCGGCGATCTGGCCGTCCTGACGTCGGGGTCCGGGAACGCAGTGCAGCAGTTCAAGGTCCTGACTGAGCTGGTCTTCCAATGCGTACGGCAGCGCAGCCCGAATGGATGCAGCACGCTTGACCGGCATATCCAGACGATAGAGTCCGACTGCCATGGCCGGTGCCAGCGCGCGCAGGCGCTCGCCGGCGAAGCGCGAGCGCAGGTCAGCCAGCGTATCCTGACCCTCTCCGAGCAGTTGCCCCTCGCGATCCAGTTGCCACCACGCGAGCGCAATAGCGCCCCCATCTGGCAGCGGAGGATTTTCTGGCAATAGCACTATCAGCATAATTCAGTCCGTTATTATCAGGGCTCGCAGGCCGTTTGTTCTCGCAGTACTACCACCCCATTGGGCGCATCCAGCATTGAGCACTGGAAAAAGCGCCGTTCGCCAAACTCGGCCACCAGCTCCAGGCGCATAAACCAGGGTGCATCACCTGTCGCCCCGCGCCCGCTGAAAACCTCCTGCATCAGCTCCGAGCTGCGCTCCAGGTCAATCGGGCTGTCCTGCCCGGGGTAAGCAGTGACGTATGGAGCCAATGCAGTCCAGGCCTCGCTGGTCATACCGACCACAGAGTTAAGTTCCGAGGCCACCAGCATCGGACGGTTTCCGGACAAACGCGGCGGATCTTCAAGCCTGTACGTGGGGTCATCGGTCTCCGGATTCATCCAGTCACTGACCGCCAGTGCCAATTGCGCACCCGAGGGCATACTCACGCCCGACTCCGTACCCACCCTATCCACCAGTTGCGCAAAATAGCCTTGCTCGGTTTCGTCTGCACCGGCCAGCGCATTCAGGTTATAGCGACATTGCATGTTCTCGACCGTGGCCTGAATTTCCACGCCGTCAACGCTGAAGGGCAGGCTTGGCGACCGGCAGGTGTCCCACAGTAGCTCGTCCGGCCCTTCGACTCGCTCGAGCAACTGCAGGATCATTTTTTCGCCGCCCAAAGCAATCTGCCTGGAAAGGTCCCGCTCAAACACCGCGCTGGTGCGACGTATATCGGTCTGGCTGCGCATGGCCATCGCCACAGCGGCCGCAACCGCCAGCGCCACCACCAACAGCGCGGTGACCAGGGCAACTCCCTGCTGCCGCTGCATCGACTTCATAAGCCTACTGCCATCAGCCGGCGAATTTCGCCATAACCGGGTATGTCCAACACCACCTCCACGGCCAATGGCAGCTGGCTGGCCGAGGGATCACTGTCCGCCGGAGGCCAGGCGTCGAGCCTCTCAAGTCCGCTGGGAGTGCGCACCACCAAGGCGAAACCAGTCTGCATGCCAAGCAGCTCATCCTCGTCAACCAAGAAACCGAAGGGCTGCACCCGTGCGCTTTCCGCGTCGGCTATATCAACGCCTGGCCATAACTGCCGCTCCAGCCCACGATCGTTGATCAGCCAAGCGGTTCTGCGCAGACGCTGATCGCCGCCCGCTCCGGCGCGCACGATCTCCAGCAGCTTGCTGTCACCGCCCGCGCGCAATCGCAGCGGCGGCATGCGGTCCCCAAATTCGTCACGCACTGAAATATCCACTATCTGCGCCAGGTCGCGCTCCAGTACGCTGAGCGTGACCTGCAAATCGGCCAGGCGACGTGCGTGCTCCTGAGTCACCTGATCTGCACTCAGTACCGCGCGCAAACCGCCGTAAGCAACCACGCTCATCACCGCAAAAACTGCCATCGCCACGAGCATTTCCAACAGGGTGAAACCCCTGGCCCGGCTACGAAAATGCCTCATGGCAACACGAACCCACTGACCGATGCGCGCTGCTCCTGCTCGCCCTGATCGAACAACCAGAGCCGCACATCGATACGCTTGACCGGCGGTAGCGCAATCGGCGCTTCCGGAACGTAGTCAGAAATCTCGACGTTATAACCGTAGCGGAACGGACCCATGGTGGCCTCGCCGGTGCGGTCACCTTCGCTGACCGGTCGCATTCCGGATTCATATTCGGCCAGCACATTTTGCCCAGTCCAGTGGGCCAGGGTACGCTCCTGCAAATACAGTGTATTGCGCGAATGGTCAGAGCCGCCTTTGATCAACGCCGCCAGCGCCACCGCCAGAATGGTCATGGCGACCAGCACTTCCAGCAGCGTGAAGCCCTTATTCCGGGAGCGCATCTAACACCTCGATCGTGCCTTCCATGCTGATCTGAATATGCCGCTCGAAGGGTTTACCCGGCACCCGCAAGGTAATCAGCGACGGCGTCATCTCACCGGTATTACCCAAGCGTATATTCGGCTCCCAGCCGCTTGTCTGCGGCAGCGGCTGGCGCTCGCCTTCCTGCTCATACTCCAACTCAATCACGCCGGGTTCCAACTGCCAGGGGCCGAGTTGCTGGTCAACCAGCGGTTGCCATTCCCGGGTAGCGTCATCCAGGATCACCAGCTCAAGAAAACTATAACTATCGCGGCGCAATCCCAGCGCGCGTTCGGCGCTGCCGGTAATCAACAGCTCATCGCGCGCCAAGCGCAATACTCCGGCCAGTCGCTGCGTTTCAGTGCGCAACTGCCGCTCGGCACCATCGCCAATAGACAGCGTTGCCAGGCTGGCAACAATACCCACCAATACCAACACCACCAGAAGCTCCATCAGGGTAAAGCCTGACTGCAATGAGCGGTGCTGAGTGGCGGGTTGCATGCTCAGCGATTCTCTTCCTGATCCACATTCCAGTTACCAATATCCGCATTGGCGTCTTCACCACCGGGGCGGCCATCGGCGCCCAAGCTGTAAAGGTCATACTCTCGGCCATCACGGCCTGGGCGTAGATACTGATACTCCTGCCCCCATGGATCCTTCTGCAGCCGGTCGATGTAACCACCAGAACGGTAGTTGCGCGGCACATCACCACTGGTCGGGATTTCAACCAGGGCAAACAATCCCTGTTCGGTAGTCGGGTAATTGAAATTATCCAGCCGGTAGAGGTTCAGCGCGCTTTCCAGCGCCCGCACATCATTCTGTACCTTCGTTATCCGCGCCTGATCAGGGCGATCCATCACCCGGGGCACCACCACGGCGGCGAGAATCCCGAGGATCACCACCACCACCATCACTTCGATCAGAGTAAAGCCGCGCTGTCTGCCGGCCGGCTGTTGTCTTGTCTTGAGCATGATCAGTTAACCAGTTGATTGAGTTCAAAGATCGGCAGCAGGATGGCCAATACAATAATCAGTACCACGCCCCCCATTGCCAGGATCAGCAGCGGCTCGAAAACGCCCATCACGATCGCGATGCGCGCTTCCAGCTCCCGCTCCTGCGTTTCAGCAGCCCGTTCAAGCATGTGATCAAGCGTACCGCTGCTCTCACCGCTCTTGATCAGGCTTAATGTCATTGGCGGAAAATAGCCACTGCGCTCCAGCGCGTGGCCGACTCCGGAGCCTTCGCGCACGCGCTTGGCTGCATCCGTCACCGCGTCGCGCATGGGTACGTTGGTCATGACGCTGGCGCTCATGTTCAAGGCGTCCAATAACGGTACGCCGCTGCCAGCGAGAATATTCAGCGTACGCGCAAAGCGGGCGGTATTCAGCCCGCGGATCAGCCGCCCCAATAGCGGCACGCGCAATAGCCAGGCATCCCATTTATAGCGAAAGCTGGGCTTTTTCAGCATCTGCTTGAACGCAAATATGCCGCCGATCAGCGCAGCGAGCATCAATAATCCCCAGGATCGCAAGGCGTCGCTGGTGGCAATCAGGGCCCGGGTCAGCCATGGCAATTGCTGGTTCATGCCGGCGAACACCTGTACCACCTCAGGTACCACGTAGGTCAGCAGCGCCACCGTGACCAACAACGCGATCACCGTCAGAATCGCCGGATAGAACATCGCCAGCTGAATCTTCTGACGCATCGCGTTCTGCGCCTCAACGTTATCCGCCAGCCGCTCCAGTACCAGATCCAGGCGCCCGGCCTGCTCGCCCGCCGCCAGTGTAGTGCGGTAAATCGCCGGGAAAACCGAAGGGAATTCACCCAACGCATGCGCCAGTGGCAAACCTTCCATCACCCGCGTGCGGACCGCAGACAAGGTCGATTTGACCTTCTGCGTTTCGCTCTGCCGGGCGACGGTACCCAGTACTTCTTCTATCGGCATGCCGGCACGCGCAAGCGTTGCCATTTGCCGGGTAGCCAACGCCAGCTCCAAAGGTTTTATCCGCTGTTGCAGCACCGGCATGCGCATAACCGACTTGCGCTCGGCGACCTGATTGACCGACATCGGCATCAGGCCTTTGTCACGCAGGCGGCTGCGCACCTGGCGCGAGGAGTCGCCCTCCTCTACGCCTTTGCGGGTGCGGCCGCTGTTATCCAGCGCGACGTATTCATAGGCGGGCATGGTCAGTCCTCCCGGGTCACGCGCAGCACTTCTTCCAGGGTAGTCTGCCCGGCCAGCACGCGACGCACACCATCATGCCGAATCCCCGTTTGCGCCAAGCGCGCGTGGCGAATCATGGCCTGCTCACTGGCACCGTCGTGGATCAACCCGCGCAAGGTGTCATCCACTTCAATCAATTCATAAATGCCGGTACGACCTTTATAGCCGTTGTTATTACATTCTTCACAACCGACGGCGCTGTAAAGAGTCGGCGCTTGCTGTTCGCTGATGCCCATCAGCCGACACTCACTGGCGGATGCCTGGTGGGGCTTGCGGCAAGCGGGGCACAAGGTACGGACCAGACGTTGGGCCAGAACCCCGTTCAGCGTGGATGACAGCAGGAAAGGCTCGATGCCCATATCGCGCAGACGGGTAATCGCCCCGACCGCGGTATTGGTGTGCAATGTGGAAAACACCAGGTGGCCGGTAAGACTGGCCTGGATGGCAATCTGGACGGTTTCCACGTCTCGAATTTCGCCGACCATCACCACGTCCGGATCCTGACGCAAAATCGCCCTCAGACCCCGGGCAAAGGTCATGTCCACCTTGGTATTGATCTGCGTCTGACCGATGCCGTCCAGGTAGTACTCGATGGGGTCTTCCACCGTCAGAATATTGCGGCTGCGGTCATTGAGCTGCATCAAGGCCGAGTACAGCGTAGTGGTTTTACCCGAGCCGGTTGGCCCGGTAACCAACACAATCCCGTGCGGGCGGGCGATCACCCGCTCCATGGCCTCGTAATGGTCTTTACCCATGCCCAACTGGCGCAGCTCCAGCCGCCCGGCCTGCTTGTCGAGCAGACGCAATACCACCCGCTCGCCATGGCCTGAAGGCAGCGTCGACACCCGCACATCGACCGCACGGCCAACCAGCTTCAAGCCAATCCGGCCATCCTGGGGAAGACGCTTTTCCGCAATGTCGAGCTTGGCCATGACCTTGATCCGCGACACAATCACCGGCGCCAGGGCGCGCGGTGGTTCCAGGATCTCGCGCAATACGCCGTCTACGCGCAGGCGAATCGACAGGCGATTTTCAAAGGGTTCGATGTGAATATCCGAGGCGTTCTCCTTGACCGCCTCGGACAGCAGCGCATTGATCAGGCGGATAATCGGCGCCTCGTCCTGGGACTCCAGCAGATCCTCGGGCTCGGACAAGGATTGGGCTACCGACATCAGGTCAGCATCCTCACTCAAGCCTTCCACAAACTGCATGGCGTCATTCGCCGAACGCTCGTAACGATCACGCAGGCGCGCGGCGAATGCGTCGTCATCCAATACATGCGGCTTTAACGGGTGACCGGCCCGGCGGCGCAATTCGAGTAATGCCTGCGGATCACAGTCGGCACGCACGTAGACATCCAGATGCCCATCCTGCAGATGCCCGGGCACCACGCCGAAACGCCGGGCAAACCGGTAACCGGTTTCTGCCTGCGGACCTTGATCAGGAATAAGGCCGCCTATGTCGCTATCGGTCATCGCCCCGCCCCTTTATTGCGCTGCTGGTGGTGGTGCAGGAATGCTGGTTCTGGCTGGCACAGCGCCGCTGTAGGCATTCTCAAACGGCGGTGGCAGGCTCAACAAATAATTCCAGTCAGGCAGAACCGGCCGGCTGTCCGGCGGCAGCAGGCCGCCTTCACGATTTTGCTCACGCACTTGCTGATCGCGGATATAGCTGTATTTTGAATGCGTCATATCCTGGGAAAGCGCGCTGTCGCGAATAATCACCGGCCGCAGGAAAACCATCAGATTGCGCTTCTCCATGCGCGCAGTGTCATACCGAAAGAGCCGACCCAGACCAGGTATATCACCCAAACCAGGTACCTTGTCGCGCGTTTCGACCAATTGGTCATCGATCAGCCCGCCCAGCACAATCAGGTCGTTGTCATCCACCATGACGTGGGTTTTGAGTGTCCGGGTATTGGTAATCAAGTCAGCCGCGCCGGTGACGCTCTGGGCGATCTGCGACACTTCCTGCTCGATTTCCAGGCGTACCGCGTTGCCTTCGTTAATCTGCGGTTTGATCTTCAGCATGATGCCCACATCCTCACGCTGAATGGTATCGAACGCCTGCCCTGACGATTCCACGGAACGGCCCACGATAAAGGGTACATTCTGACCAACGACGATTTCTGCTTCCTCGTTATCAAGCGTCATCAAACTCGGGGTCGACAGAATGTTGCTAGAGCTATCCGCCTGTAGCGCATTGATCAGTAACGCGATCTGAGTGCTGCCGATACTGCCAATACCGCCAAAGGTAAGACCGTCATTCAACGACGGCGGCGTGGTTACACTGCCATCCAGAAAGGCATCGCCCGCCGCCCCCAAATCGAGGATACCGCCACCACCACGGTTGAAGTTGATAATGCCCACCCCTGCATCGCTACCAATACCCCATTGCACGCCCAGTTCCTTGGCCCGGTCATAGGACACCTCAGCGATCACCGCCTCTACCAGAACCTGCGCACGGCGGATATCCAGCTGGGTAATGATGGAGGCCATATCGCGGGATAGCTCGGCGGGGCCGAAGATCACCACCGAGTTGGTGCTTTCATGTGCCTGAATACGTACCGCAGATTGCCGGCTGCCCATCATGCTGCCGCCGGAGCTGGTGCTGCCATCCGGACTTTGGGTCATGTTTTCCTCGACCTCGCGGCCTTCGGCTATGCCGCGCAGAACCTCTGCCACGTCCTCGGCGTTGGCGTACCGCAGATAATGTACCTGGGTAGCACCGCCGCTGGCCGGCATATCCAGTTGCCGGATGATGTCCCGGAGCGAGCTTCTATTGGACGGGTCACCGCGCAAAATCACCGTATTGGTGCGCTGATCAGCGATCGCTCGCGCGCGTTTGGTAAAGTCTTCACCCGCGGTCGGTGCATCCAGCGAATCAACAATGCGCACCACGTCCAATGCCGAAGCGTGCTCCAGAGGGATCAGCTCGAAATCTTCCATGGACTCCAGATCAATACGCTCGATCAGACCTTGTATACGGCGCACGTTGGCAGCGGTATCGGCGATGACCAGGCTATTGGATTCCGCGGCGGCAGCCAGGTGGCCGCCCTTGGGCACCAGCGGGCGCAAAATACGGACCAACTGGCCGGCGTTGATGTGCTTCACCCCGATTACGTGGGTGATTACCTCGTCACCGCGGCTGCTGCCAGCCAACGACCCCACTTCGTTTTCCTTTGCCTGCACTTCCGGCAAGATGCGAACGGTGCCCTGCTCTCCTTCGACGGCGGCAAACCCATAGGATTTCAGCACACCCAGAAACAGATCATATAGCTCGCCACGCTTGACCGGCGTGCCCGAGACCACATTGACCTGACCACGAACGCGCGGGTCCACGATGAAATTGATCCCGGTTTCCTGGCTGACAATCTCGATCAGGCCATTGATCTCGGCATCACGCAGGTTCAGCACCAGCTCTTCTTCCGGATCCCCGGCGAGCTGAGTCTGCGCATGAACTGCTGTACTCAAAAGACTGAGTCCCAGGAGCAACGGGAGGGTACAGCGGGCAATCTGGGACAACATCGGCATTGTGTCTCAATCCATCGTTATCGTTATGGTCATGGGTTCACCGCCTCTCTCCAGGGTCAGGCTGACGCTATCGCCAGTTAGCCCCTCAAGAATGTCGCGGTAATCATTGATTTCTGAAATCGGAGTGCCTTCGACTGAAGTCACGACATCGCCAGCCTGCAGGCCAGCAGCTTCAAATTCGCGGGCATTGCGCGCAGGGCTGACTTCCAGCCCGTACATGGCGCCGT
Organism: Halopseudomonas laoshanensis; assembly: GCF_008365385.1. Taxonomy (GTDB): domain Bacteria; phylum Pseudomonadota; class Gammaproteobacteria; order Pseudomonadales; family Pseudomonadaceae; genus Halopseudomonas; species Halopseudomonas laoshanensis. The sequence goes on along the minus strand of NZ_QOVF01000001.1, from coordinate 142,517 downwards.
CGACCATCACCGGGCTGGCCGACACGACCTCGAGGAAGCGTTGCGGGTCATTCATCCAGGCCTCACGATCGATCCGCGCCACCCCACCGTCTGCTGCCAGCGTGACGTTGGAATCCACTTGCGGCAGATCGGCGGTGCGCCTTGCAGGCGCCGCACCGGAGGACAGCGGGCGACGTTGCAGTCTTAGCGTTTCAAGCTTGCCATCACGCGCAAGTATCACCCGGTCAGCCAGGACCTGATCAAGCCGGACGCTGCCTGGCAGGTCATCGCCTACTCGGTAGTATTTTTCCGGCTGACCCTGCGGCGCGAGAATGGCGCCACTGCGCTCCGGATCAGGATCGGCGAGCACACCCTTGAGCACCCAGCTGAGCGAGGTTTCTGGCGCATTGATTACATTAGCGGCACTTTTCGGCGCGGCGCCAAATACCGATAACGCGGCTACATCATCATAACCACGCATCGCCGCTGAGGCTGGGCCACTGGCTATCGGATCAAGACGGCTGCCGTCCGCCGCAGGCAATATGCTGGAAGGTTCGATGATCATCCAGGTAAGACGCCCGAGCAGAATCACCACCACGGCAACCAACACCAGGGTGATCAGTCTCATAAGAGGCTCGATTGAAAATCGGGAGTCCAAAGGCATGCTTTCTCCGGGGCAAAGACAGGGACTGTACACAGCAGTCAGGTCAGCGACTGACATCCTACTGACCTTTCTTTGCAAAATTATTGTTATAGGTCTGAAACAAGCGCAACAGACGAACTGATTGTCACGAAATTGACTTGTCTCGACAACCCCCTGAAAGGGTTAATGAAATTCTTTTCGCTTATTCTGCGGACCTTTGGCCTCCTGTTCAATGCAAAAGGTCACCCATTTGGGTGAGTTCGCAGACATGTTCATCCATTTAATCAATGCTGGCCTATCCATGGCCGCGAAGCTGCGGCAAAAAACCTCCACCTCTCTTGCCGTGCCTGCTTTTTGAGGCTTTACTCTAATTCAGCAATGCCAGCCCAGGTCTGCCCCAACAAAAACAATTTTGGCTTTGCCTGTCAGGAGAATAAAAATGAATGCTTTAAAAAGAACGGCTTATTTAGGCGTTGCGATCAGCGCTATTGTATTAACAGGCTGTTTCGGCGGCGGCGGTGGCGGAAGTGATGACGATGAAGTAGTAACGCCGGAGCCGCTGACGCCCCAGCAGGAACGCATCAACGACGGTTTTTTCGTGGTTAATCTGAACCAGGTAAATGACCCCACAGCGTTTGGACCTGTTACCGGCTTACCTGCCACGCGCTTTTCCGGTGAATACGATGTCGGCGGCGGCCAGACAGCGGGCTACCGGATAGAAGTACCCGATAACTGGAATGGTATGTTGGTCATGTACGCGCACGGTTTCCGTGGCGAAGGCCCAGACCTGACAGTAGATAATCCGCCCATGCGCGCCTACCTGTTACAGAACGGCTACGCCTGGGCCGCATCATCCTATAGCACCAACTTCTATGATGTCCGCGCTGGCGTTGAAGATACCAATGCGTTGGCACTGGCATTCAATGACATTACTGCCGCCAATGGCCTGACCCTGGACGCACCTACAAAACGCTATATCACTGGCGTATCCATGGGCGGGCACGTTGCAGGCGCAGCAATTGAGCGTGAAACCCAAGAGACCGCAAACAATTTCGTCCCCTATGATGGTGCTGCACCCATGTGCGGCGTAATGGGCGACACCGAGCTGTTCGATTATTTCACCGCTTACGGTTTGGCGCTGTATGAACTGGCTGGTGTCGGCGCTGACAGCTTCCCTGTTTCAGAAGCGGATGCGGCAGAAAAAGTAGCTGTCGCTCGTGACGTGCTTTGGCAGAATTATGCGGCAACCCAAGACGCCACTACATTAACAGCCGCAGGTCAGCCGCTGTTCCCCATACTGCAAAACCTGACTGGTGGCGAGCGGCCGGTTTATAACGTGGCTTTTGGCGGGTTCCAGAACCTACTCCAGGGCTTTGCCGGCGCGGACGGCACTATTACCGGGATACTCAACGAGAGCGTAGTAGACACCACCGATGTGACTTATCGCTTCTTGAGCGCGCCCGGTGAACCTCTGGTCGGGCTGGAAGTTCCTTTTAACGCCAATATTGTGCAGGCGGTGGCAACGGCAGGCGCCAACGGGCTGCGGGACGACGGCCTAAGATTCATTCCCAAGGTTAATGGCGACCTTTATGCCGATATACCGGTAGTGACTGTGCACACTTTGGGAGATTTGTTCGTGCCAATCAGCATGCAACAGATCTATCGCACACGCATGGAAGCGAATAGCTGGGGTGACAACCTGGTTCAACGCGCGGTGCGGGCGCCAGGCCACTGCGACTTTTCCTTTGAAGAGTTCGAACAAACGCTGGACGCCATGCTGCAATGGGAACAGAACGGCACGGTACCTGCTGGTGACGACCTACTGGATCCAGTAACGGTGGCTGATCCGCAGTTTGGCTGCCAGTTCACCCGCGATGGTGTGCCGCAAACTGCGACTCGGACTGCCATAGCACCATTCATTGGTGCCTGTACCCCGTAAACAGGGGCCTCTGATACTGTCGTGGTAAACAAAGGGCTGACAAATTTCATGTCAGCCCTTTTTTTCCAATGGCGCGAGCACTTCCTGCACCTTGCGCTTCACATTCGAACGCTTCAGAGCGACCACATTGTCTTTTAACACCTGAAGCTCTTCCTGCGGCAACTCCTTTTCCACCTGGGCTTGCACATCCGCCAGAGCAGCCTTGGCCTTACCCAACATCACGCCTGCAAACCTGGTAATAGCCAACGCCCGCTGTGGCCCCAATACCAGCAGGGCGACAGTTAAAACGACCACCCACTCGCTCATGCCATTATCGAACATGTTGCGGCCTCCCGGTCAGGATACCAGCTCTTCTTTTTCCACCTGACGCTTCTGTGCAACGCTGCCGGCATCCAGTGTCAACGCGCTTGGAGACTCTTCCTCTTCACGCACTGCCTTTTTGAAACCGCTAAGCGCCCCACCCAAATCACCTCCAATGCTACGCAGGCGCTTGGTACCAAACAGCAACATGACAATGACCAACACGATCAGCAGAGAGCCGATACTTACGCCACCAATACCCATGGGAATTCTCCAAAAACCGCGCAGCCTGCGCGCAGTTGAATAAAAGGAAACCCGGCGGCGTCAAATGACGCCGCCGGGCAGCAATCAACTACTCAACTACCGATCACACCACCGTCATCCTTCCAGATAACCACCGTAGAAGAGCGCGGCGGGAACTGCGCAGGATTGTTATCCGGCCAGCTACTGGTGTAGTTACCCGCGGCAAAATTTGCTGACGAGGTCGTTCCACCAGGGTGCTGAACGTTGATGAACATGGTTTTCTGATCGGGGGTAGTGATAACACCGGTAATCTCATTGCCAACAGGCCCGACCAGAAAGCGCTTGAGCTCGCCGGTGTTGGGGTCCGCTGCAAGCATCGCACAGTTGCCGAAAGGGTCTGTTGCGCCGCTATCCATCTGGATCCAGACGCGGCTGTCAGGGTCAATCCACATCCCGTCAGGAGAGCTGAGAATGTTATCGGCAGTGAGCCGGTCGCCATTCGGATCAAAACCGATATTGGTCTCTACCCCGCTTTCACCACTGTCACCGCCAAACAGGAAAATATCCCAGTTAAACGTCAGTGCCGCGTGATCGCCACCCTCTTCCGCCCAGCGGATGATATGACCATGACGGTTGGTGGCACGCGGGTTGGCACCATTGGTTTGATCTTCGCTGCGGCTGCTGTTGTTGGTCAGCGTGAAATACACATCACCATTGGCCGGATCCACTGCGCCCCACTCCGGGCGATCCATTGGCGTAGCACCCATCATATCTGCGGCCAAACGCGTGTTTACCAGCACGTCCGCCTGGCTGACGAAACCATTGGCCGGCGTCAGCCCATTCATGCCGAACACCAGCGGCAACCACTCGCCACTGCCGTCATCGTTGAACTTGGCAACATAGAGAACACCGCTATCCAGCAGAGAGCCAGACGCAGTATTGGCGTTAAAGTTGCCAGCACTGACAAACTTGTAGATATATTCGAACTGCGAATCATCGCCGGAATAGCACACAACCGGGCGACCTTCCACAGCCGGAGCAAACACCACGCCCTCATGCCCGAACCGGCCCAGGGCAGTGCGCTTGACTGGCACGCTATCAGGATCAGTAGGATCAATCTCAACCATCCAGCCGAAGCAAACCGGCTCGTTGCGATAATCCTCTTCGGCGCTGGCGCCCGTGCTACTGGCGTCAAACCGCACGTACTGATCCGCAGCTGAATCTGCCAGCTCCCAGCCATAACGGCCGGTGCCGCCGGGGCGAATACCGTAGCGATCAAATTCACGGCGGTCGACATCGTCAGTGCGGAAGTAACCCGCCCAGTTTTCCTCTGCCGCCATGTAGGTGTTCCATGGTGTCACGCCGTTACCGCAGTTGTTCAAGGTGCCGCGGGTCATGGTGCCGTTGGGGCTGTAGAGCGTCTTGACGAAATCAGTTCCGCGGACCGGTCCCTGGAGGGTCATCGGGGTCAATGCGGTGATCCGGCGGTTGCGCATATCTGGCTGCACCTGCCACTCATTGTTTACGCCTTTGACAATCCGCACCACACTGACGCCGTGAGCGTTCATTTCCTTCAGCACTTCGTCCGCTGGACGAGCGCCGTCGATCAGCGGGGGGACACCGCCACTGCCCAGCGCAACCCCTGCCGCACGGGCGTGCATGAAGCGTGGTTCGATATATTCATGGTTCATCACCAGCAGGCCATCCTCGGAGCTGCCGTCAATCGCAAAGAAATGCATCCCGTCATGATGGTTGCCCATCTGAAAGGCCTGATCTTCACCGGTGCTGTTGATTGAGTAGGAAGGAAAATCACCGGCAATCGGCGTACCGTAAGGCACCAACACCTGAGTGCTGTAACCCTCAGGTACCGATATGACATCTGCACTACTCACAGGCACGGCGGTGAAACCTAGCAGAGCCGCAGGCGCCTCGCCTTCACCGTTGTCCTCATCATCGTCATCTGAAGAGCTGCTGTTACAACCAGCCAACCCAAGGCCCATGAAGCCGATAGCAGCAGCCCCAGCGCTACCTTTAAGAATCTGGCGTCGACCCAGGCGCGCCTCGAGGATACTTGAAAACAAGGTATTCATCTGGCGCTCGGCCACGGGCTCGTCACCCTCGCCGTGATCGATGATGGTCAGTTGTTGCGTATCTGTGGACATCCGGTTTTCCTCATCAGGTTATTGGTTTTGACCGAAACATGATGGGAAACACAGGTGACAGGCAGACAGCAAAAAGATGAAGCTTATGCGTAGATTTGAAGACGGATAGGTGGGAGTTATGTGACAGTGGCGACACTTATCAAGTACTAGTCTGATAAAGCAAAAAGCCCACCTGGGATTGGCACCGCGCAAGCTGGATCTTCGTCAGGGATTATTCGGCGCTTTGCGCCTCACCCCCTAGCGGGGGCCGCCTTCGCCTGCTTTGCTGGCTCGGTCGAACGAGGGTTCTCACCGAGAGCTCGTCTGATAAAGCAAAAAGCCCAGCTGAGCTGGGCTTTTTGTTTTATTGGCGGAGAGTCAGGGATTCGAACCCTGGGAACTGTTGCCAGTTCAACGGATTTCGAATCCGTCCCGTTCGACCACTCCGGCAACTCTCCAGTGGCGCGCATCTTAGCAGATGCGGCCCTGTGGACGGAAGCGGTTCGGCGCTGGCTAGGGTAGAGAAACACCCAGACGCTGGGCGACTTCTTCGTAGGCTTCGATGACGCCTCCAAGCCCCTGACGGAAGCGGTCCTTGTCCATCTTCTTGCCGGTTTCCTTGTCCCAAAGGCGGCAGCCGTCCGGGCTGAACTCATCGCCCAACACGATCTCGCCCTTGAACAGGCCAAATTCCAGTTTGAAGTCAACCAGCATCAGGCCAGCTTGATCAAACAACTGGGTGAGGATCGCGTTAACCATCAGGGTCAGCTCCTCCATGCGCTCCAGTTGCGCTGCGGTGGCCCAACCAAAAGTGACCACATGTGAAGCGTTGATAAAGGGGTCGCCTTTGGCGTCGTCTTTCAAAAACAGCTCAAATGTCGGCGGGACCAGAGCGGTGCCCTCTTCAATGCCTAGGCGCTTGACCAGACTGCCGGCGGCGTAGTTGCGCACGACGCATTCGACCGGAATCATATCCAGCTTCTTGACCAGCACTTCGGTATCGGAGAGCAGCGCGTCGAACTGAGTCGGCACCCCGGCCGCCTCGAGCTTTTCCATGATAAAGGCGTTAAAGCGGTTGTTGACCATGCCCTTGCGATCCAACTGCTCGATCTTCTTGCCGTCGAAAGCAGAGGTGTCATTGCGAAACAGCAGGATCAAACGATCCGCATCATCGGTGGTGTAAACCGATTTGGCCTTGCCACGATAGAGTTCAGTGCGTTTTTCCATTATCGGCTCCTGCTAGACGCATAACGTGAGGGGTTGCCCCGTAATATCTTGCCAGGGCAAGCCCTGATTCTGTTCCGCCAGATGCAAATCACCCGACCACCCCTGCAGTGCGCGGCTAAGCTCACCCATGGCCAGGTCGGGCCGGTTATTCTTCTCGCTGATGTGCGCGATGGCGACATGTTTGAGCTTTGTTCGATCAATCGCCTGCAACAATCCCGCCGCCTGCTGATTGCTCAGATGCCCCAGATCACCCGCGACCCGCGCTCGCAAACTGGGCGGATAAGGGCCTTCGGCGAGCATCTGAGGATCATAATTGGCCTCCAGAAACAGGCCGTCCAGACCACTGTAACGCTCGATTATCCATGGAGTGATGGTGCCAACATCAGTCAGGATGCCGAATCGATGTTGGCCGTTATCGAATATGAACTGGCAAGGCTCTCGGGCGTCATGCGGCACAGCAACGGGCAATACCTGCAGATCTCCAATCGCGAAACCGCAGTCCAGCTGGATCCGCTCATAGGCTAAATCGGCATCGGCAATAGCGCGCCCGGTTCCTGCGGTCATATATACCGGCAACTGATACCGCCGAGCCAAGCGCTGGACACCGTTGATATGATCGCTATGTTCGTGAGTCACCAGAATCGCGCTGAGCTGCCGCGCATTCAGCCCGGCAGCGGCCAGGCGTTGCTCCGTGGCACGCAAGCTGAACCCGCAATCCACCAGCACGCGGGTCCGGCCGTACTCGACGACAGTTGCGTTACCTTTGCTGCCACTGCCGAGAGAACAATAACGCACGGCTAGCCTATTGCCCTCAATTCAAGTTATCGCGAATACGGGTCAGCAGCGCCTGGGCTTCATCGCCCTCAGCTGCCGTTTCAATACTCCGCTCAACGGTGACCTGAACGCCATTGCTGACCTGCGTAAGGCGAACCTGCAATGGACGAGCGGTTACCTCTTCATCTTCATCACGACCAAACAGGCGGCCAAAAAAGCCCGGCTTTTCCTGCTGACTGCTGGCTGTCTGATCCAGATCGACATAATAGACGCCGCTGCTGCGGTCCAGATCCGTTACCAGGATGTCGGCTTGGCCCAATGCATCACCGACGGCAGCCCAGGTGCGATTGAAGTCAGACTGAATATTCAGCACTGCGTTACCTGCGCCATCCTCGTCCAGGGTTGCGCGTTGGGCGATCAGACCTTCCTGCGAGGCGACCAGTGAGGTGCTGCCATCGGCACGCGACTGGCTCAGATAACTTTCCAGCTCGGCCAGCACCGCGCGTTCAAGATTGAGGTTATCGGAGTTTTCCGGCCATTCATCTCGATTGCCGCCCTGGCTGCGGTGGGTGTGCAATATGAAGATCTCGCTGCTGCCCGACTGGACGCCAGGTTCAACGCGCATGCGGAAGCGGTGCTCATCTTCTTCGCTGCGCCCCTCACCCAACGCCGGAGAAATACGCCGTACCAGCGGGTTATCTGCTTGCACGTCAAAGGCAAGCCAGTCAGTTTCCACTTCGCCAAGACTGGCTGATTCAGATGCGATACCTATCTGGTAATCATTCCAGAACTGTCTGACCAGCGGCCAGGTGTCTGCGGGGCTGCGCTGTGCATGAACCCAGCGTCTGGCGTCATCCTGCTGCAAGGAAAATTCAGAGGCTTCTGCGCTGACCAGCATGGCCTGCGGCCGTGGCATCTCGAATTCGTCAAACTCCTGGTTGCCAGTTACCTGGCCGGGCACCGGCAGCAGATCGCCAATCGGCTTACTTTCGATGCCATCTGGAACCTCCATTCTGGGCTTGATCTGCGCCGCCTGATAATCGGAGCCGCGGTCACGGAAGTAGCCATCCTCACCATAGATGTACCCACAACCGCTAAGGCTGCCCAGCAGCACGACCGATAGAGCACCCAGTACAGGCTTCATAATGATTTCCTTGCTGAAATTAAGTCGTCGAGTACCGCTCACAACACACCGCATTCACGCAGGGCGTTGCGAACCGTCTCATGGCAACGGTCGCTCAGGGGCGTAAGGGGCAGGCGCAAGCCATCGCCCATCAGACCCATCTCATGCAGCGCCCATTTCACCGGTATGGGATTGGACTCGATAAAGAGTGCCTTGTGCAGTGGCATCAGCGACTCATTGATCCGCCTTGCCGTGTCGACATCGCCCCTCAATGCAGCCGCGCAAAGGTCGTGCATCGCCTTGGGAGCGACATTGGAGGTCACTGAAATGTTGCCTTTGCCGCCCATCAGGATCAATTCCACCGCGGTCGGGTCATCGCCGGAATACACCGCCATGCGATCCCCTACCCGGTCGATCAGCTCGCGAGCACGCTGCAGATCGCCCGTGGCTTCCTTGATACCGATGATATTCGGCGTATCGGCCAGACGTTCTACTGTCTCCGGCAACATGTCGCAGGCCGTACGGCCGGGCACGTTATAAAGAATCTGCGGAATATCGACTGCTTCGGCAATAAAGCGATAGTGCTGATACAGCCCTTCCTGGGTTGGCTTGTTGTAATAGGGCGTTACCAGCAAACAGGCATCAGCATTGACGCTACGCGCCGATTCCGTCAGTTCGACGGCCTCGCGCGTGGAGTTGGCGCCTGTGCCGGCAATCACCGGAACGCGGCCAGCCACCTGATCAACCACGCGACGAATGGCTTCCTTATGCTCGCTCATGCTCAAGGTAGCCGACTCACCGGTAGTGCCGACAGCGACAATGCCATCAGTACCATTTTCCAGATGAAAGTCGATAAGCCGCTCAAGGGCCAGCCAATCCAGGCCTCCACGTGAATCCATGGGTGTAACCAGCGCCACCAGGCTGCCTGCGATCATGCAACTGCTCCAGTTGAAACATTGACCCGCAATGGTACTTTCGCCGTGCAGCCAGCACAAGGGAAGCCGGGAAGAATTCCCCCGGCAATCAAGGCCGCGAACACCTTTCAGGGTGCTGGGCTGACTGTCATCGCTATCCTGCCCGAATAGAATGTTGAACCGGTTGACGTGGGCGGCGACAATAGCAGCCCTGATAGCCCGATGCCGACCCTTCGGATCAGGCTCGCCCTCACGTCAAGGAGCATCATGTCTACCGCCAATAGCCAACGTGATCAGTTTTTGGTGATCAACGCCATGGGCTCGCAGACCACCAGCATGGTCACCACTCTGACGCGACTGTGTCTTGAGCAGCGCTGCCTGATCGTCAGCAGCCGTATGAGCCGCCACGGCACCTGCACTTCCCTGCTGCTGCAGGTCAGCGGCAACTGGGACGCCTTGGCGCGACTGGAAAACCTGATGTTGACCATTGCCAAGCGCGAGCATCTGACGTTGTCGATGAACCGCAGCCGTAGCCTGGAGGAGCGCCCGCAGGCTCTTCCCTACAATGTGTTTGTAACCGCCGCCCAGCGTCCTGAGTTGTGCGCGGAGCTCTGCACTTTCTTCCAGCAGATCGAGATCGAGATCGAGGAGTTGTTCAGCTTTACCTACATGGCCCAGCACACCGGCACCGCCATGCTGAACATGACCCTGACTATCGCCATCCCGGCCAAGACCCAGCTCAGCTGGTTGCGCGAACAGTTTCTCGATTTTTGCGATGAGCTGAACCTGGACGCCGTGATTGAACCCTGGCGACCTATTCATTAATTCCCATACCCGGCTAGAGGTATCACTATGAGCGTCACCCTGGACAAACCCGTTCCCGACTTCAGCGCACAGGCGACCAGCGGGCAGGAGATCAATCTTGCGACCCTCGCTGGCACTCAACTGGTGATCTATTTCTACCCCAAGGACAATACCCCTGGCTGCACCACCCAGGGCCAGGACTTCCGCGATATGCACGCCGACTTCGTCGCGGCTCACACGCTGATTCTTGGCGTATCCAAAGACAGCCTGCGCACCCATGAGAACTTCAAGTCCAAGCAAAGCTTTCCCTTCGAACTGATCAGCGACAGCGATGAGAGCCTGTGCCGACTGTTTGATGTGATCAAGTTGAAGCAGATGTATGGCAAGGAATACGAAGGGATCGAACGCAGCACCTTCCTGATCGACAAACAGGGCGTGCTGCGTCGCGAGTGGCGCAAGGTCAAAGTCAAAGGGCATGTCGCCGAAGTACTGCAAGCCGCTCAGGAATTGAACGGCTGATCAGTCGAGTTGCTCCGCCGTTCCCGGGTGGTCAACCGGGGCGGCTTCATGGGCCGCTCCGACACCTCGCGGCCAAGCGTACAGCACCGCCTTGAACAGCGTCGCCAAGGGGATGGCAAAAAATATTCCCCAGAACCCCCATAAGCCACCAAAAATCAATATCGCCGCGATGATCGCCACTGGATGCAGATTGACCGCTTCAGAGAACAGGATTGGCACCAGCACATTGCCATCCAGCGCCTGAATAACCGCATAGACGATCATCAGCACCATGAACTCATTGCCTAGCCCCCACTGGAACAGGCCAATGAGTGCTACCGGTATGGTAGCCACCGTAGCGCCGATATAAGGGACCAATACCGAGAGCCCCACCACCACAGCCAGCAGTGCTGCGTAGTTAACCTTGAGCACCGCAAAACAGATGTAGCTCACCGCGCCAACGATCAGAATCTCGACCACCTTGCCACGGATATAATTGGCGATCTGCTGATTCATCTCCGTCCACACCTGGGTCATCAGTCGGCGCTCACGGGGCAACTGGCTGACCATCCAGCTGCTGATCTTCTGGTTATCCATCAGAAAGAAAAACACCAGAATCGGTACCAGTACCAGATAGACCAGAATGGTCACCAGCATCGGCAGGCTGGCAAGAGATTGAGAAAGCACCCATTGCCCGAACTGGCCCAGTTCACCATTTATAGAGCCGATCAATCGCTCAATCTGTCCTTGGGAGATGAGTGCCGGATATTGCTCGGGCAAGTGTTCAAGCTGAGCTTGCCACTGCACTAACATGCGCGGCAGCTCGTTGAAAAGATTGGTGATCTGCCTCCAAACCAGCGGCACCACAACACCAAGCAATGCAGACAGCGCGCCGAGAAAGAGCAGAAACACCAGCCATACCGATAGTGCGTGCGGAACATGCCACCGGCGCAGCTGAGTGACCAGACCTTGCAACAGGTAAGCCAGTACGAGACCGGTGAGCAACGGTGCCAGCTTGCCGCCGAAGCTGATGATGATGGCAAAACCCAACGCCAACACCACCGCCAGCACTACCGCTTCTTCGTCGGAGAAATAGCGGTGCATCCACCCCTGGAAAACCTTCAACATACCTGTTGATCTCACCTCTTGCGCAACCAATAATGAAACTCGTCGTCCAATATCTCAGCTGCAATCAGTTCGTTGCCAGACAGTTCAGAGAAGCGCTGAAGATCACGTTGCGAACCAGCGTCGGTCGCCAGCACATGCAGAATCTCATCCGCCTTCATGGTATTCAGCTCCAGCTTGGTCTTGAGCAGCGGCAGCGGACAGGACAAACCTCGAGCATCCAGAGTGCGGGACACATCGTGATCGATTTTCAGCGCTGTTGGATCAGGCGCCATGCGTAAACTCCTCAGTAGCAAGTGTTACAGTATAGCTCTGCATAGACTCACGCAGACACCCCAATCCGGACAGGCGCAAAGGTAATCATGCAATTCAACCCGTTTGTAACCTTGGCAATGGTCAAGACGCTGGCGTTTTGCGTACTGACCTCCATCGCTGTGCCTCAAGCGGCGCAGGCGGATGAGTTCAACCTGCCCTCTCTGGGCGACACCAGTTCATCGCTCATGTCCCGCGAGCAGGAATACCAACTCGGCCGGGCCTGGCTTTCCATGCTGCGTGGCTCCGTGGCGACCATGGATGATCCGTTGCTGAAGGACTTCATTGAACGGCACGTTTTCAGTCTGGCCGAGACCAGTCAGTTAAGTGATCCGCGCCTGACCTTTGTCCTGATAGAAAGCCCGCAGCTGAACGCTTTTGCCGCTCCCGGCGGAGTCGTTGGCGTCAATGGCGGGCTGTTTCTCAACGCCCATACCGAGGCAGAGTTCGCCTCGGTGATGGCGCATGAACTGGCTCACCTCTCGCAGCGGCATTTTTCCCGCGGCCTTGAACAACAGCAGCGAATGCGCGTACCGGTCATGACCGCGATGCTGGCCAGCGTGATACTGGCGGCGGCCGGTGGCGGTGACGCCGGCTTTGCTGCCCTGGCGTCGACTCAGGCAGCCGCTATCCAGGAGCAGCGTCGCTTCTCCCGCCAGAATGAGCAGGAGGCCGATCGTATCGGCCTGCTCAATCTCGACAACGCCGGGTACGATCCCACCGCCATGCCGGATATGTTCGAGCGCCTGGCCCGGCTGAGCCGTTTCAGTCGCACTCCACCCGAATTTTTGCTGACTCACCCGGTCAACCAGTCGCGGATTGCCGACTCGCGTAACCGCGCCGAGCAATTACCTGGCGATGGTCGGCGTGACAGCGTGGAATATCAAATGATGCGCGCGCGCGTGCAACTGCACCACGAACGCAATCCTGGCCTGGCAGTGCAGCGTTTTCGCATTCTGCTGGATGAGCATGAGGGTGACCACGCCGCGGCGCGCTACGGACTGGTACTGGCATTGACCCGCAGCGCACAGTACGCGGAAGCCGCCGAAGCAATGGAGCCGCTGCTCAGCAAGTATCCGGACAATGTGACGGTGAATCTCGCCGCGGTGGAACTCGACGCCAGCCAGAACCACCTGGATCAGGCATTGAGCCGTGTCGACCGCCTGCTGCAGATCAATCCCGGCAACTATCCCTTGCTCGAAGCCAGGGCCGACATGCTGTTGCGCGCCGAACGTTATCAGGAGGCAGAGCAGGCTATCGACAGACTCGCCAGCCAGCGCAGCAATGATCCGGACGTCTGGTATCTCGCCGCCGAAATCCGTGGCTTGGCGGGCAATATTCTTGGCGTGCACTTGGCCCGCGCGGAATATTTCATGCTGGCCGGCGACCTGGATCAGGCTGGCGAACAACTGGATCTGGCGGCCAGACGCGCTGGTGACAGCTACGTCATGAGCGCGCGCATTGACGCCCGGCAGCAGGATCTCGCCAATCAGCGCGAAATCCTCAAAAGCTTCTGATCAGGCATTACCCTTGGCGGCCAGATTAGCCTGACGGGTGAAGTTGAGCATCCGCTCCAACGGCTGCACCGCGCGCGGTATCAGCTCGGCCGCCACGTGAATCTCATTACTGCCCTGCTGCAGGCTCTCCAGCAGACGGGGCAGCGTGTTCATCGCCATCCAGGGGCAATGTGCGCAACTGCGGCAGGTGGCGCCATTGCCGGCAGTAGGTGCTTCAATCAGTTGTTTATCCGGCGCGCCTTGCTGCATCTTGTAGAAAATGCCGCGATCAGTGGCGACGATAAAGGTCGGGTTGGGCAGCGTCTGCGTTGCCTTGATCAACTGACTGGTCGAACCTACCGCGTCAGCCAACTCGATCACCGACATCGGCGACTCGGGATGAACCAGAATCGCCGCCTCCGGGTACACCGCTTTCAGATCCAATAACGCCTTGGCCTTGAACTCCTCATGCACGATGCAGGAGCCTTCCCATAACAGCATATCCGCACCGGTTTCACGCTGAATGTAATTACCCAGATGCTGATCCGGTGCCCACAGAATCTTTTGCCCCTGGTCCATCAGGTGCTCGACGATCTGCAAGGCGCAGCTGGAAGTAACGACCCAATCGGCTCGTGCCTTCACCGCCGCAGAGGTATTGGCATACACCACCACGGTGCGATCCGGATGCTGGTCGCAAAACGCGGAAAACTCATCGATTGGGCAGCCAATATCCAGCGAACATGTGGCATCCAGGGTCGGCATGAGCACGCGCTTTTCCGGGCTGAGAATCTTCGAAGTCTCGCCCATGAAGCGCACACCGGCAACCACCAGCGTGGTGGCCGGGTGGTCACGGCCAAAACGCGCCATTTCCAGCGAATCCGATACGCAGCCACCGGTCTCTTCCGCCAACGACTGCAGCAGCGGATCGGTGTAGTAATGCGCCACCAGCACTGCATTCTGAGCCTTGAGCTCTTCGGCAATGCGGCGCTTGTAGTCAGCCTGCTCGGCGTCGGTCAGCGGCGCAACCTGCTTGGCCGCGAGGTGCGCCTGCACCAGGACCCGTTCGGGAATCTGTGACATGAGTTGATCCTGTGTTGAATAGCATGGCCCATATTACCACGCGGCACCCTTGTGTAACTTGAACTTAACCCCCGGCGCACCAGTCGAGAAAGTAAGGGCATAAAACCAAGCAAGAGGAGATTGCCATGCTGGCTCACATACCCGCGCTACTCACCACCCCGGCTGACGCCTGGACCAATATCCGCAAGGATGCCGATCAGCAACCGTGGGGGTTCCTCCCCCTGATGCTGCTCGGGCCACTGATTCCCGCTGTGGCCTGCTATATCGGTGCGGCCCACACCGGATGGAGCTTTTACGGCGGCGAGGAAACGCAGTACTTGACCCCCGGTAGTGCAGCCATGCTGGGGCTGATGTGCTACCTGGGGTTTCTAGTGGGGTTGCTGGTGATGAGCTTCATGACCCGATGGGTGCTGTTTCGCGTCCCCCAAAGACCCTCGCTGCCAATCAGCTTGACGTTCATGACGGTGACATCAATTCCGATGATGCTGGCAGCCTTGGCGGCCATGCTCCCCTATCGACCGGTACTTCTGATCGTTGGCGCCCTGGGTGCAGCTCTGTCCTGCATCTTGCTGTTCTTCGGCCTGCCGTCCTATATGAAAATGCCGAGAAACGACCACACCCGTTTCTTCGCAGCCTGCATTATAGGCGTCGGTCTGCTGACACTGGTGACCATCGGTTTTGTCTTCATGGAAATGTGGTGGCAGCCCCTGGAAGGCGGCTCATACGAAAATGTAGCTGATCCCGGGGAATAACGGATCGGCAGCAATCGGTTTAATAGGATTTGAATCGCAAGGAGATGAGCTGGTAACGAGAGAGGATTCAGGAAGAGTAAGCAGAGCGAAGATGAAGATACAGTCTTAACAAAACAAGGTTCTCGAGCGCAGCTTCCGCTGCACTCGAGAACCGGCACTATCAGCTTTTCGCACGCTCGGAGTCGCGTAAAGCCTTGATCTGGTCGTGGTTACGCAGCACACCCTGGTACTGACGTTCTACCACTGCACGCACATCGGCGGGCAGATCCTTTTCAAGCGCTTCTTTGTAGCTCTTCTTGGCAACATCTTCGCCACGCTCACACTCATTCAGCACGGCTTCGTCACTCTTGCCAGTAATGGCCGACTTGAGGTCAACCCAGCGACGATGCATGTCGCCTGCCAGACTGGTGCTGTTCTCTGGGTCGCCGCCCAGCTGGAATACAATCGCCTGCAGTTCGCTGGCTGCTTTCCCACACTCAACGGCACGGTCTGAAAACAAGGCTTTCAGGTCGGGGCGTTTGACGTCTTCGGCACAGACCTTGAAACCCGCCTCACCATCTTTGCTGGTTTCAATCAGGTCGTTGAGAACTTCAATTACATCTTTCGAATTAGTAGTGGTCATTGCATCCATCCTTCTCTGCGCATACATAAAACACATTGGGTGTTTTGCATACCTGAGTATGAAAGTAGCTACTTAAATGAGCAGCTTTACCAGGCTTTATCGCCTTCAGGAAATGTGACTCGCCGCCAAGCACGGGGTTCAACATTTTTATAGCAGGCAGATGAGCGAATGGCCGAACACAATAAGAAAGCGCCAGCTGTATTAATACCGGTAGGGAATACGGGACGGGGGGGGTGACGCGGAATAAAATGGTGGGTCGTGTAGGATTCGAACCTACGACCAATTGGTTAAAAGCCAACTGCTCTACCAACTGAGCTAACGACCCGGAACGCGCGCTATAGTACTGATTTATCAGATAAAATCAAGCAGAAATTAGCAATGAATCAGTCGGCGTTACTTGATGGCTGGTAGACAGTAGCATCTGCCACCCCCGCGGCGGAAAATCCAGCAGCGCGCAAACGACAACTATCGCAACGCCCGCACGCGCGCCCCAGGGCATCAGCCTGATAACAAGACACTGTCAATGCGTAGTCGATACCCAAGCGGCTGCCTTCAGCAACGATTTCGCCTTTGGTCATATCTTGCAGGGGAGCCAGGATCCGAAAGCCCTTGCCTTCAACCCCGGCTTTGGTCGCCAGATTAGCAACCCGCTCAAAGGCTTCAATAAACGCCGGGCGACAATCCGGGTAGCCCGAATAATCCACCGCATTGACGCCGATGAAAATATCCTGGGCTTCGAGCACCTCAGCCCAACCCAAAGCAAGCGCTAGAAATACCGTATTGCGCGCCGGCACATAGGTTATCGGTATGCCCTGCTGGAGCGACTCAGGCACTGCCAGCGAATCATCTGTTAACGCCGAGCCACCCATGCCATCCAGATCCAGACCGATGACCTTGTGCTCGACCACGCCAGCACTGGCAGCCAGGCGTTTCGCAGCGTCAAGCTCAGCGCGATGTCTTTGACCGTAATCGAAACTCAGGGTGTAGCACGAATAGCCGTTAGCCTGGGCCATCGCCAATACCGTAGCGGAGTCCAGACCGCCCGATAGCAATACCACGGCTTTTTTCTTCACTGCATCAGTCATATCAATGTCCTGGCTCGTCATTCCACAGGTATTTATGCAACTGCATCTGAAAGCGTACGGGTAAATTGTCTTCGACAATCCATTCGGCCAACTGCCGGGGAGTTAGTTGCGCGTGACTCGGGGAGAACAGCACCTCACCCACGCTATCCGCCAAGGCGTATTCATCCAGCTTGAAGCGCGCCCACTCATAATCACTACGGCTGCAGATCACAAATTTGACCTGATCGTGCTGCCCCAGCAATGCCAGATTGCTGTAGAGGTTGCGTCCCACCTCAGCGGAATCGGGGGTTTTAACGTCCACCACCCTGCTCACCCGCTCGTCCACCGTGCTGACATCCAGCGCGCCGCTGGTCTCCAGCGACACCTTGTAACCGGCTTCACAGAGCGCCTGCAGCAACGGAATGGCATTTGGCTGGGCCAGCGGCTCACCACCTGTAACGCACACGTAGCGCGGCTTATAGGAAGCAACCTGCAGGAGAATCTGTTTCAGGCTCATCAGCTCGCCACCACTGAAGGCATATGCCGTATCACAATATTGGCAGCGCAGCGGGCAACCGGTCAGGCGCACAAAAACCGTGGGCAGGCCCAGGCTGCGACTTTCACCCTGGATGGAATAGAAAATCTCTGTCATGCGCAGAGTCGCGGACAAATCAATGGTCATGCTTGGTTTCCCCGGGCTGGACTGCTAAACAGGCAGAGGCCCAAATACAATCATTCAACAGTCAGTTTGAACGCAGCACGCTCGGCTGAAGCAAAAATTGTCTGTAGCGTGAAAGGGTCTGAAGAGTGAAGGCGCGTAGTGTAGCGGAAAGGTCAGTCTGGGGAAACGCAGCCAGCAGGACGTTTAGGCACGTCCTGTTGTTCGAAAATATTGGGGGAAGAAGTGCTACTAGCTCTGCGCGTCGAGATCACGGCGTGCTAGCTGAGCGGCCGATGAGTTCGGATGCTTGGATAGCACTTCACGATACAGCGCTGCGGCTTTGTCCTGGTTACCCAAGCGGCGTTCTACCTCAGCCAGCTTGTAAAGTGCGTCAGCTTCTTTGCGATGCCCAGGATATTCGCTGACCACCAGCGCAAAAGCGCGTCCGGCAGATTCCAGATCGGATTCCACCAGATGAATCTCACCCAACCAATACTGCGCGTTACCCGCATACTCGCTGCGCGGGTAACGACGAACGAACGCAGTGAAAGCTTGAATGGCTTTGTCAAAATCACGCGCCTTGACCAGGTCAAAAGCCGCGTCATAAATCAATTTTTCTCGCTCGGGATCAGCCTCAGCCGTGCTGGCTGCGCCGTTTTGAGCAGGAGAGTTAGTTTGGCCATCCGCTGCGGATGTGCCGTTATTGCTACCGGTCGGAAGAGGTCCGTCCAGCGGGCCCTGCGCGTTGCTCGGAGCTCCACCGTTCATGCCCGAAGACACCCTGCGGTCAAGATCTTCATAACGATCCAGCTGATCCTGCTCCATCTGCTTGAGCTTGTATTCCTGCTCTTCTACCAAGCCACGCAGCATGGATACTTCCTGTTGCAGCTGATACAACTGCTGCATAAGCTGGCCTTCCATGGAAAGGCCAGCCTGGGCCTGTCCGGGTGCAGAGGACACCGACTGATTGCCGCGGGCACCGCCCACGCTACCGTCGGTTACGGGTACCTGCGCCACAGCCGCGAACGGCAATAACAAACAGGCTGCTGTAAATCCTCTGAACCCTTTCATAAGACCTCTTACTTACGCAGTTCTACGCGACGATTCTGGGCCCAAGCTTCTTCGCTGGAACCAGTAGCAGCCGCATTTTCTTCACCGTAGGAAACCAGTTCCAACTGACCGGCAGAAACACCCTGCAGAACCAGATAGCGCTGAACAGCAGCAGCACGACGCTCGCCCAGTGCCATGTTGTATTCACGGGTACCGCGCTCGTCAGTGTGGCCTTCCAGCACTACACGGTTACCAGCAGCCTTCAGGTCCTTGGCGTGAACGTCAAGGGCGCGCATGGCTTCTGGCTTCAGATCAGCACTGTCGTACTCGAAGTAGAAGGTAGTGATAGCACGCAGAGCGGCTTCTTCGCTGCTCATGCCGTTATCGCTGGAGGAAGAGGAAGGGCTGGTGTAACCGGCATTCGGATCAACCGCGCCAGTACCAGCGGTATCGCCGCCCTTAGAGGAACAACCAACGATTACGCCGAAAGCCACAACCAGTGCCGCAAACTTGCCAATTTTAGATACTTGCATCATAGAACTCCTGGAAAACCCCATATGGTTTAGTGTTGTTACACCCTTAAGGCAGGTATGGGGACCATGATGGCACGCGCAGGTCAGTGAATTGAGTCGGAATCTCCGACCTAGCACGACCATTGGTAGATACCAGCATGAGAACGCCCCGTCCCTGTTGACGGGTTGCATAAATTAACATAGTACCGTTAGGTGCGACAGTAGGTGACTCATCTAACGATGTCTGTGTTAAAACCCTCAGATTGCCGCGCTTGAGGTCTTGTGCGGCAATATGAAAATTACTGTTGCCATCCTGGCGGTGGACCATGACCATGGTGCTGCCGTCCGCCGACATTTTCGCATTGGCATTATAGTTGCCGACAAAGGTCAGCCGCTCGGCACTACCCGAGTTTATATTGGTTTTGTAAATCTGTGGACGCCCGCCCCTATCGGATGTGAACGCGATAGTACTGTTGTCCATCCAGGTCGGCTCGGTATCAATCCCGAAATGATTGGTCACCCGGCGCATCTGTTTGGAAGCCAGTTCCATTACATAGATCTCCGGGTTCCCGTCACGTGACAATACGAAAGCCAGTCTCTGCCCATCTGGCGACCAGGCCGGCGCCCCGTTAAGCCCTTCGAAACTGGTGATCCGCTCGCGGCGACCGGTTTGCACGTAATGAATAAAAATTTCCGGGCGACGCGATTCAAACGACACATAAGCAATACGCTGACCATCGGGCGCGTAAGAGGGCGTCAGAATCGGTTCACGAGACTGCAATAAGGTAGTAGCGCGAGCACCATCGTAATCCGAACGCTGCAACGTGTACCGAGTATTCCCTGCGGAAAAACGTTCCGCCGAAACGTAGAGTAGCTTGGTATTGAAGGCGCCGCGAATGCCGGTTATTTCCTCGAACACCTCGTCACTGAGATGGTGAGCCATGTCGCGCAGCTGACCTTGCGTACCGCTCACCGTCTTCGACATCAGCACTTCTTCGCGCACCACACTGTAAAGGCTGTAGGTCACCTCGAAGCGATCCCCGGCAGGATCTTTTGTAACCCTGCCAGCGACGACATACTCCACACCCAGCATGGTCCAGTCGCGCGGAAAAATCTCACTCGGCTGGGTGGGGTTGCTGAGCATATTGCTGCGATCAAAGGGCGCAAACATGCCCGTATTGCGCAAATTATTCGATGCGATCTGAGCCAAATCTTCCGGCAAAGGCGAGCCACCCTGCCAGCCAAAGGGCACTACGGCAATCGGAGTGGCCTTGTCAGTACCACGGGTAATCTCGATTGCCTCCTGGGCAACCAGGCTCTGCGCCATCAGCAGCAAAACTGCGGTGGCCAGCCAACGTTTCATGACATTCATCAAAATGACAGATCCTCTGGTTTGAAACGCAATGTGCGCTTGCGATACATGCGATCAAAAGTCGCGGGGTTGTCACGGGATAGCTGTTGCATCTCGGGGATGCGTCCGACGTTTCTTACTGCCTGAACGGCGGATTGATCAAAACCAGCATCGCCACTGGAGCGAGCTACCACCGCATCGGTAATCTGACCGGTTGGCAACATGCTGACCACCACTTCTACCACCATACCATTACGCGCAGTCGGTGGGCGGCGCCATTGTTCACTGACGTAGCGGCGGATCAGATCGTCAAAGCTGGCTGCGACCTCGTCGCCAATCTCATCAGCCTGCGCCTGCTGATATTGCGTCTCGTCAGCCAGCAGCTCTGCCAGAGCACGGGCCTTGGCCTCTTCGGCGTCACGGCGTTGCTGCGCGGCCTTGTCGGCCTCGGCTTTCTTGGCCGCATCCGCAGCTGCTTTCTTCTTCGCCTCGTCTGCGGCCTTCTTCTTCGCGGCTTCTGCGGCGGCCTGCTTCTTAGCTGCCTCATCCGCTGCTTTTTTCTTGGCCGCCTCTTCCGCAGCAAGCTTTTTCGCCGCATCGGCTTTACGCGCTTCAGCAGCTTCCGCGGCTTTTTCAGCTTCCGCTTCTTTCTGCGCCTCTGCCTGTTCCTGCTTCTGCGCCTCTGCCTCTTCCTGCTGTTGCTCTCGCGCTGCGGCCGCAGCGGCGGCAGCCTCGGCAGCACGCTCTTCGCGCGCTTCGGCAGCCTGTTCTTCCTGCTTTTGCTGCTCCTGCTTCAACTCTTCCGCTTCATGCTGTGGTGCCGCGGTCTTCTGCGCTTCACCTGCGATACTCTGATCCGTCTGCGTGGTCGCAGGACTCTTCGAGTTCAGCTGCACCAAGGTCGCTTGCACAATGGGCTTGGCCGGCTCAAATTCCGGCGCACTGCTGAATGACACGAACAGCATCATAGCTACGCCCAAATGCACCGCAAGCGCTTTTAAAACTGGCGCAGCAAGCGAATTTGAAGACGCCTGCGGCTGATCTTCGCGAGTATTCACGGCGCCTCGGTAATCAATCCGACGTTGGGAACGCCAGCTTGCTGCAGCGTGGCCATCGCAGTAACAACCAGACCATAATTGGCTTCCTGGTCGCCACGTATATACACAACGGTATCGGGACGAGCGCTGATTATCTTGGTCACACCGTCCGACATTTGTTCCAGGCTGATCGCGCTGTCGGTCTGGTTTTCGGTATCCACGGTTTCACCGAGGTTCCAGTAATAGGTACCGTCCGCCAACACTGACAGTGTCAGCACTTGCTGGTTACTGTCCGAAGGCAGCACGTCACTGGAAACCTGCGGAAGATCAACGTTAACGCCCTGATTCAGCATCGGCGCGGTCACCATGAAAATAACCAGCAGCACCAGCATCACGTCGATATAGGGAACGACGTTCATCTCTGCGACCGGTTTGCGTTTCTGCCGTCTACCGTGGCGAACCTGCATGTAAACTCCCGATTATTCGTCGTTGCTGGCGTGAACGCGGCGATGCAGGATGCTCGAGAACTCATCCGCAAACGTGTAATAGCGGCTGATGAGCATTTCCGAGCGAGCAGCGAAGCGGTTGTAGGCAATGACCGCCGGGATCGCCGCAAACAGGCCGATCGCCGTCGCGATAAGCGCCTCGGCAATACCCGGAGCAACTGTCGCCAGAGTAGCCTGCTGCGCACTGGCCAGGCCACGAAACGAGTTCATGATGCCCCACACCGTACCGAACAGACCGATATACGGGCTGGTGGAACCGACTGTGGCGAGGAACGGCAAATGTTGTTCCAGACGCTCCTCTTCCTTGGAAATCGCTACGCGCATGGAGCGCTGTACCGCATCCATCACCGCATCCGGATCCACACCCGGCTGCTGACGCATGCGTGAAAACTCTTTGAAGCCCGCACGAAAGATCTGCTCCAGGCCGGAATTGGTGTCCGGGCTACCGGTGATCTGGCGATACAGCTTGGACAGATCAATGCCTGACCAGAAACGGTCTTCGAAGTCGTCCAGCGCCGTCTTTGCCGAACGCAAGAAGCTGCTGCGCTGGAAAATCATTACCCAGGACACAACCGATGCGAGCACCAGGGTCAACATCACCAGTTGCACCAGCACACTGGCGGTGGAAATCAGGTGCCACATGGACATTTGATCAGCTTGCACGCGTTGCATCTCCTTCGATCTGACTACTAATTGCTTGAGCAGCTCTGAATGCATCACTCAGGGCCGCCGGAATGGCTCTTGGTTTGTATTGATCGGCACTGACACAGGCGACCAGCACTTCACCCTCACATAACAATTTTCCGTCGACATGGGTTATCTGCTGACGGAAGCGGATACTCGCGCGCCTGAGTTCCAAGACCTCAACACCGACCACAAGTTCATCATCCAGACGCGCAGGTGCGTGATAACGAGCCGCTACCGAATGAACCACAAAAATAATGTTTTCAACTTGCAAGACACTTTGGTCAAACCCCAGAGAACGCACCAACTCGGTTCGCGCACGTTCCATGAACTTGAGGTAATTGACGTAATAGACAATGCCGCCGGCATCGGTATCTTCAAAGTAGACACGGGCTCTCAGCGCGAATGGCGGCCCGGAATTGTCAGCGCGCATAATGTAGAGCCAACGGTAACCTTTGCATAGTGCTTCCCCGGTAAAATCGAAAATATATTTTTTATTATTCGCTCAGACCACCACCATCCAGAAAAAGGTCCCCGACCGGCTGCGTCATGCGCGCCGGCAGATTGAGACCAAAATGCGCATAGGCATGACGCGTCAGCATGCGCCCTCTAGGTGTACGAGTGATGAACCCCTGCTGGATCAGAAACGGCTCCAGCACGTCTTCTATGGTGTGGCGTTCTTCGCTGATTGCAGCGGCCAGGCTATCGATCCCCACTGGTCCGCCATCGAATTTGTCGATCATGGCCAGCAACAGGCGCCGATCCATATGGTCAAAACCTTTCTCATCGATATCAAGCAAGTTCAATGCCTGATCGGCTACCTCTCGGGTAATGCTGCCACTGCTGCGCACCTCGGCGAAGTCGCGCACACGTCGCAGCAGGCGATTGGCAATACGCGGCGTACCACGGGAGCGGCGGGCGACTTCAAGCGCGCCCTCCGCTGCCAGATCCAGACCCAGGATGCCGGCGGAGCGTCGGACGATGGTAGCCAGGTCATCCACGCCATAGAACTCCAGGCGCTGCACGATACCGAAGCGGTCTCGTAGTGGATTGGTCAGCATGCCGGCGCGAGTAGTTGCGCCCACCAGCGTGAAGGGTGGCAGATCCAGCTTGATGGAACGGGCGGCGGGCCCCTCGCCGATCATGATGTCGAGCTGATAATCCTCCATTGCCGGATACAGAATTTCTTCCACTACCGGCGATAGCCGATGTATCTCGTCAACAAAGAGCACATCGCCTGCTTCCAGATTGGTCAGCATCGCCGCCAGATCCCCGGCACGCTCCAATACCGGACCGGAGGTACTCTTGATCTTGACGCCCATCTCCTGGGCAATGATATTCGCCAGCGTGGTTTTGCCCAGGCCGGGCGGGCCAAAGATCAGCACATGATCCAGGGCCTCACCTCGGCCCTTCGCCGCCTTGATAAACAGCTCCATCTGCTCGCGCACTGTCGGCTGGCCAATGTAATCAGCCAGGCGGTAGGGGCGGATGGCCCGGTCTATGACTTCTTCCTGTTGCCGCGGACTCGCAGCAATCAGGCGATCTTCTTCCAGCATGACTTACCCGTGCGTTTTGAATCTGCTTAAACGATGCCCTTGAGGGCGCGACGTATCAACTCTTCACTGCTCAAACCGTCTTCTTCCACCGATGCTATCGCCCGGCTTGCCTCTTGCGGCTTGTAGCCAAGCGAAATCAAGGCGCTCACCGCATCAGCACTGTGTGACGCCGGCGCCGCAGCGGCGGTTCCAGCCGCCAATGGCTTGAACGAGCCAGGCAGTGTTTCCCAGGCTTTAAAGCGGTCACGCAATTCGATCAGCAAGCGCTCCGCGGTCTTCTTGCCCACACCCGGCACGCGCACCAGCGCACTGGTATCCTGAGCCTGGACCGCTCGAATCAACTCGTCCACTTCCAGACCAGACATCAGCGCCAGCGCCAATTTAGGACCCACACCGTTGAGCCGTATCAGTTCACGGAACAATTCCCGTTCGCGCTTCTCGGCGAAAGCATAAAGCAATTGCGCGTCTTCACGCACTACCATATGGGTATGCAGGGTGGCCGTTTCACCCAATGTCGGGAGCTTGTAAAAAGTGCTCATGGGCGCGTCCAGCTCATAGCCTACCCCCTGCACATCCAGCAGAATATGCGGCGGTTGTTTTTCCAGCAGAATGCCCTTCAGGCGTCCAATCACGCAGCGGCTCCTCTTTCAATATTGTTTTTTCTCATCGCCTGCGCACCCGGCCATTACGCAAGCCAAGCAAACCGCCACCCAACTGCAGGTTCAACGCGGCGGAGTGGGCGTGGCAGAGCGCGGCAGCCAAGGCATCGGCAGCATCGGCCTGGGGCGTGCCAGAGAGGCCAAGCAACTGAGTGACCATGTGCTGCACCTGCGATTTATCCGCCGCGCCGGTACCCACCACCGATTGCTTGATTTGCCTGGCAGTATACTCATGCACCTGCATATCAGCATGAACGGCGGCCACTATGGCGGCGCCGCGGGCCTGCCCCAGCTTCAGCGCCGAATCCGGATTACGCGCCAGAAACACCTGCTCAATACTGAGTATTTCTGGCTTGTATTGGCCTATCAGCTCGGTCAAGCCTTCAAAGATCAGCTTCAGTCGTTCCGGGAAGGGTCCCCCGCCCAGGCGAATGCAGCCAGAGGTCACATATTCACACTTGCCCGCGCGCTCACTGACTATCCCGTAGCCGGTGGTGCGCGAGCCGGGATCTATGCCCAGAATCAATGCCATACGCTGTTGCCACTCTCATTTTACCTGCGGCACAGTGTGCCACATTGGCTTGGGCCAGAATCAAAACTTCAACTGATCAGGGCATAAAAAAGGGAGGCATTCGCCTCCCTCTTTCACTAACCGGGATCACTAGCTCATCTGCTCCAGCACCGCATCGGGAATCTCCGCATTGCTGTAAACGTTCTGCACGTCGTCCAGATCTTCCAGCATATCGATCAGCCGGATGACTTTCTCCGCGGTATCCAGATCCAGTTCGGTCGTGGTCGCGGGGATCATGCTGACGTCCGCAGCATCTGCCTCGAACCCACCCGCATCAAGGCTGTCTTTGACCGCACCGAATTCCTCGAAGGTGGTGAATACCTCGATAGAGCCATCGTCGTTGCTCAACACGTCTTCGGCACCCGCTTCCAGCGATGCTTCCATCAATGCATCTTCATCCACACCTGGGGCGTAGCTGATCTGACCACGGCGAGTAAACAGATAGGCAACCGATCCATCCGTACCCAGATTGCCGCCGCATTTATTAAACGCGTGACGCACCTCACTCACAGTGCGATTGCGATTATCGGTCATCACTTCGACCAGAATCGCCACACCGCCAGCGCCATAACCTTCATAGGTCAGCTCTTCCATATTGTCGGCGTCGTTACTGCCAGCCCCGCGCGCGATGGCGCGGTCAATGGTATCGCGGGTCATGTTGGCGGTCAGCGACTTGTCCACCGCCGAGCGCAGCCGCGGATTATCTGCCGGCTCAGGACCGCCCAACTTGGCAGCCACAGTCAGCTCGCGGATCAGCTTGTTGAATACCTTGCCGCGTTTGGCATCCTGAGCCGCCTTGCGGTGCTTGATATTGGCCCATTTGGAATGTCCGGCCATCATCGCCTCCGTCTATCTGAAAACTGAATTACTCGGCCTTGGGTTGCTCGCGCAGGCGAATATGCAGCTCGCGCAGGGCTTTACTGTCGACCGCTCCCGGCGCCTGAGTCATTACACAGGCAGCGCTCTGGGTTTTCGGGAAGGCAATGACTTCACGGATCGACTGGGCACCGGTAATCAGCATCACCAGACGGTCCAGACCAAAGGCCAGGCCACCGTGCGGCGGCGCACCGTATTTCAGCGCATCGAGCAGAAAGCCGAACTTCTCCTGCTGCTCTTCGGCGCTGATGCCGAGGATGTTGAACACTGCTTGCTGCATTTCCTTGCGGTGGATACGGATCGAGCCGCCACCCAGCTCAGTGCCGTTCAGCACCATGTCATAGGCACGGGACAAAGCCGTCGCCGGGTTTGCTGCCAGCTCTTCCGGGCTGCATTTGGGCGCAGTGAACGGGTGATGCAGCGCGCTCAGGCTACCGTCATCGCTTTCCTCGAACATCGGGAAGTCGACTACCCACATCGGCGCCCATTCACAGGTCAGCAGCTCAAGGTCATGACCCAGCTTGATGCGCAGTGCACCCAGCGCCTCGGACACTACCTTGGCGCGGTCAGCGCCGAAGAACACCAGATCGCCATCTACCGCACCGACCCGGTCCAGAATCACTTCCAGATTGGATTCGGGGATGAATTTAACGATAGGCGACTGCAGGCCTTCGACACCCTTGGCACGCTCGTTGACCTTGATATAGGCCAGGCCCTTGGCACCGTAGATGCCCACGTACTTGGTGTAATCGTCGATCTGTTTGCGCGGCATGCTTGCGCCGCCGGGCACCCGCAGCGCAGCAACACGGCCCTTGGCATCATTGGCCGGACCACTGAACACCTTGAAATCGACTTCGGTCAACTGGTCAGCCACGTCTACCAGCTCAAGCGGGTTACGCAGATCCGGCTTGTCGGAGCCATAGCGACGCATCGCTTCCTCGAACGTCATGTGCGGGAAGTCGCCCAGGTCGACGTCCAGCACTTCCTTGAACAGTTGGCGGATCATGCCTTCGGTCAGACCGATGATGTCCTTCTCCTCCATAAAGCTGGTTTCGATATCGATCTGGGTGAATTCCGGCTGGCGGTCAGCCCGCAAATCCTCGTCACGGAAGCACTTGGCGATCTGGTAGTAGCGGTCAAAGCCGGACACCATCAGCAGCTGTTTGAACAACTGCGGCGACTGCGGCAACGCGAAGAAAGTGCCGGGATGGGTGCGGCTGGGCACCAGATAATCTCGCGCACCCTCAGGTGTGGCGCGAGTCAGGATCGGCGTCTCCACGTCCAGGAAACCATTCTCGTCCAGGTAACGGCGCACGCTGCTGGTAATGCGCGAACGCAACTTCAGCTTGGCGGCCATTTCCGGACGACGCAGGTCAATGAAACGATAACGCAGGCGGGTTTCTTCGCCTACATCGGAATACTCATCCAACGGGAACGGCGGTGTTTCGGCCTGGTTCAGCACTTCCAGCTCGTAACCCAGCACTTCAATCGCGCCAGAAGCCATGTTCGGATTCACTGCACCAGCCGGACGCGGGCGCACCTTGCCGGTAACTTTGACTACGTACTCGCTGCGCACACGATCGGCCAGCGCGAAGGTCTCTTCGCGATCCGGATCAAACACTACCTGCGCCAGACCTTCACGGTCACGGATATCCAGGAAAATCACCCCGCCATGATCACGGCGACGGTGGACCCAGCCGCAGAGAGTGATTTCCTGGTCCGCCAGTGTCTCGTTCAACTGGCCGCAATAGTGGCTACGCATCATGGTGTGGTGTTCCTGTATTGAGTCGGGCCGCTTGCGCAGTGAAATACTGCCTGCGGCATAGGGCGCACGGATAAAAGCGCCATAATATACCCGAAAATTGGTCCACGCGGGGAGAACCTGGCGGATCTATTGTCGCCACTAACCCGACGCAGACCGTTGCTAAACTCACAGTCCGATAAGTGACAAACACATTTTGCATCGGTATCCCTGGCCCTGAGCTGGCGATTTCTGAACAAGCCCGATGCTATGCTGTCAATACAGCAGTGCAGCCATTTTTGACGTACATAACTCAACAGGAGTGATGATGAAAATTGATATTGGTATTAAAGAAAAGGATCGGGAAAAGATCGCTGAAGGCCTGTCGCATTTGCTTGCCGACACCTACACCCTGTATCTGAAAACCCACAATTTCCATTGGAACGTCAAAGGCCCGATGTTCCAGACACTGCATCTGATGTTTGAAACCCAGTACAACGAGCTGGCTTTGGCAGTCGACGATATTGCCGAGCGCATCCGCACTCTGGGTTTCCCTGCGCCAGGAACCTACAAGCAGTTTGTGGAGCTGAGCAGTATTAAGGAAGAAGAAGGGGTTCCTGAAGCCAAGGAGATGATTCGCCTGCTGGTTGAAGGTCAGGAAGCCTGTGTACGCACTGCGCGTACCGTTTTCCCTATCTGCGACGAAACCCACGACGAGCCGACTGCAGATCTGTTGACTCAACGCATGCAGGTCCATGAAAAAACGGCCTGGATGCTACGCAGCCTGCTGGAGAGTTAAGCTGGCTGAAGCACGCTCGTAGTTGAGCTGCATCTACCGTGGAGCGGTCTCCCCGCTCCACTCTTCATACCCCACTCCTTCAAGCTTGCCGCTTTGAGACATTGGCACATTCAGGTTACAGTGCGCGCCCCGACCATGACCCTTACAGTCGGACAGCCACTAATCTCATTGTTAATGTATCCAAGGTGAACTACTTGAAACTCTTTCATTACCTGCATTTTATTGTCGGCCTGACAGCCCTGATCATCGGACTCGTCAACGCATTACCCTTCTTTACCCAGCAAGGTCCTATCGACCTCATGGGCATTCTGCTTCTGCTGACCGGCCTGCTCAATCTCCAGCAGTTCAATAGCAACAGCGAGTTCCACTCAGCACCAAAACGCGCCGCCAGCATGGTCGCGTCGGTATTGATCCTGCTAGCTGCCCTTATCCCCTTGTTCGCGACACTGTTCAGTCCCGCGCTCGCAGCCTTCGGCATACATGCTATCGGGCTCGCTATCGGCGGAGTGTGCCTACTGACTATTCTGACCCTGACCGGGAAGCTATCCAAGGTGTCGTTCAGCATGCCGTCCATGCCGGGCAAATCCATGCTGAACAAATCCTCCGACCGCGAAGCGGGCACTGTGAAATGGTTCAACACGAATAAAGGTTTTGGTTTTATTTCCAGAGACCAGGGCGATGACGTTTTTGTCCACTTTCGTGCTATTCGTGGCGAAGGCCACCGTGCATTGGCAGAAGGCCAACGCGTAGAGTTCGTGGTAGCCAACCGCGACAAAGGCCTGCAGGCCGAAGACGTGGTGATTCTCTAGTCACCGCGCTTGGGTCAATAATGGGGAGGCGGCGCGTCGTCGCTGGCTTCTCCAGGCATGGAGGCAGCCAGATCGGCCTGCCTCCGCGCCAACACTTCCAGCGATCGCCTGAGCTTTTCAAGCTCCATCTGCTGAGCGGCTACCACGTCGTTTAAAGCCTGCAAGGTATCGTCCTGAAACACCAGACGCACCTCAAGATCAGCAATCCTGCTTTCCAATTCACTCATCGAAATGACTCCGCAAAGGTAAACCCACCGGTCAAGACCGCCCTCAGCTTCTTTATACGTTCAACTATGAGCTCTGGCGGACACTTCACCACCGGCATCTTGCCCCATACAGGAGCAGGCCAGGCTGCATCGGCGCGATATCTCACCACATGATGCACATGCAACTGACTGACCACGTTACCCAGCGCCGCTATATTCATCTTGTCAGCGGCAAATGCGTCCTTGAGGGTTTCAGCCAGCAGGCAGGATTCCGCCATTAGCTGACCGCGATCAGCCGCAGACAGCTGGAATATCTCAGTTATGTCTTCCCGGCGAGGCACCAGAATGAACCACGGATACTGAGCATCATTCATTAGCAGCAGGGTACACAGCTTGAAATCGCCCAATACAACGCAATCAGAAGCTAATTGCTCATCCAGCTTGAACATGTCAGAATCCCGCAAATAAAGTTACATTATAGCTTTTTTGCGAACCCAGTCTCATTTCGAGACGGTTTGGCTATAAAAAACACCCAAATAGCGCGTTTTACCGCGACGCTGTTCGATTTTCCTTAGGAAAAAGGCTAGCATTGATGCGACAGATTATAGAAAAATAGCGACAAGGTGCTGTTTTTCCAGTGATTGGTTTCGCAAATAATGTTTTGATGCTTTAATCTAAGGCGACAATAAAAAAGATACCTGGTTCCCTGATACCGCGATTTCTAAGAAGTTTAAAAAATTGAAGGAGCAACGAACGAATGAAAAATGCTATTAAGTGGAGTTCCATCGCGCTGGCAGTTGCTGTAGGCAACGGCCTGCTGGTTTCCAACGTAACTGCTCAGGAAAGCGAAGGCTTCATCGAAGGTTCTTCCGCTACCCTCAGCAACCGTACCATGAACTTTAACCGTGACTTCCGCAGCAGCGGCGCCGGTCAAAGCAAGCGTGACGAAACTGCTACTGGCTTCGTGCTGAACTTCGAATCCGGTTACTCCCGCGGTCCGATCGGCCTGGGTTTCGACACTATCTCCATGCTCGGCATCAAGCTTGACAGCACTAGCGACTCCGCTGGCACTGGCATTCTGCCAAGCAGCCAGGGCGACACTGGCCCAAGCAACTATTCCGAAATTCGTGGCGCTGTAAAAGCCAACATCCTGAACGACACCGTTCTGCGTTATGGCGTACACCTGCCAGAAAACCCCGTTATCGCATACGATGACGCCCGTCTGCTGCCGAACCACTACTCCGGCTACAGCGTTACCAACAGCACCATCGACGGCCTGTTTGTTGAAGCTGGCCGCATGGATGACCGTGGCGAAATGGCATTCTCTTCTGAAAACGACGGCGCTTTCGGCCTCGAAGACGAGAAAGTTGTTTACCTCGGCGGTACTTATGAGTTCAGCGACGCATTAGGCGCGACTCTGTACACCTCCAAAGCCGATGAGCTGTGGAAGCGTCACTTCGCTGGCCTGTCCTACACCTTCGACCTGGCCGAAGGCCTGTCGCTGAGCACTGATCTGGCTCACTACGAGACTTCCAACGAAAGCTCCGTTGACGAATATGACAACAAAGCTTCTTCCATTGGTGTGACTCTGGGCGCCGGCAACCATGGCTTTACCCTGGCAGCACAGCGTATGGGTGGCGATGCAGGCTTTGCTTACCTGGACGGCGCGATCTTCATCGCCAACTCGGTTCAATACCTGGATTTCAACGCCAAGGATGAAAAATCCTATCAGGCTCGTTATGACTATGACTTCGAAGGCCTTGGCATTCCTGGTCTGACGTTCATGACTCGTTACATCCGCGGTAGCGACATTGACACCGATTTTGCCGGTGGCACTCGCGACACTCGTTGGGAGCGTGACACCAACATCAGCTACACCATGCAAGCTGGCATGCTGGAAGGCGTCAACGTTTTGTGGCGTAACGCTACCATTCGTCAGGACGCAGAGCTTGACGGTGGTGATGTTGATGAAAACCGCCTGATCGTTTCCTACACCTGGGACCTGCTCTAAGCAGACCTGAGGTAAGAAACAGAAAACCCGGCTTCGGCCGGGTTTTTTTATGCTCGCATTAAGCCTCTCCGCCCCGCTTCATGGGCTATACGTCACATGATGACAACCGTACAATACGCCCAATACATGACTCTGCCCCAGGATTATCCAGCCCCATGCGTACCAGCCAATATCTGATATCGACCCTGAAGGAAACCCCTGCTGACGCCACAGTGATCAGCCATCAGCTGATGCTGCGCGCAGGGATGATCCGCAAGATAGCCTCGGGCCTGTACACCTGGCTGCCTATGGGTTTGCGGGTATTGCGGAAGGTCGAAGCAGTGGTGCGTGACGAGATGAACAATGCCGGTGCCATGGAAGTACTGATGCCAGCCATTCAGCCCGCCGAACTATGGCAGGAATCAGGACGCTGGGAGCAGTACGGCCCAGAGTTACTGCGCCTGAAGGATCGTCACGATCGCGAATTTTGCGTCGGCCCGACCCACGAAGAAGTGATTACCGATCTGGCGCGTACCGAGATCACCAGCTACAAGCAATTGCCATTGAATCTGTACCAGATTCAAAACAAGTTTCGCGACGAAATTCGTCCGCGCTTCGGCCTCATGCGCGCCCGTGAATTTGTCATGAAGGATGCCTACTCCTTCCACCTTGACCAGGATTCTCTGCAACAGACTTACGACGGCATGTACCAGGCCTATTGCAACGTCTTCAGCCGACTGGGCCTGAACTACCGCCCAGTAGTGGCAGACAACGGCTCCATCGGCGGTGAAGGCTCGCACGAATTCCATGTACTGGCTGATTCCGGTGAGGACGCTATCGTGTTCTCGGATACCGGCACCTACGCCGCCAATATGGAAAAGGCCACGGCGCAGCTACCCCAGGGTGATCGCCCTGCCGCTATGCAATCGAAAACGCTGGTGGATACCCCTGACCAACTCACGATTGAAGCCGTCAGCCAGTTCCTGCAACTGCCAGCAGAACAGTCGGTTAAAACGCTGATTGTGCTCGGCCAATCACAGGATGGTAAACACAACCCGCTGGTCGCACTGATACTGCGTGGCGATCACGAGATGAACACCATCAAGGCGGAAAACCATCCTGCAGTTCACGCGCCGCTGACCTTCGCCACCGAATCCCAGATTCAACAAGCCATCGGCTGCAAGCCTGGATCGATTGGCCCGGTGGGCCTGGATATCACCGTGATCGCCGATCATAGTGCTGCGCACCTGGCTGATTTTGTCTGCGGTGCCAATCAGGACGGTCGCCACTTCACTGGCGTCAACTGGGACCGCGACGCCAAGTACGATCTGGTTGCTGACCTGCGTAACGTCGTGGAAGGCGATATCAGCCCGGACGGTGACGGCACGCTGGTCATCCGCCGCGGCATCGAGGTCGGGCATATTTTCCAGCTGGGCCGCAAGTACAGTGAGGCCATGAACTGCAATGTGCTGAACGAGCAGGGCAAAGCCAGCACGCTGATCATGGGTTGCTACGGCATTGGTGTGTCACGCGTGGTCGCTGCCGCCATCGAGCAGAATTACGACCAACGCGGCATTATCTGGCCTGACGCCCTGGCGCCCTTCCAGGTGGTACTGGTGCCGATGAAAATGGAAAGCTCGGAAGACGTACGGGAAGTTACCGACCAGCTCTATCAGGGGCTGCAGAAGGCGGGCATTGAAGTATTACTGGATGACCGTGACAAAAAAGTCAGCCCCGGCGTCAAATTCGCTGATATGGACCTGATCGGTATCCCCCATCGGGTGGTGATCAGTGACCGCGGGCTGGCCGAAGGTCACCTGGAGTACAAATACCGGCGCGACAGCGAAGCACGCAACATCCCCAGTGCGGATATGCTTGGCTTCCTGCTCGAACAATTCGGCAAGGCCTGAGGGCAGAGAGACAATGCAAGCGCATGCGGCAAACTGGTGGCTGTGGATGCCCGCCAGCCTGATGTTAACGGCCTGCGGCATGAATATGCCGCATAGCGAAAGCTCGCCCGCTCGTGTTGAGCGTACCCTGCTTAACCACAGCATTCAGATTGATGCGGGCGAAGTGTCGGTATTGTCATTGCCCCAGCGCACCCTGCGTGTGCAGCAACAGCTGCATTACGATGTTACCGAGCTCAATGCACGCGGCCGCATTATTGATCGGCGTGAAGAACACCAGACGCTGCCCTGGGCCAACAAGCCGGTCGACATCATTGCCGGAAGCTTTCGCACCAGCCTTGATACCGACGTTGATGGGGTACTGCGCCTGAACCTGCTGAACGACGGCTTTCTCAATCTGGACTATGACAACCTGCGTGTGATTCAGCTGGCTGCCAGTGCCGGGCCGAAAGCCCGCGACGAGGTGAACTTGCTGATCGACCGCGAGCTTCGCAGCAAGCTGCATGAAGCGGTCAGACTCATCTACGACAATCTGGAAAACGATGACGTAGACCAGTGGGCCTATCGCGTTCACCGTCTCTCCGAGCTGGGGCTTGCCGAGGAATCCAATCAGCTGGAAAACATGCTTATCCTGCTGACGACCGGCGACCCGCAGTTGCAGGGTGAGTTCGTGAACGCCCTGGAAGTCAATCAGCGACCCTGACATGACCCTACTCACAAGGATAGTGACCGGTCTGATCCTGCTCTGCGCCAGCACCCTGTGTGCGGCACAGAGCACTTCCACTGAAGAAGTGGACCCGCAACTCAAAGCCTTGCTGATGCAGACCGTGTCCCAGGCGGACAGCTTTCATGACCGTTTTGATGCGGAGGTCTGGCTGCTGGACATGTCCACCCGGCTGAGACATTTTCTCCCCAATGAGCAGCAGCGTCTGGAATTTCTGCGACTGGTGCACCGTGAAGCGCGTATCGCCGGGCTGAAGCCGGATCTGGTTATTGCCGTTATTCACTCGGAAAGTCTGTTTGATCGCTACGCGCTCTCAAGCGTCGGCGCCCAGGGCGTGATGCAGGTCATGCCATTCTGGAAAGCCGAGCTGGGGCGCCCGGACGACAACCTGATCGATCTGGCCACCAATCTTCGCTATGGCTGCACCATCCTCAAGTTCTATCTGGACAAGGAAAAAGGCAATCTGCGCCGGGCGCTGGCACGCTATAACGGTAGTCTGGGTAGCCAGAAGTACCCCGACCGTGTTCTCGACTACTGGTACACCTTCTGGTACGTCAACGAATAAGCAGGTCCGCGAGCTACAGCTGCACAAACCCGGCAATCTCCTGCCAGGCGCAGCCTGTGAGTTCTACCGCATCGACACTGGCTGCATCAGGCCCCGTGCGCAGCCACGCTGTCATGGCCTCCAACGCAGGTTCCTCACCGCAAAGCATGACCTCGACCGACCCGTCCGGCAGATTACGCACCCAGCCACTGATACCGAGCTTGTTTGCCTGGCGCACGGTAGCCTGGCGAAACCCCACGCCCTGTACCTGGCCACGCACGTACCCCTGAAGACTCAGACTACTCATAATCGCTCCGTTTTTCGGCTACTGAATCAGGGCCAATAGCCCTGCCTCGTCCTGCGGCCCTTGCAGCGTATGCGCCAGCTCGCCCGCAGGGTTGATGATGTAGGTGGTGGGCAGAACCTGGGGCAGCGGCAACGCGTATGCTGCGGCGAAATCATGCCCCAGTACCGGGAAGCGAATATCCATACGCTCGCTTAGCTCCAGCAATTCGGCGCCCTCGTAGGCGTCGAAGTGAATGCCTACCACTTGAATATCCTCGGCCACCTTGTTCAGCGCATTCAGCTCGGGCAGCTCATCACGGCACGGGGCGCACCATTCGGCCCAGTAGTTCACGACCAGCCAGCGTCCCTCAAGATCCGCAGCCGAATAAGCATTGCCATCCTGATCGCTCCAGCGCTCTCCACCACAGGCAGCCAAAACCATACAGCCGATCAATACCAACGGCATACGCCAGTGTCTTATGTGCGAACCAACATGCGAGAAGATCATGCTTTCAACTGCTCCTGCTCCGGATTGCTTGATGCTTGCGTATCAGCCAGTGGAGTGCCGGGCTCCGAGCTGTCAGCCAGCGGATTACTGGGCGGTAGCGTGATAGCCGGCACTCCGGCATCCGGCCCCAACCAACTCTTGACGCTGCCCTGTAGAGCCAGCTTGCGCTGTTCTTCCAGGCGACCCAACGCCTGCAAAAAAGGTGGATACCAAGCCCCATCGCCTTCGACCCGATCCGGCAATTTCTCCACTGCCGGTAGCGGCTCAGGCAAGCGCGAGAGCAAGTCAGCCATGTCCAGCTCGCCGAGGTCGCGGCTGAGCACATAGCCGCCCTGTTGCGCGCGGGTGATGATCTGTTCACCTTCGAGGAACTCGGTCAGTTGCAGCCACAACTCTTCGTGGATGACCCAGCCAGCGGCATTCATCCGCCCCAGGTCAACTACCTGGCCCTTCTGCTGGGCCTGAATCAATACACGCAGCAGCGCCATCAGTGTTACCAGTCGCGGCAACAGAGGCCGCTGCCAGGCGGAACTGCTATCCAGATTGGCCACCAACTCGGCGCCAAAAAGGATGATCAGCCAACTGATATAGACCCAGATCAAAAACAGCGGAAAGGCGGCGAACGCGCCGTAGATCAGCTGGTAACCGGGAAAGAGTGCAACATAGAGAGCAAAGCTGGCCTTGGCGCCTTCAAACAACAGCGCAACCAACACACCGCCGACCAAACCATGGCGGAAAGGTACACGTGTATTGGGTACCGCGACAAACACCAGGGTAAAGGCCGCTACGCTTAGCAGTATTGGCACCCAGCCCAGCGCCCAGCGATACGCCGAACCTATTGCCGCATCACCAGAAAGAAAATTCAGTGACGCGAGATAGGTGCTGACCACAAAACCGGCGCCCAGCAACAAAGGCCCGAGACTGAGTACCGCCCAATACAGCAGGAAGCTGGATATGCCCCTGCGGCGCTGCCGGATGCGCCAGATGGCATTGAAGGCGCGTTCAATATTCACCAGCATCATGAACGCGGTGATGATCAGCAGGGCGATGCCCACGCCAGTCAACTGCCGCGCCTGATCGGAAAAATCCCGCAGGTATTCGCGCAGCGTATCACCCGTCGCTGGCACGAAATTATTGAAAATGAAATCCTCTATCTGCCCGCCCACCTGGCTGAAGGCCGGTATCGCAGCGAGCATCGCATAGGTCACCGTCATGACCGGCACGACGGCAAACAGCGTGGTGTAGGTTAGTGCCGCAGCATTCTTGGCA
This sequence comes from Halopseudomonas laoshanensis, assembly GCF_008365385.1. Lineage (GTDB taxonomy): Bacteria > Pseudomonadota > Gammaproteobacteria > Pseudomonadales > Pseudomonadaceae > Halopseudomonas > Halopseudomonas laoshanensis. The sequence continues at coordinate 105,236 of NZ_QOVF01000001.1, read as the reverse complement.
CAGTTGTCTTCGCCGAATCGTCTGAACAGATAACGGAAAAAATGCAGTAACAGGTTGAGTCGGCGCGGCATCCAAGTTCCCTGACAGCCAGATGGATTAAGGCTTAGAATAAACCCCATACTCGGCATAAGCCACCCGCTTACCCTATCTGCAACGGAGAGTCACATGTCCGCGGTGCGAATCTACCACAACCCACGCTGCTCCAAATCCCGCCAGGCACTGGCCCTGCTCGAAGAGCAAGGTGAGGCCTTCGAAGTCATCAACTACATCGAAAACCCAATGGATAACGCCACCATCAGCGACCTGTTGGTCAATCTGGGGCTCAGCGCGCGCGAACTGATGCGCAAAGGCGAAGACACCTACAAGGAACTCAATCTCGGTAATGAGGAGCTCAGCGAAGCGCAGTTGGTACAAGCCCTGGCCGACTACCCCAGACTTATCGAACGCCCGATCGTGATCAAGGACAACCGCGCCATCATCGCCCGGCCGCCAGAGAAGTTGCTGGAGCTGTTTTCATGAGTAATGCGGAACGCTATGTTTTGGTCCTGTACTACAGCCGTCATGGTGCCACTGCCAAGATGGCCCGCCTGATTGCCGAAGGCATAGAAAAAACCGGCATGCCTGCAAGGCTGCGCACTGTCCCCAGTGTGTCAGCTGACACCCAGGCCAGCCAACCCGCAGTACCTGAGCAAGGTGCGGTGTATTGCAGCGAAGACGACCTGCGCAACTGCAGCGCACTGGTACTGGGCAGCCCGACGCGGTTTGGCAACATGGCCGCGCCGCTGAAGTACTTTATCGACGGTACCAGCAGCCTGTGGCTGGCCGGCAGCCTGGCAAACAAACCCGCTGCCGTGTTCACCTCTACCGCCAGCCTGCATGGCGGCCAGGAAAGCACGCTGCTGTCCATGCAACTACCGCTCATGCATCACGGCATGCTCTTGGCCGGCCTGCCCTATACCAATCCTGAGCTGACCGAAACCCGCGGCGGAGGCACGCCCTATGGCGCCAGCCATCATGCCGGCGCAGATGGCGCGCGCGGACTGGACAAACACGAAGCCGCGTTATGCCGCGCGCTGGGCGAAAGAGTCGCCCTGCTGACTCAGCAACTGCACGCCGGAGCCGCCCATGTCCCGAGCTGACAAGCCACTGCCCAGCATCGACTATCTGAATCCACGCGTGCGCCTGTGCCGCGTGGTCTCGCTGATCGGGTATCTGGGTTTAATTGGCACATTGCTGATCTACAACGCATTGATTGCCGACCTGCACGGTGCCAACCCCTGGATCATCATTGGCACACTGACCGTGCCGCTGTTGATCTTTATGCCGGGGATGCTCAAAGGCAATATCCGTACGCATGCCTGGCTGTGCTTCGCTGTGAACCTGTATTTTATCTACGGCGTACTGACCTGTTTTCAACCCGAGCGCATGCTCTACGGCTCGCTGTTAACCGGTTTCAGCACGCTGTTTTTTATTCCGGCGATGGGTTACGTGCGCTGGGGCTTTCAAGCCCAGCGGGTAAATAACGGCGAGAGCTGAAGGCCTTACCAGCCCATAACCCGCTTGACGAAAGGAATCGTCAGACGATGCTGGGCCTGGAGAGACGCCTGATCGAGCTGTTCCAGCACCTGGAACAACTCGCCCATACCGCGGGCCCCGCGATTGAGCAGGTAACGCGCCACATCTTCACCAAGCTGCAACCCGCGTAATTCGGCGCGTAACATCAACATGCGCTGCTTATCTTCATCGCTTAACGGGTGCAGCTGAAACACTAGCCCCCAGCCCAGGCGCGAAGCCAGATCCGGCAAACTGAAAGCCATGGCTCTGGGTGCAGCAGACGCCGCCATCAGCAGCCGGCTGCCCTGCTCACGCAGGCGATTGTATAAATGAAACAGCGCCTCCTCCCAGTCCGCATGCCCCACCAGCACATCCAGCTGATCCAGGCACAGCAGATCAAACTGCTCCATGCCCTCAAGTACATCCGGACCGAGATCCTGTACCTCGGCTAGCGGCAGATACATGGCCAGTCCGTCGGCTTCCGCCATGCGGTGACAGGCGGCCTGCAGCAGATGTGAACGGCCGCTCTGCGCTGGCCCCCACAGATACAGGCATGTATCGGGTAAAGTCGGCTGGGCACTGGAAAGCGCTTCCACGGCACTGGCCGCGGCCGCATTCGGGCCGGCGTAGAAGTTGGTGAACGTAGCTTCGTCATTGAGCTTGATGCTCAGTGGCAGCTGCATGGGTTGACCTATCGGCATCAGGCTCTCGCGTCCTCGCAAATGACGCCACAGGTAATTGAGGGCCAAAGCGCATCAACCCACATTTCAGACTTCCACATGCTCAGGCTCACAGCCCTCAGCGCCAACGGTAATACAGGGTATTCGCCGCAGGCTCAGGGGTTGGGGCCGGGGGCGGCACCAGCTCAGGCTCGGGGCTCGCGGAGCCGCCGGATCCGTCTACTTGCGTCTCGGTGCCAGCCCCCTCACCCACTGTCTCGCCTTCCACTGCAGGATCAGAGACCGCTGGGCTAACTGGCATAGCAGGGGCAGGCTCGGGTGCCGGGGCTTGGGTCTTGATCAGCCGCTGATCAAGCGCCAGCAACCGCTGCAACTGCGCTTCGCTGCCTGGGAAATCGAATTTCAAACGCACCTGGCTACCGTTGATAGCCTGTAATTGCGGCATTACCTGGCTGCCCAACTGCTGCAATATGCGCTGCAAGCTGGCAAATGCGTCCAGCCCCTTCACGTCATCGACAACGATAATCCAGCTACCCAGTTCTCCCGCTGACGCGGACGAAACGGCATATTGGGAAAATACCTGGTTCGCTACCCGCAGCATCAACTCATCTGCGGCCTGTTCAGGGGTCTCGGCACTAATACTCCCCTTACCCGCCTCGTCATCCAGCCACATATTCCAGTCCAACTTCCAACCAGCGCTCTCCTGGATAATATGCACGGCCAATGCTGCGCTGGCTTCATAACGCTCGGTCGCTTTGACCAGGGTAGCTTTGTCAGCCTCAACTATCGTCTCTTCGCTGACCTCCGCCCGATCCTGCAAATCGATAAGCGGAAAGCTCAGTGCCACTGCGCGATGCTGGGCTGCTGCACTCAAGACCTCAGCCCACTCGCCACCCGGATTCAAAAACTCGCTACCCAGTGCGCGTTCTTCCACAGCCCAGAGCATAACCCCTGGCCGAGTCGGCCCTAACATCGGTTGCCGAGCCGCGCTCATCAGTTCACGCAACTGCGCCGGCTCGAACTCCACATCGACTCCGCCGTCGTCGGTCGAGCCCATACGCCGCATCATCGTGCTCGGATCTGCCAGCGCTTTGTCGAAACGGTCAGGCTTGCTCAACGCCTCAGATCCGCCCAAGCGCGTCAGCATGACCTCCAACGCCTGGCGCATGACTTCATCCCGTGGCTGATCCTCCGCTACCGGTAATTGCACCTGGTAGAAGCTCTGCACGACCGCAGCCTGCAAGGTAACGGGGGCCAGTGTCAGCGCCAACAACAGCAAGATTTTTCGCATTGAGTACATGAATGGTTCCGCTTGGACATGTCAACGGCAACCCGGACGGATGGCTGGCGTGAACAGAGATAAAGCGCATACATTAAACAACCGTCGCGGTGGCGGCAACCAAGCCTGCGAGGCATCGCAGATCGATCGTCCAACCGGCATGGTTCTTGGCCCTGCATATTGTTAAACTAATGCGCTTTATCGCAGCGGCTTGCATTGGCTGGCTGTTATTCCTTTCATCACCGAGATTCGCGCATGAGCAGCCAAACGCCACCCAAGCCTTCCATCAGCTACAAGGACGCCGGAGTTGACATCGACGCCGGCAATGCCCTGATCGACCGGATCAAGCACGTCGCCAAACGTACCAGCCGGCCCGAAGTAATGGGTGGCCTGGGTGGTTTTGGCGCCCTGTGCGAAATTCCTGAAGGCTACAAGCAGCCGGTGCTGGTCTCCGGCACCGACGGCGTCGGCACCAAGCTGCGTCTGGCGATGGACCTGGGCAAGCATGACAGTATCGGTATCGACCTGGTCGCCATGTGCGTCAACGACCTGGTGGTATGTGGCGCCGAACCGCTGTTCTTCCTCGACTACTATGCTACCGGCAAGTTGGACATCGATGTCGCAGCGCAAGTCGTCAGCGGCATTGGCGCCGGTTGTGAGCTCGCAGGTTGCGCCCTGGTAGGCGGCGAAACGGCAGAAATGCCCGGTATGTATGAAGGCGGAGACTACGACCTGGCCGGCTTCTGCGTCGGTGTGGTGGAAAAAGCCGAGATTATTGACGGCAGCCGCGTGCAGGCTGGCGACGTACTACTGGCCCTGCCCTCCTCCGGCCCGCACTCCAACGGCTACTCGCTGGTGCGCAAGATCATCGAAGTCAGTGGCATGGACATCAACACCACCATGCTCGACGGCAAATCACTCAGCGAACTGCTGATGGCGCCCACGCGTATCTACGTGAAAGCACTGCTGCAGCTGATCAAGGAAACCGGGGCGGTCAAGGCCATGGCTCACATCACCGGCGGTGGCCTGTTGGAAAACATCCCCCGCGTACTGCCGGCCGATGCCTGCGCACATGTTGACCTGAACAGCTGGCAGCGCCCCGCCGTGTTCAACTGGTTGCAGGAACAGGGCAATGTGGATGAAACGGAAATGCACCGCGTGCTTAATTGCGGCGTCGGCATGGTGATCTGTGTCGCCGAAGAGCAGGCCGCCAACGCCATCAGCGTGCTGGAAAAAGCCGGCGAAGCGCCCTGGATCATCGGGCATATAGCCCAAGGCACTGAAGGCGGCGAAGCGGTCGTTCTCAACCGCAAGGGTAACTGAGCCGGTGCCGGGCACACAGCAGACCTGCCGTATTGTTGTACTGATCTCTGGCTCCGGCACCAACCTGCAAGCCTTGATCGATGAACTGGCAGGCAAGACCACGTCCGGTCAGATTGTCGCCGCCATATCCAACCGCCCTGATGTGGGCGGATTGGAGCGCGCGGCCCGGGCAGGCATCGCTACTGCGGTGGTCAACCATCAGGACTTTTCTGATCGCGACAGCTTCGATGCCGCGCTGATAGCGTGCATCGACAGCTACCAACCTGACCTGGTTGTGCTCGCCGGATTCATGCGCATTCTCACACCCGCCTTTGTTACGCATTTTCACGGCCGGCTGTTGAACATTCATCCCTCGTTGTTGCCCAAGCACAAGGGTTTGCACACCCACCAGCGGGCGCTGGAAGCAGGCGACAGCGAACATGGCACCACCGTGCACTTCGTTACAGCAGAATTGGACGGCGGGCCGGTAGTCATTCAGGCCAGTATTCCGGTATTGTCTGAGGACACCGTTGCCAGTCTGGCAGCGCGCGTACAGCAAGAGGAACATCTTATATACCCGTTGGCGATGAACTGGTTCATCCAGGGTCGCCTGCGGTTGGTAGACAACCAAGCCTGTCTGGACGGAGAACCTATTCCTGCTGGCGGGCTAAGGTTGGATGATTTCGAGACCGACATGCGAGTACAACCAGATGCCTGAAAGCACGTCTTATCCCCGCCGCACCAGCCGCTGGCTGGCGGCCCTTGCCCTGACTCTGGGCGCCAGCAGTCTGATGGCTGCCGAACTGATCCCCTTCTCTGCCAGCTACGCCGCTGATATGAAAAGTATCCCGGTAAATGGCGAAGCCAACCACTCACTGGTCAGCAATGAAGACGGCACCTGGACGCTGAACTTCAACGCCGGCATGTTTGTGGCACGTCTGACCGAGCAAAGCACGCTAAGGCTTGAGGAAGATCGGGTTATCCCTCTGACCTATAAATACGAACGCCGCGGGCTCGGGCGTGGCCGCGAGACCACGCAAACCTTTGACTGGACCAATGAACAAGTCACTGGCGTGCACAAGGAAGATCCCTTCAGCCTGCCAACCGAACCAGGCCTGCTGGATAAAACCACCTACCAGCTGGCGCTACAGCGCGATCTGATGGCCGGCAAGACCGACATGTATTACCGCGTAGTGGATGGTGACAGCATTGATGATTACCACTTCCGCGTCACCGGCAACAAGCGAGTCACCACCCGGGTAGGCCAGTTCGATGCCGTGGAAGTAGATCGCGTACGCGAGCCCGACTCCAAGCGCCAGACCACCCTGTGGTTCGCCAAGGATTTCAACTATCTGCTGGTGCGCCTGATGCAGACTGAAACCGATGGCCAGGAATACCGCATCATGCTCAAGGAAGCCACGCTCAACGGTGAGCCGGTAGTAGGCACTCCAGTTGGTGGCGGCGAGTAAAGCCGGCGTCTGACCTTCCGGCATAAAAAAACCGCATTCAAACTGCCTTGAATGCGGTTTTTTATTAGCAGGCTGAATCAGCCCTTGGTGAAACGCTCACCTGCTTCAGCACGCTTGACCAGACCAGCTGCCGGCTTCCAGAACTCACCCTGGCTGGCTTCCAGCTCACGGATCTGCTCCAGCACCACGTCCAGTCCGAGGCTATCAGCGTAGCTCATCGGGCCACCGCGCTCTGCAGGGAAGCCGTAGCCGTACAGGTAAACGCGATCGATATCCTCGGCAGACTCGGCAAAGCCTTCATCCAGAATACGCGCGCCTTCGTTGACCAGCGCCAGAATGCAACGGCGTACGATTTCTTCGGCCCCGACATCACGCTGGGTGTAACCGGCTTCTTCAGCTACTTCACGGGCCAGCATATCGGTTTCGGGGTCATGAATGGCCTGACGGCTGCCAGGCTCGTACTTGTAGAAACCGTGGCCATTCTTCTGGCCAAAGCGCTCCATTTCGCACAGCTTGTTGTCCAGCCATACAATCGGCTCACCACGGCCAATACCGGCCAGTTGGCGTGAACGCCAGCCCAGATCGATGCCGACCACGTCATACATGCGGTATGGGCCCATCGCCATACCGAAGCCCTGCAGCGCCTGGTCTACTTCCCAGGGTGTAGAACCTTCCAGCACCACTTCGCGCGATTGGCGCGAGTACTTCTCGAGCATGCGGTTGCCGATAAAGCCATGGCAGTTACCGGCCAGAACGGCCTGCTTGCCAATCTTCTTGCCTACCGCCAGACACGCATCCATCACGTCCTGCGCCGTCGCCTTGCCACGTACCACTTCCAGCAGCTTCATGATGTGCGCCGGGCTGAAGAAGTGCAGGCCCAGAACCTGAGTCGGACGGCCCGTGGCCGAGGCGATCTCGTCGATATCCAGGTAAGAAGTATTGGTCGCCAGGATCGAGGAGGCTTTGACCGCTTTATCCAGCTCGGCAAAGATCTTCTTCTTCAGATCCATGTTTTCGTAAACAGCTTCAACCACCAGATCCATATCCTGAAGATCGGCATAATCCTGAGTGGTAGTGATGCGGCCCAAACGCGCCTGTGCTTCAGCGTCGTCAAAACGTTCCTGCGCGACCGAGCGCTTGTAGACGCTGGCGATATCAACCAGGCCCTTTTCCAGCATCTCGCCGTTCACATCCAGCCAGGTCACCGGGTAGCCGGCGTTGACGAAATTCATCACGATGCCACGGCCCATGGTGCCCGCACCAATGACGCCGACCTTCTTGATACTTTCAAATGAAGCCATTGCAGCCTACCTCCAGATCAATTGACATAATCCGACTCCGGCCACAGCAATACTAGGCCGGGAATCGTAAAACCAGAAGTTGAAAAAACAGGAGCGTACATTACGCAAAATCACCGCAGATTTGAAACGAATAACCTAGATAGGCTGTATTCACGGCATGAATAAATACCCGCATGACACCTGCGTCGGCAGAGCGGGAATTACGCCTACCAGTCCGAGTGGACCAGCAAGCGTGGCCCTGCGCGAGTTACTACCTGTTACGCTGGCGGCTCTCGGCACGTTCGGTGATATCTGCCGGATCCTCTGAGTCCAACTCATCCTGTACGCCGGGCAACGGCCGTAGCGGTTCCTCCGGATCGCCATCCCAGGGCTGTCCATCCAGGGGATGCACCCGCCCTTCCTCAGCTTCATCCAACCCCCCTCCGGCACCAATATCGCCAGCGCCGACCACATCCAGCTCACGGTCAGCCGCGCCGCCACTCCCCGGTTCCAAGGGGCCTCGTGCGCCATCTTCATGTATCAGTGTTTCCGGCGTCAGATCATCATCGGTAGGGCCCTGACCAGGCTGGGAAGCACCGGTCAACCCAGCGTCGTCGATCTCATCGGCCGCTTCATTCAGACGCCTTCCCGGATCGCCATTGATCGGCCCTGCGGGGCCACGCTCCTTCTCTCGTTCGTCATCCGACCATATTTGCGCAGGTACCGAATCCCGACGGCCATCTGCATCAACCTCTGGCTGGAAATTGTCATCTTTGCTCATGTGCCTGTCCTCCTGATCGGGTAGCCTTTATGCTTTACCCATAATCAGTTGACGGCCAGGCTCATGGAAAATTCCCCCCGCAAACTTTTACGCAGCGTCCGCTTTCGCAGAGCGATTGCTGTGTGCGCGACAGCGACCTTCTGGCTATGAACGCCTTCACAACACTGATCTCTCAGGTGAAAGCCTGCACCCTCTGCGAGAACCATCTGCCTCTTGGCGCCCGTCCGGTAGTACAAGCCCACCCGTCAGCGCGCATATTGATTGCCGGACAAGCGCCTGGGCGCAAGGTACATGAGAGCGGGATCCCTTTTAGCGACGCCAGCGGCGAGCGGCTCCGCGAGTGGATGGGTGTTACTCCAGAGATATTTTATGATGAGCGTTGTATTGCCATTCTGCCGATGGGGTTCTGCTATCCGGGTACCGGAAGTTCAGGTGACCTGCCGCCACGCCCTGAATGCGCACCTACGTGGCGGCAGCCACTGATGGCCGCACTGCCGAATATCCAGCTGACGCTTGCGCTGGGGCAATATGCGCAGGCTTTTCACTTCGATGGCAAGCGCTTGCCGGTCACCGACCGCGTAGCAGATTGGCAAAGCCACTGGCCCAACCTGTTGGCTCTGCCACACCCCAGCCCACGCAATAATATCTGGCTACGCCGGCACCCGTGGTTCGAGGAACAGGTAATACCCTTACTACGCCAGCGCGTGGCCGAGGTGCTCGCACAGCCATAACAAGCACAAGCAGCGCCTAGGCGCCCTGCTCGGCCGCGATGCGGTTCAGGCGCGCACTACGACGCCGCATGAGCACAACTACTGTTGCCGTCACATACATCACCAGCGAATACAGCGCCGCAGGCACCGCCAGCTCATCGTCCTGCAAAAAGCTGCTAGCGATCAGCATGGCCAGCGTGCTGTTCTGAATCCCCGTTTCCAGCATGATGGAAGTGGACTGAGCGCTATCCAGGCGCAGCAGCAATGCCGACCCCAGGCCTAGCGCCATCATGATCACGTTCAACAGAATGATCGCCACCCCGCTGTCCATCAGGCCGGTGACCACCTGATCACCTTCGCGCACCAACACACCCAGGATCAAGGCGCCGAGAAACAGCATGCCAAACAGGCTGATCTTCGGCTCCAGCCAGCGAGCCAGTTTTTCGCTGCGGGTGCGCACCCACATACCCAGTGCGATCGGCAGCAAGGTCATCAGCATCAGGCTGATCATCATCTGCGCAGCCGGCACGCGAACACTCTGGTAGCCACCACCAAACACCTGAAAGGCCAGCCCTACCAGCAACGGAATGCTGATCACGGCCAGCAGGCTACTGACCGCGGTCAGCGTGACTGACAGGGCCAGATCTCCGCGCGCCATGTAAGTCACCATATTGGATGTCACGCCACCCGGGCAGGCCGCCAGCAACACCAGCCCGATGGCCAGCGCCGGTGTAGGCATCAGCCACGCAGCCAGGGCAAACCCCACCAGCGGCAACAACAGCATCTGCCCGCCCAGACCAGCCAACGCCGGGCGCGGGAAACGAAAGATACGGGTAAAATCGCCCAGCACCAGGGTCAGGCCCATGCCAAACATGATGATAAACAGACACAGTGGGAGTACTAGCTGAGATAACAGACCGCCGGTCATGACCTATCCTTAGCGGGCCACGGCCAAGCCATGCCACCCATCATTATTGTGATATTCGGGGATTGCAGCCGCAGGTATGGATCGGTCTCTGCCTTCTAGCCTGGCGCAATCTGGGCACACTAGCGCAGCGCATCCTATGTGTATAATGATGTTTTTGCAGGTCAAACAATGAACGAAATTCATTCCAGAGGCGACCTCAATCTGTTTCGCGTGTTGCTCGCGGTGGCCGATACCGGCAGCACCATCGAGGCAGGCGTGCAGTTGAACCTCTCCCAGTCAGCCGTTTCCCACGCATTGCGCCGCCTGCGCGATATGTTGGGCGACCCACTGTTCGTCAAGAATGGCCGGCAACTGGTCATGACCGCGCACACCCGGAGCATTCTGCCGAAAGTCCGCAGTGCACTGGAGGACTTGTCCAGTGCCACTCTGCGCAATACGCCCTTTGATCCCACCCGCTCAGCCATGACCTTTCAGTGCGGGCTGCGCGATGCGCTGGAGTACCTGATCATGCCCGCACTGATGCATCGCGCCCGGCAGGAACACTGGCAGGTGCGCTTTCACAGTCAGCGGGTGTCCGGCGAAGATATAGAAGCGCGCATACTCTCCGGTGCGCTGGATATGGCGGTCAGCCTGGAATATCCAGCCGGCGAACAAATCGCCAGTCGTGAGCTGCTGCGGGAAGAACTCAGCGTGATGGTCGGCCCCTCGCATCCGGCTTACGCCAGCGGCAAGCTCAGCCTTGAGGATTACGTCAACAGCGCCCACGTACTGGTCACGCTCAACGAACGCGAACGCGGGCTGGTGGACCAGGATCTGGTTGGCTTTGGTGGCAACCAACGCCATATTGCCCTGCATTGTGAGCACTACCACGCTGCGGCGCAGGTGGTCGCCGAAACCGATCTGCTGCTGACCATGCCGCGAACCTACGCACGCAGCCTGGCGCAGCTCAATGGCAATCGTCTGCTCACCGTCCCCTTCGCGTGCCGCACCGTTCCGATACGCCTGTATTGGCGTAAATCGCTCAGCGAAGAGCCCTATATGATCTGGCTAATGAACGAGCTGGAGTCGCTGTTACGGTCCATGCAAAGCCAGGCCCATCCACTTTAACCCTGCTCCGGCAGCACAACCCATTCCGGCTCCTCGAACTCACCGAGCAGGGTAATCTCGCAATTGCGTGCATGCTTTTCCAGAATGGCCTTGACCATCTGATCGCGATTGTCGTCCTTGGCATCCCGCGCCGCCTTCGATTCCCAACTGGCAATCGCCAGCAAGGTATCCGGCTCGCCAATTTTGCGATGCAACCGTGTGCCCAGCGCACCAGGCGTGCGTTGAATGACTTCACTGGCGCGGATCCAGGCTTCGGCATATTCATCCACGGTGTAACCGGGCTTCATGCGCACTTCAAAAATGAATTTCATATTGATCTCCCTTGCTCTCTGGTTGGAACGCGCAGAGAGCAAGGGGTTTCATCCGTTCACCAGGTCAACACAGATGATCGCCTAGGGAATCAGCTTGCCCGCGCGCAGACGGTCGAACACATCAAAAAACGCCTCATCGCTCGGCTGATAATCCAGAAAGCCAAACTTTCGGCTTTTCGACATATCCGTCACCACTTCAATCGGCCGCCCCAGATCGGCGTCGGTATGCCAGGGAGAAATCAGCTTGTGGATATCTGCCTCGGCCAGGCCGAACTGTTTGGCCATGGATTGCCATACATCCGCATCACCGGCCATCTGCTGCTCCAGCGGTGCAAGCGTGCCGTCAAACTCTGCGGGCTCGATCTCGAACCATTCCGCGATGCGCGCCCACATCCATTTCCAGCGGAACACATCACCGTTGACCACGTTGAAAGCTTCGTTAGCGGCGTCAGGTGTTGTCGAGGCCCAGAGCATATGCCGGGCAAGCTGCGCCGCGTCGGTCATATCGGTCAGGCTGTTCCATTGCACCTCTGAACCTGGGAAACGAAACGGCCGACCCGTGACGCGGCACACCGACGCATAAACCGCCAATGTAGTCGCCATGTTCATCGCGTTACCCACCGCAACACCAGTGATAGTGTGCGGCCGGTGCACGCTCCAGGTGAAACCATCGCGCTCGGAGGCGGCAAACAGCTCATCTTCCTGGGCGTAATAGAAGTTAGGTACATCCAGCCGCCCCTGCTCCTCGCGGAACGGAGTCTGCGGCAGTGCGCCCTTGCCGTAGGCCTCAAATGGCCCCAGATAATGCTTAAGGCCGGTGGACAACGCCACGTGCTTAACCGACCCGGATGGACGTACTGCCTCCAGCACGTTACGGACCATTTCTGCGTTGACACGAATGTTTTCCGCTTCGGTCGCCTGGCGTGCCCAGGTAGTCAGAAAGACGTGAGTCGGCTGCATACCCTTCAATGCCGCTTTCAGCTTTTCAGGATCGAGCAAATCTGCACTGACCGCGGTAACATTCGCTTCTTCATTAGGGCGTCGAGCCAGACCCGCGACACTCCAGCCTTCATTCGCTAGCAATTGCGTCATGGCACTGCCGATGATGCCGCTTGATCCTACAACCAGCGCTTGATTTTTCATGCGCAAACCTCCAAAACAGAATAGGCAACCACCTTAACCGCTCGTACACGCCGATCCTAGTCGGCACCAAATGGTACCTACCCCTTATGCAGACCGGATCAGACGAAGAAAAATGGGAGGAGGATTGCGCGCCAAGACGCGTACTGGAACTCTTCTCGACAAAGTGGACCAGCATGATTCTTCACACGCTGCATGCCCGGCATGACGGCATTGCCCGCACCGGCGCATTGCACCGATCCCTGCCAGGCATCTCGAAAAAGATGCTGATTCAAACGCTGCGTGAACTGCAAGCCAGCGGTCTGATCGAGCGACACGCCCAGGACACTGTGCCGCCAGCGGTAAGTTATGCGTTGTCGCCGCTGGGCAAGCTGATGGTTCAACCCATCGAGATGATCTACGACTGGGCGAGAACCAACTCAGGTGCCCTGGACCAACTGCAGCCGCGAGCTACTTCGCGAAGACGGCCGTGAAATATAAGTAGGTCGCCTACAGGGGGGCTGGACTCAGGGCCGCAACGGCAGTTCTAGCGTCACCAGCATGCCATCACTGCAATTGCTAAAGCGCAGCTGACCGCCGGAGCGCTGAACGATCGCATCAACAATCGCCAGCCCTAGCCCACTGCCGCTACCCGCACCCTGGCGCCAGAATCGCCGCGTTAACATCATCATGCTCTCGTCGGCTAATCCAGGGCCATGGTCACGTACCTTGAAACTCGCCCAGTCGCCTTGGCAGTTCACCTCGAGTTCCACCTTTGTGCCTTCAAGGGTGTGCCGCAATGCGTTATCCAGCAGGTTACGTAATGCCATAGTCGCCAGCGCGGGTGGGATATTCAGAACTCGAGGCGACAATTCCCCGGTAGAACACAGTTCTACGCGCTCTTTGGCGTCAGGCACATCCTGAATCGCCAATCGGGCTACCTCTAACGCGGTGGCTTGAGCCCCCTCCTCAAAAGATTGCCGCCCCTCGACCCGCGCCAGTAGCAACAATTGTTCAAGCGTGCTCTGCAAACGATCGGCGCCCTTTTCGGCCTGCACTAGTGCATGAGCAGACTCTGCACCCGTAGTCATTCCCGCCACCTGCAAATGCACTTTGATGGCAGTGAGTGGGCTGCGCAATTCATGGGCTGCGTCGCCGGTAAAGCGCCGTTCTCGCTCGATGGCATGGGCGATCCGTTCAAATAGCTGATTCTGGCTGTTCTGGAGGGGCTGCAATTCACTCGGCAGCGGCGAAAGCTGCAATGGCTCAAGCGAATCCGGACCACGCTGGAGCACAGCATCCGCCATGCGCCGCAGCGGCTCCAGACCTTTGCGCACGCCCAACCAGAGCAACAGCAGTGTGCCTAGCAACGCCACGCCCACCGGCAGAGCCGCCGCCAACAGTACTGAAGATTGCAGTGTCTGGCGCTCGTCCAGTCGATCGGCAGTGGTAATGCGCATGCCGTGCTGTTCGACGGTGTAGCTGCGCCAATGGACGCCGTCTATCTGCTGGTCGCGAAAGCCGATCTGCTGTGCGTCGAGCGGCTCCGCGAGTTCCGGGTTGCTGCGCGCGATTACTTCGCCACGTAAAGAACTGACCTGGCATGTGAGCCCGTCGGGCATACCCAGCCGTTGAGCAGTTATGCGCTCCGCAGTCTCTGGCTGCGATGACTGCGGTATTTGTACCAGCAGACCCGCAACCATCTGCGCCGACGCGGCAAGCCGCTGATCCAGCGAACGCATCATCTCGGCACGCAGGTCATAGAGCATCCAAGCTGCCGCTAATGACCATAAAATGATGAAAGTGGACCCCAGCGTCAGGGTCAGGCGCAAGCGTAAACTCATTCTCCCGAACCTCTTGCAGGGGACGTAGCAGATGCCGCAGGACCTAGACGATAACCTGACCCGCGCACAGTCTCGACAATGTGATTGCCCAGCTTGCGGCGTAAATGATGGATATGGACGTTGAGCGCGTTACTTTCCAGCTCATCACTCATGCCGTAGATGCTGTCCTTCAATTGCCCTGCGCTCAGCACACGGCCCTTATGAAGCAGCAAAGTGTTGAGTAAGGCTCGCTCACGACGTGAAAGATCCACCGGAGCATCGTTCAGCCAAACCAGTGCAGCATCGGGATCATAAACCAGCGTTCCGTGCTTGATCAGATTGGTGCTGCGGCCGCTGGAGCGTCGCACCATGGCATGCAAGCGGGCGCTCAATTCGCGCAGATCAAAGGGTTTTACCAGATAATCATCAGCGCCCGATTGCAACCCGGCAACGCGATCACTGATCGCATCACGGGCGGTCAACACCAGCACTGGTATCGGTACTTCTCGAGCGCGCAACCGGCGCAGCAGCAATAATCCATCCTCGTCCGGCAAGCCCAGATCAAGAATCATCACATCAAAGGTGATGGTGCCGAGCATGGCTTCAGCATGAGCAGCAGTGCCAACCGAATCAACAGTCATGCCCTGAGCTGCCAACCCAGCGGCTATACCACTTGCAATCAGTGGGTCGTCTTCGACAAGGAGAATATGCATAGTTCATCCGCTGCTGCGTGGCATCAGTATCCATTGTAATGATTAACGGCGGATTAACAGTCACAACGGCCGCAGGGTGTTGGGTTAATTCGACGTTAATCCTGCTGTCCCATACTGCGCTCCATCGAATCGCGGTTGGAGCAATTACAGCATGAGATGGCGCTATGTTCTGGTTTTACCCTGTCTACTGGTGTGGTCGAGCCTGGCATTCGCTATCGCGAGTTTGAGTGGGGTGGACAGTAATGACAGCGAGTTTCTGCCAGTGGAGCAGGCTTTCGAGCTGGTGGTCGGCGAGAGTACCGATGGTAAAACCCAACTGACCTGGCGCATTGCCCCCGGCTACTACCTGTATCAGCAACGCCTGACGTTCTCCGGCCTGGATCAGGATTTTCAACCTGCCCTGCCTGCTGGTCTTCCTCACAGCGACGAGTTCTTTGGCGATTCCGAGATTTACCGTGACTCGCTAAAACTGACAGTTCCACCAGGGCATTCCGGCCAGTTCACAGTTGCCTGGCAAGGCTGCGCCGATGCCGGTCTATGTTATCCGCCGCAGAGCCTTGATATCGGTACAGCAGACGACGCAGCGGCTGATGCGCCAGAGGCACAGAGCTCACTAGCCCAAGCGGAAGACCAGCGCATGGCCAGCCAGCTCCAGGAGTGGACATTACCATTGGCACTGACGCTGTTCTTTGGCCTCGGGCTGCTGCTGGCTTTTACCCCGTGCTCGCTACCCATGTTGCCGATTCTGGCTGGGCTGGTGGTCGGCAGCGGCGCGACTCCGCGCCGCGGACTGATGCTCGCTTCGGTGTATGTCATCAGCATGGCCATGGTCTACGCCACATTGGGCATGCTTGCCGCAATGCTCGGTGGCAATTTTCAGGCAATACTGCAGCAGCCTTGGTTACTAGGTGCTTTCGCGGGGCTTTTCGTTCTACTTGCCCTGCCCATGTTCGGGGTCTTCGAGCTGCAACTACCCGCCTTTGTCAGGGACAAACTCGATCGAGCCGGACGCAAGCAAACCGGCGGTCATCTGGGTGGTGCTGCCATGCTCGGGTTATTGTCCGGCCTGCTGGTTGGCCCGTGTATGACCGCGCCGTTGGCCGGTGCGCTGCTGTATATCAGCCAGACGGGGGACATCCTGCAAGGCGGCCTGGCGCTCTTTGCGCTGGGCATCGGCATGGGCATTCCGCTGTTGCTGGTGGTTACTCTGGGGACGCGGTTTTTACCGCGCCCAGGCGCCTGGATGAATCGGATCAAAGTAGTTTTCGGCTTTGTATTTCTGGCAGCTGCGCTCTTGATCGTCCGCCCGGCACTGGACGAATCCTTATGGCTAGGCCTGTTCGCCGTGTTACTGCTCGGCGCCACCGCCACGATTATGCAGACCGCACGCCACAGCACCCACAGTGCAATACTGCATACTCTTGCCGCACTCGCAGGCGTATGGAGTCTGACGCTGCTGCTGGGCGCCGCCGGTGGCGCTACCAATCCCTGGCAGCCTCTGACGATCTATACAGCCTCAGCCATCGGCGCGCCTGCCGAAAGCCACATGGATGCCTTTACTACGCTGGACACGCCAGCTGAGCTAGACCAGCAACTGGCTGATGCCAGCGCTGCGGGCGAGTGGGTACTGGTGGACTATTACGCCGACTGGTGCGTGTCCTGCAAGGTCATGGAGCAGCAGGTCTTTGGCCGAACTGACGTAATGGCCAGCCTGGAAGGTGTCCGGCTGTTGCGCCCGGACGTTACCAGCAATAGTTCAGAAAGCCGCCAACTCCTCTCAAGATACGAGATACACGGCCCACCCACACTGTTGTGGATCGGCCCCGATGGCCGAGAGCGCCGGGCGAACCGTATCACCGGCGAAGTGAACGCTGAAGAATTCCTGCAAAAATGGCAAACCACTAAAGAGGACGGGTAATGCTTACGGTCAATATAGGCCCGCTGGCCATGGCCAGCTCACATTTCATCTTGCTGGTCAGCCTTGTCGTGGCAACCCTGACCGGCTGGTGGTTAGGTCGCCACCGCGAACGTAACCCTGAAAAGCACCTGTTCAACCTTCTGCTGCTCGGCTTGGTCGTCGCCCGGCTGGCATTTGTGGTTATGTATTTCGAGCACTTCACCGAGAGCTTTTGGCGAATTATCGATATTCGCGATGGCGGATTTATCATCTGGCCGGGGATCGTCGCTGCGCTAGGAGCGGGCCTGGGGCTCGCCTGGCGTGATATTACCTTGCGCATGCCGTTGGGTGGCGCTCTCGCAGTGGGGCTGATTTTCTGGGGAGTCAGCAGTTACATGCTCCACGCCATGCAACAGGGTACACAGTTGCCCGAGATGACTCTGCTGGACATGGAAGGGGAACAAGTCTCGCTGCATGAACTCAATGACCGGCCACTGGTGGTCAATCTGTGGGCTACCTGGTGCCCGCCCTGCCGGCGGGAAATGCCGGTACTGGCCGACGCCCAGCGACAGCACGCCGATATCGTCTTTGCCTTCGTCAATCAAGGCGAAGGTCAGGGCGAAATCATTCGATTTATGGACGACACCGAACTAACGCTGAACAACGTGCTGCTGGATACCGGTGGGCAGTTCGGCCAGCAGGTTGGCTCACAGGCGCTGCCTACCACGCTTTTTTACAACGCCCAAGGCCAGCAGGTCGCCAGCCACCTCGGCGAGTTGTCCGCTGCGAGCCTGTCCCGCCAGATTGCCAAACTCAAAGAGGAACCAACACCATGATCCGACTGCAAACCAAGAATACGCTCCCCGCCCTGCTGTTAAGCCTGAGCCCATTGACCCATGCCGAAGACTGGCCCGCACCCATCGCCGCGACTATAGAGCGTGGTGTCGAGATCGTCGGTCAGTTTGACGCGCCCTCGGGTCTGCAGGGCTATGCCGGCAAATTCAACGGCCAGCGCATGGCGTTATTCCTTACAGAAGACCAAGAACACGTGATCGTCGGCACCATGCTGGATGCTACCGGTACAGACGTAAGCCGCGCGGCTCTCGATAAGTTGGTTTATGGCCCCATGGGCGAAGAAATGTGGGCGCAACTGGAAGCCAGTAACTGGATCGGTGACGGCGCGGATGATGCCAGGCGTGTGGTCTATACCTTCACCGACCCCAACTGCCCGTTCTGCAGCATGTTCTGGAAACAGGCACGTCCCTGGGTCGAATCAGGCAAGGTTCAACTACGACACATCATGGTCGGCATATTAAGGGAGGACAGCCCCGGCAAATCAGCTGCCATTCTCGCCGCCAAAGACCCGGCAGCTGCGCTGCACCAGCACGAAGCAGGTGATGATGCTAAAGCGCTGGACACCATCCCCGCAGCGATAGCCCAGCAGCTGAAAACCAATCACGAACTGATGACTCAGCTGGGCGCCCAGGCAACACCGGCAATCTTCTTTCTGGATGACAAGGGCAAAATGCAACAGCAGCAAGGTGCGCCACGGCCGGAACGTCTGGCAGAGATCATGGGGCCGGAATAAGCGATGCGCTGCGCGGCGCAGGCTACACTCACAGTATCTACGCAGAACCTACCCAGTAGCCCGCCGGGTATCACCCCCAATAAATAGAGGCTTATATGAAAGTCGCTTTCTGGTCGCTCACCGGTCTTCTTCTGGCGTCAAGCCTGCAAGCCTTCGCCACAGACGCAACTGCCGTGTACACGAAGGGGGGCGGCAACCCCGCTGCGATGGCGTGCATCACCTGCCATGGCGCCGAGGGCGAAGGAATGGCGGCGGCCGGATTTCCGCGACTCGCCGGCTTGTCTGCTGATTACATGAAAAAACAGCTCGGCGATTACCTGTCAGGTGATCGCGCGAACCCGATCATGCAACCTATCGCTGCCGCACTAACGCCTGAAGAAGTGGAAGCCGTTACCACGATGCTGGCCAGTAAACCGGCCCCAAAAGTTAAAAAAATCGGACGTGCAGCTGAGGCCCAAACCCTTGGCGCAATCCTGGCACTGCGGGGCGCGTGGGAGCGCAATATTCCTGAATGCGTGGCCTGTCATGGTCCGAGCGGGGTTGGGGTCGGCGATGCCTTTCCGCCACTCGCAGGGCAATCAGCTCAGTACCTGTCCTCGCAGCTGAATGCCTGGCGACAGGGAACGCGCAAAAACGACCCGAATGACCTCATGGGCCACATAGCCCGCAAGCTAACCGACGACGAGATCAAGGCGGTCTCGGCGTATTTCGCCAGCTTGAACGAAGCAGGGGCAGCACAATGAAAACTTCCACAAGCGCTCTGTTGTTCATCGCCCTGGTCATGCCAGCCCATGCTGACAACAGCAGGACCGAGGATCAGTCGCAGATTCACACTGATGCGACCGCCGGCAGCGACCAGTATTTCCAACCCCCATCGGAGAGTGAGCTGCCGGATAACGCCTTTGGCAAGCTGGTACAGGAAGGCCGCGCCATATTCGTCGATACCAAAAATCGAGCTCCGGAGTATGTTGGCAACGGTCTCGCGTGCGCCAACTGCCACCTGGAGCAGGGACGCAAAGCCAACTCGGCACCGCTGTGGGCTGCCTACACCATGTACCCAGCCTATCGGTCGAAAAATGACAAGGTGAACAGCTATACCGAACGCCTTCAGGGTTGTTTTCAGTACAGCATGAACGGCACGGCACCGGAGGCAGACAGTCCAGTGATTGCTGCCCTTTCTGCGTATTCATACTGGCTATCCACCAGCGCACCGACCGGCCAGGCGCTGCCAGGACGTGCTTATCCCGAAGTACCTGAGCCCAAGGGTGGCTATGATCTTGCCAAAGGCGAGCAAATCTATACAGCGCAGTGTGTGGTATGCCATGGCGAAAATGGCCAAGGACAGAAGGCAGGAAAGGACTATGTTTTCCCTCCCCTGTGGGGAGCTGACTCGTTCAACTGGGGCGCGGGGATGCACCGAATCAACACCGCAGCTGCATTTATCAAAGAAAACATGCCGCTAGGCCAGGGCGGCACCTTGACCAATGAAGATGCCTGGCACGTAGCCGCGTTCATGAACAGTAAAGAACGACCTCAGGACCCCCGCTTGGTCGATGGCTCGGTGGAGAAAACGCGGGTTAAATACCATGCCAATGATGGGGTGAACCTATACGGCAAGACAATCAATGGGCGAGTTCTGGGCGAAGGGCTTTAACTTGCCAATGCGTGGTGAGAATGCATGACCTTCCAGAATCCTGCTCCAGGACAAGTATCAGCCCTGCACCGCTCGTTACACTCACACCATCCACACAGTCCTTTACGCGGAAGACCTTATGATATTCAGGCAACTGTTCGAACCCGTCTCCAGCACCTATACCTACCTGCTGGGCTGCGAAACAACCGGTGAAGCGGTGCTTATCGATCCGGTCATCGCCACCATCGACCGCGACCTGAGCGAGATCAGCAAGCTTGGGCTCAAACTGGCCTACAGCCTGGATACACATATTCATGCCGACCACATCACTGCTGCGCTGGAGCTGAAAAAACGCGTGGGCAGTCGTATCGCCGCGCCGGCATTCGATCACCTACCTTGCGCCGATATCGGTATTGAAGAAGGTCGGCCCTTCAGGGTCGGCAGCCTGGATATCACTCCGCTGCATACCCCCGGGCATACCGACGGCCACTTCGCCTACCTGCTGGGTGATCGCTTGTTTACCGGCGATGCGCTGTTGATCGATGGCTGCGGGCGCACAGATTTTCAGAACGGCGATGCCGAGGCGCTGTACAAGAGCGTCAGAGAAAAGCTGTTTGTCCTGCCCGACGATTATCTGGTGTACCCAGCCCATGACTATCAGGACCGCCGCGTCACCACCATCGCCCAGGAAAAAAAGCGCAACCCGCGGCTCGGCATGGACAAGACCCTGGACGAGTTCAAGACCATCATGGCCAATCTGAACCTGCCCTACCCCAAGTTCATCGACCACGCCGTGCCCGGCAACAAGCAATGCGGCGTCTGCCCTGCGGACCTGCCGGACAATCTGATGCAGTATTGCGAGCAGATTGCCCTGACACCGCAGGGCTAACGCGACCGCGCTCTACTGCTTATTCACTGCTAACGGATCGACCGATGCGCCGGCGCCCAGCTCGGCGCGTACCTTGGCCAGGCGTGCGCCTTCCTTGGAGGTAATCGCGAACAGTTTGGCTGGATCGGCGACACGCAGTTGCAGCGCACCCAGCTCCATGCCTTCGGCCACGACGATGTCATGCTGGCGGGCGCTCAGGCCATCCAGAATGGTTTTCGCCGCATCAACCGGGTCGATACCGTTGTCGATGTTGGTATCCGAACGCCCGCGTGCAGCGCCTGACCCTTCCAGGGCGTTCTGCGCAATCGCCGTACGCACCGAGCCCGGCAGAATCACGCTGACGCCAATCCCGTAGGCGTCTTCGACTTCGGCCCGCAGTGCCTCGAAATAGCCGACCACCGCGTGCTTGGCACCGCAGTAACCGGTGCGCAGTGCAGTACCGACCTTGCCGGCAACCGAACTGACAATCGCCAGTTGCCCGCCACCTTGCTCGACCATGCGCGGCAGCAACGCCTGGGTCAGCGCCAGCGGCGCAAGGTAATCGACCTCAATCAGTTTGCGGTAAACGTCAAAGGAGGTATCCAGCGCCAGACTGCGCTGGCTGATGCCGGCGTTGTTGATCAGCACGTCGATGCGCCCGCGCCAGTTCCAGGCCTGTTCAACCAGCTCAGGCAGGCGATCATATTCGGTGGTTTCAAACGGCAGGACCAGCGTGCGTTCCGGGGCCTGTGCAGCCACGGCTTCCAGTGCGTCGGCCCGGCGTCCGGAGAGAATCACCTCCGCGCCCTGTGCCAGGAATGCATTGACCAGCGCCTCGCCAATACCTGATGACGCGCCGGTGATCCAGACTACCTTGGATGCAAATGACATAACGAAAATCTCCATGGCCAGCGGGCAACGAGCGTCCCGCAAAACCATGGAAAGTAGCCTGTAACCGCGGCGCGAGTCTGTCTCGGTTTTGACAGTCGCGCCGCGAAAAGTGGCCTCCCGATCAGGCCAGGGTGACCCGTATCGGCAGCGGGTACTCGTCGCAGTTGTGCCCGGCACCGCCACGATCAACCACCAGGAACTCACCTTCGCTCTCAAGCACTGACTGGATCGCATGCCAGGTGCCGGCGTGATAATTCACACCCTGGCGGCCATCGGTGACAAAGGCGCGCACCTGAGCCGGATCAATCGCATCACCCGCCGGCGCGACCACCACCACGAAGCGCTCGCCGTGCAGCGGCACAAAGGCCTGGCTGCCCAGCGGGTGACGCTCTAGAAAGGTCAGTTCCAGCGGCATCTCGACCGGCTGGCTGACAAACAGGCTGATCAGGGTTCGGGCTTCCTCGCCCAGGGTCTCGACCTTGGCCAGATCATGATAACGACGAGTGCGGCCGCTGTTGATCATGAAGTACTCGGCCCCACGGTGGTCGATCACATCGCCAAAGGCAGCAAAGGCCTCGGGCGTCAGCGGTTCAGCGGTCAGTTGCAACACAGTGTCAGTGCTCATCAGCATCTCCGCTCAGCTGCCGTAAGTCGGCAGTTTCATGTGACGGTTGACGTCCTTGTACAGCAAATAGCGGAACGGGCCGGGGCCGCCGGCATAGCAGGCCTGCGGACAGAAAGCACGCAGCCACATATAGTCACCGGCTTCGACTTCTACCCAATCCTTGTTCAGCAGGTACACCGCTTTGCCTTCGAGCACATAGAGGCCGTGCTCCATGACGTGGGTTTCGGCGAAGGGAATCACGCCGCCGGGCAGGAAGTTGACGATATTCACATGCATGTCGTGGCGCATGTCCTGGGTATCGACAAACCGCGTGGTGCTCCAGCAACCATTGGTGTCGGGCATCACCAGCGGCTCAACATCATCTTCGTTGGTGACAAAGGCCTCCGGCATATCAATGCCTTCAACCTTTTCGTAAGCCTTGCGGATCCAGTGGAAGCGCACCGTGGCATCCGAGCTATTGCGCGCCGTCCAGTCGCTGCCCGGCGGAATAAAGGCATAGCCACCCGGCTGCATGTTGTGTATCTGACCGTTCAGGGTCAGGGCCAATTCGCCCTCGACGATAAACAACACGGCCTCGGCGCGCGGGTCGGTTTCCGGCTTGTCGCTGCCACCGCCGGGCTGCACTTCCATAATGTACTGGGAAAAGGTCTCGGCGAAACCGGTTAGGGGCCGCGACAACACCCACAGACGGGTACCGGTCCAGAATGGCAGGTGGCTGGTGACGATATCGCGCATCACGCCCTTGGGAATAACGGCGTAGGCCTCGGTAAATACCGCGCGGTCCGTCAACAGCTGCGTCTGCGGCGGGTGCCCGCCAGTCGGCGCGAAATAGCTTCTGGGTTCGTTCGAACGCTGGGTCATCGGTGACTCCTTGACTTGAAACGGCTGAAAACGGACTAGTTAAACAGGATGATGTTCGGCCCAATGGCGGGCAATGTCGATACGGCGTGTGACCCATACCCGATCATGCGCCTCGATGTAATCCAGGAATCGCTGCAGCGCGCGGAAGCGCCCGGGGCGGCCAATCAGGCGGCAGTGCAGGCCGACGGACAGCATCTTCGGCTGCTCACTACCCTCTTCGTACAGCACATCGAAGGCATCCTTCAGATAGCTGAAGAAATGGTCGCCGGTATTGAAACCCTGGGGCGAGGCAAAGCGCATATCGTTGGTGTCCAGGGTGTAAGGCACCACCAGGTGATTGTGCAGCTCGCCCTGGCTGTCGGCCGCGCGGGTCCAGAACGGCAGGTCGTCGCCGTAATAGTCGCTGTCATACAGAAAGCTGCCCTCATCCAGAAGCAGACGCCGGGTATTGGGGCTGTCGCGGCCGGTGTACCAGCCCTGCGGTTTCTCGCCATACAGGCGCTGAAATGTTTCCATGGCCCGCAGCAGATGCTCGCGCTCGGTAGCTTCGGGCATATCCTGATAATGGATCCAGCGCCAGCCGTGGCAGGCAATTTCATGCCCCAGTTCCTTGAACGCCATGGCCACTTCCGGGTGACGCTCCAGCGCCATAGCCACGCCAAACACCGTCAGCGGCAAGCCGCGCTTTTCGAACTCATTGAGAATGCGCCAGACGCCAGCGCGGGAGCCGTATTCGTAGATCGACTCCATGCTCAGATGCCGCGCCGGGAAAGCCTCGGCACCGACAATTTCCGAGAGGAATTTTTCCGAGTGGCTGTCGCCATGCAGCACGCAATTCTCGCCACCCTCTTCATAGTTGAGCACAAACTGCACGGCGATGCGGGCCTTGCCCGGCCAGTTGGCATGCGGCGGGTTACGACCGTAGCCGACCAGATCCCGCGGGTAATTGGCGTGAATGCTCATGTCTGCGTAACCTTTTTGAACCAGTTGAGAAACCCACTGTATTTTTAGTTTTTGACCAAAGCAATTGTATACAATTAAACTGGATCTTTGTGTACAAATCTAAAACAGGCCAAAGCCATGCATATCCGCGTCATCAATCCGAACACCACGCAAGCCATGACGGACACCATTGGAGAAGCGGCCAGGGCCGTAGCCTCACCCGGCACGCGCATTACTGCCTGCCAACCTGACAGCGGCCCGGTCTCTATTGAAAGCCATTTTGATGAAGCCGTCAGCGTCATGGGCGTAATCGAGGAAGTGCTGGCCGGCGAACGCGAAGGAACTGACGCCTATATCATCGCCTGCTTTGGCGACCCGGGCATCTACGCTGCCCGCGAGCTGACCCGCGCACCAGTGATCGGCATTGCCGAGGCGGCCTTTCATATGGCCAGCCTGATCAGCACGCGCTTTTCCATCGTCACCACCCTGCCCCGCACCATGATCATCGCCGAACACCTGCTGGAAAGTTACGGTTTCAGCCATAACTGCCGGCGTATCCGCGCGGCAGACATACCGGTGCTGGACCTGGAAGACAATCCCGACCGGGCACTGGAGCTGATTATCGAAGAATGTCTGCGCGCCAAGCGCGAGGACAACATCGGCGCCATCGTGCTGGGTTGCGGCGGCATGGCCGACTTGACGCCGACAATCAGCGAGGCCGTTGGCTTGCCGGTGGTGGAAGGTGTGACCGCCGCGATCAAACTGGCCGAAGCCGTGGTTGGGCTGGGGCTGGGCACCAGCAAATTCGGCGATCTGGCCTTCCCCCGGCCAAAGCCCTTTATCGGGCGCTTCGAGAGCTATTCCAACCTGAAGCTGGAATAAACATTGCACCACTCATAAAAACAAAGCCATGGAGAGAACAATGAACAATAAAATCAGCGAGGTCGCCTCATGAGCATCGAATCCAGCACACACACCGGACCGGTCAGCCAGGCAGCGACCAAGGCACCCGGGGAAGAATCACTGGCGCCCCAGCAAACCCGCATTATGGGGCGTGTGTCTTATCTGCTGGCGTGGTTCGGCGGTTGCGTGTCCATCGGTACCTTTACCATGGGCTCCAGCGTTGTCGGCAGCCTCAACCTGATCCAGGCGACCCTGGCGATTGCCATCGGCTGTTTCGTGATCGGCATCGCGCTGGCCCTTAATGGTGCAGCCGGCTACAAATATGGCATTCCGTTCATGGTTCAGGCGCGCGCCGCCTTCGGTTTTGCCGGTACGCGGCTACCCGGCCTGGTGCGCGCGGTGCCGGCGATTGTCTGGTACGGATTTCAGAGCTGGATCGGCGCCGGAGCATTAAACATGGTCTCGGCCACGCTGTTCGGCTTCGACAACCTGGTGTTCTACTTCATTGCCTTCCAGTTTCTGCAGATCGGCCTGTCGGTCATGGGCTTTCAGGGCATCAAGTGGCTGGAAAACATCGGCAGCGCCTTTATTCTCGCGTCGCTGGTGTACATGTTCTACAGCACGGTGCAGCGCTACGGTGACGAACTCTCGACCAACCTGCTGACCATGGAAGGCTCCTGGGGCTTGCCGTTCTGGAGCGCGACCATGCTGTTCCTCGGCATCTACAGCACCATGATCCTCAACGTCAGTGACTACTCGCGGGAGCACAAGCACGGCTCAAGCCCGTCGCTGCTGACCATCATCTACTCGATGTCGATCCTACCGTGCACGCTGTTCATGGGCCTGATCGGTTACATGGTCTCAGAAGCGACCGGCGTCGCCGACCCGATCCAGGTATTCGCCAACGCGGTAGATAACACCCCGCTGCTGATGACCACGCTGCTGTTTATCGCCTTCGCCCAGGTCACCACCAACGTGCTGAACAACGTGGTGCCGCCGACCTACATCCTGATGGATGTGTTCAAACTGTCGTTCCGGCCGGCCACCATCATCGTCGGTCTGCTGGCCTTTGCTACCTTCCCGTGGAAACTGGTAACGGAAGAGTCCGCCGCCGGCCTGCAGGTATTCGTGCAGACCTACTCGGCATTCCTGGGTCCGATCTTCGCGATTCTGGTGGTCGACTATTATCTGATCCGCAAGCGCACGCTGAATCTGGAGCATCTTTATAATGCCCAGGGGCCTTACAGCGGGTTGAACTACGCGGCGCTGATCGCGACGGTAGTGGGTGTGGTGGTGGCACTGACGTTCTCGTCCGTGTCCTGGTACGCCAGCCTGATACCGGCGGGTGTGGTTTACTTCCTGCTGATGAAACACTGGGCGCCCTGCCAGCGGTTCCGTCAGTAAACCGTGCTTGCTGGCTGGCCTTGATTAACCCGAGGCCAGCCATACCGCGCCGCACTCCAAGACGGCTTGCCCTGCCCGGCCTATCTCGCGCCCGCATCCTGATAAACCGCAAACACATCGCGCAGATCCGGCGTCTCATCCACCGCTTCATCGATGGATAGCGATGACTCGATCGCGTGCAGGTGCTTGTGCATAAAGGCCGCCGCACCTTCGCTATCCCCGGCCTCTAGCAGATCAACCAAGCGGTTGTGATCATTGCAGTCACACCCCAGATCACCGGAATGACCATACACCGCCAGAATCAATGACGAGCGCGAACACAACTGCGCAACAAAGGGTGCCAGCGTCTGATTGCCCGCCAGTTCCGCCAGGCGCGCATGAAAGGTCGCCGATGCCTTGATCGCCGCACTCTGCTCATGCCCGCGCAGCGCTTGCTGCTCATGCTGCGCGACGGCGCGCAGCTCTTGCACTTCTTCAGCGGAAATGCGCGTAGCCAGGCGCGCCATCAGCGCACACTCGATCATCCGCCGCGCATCAAAAATCTCCCGCGCTTCTTCCGCCGAAGGCCGTGCCACGGTGGCGCCCTTCCCCGGCGTCAAGGTGATCAATTGCTCCATCGCCAGGCGCTGCAACACCTTGCGAATGCCGGTACGGCTGATGCCAAACACTTCGGCCAACGCGTCTTCACGCAACCGCGCACCGGGCTTGAGCCGATGTTCGATTACCGCATCGCTGATGGCGCGGTAGATCGTCTCGTGGTGACTGGCGCCCTTCGCATCTGGCTTCTGGCGGCCAAGCGGAACGGGACCATGGTCAGCCTGTGCAGCGCCAGCCGGTGATCGGCTTTCTTTCATGGGTGGGTGTCTCTCTATACAAGGCAGAATCAGTTTAAGGCAGAGGCTATTGTATACAAGCGCCGGCGAGACAACGATGTTCAATTGCACTGGTTTGGTGCCGCCGTGCGATAACTGGCGACACTGCCCTAATAGGGTTTTTACGACCTGGGGCGGACAGGTAATACCATCTGGCTATAATCATAGGCCGATAAAGATTTTTACCGCATGAAGCCCTGCAGGTAGACTACCCGGCTCTCGGGCCCGGGATGCCGGGCCGTGCTTTACAGATGGAAGATAAATGCGTGATTGATTTCAAGCAGGTGCACAAAGCCTATCGCGTAGGAGGCCGGTCAGTGCCTGCGCTGCAGCCGACCGATCTGCAGATCGCCCGGGGCGAGGTGTTCGGTATCGTCGGCCACTCCGGCGCCGGCAAAAGCACCCTGCTGCGCCTGATCAACCGCCTGGAGGAACCCTCCGGCGGCAGCATCGTTATCGACGGCGAAGACGTCACCCAGCTGGACGCCAAGGGTCTGCGCGCCTTTCGTCGCCAGGTCGGCATGATCTTTCAGCACTTCAACCTGCTGTCGTCCAAGACCGTGGCCGACAATGTTGCCCTGCCACTGAAGCTGGCCGGCGAACTGAGCCGCGCCGAAATCAACACGCGCGTAGCCGAGTTGCTGGTGCGCGTTGGCCTGACCGAGCACGCCAACAAGTACCCGGCGCAATTGTCCGGCGGCCAGAAGCAGCGTGTCGGCATTGCCCGTGCGCTGTCGACCAACCCCAAGGTGCTGCTCTGTGATGAAGCCACCAGCGCGCTGGACCCGCAAACCACCGCTTCGGTATTGCAGCTGCTGGCCCAGATCAACCGCGAGCTGAACCTGACCATCGTGCTGATCACCCACGAAATGGACGTGGTGCGCCGCGTCTGTGATCGCGTTGCGGTGATGGATGCCGGGGTGATTGTCGAGCTGGGCGCGGTGACCGAAGTGTTCCTGCATCCCCAGCACCCGACCACCCGGCGCTTTGTGATGGAAGACGAACAGATTGATGAAGGCATACAGCGTGATGATTACGCCCACGTTGAAGGCCGCATACTGCGTCTGACCTTCACCGGCGACGCCACCTATGCCCCGCTGCTCGGCAGCGTCGCGCGGGAAACCGGCGTGGATTACAGCATCCTCGCCGGCCGTATCGACCGCATCAAGGACACGCCCTACGGTCAGTTGACCCTGGCACTGACCGGCGGCGACATAGACGCCGCGCTGGCCTGCTTTACCCGCGCCGACGTGTATATGGAGGTAGTACGTTAATGGAGGCCCTGTTCCCCAACGTCATATGGCCGGAGATCTGGCAGGCCACTCTGGACACCTTGAGCATGCTCGGCGGTTCCATCTTCTTTACCATCGTGCTCGGCTTGCCGCTGGGCGTGCTGCTGTTTCTGACCGGCCCGCGGCAGATGTTCGAGCAGAAATGGTTCTACCAGGCCATGTCGCTGGTGGTGAATATTCTGCGCTCGGTACCCTTCGTGATCCTGTTGATCGTGATGATTCCCTTCACGGTGGTGATCGCCGGTACCTCGCTGGGCGTCGCCGGCGCCATTCCACCGCTGGTGATTGGCGCTACCCCGTTCTTCGCAAGGCTGGTGGAAACTGCCCTGCGTGAAGTGGACCGCGGCATTATCGAGGCTACGCAGGCCGCTGGCGCCACACCCCGGCAGATAGTTACCAGCGCCCTGCTGCCCGAAGCAATGCCGGGCATCATCGCCGCCGTGACCGTTACCGCTATTACGCTTGTGTCCTATACCGCCATGTCCGGCTTGATCGGCGGCGGCGGGCTCGGCGACCTGGCCGTGCGCTATGGCTACCAGCGTTACCAGCCGGATGTCATGGTGGTGACCGTTGTGTTGTTGTTGATACTGGTCCAGGTGCTGCAAAGCATCGGCGACCGGTTGGTTGTGCATTTTTCACGCAAGTGAAGACATTGTTCGTAAGAAAGAAGGCAGGCCACCGGCTATCCGCCGCAAGCCTGCGTGTTATCCCACAAGGAGCTTGAAATGAAGAAATTACTCACTGCCCTGGCCGCTGCTGCGGCTCTGACCACCCTGCCAGCCCTGGCTGCCGAGAAAATCTCCGTTGCGGCCACCGCCGTACCCCACGCCGAGATTCTCGAATTCGTCAAACCGGCCCTGGCCGAAGATGGCGTAGAGCTGGATATTCGCGTTTTCACCGATTACGTGCAGCCCAACGTACAGGTCGCGGAAAAGCGCCTGGACGCCAACTTCTTCCAGCACCTGCCCTACCTGGAAGAGTTCAACAGCAGCCGTGGCACTGACCTGGTCAGCGTCGCCAGCGTGCACGTCGAGCCCTTCGGCGCCTATTCAAGCAAGATCGAAAGCCTGGATGATCTGCCCGAAGGCGCCAACGTGGTCATCCCCAACGACGCCACCAACGGCGGCCGTGCCCTGCTGCTGCTGCAGAAAGCCGGCGTGATCACCCTGAAGGACCAAGGCAACATCCTCTCCACCCCGCGTGATATCGCCGAAAATCCTAAAGACATCCGCATCCGCGAACTGGAAGCTGCCACCCTGCCGCGCGTACTCAACCAGGTAGACCTGGCACTGATCAATACCAACTACGCGCTGGAAGCCGGCCTGAACCCGACTGAAGATGCTCTGGTGATCGAAGGTGCCGAGTCGCCCTACGTCAACATCCTGGTTGCCCGCTCGGACAACAGCGAGAGCGATGCCATCCAGAAGCTGGCCAAGGCGCTGAACAGCCCGGAAGTGAAAGCCTTTATCGAAGAGAAGTATGAAGGTCAGGTACTGCCCACGTTCGAGTAAACCTGCCCAGGCCCGGACCTCCCCCGTCCGGGCTTGAAAACCAGGGGCGCTCATTATCCCCTGAGTTCCGATATTCACCACCTGAATATGTCTCGCGACAGATCCCACGATTCTGTGCGGCGCCCTACCCACTATGTCACTATACTGGCCGAGCTTGACTTGCCACAAAGGACTCTCGACTGTTCTCAAGGCCAGCAAGGCACCGCCTGGAGCGAGTGATCACAACGTGCGATTACAGCCCGCGGATACCTATAACAACGTACTTAGAAGGGGTTGTCCATGAGTACCATCACTGGGGGCCAAGGCCACTTGGTCGGCTACGGTTCCAAGGCATACCGCAATTATGTGCTCTTCGCGCTGACACTGATTTACATCTTGAATTTCGTCGACCGCGCCTTACTTGCGGTCGTCGGCCCCGACCTGGTGCCAGACCTCGGGATTACCGATACCCAGTTCGGGCTTCTCACCGGCTTCGGCTTTGCCCTGCTCTACACAGCCGTGGGTATCCCGCTAGCGCGCTTTGCCGATGTAGCCCATCGCGTATGGATCATGACCGTCTGCGTGGCGCTGTGGTCGCTGATGACGGCGCTCTGCGGCCTTGCGACGGAAGTGACCATCGGCTCGGTGACCATCGGCGCGTTCTGGATTCTGCTGATGTGCCGCGTCGGTGTGGGTATTGGCGAGGCGGGCTGTACGCCGCCGGCCAACTCCCTGATCGCGGACTATTTCATCCCGCGTGAACGCTCTCAGGCACTGGGCTTCTACGCCATGGGCGTCACACTCGGCACCATGTTCGCCAACCTGATTGGCGGCTGGGTTACCGACATGTTCGATTGGCGCACCGCGTTTTTCGTCGTCGGTTTGCCGGGCCTGCTGGTCGCCCTTGTGTTCAAATTGACGGTCAAGGAACCACCGCGCGGCTACACTGATCCGCAGGTAACCGAGAAAAAAGAACGCGCCAGCCTGGGCGAGGCTATCCACGAACTGATGGGCAAGCCTGCTTTCTGGTTGATGACCGCCGGCGCCACCATTGCCGCTTTCTGCGGTTACGGTATCTCCTCGTTCCAGTCGCTCTTTCTGGTCCGCACCTACGAAATCACCGCCGGTCAGGCAGCGATCTGGATCAACACGCCGGTAGCCCTGTCTGCGGCCATAGGCACCTTCGCCACCGGCTGGCTAGCGACCAAGATTTACAAGAAGCACCCGGGCGCCATCGCCTGGATACCGGCGATGGGCCTGGCAATCTCGGTTCCGTTTTATATCTTCGCCTTCACCACCGACAATCTGCTCTACGCTGCCATCGGCCTGATCATCGCCGGCTTCGTGAAGTACGGCTATCTAGCCGCCCAGTACACCATCGGCCAGGGTGTGGTCAGCATGCGTGTACGCGCCATGGCCACGGCAGTGATGCTGCTGCTCGTCAACCTGATCGGCTACGGCTTCGGCCCGCTGTTCATTGGCGCAGTCTCTGACATTTTCTTCAAATCTGGCGTTGCCGAGTTTGGGGTCGCGGCTGGCGAACTGGCGCGCAATCAGTGTCACCCCGCCGTACTCGGCCAGCTAAGTCAGAACCTGCAGGAAGTCTGTGGCCAGGTCTACGCGCAAAGCCTGCAAACCGCCATGATCATAATGGCTTGCTTGTACCTCGGCAGCTCTCTGTGCTTCCTGTTGACCTGGGGCCGGATGGGCAAGGATATGGTCGACAGACAGGTTGTAAACCCGGTCAAGCCATAAACTTCATAAGTGGCTAATCAGAGGGCGCTTTGCGCCCTCTTTTTTTGCCTGAAACAACGCATCAGCCGGCGGCTCAGTCCTGCTTCACCGCACACACGCCATTGGCCCGATGCTGACCGGTGTAAGACACGTCAGGCGAACCATCCGGATTGATCATCAGCGAAATCGTCACCGCACCGCCCTTGGCCTCGTAGTAGGTATCGCTGAACCTCGTCAACTCCGCTTCCTTGCCATTGATATAAATCGCCCCGCCCTGATCGGCATGCACCTCAATCTCGCCCGGACAGGTCGCATTGAACAGCGGAATCCCCGCATTCGCCACACTGCAAAAACCCAGCGCCGAGACCAGCACACAACATTTTTTCATCGCACTTCTCCGCACACGACCAATGCCCACGAGCAAACCGCCTGACCGCTACACAAGGCGTTTCATTAGATTAGATCATTGGTAGCATGCTGCCATGCCATGCGCAGGCGTTCAGCACTCGGCAAGATCAATCAGGTCCATTGGCCCCAATAAGCAGCAAACCGCGTGTTCACATGCGCAGCGTTAGGGCAGGAAAGCTAGCTGAGCAGCGACGAATAAGAAAGACCCCAATTACCTCTGGTTACCCTGGCGTAATTAGGGTCAGATAAACATCAATACTGACTCAAGCGTTCACCTGACCCCAGTTTCCGCCTCTTCAACCGCTCAGTGCGCTGAGCATCCAAGCGTACAGTTCAATCCCGACCAAGACGTTGAATGGGAAGGTAATGCCGAGTGATGCCAGCATGACCAACCCGATGTCTGCATCGGCTATCGCGTGTCGCACGGCAACCGGCGCCGCGATATAAGAGGCGCTGGCAGTCAACGTGGCCAGGATCACTATGGTGCCGGTCTCCAGTCCCAATGCCATACCCGTCAGCAAACCTGGCAATGAGAGCAGGGTTGGAATGCAGAGGGCGAATGCGATCACTCGCCAATGGCGGAGCTGAACCTTGCGCAGGGTTTCAGCCGCTACCAGACCCATTTCCAGCAAAAAGAGTGCGAGGATCAGGGCGAAGGCACTAGTCAGCGTTCCTGTGACCTGGCTGCCGTTTTCCTTACCATACAGCAGCCCGATCACCACGCCGCCTACCAGCAGTATCACGCTGCGGTTGGTCAGCGTTTCTTGCCATAGCGGTGTGGTTTTGGCTGCACCGGGTTGTTCGGCCGGTGAACTGAAACGGCGGTAAAGCCATAAACCGGTGATGATGGCTGGCAGCTCCAGGAGCACCAGGTAAAGCGTCACCTGCCCGCTTGTCGCCAGGCCCCGAGATTCGGTCCAGGCTAATGCCACGGCGAAGGTACCGGCGCTGACTGAGCCGTAGTGTGCGCAAAAACTGGCAGCGTCGGCGATTTTGAGCCTGACCAGGTAGCGCAGCATGGGATAGAGCAACAGCGGAATCAGAAAACCAAGCGCGGTAACCGCTAACACTTCTGTCAATAAAGACCATTCCAACTTGCCGTACAGTGCCATGCCGCCTTTCAGGCCAATCGTGAGCATAAGCAACAACGAAAGGATGTCGTAGACGGCTTTGGGAATGGCCAGGTCTGAGCGCAGTGATCCAGCAATCAGGCCAAGCAGGAAGAACATCACAATAATATCGGGCATGGGTCGCGTTCCGGTCGCTGAATTGCAGGTTAACGTGCAGACAAAAAAGAGCCCCTGAACGGGGCTCTGGTCAACATCTGACTAGTCTCAAGCATGCTGTCGCTCAACCACGCCAAAGATGGCAGGGCTAAAAGGTTTTCGCAGGCAACTGGTAGGTAACTCTGCAGGCGCAATGACTTCATAGACGTGGAATGCCTGCGGACCAAAGGGGTCCAGGGCAGTGTCCACATGCTGATAGCTGACCGGAACCGGAGTGCCAGAGCCCACGACCATGAACTGGCGCTCGCTCACCGGCAGGTCAATTCTCAAGGGCTCCTCGACCCAGAGATAGACCCGTTTCTGCGCAACCAGATACTCGCAACGCACAATCCGATAGCCATCGCGCAAAGCTAGCGTGGTGACCTGTTTTTCGCCATCGAGGTGATACTGGTGGATGGTTTTCATCGCCCTTCTCCCTGCTGTTGAAGACGGCTCTATGGTCGGGCAATGATGGGTCGTAATAAATAGGGTTAAATCTGTTTTATTGATCGTTTTTTTCGATGCTATCGTCCAGGTCTGCACGTTCGGTCAGCAGCGCCTGAATGGCGATATTGTGGCCTGTTCGGGCTCGCGTGATGGCATACAGCGTCTCTCTCACTTGCCCAATCGAGCCGATACACTCAACCTCATACTGGCGACACACTTCATCCTGAATGACCGTAGGGGCTGCGAAGTAGCCGATCCCCTCGCGGCCGAATACCTTGATCAACGCGCTGTCATCGACCTCAGCCACGATCTTGACCTGGATGCGCTGCGCCGCGAACCAGTTCATCAGCTCGTTTATATAAGGGGCATTCAGGGAGGTGGTCAGAAACGGCTGGCGATCCAGGCTGTTAGGAAAGCCCGGTATTAGCTTGCTGGCCAGCTTCGGCGCTGCAAATAGCGAGATTGACGAGCTTGCCAGGCGATGCGCACGAAACTGGCCTGTATCCTTGAAGTCCGGCTGTCGGTCGGTCAAGAGTACGTCCAGTTCACGCTGGCCTAGCGCCTTGAGCAGTTGATTGGTTTCCCCTGTTCGACAACGCAGATGGACTTCTCTGGAGAGTGTTAACGCAGGCGCGGTCAGGTGGTAGGCAATCAGTTTGTGAATAGAGGCGGCCACGCCCACCGAGAGGTTGAGAGGACGATCCTCGGGCGGCTGCTGAATAATCTCGTCCAGCGCCTGTGCGGTCTGAAAGATGTCGTCGGCATAGGAGAAGACTGTTTGCCCAAACTCGGTGAGCTGCAGGGAGCGGTTAGCGCGCCTGAATAGCGCACTGCCCAGTTCCGCCTCAAGCGTTGCCAGTTGCCCACTCAAGGTTTGCGGTGACAGCGCTAGGCTCTCCGCCGCGCGCGCGATTGAACCGGCCCGAGCGATCATCCAGAAGTAATGCAGATGTCGAAGATTAAGGCGGTTCAATACGATGCCTCACTTGCGTGTGTGCTGGGATTCATAGGGTCACCCTTCACCTTGTTCGGCCTCTCGCTAGCGTAAAGCATGCTTGGCAATCATCAGCTCAAGGTAGCAGGCGCTATACCCTCACTCAAACTACGGCTGGTTAGCCAGGTAGTTAACAAACGCCGCCACATCCAAGGAGCCCAGTCCGGTCGCGATATCGTAGCCGGGTTCCGCTAGGTAAGATCCTTCGCCGGCGTAGCCATCCACAACATCATTAAGCACGGTGGAATTGGTGGGCCCTCCGTTTGAGGACATAAGCCCGTAGAGGTCGCGCTGAAGCGGGTTGGACGAGGTGCTGATGGAAGACAACATCGGTTTACTCCGAGATTTCCTGAACTGATTGGCTATGGCAACCACGCCCGTGAATAACGACGTCGATACCGAGTTACCGCCGACCACTAAATACCCTCCGAGTATTGATACATAAACCTGGGCGCCGGACCCAGGATTAGCATTGAAGGCGACGTCCGGTACGGACCGGAACGCCGTGGTGTTGGCATTCTGGACGGATGGAATCATCTGGTAATTGGGCATTCTTTCATACACCGACATGCCAGCAGCCGAGTCAACCCATGCGGTCTCAAACAGGAGTACCGAACTGGCCGACAAACTGGCTGATGTGCCACCCACCGCGACAACATCCGGAGAGGTCCCCGGAAAGGTCGGCCCAGCGCCTGTGCCCGATGCGGCGATCCACGCAATTTGAGTATTGGCAAACAAATGGGCCAAAGAGCCTTCCGTGGAGAACTCAGGGGCGCCAAACGGCATCGAGATGATATTTACCCCTATGTTTGCGGCGGTTTGTATCGCCGTTTGCATGTCTTTCTGACTTACAGATTTGGCCTCAATGACATAGACAGTAGCCCCTGGGGCCACGGCGTTAAGCATCTGAACGGCGAGGCAGCTCTGCAAAGCCCAGTTGGAATTAGTAATGTTCCCGGCCTGGTTGATGACGTTCAGGGTGATCGGTTTTTGGCTATATTTCGATGCCCACTTATTCAGGTCGTTCTGCAGGTTCGAATAGTGGTAGGCCGTGATGATGGCTACTTTGACCCCATAGCCCCGGGGCTTGTTGTTAGGGGCAACAACAGTATTCACGTTATAGGCAGTCAGAAACTGCTGAGGGGTCCACCCGCCTGACGAAGTCGAGCTGGCCGAGCTTTGCAAGCTCATGGACTGCCGAAAGTTGGAAGTCTCCACGGGAGCGTCATCAGAGGCCAGCACGTATGCATGCTGGAAATCGTTCTCGGTGGGCACATACTCCACGTCTTCCTAGGCAGGCTCCTGCTGGTCGGTGTTCTCTGTCTTGCATCCGTACAACCCGGTGGCTACAAAACACACAGCCACGCACACACTACGCCGCACCCACGCTGTAGATTGGTTCATTATTATCCTTATTGGAGCAGAGAGGCCTGAAGTGCAGAGATCATAGGTGCACTTTGACTTAATAGCCATCGCGGCCCCTGAAGGTATGCGAACAGATACCTCAAGTCATCAGGGCCTGTTATCCCTTGAGCGCAGCGTCCATCAGAACCGCTGCCGAGCGCCTATACTCCTGAGCCCGATCCTGGAAGGTCGTTACGGCGGCGGTTCTTCCGGCCTGAAGAGCGTCATGCGCCATCTTCTCCATGAGAACAGCCCGCTCCACGATAACCCGCAGAGCAATGCGAAAGGCCTCGTCGATGGAGCCTTCCTGCTGGTGAGCCAACGCCTCTGCGGTGTAGCCATGCCCTACCTGACAGCGAAAGCGCAGCGGCGAGCGGCTGATCTGCGACAATGTGCCTCCGCAGCCAGGGCAATTCAACGGCACCGGATAGGCAATTTCGGCGATGGTGCTGCTGTCTGACGGCCGTCCCATCGCGATTGCAACTTCTAGCGCGATACTGTCAGGCGGAGTTAGGGTGGGGCCTGGCTCTTCTCCCACGAGGCGGCTCAGGAGACCGGCCAGATCGTGGGCCGGCGCACGATAATCAATGTCGCCTGCGAGCAAGGCCGCTTGGGGCATTTCGCTTTCGACCGCATCGAAGGGACTCTGGACCACCGTTACACCTCCGCAGCGCTTCAGGTCGGCCAGGCCGGAAGCGCCATCATTGAGCATCCCCGAAAGTAGAACGCCAATCGCCTTGGGTCCAGCGCTGATTCCGACCGACCGAAACAAAGGATCAATCGCAGGCCGCGCCATGTTCTCGCGTGGCCCGCGACCCAATCGCACAACCTGTGCATCGACCAGAAGATGATGGTCTGCGGGAGCCACATAGATGCGTGATTTTTGGAGCGGTTCGCCATCGACTGCCGTGCTTGCTGGAAGCGGTCCGCCGCTATCCAGAATGCCGGCGAGCAGATTTTGGTTGCCCGCGCCAACATGGACTGCAATGAGGACAGAAGCTTGCAGGTCCGCAGGCAACGCCCGGCAGATTTGCCGGATCACCGTGATCGAACCCGCCGACCCACCGATTGCTATGATCTCGCGATGGGCCATATGATCTCCAGGTGAGCGCGTTCCCGCAACGTTGTGCAGGCCAGCCCCCCGCTTTCGCGGGTGCCTGACCTATCAGTTAGACAGCGCACTCAACAATTGGATCACCTTGTTTTCAAGCTCCATCAAGCTGTAAGGCTTATTCAACCGCGGGCGGTCGCGATGCCTCTCTTCGAGCGCCCAGTCGTTATAGCCGCTGCAGAAGACAAACGGAATGCCACGCTCGGCCAGGATATCCGCTACTGGGTAGGAGTTCCCGCCCCGGATGTTCACGTCCAGGATCGCGGCATCCAGAGTCGCTTCGGCGGCCAGCCGCAAGGCCGCGTCCAGACGAGACTCAGGACCAATGACCTGGGCGCCGAGGTCAAGCAGCATCTCTTCAATCATCAGCGCGATGGTCATCTCGTCTTCAACAACGAGCACCCGCCGGCCTTCTGCGATGCGCTGAACAGCCATTATTCTCCCCCTTGTATTGCCCGGAGTTCACCGAGCTCCGCGGTGAAAGGAAGCGCGATGGTGCAGACCACGCCGCTCGAAGCAAAGCTACGGTCCACTTTGGCGTCAAACTCGAAGCTGAGGGAACGCTCGATAAGTGTCGTGCCAAAGCCCCTTCGCGAGGGCGGACCGGGAACGAGGGGTCCGCCAAATTCCATCCAGTTCACCAACAACTGGCGATCGGGGCCTTCTGTCACTGCCCAGGAGACCGTCAGTTGGCCTCTGGGGACGGACAACGAGCCGTACTTTGCCGCGTTGCTGGCCAGTTCGTGGATCGCCATCGCCAAAGAAAGTCCAGCCTTTGGCGTCAGCGCGATGGCGGGGCCGTCGATACGAAGATCCTGCCCTTGATAAGGCTCCAGCTCGGTATCGATAAGATCGCGAAGGGTTCCGGCCCCGGCTTCGCCGTGATGGGTCAGAAGATTGTGGGCGCGGGTGATCGCAGTGATGCGCCCCGCAATCGCCTCGGTAAAGGCTTCTGGTGAAAGATCCGCCTTGAGGGTCTGCGCGACGATCGAGGACACGATCGCCAGTACGTTCTTCACGCGATGATCAAGCTCACCTAACAGCAATGCCGTCTGTTCTTCGGCACGCTTGCGTTCATCGATCGGCAAGGTGACCGAGATGAAGCTATGGGCGCGCCCGTCGCTATCATCGAGTACGGAAACGCTATCGTGCACCCACACCGTTTTGCCATCTGCTCGCACCAGACGGTATTCAGCCTCGAACGGCTGCCTGTCGCGGCTGGCTTGTTCGAAGCACTGGTTGATAGCGTCGGCGTCGTCGGGATGGATAAGCTCTCGCCGGCTTAGCCGCTGCAATTCCTGCGCGGACCGGCCGGACATCGTTTCGAACGCGGCGTTAGTCCGCAGGAAGCGCCCGGTGGCGGTTGTTTCGGTAACACCGACGGCTGCTTGGCTGACAATCGCGGTGAAGCGGCGCTCGCTGACGCTTCGGGCGCGCTCGGCGTTTTTACGCTCTGTCACATCCACAAAGGTAATGACCACGCCTCCGATTACCCGATCGATGCTACGGTACGGCCGGATCCGCATGACGAAGGTCGAACCGCGGTCCTGCAGTTGAAGCTCGTGCTCCATGACGGTGAGTTCGCGCAATACCTTGGCTACGTCACGCTGGAGGTCGTCATAGTCAAGCAGGCTGACGATTTCCGTCAAAGGCCGGCCCCGATCGCTGTCTCGCAGGCTGAAGATGTCCGCCATGCCTGGCGTGAAGTTTTTGATACGAAGATCCTCATCGAGGAAGATCGTTGCGATTTGTGTGCTGTCCAGCAGGTTCTGTAAATCACTATTCAGGTTGGAGAGAAGATCGTTCTTCGCCATCATCTCGGCATTTATCGTCTGCAGCTCCTCATTGATCGACTGCATTTCTTCCTTGGAGGTTTGCAGTTCCTCGTTAGTCGACTGCAGCTCCTCGTTGACCGACTGATACTCTTCCGCCGATGAGGTCATTTCCTCGTTTGCGGTTTCGAGATCATCGATCGTCGCCTGCAACTGTGCTCAGATCCTGCGAAGCTCCTCCTCGGTAGCCATGGCATCCGGGCTCTGGGCGACTCCATCAACGGCTTGCGAGGGCTTTGCCACCGCCGCGCGAACTTCCTGAAACGCAACAACATAAAGAGCCTCGCCGCCGCCTGTGTCTTCCACCGGCTCAACGATAACGCTCAACAACCGTTGCTGACCCTCGATGATAGCGGAGACGTTATCGACGACCACGCCTTCTCCATTTTTTTCTACCGCTTGCAATGCCGTGCGGACGGCGATGCGTAGGCTTTTGCGCAGATTGGAAAGCAGACTCAAGCTCGCCACGCCAGCTGACGGTTCCAAATATCGGGCTACCTCCCCGCCCGAATAGCGCATGATGTTGCTCTGGCGATCAACCACGAGGAACACGGGGGAGTGCTTGACCAAGGCCGCGCGCACGGCGCGATCGATCCGGTCACCCGGTCCGCGACCAGCGTCACCTGCAAGGCGGTTTGGGGCAGGCGTCTGAGCGGGCATCGGCATGGCTGGAAACTGCGCATCAGCATCTCGACGTACGAACAGGTGAGCGGCCTTGTCCTGGAGCGCAAAGAGCGTGGCGTGCCTGCTCACGCTCTCCGATTGTCCAAGAAAAAGCAGGCCGTCGGGCTTCAAGGCATAGTGGAATGTGCGCAACACGCGATCTTGCAGCTCGCTATCCATATAGATCATGAGATTGCGGCAAGAGATCAGATCCAGCCTGGAGAACGGCGGGTCTTTCGTCACGTTATGGACGGAGAAGACACACATCGTGCGAATCTGCCGTATTGGGCAGAACGCGCCGCTCTCTTCATAAAACCAGCGCTGAAGGCGCTCCGGTGAGATACCGCTGACACGC
This sequence comes from Halopseudomonas laoshanensis, assembly GCF_008365385.1. Classification (GTDB taxonomy): domain Bacteria; phylum Pseudomonadota; class Gammaproteobacteria; order Pseudomonadales; family Pseudomonadaceae; genus Halopseudomonas; species Halopseudomonas laoshanensis. Next base: position 64,701 of record NZ_QOVF01000001.1, on the reverse strand, counting down.
TGGTAGCGCCCTGCTCTGGCGAACTCCACGGCTTGATCGTCGATGTCCGTACCGAAAATTTGCACATCGAGGCTTATGCTGCGCGCTTCGATCAGTTCTTGAATGGTGATAGCGAGGCTGTAGACCTCCTCGCCGGTGGAACAAGCCGGCGCCCAGACTCGCAGGATTTGCGTGTCTGGGCTGCGGTCAAGGATGGCGCCGATGGCCGCGGACAAGCCTTGAAAGGCCTCCGGGTCACGGAAGAATTCGGTGACGCCAATGAGCATGTCCCGGAAGAGCAACTCCGGCTCAACGGGATTCTCCCGTAGATGCTTCATATAGTCAGGGACGCTGTCGGCTTGCAAGACCTGCATGCGGCGCTGGATACGCCGGGTGACAGTCTTGATCTTGTATTGGGTGAAATCGTGCCCGGTCTTCGCGCGCAACACAGCAAGGACGTTAGCCAGGTGTTCTGCGGTATCGGTCCGCGTGCCCTCGCTATCTTTTCGGTCGGCCACCAGCGCCAGGTGATCGCGGTATTCGATCAGCTTGGCCGGCATCTCTTCGACCTCCATGACATAGTCGACCAAACCCGTGGCCGCCGCGCTTTCCGGCATGCCCAGCATGGCGTGATGGTCGAACTCAGCCTGGGCGATCGTTAGCCCTCCACTTTCTTTAACGGCGGCAAGGCCACTCGACCCGTCGCTTCCCACCCCTGACAGAACAATCGAGACGGCGTTGTCGCCCTGGTCCTCTGCCAATGAGGTGAAGAACGAATCGATTGGTCGACGGTGCGCCCGCGCGGGCGCAGGTTTGACGACGAAGAGGCAGCTGTCCTTGATCGTCAGGGTAGCGTCGGGCGGGATGACGTACACCTTGTTGGGTTCGACGCGCATGCCATGCTGAGCCACAACCACCGGGATGGGGGCGATCCGTCCGATAATCTCCGTTAGCGCGCTGTCATGGTCAGGAGACAGATGCTGCACCAGTACGAACGCCATTCCACTATCAGCCGGTAAATGCGCGAAAAACTTTGTGAAAGCTTCGAGACCGCCTGCGGAAGCCCCGATACCGACAATAAGTCCGACACTTGTCGAGCTTTCCTGTTTTGCGCCGACCAACATGTAACCACTCCCGCTTGTATAGGCTTTTTTCAGCCTCTTTTCGCCTTGATCTTCTCACATAAGTTGGGAACCCTCGGTGAAAAGTTCCAAACCATTTCGATTGAGCACCTTAAGCCGGCACAAAGCGCTTGCACCAATCGTGGGGAATTCAATAGGCGGGGATAACAAGTCGTCAGGCTAATGCTCAGTTTGGCGGAATTACAGGTTCTGATATCGCCGTTAAGAATTTCAGGCCAACTCCTCCAGGGTTACGGCTCGAAGCCGCTCGGTCAAAAAAGGGTCAGAATAATCAATGCTTATCTGACCCCCTGTGACTTCGCGAAGTGACACTAATACCAGCGCGAGCATTCAGCCTTAACGCCCGCGTGGTTTAGGGTACGGTGCCTTGCGGGCCTTCCGGAACTTCCTGAAATGTTCTGAGCCGTCCTTGGTTATGCTGTGGTTTACCGCCTTATCTACAGAAATGGCCGGGCGCGAAACCATGTTCTTTCTATGGACGCTTCTGTCGCCATGCAGTGCCTGAAGACGTTCGGCCCCACCTTCGGCGTTGGCCGCCAGAGGGAAGCCTATTAACGCAGCAGCGAGACTACCGATGACCAGACCTGAACTCAGATATTTGAATGCTTTCATTTTTTGCCTTCCTCAAGAATCAGTATTTGAATGCAGAGTGCTGTCCGGATCTTCATGATCTCCGGCAGTAAAAGCGGCACCCTCGATGTGATAAACCGTCGGTTCTTCGGAAAAATATTCCTCTAGACCCAGCATGAAGATCCGATGGTCTTCACTCGCTTCGAAGCCCGGCGTGTGATCTTCGAGCGATCGCCACCGCACTATCAGATTGAATTGCTCAGGGGTTTCGATACCTTGCGCGAGCATATGGCCGCCGTAACCCTCTGCGCGGCGGAGCAAAGGCTCTACGTTGGCAAAAGCACGCTGGAACTGTTCAATCTGTTCTTTGTGCACGGGCAGCACAGCAATTTCATAAATCATGGGGGTACTCCTTTAGTGTGATTTCAACGATCAAGCATTCGCGCTGACGAGATGAGCCTGGGGCTCGACTGCAATCGCGATCTTTCCGCGCAGGCCATTGTTGGGGCTCTCCAACAGAGCGTGGGCGGCGCCAATATCCGCCAGCGAGTAGACCGCACCCACATGTGGTCGCAGCTGACCGCGCGCTATCAACGTGCTCAGTTCATCCAGCTTGCCACGGTTCTGCCTGGTGAAAACGAAGTGATAACTGGCGTTTTTGCCCCAGGCTTCAATGAGGTTTTGGGGCTGGGCAATGTCCACAATCGAGACCACTCGGCCCAGTTGGGCCAGCGCGTCGGCGCTGCGCGCCAATGTATTGCCGCCGATGGTGTCGAACACCACATCGACGCCGTGGCCATCGGTTTCCCGCAGAATGGCGTCGACGTAATCCTCTTTCCCGTAGTCGATGACCACGTCAGCACCCAAGCTCCGTGCGAACTCGAAATTGGCTTCGCGCACGGTGGTGAACACCCTGGCGCCCATGGCTTTTGCCACCTGAATCGCCACATGGCCGACACCGCCCGCACCGCCGTGCACGAGGATGCTCTCTCCCACCCTGAGTCCCACGCGGACAACCAATGCTTCCCAAACCGTGCCACCAACCAGGGTCAAACTTGCAGCTTCCAGATGGCTAAGCTCCGGCGGCTTCTTACCGATAATGCTTTCGGCTGCCACGTGGTACTCGGCATAGCTGCCGGGGCCATCAAAAATTTGTGGGGTGTACCAGACTTCGTCACCTGGCACGAAGCTCGTCACACCTGGGCCAACAGCTTCGACAACACCGGATACGTCATGCCCGGTAATGGCCGGCAGTGGCACAAGGTCGGCATAATCGCCACGGCGTACCTGGTAATCCAACGGATTGATGGAGGTGGCGTGCACCCGCACCAGAACTTGCCCGGCTTGGGGCACTGGCTTGGGCACCTCGGAGAGCTCGAACGATTCCGGGCCGCCAAATGCGTTAAGTATCATTGCTTTCATGGTAAATCCTCGCTTCGGTAAAAAGGGATATCGGGAATTATCGATATCTGTTGGTAACAATTTAAACGGTCCTCTCCGGTCTCAGCTCAGAGCAATTATTCGCTTCGATAAAGAGGGATATCGCAATTTATCGATACATACAGATAAATAGTTACAGCTCTTTCTCTATGAGCTCGGCAAGAGCTCTGATGGTTTCTTCATTGCGCTTGTAGTACGTCCACTGCCCGATACGTCTGACGCTGATCAGGCCCGCTCGTTGCAAAGTAGCAAGGTAATCAGACACTGTTGACTGCGACAGTCCAACGCCCTCTTGAATGCTACTCACACAAACACCAACGGTATGCACGTCCCCCTCATCCTGAGGAGGAAAGTTATTCACCGGATCCTTCAGCCCCTTGAGAATATCAAGGCGAGTACGGTTTGAGAGTGCTTTGAATACGTCGATCAGTTCCATGGGGTAATAATATCGAGATTTACCGATATGTCAATGCACGAATCAAAAGTTTTTTCCAAAGGCAGCCTGTGCCACTCCGCGTAATTACTAAACCGTCAGGCTAATGCCCGGCTGCACTGGCTTACAAGCTCTGATATCGCCGCTCGAAATCCTTGGCCAACTCTTCCAGGGTTACGCTCCCCAACCGCTCGATCAGCAAAGCCTGGGCCGCATCGAAGGCGTCGGTCAACGCCGCATTCACTGCCTGCTCTACCAGGCATTCGGGATGATCGGTAGACAGCCCGATGGCGAACAGCGAGGAGGAGCCCAGGGCCTGGTGGATATCCAGCAGCGTAATCTCAGCCAGAGGCTTGGCTAGCGTCCAGCCGCCACGGTGGCCCTTTTCCGAACGCACGTAACCCTCTTTCTTGAGCAGCGCCATCGTGCGCCGGACGACCACCGGGTTGGTGGTCAGCATTTGTGCAATGGCATCGGAGGTGGTCGGGTTTTCATGCCGAGCCATGTGGATCAGCACGTGCAGCATGCGGGACAAGCGAGTGTCGTTTCTCATGGGCAGGATTCTAGTCGATAGCGATGCCTGAGTATCGCTCGATACAACATAAGTTACGAGAGTGTTGACACCTTTATATCTTGTAACTTATGTTGTTTCTATTGATCTTCGAGTTGGTCGAAGTGCTCACCGAGAATCTGCCATGAATTATGAAGTGATCATTGTAGGCGGCAGCTATGCAGGCATGTCTGCAGGCCTGCAGCTGGCCCGAGCGCGGCGCAAGGTACTGGTGCTGGATACCGGGCAGCGACGTAACCGGTTCGCGCAAAGCGCCCACGGCTTTCTAGCCCAGGACGGTCGCGACCCCGGCGCGATTGCCGAGGAGGCGCGTGAGCAGCTGTTGGCTTACCCGACGGTGGAGTGGCTTTCGCAGGCTGCGGTGGCAGCCAATCAGGACGGCAGTGGCTATGTGGTGACAGCCGCAAACGGGCAGCAATACAGCGCGTTACGCTTGATACTCGCCGCTGGCGTAGTAGACGAGCTACCAGATATTCCTGGCCTGTCGCAGCGCTGGGGCCAGGGAGTATTCCAATGCCCTTACTGTCACGGATATGAACTGAACGGCGGGCCAATTGGCGTACTGGCGGCCACACCGATTGCCCTTCACCATGCGCTGATGCTACCTGACTGGGGACCCACTACCCTGTTTCTCAATCAGGTATTCGAGCCTGATGCAGAGCAGCTTGCCAGCCTGGACAAACGTGGCGTTATAGTTGAACGCGAACCCGTCATTGCCCTTGGCGGCGCCTCGCTCGACGTCACGCTAGCCAGCGGTCGCGTCATCAAGCTCGCGGGACTGTTCACTCAACCAAATACGCGAATGGCCAGCCCTCTGGCAGCACAACTGGGCTGCGAATTCGAGGCCGGGCCAATGGGTGACTTCATCAGGGTCAATGCACTGCGCGAGACCACCGTGCCTGGCGTGTTTGCCTGCGGGGATGCATCGGTGGCCGCGGGCAATGTTGCCAGCGCAGTAGGTGACGGCGCACGCGCCGGTGCGGCAGCGCATCAGTCGCTGATCTTTCGCTGATCCTTTGTGGGGGCCGGTAACGAGCATGCCATGGGACATTCTGACCGGCGCGCCTGACAAGCACCTATTTTAGAAACCTGTTGGCACCACCGCATCAGGTTGCGGTCAATCAGTTAGACCCGACTGATTGCTGCCAAGGAAATTGCCCCATGCCTGACTCCGCGTTGCCTGCCGACCTGCCTCGCGACCTGCATTACGTTGATGACACCCAGCCCGGCATCCGCCGTAAAAAATCGCGGGGCAAGTTCCAGTATTTTGATGCCAAGGGTGAGCGCATTAGCGATGCCGATGAAATCAAGCGACTCAACTCTTTGGCCGTGCCACCCGCGTATACCGACGTGTGGATTTGCGCCGACCCGAGCGGGCATCTGCAGGCCACCGGACGCGATGCGCGTGGGCGCAAGCAGTACCGCTATCACCCGCGCTGGCGCGAAGTGCGCGACGCCGACAAATACTCGCGCCTGCAGGAGTTCGGCGCCGCTCTGCCCAAGCTGCGCAAGCAGCTGGAAGCACAGATCGCCGAACCCGGCTTTAGCCGCGAAAAGGTGTTGGCCACAGTAGTCATGTTGCTGGATGCCACGCTGATTCGCGTGGGCAATACTCAGTACGCGCGGGACAACAAGTCCTACGGGCTGACCACCCTGCGCGACCGCCATGTAGACATCAAGGGCAGCGAGATCCAGTTTCAGTTTCGCGGCAAGAGTGGTGTCGAACATCAGGTCAGCGTGAAAGACAAGCGCCTGGCCAAGGTGGTCAAGCGCTGCCAGGACCTGCCCGGGCAGAACCTGTTCCAGTATCTGGATGAGGACGGTAACCGCCATACGGTCAGCTCCGCAGACGTCAACGCCTACCTGCACGATCTGACCGGGGCTGACTTCACCGCCAAGGATTACCGCACCTGGGCCGGTACCGCGATGGCGTTGGCGGTACTCAGAGAACTGGAATGGCAGCCGGAATCCGATGCCAAACGCCATGTGGTAGCGATGGTCAAGGACGTCGCCAAGCAATTGGGCAACACCCCTGCGGTGTGCCGCAAATGCTACATCCACCCCGCCGTGCTCGATCACTTCAGCCTGGGGGAGTTATCCAAGCTGCCCAAGCCGCGGGTGCGCAAGGGCCTGAAAGCCGAGGAAGTGGCGCTGGCGATGTTTCTCGAACGGCTGGCAGAAGAGCTACCGGAGAAGGCCAAGGCAAGTTAATACCGGCCGCTACATACTCGCGGAGCGGTTACCGCCTATGGCCAGTGAAACCTGGATGACCTAACCGGTGGCGGCCTCTATCGCCATAGGTGCAGCGCTGCCGTTGCAGGGATAGTTTGAGTGGTGCGCAGGGCGCCCTATACTGCGCCCTGCCCCTCTACCCGCTTGATAATCCCATCTACCAGAATTTCCACCGCCTCCATGGCGCGCTCTTTCCAGCAACGCATATCCACCAGCTCACCGACCGCATGATTCTTCAGGCCAACAAAGCCGTGAATCAAGGCCCACACCTGCAGGGCAACATTGCGCCTGGCGCTGGCTGGGGCATCCGCTGTCAGTAAACCACCGACCACTTCAGTCAAGCGTTCAAACCCGGCGGCTGCCAAAGTACGCGCCTCGGCTGAGGGCTGGTAACTGTCATCCAGCTTGCCGAAGATCAGCCCGTAATGAGGCTCAAAGGTTTCTGCCGTATCCAGGTAGCGCCGCGATGCCAGCAGCACCCGCTCACGCGGATCGGCTGTCAGGTCGTCCACTGCCAAGGCGTCGATCACCGCGCTGAAGCCTTCGATATAGAGGGCATCGAGAATGCCCTGCTTGCCTTGAAAGTGGCTATAGATGCCGATGGTCGACACACCCGCCCGCGCTGCAATGGCGCGCACGCTGAGGGCAGCGGTGCCGCCCTGCAAGAAAAGCTCGGAGGCGGCTTTGAGGATGTTGCTTTGCGATTCGTTCATGGAGCGATTGTACTTGACTTTGCATAACAGCGTTATACTATCGATCAACATAACGCTGTTATGGCGAATTATTGATCAACGTTACAATGACAATCAGCAGGGGCAAAGGCATGAACGAACAGCAACTCGAAGCGGATTACCTGATAGTCGGCAGCGGCGCGGTAGGCATGGCCTTCGCAGATACTCTACTGACTGAATCGGACGCAAGCGTGATCATTGTCGATCAACATCAACAGCCCGGCGGACACTGGAACGTTGCCTACCCTTTTGTAACCTTGCATCAGCCCTCGGCCTTTTATGGCGTCAGCTCGCGGGAGCTGAGCAAGGGGCTCAAGGACGAAGTGGGCCTGAACAAGGGTTTGGGCGATCTGGCCTCTGGCGCCGAAGTGCTGGCCTACTTTGATCAGGTCATGCGCCAGCAGTTTTTACCGACCGGCCGTGTGCAGTACTTCCCGATGTGCACCTACCTGGGCGACGGCGTATTCGAGCACGCGCTGACTGGGCAGCGCTACCGCGCCAATACCCGCAAAACCGTCGACGCGACCTACCTGAAAACCAGCGTGCCGGCTACGCATACGCCGAGTTTCAAGATTGATGCAGGCGTGCAGTTCATGCCGCTGAACAACCTGCCCAAGGTCAAGCAGCCCGCCGACCACTATGTGGTGATTGGCGGCGGCAAGACCGGTATCGATGCCTGCCTGTGGCTGCTGGAAAACCAGGTAGACCCGGATCGCATCTGCTGGATAGTGTCCCGCGATGCCTGGCTGCTCGATCGGCGCAATACCCAGCCAACAGACGAGTTTTTCAGCAGCACCATCGGCTCGATGGCCGCCCAGTTTGAAGCCATTGCCACGGCCGAATCCGTACCCGAGCTATTCGACAGTCTGGAAAGCGCTGGTGTGCTGCTGCGGATAGACAAGAACGTCAAGCCGACCATGTTCCACGGCGCAACGGTCAGCCAGTTGGAGCTTGAACAGTTACGCCGTATCAAGAATGTGGTGCGCAAGGGCCGCGTGCTGCATCTGCAGGCGGATCAGATCCTGCTGGAACAGGGCAGCATCCCGACCTCAACCAACAACCTGCACATCGACTGCTCGGCCAGCGCCATCACCAACCTGGCGATCAAGAAGGTCTTCCAGGGCGACCTAATCACGCCGCAAACGGTTCGGTCCTATCAACCGGTATTCAGTGCGGCCTTTATCGCCCACGTGGAAGCCAACTACAGCAATGAGGCGGAGAAGAACCGCATCTGCTCGGTAGTGCCGCTACCCAATCACGATACCGATTGGATTCGCATGATGGCGGCGCTGATGATGAACCAGTACCAGTGGTCGAAAGTGGAAGATCTGCGCAACTGGCTGCTGGCCAACCGCCTCGACGGCATGGGCAAGCTGGTCAAGAACGCCGCCAAGGACGATGAAGCGAAGCAGGCGGTTCTTGCGCGTATGCGCGCCAACTCTGGCCCTGCAATGATGAAGATTCAGCGCTTTCTTGCGGAAATCAACTAACCGAAAGGAGTGACAGCATGCAGCAATTTCAGATACGCAAAAACGACTTTATGACCCAGCGTCTGGTTACACTGAGCCCAGTTGAGCAACGCCCGACCTTGGCAGAAGGCGAGGTTCGGCTCGCGGTCGATAGCTTTTCCTTTACCGCCAACAACATCACCTATGCCGCCGCTGGCGACAAACTCGGTTATTGGCAGTTCTTTCCGCCAGCAGGCGAGCTAACCCAAGGCTGGGGTGTGATCCCCGTGTGGGGCTTTGCCAACGTAACCGAATCGCGCTGTGAAGCATTACCGGTGGGTGAGCGGCTGTTTGGTTACTTCCCGCCGGCCACGCAGTTAATCATGCAACCGACCAAGATATCCGCCCAGCGCCTGATCGATGGGAGCGCGCATCGGGCCAAACTGCCGCCGGGCTACAACACCTACAGCCGGGTGCTGCACGAGCCAGACTACGACGCCAGCACTGAGCCCGAGCGCATGTTGCTCTGGCCGCTGCATATCACCTCGTTCTGCCTGTGGGATGCGCTCAAGGATAAAAACTGGCGTGGTGCCGAGCAGATCATCATCCTTAGCGCCTCAAGCAAAACCAGTGCTGGCCTTGGTTATGCGCTGTTCAAAGATCCCGACGCCCCGGCCACCATTGCCGTGACCTCGGCGCGCAACACAGCCCTGGTCAAGAGTCTCGACATTTATCACGATGTTGTGGATTACCAGCAGCTGAGCAGCATCAACAAAAACATTCCCAGCGTCATTGTCGACATGTCAGGCAACAGCAGCGTGTTGAAAGAACTGAGCAAGCACCTGGGCGAGAACCTGACTTATTGCATCAACGTCGGCCTGACCCATTGGGATGAAACCCAGACCGCTTCAGGCATCAGCGCAGAGCGCAGCGAGTTCTTCTTTGCTCCCGGGCACATTCAGCAGCGCATGCAGGACTGGGGCCCCCAGGGCTTTGCCGAGCGCAGCCAGCGTTTCATGCACGATGCCGCCCATTGGAGCCGCCAATGGCTGAAGGTAAAAACGCTGCAGGGCCTGTCGGGCTTGGCTGAGATTTATCCCGACGTATGTCAGGGCCGCATTGCGGCGGATGAAGGGGTGATCATCAAGCTCGCAATAGACGGCTGAATCGACAACGCGATCCAGGCGGGTCCAGTCATCTGAATGTCATCTAACTGCCTCACTCTGGCGGGTCAAAACCTACCTGCCAGATTGTAATGAGGTTACCGATGCCATCAGTTTTCCGTCGACTGCTGTTCCGCCTGGGGTTTGCTCTGGCTTTTCTGCCCGGTGTGGCAGCCGCCCACGACCTGGAAATCCACGGGTCCAACACCATTGGCGCCACACTGGCACCCATGTTGATGACCGGCTTTCTGGAACAGCTTACCGGAGAACGGGTCAGCGCCAGCGCCACGGGGAATGAGAATGAAGCTGTACTGACAGTCGTGCGTGACGGCAAGCCGCTGACCGTGCTGGTGGCCGCTCACGGTACCAGCACTGGCTTTACCTCGATGATGGCCAACCAGGCCGATACCTGGGCGGCCTCACGCCGTATCACCGCCAAGGAAGTTGCCGCGATGGCGGCACGCGCAGACATGACCAGCGCCGATAGCGAACACGTGATTGCCATTGATGGCCTGGCGATTCTGGTGCACCCATCCAATCCGGTTAACCAGCTCAATATAGAAACGCTGGCCAGGATTTTTGCCGGCGAGATCACCAACTGGTCGGCGCTTGGCGGCCCTGACCTGCCAATTCAGGTATACGCTCGCGACGACCGCTCTGGGACCTGGGACACCTTCAAGGAGCTGGTTCTGGCTGGCAAATATACGCTGACTGGTGAAGCCCGACGCTACGAGTCCAATGACCAGTTATCCGACGACGTCAGTCTGAATCCCGCAGGCATCGGCTTTGCCGGTTTCGCCTCGGTACGCAGCAGCAAATTGCTGGCAATTTCCGATGGAAGCGCGCCGGCGCTCAAGCCCAGTGAGCTTTCCGTTGCGACTGAAGACTATCCGCTGTCCCGTCGGCTCTACCTGTACACCCCAGGAACCACCGGCAAACCTCTGGCCCAGGCCTTTATCAACTACGCACAAAGCCAAGCCGGGCAGGATATCGTGGCCCAGTCCGGTTTCTTTTCCCAGAACCCCTTTGCAGTCGACCCGGTGCAGGACGCCAGCGTGCCGGCGACGTTCAAACGCCTGACCGAACGCTATCAGCGCCTCTCGGTGAACTTCCGTTTTGCCGAAGGCCGCACCAAGCTGGACAACAAAGCCAACCGCGACTTGCTGCGCATTCAGCATTACCTCAAGGACACCGGCAAAACGGGTAAGGACCTGATGCTGATTGGTTTTGCCGACCAGCAAAGCGACGAACTGCGCGCCCAGATGATCTCCGAACTGCGCGCCCTGTCAGCCAGCAAGGCCCTACGGCAACTCGGCACTCAGGTGCACGGGCACACTGGCTACGGCCACTATATGCCGGTGGGTTCGGCGGGGGGTGCTACTGGCGCCCAGCGCAACGGCCGGGTGGAGGTATGGGTCCGCCGCTGAGCGCGCTCAGCTTGCCACTCGTTACCAGGAGGCGGCCGGCCTAATCAGAGCCGGACCTGCTGCAAACAGCTTGTCTGCGCTGCCCGCGCCCATATAATCTCCCCCGGTCTGCTAATTCTAGGGGAATTGACTTGAAGATCGCTTCGGGCTACCGCGCTGATATTGAAGGCTTACGCGCACTGGCCGTCGTCCTGGTGATTCTCTACCACTACGAAGTCCCGGGAATCAGCGGCGGCTTTATTGGCGTGGATGTGTTCTTCGTCATCTCTGGCTACGTCATCACCCAACTTCTGCAACGCAACTTCGAGAACGCGACCTTCAGTTTCCGCGACTTCTACGCCCGTCGCATCCGTCGGTTGGTACCCCTGTTCCTGCTGGTGTCCAGCGTCACCTTCTTGATGATCTCGCCTTTCTACCTTGGCGATGCCTACTACCTGTTTGCCAAGAGTTGGCTGGCGTCTCTGGTCGGCTTGAGCAACATTTACTATTTTCAGGAGCTCTCTCAGTACTTCGCACCGGAAAGCCGCTCGCTGTCGCTGCTGCATACCTGGTCCCTGGCCGTTGAGGAGCAGTTCTACCTGATATGGCCGCTGGCGCTGTACCTGGCCTACCGATTTGGCAAAGGCCGTGATGGGCACTGGCCTTTCCGCATTATGCTGGTCGCCACTTTCGCGCTGTCGGTGTATTTGGCTGACGCCTATCCAGCCGCCGCCTATTACCTGCTGCCGGCCAGGCTGTTTGAATTCATGCTCGGCACCGGCGTGGCGCTGTTCAGCCGTCAGCTTCCAGTCCTCGGACGGCTCAGTGCCGAGCTGCTAGCGGCCCTCGGCCTCGCGATGATCTGCGTTACCGCGATAGTGCTCACCAAGCATGACCATTTCCCCGGCTACAACGCCCTTTGGCCTACGCTGGGCACTGCCCTGGTGATCTACGCCGGATTGCATCAGAGCCGCACTCTCACTGCTCGCGTACTCAGCTTGCCAGTCATGGTTTTTCTGGGGGGCATTTCCTATTCCCTGTATCTGTGGCACTGGCCGCCCGTGGCGCTACTGCATTATCAGTTGATCGAGCTCACCTGGACTAACCGTCTGCTGCTGATAGCCATCGTCGTGGTGCTGTCCTGGTTAAGCTTCCGCTTTGTCGAGAACCGCTATCGGCACCGCCCGTGGAACTTGAAAAAGTCCTTTCTGATATTCATTCTGGCCCCGGCGCTGGTCATCTGGGCTATCCAGTCGACCATTCGCATAGCCGATGACTTGAGCTTCCGCTTTTCCGAAGAGCGGCGTGAGCTCTACCGCATCATTGCCCAGAATAACGCTGCCGACCTCTACAAGCGCTGCTTCAAGGCCGAACCCGCGCAATTCAACACCAGCGACGCCTGCCTGTTCGGCGCCAAGCCGCAAGACGGCCAGCCAGACAGCATGTTGATCGGTGACTCCCACGCCATTGCCCTGCTTGGCTTCGTGGAGCAACTCATCGGCGAGGACCACTCTCTACTAGTGGTGACCCGGGCCTCTACCCCTTTCGTGATACCGGAACACTCCGCGGCCGCATTTGTCGATCCGGAGAAGGTCGAGCGGAACACTGCCCTGGCTGATTATCTGCAGCAACGCCCGATGACCGTGTTCGTCAATGCATGGTGGAACTCTTATCTGCAAAGCGAGTTGTATCAGACCTACTTCATCGACACCCTGGCCTGGCTCGACGCCCAGGGCCATACCATCGTCATGCTTGAAGACGTGCCGGAGCTGCCCTCCTCCTCGTACGCGGAATGCCTGCTGAAGAATATGGACGATTGCTCCATCGACGCCGCAGACGCCAGGCTGAAAATGAGCAACTTTCTGCGCTTCAAACAAACCGCGCAACAGCGCTTCCCTGACATCAACTGGATAGACCCGAGAAAAGTCATCTGCGACCCGCTCCGTTGCCAGACCGTATTGAATGGCCTGCCGCTGTATCGCGATGAGAACCATCTCAATTATCTGGGCTCGAAAGAGATTGGACGGGAATATATTGAGCGGTTCGGCAACCCTTTGCGGAACATAAAACAAGCCCGCTAATAGCAACCCAACAGAGACACTTTCAGCAAGGCGGGTAAAAACATCATGGCTATACTGGAAGTCTAGGGACAGTAAAGTAGTCGGTGTCTAGTCAGCATAGATCTCTTAATCCGGAGCATGGACTTCTCACACGGATAATTGATATGACGAAGATGACTCACTTCTTGAATCTGAAGACGCCCAATGCCCTTTATACCGAGCACAATCGGTTCATAAAAGTCATCCAGGGGTCCCTGCACATCCACACTCATGCCGATCTCTTCCACTGGCTACAGGGAGATCTGCAAACCTATCTACCACATCAAATCCTCCTCGCGTCGTGGCGAGGGGCCGGAAAGAATGCGCTTGAGGTCGATATCATTTCCGCGATTCTGGAAATGCGTACCTCGAACGTGGTCAACGCCAACATGATGCCCCTGCGGCGCAATCTTCTAGCGCTCTGGGAAAAGGGTGGGCATGAGCTGTTCGAGATACAAACCGAAACGGGCTTTGACCTGGACCTTGGCAAGCTCGACACCCCGGATTCGGTGACTGCGCACTTCAAACGTATGCGCTCGGCCCTCATCCATGGCATCAAGGATGAGCGGGAGCGAGATCAGATACTCTACGTGGTATTTAACCAGGCTCTCTGCCTACCGCGGTCGGCTCAACTTTATTTCAAGCTGCTGCTGCCCTACATAGACACCGCTTTGCGACAGCTGCCCCCTTTTCGACCCCACGGCAGCGTTAACGGAGTGGAAATGTCTTATGTCGAGTTCGGCTTATCCCTCCGCGAAAAGGAAATCATGGATTGGGTAAGAGTCGGGAAAACCAATGAAGTTATTGGTGTGATTCTCAATATCAGCCCGTTCACGGTAAAAAATCACCTCAAGCGCATTTTCAGGAAACTGGATGTGTCGAACCGCGCACAGGCCGTGAGCAAAATCCATGAGCACGCTGAGGCCTACCGCGCCGGGTAACACTGGGTAGCCTGCCCCACGACCTGCCCCACGACATCAAGGGCCGCAGTAGCGGCGTCGATATTCGTTGAGCAGTTCGGCCTGGCCCGGCTTGGCGGGGTCCAGCAGATATTCCGGGACCGAGAACGCAATGACCTCATTTGGGCCGGGGTCGAGTGCTTCGACGGCTGCCAATTGTTGCAGCATGCGGTTGATGGGCGCGGCCTGAGCGCTGAAGGGCGCGTCGTCCAGCGGCGGCCCGCTTTGCTGCGAGAATAGTTCCACGATAATGCCCCAATAGCGGTTTGTTCTTGCGGCAATATTGTTAACTCGGAGCGCGTATTCATTGAAGTCAGGGCGCGCTACTGTCCCAACGCCAGCCCCGTCCTGCAGAAGGACGTGTAACTGAGGCGCGGCGCTCCAGAGTGCCCGCCACAGCCTCTCGAACTGAGCCGGCGGCTGCGCACCACTTACGTAGGTCGAAATGCTCACCGGCTTTTCCGGGCTCAACTCCGCGAGCAAGCTGGTCAAACTGCTTAGATGCTCGCGCAGCAGGTCCACTTGCCAGGGATGCGTCCAGGAACGATCGTCGATTTCTTCGGAGAGATACCAGCCCACGAATGCTGGATGATCACCTAATCTTGCTTTGAGTCGATCCGCTGCCGCTAACGAGCGTTCGCGAAGGCCTGCGAGGTAGGCTGCCAATGCGTCTGCGGGATCGGTGATCCGGCTGCCGAAGTCGGCATCGGCAACCAGGCCTAAATTGACCCGCAGACCGTTGGCGTGCGCCTGATCAAGCCAAATACTCAGAAAGCTGATACCTGGCTCGCGGCTCAGGTCCAGCTCACCGTAGACGCTCCACTGCAGGTAAAGGGTGTCTATCCCGACACCGGCAATGCTCTGCAATGTTGCCTCCCAGGAGTCCGCTGAGCGCTCAAGATCGGAGGTCAGGGGCTGGAGAAAGCTGGCGCTGAAGGGCGCACCGGTGCATTCGCTGGCTTGCGCTGGCAGGGATATGGCCAGCAACAGCCAAAAGTAGAGTTGTTTCACCGGCCTATACTCATCATCACGTCAGAATCCGTATTGCAGACGCACGACGAGACCCGAATCTTCGTCTGTATTGCCACCCACCATTCCTCGGAACTCCACCCCCACCTCAAAATTGCTGCTATGCGTGTGGTAGGCGTTACCGCCAAACCAGCCGCGCAAGGCAACGCCGACGCCTGCCTCATAGCGGCGCTCGGTTTCAGCGTCATCCGTGTAGCTGGCGGCGGCGACACCGTAGGGCACCAGATGCAGGCCCTGCCCTATCTGCTTGGCAACACCCTCGCGCCATTCCGCCACCAGGAACTCAGCCTTGTCTTCCACCACCTTGGCCGCATCCAGATACACGGAGCGATAGTGCTGGTACTTCTGGGCTGGAGCGTAGGCTAAACCGCGGCCGAAGGATGCGCTGGCACGCACCATCCAGTCGTTTCTAGCGTCGCTACCCAGCGCGACCAGCCGCTCGCCTGAGAGTAAAAAATTGACCGGCGCAAAGGGCTTCACCCGTAGGCCGACACCCCCTTGGGTTTCGCTGCCCACTGGCGACAGCGTATCGTCCTCGAATGCCCAGATGCTGCGCCCGTAAACCTCTGCATAGCGGCCATCAGAGACGTTATCCAGCCGGTAGGCGATGTCTATCCCGGCTTGACTCTGAAACCCGCTGAGCCCGACGGAAGCGTCCTGGTCCGAGTCACTATCGCCACCGTTCATGCGCCGCACGAACACACCCGTATTGATCCGCAGCCGGTCCTCTAGCTGCTGCACTTCCTGGCGCCAGGCATAGCCACTCTCATCGGTACCGGTGCTGGCGGAGCCTTGGCCTTGATAGCCTTCATCTTGAGAGCCTTCAGGCGCGGTGCCCGCCCAGGTTTGCGTCAGGTCAATGCGCTGGCGGAATGCCTTGGCCGCAGCCTCATCCTGGCCAAGTCGACGATAGGTATAGCCGAGTTCCTCATACAAGGGCAGCCGCTTTTCGTCAGCAGCCAGAGCTGCCTGAAAATGGCCCGCGGCGAGGTCATCATCGCCCGTCCTCAGATAGGCATAACCCAGGCTCGCCTGGAACTCTGGATTATCCGGCTCAAGCCTCACGGCCTGCTGGAATTCGCTGCGCGCATCGCCCTGTTCACCGAGTTCAAGCAGGTACTGAGCCAATCTGTAGTGTCGCTCCGCCGCGGGTTCTGCCCGTAAGGACCTGCGCTGTGCCTCCGCCGCCCGCTGGATGTCTCCATCCCGCGAGGCAAGCAGCGCGCGCTCTTCATACAGCAACGCTTGGTCGGAGAGCGTCAATGCGTCTTCTGGTACCTGGGCCAGTACCCGAGTTGCCTTCTCGTGCTGGCCGGTAATGCGCGCTGCGCGACCCGCGTGCAGCATCAGTTCTGCCGGGCGGGTTTCATCGGCCTGGTACAGTGCCTCCCAGGTCTGCGCCTCGGCAGCCAGAACCCCCTCGGCTGCGGCAACGTTTGCCCATTGCCGCATCACTTTGGGCAGATCGGGATGATCCGGCAAAAGGGCTTCCACGAGTTGCCGCAACTCGACCAATGCCGACGCATTCTCGTCTGCGGCCAGTAGTATCTCCACGAGCCGAGTACGGGTGGCTGTATTACCCTCCAAAGCGACCAGGCGACGCTGGGTGTTTGCCGCCGCAAGCAGGTCTCCTGCGCCCACCTGGCGTTCCACCACCGCCTGTAGCGCGGGTGGGTAATCTGGCGCGATCACAACTGCACGCTCTAGCGCCGCCAGTTGGGCTGCTCTATCACCCGCCTGGGCATGCATTTCGGCAATCTCCAGCGCTATCGCCCCAGGCTCTTCAAGCTGTGACGGGTTATCCAGCAGCCGGGACAACTCCTGCACCGCGTCTTCGGAGCGCCCCGACTCCTTGAGGAGCTCGACTTTGAGTTTGGTGCCATAGAGTTGCAGGTCATCAATAGAGTCAAGCGCGACCAGGGCTTGGTCCAGTTTCCCCGCCCGCCTCAACGCCTGTACCTGCTCCAATTGGAACCTCATCACGCTCTCTGAATTCGAGCCAGCGCCTCTCGCCAGGGCGCTGCGGCGCTGACCGCTCGCAGCCTGCCGATGAATGAGTTCACCGAGCAGCTCTGCTTCGTCTTCATTGCGACCGAGGCGGCGATAGACGTAGCCCAATTCCTCATACAACGGCAGCCGGTCTGGGTCGAGCCTCAATGCGGTCTCGAAATACTCTGCGGCCCGGCGGTCGTCTCCTCCTTCCAGATAGTCATACCCGAGGCTGGCGTGATACTCGGCATTTTTCGGCGCCAGTATGATGGCCTGTTCAAGCGCCCTGCGTGCGAGTTCAGGATCACCCAGGGTCTTCCAGACTTGTGCCATATGATAGTGACGTGCCGCGGTGGGTTGAGCGTTCACGGCTTGCTGCTGCCACTGCGCGGCTGTCATGTGCTCGCCTTCCATCTGGGCCAACTGAGCCTGTTCGTCATAGAACAGGGCGCGAATGTTCGGGTCCTGCGCATCAACATCCAGTTTTGCCAGAATCTGTCGCGCCCCTAACGGGTTACCGCCCAGACGCGCCGCGCGGCCTGCGTGCAACAGGTACTCGGGCGATCTTTTGCTGTCCGCGACATAAAGGCCTTCCCAGGCCCGAGCGGCTTCGTCCCATTGTTGCTGGGCTTCAGCCAGGCTAGCCCATTGGCGCAATACGCGTATCCGCGCCGCATGCCCCGAAGGCAGCTTTTCGACCAGTTGCCGCAGCTCGGTCAAAGCCGCCTTTTGCTCTCCCGACGCCACTAACACCTCTACCAGCCTGAGTCGGTTTTCAGGCTGGTCTTCTACCGCGATAAGGGCTCTGAGAGTGTCCGATGCTGCCGCCAGTCGGTCGGCGCCAACTTGCCGCTCAGCCAGCGCGCGCAAGGACGGAGCATGTTTGGGTGCCAGGGCCACAGCGTGCTCCAGGGCTGTCATCTGAGCCTCGAGATCCCCTGCCTGGGCGTATAGCTCGGCGATTTCCAGGGCAATTGCGCCTCGATTTTCCTGTTGCGATGGGTCGTCCAGCAACCGCTGTAATACACCCGCCGCGTCGTCGGTTCTGCCCAGTTCTGCGAGTAAATAGGCGTGCAGCCGGTGACCATACGGCGATGTCTGCTCCACCGACTCGATCGCAGCCAGCGCCTGCGCGGCGAGCTGGGCCTCCGAGAGTGCCTGGGCCCAGGCCAGATACAGGTCCGGATCAGGCTCCCCCTCTTCCACCGCCAGGGCGAAAGCCTGCGCGCCTAGCTGCGGCTCGCCGCGCTGCATGTGCAGATAACCCAGAGACGTCGCCAGTTCTCGCCGAAGGGGTGCTGATTCCACTCTCTCCAGCCCGCGATTGATAGTCACGATGGCCAGTGTTGGCTGGCCCATCTCCACGTGATACTGCGCTATCGGGAACCATCCTTCAGGCGGCACGCCATCCACGCGCATAAGCAGCTGCGTCGCCTCCTTCGGACGATCCAGTTTGATGTAGGCCTGTACCAGGCGTAAGCGGTCTTCAAAGGATTGGTCGGCGGCATCTTCTGTGAGCAACCGCGGAACGGCCGCAAAATCACCCCGCTGGATTGCCAGATCCGCCAGTTGACCACGAATCGCGCGCTGAAGGTCTTCTCTCAATTCCCGGGTTTCGAGCGAGCGCATCCAATCTGCAGCCGCCGAGTCAGCGTCTCCCAGGCGCAGGTTGGCCAGGGCCCGGTAATGGTAGCCAAGCCCCCGTTCGCGACCATGCTCGATCAGTTTGGCCGCATGCTCCGCTGCGGCCTGCGGCTCATCAAGCGGCCCCAGCAACAGTACGATCAGACGTAGCCGTGCATCAACATCCTCGGGGTCCAGTGCCAGGATTCGCGTCAATTCTTTTGCTGCCGCTACCGGTTGCCCAGACCCGATCAGCCGCTCGGCTCGTTCCATGAAGGGATACTTGCGAAAGTTAGCCAGTTCCTGCTCGAGCCAACTTTGACTGCCGACCTTGGGCGCCTCCTGGCGATCATCTCCAGTCGTTACGTCAGCTAACGAGCCCGCGGAGAAAAGGCTGAATGCGACTGTTGTCACGATGGGCGTCAGTATCTGCAGCCGGGTGAAAAAGCCGCGCCTGTCCTGAGGTCGAGCGGTGGCAGGAAAGCCTCTTCGCATAATGCACCGTCCTGGTTGAGCGTTCATGTCCGGCTATCGCTTAGGCCGCCTGGTCGAATCCTTGCTGCATATGTAAGGCCTGTTTCAATGTTTGCTCGTTCAGCCAACCGCGGGCCAGCAGCAGGTCGCCCAGGGGACGCGGGTCCGAACGCTGCTCGGCAAGCACGTGGTGCAACTGTTCGGAGGCAATAGCCTCGAGATCCAGCAACAGCTCACCAAGGCGTCGCCTGCGCGCAAGCGCCATGTGTGGCGCTACGGGGAATGCGTGCTGGGTTTTGTCCCAACCCAGATGACGGCCGTAGACTAGATGCCCGGCAAACTGGCGCAATGCACGGTTGCAGGCATAAAAGTTGACCACGTTGGCCCAGATCTGCCGTGGTGCCGAGAGCAGTCCCTGGCGCCAGCCGTAGTAGTGGGTCATGAACAGAGCTCTGTGCAAGATTCGATTACCCAGCAGTAGCGCGTTGATGATCATCAACCACCACAGCCAGCTATCTACCGGCACCAGTTGTGGGAACCAGTAGCTGTCGGAGAGCAGCAAGTGGGCAAGCTCCATCAGCACCACGTTAAACACCACAAAGTAGGCCAGGAAGCCTATCTGCGATGTGACCAATGACTTGCGGTCGCGAAACAGGATGTACTTGGTCGCCAGGTCGCCTTTCCAACCCACGTTTGACCAGCCCTGCAGCGCGATGCCGAGTATCCAGCGCGCCTTTTGCCGGTAGGCGGCCCGGAAGCTGTTGGGAAAATACTCCCGCACGGCGATGTATTCGTCGGCATGGCCCGGCTCTTTGGAGTCAGTGGGAACCCGCACCCGCACAAACACCTGGCGCATGCCCAGCTCGCGCAGCCTCAGGCTGATGTCGTAGTCTTCGGTAAGGCTCCCGGGATTGAATACTTCACCGTCGCGTTCGCGATGCAGTGCCAGGATGGCGTTCCGGCTGAAGGCGGTGCCCACACCGGCGCTAGGTACTATGCCCGTCAGCGCGGCCCGCACAGGAACGTCTTTGGTATGGCATTCGGTAAATTCATCCTTGTAATGGCCGCCGGTAAATTCCTTCCAGGGCCTGGGCAGCGGCAAGACCGGAATCTGCACGAGGTCGTAGCGAGCGACCATATAGTTGAACAGCCGCAGCTCCAGCGGGTGGACCACATCTTCTGAATCCTGGAGCACGAACGCGGCGAACTCGACCCCCTGCTTCGCCTCGAATTCTAGAATCGACGCGATCACCTCGTTCAGGCAGTCCGCTTTGCAAGTGGGTCCGGAACGGGCGCCCACGACCTTGTGGATGGTTGGATTGGCGGCCGCCACCGCGTCGACTTCCCGCTGTGTGTCGTAATCATTGGGGTAAGTGCCGACAAAGATATGGAAGCGCTTATAGTCGAAAACCGTCAGAGCGTTGTGCAACATCTGCGCGATGACGTCGGCCTCCTGCCAGGCCGGCACCATGATAGCAATGGGACGCTCCTCAGCGGCTCGCAGTACTTCAAGCGATGGAGTTTCAGTTGCTGACACGCCGGCCAGGCGCTGATAAATACGTCGGCACCAATAGCAGATATCGATAAACAGGTCATCGAAACTACTGATGGCAATCAGCACCGCAGTGGTGATGAGCAGCAGTTTGACCAGGAACCAGTAAATGGCAATGCTATCGACCCAGTCCATTGCCCTTACTCCATGACTGCAGCAAGAGATGAATGCTCACTCTTGACCGACTGCCTCGATAAAAGCTCTGACATCGCCTGAACAATGCGGGCCGCAGCGTGACCGTCGCCGAAGGGATTGGCAGGCGCGACCATCGAGCGATAGGCTTCAGGGTCGTCGATCAACCGTTGCGCCGCACGAACCAGGGTTGCCGGATCCGTGCCAGTCACTTGCGCATAGCCCTGCTCGACAGCTTCCGGTCTCTCGGTCAGACGGCGCAGCACCAGCACAGGCACACCATAGCTGGGCGCCTCTTCCTGTATGCCGCCGGAGTCGGTGAGTACCAGATAGCTTTGGCTCAGCATCTTCTGCAGCCCGAGATAATCCAGCGGCGCCAACAGGTGGATCCGCGGGTGATTGCCGAGAAGACGATGCACGGGCTCACACACACGCGGGTTCAAATGAACGGGAAAATCAATCTCGACGTTGGGCCGGCTGTCGGCAAGCTCACGCAGTGCGACGCACATTTTTTCCATCTCGTCGCCCCAGGCTTCCCGCCGGTGCATGGTCACGAGAATTCGACGCTGTCCGTCTGCCGGTTGAGGCGCTTGTAACAGCTTTTCGCGAACGTGATTGACCGCGTCGACGACCGTGTTGCCCGTCACCAGGATGCGTTCTTCGGCCACGCCTTCGCGCCGCAGGTTTTCCGCAGCCCGCGGCGTGGGCGCGCAATGGATGCTCGCGAGGCTGCTGATCATCCGGCGGTTGGCTTCTTCCGGGAACGGATTGGTGCAGTCGAATGAGCGCAAGCCTGCCTCGACATGCACGCAGGGAATACGATGGTAGAAAGCGACGAGTGCGCCTGCGAACGCAGTCGTGGTATCACCTTGAACCACGACTGCCTCAGGGGTGACGCTGGCGAACAGACGATCAAGTTCGCTGATCAGGTTGCAGCTGAGTACGCCCAGCGATCCGTCCGCGGTCATACTCTCGAGCACCGTTCCCGGTTGTATTCCGAATGCTTCGAGCGCTAGATCCGCCAGCGTCGTATGTTGCCCACTATTGACCCACTCCACGGCCTCCGCGCCAAATCTTTTTACCGCCTGGGTATAGACCGGGGCCAGCTTGATGACCTCCGGTCTGGTTCCAGCAATCACGAGTATTGTTTTCATTCTGACCCCTTCCCTTGAGTTGAATTCTTTCGTTAAGTGCTGTGTGCCTCTTTATTCGGTTGGAGTCAGCTCACTGCCATCCACCCAGGTAAAACCTAACTGGTTGATGCCATCCACAAGATTCTGAAGATCGGCAAGGCCAGGGGTGCCCAGGCTTGGCTCAAGCCAGAACGGGTGGAAGAAGAACGACGCAACGCCATTGCGGACTACGAGTGCGTATTCGGCATTCAGCAGGAGGTCTTGCCAGGTGTAGTCAAAGTAGGAGGCCGGATCGACATCGCTGATGTCGTATTCGATGTTGCCCAGGTTCTCAGGCAGGATGCGCTGCCCGTAGTAGTCGCGATGAATGATGTAGGGAAAAAACTGCCCCACAGCGAAATCGGGATCGCCATTTACGCCAGCGAAGTCCGGCACATCCGAGGTGTAATACACGACCCGGTTGTACGTGGTATCAAAGCGCTGCGGAAAGGCCCGGTTAGCGGTCGCTGAGGCGTGATAGTGCGGGGTTTCCCAGGCATAGGGTTGAATGCCGAAGGCCCCGAACTCAGCAATGCCTGCATCAACCCGGCCGAGCACCCACTCGGTGGAATCGCCAACAACGGGCCGATTATTGACGATGTCCCAGAACTCGAAATCGTCTCCGCTGACGCCCGTCCATGGGTTAATGGCGTTGCCGTATTGGTGGGTATAGCCGTGCAAAACAACGCTGCCGCCACGCTGAAGCGCATAGGTGAGTCCCTGGCGAAATTGGGTGGCCAGGGCGAAGGGAATTTCCTGTGGCACACCGCCATTCCATTGACCCAGTGGATCACGATAACGGGGTATTGCCGCGATCGAAAATTCAATCTGCTGACTAAAGAGATAGTCCGTCAGGGTTTGCATCACGCTGGCATTGGTCAGCGCGCCAACGTCTTCCAGTCGAATCATGGCGAGCCGCTCGGTGGGCGTGTTCACACCCAACATATCGTGTAGAAGGTCGGCTATGACCAGATAGCGGTCGCGTGGCCCAATGTAGGAAAACGGCATGTCCGCGACATACCAGAAATTACCTGAGCGGATCACGTAGGGTAGGCGCTGCCCAGTCTCGCCGTTTTCCACTTCGACAACGGTAGTGGCGATCGTCGGATTGGTTACGGCGGTGATACCCGTGTCTGGATCGGCAAATACAGTGTTGGTGAGGATGTCGTAGTCGTAATACTTCACCATGCTGCGCTGTTTATACAGGATGGTGTCGTAGAACCCTGGCGCCATATTTTGAGCGGATGGCGCAGCATTCAGGCCGGCCAGCCCGTCGAATCGAAAGCCGCGAGTCGCCTCGAAATTGTACGATGAATTCCAGGCCAGACTCCAAAGATTGTACTTGAACCACACCAGGCTGCGGTTGGTGGTGGCTGCGTCTGTCAGGAAGGCGGCAGGCAGCGCGTTATCGTAGTATGAGCCAAGGTAGAAAGTGATGTCCTTGGTGTCGATCTGGCCGGCGACGTATTCTTCGACCGGCTTCATTTCAATGGCTGTATCGAAACCTCCGAGCAGATTGCTCAGCATGATGGCGTAGGCCTTGCCGAGCTTGTTGTAAGTGCTGCCGGGTTCTGAATCATAAAGAATCAGTGCCTGAATCGGGGCGGCCGAGGCCGTTGCTGCTCCTCCCGCGAACATGAATATCAAGACCAGCGAAAGTGTGCGAATGGTGCGAGAGCGTTTTGCGGACATGGTCTGATTTCTCCGTGACATACGAATACTGGCTCAACGAACTTCCGGAAATGACGTGTTAACGAGCCAATTTGGCTGACTTGTCATTACCCTTCGGCTTCCCTTTCCCCGCCTTCGGATTCCCTTTCGCTACAGGTGGTCTCCCTTTACCCGGTGGTACGACACGCTCTTTGACGACTGGTCCGAATTCGCCAGGCACCACCACAATGCTGTTGCTTGACAGCGCGGGACGCTCCGCGCGCAGACCGTGCGCGGCCCTGAATCCTTTTTTACCGGGATGCTTCTTCGCTGCCCGAATCTTCTTGCTCTGTATCGATTCCCCAAGCGGCCGAACCTGCTCGCGCATCAGCACAACCTCGCGCATCGCTTTTGGTCGTTCAGGTGGCGAGGCCTTCTGCTTCGCCTTGTCCGGACTCGCAACGCCAGGGCCTGCGGCGAGAAGCAACGCAAGAGCGACTACCGAGCCCAAGGAAAAATAGCGACCCTTGATTTTCATGAATAACTCCTTGCCAGCAATGAGCCTTTTCGGTCCCGCCTCTTAGGTGGTACAGGCGGACGACCATGCGATGGGTTGCACCAATGCATCAGGTAGTAGGTGCCCGTTGGCCGCTTACACGAGATTTTATATACCAGCAGGAACTGCGGCCGATATGGCCCGAAAGGGCTAATACCGGGGCATAGAAGCTGGGTGGAGTGTTGAGGCGTAGACCTGGTACTGGGCGGTGATTGAAAAGCGGATGATGGGGATAGCGGAGGGAAATCGTTCATTTAAGCCGGGGAATTGAGTGGGGGCTTATTTGGTACCAAATCGGAAATATGGTTAGGTTATTGATTTGTACGGGGTTCGAATCCCTCTCTCTCCCCCAGAAAAATAACAACCGGCTCAGCTTTCGCAATGTGCGACCTGGACCACGAGAGGGATTATTCGGCGCGGGGCGCCTCACCCCTACGGGGCCGTTGTCGCTCTGCGACAACGTTCTTCGCCTGCTGGCGCAAGCTCGTCGAACCGTGAGGGTTCTCGTCCGTCTTTTCACCGCACAAATTAAAAAGCCCCAGCTTGCGCTGGGGCTTTTTAATTTGTCTGGCGGAGAGAGAGGGATTCGAACCCTCGATACGCTATTAACGTATACACACTTTCCAGGCGTGCTCCTTCAGCCACTCGGACACCTCTCCGGATTCTTGAAGCCAGCCGGGGCTGGTTCCAAGGCGCGCTAATGTACCGAAATAGGGCCTCTTTGGCAAACGCTTTTTCCGCTGACCGGGCGCCAGGTTGGCAAGGTTGTTGGGAGGCGTGTGCTGGAACTGGCCGGTCATCTTTATATTGGTACACTGCACTACTGATACGGTCGTTCCCGGCTGTTTATAGTCTATGAGGATGCTTCCATGAGCGAGCTGGTTTCCTACAGTTTTTCCGATGGTGTTGCGCGGCTGAGCCTGAGCAACGGTAAGGTCAATGCCATTTCCCCAGCGGTGATCGAGGCGTTCAATGAGGCGCTGGATCAGGCGGAGAAGGACAAGGCCGTGGTGGTCATCAGCGGCCAGCCGGGGATTTTATCTGGTGGGTATGACCTGAAGGTGATGACGTCCGGTGCGGATGCGGCCAAGGCACTGGTAGCGTCGGGCTCGACCTTGGCGAGGCGGATGCTGTCGCATCCTTATCCAGTAGTGGTGGCCTGTACCGGCCATGCGGTGGCCAAGGGTGCTTTTATTCTGCTGTCTGCGGATTACCGTATTGGTGTTGAGGGTCCGTTCAAGATCGGCCTGAATGAAGTGGCCATCGGCATGACCATGCATCACGTCGGCATCGAGCTGGCCCGTGCGCGGCTGACCAACAGCGCGTTCAACCGTTCGGTGATCAATGCCGAAATGTTTGATCCGGCTGATGCCGTACACGCGGGCTTCCTGGACAAGGTAGTGCCTGCCGAAGAGCTGGAAGCCAAGGCAATGGAGATGGCCACGCAGCTGACCAAGCTGAACATGAGCGCACACCGCAATACCAAGCTGAAGACGCGCAAGGCGTTGCTGGAATTGTTGGACAAGTCGATCGAGGTCGATAAACAGCACGCGCTTTAAGCGGTCATGATCGAGCGGTAAAATATCGAATCGATTTACTGCTGCAGGAACCCGAAGGCCAGCTTATGCTGGCTTTCTTTTTTTGCAGAATCTCTTTTGCAGAGTCTTTTTTTGGAGTACCCCTGATGGACTCGATTACCCAGGCGATGCTCGGCGCCTCGATTGGCGGCGCTATGCTGGGCCGTTGGCATGGGCGCAAAGCGCTGGTGGCTGGAGCATTGCTGGGCACGTTGCCGGATATGGATGTGGTGATCAACTACGGTGACGCCGTGGCCAACATGACCTACCACCGGGGCTTCAGCCATTCGTTGTTCGTACTCACCGCACTGAGTCTGTTGCTGGCTTGGGGCTGGCGACGTTGGCGGCCGAATCCGGATTACTCAGGCGTAAGACTGGGCTTGTGCCTCTGGCTGATTCTGGTCACCCACGTCTTGCTCGACGCCTTTACCAGCTACGGCACGCAGCTGT
This sequence comes from Halopseudomonas laoshanensis, assembly GCF_008365385.1. GTDB lineage: Bacteria > Pseudomonadota > Gammaproteobacteria > Pseudomonadales > Pseudomonadaceae > Halopseudomonas > Halopseudomonas laoshanensis. Next base: position 38,324 of record NZ_QOVF01000001.1, on the reverse strand, counting down.
TCTGGCCAATGATCACGCCGCCGGTGTCTATCTCGAGCATTTTTATTATCGATCCGCTCTATACCGTGCCCCTGCTGCTCGCAGTGGTTATCGGGCTGATCATCGGCTTGAAGGGCAAGGGCTTGACGCTGCAATACACGGCGCTGACCCTCAGCACTCTATACCTGGCCAGCACATTGGTCGGTAAGCAGATGGCTGAGAACAATCTACAACTGGCGCTGGAGCGCGACGGTATTGATGCGCAAGCGGTGTTTATTACCCCTACCCCCTTTAACACGGTGCTCTGGCGCGTGGTGGCGGTTGCCGGTGATGATTATTACGAGGGTCTGGTGAGCTGGTTCGACGATAAACCGCCGGTGCTGGAACGCTTGCCGCGGCATTACACCGAAGCCGCTCCGTCGCTGGAGGGGTCCGAGCAGCACGAGCGTTTGCGCTGGTTTACCCGCGACATCCTGCGCTATGACCTGATCGACAACCAGTGGGTGGTGACTGACCTGCGCCTGGGCATGACCGGCTACCATCCGTTTCGCTTTGCCCTGGCCCGGGTGAACCCACAGGATCAAAGCACGCAGCTGATTGAACATGTGGAAACCTGGCCCGCCGAACCGCGCGACATGAGCCAGTTGACCGACTTGCGCAAGCGCGCGCTGGATAGCAGCTACCCCCTGTCGCTACGGGATCTGACCAAGGATCTGGGCCGTTCGCCGCTCCGACTCGGCGAGTCGGGCCCCGGGTCATAAGCGCTGCTGATAGTGCATCAAGCGCGCAGGCCGCCCCGCTCTCTGCGATAATCAGCGCATTGAGACGGGGGCAGGCGCATGACAGGTACGACAACTTCACCAGCAAAGGAAGACCGCCGGGGCCTGGCCATGGTCGCGGCGCTGCTGGCCATATTCACCACCATTTTCGCCAGTAACCTGCCTACCCCGCTGTATTCGTTCTGGCAGGCGCGCTGGGGCTTTTCCTCTACAGCGCTTACAGCGGTGTTTTCCATCTATGTTCTGGGTGTGGTCACCACTTTGCTGACGCTGGGTTCATTGTCTGACAAGCTCGGCCGACGGCAGATGATGGTGCCCGGGCTACTGTTCATTCTGGGCGGGGCCGTCGCCTTCATGCTCGCCGAGGACATATACGGCCTGGGGCTGGCACGCATTCTGACCGGCATCGGTACCGGGATTGTCACCGGGGCGGCGTCGGCGGCACTGGTCGAACTGGAACCGAACGAGAACTGGACCCGCGCCGCGACCCTGTCTGCGTTGTTCTTCACCTTGGGCGCCTTTGCCGGGCCGACGGTCAGTTCGCTCGCGCTGTTTTTTGGTTCCGGCGCGGACCTCTGGCCGTTTATGGTGATTGTCGCCCTCTGCCTGGGAACCATCACCCTACTGCTGACCGCCCCCTGGCCCGCCCATATCGGCCAGCGGCAGAGCAACTTCCGCCTGCGCGCCTGGCGCCCGACCACGATTAAAGTGCCACGTGAACTGCTCGGTGCCTTCGTGTTTGCTGCGGCGACCATTTGCCTGGCCTGGTCTACCGGCAGCCTGTACGCGTCTCTGGGGCCAAGCTTGGCCATGAACCTGACCGGTATCAGCGACCGGGCGGTGGCCGGGTTGTTCGCCGCGGCCTGGCAATTGATGGCCGGGCTCAGTCAGTTTGCCTGCCAGCGCCAGCCCTTGAACCGCCTCCTGATTGCCGGACCGAGCATCCTGATTGCTGGCTTGATGATCATGGCCGCGTCGGTACTGCTCAGTTCTCCGGGCCTGTTCGGGCTAGCGACGCTGGCGACCGCCACCGGGGCCGGCGCAACCGGCGTTGTGGCTATCGCGTCGATCAGCCAGGTAGCGCCGCCGGCCGAGCGCGGCGGCATCATCTCGGCCTTCTACCTCATGGCTTATCTGACCATGGCGTCAGTAGTGTTGGGTGTGGGCTTTACCAGTGATGCCATTGGCTTTGGCACCACCGTGCTGGGCTTCACCACCCTGATTTCCCTGGCCGCGCTGACGCTGATGATCAGCGCAGTGCGCAGTGGCCGGGCGACCTTCTGGTAATCAGCCGAACAGCCAGCGCCAGATAAAGAAGAACGCCAGGCCGCCGATGATGGTGGCCAGCAGATTGCGCCACTTGGCGGCAATCACGATCGCCACAATGCCACCGACCAGATAGGCATTATCCAGCGACAGGTCCAGGTTGGCGCCGTCCGGCATCAGCATGGCGGGTGCCACGATAGCCGTGAGCACCACCACCGGTACATAGCTCAACGCCTGGGTTACCAGTGGGCTGAAACGCACCCGGTGGCCCACAGCAAACAGCGTGTAGCGGATGGCAAAGGTGATGACCGCCATGCCGCCGATCAGAGCGATTTCATAGGGATTCATCGGTCACCCCCTGATCCTGCTCGGGATAGATCACCTTGGGCTGCAGTCGCTCTGCAATAACGCCCGCGATCACGCCGAGCAAGGCTGCGAGCATCAGGCCGAGCTTGTACGGCAGGCCATTGGCTGCGACCGCCACCACTGCCGCTACCAGCGCAGCGACCAACATGGGGCGCGTGCGCAGCAAGGGCACGACGATGCCGATAAAAGTCGCGACCATGGCGAAATCCAGCCCCCAGTCCGCCATACCCGGCAATGCGTGGCCCAGCAGCACGCCGACCAGCGTGCAGGCAAACCAGTTGCTGTACATGGCCAGGCAGGAACCGAGGAAATACCACTGTTTGCCGGCCAGCGGTACAGTTGCATTCTGATAATAACGGTGCACCACGGCGAAACTTTCGTCGGTCAGCCAGAAGGCTAGCGGCACGCGCCAGCGCTGCGGCAGATGACGGACATAAGGCAGCATACTGGCGCTGTAGAGCATGTGCCGCAGGTTGACGATCAGGGTGGTCAACAGAATCACCACAAGTCCGGTGCCCGAGGCGATCAGGCTGATAGCGATGAATTGTGCAGAGCCGGCGAATACCAGGGCAGACATGGCCAGTGTGGCGCCCGCCGACAAGCCCGACGAGACCGCCAACGTACCGAAAATGATGCCGAACGGCAGCGCGCCGACCAACATCGGGATGGTATCCCGAGCGCCCAGCAAGGCCGTTTTGAACCGCGAAGACATGCAACATAACCCCGAACAATGAGGCGGCTTAAGCTACCAGCCTCTGCCGTCGCCCGACAAGATACAGTTAGGCACCAAGAGTGCTGCTATTGCAGCTCCACGTAGCGGCTGATCAACGCCCGCAGCGCGGCCGGCTTGACCGGTTTCGGCAGAAAATCCAGCCCGGCCAGCCGGATCTGGGTAACCAGCTCGCTGCGTCCATCGGCGCTGATGATCACGCCCGGGAACTCCTGGCCTTTGAGTACCCGCAACCAGTGCATCAATTCCACTCCGGTGTCGCCTGCGTCCAGATGATAATCCACCAGCACCAGTTGCGGCATAAAGCCCTGAGCCAGGACCTGCTGAACCTCATCACGATCCCGCGCCACCGCGACATTGCATTGCCAGCGGCTAAGCAGGCTCTGCATACCCGTGAGGATGTTCGGTTCATTATCGATACACAGCACCTGCGCGCCGCTGACGATAGGGCTGACTTGCCCACCGGCCTTGCTGCTGGTGCGACGCTTATGCCGCGCCAGCGGTACGGTCACGCTGAAGACACTGCCCGCGCCCGGCCAAGAGCGTACCGCCAGCTCATGCCCGAGTACCCGACACAGCCCGTCAGCAATGGCCAACCCCAGGCCCAGGCCTTTTTCTGCCTGGGTACGGTGGCTGTCCAGACGCTGAAACTCTTCAAAGATCACCTGCAGCTTATCCTCGGGAATGCCCGGGCCCTGATCCCAGACTTCGATGCGCACCTGATCCCCCATGCGCCGCACACCAAGCACCACCTTGGAGCGCCCGGCATAGCGGAAGGCGTTGGTCAGGAAATTCTGTAATACCCGGCGCAGCAGGCGCATGTCACTGCGCACGCGCAGGTTGCTGATATGCACACGCAGGTCCACGCCCTGCTCCACCGCCATCGCGCCAAGTTCGATTCTTAACGGCTCAAGCAGATCGCGCAGGCCGAAGTCGGTCCACTCCGGACGAATACGCCCGGCTTCCAGGCGCGAGATATCCAGCAGATCCGAAATCAGGTCCTCGGCTGAACGCAGCGAGGTGTCCAGGTGCCGCACCAGCTCTTCGGCTTCGGAGGGCAGATGCGACTGGTGCGATAGCGAGGCAGAGAACAGTCGAGCAGCGTTCATCGGTTGCATCAGATCGTGGCTGACCGCGGTGAGAAAGCGGCTTTGCGACTGACTGGCGCGCTCGGTCTGGGCCTTGGCCTGAATCAACGCCTGGTTCAGCTCGGACAGTTCGCTGGTACGCTCGGCTACGCGCTGCTCCAGGCTTTCGTTGGATTCCTTGAGAGCCTGCTCGGCGCGGCGGAAATCGGAAATATCGGTAAAACTCATGACGAAGCCGCCGCCGGGCATCGGGTTGCCGATGATTTCGATCACCTGGCCACTGGGGAACAGACGTTCGGAACGATGCGCGGTGCCCTGGCGCATCCAGTTGATGCGCTTTTCCACATGATCCTGCGGGTCACCGGGGCCGCACAGGCCGCGGCCGGCGTTGTGCAGGATGATATCAGCGATGGGCCGACCGATAAAAATCAGCCCTTCCGGGTACTCGAACATTTCCAAATAGCGGCGGTTCCAAGCCACCAGACGCAGCTCCTTGTCGACCACGCTGATTCCCTGGGTGATGTTCTCGATCGCACCCTGCAGCAATCCGCGGTTGAACTGCAATACCTCCGAGGCTTCATCGACGATGCGCACCACATCATCAAAGTGCATATCGCGGCCTTCAATCGCAGCCTTGACCACCACCCGCGCCGAAGACGCACCCAGTACCCCGGCGAGCAAGCGCTCGCTGTGAGTAATCCAGGCACTGCTGGCGTTGTGATTCAGCACCAGGGGTTTGCCCAGCGCTTCGGAAAAACGCAGGAAGCTCTTGTGCGCGCGCTCTTCACCGACAAAACGTCCGGCCAGCGCCAGCAGGTCCTCGAGGGTGACGCGCAGGAGCGCGCGACTGGGTCCGTCGTGCCACTGCTGGGAGTCCTGGCTGACGAAGCGGCTGGCCTGCCAGTGCTCAAGCACGCGCGTGCGGCTGAGCAAGGAAATCATCACAAATACCGCCACGTTGCCTGCCAGGGAAATCAGGCTGCCCAGGGTCAGGCTGTCGATCGGCAGACCCAACGAGCTGGCATATAACGGGTCCAGCAAGGGCCAGCCTTGCAACTCGCCGCCGAGCAGCGGCAGAATCAACATGTAGAACCACAGGCTGATGCCGACCAGCAAACCGGCAAACACACCACTGCGGTTGGCCTGCTTCCAGAACAGCGCGCCGAACATCGCCGGCGACAGCTGGGCGATGGCAGCGAAAGCGATCTGACCGATACTCGCCAGACTGCCGGCCGAGCCGATCAGCCGATAGACCACATAGGCCAATAGCAGGATCACCAGAATACTGGTGCGCCGCACATTCAACAGCAGGCCGCGAAATTCTTCATAGGTGCGCTCCGGCCGATTACGGTTGCGCAGCAACAGCGGCAGCACCACGTCGTTGGAAACCATGGTACTGAGCGCAATGGCCGCAACAATCACCATACCGGTAGCCGCAGAGGCCCCACCGATAAAGGCCAGCAGGGCAAGCAATGGATGCCCTTCCAGCAACGGGATGCTGATGACATAGGAGTCCGCCGATACCGACGGGCCCAGAGTCATCTGCCCCGCCAGGCTGATGGGAATCACGAACAGCCCGGCCAACACCACATACGCCGGGAAGACCCAGCGCGCCATGCGCATATCGCCAGGCTGGATATTTTCCACTACAGCAACCTGAAACTGTCGCGGCAGACAGAGAAACGCCAGTATCGCGATAAACGACTGGAACAGCAGATTGGTGAATAGCGTATCGCGCTGCCAGTAGTCGTGCAGTTCGACACTGCTGCTGGCGCGATCAATCAGATCCCCGACGCCGCCGAACAGGCTGAAGGTCACGAAGGCACCCACGGCAAGAAACGCGAACAGCTTGACCAGCGACTCGAAGGCGATAGCCAGCATCATGCCGCGATGGTGCTCGGTAGCATCCAGGCTGCGGGTACCGAACAGAATGGTGAACAGCGCCAGCACCAGGGTAACAATCAGCGCGGTATCTTCGGCTCCGGCTACCTCGCCCAGCTCTACTCCACTGGCGGCGCTGCCACTGAGCAGATTGAAGCCAAGCACGATACCTTTGAGCTGCAAGGCAATATAGGGCAGAACGCTGACCAGACAGAGCAAGCTGACCGCAACGGCCAGGGTCTGCGACTTGCCATACCGCGAGGCGATAAAGTCGGCAATCGAGGTGATATTTTCCTGCTTGCTGATGGCGATCATGCGCGCATACAGCCGCCAGCCGAACAGAAACAGGATGACCGGGCCGATATAGATCGGCAGAAAGCCCCATAGCTGTTCGGAGGCCATGCCTACCGCACCGAAGAAGGTCCAGCTGGTACACCAAACGGCCAACGACAGGCTGTAGACCCAGACCCGCAGCCGTGGATTGAATTCGTTGGTCTGGCGATCTCCCCAGAACGCGATGGCGAACAGCAACGCCATATACAACAGGAAGATGGAAGCAACCAGTGGGCCTGAAAGCATCATGATTGGTCAGCACACCCTTGAATTGTTAGCCCGGAGTGATAGCCCGCATCATCAGCCCAGCCGGATAAACATCAGTGATAACCGAGTCTGTCATTCTGTCGCGCCCTTGCCCAGCCCGTGATCGCTAGACATAAGTCGTGATGGCATTCACTGCGGCTCCAACAACACCAGTGACCAGACTACCGCGATCATAATCAACCCGAGCATCTGCGCTGCGCTGCCCATGTCCTTGGAGGCCTTGGACAACGGATGACGCTCGAGGGAGATGCGATCAATGGCCGCCTCAATGGCAGAGTTAAGCAGTTCGATCATGAGCGACAGCAACACACTGCCCACCATGAGTGCGCGGCCGACATAGCTGACTGGCAGGACCAGCGCCAGGGGGATGAGTATCACTGCCAGCCAGACCAGTTGGCGAAAGGCAGCCTCGCCACGGTACGCGGCCTTGAGGCCGTCGAGCGAATAACCAAGGGCATACCAGATACGCTTGATACCGGTCACACCCTTGTACGGATTGGTCATGCCATTACCTGAATCAATGACCGGCTCGGGTCAGTTCCATGTGTTGCAGTACCAGCGCGGCCTGCGTTCGTGTACGCACGCCCAGTTTACGGAAGATGGCCGTGACGTGCGCCTTGACCGTTGCTTCGGAAACACTGAGGTCGTAGGCGATCTGCTTGTTCAGCAAGCCATCGCAGACCATGGTCAGTACGCGAAATTGCTGCGGTGTGAGGCTGGCCAACTGGTCGCTGACGTTCTTTTCCTGCTCGGACATCAAGCCCGCGCTCTGGGAAGCATCGGGCCAACTGACGCCGCCTTCAAGCACATTGCGCACCGCATCCTGAATGCCTTCGAGTGATGACGACTTGGGGATAAAGCCACTGGCGCCGAAATCCCGTGCTCGCTGCACCACCGGTTGTTCCTCCTGAGCGGAAATAACCACCACCGGAATCTGCGGGTACTGGCCGCGCAGCAATACCAGACCGGAAAAGCCATAGGCACCGGGCATATTCAGATCCAGCAACACCAGATCCCAATCACTTCGCTGATCCAGGCAGGCTTGTAGCTCGGCAATACTGCCCGCTTCAGTCAAGGCTACCTGCGCCTCGGAGCCGCTGATCAACGCCTGGCGCAAGGCGCTGCGAAACAGCGGATGATCGTCTGCGATCAAGATGTCGTAGGAGAGACCCATACCTGGCGTTCCCGATTCAAATGTTATTGTTGTGTGCTGCGAAGTTCTTTCGTCAACCTCTGCCTTTAGGCGAGTTCACAGTCAGTTCCAGGCAACTGCAATGAGGTCAGGCGCAACTGTATCTGTTTTCTGTCTCGGGGTGTAGGCATACTGCGCCGCTTCACCCTTTTGCCCGCCCTATTTCACCTGTGAACGCGACATGAAATCCAGCGCCTACCGCTCCGACGCCCTGATGTTACTCACCGCCCTGATCTGGGGTTCGACTTTCGTCGCACAAAGCGTCGCGATGGACCATGTTGGCCCGTTTCTTTACACCGGGCTGCGCTTCACCTTGGGTGCGCTGGCAATTCTACCTCTGGTGTTACTGGCCAGCCCCCAGGGTAAAGATGCCGAACGCCGCTTTAGCAAACCCATGTTGCTGGGTAGCCTGGTGCTGGGCTTGATGCTGACTCTGGGCATCAACCTGCAACAGATCGGGCTGATGTTCACCACGGTGACCAACGCCGGCTTTATTACTGGCCTATACGTCATTCTAGTCCCCATTTTCGGTTTGTTTATTGGCATGCGCACCAGTCTGGGCACGTGGGGCGGCGCGTTGCTGGCGTTGGTGGGTATGTTGCTGCTTAGCGTCAACGCCGATTACAGCGTCGCGCCGGGTGACTGGCTGCAACTGACTGGCGCAGCCTGCTGGGCGGTGCACGTGCTGCTGGTCGGCGCGTTGGCTAGCCGTTATGACCCGGTGCGCGTTGCCTTCTGCCAGTTTGTCGTCTGCGCTGTCATCAGCCTGAGCATGGCGTTGCTGTTTGAAACCTTTAACTGGGACGGCATTGTGCTGGCCGGTCCGGCCATTCTGTATGGGGGCCTGCTGGCGGTGGGTGTGGGCTTTACCTTGCAAGTGGTTGCGCAGAAAAATGCCATTGCCTCGCACGCGGCGGTGATTCTCAGCCTGGAAGCGGTGTTCGCCGCGCTGGCCGGTTGGCTGTTCCTGGAAGAAAGCCTTAGCCTGCGCGGCTTTATCGGTTGCTGCCTGATGCTGGCCGGTATGCTGATCGCGCAGCTGGTGCCTATTTACCTGGAGCGTCGACGTGCTCTGGCGCCCGTGCAGCAGGAGCCTGCGGGCCATCACTGACCTCGGCCGATACGCCCAGGTAGTTTGCCAGCCGCTGACGTGACGGCAGCTCAGCGGTCACGCCCCAGTTACCGCGCGATGCCAGATAAGCGTCGGTAAATACGTCAAAATAGTCGTTCAGCAGGTTCGCCGTCCCATCCTCCCCGGCCAGCCCCAGGCACGCCGTCGCCACTTCAACGGTACACAAGTGTTCTTCACGGGTAGAGCGCCGCAGCCGATATCTCGACAACTGCTCGGTCTGCAAACTCAGCACCGGAAATTCATCCAGCCAGGGGCTCTTGCGGAACATCTTGCGCGCCTGTGTCCAGGTCGCATCCAGAATAATCAGCAACGGCCGTTTACCCTCCCGCAGCTCAATACCGGTCGCTACCGGCTGGCCGTTATGCGCGTATTCGGCGGGGAAAACCACATAGGGCTGCCATTGCGGATCGGCGAGCAATTCAAGCAATGCTGGATCGACGCTGGTACGCGACCAGACAAAGGCATGGGTATCGGTGATACAGTCGGCGATCAGGCGTCCGGTGTTGGTCGGCTTGAGCGGCTCCATCGCATGCATGATCAGGCAGAATCCAACCTTGCTATCGAGTAACGGCCGCCAGCTACAGACGCACGCATGGGCTGCCTGCAGGCAGCCAACGCAGCGCCGCAACTTGGCGCCCCTGGCCTTGAACGGCCGGGTGGATGCGGATTTCAATTCGGCCCTGAGGCGCTCAACAGCATGGGGGGATTTGGCTGACACGGGAAACCTTTGGGTTAAATGCAGGTCATGATGACCACAGGCATTTTGCCACACTTACTCACGTTCCATTTACTCACGGTCCATCGACCGCTCAACTATCGGCTCGTTGCGAAACAACGTTAACCATTACGAACCAGTACGAGGAGCCATGGTCGAAGTTCGTGACACTATTATTGTTGGAGAGAATTCCATGCGTTGGTTGTCCTTACTTGTCGTTTTATGCATCGCCCTGCCTAGTCACGCCGTTTCGCTTCGCGAGTCGCGGCTGCAGGATACCCTCAAGCAGGTAGCAGAGCAGAGCAGTGAAGGCGCGCCCCGGACCATCAACGACAATATCGTCGATGAAGGCTATAGCAGCGAAGGCACCGAGCTGATCAATCATCTTTCCGTCAACCAGGGTTACGCCGAGCAGTTGCAGCGCGACCCGCTGGTGGTGCGTACGCAGTTACAGGCCAGCGTGTGTGCCGATCAGCGCTTCCGCCGTTTGATGGATATGGGCGCCACCCTGACCTACCATTTTTCGGTCACCGGCTCGAGCCGCCCGGTGCTGACCCAGAGCTTTGTGGCGGAGCACTGCCAGGCGCTATAAACTGATGCATATCAAAAGTCCGTTTGCCTGACCTTGGCATAATGGGCTTTTCATAGCACAGGTGCGTCCCATGGCTCTTCTGACCTTTCACGGCGCAGTACAGCAAGTTACCGGATCCTGTTACCTGATTGACGCCAATGGCCGCAAGGTGTTGCTTGAGTGCGGCATGACGCAGGGCTTTCGCCGCGACGAAGCACACAACCGCAACCGCTTTCCCTTCGATCCGAGCAGCCTGGATGCGGTGGTTATTTCCCACGCGCATCTGGACCATTCTGGCTTGCTGCCCAAGCTTGCCGCCGAGGGTTACCGGGGCTCCGTTTATCTGACGCCGGCCAGCCGGTCCCTGCTGGAACTGATGCTCAAGGATGCCGCGGGCTTGCAGGAACGCGACACCGAATGGGAAAACCGCTGGCGTCAGCGCGCAGGCAAGGCATTGCTTGAGCCGCTGTACACGCAAACCGACGTCGACCGTATTCTTGGTCAGTGCCAGACGCTTGAGCACGAACAACCCACCGAGATCACCCAGGGGATAGAGCTGCGCTTCCATGAAGCCGGGCATATTCTCGGGTCGGCCATCGTCGAAATGCTGATTCATGAGCCGCACAACCTGATGCGCCGGCTGGTATTTTCCGGCGATCTGGGTAACAGCTGTTCACCGCTGCTGCACGATCCCAGCGTTATCCGCGAAGCCGATCTGCTGCTGATGGAATCAACTTATGGTGACCGTGACCACCGTCCGCTTGAGGACACACTGGATGAACTGAAGAGCATACTCAAAGACGCTTTCGAGGCCGGCGGCAATGTGCTTTTTCCGGCCTTTGCGGTAGGGCGCACCCAAGAGCTGCTGTATTACCTGGGCAAGTTCTATCAGGAAGGCTCGCTGAAACAGCAGGTAGTGTTTCTGGACAGCCCCATGGCCATCGCCGCTACTGCAATTTACGATCGCTACCACCAACAATTCAATCACGATGATAAAACCGCCATCGAGCAGCACGGCAAGGGTGATTTGAAACACTGGTTACCCATTCTCAGATGTACGCCAACTCCCGATGAATCGATAGCCATCAACCGCATTGGTAGCGGGGCAATCATTATCGCCGGCGCGGGCATGTGCAATGGTGGGCGCATCGTTCATCATTTCAAACACAATCTGTGGCGCGACAACTGCCATGTGGTATTCCCCGGCTTTCAAGCAAAGGGCACGCTGGGACGCAGACTGGTCGATGGCGAAAAGCAGGTGCGCATTGTGCATCAGAGCCTGGCTGTCAAAGCTCAACTGCATACCCTTGGAGGGTTTTCCGCACATGCCGGGCAATCGCAGCTTATAGACTGGCTCAGTCAGTTCGAGCGCAGTCCGGAGATTTATCTGGTACATGGCGAACTGGAGAAAAGCCAACTGCTGGCTGCAGCAATCAAAGCCCGACTGGGCTGGCAGGCGAATATCCCCGAACCCGGCGAGCAGATTGCATTTTGATGCCCGCTAACAAGAGAGCAATAGATGAGCGATGAACTGGACCCCGTAGATTATCTTAGCCGTCATTGGCAAACCGGCGGCAGCGGCCTTCAGCAGAAGGTCGATGAGCTGATCGAGATGAGCGCGGGCAAGAGCGAAAATGCCGCGCTGTACCGTGACATGATTCTCGACGTTATCCGCATGGCACAGGCCGACCGCAACCGTTGGGACGCCAAGATCATGCTGCAAACCATCCGCGAGCTGGAGCAGGCCTTTGCCCGGCTGGAGCTATTCAAGCGCCGCCGCAAGGTCACTGTGTTTGGCTCGGCCCGTACCCACGCTGACAGCCGTATCTACTCCCTGGCCCGGGAGATGGGCAGTATGCTGTCTCGGCACGACTATATGACCATTACCGGCGCTGGTGGCGGCATCATGGCCGCCGCACATCAGGGCGCCGGTCTGGATAACAGTTTGGGGTTCAACATCACCCTGCCCTTTGAGCAACGCTCGAATGATGTGGTGCACAACACCGATCACGACCTGCCGTTCAAGTTCTTCTTTTTGCGCAAGCTGTTCTTCGTCAAGGAGGCCGATGCGCTGATCCTCTGCCCTGGCGGCTTCGGCACGCTGGATGAAACGCTGGAGGTGCTGACCCTGGTCCAGACCGGCAAAAGCCCAATGGTGCCGATAGTGCTGCTGGATGTGGAGGAAGGGACCTACTGGGAAGGACTCTTGCAGTTCTTCCGCGAACAGCTGAGCGATCATGAGTATATCCATGAAAGCGACTTCAACCTGATGAAACTGGCCCACTCACCGCAAGACGCGATGCAGGAGATATTGCGCTTTTACAGCAACTATCACTCCGCCCGGTGGAGCAAGGGACGTTATCTGCTGCGCATGCATCGGCCACTCAACGAACAGGCCATGACGCAGATCAGTCAAGAATTCTCAGCGCTATCACGCAATGGCAGTTTCAATCAGGACGCTTGCGCGACCGGGGAGGAAGAACCGGAGTTGTGCGCACTACCGCGTCTGAGCTTTCCCTTCAACGGGCGAGACCATGGTCGGTTACGGGCTTTGATCGACTTTATCAATCGAGAGGAAAATCAGGAAAGCCGCGATACTGCATAAAGCGCAACTGTTTGGCGCGTTCCTTAAGGTCCTGCGCTGGGCCTTCGGGGAAGCGCTTGGCAAATACCTGCTCGGCACTCTCCGTCCAATCCCACTGAACCGCTTGCAGATAACGCTCGACCAGATGCTCGGCGACCCCACGCTCACGCAATTCTTCACGTAACCGCTGGGGTCCTATGCCGCGCTGACTTCGCGCATGGATGTAGGCTTCGCAGAAGCGCTCATCGCTGAGCAGGCCATCTTCCTCAAGCTGATCCAGCGTCGCTTCACACACCGCCGGGGACGCGCCGCGCTGCTGCAATTTGCGCAGCATTTCACGGCGGCTGTGCTCACGCCGCGCGAGCAAATCCAGTGCTGTACGGCGTGCTGCCTGAGGCGTCTCCAACTGCGTGCGACCGAACATGCCTTAGCAGCTTACTCGGCAGCAGCATCAGCACTGGCTTCAGCAGCGGCAGCGGCCTTGGGGTTGGTCGGCTTGGGCAGCAGCTTGTCGCGAATGGCCTTCTCGATCTCGTCAGCAATCGCCTGATTCTCTTCCATGTACTTGGCGGCGTTAGCCTTGCCCTGACCGATCTTGCTGCCCTTGTAGCTGTACCAGGCACCGGCTTTTTCGATCTCGCCGATCTGTACACCCAAATCGATGATCTCGGCATTATGGTAGATGCCCGAGCCGTACAGAATCTGGAACTCGGCCTGGCGGAACGGTGGGGCCACCTTGTTCTTGACCACCTTGACGCGGGTTTCACTACCGACCACTTCATCGCCTTCCTTCACCGCGCCGGTGCGGCGGATATCCAGACGGACAGAAGAGTAGAATTTCAGTGCGTTACCACCGGTAGTGGTCTCCGGATTACCGAACATCACGCCGATCTTCATACGGATCTGGTTAATGAAGATCACCAGACAGTTGGCATTCTTGATGTTACCGGTGATCTTGCGCAGCGCCTGGGACATCAAACGAGCCTGCACGCCAACGTGGTGGTCACCCATCTCGCCTTCGATTTCAGCCTTGGGCACCAGGGCAGCAACCGAGTCGATAATGATCACGTCAACCGCATTGGAGCGTACCAGCATGTCGGTAATTTCCAGCGCCTGCTCACCGGTGTCCGGCTGGGAAACCAGCAGGTCATCGACGTTGACGCCCAACTTGGCCGCGTATTCGGGATCGAGTGCATGCTCGGCATCGACGAAGGCGCAGGTGGCGCCCTGCTTTTGCGCCTGGGCAATAACAGACAAGGTCAGCGTGGTCTTACCCGAGGATTCCGGGCCGTAGATTTCGACTACACGGCCCTTGGGCAAACCGCCCAGACCCAACGCGATATCCAGACCCAGCGAGCCAGTGGAAATCGACGGAATGGCCATACGCTCATGGTCGCCCATGCGCATCACCGCGCCCTTGCCAAACTGACGTTCAATCTGACTCAAAGCCGCAGTAAGCGCCTTCTTCTTGTTGTCGTCCATTGTGCATCCTCTTGGTGTAGCGGGCGCCTGCGCGCTCGGTCAACGATAATGTCTGTAATAGCTGCGGTAATAGCTTCTGCTAAAACTACTGTATATATGGTCAGTATTATTCCACAGAAGTTTGCCGCCGCCTACCCCTTGTTTCGTTAACCTGAGGACTGGCGCACAGCACGTCGTTCGATCAACTTGAGCAGCCCCTCTAGCGCGTGCAGTACGGTTTGCGCACGTACCTCACGGCGGCTTCCCTGCAACCGCTTGCACAGGCTCAGCGTCTCGCCGCCCTTTGACGTCCAGGCAAACCAGACAGTACCGACCGGCTTGTCGGGCGAGCCGCCATCGGGGCCGGCGATGCCGCTGACCGCTACTGCCAGATCAGCCTCAGCCGCCTCCAGCGCGCCCAGGGCCATGGCTCTGACCACCGGCTCGCTGACTGCGCCATGCGCTGCCAGATCTGCTTCGCTGACGTTCAACCAACGTGCCTTGCTGTGATTGGCGTAGGTGACAAAGCCGCTGTGAAACCACGCCGAGCTGCCGCTGACTCGCGTTATGGCCTCACAGATGCCACCGCCAGTGCAGGATTCCGCCGCCGTTACCAACAACCCTTCACGCCGCAATGCATTACCCAGGCGGGCCGCAGCGGAGTCGATCAACGGGTCATACTGAGACATGCCATCTACCTCGTAATTTTGCGCTTAAAAGCTGGCCACGCTTTGCGTAGACTAGGCGGCCAGTTGTTCGACCATCTATATACCTATGCCCACCACAGACCAGGGAATTGCATGAGCCGCGCCGAGAAATCCGCCAGCCACACACCCATGATGCAACAATATTTTGGGCTCAAACAGCATCATCCCGAGCAGTTGCTGTTCTATCGCATGGGCGATTTCTACGAGCTGTTTTTCGACGATGCGAAAAAGGCCGCTAGACTGCTGGATATTACCCTGACCGCCCGCGGACAGTCAGGTGGGCAACCCATTCCAATGGCCGGTATCCCCTACCATGCCGCCGAAGGCTACCTCGCCAGGCTGGTCAAGCTGGGCGAATCAGTGGCGATCTGCGAACAGATCGGTGATCCGGCCACCAGCAAGGGACCGGTAGAACGCCAGGTAGTTCGCATACTCACGCCCGGCACCGTCAGCGATGAAGCCTTGCTCGATGAACGGCGCGACAACCTGCTGGCAGCATTGGTCGGCAGCGAACGCGGCTTTGGCCTGGCCACGCTGGATATCAACAGCGGGCGTTTCTGCGTCATGGAGCTGGCTGGCTGGGAAACCCTGCTCGGCGAACTGGAGCGTCTGGCGCCTGCTGAATTGCTGATCCCCGACGACTGGGAAAGCAACACGCCGATCGAGCGCCGCCGCGCGGTACGTCGCCGCGCACCCTGGGAGTTTGATCGCGACAGTGCATTCAAATCACTGACGCAACAATTCGGTACCAAGGATCTGGTCGGCTTTGGCTGTCAGGATCTGAAGCTGGGCCTGGGCGCCGCCGGTGCGCTGATGAACTACGCCAAGGAAACCCAGCGCACCGCCCTGCCGCATATTCGCGCCCTGACGCTGGAACGATTCGAAGACAGCGTCATTATCGACAGCGCCAGCCGACGCAATCTGGAAATCGATTGCAACCTGTCCGGAGGCCGCGACAACACCTTGCTGGATGTACTGGACCACACCGCCACCGCAATGGGTAGCCGCCTGCTGTGCCGCTGGCTGAATCGCCCGCTGCGCGATATGGCAGTATTGCAATCGCGCCAGGGCAGCATCAGCACGCTGCTGGAACAGCACTACCATGAGGAGCTGCAACCGGTGCTCAAGGGCATCGGCGACATTGAGCGGATACTGGCGCGCATTGCACTGCGCTCAGCGCGTCCTCGTGACCTGGCCCGCCTGCGTGATGCGCTGGCTACCCTGCCCAGCCTGCAAACCGCGCTGCAGCCGTTGGACACCGCGCACCTGCGCCGCTTGGCTGAGCAGGTCGGCACCTACCCGGAACTGGCCGAGCTACTTGAACGGGCGGTGATAGAAAACCCGCCGGCAGTGATTCGCGATGGCGGTGTGATCAAGCCCGGTTACGATGCAGAACTGGATGAACTGCAAAATATCAGCGAGAACGCCGGCCAGTATCTGATCGACCTGGAAAACCGCGAGCGCGAGCGCACCGGTCTCTCCACCCTGAAGGTCGGCTATAACCGCGTGCACGGCTACTTTATCGAGCTGTCACGCGGCCAGTCGGCCCAGGCCCCGGCGGACTACATACGGCGGCAGACGCTCAAGGGCGCCGAACGCTTTATCACGCCGGAACTGAAAACCTTTGAAGATAAGGCCCTATCAGCACGCAGCCGTGCGCTGGCCAGAGAAAAGTCGCTTTATGAGGAACTGATCGACCGTATCAACCTAGACCTTGCTGCGCTGCAAGACACCGCCAGCAGCCTCGCCGAACTGGATGTGCTGGCGACCCTGAGTGAGCGCGCCAGCACGCTGGATTATTGCCGCCCGCAGTTTATCGAGGGCTCGCAGATGCATATCCAGCAAGGCCGCCACCCGGTAGTGGAACAGGTGCTGGACGGTCCCTTTGTGGCCAACGACCTGCTGCTCGATCCGGACACCCGGATGCTAATCATCACTGGCCCGAACATGGGCGGTAAATCAACTTACATGCGCCAGACCGCACTGATCGTGCTGCTGGCGCATATCGGCAGCTATGTGCCCGCTCAGGCAGCGGAGCTGTCGCTGGTCGATCGCATTTTCACCCGCATTGGCTCCAGTGACGACCTGGCCGGCGGGCGTTCGACCTTCATGGTCGAGATGAGTGAAACGGCCAATATCCTGCACAACGCTACCGATGCCAGCCTGGTACTGATGGACGAAGTTGGACGCGGCACCAGCACCTTCGACGGCCTGTCGCTGGCCTGGTCTGCTGCCGAGTACCTGGGTCAGATCCGCGCCTTCAGCCTGTTTGCCACCCACTATTTCGAACTGACCAGTCTGGCCGACACCGATCCTGGCGTCGCCAACGTGCACCTGAATGCCACCGAGCACAATGAACGCATCGTGTTCCTGCACAGTGTACTGCCGGGGCCTGCCAGCCAGAGCTACGGGCTGCAGGTGGCACAACTTGCCGGCGTACCCAAACCGGTTATCGACCGCGCTCGCGAACATCTGGCGCAGCTCGAACAACAGAGTCTGAGCCAACAGGCGAGCACTAGCGGCAAAGCCCGGCACATTCCCCTGCAAAATGATCTGTTCGCCAGCGCTGCGCATCCGATGGTGGATATATTGCGCGGTTTGAAGCCGGATGAATTAACGCCCCGCCAGGCCCTCGAACTGTTATATCAATGGAAGTCCGAACATGCGTGATATCGGTAAATAATAGCTATTTGCATTAACCCACTGCTAACAGCCGACAACATCGGCAATTATTAATGCCAGCCTGTACCGGCCTGGAAAAACTGCTAGACTACGCGCCATATTTCGCGCCATATTTGCGACCGCCTGATTCGGATGGAGACCCGACCATGACTTTTGTTGTTACCGACAACTGCATCAAATGCAAGTACACCGATTGCGTTGAGGTCTGCCCTGTCGACTGCTTTTATGAAGGCCCCAATTTCCTGGTAATTCACCCGGATGAATGCATCGACTGCGCGCTCTGCGAGCCGGAATGCCCCGCCAATGCAATCTTCTCGGAAGACGAAGTCCCAGAGGACATGCAGGAGTTCACCGAGCTGAACGCCGAACTGGCGGAAGTATGGCCGAACATTGCCGAGAAGAAAGAAGCGCTGAGTGATGCCGAAGAATGGGATGGCGTACCAGACAAGTTGCAATATCTGGAGCGCTAGGCGTTCAGGTAAGAACTTGTTCATAGAGAGAGGCTGGCCATGCGCCGGCTTTTTTATCGAACAGATTTTATCGGGGAGCGACGACAACCCTTTCGCAGTGGACAAATTTCAGGCAAAAAAAGGGGCGGGATAGCCCGCCCACTCTTCATTCCTTATTTGGCATCCTTGTCCAAGTCATCCTGACTTTATCATCCTGATCCCTCCCTGAGTTCAGCTTCCTGCCGAACGGCGTTTTCCTTAACGCTTGGACACATAATATCTGGTTACGTTTCCCGCACAAGCCCAGTGAAACCGAGGGGAACTAATCGTAAAAAATATGACACCTTTTGAAAACAACAGGTTACCTATAAAAACAGGGCCAATGGCCATTCCGCGCACAGCACATTGCCGATATAGCTTACGCAAGCTGTAGGAAAACGCTTACAAAGACATTTCTCCAGCACCGCCTCATCAGCTGAAGCTCGACAGACAGGCAATAAAAAGCCCGGCTTCTTGCGAAGCCGGGCTTTTGGTTACAGAGGCTGCAATTACATCATGCCGCCCATGCCACCCATACCACCCATGCCGCCCATATCAGGCATTGCGGGCTTGTCTTCCGGCAACTCGGCAATCATCGCCTCGGTAGTGATCATTAGGCTGGCAACCGAAGCTGCTGCCTGCAAGGCACTGCGAGTGACCTTGGCGGGATCCAGGATACCCATCTCGATCATGTCGCCGTATTCGCCAGTCGCGGCGTTGTAACCGTAGTTGCCCTGACCGGCCTTGACCTTGTCCAGCACAACAGAGGCTTCGTCGCCAGCGTTGGTGACGATCTGACGGAAAGGCGCTTCCACAGCGCGACGCAGCAGATTGATACCAACGGTCTGGTCGTCGTTATCGCCGGTCATGCCGTCGATGGCCTGCAGAGCACGTACCAGGGCAACACCGCCGCCAGGTACAACACCCTCTTCAACCGCAGCGCGAGTAGCGTGCAGAGCGTCTTCAACGCGGTGCTTCTTCTCTTTCATTTCCACTTCGGTAGCAGCACCAACCTTGATAACCGCAACACCGCCAGCCAGTTTGGCCAGACGCTCTTGCAGCTTCTCGCGATCGTAATCGGAGGTGGTGTCTTCAACCTGCTTGCGGATCTGACCGACGCGGGATTCGATATCAACCTTGGCACCAGCACCGTCGATAACGGTAGTATTGTCCTTGTTGATCTGAACGCTCTTGGCTTGACCCAGGTGCTCAAGGGTGGTGTTTTCCAGGCTCAGGCCGACTTCTTCGCTGATTACGGTACCACCGGTGAGGATAGCGATATCCTGCAGCATGGCCTTGCGACGATCACCAAAGCCAGGCGCCTTGACGGCGGCAACTTTGACGATACCGCGCATGTTGTTCACAACCAGGGTGGCCAGCGCTTCGCCTTCAACATCTTCAGCCACGATCATCAGCGGACGGCCAGCTTTGGCAACGGCCTCCAGAGTCGGCAGCATTTCGCGGATGTTGGAGATTTTCTTGTCAACCAGCAGGATATACGGGTTATCCAGCTCGGCAGACATGGTCTCAGGCTTGTTGACGAAGTAAGGAGACAGGTAGCCGCGGTCAAACTGCATGCCTTCAACTACTGACAGCTCGTTGTCCAGACCGGAACCTTCTTCAACCGTGATAACGCCTTCCTTGCCAACTCGATCCATGGCTTCAGCAATGATCTTGCCGATGGATTCGTCAGAGTTGGCGGAGATGGTGCCTACCTGGGCAATCGCGCGGGAATCAGCACAGGGCTTGGCCAGTGTCTTGATCTCGGCCACGATGGCAGCAGTGGCTTTATCGATACCGCGCTTGAGATCCATTGGATTCATGCCGGCAGCAACGGACTTCAGACCTTCAGTGACGATGGCCTGAGCCAGAACGGTAGCGGTAGTAGTACCGTCACCAGCGTCATCGTTGGCACGTGAAGCAACGTCTTTAACCAGCTGTGCGCCCATGTTTTCGAACTTGTCTTTCAGCTCGATTTCCTTGGCAACGGTCACGCCGTCCTTGGTAATGATCGGCGCGCCGTAGCTGCGCTCAATCAGTACGTTGCGGCCCTTTGGCCCCAGAGTAGCTTTAACCGCGTCGGCGAGGATATTGACACCAGCCAGCATCTTGTTGCGGCCGGAGATACCAAATTTAACTTCTTTAGCAGCCATTTTCGCTTTCCTTTAATCAGTTCATACAGAGAGTGCGGGTGAGCCTGTAATCAGGATTCCAGCACGCCGTAAATTTCGGACTCGCTCATGATCAGCAGATCTTCGCCGTCAATCTTGATGCTGCTGCTGCCGGAGTAAGGGCCAAATACGACTTTGTCACCCTCTTTCACAGCCAGCGCACGCACTTCACCGTTGTCCAGCAGACGGCCGGTACCCACGGCTACCACTACCCCGGTGTTCGGCTTTTCTGCGGCTGAGCCAGGCAGAACGATACCACCAGCGGTTTTTGTTTCTTCTTCGCTGCGACGAACGACTACGCGGTCGTGTAACGGACGAATTTTCATCGTTGTGAGTCTCCCAATGTGATGTGAATACCGGCAAGCCGGGGTTTCAAGTTAAATCAGGTCTTGCGACCCGAAGGACGCGCCGTAGGCAGCGTCACTGTTCCGTTCAGCTCCCAAAACGGGCGCTTGTCAAAACTGGTGTTGCGTTAATGGGGCCCTGAACAGCAATTTCAAGGGAACCCCGAAAATTTTTTCACTGTTGGTCGATGTGTTTATCGCGCTGCGGAGCGGCCTCGTCACCCGGTTTCCACTCGCCTTCGATAACGGTGTGGCCATCGCGCGTCCAGGCCTTGGGGCCGCCAGGCTCACCTGGTAGCGGCTGGCCGCGGTGGCGCCAGGCCAGGACCAGGCAGACCAGCGCAGCGGCATCAGTCAATACGCCGGGAATAACCAACAAGACACCCGCCAGCACGCCCCACATGCCGGATTTGAGCACGATCAGCGGCGAGCCGGTTTGCGACATCTGCGCTTGCAGACGCTGGACCATCACCCAGCCCTGGCTCTTGATCACCAGAATCCCGAGCACGATGGTGCCGAGCACCCATAACAGCGTTAAGCCAACGCCAATGGCCTGCCCCAGAATAATCAAACCAGCCAGTTCAATGAACGGGACGGCTAGTAACAGCAAGCGAATGAAAGGCATGAAAACCTCGGATAATAAGTTTGAATTTAATATATGGGTCCGACATGGTTCGGTTTCAACCCATCATGTCGGTCTTCAGCTTTGATTAAGGTTCAGGGTTGGTTTCACGGCTCTGTTCAAGCCTTACGCTCAAAAAATGACCAGAACGACTTACCGGGTATTCTAAAATGCGCATGACTCGGGCATGCTTGCGCCGGATTATTTTTCCCATTGGCTTCGAGGAGTGCCAAGCATGCAAGTAAAAGACAGTGTGATCATCATTACCGGCGGCGGTCAGGGCCTGGGGCGCTCTATGGCCGAGTACCTGGCAGCCAAAGGTGCCCGGCTGGCCCTGGTCGACCTCAACCAGGAACGCCTGGACGAAGCCGTCGCGGCATGCAAAAGCGCAGGTGGTGATGCCCGCTCGTATATCTGCAACGTCGCCAATGAGGAGCAGGTAGAAAGCATGGTCAGCCGGGTCGCCGAGGACTTCGGCGCAATCAACGGCTTGATCAACAACGCCGGGATTCTGCGTGATGGGCTGCTGGTCAAAGCCAAAGATGGCCAGATACAGAAAATGAGCCTGGCGCAGTGGCAGTCGGTGATTGATGTCAATCTGACCGGCGTGTTCCTGGGTACCCGTGAAGTCGCAGCGAAAATGATCGAGCTGGGCAACAAAGGCCTGATCATCAATATTTCCTCGATCTCTCGGGCCGGCAACATCGGCCAGTCCAACTACTCGGCGGCCAAGGCTGGCGTTGCCGCAATGACCGTAGTGTGGGGCAAGGAGCTGGCACGCCACGGCATTCGTGTAGCGGGAATTGCACCGGGCTTTATCGAAACGGAAATGACGGCCGGAATGAAGCCCGAGGCGCTGGAAAAGATGACCTCGGGTATTCCACTAAAACGTATGGGCAAGCCAGAAGAGATTGCTCATTCGGCCGCTTATCTGTTTGAAAACGACTATTACACTGGTCGGATTCTGGAACTGGACGGCGGCATTCGTCTCTGAGCCGGCGCACTCCCCGACAGGTAAGAAGCTGATGCCTTCTTACCTGCCGATCTATCAGACTGCTTCTTACCAGCTAACCCCCAGACCAAAGCGATAGCGCTTGTCGTTGATGCTCTGATCGTTGTTGCCATCCAGATAGTCCCACTCGGCCAACAGGCTCAGCGATGCCCAGCTGTTCAGCAGGTAGCGCACTCCAACCTCGGCATCCACTACGAAATTGATTGATGGATCATCCGGAATCAGCGTTTCAGCGTTATGCAGGAATTCGAAGCGCTTGCCGTAGAGAAAGCGACGCAGATCCCATTCGACGCCCAGGGCGTTGAATATGTCTTCGGTACCGTCACGATTCTCCAGGCGTACATGGTCGATCCGTGTCGAGGTTTCAAAGCGGCCCAGAGCGTTATTCCACCACTCGTAACCAGGACCCATACCCAGCTGTTTGCGGCGTTTTACTTCACTGACATGATCGCGCTGATAGCTGGCGCTGGTTTGCCAGAACCACTTTTCGTCGAAAAACCAGCTCAGATCGTAGTCGGTCTGCCAGAGATGACGGCTTTTCACATCGTCGCGGTAATCGCGCTCGAATTCGCCACCCAGCACATGGCGCCAGTCGCCGTGACGCGCTCGCGTGTCAAAGGCCATGTCCAGATCACGTTGCTCGGTATCCGTGTCCTTGATATCAAGCGCAGCCGTGGCGTTGCCTTCCCAGACCCAGTCTTCGATCAGCGGCTGCGGCTCAAGCATCTGCTGAATAGAGCTGATCTCCATCCTGACTGGTTCCGGCTCACCGTTAACGACCATGATCGCGCCCTCTTCTGCGGCCGTTACCGCCAGCGCCCGCTCAGCCTCACCCACGGACTTGATCAGCAAAGGGTTTTCCGATTCAAATGTCTTGATATTCTTCAC
Source organism: Halopseudomonas laoshanensis (assembly GCF_008365385.1). Lineage (GTDB taxonomy): Bacteria > Pseudomonadota > Gammaproteobacteria > Pseudomonadales > Pseudomonadaceae > Halopseudomonas > Halopseudomonas laoshanensis. The sequence goes on along the minus strand of NZ_QOVF01000001.1, from coordinate 15,066 downwards.
GTCGACATTGATGTTGCCAGCCATGGCGGTCTTCATGATCAGCTTGCCGCCTTCGAGCAACTCGATCGTGCCAGTGATACGATCACCGTTCTTGAGCCAGAGGGTGTCTGCCAGGACGTTGGCGGACAGGCACAGCGAAGCGACCACAACGGGAATCAAACGGAAACAATACATCGCAAAAAACCTTTGACTAGGGGCTGGACAACAAAGGCGACATTATCCATGTCTGAGAAACGAATACCAGAGGTCAAGCTCGCTACACGCGAGGTTTTCTGGCAGGTGCTGGCGAGCATCCCCCCTGGCAGAGTGACCAGCTATGGCCAACTGGCGAAGTTGGCGGGCATGGGACGCGGCGCCCGGCTTGCCGGCCGCTGGCTCGGTCAGTTGCCGGCCGACACCGAGCTGCCTTGGCATCGGGTTCTCAATAGCGTCGGGCAATTGTCGCTCTCCGCCGACAGCCCCTCAGGTCAGGAACAATATCAACGCCTGATGGCGGAAGGTGTCATCATCAATAATCGCCGTGTGGACATGAAAAGGTTCGGGTGGCCGGATTGACCAATCCTACAGGAGCAGCATGAACGACAATCAGCCCGCCGAGCAGGCATCCTCGTCGACTCTATCCCAGTCTCCGGTTCAAGCGTCCGAACGTGAAGGTTTACGCGTCTATCTCAACCCGCGTGTTATCGGCATGCTGTTTCTGGGATTCTCAGCCGGCTTGCCGTTGCTGCTGGTAGGCGGCACCTTCAGTGCCTGGCTACGTGATCTGGGCGTGGAGCTGACCGCCATCGGCTTTTTGAGCTGGGTGGGGATTGCGCATTCGATCAAGGTGCTCTGGGCGCCCTTGATCGACCGCGCACCCATCCCGCTGCTGAGCCGTTGGCTGGGGCGTCGACGCTCCTGGATGCTGTTGGCGCAGGTTGTGATCGCTATCGCGCTGCTGGGCATGGCCTTTACCGATCCCCGGGAAAATCTGGGTTTGGTAGCGCTCTGGGCGGTGCTGGCCGCCTTTGGTTCGGCTTCCCAGGATGTGGCGATAGACGCCTATCGCGTCGAGGCCGAGGCCAAACACCGGCAAGGCGCGATGGCCGCTACCTACGTGACCGGTTACCGCGTAGCCATTCTCGCCGCCGGGGCCGGCGCGCTGCACCTGGCATCGCTGGAAAACTGGAGTACCGCTTACGCGGTAATGGCGGTACTGATGGGGGTGGGTTTCATCACCACCTTTATGATCGCTGAACCCAAGGTGCAGGTGACCCACTCCACCGCGCTGTTCGAAGAACGCGTCAGCCAGTATCTGGCACATACCAGCCACGCGGGATGGCGCCGGAGCCTGACAGCCTGGTTTATCGGCGCGATGGTCTGCCCCTTCGCCGAGTTCTTTCAGCGCTATGGCAAGGCAGCGCTGGTTATTCTGGCGTTTATTGCCACCTTCCGCATCAGCGACATCTTTATGGGCGTGATGGCTAACCCCTTCTACCTGGATCTGGGCTTCAGCAAGGCACAGATTGCCAATATTGCTGCGGCTTTCGGGCTCGGTATGACCTTGTTTGGCGCTGCCATGGGCGGGGTGCTGGTCGCGCGTTTCGGCATCGCGCCGATTCTGCTCGCTACAGCCTTTATGGCGCCGCTCACCAACCTGGCCTTCGCCTGGCTGGCCTACATCGGCCCGCAGGACTACGGCCTGATCGTCGCCATCATCGCCGACAACATTACCGGCGGATTGGCCATCTCGGTGTTCATTGCTTACCTGTCGAGCCTGACCAATACCGCCTATACGGCTACGCAGTATGCGCTGTTCAGTTCACTGATGACCCTGCCCGGCCAGTTCGCCGCGGGCTTTACCGGTTTGCTCGCCGCCAACGTAGGCTGGATCGGCTTTTTCATGCTGACCGCACTGACCGGGCTGCCCGCCATTGCGCTGGCGTTCATGCTACTGCGCATGGCGCATCCGGACCGCCTGCGGCGCCCGGGTATCGACTGATCCGCCGCGTTATCCAACGTATAAACGAAAAAGCCCGGCATATGCCGGGCTTTCTTAAACTGCCTACGGGGTATTAGGCCTGGGGTTGCTTCTCGGTTTCCCGCGGTGCCGGATCTGCCACCATATGCAGCGTACGCTGGGGGAAAGGAATGGAAATACCGGCCTTGTCGAACTCTTCCTTGGCCAGCTCCTGAAGCTCCCAGAATACACCCCAGAAGTCATCAGTCTTGGTCCACATGCGCAGCGACAGATCGACTGAGCTTTCACCCAGACCGGTCAACCAGACCACCGGTGCCGGATCGGTAAACACCCGCTCGTCGGCCTCGGCCAGACCAAGCAGAATGCGTCTGGCTTGTCTTACATCATCGCCATAATCGATACCGATATTGATATCCACACGGCGGGTCGGCTGACGCGAGTAGTTGATGATATTGCCATTGGACAGGCTGCCGTTGGGCACCACGATGGTCTTGTTATCAGCGGTCTTGAGTATGGTGAAAAAGATCTGGATGCTGTCCACCGTACCGCCGACGCCCTGGGCTTCGATATACTCGCCGGCCTTGAACGGCCTGAGGATAAGAATCAGCATGCCGCCCGCGAAGTTGGCCAGGCTGCCCTGCAGCGCCAGGCCCACTGCCAGACCCGCCGCACCGATCAACGCGATGAAGGAGGTGGTTTCGATACCGATCATGCCGGCAACGCTGATCAACAACAGAATCTTCAGGCCGACACCTACCAGAGTGCCGATAAAGCTGTGCAGGGTGCGGTCCACATTGCGCTTTTCCAGCAGCACATGAACCCCGGAGGTAATGCGCCCGACAACCCACCAGCCAATGGCAAAGGTCACCAGTGCCAACAACACCTGACTGCCGTATTGCAATACTAAAGGCAACCAAGCTTCCGACAATCCCTCCAACTGCACCATCACATCATCCATCCGCTAAACCTCTTGTATATCAATCGCGAAAATTATTGAACTGCAGAGGCATGTCCAATTCAGCGCCACGTAATACCGCCATGACTTCCTGCAAATCATCACGCTTCTTGCCGGTTACCCGCACCTGCTCACCCTGAATAGCGGCCTGTACCTTGGCCTTGGAATCCTTGATCAAAGAAACGATCTTCTTCGCGAGTTCTTTGTCGATCCCTTCTTTCAATACAACATCCTGCTTGACCTGCTTGCCTGATGCAAAGGCCGGTTTGATTTCCAGACACTGGATATCTATCTTGCGCTTGACCAGACTGAGCTTGAGAATTTCAAGCATCTGTTCCAGTTGAAACTCGGCATCGCCGGTCATATGGACCGTCTGTTCCTTGTCTTTGAACTCGAAATGACCCTTGCCGCGCAAGTCATAGCGGCGCTCAAGGTCTTTCATCGCGTTATCGACCGCGTTGGTCACTTCATGCTTGTCTAGTTCGGAGACCACGTCAAAAGATGGCATGTATATACCTCAAATAAACATCATTTTTATGACATACATTGCAAAACAACAGTATATCCTCGTGGCATTATAACGTAATTGATCAACTGACCTGGAGCCTTGCCATGCCCAACCCGCAACTGAGCATCATGGTGGTGGATGACACCAAGTTCAGCAGTGCGGTAATAGGCCATAACCTGACGCGCGCTGGTTATGCCGATATCCGCTTTGCCAATTCAGCCATGGACGCCTTGGCATTGCATGAAGAACGCCCGGCCAGCGTCATGGTGGCTGACTGGCTGATGCCCGAAATGGACGGGCTGCAGTTGACCACACGCATTCGTCAGGCCGACGAACAGAGCGGCCACTATACCTATGTGGTGCTGTTGACCGCGCGCGAGGGGGACAACGTATTGAGCGAGGCATTTGATCGCGGCGTGGATGACTTCATCAGCAAGTCGGCGATGAACGAACAACTGCTCCCGCGCATCTACGCCGCTGACCGGATTTCCCAGCTGATCAATCGCCTGCTCGACGAAAACCGCATGCTCGCGGACAACAATTCGCAGCTGGAAGAACATAATCTGGTAGACAACCTCACTGCACTTGGCAACCGCCGCTACGCCTTGCAACGGCTGAACGATGTGCTGCGCAATGTCGACTCACGAGGCGGGATCTGCTGTGTATTGTTACTCGGCGTACAGAATCTTGAAGAGCTGGGTCGCAAGTTGGGCGAAAGCGTACAGCAGGAACTGCTGCGCGGGATTGCCCGTCGCTTGCAGCAATTGGTGCGCCCCACCGACGTCATTGCGCGTGTAGGTAACGCCAACTTTGCCATTGTCACCCTGGCTGAAGACCCTCAGGACTGTAAACCCAACAGCTTCAAACGGCTACACGACGGGCTGAATCTCAAGGCGTTCAAGACCAGCGAAGGCTATCTCAGCGTGCGCGCAGGCATGGCCCTTTGTGCCGTTGATAACAAGCAACCGCTGCCGAGCGCCGAAGAACTGCTCGCCACGGTAGAAACGGAGCTGGGCAGCGCTTACGAAACCAATTTGATTACCGAAGTACGCTGGGCCGCAGCCGAGGCTTGAGCATGTTGCACGTGTTGGGCGGTGGCAGCCTGGGATTGCTCTGGGCTGCCAGGCTTGCCGAGGCCGGCGCCGATGTACGGCTGATTCTGCGTGATGCTCAAGCGCTGCGAGCCTGGAAGGCGGCGGGCAGCAGTATTCTGTTTGAACAGGCAGGTAAACGCAGGCGCATTGCGCTGCAAGCGCAACTGGCCGACGACCCCACTGAACCCATCGATATTTTGATTCTGGCAACCAAGGCTTATTCTGCTCAGAGCGCGCTGCAAAGCGTCACGCAGCGCTTGCAGCAAAACGCGTCGATCCTCCTTCTGCAAAATGGTATGGGCAGCCAGCAAGCGGCCTCGAGGGCTTTCGCGCAGCAACAAGTACTCTATGCAAGCGTAACCGACGGTGCCTGGATGCCAGCCCCACAGCATGTTATCTGGGCCGGCCAGGGCCAGACCCAGATCGGTGACCCCCGTGGCGCTGACTGCCCACAGTGGCTAGCACACATCGATCAGCAAAATATCAATTGGCAATGGCAAACCGATATCCTCGCGGTCCTCTGGCAAAAGCTGGCGGTCAACTGCGCGATCAACCCATACACGGCGCTGTATGACTGCGACAATGGCCAGGTACCAACTCGTGCCGGCGCGCAATTCCTTCGCTTGATCGACGAACTGCACAGCCTGCTCGAACGCCAGGGTGCGGGCGGGACGCGAGCAGACCTCGGCAAATACATTGACCAGGTCATCACCCGAACTGCAGCGAACAGCTCCTCCATGCGCCAGGACATCCACGCGCGCAGGCGCACCGAGATCAGCTACATCACCGGCTACGCCTGCGAGGTAGCGCGCCAAGCCGGCCTTGTCACGCCGGTACTGGATCAACTACATGGCGCGCTAAAAACACATCTGGCAACGCTTGGCCTGCCCCCCGACTGAGCGCGAGCTATGCCGCCAGGCTCATTCACGCTAGCATTTGGGTCTTTATCCTCTACCGCAACGAGACCAGACCATCATGGGTTACCGCTTGAGCAAACTTTATACCCGGACCGGCGACGACGGTGACACCGGCCTGGCCGATGGCCGTCGCATCGGCAAGGACCATCCGCGTATTGAAGCCATGGGCAGCGTGGATGAACTCAATAGCCAACTGGGAATGCTGATTGCGGACCTGCTGGGCCAACATCTGATCGCGCTCGGCGAAGTACTCGGGCCGATACAGCACCGGCTATTCGATCTGGGCGGTGAACTGGCTGTGCCCGGCTACGAAATCATTGATGCGGCAGATGTGCTGGCGCTGGAAGAGTTGATCGACCATTTCAATGCCGACCTCGAACCACTGAAAAACTTTATTCTGCCTGGGGGTTCACGCTGCGTTGCCGCCGCGCATCTGGCACGCAGCGTCTGCCGCCGAGCAGAGCGCCGCTACCTGACGCTGGCCAACCATGAGGCCGTCAACGAGCAGGCACCTATCTATTTGAATCGGCTGTCGGACTTGCTGTTCGTCATGGCTCGAACAATTGCCCGCCAGGAGCAAACCCCCGAGGTGCTGTGGGCGCCAAAGCCCAAGCCCGCACCTGAAGCGTCTGAGTGAATACTACATCTGCATGAAAGCACCGGTGCGCGGGGATCGCACCGGTACAGGGCTACACGCGGAATGCGCTGATGATGTGCTGCAGATCCTTGACCAGTTGCCCCATACGGTTGCTTGACTGCTCGGCCTGACGGGCGCCTTCGGCGGTTCTTTCACCGGTCTGGTTGATCTGCACAATATTGTGGTCAATATCATGGCTGACGGCCGTCTGCTCTTCAGCCGCTGCGGCGATCTGCTGACTCTGGTCAACAATCTGCGTTACCGACTTGAGGATGTTACCCAAGGCCTCCTGGACCTTAAGCGACGCCTCCACGGTCGAGCCCGTCATGCCGTGACTCGCGCCCATGGCCTTGACCGCACCACTGACACCTTCCTGCAAGCGGGCAATCATCTGCTCGATTTCTTCGGTGGATTGCTGGGTACGTCGCGCCAGTGTGCGCACTTCGTCGGCGACCACAGCAAAGCCACGACCCTGCTCCCCGGCGCGAGCGGCTTCGATAGCCGCATTCAGCGCCAGCAGATTGGTCTGCTCGGCCACGCCCTTGATCACTTCCAGTACCCGGCTGATGGAGCTGCTGTCATCTGCCAGCTTGTTGATCACCTTGACCGAATTCTCGATCTCACCAGCCAGCTTGCCAATACCTTCCACTGAGCTTTCCACCAGCTTGCGACCATTCAGCGTCTCGGTATTCACCTGTTCGGCGCTGGTCACTGCCAATGCAGCGCTGCGCGCCACTTCCTGAGAGGTCGCGGACATTTCGTTCATCGCCGTGGCCACTTGCTCGATCTGGGAGCGCTGGGACGCAACAGCATGACTGCTTTCGCTGGAGATACTTTCTACCTGCTGGGATTGCTGGTGCACTTCACCGGCTGTCTGGCTGACCTGACGTATCAGCTCGCGAATACGCTCAACGGTGTCGTTGAACTCACTGGCCAATGCGCCCAGCTCATCACGACTATCAACTTCGACCTGCACGGTCATGTCGCCACCGGCCACCTGGCCCATCAGCACGGACAAGCGCTTGAGCGTGCGCCGCGTGGCCATATAGAAGCCGGCGTACAGATAAATGATCAACAGCCCGACCAGCGACAGCGATACGATCAACACCATCATGGAGCGGAAATTCTCGGCCATACGCTGCTCAAGCACCTGGGCCAGGGTGTCAAGCATCTCCTGATTGAACGCGTAGGTTTTGTCGATTTCGCTGGTGAGCTGAGCGAAATAGTCCGACCAGGTTCCAGACAGACTGTTGGCCAGGATAATGTCATCTTCAAAGATGCGGATGGCTTCATCCAGACTCTCAAGACTGGCCTGGGAGTAGGATTGCAGGCCCGTCAGACTGCTGTCTGCCAGAACCAGCGCAAGCACCTGCTCATAGTCACTGCGCAGGCGCTGCATGGCTTCGAACAGATCATCCATGTCGCGGCTGGCGTCGGAGTTCAGATAACCCAGGCCAATCGAATAAGCACCCACCGAGCGTCCGTTACCCAGTGACGAGGTGATGTTCGGCGTGACATTGATCAGCAGATCGCTCAGCTGGCGGATATTGCGGTCGTAATCCTGAGGGAGCCCGGCATAGGCGGCGCTGAAGCTCAGCAATGAGCTGACTTCGCCCAACGCCTGAGTAGACATGGCGCCGCGGTTGCGCACGGATTCGCCAGCGATACCCTGGTAAACGTTAACCAACTCGTCGCGTTTGGCCAGCAGGTCGGCGGCTTCAGGATCATCGGCATCAAGAGCCAAACCGTTGAGGCCATCGATCACACTCTTGCGCAGAACTTGAGTACGCTGCTCCAGATCCTGGGCGTACTCGCCCTGGCCCAACTGCACGTAGATCATGTCCAGATCACGCAAGGCTTCTGCATCGCGCAGAATCGCAGTGTTCTGGCGCAGCAAAGCCATGCTGTCCAAGGCATGCTGGGTCAGCTCCACGCGGTCATAAGCCTGCTGCACCAACATGCTGCTGACAATCCCCAGGGGAATAAAAAACAACACACTGATCAGGCAGAATTTCATGCCGTAACCAAGTCGGTTCATCAACGCTATGGCTGGAGCCATCAGACTATTCACTCAAGACTCTCCTCATGCACAACCGCGTACCGGGGCCATAACGGCCAAGGCAGACCTGACCCAGATACATTTATTTTTATTAGCCAGTAATGGGCTTTGGCATTCTACCGCCAATCGCGTCAGTAACTGTCTCACAGTGACTCTATCGGCAAACCTTCGCAGTTCTTTAAGCCAATCCGCACGTCCGCTCAGGCGAGCACGCTGAGAAAAGCAATGGCCACCGCCCAGACGAACAGACAGCGCTGCAATAATCTGCGTAAAGGTGGCATCACGGACCGGTGCTCTACTTCGGTATCCGGGGCGTCCAGGGCGGCTTCTGCACCCTGCCCCGTCACCTGCTCCGCGGACACCTCCCAACTCCGCAGCACCTCGCCGAGCGCCGCGAGCGTGCGTTCAAAATGCCCGACCAGCGCCATACTCAATACCATCAAACGCGCCGGCAGCCATTCCAGAGCATGGACCACCGAGACCGCCAGGGCGCGCAGGGGATGCTCAGCCGGCTTTTTCAACTGCTGCAGCATCCGATATGCCATAGCACCGAGCGGACCCAGTAGCAGATACCAGAAGGCCGGCACCAGATAACCCTCGCAGACCTCCCAGACTACGCGTTTACGCACACTGACAAGCAGCTCAACAGAATTCTCGGCGCGAATGCTCATATCGCGCTCGGCAACCAGGCTGGCCGCCTCCCGATCGCCGCGCTCCCAGGCCTGCTCGAACTGTGCCGTCATCGCCTGCAAGGGATCATTGCGACCGACGCATAACAGCAGCACAAAGGTATGCACCAGCAGCGTCAGCACCCCATAGCCAATTCCTTCAACCAGCCAGAGCAGCAACCCGACCAGTAAAAGCGGCAGAGCCAACATGCCCAGCGCTTGCCATTTCGGGCGGGCGGGCGCAGCGGCCACTCGGCGCGCCCAGTTACCCAGCAAGTCCAACGGGAAACCCTTGCGCCATGGGGTAAATTTCAGGATCAGCGCGACCAGCAGCAATACCAGAAAATTCATACTCGTCTCCCCCCAGGCGCGCCGGGTGCGTCGATCACGCTACAAAGATAGCGCTGCCAGTCAAACGCCGGACCCGGGTCTGTCTTGCGTCCGGGCGCGATGAATTCATGGCCGGTGATTCGGTGAAGCGTAATGGCAGGGAAAGCGTGCTGCAGCACCTTGGTCAAGGCCTGCAGCGCATCGTACTGACGTGCGGTGTAGGGAAGCTCATCGGTGCCTTCAAGTTCGATACCAATGGAATAGTCATTGCACTCCTCGCGCCCGGCGTAACGCGAGCGCCCGGCGTGCCAGGCCCGTTTGAAGCACGAGACAAACTGGGTGACAACACCGTCGCGCTCGATCAGAAAGTGCGCGGACACTTTCAGCGGAGCGATTTCTGCGAAATACGGATGCGCTGTGGGGTCGAGATGCCCCTGGAAGAAAGACTGTACATGCCCGCCGCCAAACTCGCCGGGCGGCAAGCTGATGTTATGAATCACCAACAACGAAACCGCCTCGCCCACGGGCCGGTCGTTGTGATGCGGGGAAGGACAGTGGTTGACCTCACTGCACCAGCCATCGTGCTCGTTAATCTGCATAGGACTCGTGATTCGCGAAAGACCCTATGCTAGCAGGCCACCCCTGCGGGGAATAGCCTCGCTGAATCAGTTTTTGCTGGCTTGAAGCCGACGCAGATTGCCGATCACCGATTCGAGCGCCCGGTCAAACAACTGGTTATCGTCCAGCAAGCGCACCAGCCCCTGCTCGTACTGTTGAGCCAGGCTGGTAGCACTGTACTCGACGACTTTCACGCCACTACGATTAACGAAAATGTACTTGCCGCTGAAGCTGATGATAGCCGCCAGCTTGCAGCGTTGCGCCGGCGCATCGACGGTGGTCATCAATTCAAACCAACTCCCGGTGTGCAGCGCGTCAACCCAGGCAGCCGCTTTTATGTCCGGCAGATCGCCAACCAGCTCGGGCTCGGTTGGTAAAGCCTCAGCCGGCATAATTGGCGCCTCCACTCGGACGGTGGGCACCTCCGGCAATGGCTCCAGCTCCGGCGAAGAATTCACTGAAGCAATATCGGCAACCGGCTCCGCAGTATCGGGTTGATGGTCACCTTGGGCATTCCCGGCATCGTAGGGCGCTGGCCGCGCCTCGGCGGCCATCAAGGGCTCACCTTCATTCAACTCAGGCTGCGGCGCTGCGCTGACCCTGGGCGCAGTTTGCTGCGCTGCAGGGGTGGGTGGCGTCAAACGCGACTGTTGCAGCTGCTGCACTTTTACCAGCAGAGGCGCGCCTTGTTCCGCGCGCAAACCGATCAACTGCAAACCGTCAGCAATCGACTGCCTGACCCGCGCATTAAGCGCCTCCCGCGCAGCGGGTGCGCTGTCACCCAGCGGCTCGATACTTTCCAGCATCTGTTCCGCAGTCCGCTTGACCTCACGCCAGGCCGCAGAGTCATGGCCCTCACGCAGACAGGTCATCTGCATTACCTGGCTCCAGGTATCGCGCAACAGATCCACCGCGAACACCGGAAGCGTCCTGCCCATCAGCAGCTCATTCAAGCTCAAGGCTACCTGGGTTCGCGCTGACTCAATGCGTGCTCTGCCCTCTTCGGCATCACGGGTGCGCTGTTCCAATCGTTCCGAGCGACGTTTCTCGACGTTGATGAAGCCCGCCAGCTCAGTGTGCAGGGAGGCAAATAGCTCGGGATCCGGCTCTGGCTGATCGAGCAGCCGTTGCACGATGCTTTCCAGCAGTGCGTGCAATTGATCGCGGCGCAAATCGTCCTGGTCACTCCAGCCCATGGTGGAGCGGGCCAACTCATTGAGTAGACGCCGCGCTGGATGACTGGACTGGCTGAAGAAACGCTTGTCGGCGATGGCCACGCGCAGGATAGGCAACTGCAGACGACCAATCATCGCTTTGACTGCAGCAGGCAACTCGGGGTCATCAAGGATGAAATCAAACAACATGGAAACCAGGCTGATGACGTCATCATCCACCCGTTCCAGTGAGCGGGATTGGCCATGCTGATCGCGTTGGCGCCGCAGCAGTTGATTGATCTGCGAGCGCATGTCCAGCCGCTGACTGGCGTCATCGGCAAAATCCAGGCTCGACAGGTCAGCCAGCATGCCGAGCAACTCGTTACTGCGCAGCGTTTGGGTAGATGGCGAACCCATGGAAGATAAGGCCGCATCGCCGCTGGCGTGGCGCCAGTTGCCAATCAGCTCGCTGAACATGGAGAGCACTTGCTGATGCTCGGCGAAATCCTGCTGGCCGCCTTCTGCTTGACGATAAGCCTGGCCCGCCACAGGGGCTGACCCCGTCATGCGTGCAGCAGCCTGACGACCCGCAGTATTTTTCAGATCCGGCAACACGCCGGAAAGGATCAGCTGCTTATTGACCTCATCATAAAATCCATCCACCTGATTGAACACATAGCGCTCAAACAGCTTGAAAATAATCAACCGCACCTTGATGTCGAGCTCCATCTCGGACAACGCCTCGACGAAAACCTGCGACAACATGGTTGGACCGATAGGCAAATCACGGTCATCGACCCGGCGCTTGACCAGGCTGTTAAAGCGAATTGACAGATGCGAGAGCGAGGCCTTGTTGCGCGTTACCGCACGGCCAATCATGCTGTCGAGCGCAACCGTTTCCTCCAGCTCATCTGGCTGTACCAACGACAAGCTGTCGAGTTCGAAGTTATGAATGGAGGTAATGACAGGCTTGTCGGCATCCTGATTGAGCGCTTCGAGCTCGCGCATCAAACCATGGCAACAATCCTTGGTGATCTTGTGCCGCTGCAGACGCACCGCTCGCATGGCTTCAAAAAACAGCGTTTGTTCATTATTGCTACCAGCACGATCAGCCATTTCAAACAGGCTGTCATCGGCGTTATCAAACAGGGTGGTCAGGCTCAACTTGAGAAAGTCGACCGCCTGCTTGCGCACCGGCATCAAGGGAGACGGAAGGTTGGACGGCCTGTTCGGATCAAAGCCGCCCGCACCGATGTCACCGGCGGAGGTGATGGGAACAATTTTAGGATCGCGGGCCATACATACTCCCCGGGCAGTGTGGCACTGCCTTGAAAACGCCAACAGGACTCAGCTCAAAAGTATTTCCCAAGGCTTTACGCTGTCACCTTTCACATCCTGTGATGTTGCCTTCCGCACGTCATGAATATGGCGTCAATTTTAAAATCAGTATACAGCCATTTAGCGTCCCGACATTCCTATGCGCTCATTCCTTGACCAAGTTCACATTCTTATCGGGCGCCAAGATCCTTACCTAGACGCATTCCTGTAACAATTAGACGATCCCAGACAGGCCAGAAACGCTCAAGAACGCCATGCTGTCGCAGCCCGATCAAGGCAGAATTGCCAATACTGGTTTACCCTGATCTTGGGACTCACTATTTGCGCCAGACCCAACAGCCGTAAAAACCAAGACTATAACAAATCGCTGGAGAGCCGAATAAAATGGAATCACTCATAGGAATAATCAGCGCCATTAACGGCGTGGTGTGGGGGCCAGCCATGCTGATACTGCTGGCTGGTACAGGCCTCTACCTCACGCTGGGCCTTAAACTGACGCCGCAACGCAAGCTCATCTACGGCTTCAAGATGCTGTGGCGTGGCCGGAAAAGCACCGAAGAAGGTGACATCAGCCCGTTTAACGCGTTGATGACGGCGCTTTCTGCCACCGTCGGGACCGGTAACATTGCCGGCGTTGCCACCGCCGTATTCTTCGGTGGACCGGGCGCTTTGTTCTGGATGTGGGTTATCGCATTGGTGGGTATGGCCACCAAGTTCTGCGAAGCCACGCTGGCCGTTCATTACCGCGAAAAAGACGCCAACGGCAATCATGTTGGCGGCCCCATGTATTACATCAAGAATGGCTTGGGCATTAAATGGAAGTGGCTGGGTGTACTTTTCGCCATCTTCGGCATGCTCGCCGGGTTTGGTATCGGTAATACCATCCAGTCCAATTCGGTAGCCGATGCGCTGCAGAGCACTTTCGGCATTCAGCCGCTGGTAACCGGTATCGTTATTGCCGTGCTGGTTGCACTGGTGCTGATTGGCGGCATCAAGCGTATTGGTGACGTGGCGGGCAAACTGGTGCCGATCATGGCGATTTTCTACGTGGGTGGCGGCCTGATCATTCTGATCATGCACGCTGATCGCCTGCCGGAAGCTTTCAGCCTGATCTTCTACCACGCGTTCAACCCGATCGCGGCCGCTGGCGGCTTTGCCGGCGCAACCATCTGGGCGGCCATGCGTTTTGGTATCGCCCGCGGCGTGTTCTCCAACGAAGCAGGCCTGGGTAGCGCTCCTATCGCCCACGCCGCCGCGCAAACCAAGGACCCGATCCGCCAGGGTACCGTCGCGATGCTGGGTACCTTTATCGACACCATCATCATCTGCTCCATCACCGGCCTGGTGATTATGGTTACCGGCGCATGGCAGAGCGGTGAGAATGGCGCGTCCATGTCTGCATTGGCGTTCAATGAAGGCCTGCCGGGCGGATGGGGTCAGTATATTGTCAGTATCGGCCTGGCGGTGTTTGCTTTCACCACCATCATCGGCTGGAGCTTCTACGGTGAAAAATGCACCCAGTTCCTGTTTGGCGAGAAATCCAACATCCCTTTCCGGGTACTCTGGATCCTGGCCATCCCATTAGGCACGCTGCCGATCATTGATCTGGGCAGTCTGTGGCTGGTCGCCGATACGCTGAATGCGATGATGGCGATTCCCAACCTGGTTGCACTCTTGTTGCTTAGCCCTGTGGTCTTCAAGCTGACCAAGGACTACTTCAACAACCCGGCCAATCTGTTGAAAAACAACTAAGCCAACGCTGTGATACCCGCCCTCCCTGGGCGGGTATTTCTTCTCTTATCGGGTATACTCGCCGGCTGATGCCGATCCGCGACGGAGCCCGTATGCCCAACCTGACCCTCGACACCCTGCAGCAGACCATCATCGACGATGTGCGCCGAGCACTGGCAGAAGATGTTGGCTCTGGTGATATTACCGCTTCGCTGATCCCTGCAGACCGTCTGGCTACCGCCACTATCCTTACCCGCGAAGCCGCTACCCTGTGTGGCACCGCCTGGGCCGATGAAGTGTTCCGTCAGGTGGATCCGGCGATCACAGCCCAATGGCTGGTCAAGGATGGCGAGCAGATGCAACCCGACCAGGTATTCTGCAAGCTCAGTGGCCCCGCCCGCGGCTTGCTTACGGCCGAACGCAGCGCCATGAATTTCATTCAGACATTGTCAGCCACGGCCACTCGCAGCCAATACTTCGCATCGTTGGTGGAAGGTACGTCAGTGCGGCTGCTGGACACCCGCAAAACCTTGCCCGGCCTGCGCATGGCACAGAAATACGCCGTCACCTGCGGTGGCTGCCATAACCATCGCATCGGTCTGTTTGACGCTTTCCTGATCAAGGAGAATCATATCGCTGCCTGTGGCGGCATCGCCGAGGCCATCGCTCAGGCACGCTCAATGGCGCCGGGCAAGCCGGTAGAAGTGGAAGTGGAAAGCCTGGATGAAATGCAGCAGGCTCTCTCTGCCGGAGCAGACATCATCATGCTCGACGAACTGAGCCACGATGACATGCGTGAAGCCGTGGCACAGACGGCGGGCCGTGCGTCACTCGAAGCATCCGGCGGCATTACCGAAAAGACCCTGCGCAGCGTGGCCGAGACCGGGGTGGACTTTATCTCCATTGGCACGCTGACCAAAGACATCAAGGCTGTGGACCTGTCTATGCGGCTGGCTATGTAGCTTGTGGCTTGTGGCTTGTGATTCTGGATCGGCGTGCATGGTTTCAGCGCCCCTGCCCCTGTGCGTGGCACGCTCCAAGCCGTCCATGGGGCTCGTCATCGCACATCCCTGTGCTCTGACGGCCACACACAGGGG